>NZ_JAHSSF010000002.1:0-1135733 GCF_019891355.1 Nitratireductor rhodophyticola | reverse complement strand
ACACCATGACCCTGAACCATCAGCAGCCGCCCATTTCCAAGGGCTTCCGCGTGGACATTTCGCGCGGCCAGAACATAAGCCGGATCTCATCAGAATGGTTTTCGCGCCCGGATGATGAGCGGTATCTGTCGCTGACCGAGCTTTATGACGCCGTGAAGTCCCGAGCGGATCGAGCCAAGGCCCGCACCGTGGAGATCCGCGCCGTGCGCGTGGAAGCCAGCCGCGACGATGCGGAACGGCTTTCGCTGATCGTGCCCGGACAGGAGCAGCCTGTCGCCCCGACGCATTGGAGTTTCGGTCAGCTTTGCAACCTTGTCGGCGCACCCGCTCGCTACCTGCGCGATCTTCCCGCACCGCTGGCGGGCATCAACCTGCAACATGGCCTTGTCAGCCATCGCGGTGAATTGGTGAAAACGCTGGAAACCGAGGACGGGCGCGTTGAGCTTCGCGCCGTGACCGGCCCGGACTATGGCCGTATCTGGGACCATGAGCTTGTCGCCGCCGTCATGAACATCGCGGGCGATGGCGTCGGCGATACCATGTGGAAGGTGCCCGGCGTGCTGGATTGGGCGACGATGACGCACAATCCCATTGTGGACGTGACCAAGGATACGACCACGCTTTACGCCAGCGACCGCGACGTTTTCCTGTTTCTGGTGGACGATACGCACCCCATCGAGGCCGGACGCCTGCCGAACGGCGACCCCGACCTTTATTTCCGGGGCTTCTATTGCTGGAACAGCGAAGTCGGATCGAAGACCCTCGGCATCGCCTCTTTCTATCTTCGGGCGGTTTGCATGAACCGCAACCTTTGGGGCGTGGAAGGGTTCGAGGAAATCAGTATCCGCCACAGCAAGTTTGCCGCGCAGCGCTTCGCCCACGAAGCGGCCCCGGCGCTGACCAGCTTCGCCCATTCCTCACCCGCGCCCTTCGTCGCCGGGATCAGGGCGGCGCGGGAGCGGATCGTCGCCCGCACCGACGAGGACCGCGAAACCTTCCTGCGCAAGCGCGGGATCAGCAAGGCCGAGACCGGCAAGATCATCGAAACCGTCTTGCAGGAGGAAGGCCGCCCGCCCGAAAGCATCTTCGATTTCGTGCAAGGCATGACAGCCCATGCCCGCAGCAAAGCCCATCAAGACAGCCGCCTTGAACTGGAGGCGAAGGCCAAGGCCTTGCTGGAGAAGGCCGCATAGCCAGCAGAGCCGCGCAGCCGGAAACCCGGTTGCGCGGCTTCCCGGTTTTCAGGCTTTCAGGGCTCCCAAATTTTCCGCCGATCCGGCGTCGCGGATCGGCGTTGCGGCCATGCCAGAAAACATGGCCGCGCTCGCCGGGCTGCGCCCGGCTCGCAAAATCATGCAAGCACTGTTAATAAGAAAATAACTATAAGTGTTCTGGATATACGAACAACGTTTCAGATCATACAGACTATTTCCCGCATAGGTAGAGACCGAAACTCTTTATTCCGGGTGCCTGCCCAAGCACCTGCGAGTAAAGAGAGGGTGCGCCATGCTGAAGATCAATTGGCGGGCGCCGGCGGCCTACAGGCACACGCAAAAGATTCCTGCCGCCGGATTCGCCTGGGAATATCTCCGTCGTAACGACGATTACCGAGAGGATTTTCAGCTTCTCGTCCGCGCGAAACGCCCGGATGCGACCGAGCTGGAAGCCTTCGCCCGACGCTGGGGTTTGCGATTTCCCGCACGATCCCGACGCCGCGCCTGATCTCGATCCGCTGTTCTGGTCACCGCGGGTCCAGCCGCAAGCCATCAAACTGGTACCGGCCAGTCCAGATGAGACGACAAGCGAGCCGACCGTCGTTCTCGCCCATCTCGGCGGCCTCGATTTGCGCCCGGCCGCCGATGGCTGGCATGGCATCTGGCAGGCAGATGGGTTCGAACACCAATTCTGGCTGTCCGAATCCGTGCCGGATGCGGCGGCGTTCTACGCAGTCAAACTGCCTCTGGACGACTTCATGGAGCTTCGCGCACATGCCGCACGGCGTTTCTGGCGATCCCTCAAAGGCCGAAAGCCTGGCCCCGACTTCCGCAACATGCCCGCCCAACTCCGGCAATGGCATATCCTGTCTCTGCGCGCGCTTGATGCCCGGCTACGCGGCGAGAGCTATCGCACTATCGCCGAAGTCCTGCTTGGCTTTCGGGGCAACAAGGAGGATTTCGAGAGCGACCCGAGCAAGAACAAGGCGCGTCGCCTCGTCGCCCACGGCATCAGGATGATGCGCGGCGGCTACCGGCTTCTGCTGCACTATCCGATCAAGACCGGCAGCGATGGTCTCTGACAGGCGTAGACTCAAAACGACGGTACTGCGACCACCACTTGGCCTACAACTCGTGGACCAAACGCCGAGTCGACCCCCTAGCCGCCATTCGCTCCTGACCGCCCCCTCGTTGCTTCCCGCTTGACCTCACGGAAATAGCGGATAAGCGCTCCGTCGATTTTGGGCTTGTTAATGGCATTGAATAGCCGGTTGATTTCGGCGACGCCAGAGTCCTCAGCCGCCATCCGCAGCGCGTCTTTCCGCATCTGACGATAGTGCTCAAGCAACTCCTGCCTGTCCTCTTCGCTCGCATCGTGAATATCCTCGACGCCCATGAAAAGAGCCATGCAGTGAACCGTGAGGTCTTCGTTCAGATAAAGTCGGTTCTTCTCAGTGAATTCGGCCATTCCGTGAACGACGGTGCCAATTACGTCGTGACGTTGTTCCTCCGTAAAATCGTCTCTTTCGATAACCTCGTTCGCGACTTTGCTGCCTTGATGAATTTGCTCTATCAGTCCTTCATAAGCCGCTAGGCGCTTCTCGAAAATCTTCGGCGCATAGATTTCCCGCCGGTTACGACGACGCATGAATTCGTTGAGCAGCACGCCGACGACCACGCCGACAATGCCGATGACAGGCGCAAAAATTGGGAAGTATTCGTTCATCCGGCGTTCGAATCGGTGGGAAGTGGGTTCCGAGAAATGAGAGACCACATTTCCTTCTCGGTCTTCATAGACCCTCGGGCGTCGATTTCGATCAACAAGGCGCGTGTGGTATCAAGGTCCGCGCCGATGATGTGCGCCAAGGTTTCGACGGACATCCATCCGGTTTTCTCGGCCTCCGCCAGAGTTTTCTTCAGCAAGTCCTTTCGAGCTTTATCTATTCGGGATTGCTTTCGACCGTTGAGATGATGAGTCAGCCATGTGCTTCCCAGTGTCCCCAAGATACCTATGGCCGCACCAGCCACTACCGCCCATTCACCGCCAGCCATACCTAGCCCCTTAGAAACTCAATCAAGAGAACCTTACCATAGTTGGGGCGTTCTTAGTCACTGTTCGCGGGTGACTTGTTGCAATGCACCGCCAACCCAAAAGCCCGGAAGGTTCGCATTCGGGGCCTTGATCGTACACTGGCATCACGCCCTGTTGGCCGCAGCCTGTTCCAGTATCCGCTTGTGACCCTCACGCGAAAGCCATTGCGCCCGTTCGAGATGGCGTTGCCAGCATCGACGTGTCCTGAACTCGTCGCCGACCGGATCGCGGTGCAACACGATCTCGGCCACTTCCTTCCAGTCCGCGCCTTCCGCCTTCGCATCGAGCAGCCGCAGATAAGTCACGAAATGCTGTTCGTCGTAGGGCGTTATGTCGTTTCCCGTTGGCGCTTCATCGTCCACATCGGGATCGAGTTCGACGGGCGTTCGCATCGTCGTTCCCCTCCTACCCGGAAGAGCCGTGGCTTGCGGTGCGCCCCCGCAATTGGCCCCTCTGACCTGGTGATCGGGGAGTTAGTAACCGTGACTAGACGGCCCTATGACCTTTAGGCGAGAAGCCCTGGACATATGCCATAGGCTCCCCGACCATAAGGTTCGAGGATCGTGGTGCTGTCACGGTCGGCACCAACCGCTAGTCAGGGGTTACTAAGCCCCAGAGCAGCGCGTCTGCTCCGTGTTCAGTCTTAACCGACCCGCACGGAATTGTCTTCGCCGAATTGGCGCGACACCGCTGACACGCTGAATCTCTCCGTCTTTTCAGCCTGATCCCGTCCCGAAGGGGGTGCCGCCAGCGCGAGAGCGCAAATGCGGCACGCTACAGGGCGCCGGTCCCTCGCCATGGTTCGCCATAGCGCGCCGCCGTCTTCGGCAGCGCCATCCATTGACGAACCGGAGGTATTCCATGGCAAACCGCCGCAATGCGGACCTGCCGCCGCGCCTTCTGCGCACACAGGAAGCGGCACGCTTCCTCGGCATTTCGATCCGCACCCTCGAAAAACACCGCACCTACGGAACCGGCCCGCTCTATCGAAAGATCGGCGGTCGCGTCCTCTACACACTGCGCGATCTGGAAGCCTGGAGCGCCGTCGGCGCGCGCAAATCCACCAGCGACACAAGTGCCGGCACCGTCTTCGCCGCGCGCCCACTCACCCCCGAAGAGCGGGGTGAGTGCTGAATGCTGTGCGACGACGATGACTGCCCCGCGCAGCCGACCGACACCAGCGAGCGCAGCCGCCTCGACCCCTTCGTGGTCGCGACCGGCGACGCCGCGCCGCGCGATCAACGCGACCTGATGGAACGGCCGTTCTTCTCACTGGCGAAACGCCCGCGCACCACGCCAATTCTCTACCAAGCCGCCGATGTGGAGGTGCAGGTGTTCGCCATGCCCGAGCACGGCATGGCGACGATCTGGGATGCCGATGTGCTGATCTGGGCCGCCAGCCAGATCGTCGCGGCGGAGAATGACGGCTTCGCCACATCGCGCTTCTTCCGCTTCATGCCCTACCAGCTCCTGCGCGCCATCGGGCGGGCGACGGGCAACCGCGACTATCTGTTGCTCAAGGCCGCGCTCACACGCCTGCAATCCACCGTCATCGCCACCACGATCCGCAACGGGAAGCATTGGCGGCGGCGGCAATTCTCGTGGATCAACGAATGGGAGGAAATGACGACGCGCGCCGGCCGCGTCGAGGGCATGGAGTTCGTCCTGCCGGAATGGTTCTACAACAGCGTCATCGACCGCTCGCTGGTGCTGACCATCGACCCAGCCTATTTCCGGCTGACCGGCGGCATCGAGCGATGGCTGTATCGCGTCGCCCGCAAGCACGCCGGACGCCAGCCCGAGGGCTGGGCGTTCGAGGTTTCTCACCTTCACCGGAAATCCGGCAGCGCGGCGCGGCCGTCCGACTTCGCGCTCGACCTGCGCCGACTCGCGGCCCGCCAATCGCTGCCCGGCTACAGCCTCCAAATCGAATGGGAGGACGGGCGCGAATTGCTGCGTTTTCTACCCGAAAACTTATCCACAGTGCCTGTGGAAACCCCTGTGAATCCTATCGGGACATTAGGCGCACGCAGTATCGGGACATTAGGCGCAAATCGCGCGCCTGACTCTATAGAAGAATCTAACAATAAAACTAACTCTTCTTCTTTGACGCGCGCGCACGCGATCCATGGTGCCGGTGCCAGGTCTCCCGGATCGGGGCGAGGTGCGTCGTGATCGTCGCGCTTTTGAACCAGAAGGGCGGCGTCGGCAAAACCACCCTGGCGCTGCATCTCGCGGGAACCTGGCCGGCGCAAGGACGGCGTGTGGTCCTGATCGACGCCGACCCGCAAGGCTCCGCGCTCGACTGGTCGCAGCGGCGCAGCCATGAAGGGTTGCCGAGGCTGTTCAGCACCATCGGCCTGGCCCGCGACACGCTGCACCGTGAAGCCCCGGAGCTGGCCCGCGATGCCGACATGATCGTCATCGATGGGCCGCCGCGTGTCGCCAGCCTCATGCGCTCGGCGCTGCTCGCCGCCGACCTGGTGCTGATCCCGGTGCAGCCATCCCCCTTTGACGGTTGGGCTTCGGACGAGATGCTGGCGCTTCTGAATGAAGCGCGCATCTACCGGCCCGAGTTGGCGGCCCGCTTCGTTCTCAACCGTTGCGGCGCACGCACCGTCATCGCCCGCGAGACCGCCGAGACGCTGGCCAACCATGATCCGCCCTTGCTTGCCGCCACCATCGGCCAGCGCGTCGTCTTCGCCGAGGCCGCGCAGTCCGGCCGGTTGGCATCCGAGATCGACGGCGACAGCCCCGCCGCACGCGAGATCACGGCGCTGGCCGTCGAGATCGACCGGCTGCGTATCGGGAGGGCCGCGCCATGACCGGACGCACCCGCAAGCGCGGTTTCGCATCCCGGCCAGGCAATCCCGAAAGCTGGATCAGGGCGGCCGAAACGCCACCGAAAGGCAAACCCATCAGCGAAGCGTTCACCGCCCGCCTGACCATCGACATCACGCCCGCGCTGCGCGGCCGCATCAAGGTCGCGGCCTTCCGGCGAGGGATCACCGTCACCGACATGCTGCGCGACCTGCTGGCGCGCGAATTTCCACCCTCCGAGGGAGATCAACCATGACCGGCAATGCGGCGCACCGCTTGCATGGCCGTCCGCTACCGGACGGACCCGCGCCTTTCACCACATTGGTCGAACTGACCTTCCAGAAACGCAAGATCGAGCACTGGATACGCTTCGGCCGCAAGAGCTACGAACAGATCCTCGACCGCCGCCGCAGCATCGTCGGCTTCGCGCCGGACAGCATCTTCGCCTTCGTCCGATGGGCGGCCGGCGAGCATGGCACGATCATTTCCCGTATCGACATCGTGCGTGCCATCGGCCGCGGCGAGCCGTTCCAGACGCTGCCTTTCGTCCGTCCCGGCGGCGACGTCCTGTTGCGTCTTGATAGCTGGGCGAAGGTGCAGCGCGCTTTGCAGGCTATCGACGCCGTGGAAGCGCTCGGCCTCGATCCGGCCGACATATCCCCGGAGCACTGGCGGCACGTCCACAACCGTCTGACCGCCGGCCTGGAGCCTCACGCCTATACGCCTGAGCGGCACGCCGCCTGGCTCGGTCGCCAGAAGATCGACCCATAATGCGCTGCCGCATCCTCACGGTAACGGCGCTCGCCGTCACGGGCATTACAGCCGCCAGCGTTGCCGATCTTCCGACAAATCTGATCTGGAACGCTACCGCCAGCGCGCCGGTCGGCTTCTACACCGTCGAACCGGCCGATGCGCTCGACGTGCCGGAGCTGGTCGCCCTCATGCCGCCCGAACCGCTGGAGCGATTCATGGTCGAACGCGGCTATGTCGGGCGCGGCGTGCCGCTCCTGAAGCGCGTCCTCGGCCTGCCGGGACAACGGGTTTGTCGCCTGCGATCCACCATCACGGTGGATGGGATCGAGATGGGCGACGCGCTGGAGCGCGACCGGATCGGCCGCGATCTGCCCATCTGGCAAGGCTGCCGCGTCATCGGCGACGGCGAAATCTTCCTCATGAATTGGGACGTCCCCGACAGTCTCGACGGCCGGTATTTCGGACCCATCCCCGCAAGTTCCGTCATCGGCCGGGCGGTCCCGCTCTGGACCGATGAGGACGGCGACGGCCGCTACGAATGGTGTGCGCCGACGCAATGACCGCTTCCCCATCGGTGGGACCGGTGCCCGCCGATGGTTTTTCCAACCTCACCGCCAAGGAGACTGTCATGCCCCAGATTGGTGAATTCACGCGCGACGAGGCCGGCTTCATCGGAAACCTCGGGACGCTCTTACTGCATCAGGACATCATCATCGTGGCAAACCCGCCCGATGCGGAGAACGCACCAGATTATCGCGTTCACCTCTTCGACGGCATGAACAACGAGGCAGGCCCGGAGGTCGGCGCAGCCTGGAAACGCACCGGCGAGAAGGCCGGCGAATATCTTTCCGTCCTGCTGGACGATCCCACATTCCCGCATCCGATCCGCGCCAACCTGTTCCGCGACGACGATGCGGGCGCGTCGTGGTCGCTGCACTGGAGCCGCCCGAAGCCGCGCGACGAGCGGGACTAAGGCCATGCGATCCTGCGTCATCCTTGCGCTCAAAACCCTCATCCCGTTGTTCGCGGAAAAGCCGCCTCATCCCGTCGTCCCGCTCAGGCGCGAGACGGTCGGGGCGCGCAGCGAAGGTCAGGGGCGGCCATCGGCCGGCGCTTGCGCCTTGCCCTTGACCGCAGCGAGCACGCTGGCAGGCTGGCGGCGTGGCGGAGACAGGGCGGTATGGCGCTATGTCGTTCTGATACTGACCGGCGTGCTGTCGTTCGGCGGCGGATCGGCGGTCGCGGTCGCGCAATCGACGCCGGCCGTTCAATCCGCCGCCCATCCTCGTGCCACTCACATTGCCGAGGCGTCGCAGCGCTTCGGCATCCCCGAGCATTGGATTCGCGCCGTGCTGCGCACTGAGAGCGCGGGCGACGTGCACGCGATGTCATCGGCCGGCGCGATGGGGTTGATGCAGGTCATGCCCGACACCTGGGCGGGCCTGCGTAGCCGTCATCGGCTCGGTCGCGATCCCTTTGAGCCGCGCGACAACATCCTCGCAGGCACGGCCTATCTGCGCGAGATGTTCGACCGCTATGGCAATGTCGCGGCGATGCTGGCGGCCTACAATGCCGGGCCCGGTCGCTACGACGAATACCTTGCGACTGGCCGCGCCTTGCCCGCCGAGACTCGCGCTTATGTCGCCGCGCTCGCGCCGATCCTTGGCGGCGAGAGTTCTCCCGATGCAGCGCGGCCATCGCCCGACTGGCGCGAAGCTCCGCTCTTTGTCAAGCGACCAACCGACACGCAGACTGTCGCCGCGCCGCCATCCGGGGTGCAATCCGGCGACGGAGACGCAGCTGTTCCGGTGCGCGGTCCTGTCGGTGCGGAGCCGGAAATCGGGGGCATTTTCGTGGCCCGCGCCGAGGACGGGGGAACGCCATGAGGACGGCGATCCAGCGCACGGCGCGATCCGTTCCGGTGTCCAGTCGGGCAGGTTTGCGCCTGGCTGGAGTCCCGGCGGGAAGGACGGAAAGTGCGGTAAGAAGGGAGGGCAAGATTGAAGGAACCGGCACCACAAGGGGCCAGTTCTGGAAATTCTTGTTGTCTGCACACTGGCTGGCGGGCCGAATTCGGCACCATGGCCTTGAGCGGCTGAGTGCCGCGATTTCGCGCAACGCCTTGGTCTTTCGGGGTTTCGACCGGCACCATGGCCGCCGATTGCCCGATTTTCCGCGATTTGGGCCGGAGGCGCATCCATGACCGCCGATGACGAAAACCGCTTCCGGCCGAAGCCCGGCCGCATCCGCTCGGACACGCCGCGCGCGGGCAAGACCAAGAGCTTTCTCACGCAAGCCAAGAAGATCGCCCGGCAGCAGCGCCGCACCTCGCCCCGCGTCGGTTTCGGGACGGCGGCGTTCACGCCCGCACCCCCCGCCGGTTCGCATGTGGTCCTGTCGAGCGGCAAGGGCGTGAAGCGCGGGCGTGGCGCGGTCTTCGTGCGCACCCGCAATCTCGGTGGCGGCTGGCATCACCGGCAGCCGGGCGCGCGCCGCGTCATGGTCCAGCAGCGCTACATCCTTCACCCCGGAAAGGGCCGGAAGGCGCAATCCCACCTACGCTATATCCAGCGTGACGGAACCTCGCGCGAAGGCGAGCGCGGCCAAATCTACTCGGGCACCGAGGACCGCGCCGATGGCGACGCTTTCCTTGATCGCGGTCAGGACGACCGCCACCAGTTCCGCTTCATCGTCTCGCCCGAGGACGGCGCCGAGTTGTCGGACCTCACGGCCTATACCCGCGACCTCATGGGCCGGACGGAAGCCGATCTTGGTACTCGGCTCGATTGGGTCGCGGTCAATCACTACAACACCGGTCATCCCCATGCGCATGTCATCGTCCGGGGCAAGGACGAGCTGGGGCAGGATCTGGTCATCAATGGCGACTACATCGTTCATGGTATCCGCGAGCGGGCCAGCGAGTTGGCGACGCTGGAACTCGGTTCCGTCAGCGAGATCGAGCAAACCCGAAAGCTCACCGCAGAGATAGACCAGGATCGTTTCACCCGCATCGACCGGGCCATGGCCGGGGAAGCCGATGGGCGGTTCCTCGACCTGCGCCATGAACCCGGAGAGCCGAAGCGGCAGTTTGAGCGCACGCTTCGCCTTCGCCGGCTGTCCAAGCTGGGCCGGATGGGCCTCGCCACCGAGCACGCGCCCGGCGTCTGGGAATTGAACGAGCGGCTGGAGCCGACCCTGCGCGAGCTGGGCGAGCGCGGCGACATCATCCGCAACATGCAAAGATCGCTCGCCGCCGATGGGATCGAACGCGATCCCATGACCTTCCGTATCCATGAGGGCGCACCCGCAATGCCCGTCACCGGCCGCGTCCTCGACAAGTATCTCGCCAACGAGCTGGGCGACAATCTCACCGTCGTCGTGGACGGGATCGACGGGCGGACGCACCACATCACCAATATCGACCCCATGCAGTTGGAGGATGCCCGGATCGGGAGCGTCATCGAGATCGGCCGCGCCGAGGCGACGGCCCGGCCGTCCGACCGCACCATTGCCGCCATCGCCGAGGACGGCATCTATCGGCCGAGCCGCCATCTGGAGCAGGCGAAGTTCGAGGGCCGCGTTCCGGGCGGCGACTATGAAGGCCATGTCGATGCGCATGTGCGCCGGCTGGAGGCGCTACGCCGCGCGGGGATTGCCGAGCGGATCGACGCCGATCAGTGGCGTATCCCCGAGGACTTCGAGAGCCGCGCCGCCGCCTATGACGCCGGCCGCACCCGGCAGGCGAGCGTTCGCGTCCTGTCGGCCTTCGATCTGGAAAAGCAGATCGGCGCGGACGGCGCCACCTGGCTCGACCGGCGAATGATCCACGGCAAGACCGCCGACTTTGCGCCGACCGGCTTCGGGCAACAGGTCCGCGAAGCCATGGACCGGCGACGCGAGCATCACATTGCACAGGGTGACGCCACAGGCAGCCGGGATGGCCGCATCTTCTATCGGCGCAGCCTTCTCGCCACATTGCGCGAGCGGGAGGTTGCCCGCGTCGGCGCGGAGATGGCCGAGGGCAAGGCGCTGCTGTTCCGCACCGCCACGGACGGAGAGACCATCAGCGGCAAGTTCACCGGCACTAGGCAGCTATCGAGCGGTAAGTTCGCCATCGTCGAGAAGAGCCACGAGTTCACCCTTGTCCCATGGCGGCCAGTCATCGACCGGGAACTTGGCCGCGAGGTCGCGGGTATCGTGCAGGGCGGTTCGGTTTCCTGGCAGTTGGGGAGGCAGCGGGGTCTCGGGCTGTAAACTGTCACCTCCGATCCAGTATCTTCGTTCTGGGCGGCACCGGCCAACTATAACGATGCCGCTAAGACGAACGTGATACGGTCTGTCGAGGCTCTGTCGTCTCGCGACATTCAGGTGTCGTAGCTAGACTCGCCCCGCCTCCCGCACATCGCGAAGTAGCCTCGCTGCATCGCGCGAGGGCGGCAGACCGAAGAAACGGGCGTATTCCCGGCTGAACTGCGTGGCGCTCTCATAGCCAACACCGAAGGCTACAGATGTCGCGTTTCCCTCTCCCGCGATGAGAAGTGCGCGTGCCTGAAGCAGGCGGACGCGCTTCTGATATTGAAGCGGGCTGAGGGCAGTGACAGCCTTGAAATGCCGGTGGAATGCCGACACGCTCAGCGCAGCCATCTCTGCAAGGGATTCCACTCTGAGCGGCTTGGCGAAATTGTGCCTGATCCATTGGATGGCGAGGCTGATACGCGCCAGCGCGGTGTCGGGTGTCGCGATGTCGCGCAACATCCAACCATGAGGGCCTTGCAGAACGCGGTAGAGGATTTCCCGCTCATAGGCGGGAGCGAGCACCGGAATATCGGCGGGCTGCTCTATCAAGCGCAGCATGCGGACCCAGGCGTCAAGGAGTTCTGGCGTAACCGAGGCGACGGAGAAGCCGCTGTCGTAAATACATCCTCCGACAGGTTTGGGCACCTCTGCCAGAAGCGTGGCGACAAGAGTCGGATCGAGTGTCAGGTTGACCGCTAGATAGGGCTCTCCTGATTTGGCCGGATGAACGGCACCGACCGCCGGAAGATCAATGGACATGACGAAATAGGTAGCGGGATCATACCGCAGTGTATGATCGCCAACCGTCATCGTCTTGCTGCCTCGCAGGATCAGGTTGACCATCGGATCATAGACAGCAGCAAGCTCGTGCTCGGGAATCGGTCCCTGCACCATGGCCACACGTGAAATGCCGGTTTCCGTCCGCCAGTTGTTGGCCCGCGACGCGAGCTTCCGGAGTTCGTTGAGTTGCTCTTCCATGAGCGGTCATTTGATACGATCGCTCGCCTTCGCGCAAGGAAGAAGGCAGAAATAGGCAATAATTGAGCAGGATCGGGCGAGTCATCCGCTTGGCCGGGGAATAGGTTCGTGCCAACCCGCAAACGGAGAAGCACATATCCCCATCATCGCCAGCGGAATCGCCCACACGCGGATCGTCAATCTCTGACATCCGCCTTTCCCCTCCGTCCGAACGGCTGCGACCTCGCGATCAGCGGTCTGGGCGCGCGCCCAACAACAAGAATAGCAAGGAACCCGTCATGTCCAACACGCTCACCGAGCTTGACCGACTTCTCGCCGAGCGCGCGATCGAGCGTCTGCTTTCGATCTACGTCCACAATCTCGACGATGGAAAATTCGCCGAGAACGCAGAGCTGTTTTCACACGGCACATTCGAGATTCCGGCGGTCGCCGCGGAGGGACGCGAAGCAGTGGCGCGGTTTCTGGAAAGCAACGTCCAGCGGCATGGCGACGGCACGCCGCGGACTTGGCATTCGGTCTCGAATCCCTTGATCGACATCGATCCGTCCGGCGAGCGCGCTACGTGCGTCTGCTATTTCACGGTGCATCAGGAGTTGGAGGGACTGCCGCTCCAGCCGATCGTGACCGGCCGCTACCATGACGCATTCGAGCGTCACGATGGGAAATGGCGCTTTGCTTCGCGCAAAGTCGTGCCGCACCTGACCGGAGATCTGCGCTTCCACGTTGCCTCTCCCGCCGCCGGGGAGGTGGCGGAATGACGCTGCCCAGGCGAACCGCGCTGATAACCGGCGCCAACAAGGGGATTGGCTTCGCTATCGCCACGGGGCTTGCGCGGGAGGGATTCCAGGTCTGGCTCGGATCTCGCGATCCGGCACGGGGAGAAATCGCCGCTGCGGCTCTCGTCTCGAAGGGCCACGATGTCCGCCCGATCGAGATCAACGTAGCCGATGACGCCAGCGTCGCCGCCGCTGCCGCCCGGCTTGGCGAGGACGTCGAAGCGCTGCATGTCCTCGTCAATAACGCTGGCATCATCGGCAGCCAGACGGCGCCCCCCAGCCTGACAAGCATCGACGATATGAAGGCTGTGTACGAGGTCAACGTCTTCGGCCCGGTTCGCGTCACACAGGCTTTCCTGCCGCTGCTGAAACAGGCTGGTAGCGCGCGAGTGGTCATGATGAGCAGCGGATTGGCGTCGCTCGGGCTCGTGACCGACCCGACATCGATCTACTCCAGCGCCAACCTGCTCGACTACAACTCGTCCAAGACGGCGCTCAACGCCGTGACCGTCTCGTTCGCAAAGGAACTGGAGGATTTCGGCATCAAGGTCAACGCGGTTGAGCCGGGCAACGTCGCGACCGCTCTCAACGGTCATACCGGCGCACTTTCGCCCGAGAAAGGCGCCGAGAGCGCGATCCGGCTGGCCCTGATCGACGATGCCGGGCCGACCGGTGGTTTCTTCGCCGCCCACGGTCGTCAGCCGTGGTGACTCCTGCAAAATCCGATGACCGTGGAAGGAATTAAGATGCGACATGTCCTGTTTTCAAAACTGGGTGGCCCAGAGGTTCTAGAGACCTTGCCTTTCGCATTGCCGCAGCTGGCGCCGGACGAGGTGCGGGTGAAGATCAGCGCGATCGGTCTCAATCGGTTCGACGCCTTGTTCCGAAGGGATCATTACGTCGTATCGCCTGAGTTTCCTTCGGCGATGGGCTCGGAAGCAGTCGGCGTCGTGACTGATGTCGGCGCCAACGTCCATGATTACGCTATCGGTGAGAGGGTGACGATCCTGCCGAGGGTCTCGCCGATCGTCGGGACCGGCACCTATGCGACCCATGCCGACGTGCCGACCTCGGCGCTGGTCCGGTCGATCGACCGCACGTCCGACACAGAAGAGGCCGCTTTATGGATGGCGAGCCTGCAAGCCTACAACATGCTGACGAAACACCCGGTAAAGGCAGGCGATATCGTATTGCTGACGGCAGCGACGTCCGCTGTTGGAACCGCCCTCGTTCAGATCGCCCGCGATTTCGGCGCAACCGTCATTGCAACGTCTCGCCGGAGTAACCGGACCGAGCAACTTCTCACGCTGGGAGCGAACCACGTCATCGCGACCGATGAGGAAGATCTTACCGACCGCGTCCGTGTCATCACGGATGGGCGGGGAGCCTCTCTGGCTTGCGATACGGTCGGAGGACGGCTCCTTGAGAAAGTGGTCCTGTCCGTGGCTGAGGGCGGCCACATCCTGAGCTATGGCGCGCAGACATCGCCGGATATCAAGGCCGCACGGGTCGATGTCCAGTTGGTTGCCCTGGATCGGCGGACGCTGACGTTCGTTGACCTGTTCGAGCTGACGGATGTTCCGGATCGGTTTGCCGCAGCCAAAGCCTATTTTCGGGATGCCGTGGCGCGGGGCGCATTGAAGCCGGTCATCGACCGCGTATTTCCCTTCGATGAGATCGTGGAAGCTCACCGCCACCTTGAGGTCGGAAGCCTGTTCGGAAAGGTCGTTGTAACCGTGGGCTGATCTTTGTGTCGACGGTCTCGGTGCGACAGATCATGCCAAGTGATCGGATGAGACTTCGCGATCCGGTAGAGCTTTTTCTAATCATGGACTGACATATATTGGCATGAGGCGATATTAGACTTGGCATGGGAGCAGGAGAATGCTTTGGGCCGATCCACCCGTCTTCTCGCCCTGCTGCAAGCCCTGCGGCGGCGCCACCAACCGGTAACGGCCGCAACCCTCGCCCGTGAAATGGAGGTTTCGGAGCGCACGATTTATCGCGACCTGTCGGAACTTGCGGCGCAAGGTGCGTCCATTAAAGGAGAGGCTGGGGTAGGTTATGTGCTCCGCTCCGGCTTCTTCCTGCCACCACTCATGCTGACCCAGGACGAGACGGAAGCCGTCCTGTTGGGATTGCGTTATGTCAACCAACGCGGCGACGACGTTCTGAACAAAGCCGCCGAGAACGCCCGCGCCAAGATCGGCTCCGTCCTGTCGGAGGACATGCAAGCGGTTGCGATAGCGCCGATGACGATCCCGGGTCCTGACGGGAAACCGTTTCCCGAGAACAAGGTGTCCCTCACCCTCTTGCGATCTGCGATCCGGATGCAGAAGCGGCTCTTGATCGAATATGTCGATCAGGCCGGGCAGCATTCCCGCCGCGTCGTCTGGCCGATACAGATCGGTTTCATGGATACCGCCCGTGTGCTCTCGGCTTGGTGCGAGTTACGCGATGACTTTCGGTTCTTCCGCACCGATCGGATACTCATCGCCGAGTTGCTTGAACGTTACCCGATACGACGGGACGACCTCGTGCGCACTTTTCAGGACCGGATGCAGGAACGAATGTCTGGGGACCCATCCGTCACGGCTGACGGGAAGGATCGCCGAGTATGAAATACGCGCATGCGGATTTTACACGGTCGGAATTGTGCCGCCGTCGAGGACATAGTCGACGCCGACCGCAAAGCTGGCGCGGTCGGAAGCCAGGAACGCCACCAACTCCGCTATTTCTTCCGGCCGTCCGCCTCGACCGATTGGTATGCCGCCAATCATGCCCATGATCTGCTGACGTGCTGCCTCGGCCGTGCCCCCCGTGTCGTGCTGAATTTCCGCTATCAGCTTCTTTGCGCCGGCGGTCTCGATGAAGCCCGGCGACACCATGTTCACCCGGACACCGCTCGGGGCGACGGCACGGGCCAGGCCCTTGCTGTAAGTCCGAAGCGCTCCCTTCGCGGCGGAATAGGCGAGGATGGACGTGGACGGTGGCATGAGATGTGAGATCGAGCCGATATGGATGACCACACCGTTTTTTCGGGAGATCATCCCAGGAATGAAGGCACGGTCCAGGCGAACCGGAGCAAGCAGGTTCACGTCGAGAATATTTTGCCAGAACTCATCCGTCAGCGCCTCAAAGCCACCTGGGGGAGCGTCGCTGGCGCCAAGGTTGTTGATGAGAACATCAATTCCGCCCCAGGCCGCCTGAATACTGCTCACAACGGCATCCACGCCAGCCCGCGAGCCGAGATCTGCCTTGATGGCGAGCATCCCTTCGACCGGCCTCTCCGGCAACGAGCGGGCCGTGATGGCCACCGATGCGCCAGCCTCACGGAAGCGGTGCGCGATGGCGGCACCGATGCCACGCGTCCCGCCGGTTACGAGCAGACGTTTCCCCCGAAATTCATCGGAGGGGAGTATTGATATCTCGGTCATATTCTGATCGACCTCTTTAATTGGGCATTCAAATCTTCTGGGGTTCCCAGATCGTCTTGTTTAGCAAAATAATCAGTTGGGTAATCTTGCCCGATGTGATGCAGAAGTAGTTGGTCAGGATCAGAGGGTCGGGCAAATTCGTCTTGTCGAAGTCACCCTCATATTTCGCATGCAGGACAATCCCGCCCGGGTGCTCCCACGCGCGCCGGGGTTCGATTTTCAAGTTATCGCCAAAGACCTCCTTGTCGGCCCAAGTCCGAATAGCGTCGTGTCCAATGAACTCCCGCTGCCCGTCGTTCAATAGTGCGTCGGGCGCGAACGTGTCCAGAAAGGCTATCGGATCAGGCTGATTATGAGCCGCGATATAGTCAGCGATGACTGGTGGCAATTCGTTCGTGATGTCTCTCATATTCTGGTCTCCGTTCAACGACGAAAACCTACTACCGCATCGCTCTGACAGTTTCTGTCGGGAGTGTTTGCCGATGTTCCTTCCTTGATACTTGGAAATTGCAGGCCCCGGTCAAGTAAGCGCGGCGAGCAGGTCTGCGAGATCGCGTTTGGTGTTGCGCGCATGTGAAAGGCAGAAACAGGCAAGATTCGAGGAGGATCGTGAGAGCGCCGGCCGCTCGCTCGGCCTATCTCCCCTGTAAGCAATCAACAAAGGAGACGGCCATGAAGATCGTCATCATCACTGGCGGCAGCCGAGGCATCGGCGCCGCGACCGCCAAACACTGCGCGGCGCGCGGCATGGGCGTGATCCTGACCTACAACACTAATCCGCAATCCGCAGAAAAGGTGGTCGAGGACATCGCAAGCAACGGTGGCAAGGCGGTCGCGCTGAAGCTCAACGTCGCCGACAGTCATTCTTTCCCGGCATTCCGCGATGCCGTGCAATCGGCTTTGCAACAGAGTTGGAACCGTGCGGACTTCGACTGTCTGGTCAACAATGCCGGTTACGGCCTCTATGCCCCGATCGCCACCGTCACCGAGGAACAGTTCGACGGGCTGTTCGCCGTGCATCTCAAGGGGCCGTTCTTCCTGACCCAGGCCCTGCTGCCGCTGATGGCTGATGGCGGCCATGTGGTGAACATGACCAGCGCCACGACGCGCGTGGCGACGGCGGGCGTCGCACCCTATGCCGCCTTCAAGGGCGGGCTCGAAGTGCTGACCCGCTACATGGCCAAGGAATTCGGCGAGCGGCGTATTCGCGTGAACTCCATCTCTCCCGGTGCGATCCGCACGGAGCTTGGCGGCGGACTGAACGACGAATTTGAAGCGTTGCTCGCCGAACAAACGGCGCTCGGCCGCGTCGGCGAACCTGAGGAGGTCGGCAGCGTCATCGGCAGCCTGCTTTCCGACGAGAACCGCTGGATCAACGCCCAGAACATCGAAGTCTCGGGCGGCTACATCATCTGAATCCGACGAGGCAGGAGAAACGCCCATGCTCGACCATATCTTCCTGACCGTGAGCGACCTCGCCCGGTCGATCGCCTTCTATGAGGCGGTGCTGCCGAAGCTCGGTATCACCGGGCGGCACGACTACGACGGCAAGGACGGTCCTCCCGGCCACCCGGACCTGAAGGGCTTCGGCACCAACGGGCGGTTCTTCTTCTGGCTGCGGCAAGGCGTGCCACACCCTGATGCGGTCCATGTCGGCTTCATCGCGGATTCCGAGGAAGAAGTCCGCGCCGCCTATGACGCGGCCATCGCTTCGGGCGCCACGGACAATGTAGCGGCAGGTGGCGCACCGGGTGCGCGGCTCCACTACGATCCCCGCTACTATGCCGCCAACGTCCTCGACCCGGACGGCTACAGCCTCGAATTCGTTTACAAGAACTGGCAGCACTGACGATGAAAACCCTGATGATCTATGGGGCGGCGGGCTATACCGGCCGAATGGTCGCCGCGCATGCGAAGGCGGCGGGTCTGAATGTCATCCTCGCCGGACGCGAAGCTACGAAGCTCGCAAAACTCGCCTCGGAACTTGGCATCGACCATCGTGTGTTCGCCCTCGATGACGCCGCAACGGTGGATGCGGCGTTTGCGGGTGTTTCCGTCCTTCTCAACTGCGCCGGTCCCTACATCCGCACTGCCGACCCCCTGATGCAGGCGGCCATTCGAACCGGCACCCATTATCTCGACATCGCGGCGGAGCTGGACAGCTATCGCCTTGCCGAAGAGCTGGATGCGGAAGCGAAGGCGGCGGGCGTGATGCTGCTGCCCGGCAGCGGCGGCAGCGTGGCGATGCTGGGATGCCTGGCCGGCCATGTGGCCGAGCGTGTCGCGGAGCCGCGCGGTATCAGCATCGCGCTGCATGTCTCCGGCTCCATGTCGCGGGGTTCGGCGGTCAGCGCCAGTGAGAACCTGACTACGGAAACGCTTGCCCGTGCAAACGGGACCCTTCAGGGTCGAAGCTCGGAAGACATCCGGAGCTTCAACTTCGGGAAAGGTCCGGTCGACTGCTTCCCCGTCACGCTGCCCGATCTGATCACTATCTGGCGGGCGACGCGCATCCCGGATATCGAGACCTTCGTGCATATCTCCGGCGACGCCTTTCCGGAAGGCGATCTCACGACGCTGCCCGACGGCCCGACCGAAGCGCAGCGGGAGGCCAACCGCTATCAGGCGGCAGTTGAAGTAACCGGAGCGGACGGTTCCGTCGCCCGCGCCATCCTCGATACGGTCAACGGCTACATCTTCACGCCGCTCGCCGCGGCCGAGGCTGCGCGCCGGGTGCTCGGTTGCGAGGTCCGTCCCGGCTTCCAGACGCCGGCTGGTCTCTTCGGCAACGGGTTCGCCGAAACCATCGCAGATACGCGCGTCATAGATCTGTAATAGCCTGGAAGGAGACCGGACATGGGCAGCAAACTCCACTGCTTCCCGGCGGAATGCTATCCGCACATATGGCAATGCCAGGGGCCTCACAGCCGCGCGGGCGCGGCAGTTCAATTCATGGGAGGCGCTTGATCGATGCGGCGGCGATCGCGTCAACGTCTGGAAGCCCGGAAGCCACCCGCATTATTGGGTTCCCGCATTCCCCTTGCGGCGTTGATCCAGACACTGGCTGTCGCCGAGTATCTGAACTTCCGTCACGCGGCGAACGCGCTCGGCATCAGCCTGTCGAGCGTTAGCGCGCGTGTGAAGACGCTGGAGGAAGACCTTGGTGTACGCCTGTTCGAGCGCCATGCGCGAGGCGTCCGGCTGACAGAGGCCGGACGTCTCTTCGTTGAGCAGGTGGCGGCCGGCGTCGAGCAACTGGACCATGCCGTGAAGACGGCCGGCATGGCTTCATCGGGAGAGTGCGGCCGCCTTCGCATTGGCGTGCATGGTATCATTCCCGGCAGCTTTCTCGCGGAGTTGATCGAGCGATACAGGGAAAGCCATCCCTGCATTGAAATCGAGATTATGGAAGGCACAGCCCGCAATGCGCTCATGCAGCTTCGCGCTGACCGGCTAGACATCGTTTTCGCGGCAGGCACGCATGATCTACCCGATTGCCATTCCAGACAGATATGGAGCGAACCACTCGTTGCCGTTTTGCCGGATCGGCATCCGCTGGCCGGTCAGTCAACCGTCACATGGCCTGATCTGGCGGGCGAGACCTTCCTCGTGCGCCACAGCAGCACCGGCCCGCAGGTCCACGACCATATCGTTCTGCGCCTCGCCGGACGCTTGCCGCCACCCTCGATCCAGCGCTTCGTTGTGGGGCGGGGCACGCTATTGTCCATGGTCGGGCAGGGTTTCGGCATCACCATCGTCGGGGCGGCCACCGCGTTGCTGCCGACGACCGGCATCGCGTTCCTGCCGTTCGCGGACGAGCCGGAGCCGGTTCCGTTCTCGGCCATCTGGTCGCCGTTCAGCCAAAGCCCGGCCGTCCGCAACATACTGGTCCTCGCGGGTAAGCTGGGGCGCATCTGCGATTCGGCTCAGGGTGGCATCCAGCACGAGCGTCGCGGGCGCCGGCAATGATGTGACCCGTCCTATTTGCCGCCGATAGTATCCAGCAGCCCTCCCGCATCCGTTTTCCTGTTGCGTATCGTCGATTTGCCTATTCTCTGATCGGCTCCGTCTCTCTTGCCGACTGGAGCCCGTATGCGCGGAGGCCGAATTCTTTGGGGTCAGATTGCTGTCGTCTTCACCATCGTTCTGGTGATGACCTGGGCCGCGACGCAATGGGTCGCCTTTCGTCTCGGCTTCCAGCCCCAGCTTGGCAATCCATGGTTCGCGCTGGCCGGCTGGCCGGTCTACTACCCGCCGGCCTTCTTCTGGTGGTGGTTTTCCTTCGACGCCTATGCGCCGATGATCTTCGTCGAAGGCGCCATCATCGCAGCGTCGGGCGGTTTCATTGCCATCGCCGCCGCCATCTTCATGTCGATCATCCGGGCGCGCGAGTCGAAGAACGTCGCGACCTACGGCTCCGCACGCTGGGCTGAGGATCGCGAAATCCGCAGCGCCGAATTGCTCGGCCCCGACGGCGTCGTGCTCGGCCGCTACGAACGCGACTATCTCCGGCATGACGGGCCGGAGCACGTCCTTTGCTTCGCCCCGACCCGCAGCGGCAAGGGCGTCGGCTTGGTGGTGCCGACGCTGCTGACATGGCCGGGAAGCTGCATCGTCCATGATATAAAAGGCGAGAACTGGACGCTGACAGCGGGCTTCCGCGCGAAGCATGGCCGTGTGCTGCTGTTCGATCCGACCAACGCCGGATCGTCCGCCTACAACCCGCTGCTGGAGGTGCGGCAAGGCGAATGGGAAGTCCGCGACGTGCAGAACATCGCGGATATTCTGGTCGATCCCGAAGGCAGTCTCGACAAGCGCAACCATTGGGAAAAGACTTCCCATAGCCTGCTTGTCGGCGCGATCCTGCATGTTCTCTATGCGGAGAACGACAAGACACTGGCGGGCGTCGCCAACTTCCTGTCCGATCCCCGCCGTCCGGTCGAGGCGACCTTGCGCGCGATGATGGACACATCGCATCTTGGCGAAGCCGGCGTTCATCCCGTCATAGCCTCGTCGGCCCGCGAGCTGCTGAACAAATCCGAGAACGAACGGTCGGGCGTGCTCTCTACCGCCATGTCGTTTCTCGGCCTCTATCGCGATCCCGTGGTGGCGCGGGTGACGGCGCGCTGCGACTGGCGCATTGCCGATCTGGTCGGCAGCAAGGAGCCGGTCAGTCTCTACCTTGTTGTGCCGCCATCCGACATCAACCGCAGCAAACCGCTCATTCGCCTGATCCTCAACCAGATCGGCAGGCGGTTGACGGAAGATTTGAACACCTCCGGCAAGCGCCATCGCCTGCTTTTAATGCTGGACGAGTTTCCCGCGCTCGGCCGGCTCGACTTCTTTGAATCGGCGCTCGCCTTCATGGCGGGTTATGGCCTCAAGTCCTTCCTGATCGCGCAGAGCCTCAACCAGATCGAGCGCGCCTACGGGCAGAATAATTCGATCCTCGACAACTGCCATGTCCGCGTCAGCTTCGCGACCAACGACGAACGCACGGCCAAGCGCGTGTCGGACGCGCTCGGCACTGCGACCGAACTGCGCGATTCCACCAACTATGCCGGCCATCGCCTCGCACCCTGGCTCGGGCATCTGATGGTGTCGCGGCAGGAGACGGCCCGGCCGCTGCTCACGCCCGGCGAGATCATGCAGCTTCCGCCCACGGACGAAATCGTGATGGTCGCGGGCACGCCGCCGATCCGCGCCACCAAGGCGCGCTACTTCGAGGATTCGCGGTTCACGGAACGCCTCCTGGCTCCGCCCGATCCGGCTTCCGATCCCGCTACGAATCCGTCATCCGATGATTGGTCGAGCCGCGTTGTCGCAGCGACGGCCGATACACAGTCCACGGCCGGCGGGACAGAAGGTGATCCGGCCAATGCCGGCATCCGCCGCGAGCCGGAATTGCCCGAGCATGAGGAAATCGTTCCGCCGCCGCCGTCTCCGGCGCGGGAGTTCGACATCCTTGACGACGAACCGGACCTGGACGCGGCCAAGGCCCGCGCCCTACGCCAGCGTATGCGCGCGGTCGCCCGGCAGGCGTCGATGAACCCCGATGACGGGATCGAGCTTTGAGGAAAATGCCCATGACCACACGAACCCGCATGAACGTCTATTTCGATCCCGAGTTGCTGCAACAGGTCGAGATGCTGGCGCTGCGCCGCAATGTCTCCAAATCCGCCATCGTGGAGGCGTCCGTCGCCTCCTTCCTGTCCGGAGACGCGGCCGATCGGCTGGAGGCGGCCATGACGCGCCGTCTAGACAGGCTCGGGCGACAGATGGACGGGCTCGACGAAGATCTCGCCGTGCTCGGTGAGACGCTTTCGCTGTTCGTCCAGTTCTGGCTGACGATCACGCCGCCGATCTCCGACACCGCGCAATCATCCGCCCGCGCGAAAGGCGTGGAACGGTTCGAGGGCTTCATTCAAACCCTCGGCAAGCGGCTCGCCACCGGAGACAGGTTCCTCAAGGAACTGTCGCGCGATGTCGATTCGCTTGAGGACAGTCCCGCGCAGCGGCCGTCCGACGCCGATGGCGGCCGACCCTGAATTTTCAAACCGTCCTATTTGCCGCCGATCACCGCCGATGGCCGCACGCGCGTAAATAGTTGTTGAGTCGGCCAAAAATCAAGTTCTCTTAATCGACCCCGATGCGGGGATCGACTGTCGCGCGCCCCGTCGAAAGCGGGGCCGACATGACTGCCACACATCACAGACCGGAGGCAATCCAGCGCGGCGCGCGGATGTTGCGCACCGCGCTCGGCCCGGCCATTGCCCGGTTTCTGGAAGACCCGGCCGTGGTCGAGGTCATGCTGAACCCGGATGGCCGCATCTGGATCGACCGTCTTTCCGAAGGGCTGGCGGATACGGGCGAAACGATGTCGCCGGCCGATGGCGAGCGCATCGTGCGCCTGGTCGCACACCATGTCGGCGTCGAGGTTCATGCCCGCAGTCCCCGCGTCTCGGCCGAACTTCCCGAGAGCGGCGAACGCTTTGAAGGCTTGCTTCCCCCGGTGGTTTCCTCGCCAGCCTTCGCCATCCGCAAGCCGGCTGTCGCGGTGTTCAGCCTCGATGACTATGTGGCGGCCGGCATCATGTCTGCCGACCAAGCCGCGACGTTACGCGCGGCCGTTTCTTCCCGCGCCAACATCCTCGTGGCGGGTGGCACCAGCACCGGCAAGACCACACTGACCAACGCGCTTCTGGCCGAAGTCGCCAAGGGCGCGGATCGTGTCGTCATCATCGAGGACACCCGCGAGCTGCAATGCGCCGCGCCCAACCTTGTCGCTATGCGGACGAAAGACGGCGTGGCGACGCTTTCCGATCTGGTCCGTTCCTCGCTGCGCCTGCGCCCCGACCGCATCCCCATCGGCGAGGTGCGCGGATCGGAAGCCCTCGACCTTCTCAAAGCCTGGGGAACGGGACACCCCGGCGGCATCGGCACCATCCATGCAGGCACCGGCATCGGTGCGCTCCGCCGTCTTGAACAGCTCATTCAGGAGGCCGTCGTCACCGTCCCGCGCGCGCTGATCGCCGAGACCATCGACCTTGTTGCCGTCCTTTCCGGGCGCGGTTCCGCGCGCCGGCTGGCCGAACTCGCCCGCGTCGAAGGGCTCGGGCCGGACGGCGACTACCGCATCACGCATCTCAGCCCCTTGGCAACCCCCACCAGAACTGGAGACCCCGAATGATCCGTCATGCCATGCGCATCCGTCGCCACGTCGCCACGGCCGCGGCCGTCACCTATGTCAGCCTCTTCATGGCCCCGGCCGCCCACGCCTCGGGGTCGTCGATGCCCTGGGAAGCGCCGCTGCAATCCATCCTCGAATCCATCGAGGGGCCGGTCGCGAAGATCATCGCCGTCATCATCATCATCGTGACCGGCCTGACGCTGGCCTTCGGCGACACCTCGGGCGGCTTTCGCCGCCTGATCCAGATCGTGTTCGGCCTGTCCATCGCCTTCGCGGCCAGCTCGTTCTTCTTGAGCTTTTTCAGCTTTGGCGGCGGGGCGCTCGTCTGATGGCGGGCGGCCTCGAGCAACTCGACGCGGTGCCGGGCTTCACCGTCCCCGTCCACCGGGCGCTAACCGAGCATATCCTGCTCGGCGGCGCACCGCGCTCCATCGCCATCATGAACGGGACGCTGGCCGGGGCCGTGGGCCTTGGCCTGCGCCTCTGGCTGGTCGGCCTTGCGATATGGGCCATCGGTCATTTCGCGGCGGTATGGGCGGCCAAGCGCGATCCCCAATTCGTCGAGGTCGGGCGGCGGCATCTGCGTATCCCGGCTTTTCTGGTGGTGTGAGGGCGCGGCCATGATGAACCTTGCCGAATACCGCCGCACCGCCACCCGGCTCGCCGACTATCTGCCGTGGGCCGCGCTTGTCGGCTCCGGCGTCGTCTTGAACAAGGACGGCTCGTTCCAGCGCACCGCGAAGTTTCGCGGTCCCGATCTGGATTCCGCCGTCGCGGCCGAGCTGGTCGCCGTTGCCGGTCGCATCAACAACGCCGTGCGCCGTCTCGGCTCCGGCTGGAGCATCTTCGTCGAGGCGCAGCGCAGCGAAGCCGCTACCTATCCCGACAGCACCTTTCCCGATCCCGCATCGGCGCTGGTCGATGCCGAGCGCAAGGCCGGGTTCGAGGAGGCCGGCACGCATTTTGTGTCGGGCTATTTCCTGACCTTCCTCTGGCTGCCGCCGTCCGAGGAAGCCGCGCGGGCGGAAAGCTGGCTCTACGAGGGCCGGGAGAAAGCGGGCGTGGACCCGTGGGAGCTGCTACGCGGCTTCATCGACCGCACCGACCGCGTGCTGGCTTTGCTCGACGGCTTCATGCCCGAGTGCCGCTGGCTCGATGACACCGGCACGCTGACCTATCTCCATTCCACGATCTCGACCAACCGCCATCGCGTGCGCGTGCCCGAGGTGCCCATGCACCTCGACGCGCTGCTCGCCGACCAGCCGTTGACCGGCGGGCTGGAGCCGCGCCTTGGCGACGCGCATCTGCGCGTGCTGACCATCGTGGGATTCCCGACCGCGACGACGCCGGGCCTGCTCGACGACATGAACCGGCTGCCGTTCCCCTACAGGTGGAGCACGCGCGCGATCCTGCTCGACAAGACCGATGCGACCCGGCTGCTGACCCGCATCCGTCGCCAATGGTTCGCCAAGCGCAAGAGCGTCGCCGCGATTCTGAAAGAGGTGATGACCAACGAGGCGTCCGCCCTTGTGGACACCGACGCCGCGAACAAGGCGCTCGACGCCGATATGGCGTTGCAGGAGCTTGGGGCGGACGTGGCGGGCATGGCCTACGTCACGGCGACCGTCACCGTATGGGATGCCGACCCGCGCGTGGCGCAAGAGAAGCTGCGCCTGGTCGAGAAGATCGTTCAGGGCCGCGACTTCACCGCCATGCCCGAGAGCGTCAACGCGGTTGACGCATGGCTCGGCAGCCTGCCCGGACACGCCTACGCGAGTGTCCGCCAGCCGCCCATCAGCACTTTGAATCTCGCCCACATGATCCCGCTTTCGGCGGTGTGGGCGGGGCCGGAACGGGACGAGCATTTCGGTGCGCCCCCTTTGCTCTTTGGAAAGACCGAAGGCTCAACCCCGTTCCGGCTAAGTCTTCATGTCGGCGACGTAGGCCACACCCTTGTCGTCGGCCCCACGGGCGCGGGCAAGAGCGTGCTGCTCGCCCTCATGGCCTTGCAGTTCCGGCGCTATGCGGGATCGCAGGTTTTCGCCTTCGACTTCGGCGGTTCGATCCGCGCTGCGTCGCTCGCCATGGGCGGTGACTGGCACGACCTTGGCGGCGGGCTGACAGAAGGGGCCGAGGCGTGCGTCTCGCTCCAGCCGCTTGCCCGCATCCACGACATCTATGAACGCGCATGGGCGGCGGACTGGATTGCCGCCATCCTCATGCGCGAAGGCATCGCCATCACGCCCGAGGTCAAAGAGCATCTTTGGACGGCGCTGACTTCGCTCGCCTCCGCGCCGGTCGAGGAACGGACCATCACCGGCCTTGCGGTGCTGTTGCAATCCAACGATCTGAAACAGGCGCTCCGTCCGTTCTGCGTCGGCGGCGCCTATGGCCGGCTGCTCGACGCCGAGACAGAGCATTTGGGATCGGCGGAGGTGCAGGCGTTCGAGATCGAGGGCCTTGTAGGGACCGGCGCGGCCCCGGCCGTGCTCGCCTATCTGTTCCATCGCATCGGCGACCGGCTCGATGGGCGGCCGACGCTGCTCATCATCGACGAGGGTTGGCTTGCGCTGGACGACGAGGGTTTCGCCGGCCAGCTCCGCGAATGGCTGAAAACGCTGCGCAAGAAGAACGCCAGCGTCATCTTCGCCACGCAAAGCCTGTCCGACATTGACGGCAGCAACATCGCGCCCGCCATCATCGAGAGCTGCCGGACGCGGCTTTTGCTGCCGAACGAGCGGGCCATCGAGCCGCAGATCACGGCCATTTATCGCCGCTTCGGCCTCAATGACCGCCAGATCGAAATCCTCGCAAGGGCCACGCCCAAGCGGGACTATTACTGTCAGTCGCGGCGCGGCAATCGCCTGTTCGAGCTTGGCCTGTCCGAAGTCGGCCTCGCGCTCTGCGCCGCATCCGCCAAATCCGACCAGACGCTCATCGCGCAGATCGTCGCCGAACACGGCCGCGACGGCTTCCTCGCCGGCTGGCTACGCCATCGCGGCGTCGAGTGGGCGGCCGACCTGATCCCGAACCTCACCAATCTTGCCGACCGGCCAGAATCCGCCACGCCGGCCGTGCCGGATACCCACCCCACGCAGGAGATTCTTCCATGACCCATCCCAAGATCGTTGGGGCCTCGGCCCTTGCGCTGGCGCTCGCCGTTCCGGTCGCGCTTTCGCCCATGCTGGCAAGCCCGGCCCATGCGCAATTCGGCTTCGGCCGCATTGTCTATGACCCGAGCAACTATGCGCAGAACGTGCTCACGGCAGCGCGAACGCTGGAGCAGATCAACAACCAGATCACCAGCCTCCAGAACCAAGCGCAGATGCTAATCAACCAGGCGAGGAATCTGGTGAGCCTGCCATACAGCGCGCTCCAGCAGATTCAACAGAACGTCAGCCGCACGCAGCAGCTTCTCGCGCAGGCGCAGAACATCGCGTTCGATGTGCAGAACATCGACCAGGCGTTTCAGCAGCAATACGGCAACGTCTCGCTGTCGGCGACCGACGCCCAGCTTGTCGCCGATGCGCGCGACCGTTGGCAAAATACGGTCGGCGGCTTGCAAGACGCCATGAAGGTGCAAGCCGGTGTCGTCGGCAATATCGACAGCAACCGCACCGAGATGGCCGCGCTCGTCGGCCGGAGCCAAGGCGCGACTGGCGCATTACAGGCCACGCAGGCCGGCAATCAGATCCTCGCCCTCCAGTCGCAGCAGCTTTCCGACCTGATCGCCATGCTCGCCGCCAATGGCCGGTCGGAAGCGCTGATCGAGGCCGAGCGTGCAACGGCCGCCGAACAGGGCCGCGTTCAGCGCGAGCGCTTCCTGACCCCCGGCAGCGGCTACCAGCCGGGCAATGCGCAGATGTTCAACGGCAACAACTGACTCACCGGAGGAGCCGCCCATGGACGGCAAGATGCTGGCCCGGCTCGGGGCTGTCGTATTCGTCGCCATCGCCATCACGGCCACGGTGATCGAGATGACCCGCAAGGACGATCCCGCGCCGGCCAGCACCGCACCGGCGCTGCAACCGCCGGCCGATCCGCTCCGCGCGACGCTTCGCCGGTGCCAGCAGATTGGGGAAGCAGCGACGAGCGATACGGCCTGCCTTTCCGCATGGGCCGAGAGCCGCGACCGCTTTCTTGGCCGGACGCCCGCGCAGACCGCTCCGCGACAGAACGAGGAACAGTGATCCATGGGCGGAACCGGCGTCATCGACTCGTTTCTTGGGGTCTTCGCCAGCTACATAGATTCCGGCTTCGGCCTGCTCGGTGGGGAAGTGGCGTTTATCGCCACCACCCTGATCGTCATCGACGTGACGCTTGCCGCGCTCTTTTGGGCCTGGGGCGCGGATGACGACATTATCGCAAGGCTGGTCAAGAAGACCCTGTTCGTCGGTGTCTTCGCCTACATCATCGGCAACTGGAACAACCTCGCCCGCATCGTCTTCGACTCATTCGCCGGTCTCGGTCTCATGGCGTCGGGCACGGGCTTTTCCGCTGCCGACCTCATGCGGCCAGGCCGGGTGGCACAGACCGGCCTCGATGCCGGCCGACCATTGCTCGATTCAATTTCCGACCTGATGGGCTACTGGTCGTTCTTCGAGAACTTCATCCAGATCGCCTCCCTGCTGTTCGCCTGGGCGCTGGTTATCCTCGCCTTCTTCATCCTCGCCGTGCAGCTCTTCGTCACGCTGATCGAGTTCAAGCTGACCACGCTGGCCGGCTTCGTGCTGATCCCCTTCGGCCTGTTCGGCAAGACCGCCTTCATGGCCGAGCGTGTGCTTGGCAACGTAATCTCTTCCGGCATCAAGGTTCTGGTGTTGGCCGTCATCATCGGCATCGGCTCGACGCTGTTCTCGCAATTCACGGCCGGTTTCGGCGGCGCGACCCCGACCATCGACGACGCCATGGCGATTGTGCTGGCGGCCCTGTCGCTGCTCGGCCTGGGCATCTTCGGCCCCGGCATCGCCACCGGCCTTGTCTCGGGCGGCCCCCAGCTCGGCGCGGGCGCGGCCGTGGGCACCGGCCTCGCCGCCGGCGGCATGGTGCTGGCGGGCGGTGCGGCGGCGGGTGGCGCGGCGATGCTCGGCGCAAAAGGCGGCGCTGCCGCTTTGTCCGGCGGGGCCGCGGCCGTTCGCGGCGGCGCGACGGCCGCAGGAGCCGCTTCCGCAGCCTACAGCCTCGGCTCGCTCGGCCAGACCGGCGCGACCGGCGTCGCCTCCGGCGTTGGCGGCGTCGCTCGCGCGGCAGGATCGGCAGCCGTCTCACCCTTGAAACGCGCTGCCTCCCGCGCGTCCGAAAGCGTCAAGACCAGTTTCTCCGAAGGCGCGAAAGCCGGCTTCGGCGCGAGTGGTGGCACGTCCACCATGGGAACGGTCGGTGGGGCGGCGGAAGCATCCGCCCCTGCCGCGTCCGCCTCGGCCACAGGCGCACCGCCTGCCTGGGCGCAGCGGATGCGGCGCTCGCAGGCCATGAACCACGGCACGACCATGGCCGCGCACGCCGTCCGCTCCGGCGACAGCCACGGCCCCGGCTCTTCCGTCAACCTTTCCGAAAGTGACCGCTCATGAGCATCTTCAAACGACCCGCAGCCCATTACGGCAAGACGCCGGAACCCGAGACCCCGTATCAGAAGGCCGCGCAGGTCTGGGACGAGCGTATCGGCTCGGCCCGCGTGCAGGCCCGCAACTGGCGCTATATGGCCTTCGGTTCGCTGATCCTTTCAACGGGTTTCGCTGCTGCCCTCGTATGGCAATCGGCGCGCGGGACCGTGGTGCCGTGGGTGGTGCAGGTCGATGCGCTCGGCGAAGCCCAGACCGTCGCACCGGCGAACGCCGACTATCGCCCGACTGATCCGCAGATCGCTTTCCATCTCGGCCGCTTCATCGAGCAGGTCCGCGCAATCCCGGCCGACGCGATCATCGTCCGCCAGAACTGGCTTCGCGCCTACGAGTTCACCACCGACCGGGGCGCTGCGGCCCTGAACGACTATGCCCGCGCCAACGATCCGTTCACGCGCGTCGGCCGCCAACAGATCGCCGTCGATGTTTCCAGCGTCATCCGGGCATCGCCGGGTTCCTTCCGCATCGCCTGGACCGAACGCCATTACGAAAACGGCCAGCTTTCCGGCACCGAGCGATGGACCGCGATCCTGACCATCGTGATCCAGCCGCCGCGCACCACCGAGAGGCTGCGCGCCAATCCGCTCGGCATCTACGTCAACGCAATCTCATGGTCGCGGGAGATGAGCCAATGACCCGCACGACGTTCCGTAAAGCCGGGTTTCCGGTTTTCCGTAAACCCGTATTGGCGGCGTTGCTGCTTTCCGCGACCGTGCTGACCGGCTGCGCCACCAACCGGACGCCGCAATTCTCCTATGACGACGCCGTGCCACCGCTGCCGTCGCCGCCTGCCGCTTCGGCAGAGGACACGCCCCGGCCGCTGCATGTTCCGCCCGCCTGGACCGTCGCGCGCGGCGGCGAGAGGGCGGGCACACCGACCGGCCGCGTCGAGAACGCCACCGCCGCCGCCCGCGTCGAGCCGCGCCGCGAAGGCTATTACAACGCCATCCAGATATACCCGTGGTCGGAAGGCGCGCTCTATCAGGTCTATGCCGCCCCTGGTCAGATCACCAATATCGCATTGGAGCCGGGCGAAAGCCTGACCGGCGCAGGACCGATCGCCGCCGGCGACACCGCCCGCTGGATCATCGGCGATACCGAGAGCGGCAGCGGCGCCAACCGGCGCGTCCATATCCTCGTGAAACCGACCCGCGACGACATCTCGACCAACCTTGTCGTGACCACCGACCGGCGCACCTACATGATCGAGTTGCGCGCGCGGGAAGCCCTCTACATGCCTGCCGTCGCCTGGGCCTATCCAGCGCCACCGGCAGGCCAGCGCCGGGCCGTCCCGTCCGCGCCGGTCATCCCGGCCGAGGCGGCGCGGAACTATCGCTATGGATTGCAGGTGCAGGGCGACAGCCCGCCATGGCGGCCGGTTTCCGTCTTCGACGATGGCCGGCGCGTCTATGTCGTCTTCCCGCGCGGGATCGTGCAGGGCGAAATGCCGCCGATCTTCGTGCTCGGATCGGACGGCGAGCCGCAGATCGTCAATTCCCGCATCTACCGGAACGTCCTGATCGTGGACCGTCTGTTCGGGGCGGCCGAACTGCGCCTCGGCAGTGGCAACCGCCAGCAGGTCGTCAGGATCGTCCGTATCGAGCAACGACAGGCCGCCGCTCAGCCCGCAGCCACCGGAGATTCGCCGACATGACAGACAACCCGATCACCGACACCACAGCGCCCATGCGGCTGCGCGCAGAACCGCCTCGCGTCACCCGCCTGTCCCGCAAGATGCTGGCAGGCATTGGCGCTGTCGCGCTTCTCGGCATTGGGGGCGCGCTGATCTACGCGCTCCAGACCCGCGAGGCCGGACCGGGCGGCGAAGAACTCTATTCGACCGAAAACCGGCCCACTGCGGATGGGCTCACGGGTCTGCCCTCCGATTACACCGGCCCGGTGCTCGGTCCCGCATTGCCCGGCGATCTTGGCCGTTCAATCCTCGACGCCGAGAGGCGGGGCCATTCGGTCGCCGCGCCTGCGATCACCACACCCGCCGTCGATCCCGAGGAAGAACGACGCCGCGCCGAGGAGGAAGCCGCGCGCCTGAGCAATGTGTTCTTCCAGACCGGGCCACGCCCCGGAGCGACGCCGGGAACGGCCATGCCCGGCCTAGCCGGTCTCGGCGGGCAACCAGAAGGAACCGCAGGGCAGAATCGTCATGCCGCTTTTCTGAGCGGCCCGGTGGACCGGCAGACCGTCGCGCCGGATCGTGTCACGCCGCCCGCATCGCCTTACATCCTTCAGGCCGGGGCCGTGATCCCGGCCGCGCTCATCACCGGCATCCGCTCCGACCTTCCGGGCCAGATCACCGCGCAGGTAACGGAGAACGTCTATGACAGCCCGACCGGCAGCCTGCTCCTGATTCCGCAGGGCACGCGCATCATCGGTCAATACGACGATGGTGTGACCTTCGGCCAGCGCCGCGTGTTGCTGGTGTGGAATCGCCTCATCCTTCCGGGCGGCCGCTCCATCGTCCTTGAGCGCCTGCCGGGCGCGGACGCATCGGGCTATGCCGGCCTTGAGGATGGCGTCGATTATCACTGGTGGGATCTGATGAAGGCGGCTGGCCTCTCCACGCTGCTCGCGGTCGGCACGGAGCTGGCGACCAGCGACGAGGACCGGCTGATCCGCGCCATCCGCGACGGGGCGCAGGATACCGTCAATCAGGCGGGACAGCAGATCGTCCAGCGCCAGTTGCAGGTCGCGCCCACGCTGACCATCCGGCCCGGCTTCCCGGTCAGGATCATCGTGACCCGCGACCTTGTATTCGAGCCGGCAGGAGGTTGACCATGACCAAGCTGAAACTCGGCCCGCTGCCCGACGACAAGCCGGTGAAAGTGACCCTGGAGCTGCCCGCGCCGCTCCACCGCGATCTGGTCGCCTATGCCGAGGTGCTGGGGCGCGAGACGGGGCAAGCCGTTGCCGATCCCGTCAGGCTGATCGTGCCCATGCTGGAGCGGTTCATCGCCACGGACCGCGGCTTCGCAAAGGCGCGGCGCTCGGCCAGCTAACTCACTGGCGGCATCTCCGCAAGCGAGGGGTGCCGCCAGCGCATCAACGCAAATGCGGCACGCTACAGGCCGCCGATCCCCCTCCATGCTTCGCCTGATCCGGGGCTTCCAGCCCCCGGAAAATCCCGCGAACCACGGAGGATTCCATGTCCACGAAACGCCGTCACAGCAGCGGGGGGCGCCCACGCCAGCCGGTCCCCAATACGCTCCCCGACGATCTCTACGACTATAGCAGCGATCCGACGCCGCGCGTCAGTCCGCGGCGCGGACGCCCGCCCCATATCTTCGATGTCGAGCGGCTGCCGGTCATCGACGACTGGCCCGAGGACGTGCCGATCACCGAGGCCGAGATTCAGGTGTTCGAGCGCTGGTTCGCCGACGTGTTCGATGAGTTGTTCGGCTCGGTCGATCTGCCCGACGACTTGAAAATATTATCTCGTGATGATAAGGATAGGCCATGACGTGAACGACAGGAATTGCCATGACGACGTTGAAAGTCGGGATCGCCGGCCCCGAGGAAATGAAGGCCCGCACCCTTCGGATCGCCACCGGCGAGGAAACACCCAAGCCCGGCGATCCAGCCGTCTGGTTCGCAACCACGGAATCGTTCGCCCGGCTTTTGTCTGCAGGCAATCGTGAGTTGTTGCGCGTCATCCATGAGCAGAAACCCGACTCGCTGGAAGAACTGGCCCAACTCACCGGCCGCGCCACACCTAACATCTCACGCACACTCAAGAAGATGGAGAGTTTCGGCCTCGTTCGCATGGAAAAAGGCCGGGGTCTGAGACTGATCCCCAAGCTCGTTCATGACCGCGTGGAACTGGTCTTGCCCCTGATCGAGCCTCGCAGGAAAGGAACCCGCAAATGAACATCCAAAATCCCAATGTCGCCCTGCGGGCTGCCCTATACTTGCGCGTCTCGACCTCCCGGCAGGCCGAGCATGACGTGTCGATCCCCGACCAGCGCAAGCAGGGCCAAGCATGGTGCGAAGCGAGGGGCTATCAGCTTGTCGAGACCTTCGTGGAGGCCGGCGCGTCGGCCACCAACGACCGCCGCCCCGAGTTCCAGCGCATGATCGAGGCGGGCACGTCCAAGCCCGCACCGTTTGACGTTGTGGTGGTCCACAGCTTCTCGCGCTTCTTTCGCGATCACTTCGAGCTTGAGTTCTATGTCAGGAAGCTGGCGAAGAACGGTATTCGCCTCGTCTCCATCACGCAGGAAATGGGGGACGACCCCATGCACGTCATGATGCGGCAGATCATGGCGCTGTTCGACGAATACCAGTCCAAGGAGAACGCCAAGCACGTCCTTCGCGCCTTGAAGGAAAACGCGCGGCAAGGCTTCTGGAACGGCTCGCTGCCGCCGGTCGGCTATCGCGTCGTCGCAGCCGAGCAGCGCGGCGCGAAGGTCAAGAAGAAGCTGGAAATCGACCCGCTGCACGCCGACACCATCCGCCTGATCTATCGCCTCGCACTGGAAGGCGACGGCGATTCCGGCCAGATGGGCGTCAAGGCCATCGTCAAGCATCTGAACGGCAAGGGCATCTTCACCCGTGACGGCGGCCGTTGGGGCGTCGGCCAGGTTCACCGCATCCTGACCCGGCGCACCTATATGGGCGAGCATCAATGGGGAAAGAACCGGAAAAACAAGACGGACAAGGACGCCGATGAAATCGTCATCGTGCCGGTGCCGCCGATCATCGACCGCGAGACCTTCGACGCGGTGCAGAAGCTCTTGCAGGCCCGCAACCCGAAGACCGAACTGCCCGCGCGCGTTGTGATTGGTCCCACGCTTCTGACCGGCATCTGCTATTGCGGCAATTGCGGGGGCGCGATGACCATCCGCACCGGCAAGAGCGGTCGCTATCGCTACTATGCCTGTTCGATCCGGGCGCGTCAGGGCGAAACCGGCTGCAAGGGGCGCGCAATCCCCATGGACAAGCTCGACACCATGGTTGCCGGTCATATCGAGGAACGCCTGCTTGATCCCGACCGGCTGGAGAAGCTGCTTGGCAGCGTCCTCGGTCGCCGAGAAGATCAGGCCGAGCGCCGCCGCCAGCACATCGCCGAATTGCAGCGCCGGGCCTCCGAATCGGAACTACGCCTCAAGCGTCTCTATGACGCCATCGAGGCCGGGGTTGCCGATCTGGACGATCCGGCGCTGACCGAACGCATCGCCGGCCTAAAGGTCATCCGCGATCAGGCGCGGGCGGACGCCGACCGGGCGCAAGCGCTGCTCGACAGCCCCGGCCACAGCGCTGTCAGCCCGGCGATGATCCGGCAATTTTCGCAGATCGCCCGCGACCGTATCCGGGACCGTGAGGGCGGCTATCGGCGGGATCACCTGCGCGCCCTGGCGCAGCGTGTCGAGGTCGCAGACGACGCAATTCGCATCATGGGATCTAAAACGGAACTGCTGAGGACGCTCGCGGGCGGCCAAGTGCGGCAATCGGCGGCGATTGGCGTGCCCAGAGGCGGACTGAAGTGGCGGAGAGGATGGGATTCGAACCCACGAGACCCTTTTGAGGTCTACTCCCTTAGCAGGGGAGCGCCTTCGACCACTCGGCCACCTCTCCGGCGAAAGGCTGGATAAAGAAAACCGGCCGCACAATCAATACGGCATTCGCGATTCCGTGCTTTATTATAAGGAAATTCTGCATCCCGTCCGGCCCACGATGGGCGGCTGCGTGAATCACCGGAAATCGCGGCAGGGAATCGCCAGGCCCAAAACTGGTGATTCCGTTTCAATTTGACTCGATTCGTCCCCAGACTACCGTAAAACCAACATCCAGAACGCGTTTGTTATGCCGCTATCCGGCTTCCAAGTGTTAAGAAAGACTTACCCGGCGGCTCAGATCGTGTCATTTGTGCAACAGCCATTCCGGATAGACGACCGTCAGGGGGGCTTGCCGCGTAATCGCGGTTGAACCCGGCGCCCCCATGAGTAATGTCAGGCTCGGAAAGGGGGCGCGAAAGCGCGAACTTTTCTTTTCTTGGGGATGGGGCAGGGAACGCTGTCCTTCAGCAAAATACCCAGACCCGCATTTAGAACTTTGACTGGAGGTCAGAACATGAAACTCAAGAGCCTTCTGATTGGCTCCGCAGCTCTCGCAGCTGCTGCAACCGGCGCCAAGGCGGCCGACCCGATCGTCGTCCCCGAGCCGGAGCCGATGGAATATGTGCGCGTTTGCGACGTCTACGGCGCAGGCTTCTTCTACATCCCCGGCACCGAGACCTGCCTGAAGATCAGCGGCATGGTCCGTTACCAGATCGGTTACTCCGACGGTGATTTCGGCGACTCCGAAGGCTGGGACAAGTACGCTCGCGGCGAGCTGAACATCGACGCCCGCTCCGAGACCGAGTACGGCACGCTTGGCGCATGGATCAAGTTCCGTGGCACGAGCGGCAACACCGGCGCTCTTCCCACGGTCGGCCTGAACGACGGCGACGCTTACTCGCACGGCGTGACCAGCTCGGGTGTGAACCTGCAGCAGGCAGTGATCTCGCTCGGCGGCCTCTCCATGGGTATGTCCGACTCGATCTGGGATACGGGTCTCCACGGCGAGCAGGACCGCGGCTTCTTCCCGTACTCGCGCGTTCACTTCATCGGCTACAACTTCGCAGCAGGCAATGGCGTCACCTTCGCCGTCATGCTCGAAGAAGCTGATGACAACTACGACTGGACGCCGAATGTTGTCGGTAAGGTCGGCATCGCTCAGGGCTGGGGCTCCGCAGACCTCTATGCCGCTTACGATGCAACGGCTGAAGAATTCGCGATCAAGGGTATCGTCAAGGCGAACCTCACCGACCGCTTCTTCATCCAGGGTCTTGCCCAGTACGAAAGCGGCGTGAGCTTCTACTCGGCCAACCCGTTCGACGGCATTGCTACCGTGACCTACGGTGGCGTGGCAGTCATGCCAGGTGCAGAATGGTCGCTCGCTGGCGTTATCGGCTTCAAGGCCACGCCGAAGCTGACCGCTTCTATCGGCGCCGCGTACTACAGCGAAGTCGGTCATAACGTTGTCTTCACCGACACCGACGCTTGGAATGTTGGCACGACCATCGACTACGAGATCGTCGAGAACTTCAACGCGAAGCTCGCAGTCAACTACACCCAGTTCGACACGCCGGCTGGCGATGCCGATCAGTTCCACGGCTTCCTGCGCTTCCAGCGCGACTTCTAATCAGAAGAGCCGTATAGCTTGAAGCGGGGCCCGGCAAATGCCGGGCCCCGTTTTTTTGTATTGCGTGTCGCGGTCGAAGACCGCAAAGCGATTTCACACTTGCCGGGCTTGATGTAGGGTCGCCGCGTTCAATCAGAGAAAGCACAGACCAGACACGGCCCATGACACGACGCCCACCGCTTACCCCACTTGCACAATCCCTCCCTTCCACCGTGCCCTTCGTGGGGCCGGAAACGCAGGAGCGCGCCGCGGGGCGCCCATTTCGCGCCCGTCTCGGTGCCAATGAGAACGGCTTTGGCCCCTCGCCCCGCGTGATCGAGGCCATTGGGCGCGCGGCGCATCATGTCTGGAAGTATGGCGACCCGGAGAGTTCCGACCTGCGCGCGGCGCTGGCCAGCGAGCATGGTGTAAAGCCGGAGAACATCGTCGTCGGAGAGGGCATTGACGGGCTTCTGGGCCTGGTCGCGCGCCTTTACATCGAGCCTGGCACGCCCGTCGTGACCTCGCTCGGTGGCTATCCCACCTTCAACTATCATGTCGCCGGCTTCGGCGGCCGGCTGGTGACGGTGCCCTATGCGGGCGATTACGAGAATCTCGAAGGTCTGCGCGAGGCGGCCATCGCCGAAAACGCGCCCCTCGTCTATCTCTCCAACCCAGACAATCCGATGGGCACCTGGTGGGAGGCGGACGAGGTGCAGCGCTTTATCGAATCGCTGCCTGAAACAAGCATGCTCATCCTCGACGAAGCCTATGGCGAGACCGCGCCGGCAAGCGCCCTGCCCCGCTTCGAGCCGGACCGGCCCAATGTCCTGCGCATGCGCACCTTCTCCAAGGCCTATGCGCTGGCCGGCATGCGCTGCGGCTATGTGATCGGCGAGCCCGAGATCATCCGCGCCTTCGACAAGATCCGCAATCATTTCGGCATGCCGGGCGTCACGCAGGCAGCAAGCCTCGCCGCGCTGCAGGACAAGGCGTATCTTCATACAACACTCGAGCGGGTCAGCGCCTGCCGGGATCGCCTCGCGGCAATCGCCGCCGCGAACGGGCTGACCTCCATCCCCTCGGCGACCAATTTCGTGGCCATCGACTGCGGCAGCAGGGCCACTGCCGAGGCCGTGATGCAGGGGCTGCTCGAGCGCGATGTCTTCGTTCGCAAACCGGCAACGCCGGGGCTCGACCGCTGCATACGCGTCAGCGTCGGCCCGGACGATGAAATCGATGTGTTCGAGGCGGCTTTCGCCGAAGCGCTGGCTGCGGCACACAACCGGCGCTGAGGATTGGGGGGCAGGCCGGCGTCGGCACTTCGCGACGCTTCACCGCCCCTCACCACAGCCTCTGTCACGCAGCCAGTGCAGCACGCGTCCTGCCGATCATCAGGGCGGCTTTTGCTGCTTCGCGCCCCTTCTCGACGAAATGCCCGCGATAGATTGCCGTGTGGTGCTCGGTCGGCTGGAAATGATGCGGCGTCAGCGAGACGGAAAGAACCGGAACGCCCGTATCGAGGCCCGCGCGCATCAGCCCGTCGACAACGGCCTGCGCGACGAAGTCATGGCGGTAGATCCCACCATCCACGACGAAAGCGGCGGCAGCGACGGCTGCATAACGGCCAGAGGCTGCAAGATCGCGCGCGACGAGCGGCATCTCGAAGGCGCCCGGCACGTCAAACACGTCAACCTGATCGGCCGGGATAAGCTCGCAAAAGCCTTCGAGCGCGCGGTCGACAATGTCGGCGTGCCAGTTGGCCTTGATGAATGCATAGCGGGTGTGTGTCATCGTGATCTCCTTTCGCAACGGACACGTCACCCAAGGCGATCACGGGCGATGGGCCGCCGCCGAAGAACCGGTACACGGACACCGCGCGTTCTCTTCCATCCGGACTTTCACCGTCGGCCCAGGAGTTTCACCTGATCTGCTGACCCTCTCCGCAGTCTCGCGAAAAGGCGCTCGCGGGCTTGCGGCCAGTGCCGCTTACCGCCGGTGGGGAGTTTCACCCCGCCCTGAGAACGAGGCGAAGATAAGCACGGGACCGGCCCGGGGCAAGACGCAAAATGCGGGTTGACGGTGTGTCTTCAAATGCGGCGGAGATGGTTGTCCCAGGCAGGAGCGGCCGGATCGACGGCGCGAACATTTTCGAGCGGCGCATCCGGGCCGGTGCGGACGATTGCGCCCCGCCCGCTGGTGCCCAGAAGACGATGACTGGAAAGCGGTGCGAGCCCGCAGCCATCCTTCAACGGGCGTTCGCCAAGGCACCGACCTGTTCCGGCATCCCAGAACACGGCGAGCCCGCCGCGCGGCGACGAAGTGGCGACGATCTCGCCGGAAGCATCGGTTGCAACGGAGCCCACGTAATTGTCGAGGGCCTTCAGGGTCGTCTCCGGACCCGTGAAAAGCTCGATCGCCCTGCCGCGGCGGTGACGGCCGACCAGCGGCGGTCGTGCTTCGTCCTCGCCCTGATACTGGGCGCCGAACCAGACGGCGCCGAACCGGTCGAGCGTCATGTGGCGGATGGAGAGTTTGTGCAGCTCGGGTGCGAGCTCCGCCTGCTCGATCATCTCACCGGTTTCAAGGTCGACATAGGAAAGGCTCGGCTTCATCGTCGCCAGATTGAGTTTGACCCGCTCATAGTCGGGATGGGTGAGAATGCCGCCATTGGCGATGCAAAGCGTCCTGCCGTCCGCCAGGAGGATCACCTCATGTGGGCCGATGCCACCGGTCTCGAACTCGCCGATGCGGCGGAACTCGGCAGTCGCGTCGTAAAGACCGGTGATGCCGCGTTCGCCTTCGTAGTCATTCTCCGTGGCCAGAAGCAGCCTGCCGTCCGGGGTAAAGACGCCGTGCCCGTAAAAATGGCGGTCAGGGGGTGGAGCGAAGGCCAGCGGCTCGCCCTTGCCGTCGACCGAGAAGGCAATGGCAAAGCGGCCCGGCGAACGGGCAAAGGCGACGGCGCGGCGGCGCGGTGCATCGATGGCAAAGGAATGCCCACGCGCCTCCAGCGGCAGGACAAGCCGGTCACGCCCGCTCGCGTCGATCACCGCCGCCTCAAAACCGCCCGCGTTGAGCCGGGCACCCAGAAACAGCGCCTCCTCATCCGCCCTGGCGTGCTTTGGGCCGAAAGCCGCTGCAGCGCCCGCCAAGGCCAGAAATGTCCGCCGATCAATCTCCATCGAGCGCATTGAACCCCATCACCAGTCCGAGTGCGCCGGAAAGCTCGCCGTTGAGCGTGTGCTTCGCCCCTTCCATGGCGATGGTCGCGTAGGAGATGCGGCCGCGGTCCGGTTCTTCGGAGAAGGCCTCTTCCGGTGCCGTTTCGACCGCAAGCACGGCCTCCCGGGCGTGCGAGAGATCGAAGTCCATGCCATGACCGTAGGTATTGACGAGGTCGGACGGGCCATCGACAAAGCCTGCCGCGGCGATGAGCTTCTGCACGCCTTCGATCTGGGCTGCGGCGAAGGCGAAGGTCTGGCCGCTGCGCCAGAACGGCGCACGTTTGCCACGGGCTTTCTCGACGGTTTTGCCGAGTGCCGGCAGAAGTTCGGCATTGCGGGCAAATTCCAGCGCCGTGCCGGCGGCCTTGACGATCTCGCCGGCCACTTCCGCGCTCGAACGGTATGGGTCGCGGTCGGCGGCGGGCGCGGTGAAGGCCGCGCGGAAGCTGGTGCCCTCGGCCCATGCCTCCTCCAGCTCCGCGGCAAGATCGGCGATGTTGGCGGAAATTGCCTCAGCGTATGCGCAGCGCCTTGCGTCAGTCGGCAGCGCATCTCCGCCCGCTCCGAAGAGCACATAATCGAGTGCCGGCAGGCCCTGCAGTGCAACGCTCTGGCTGGTAAGATCGTCCGGCAGGGGCTCCTCGGAGGCGAGCAGTCCCTGCACCTGACGCAGGGTGACGCCGCGCGGATCCGGCCAGAAGAAAATGCGTTCGAACCGATTTTCCGCCACCAGTGGCCCGAAGCGCAGGACCGAGACATGCGCAAAGGCCGAAAGCGTGTTGGCAAAGCCCGCATGAACGGCATTCAGATCATCTTCAGGCGTGCCGCTGCAGGCCTTTTCGAGTGCCTCGGACAATGCGCCGCTCGTCTCGCGAAAGCGGGTCAGCGCCGGGGTTACATAGCCCTCAACAACCCTGCTTCCAATGTCGGGGGCGATCGTGTCCGGCGTGTCCTGCGCAAAAGCCGGGACCGTCGAAAGACACAGGATCAGAACAGATCGGGAAAGACGGGCATGCATCAAAGGTCTCCATAGCCGAGTTCTTTGTGCTGGCTGTCGCACCGAGGGGAGAGGAGATGTGCGAGGGCTGGCCGGAAGCCGGAGCTGGCTCCCTTGCTTCCGGCTTAACCCCGACAGGGCGCAGGGACAAGGGCATCAGCCCCTGTTTGGCAAAAGTTGATCGCGCAGGACGGGGAGCCTAAGCCCGTCATAGCCGGTGAGAGGCTCCGCGTTCCAGAGTCCGTTCAGCACCGCCTCTTCCGCCGCCTCCACGGCGGCAAGGAAAAACGGATCGAGCTGCGCCTCGGCCAGCCGCTCGACAGTCTCGATCTCGCTGTCGATGGAAAGCCTGTTGGTAGTGGAAAAGGCCAGAGCCACATCGCCGCTCTGGTCGCCCCAATAGCTTCCAAGCCGACCCAGCGCCGCACCCGCCCGCCGCGCGATGCGGGCAAGCTGGCGTGAATCGAGTGGCGCATCGGTGCCATAGACGATGATGACGGAGCCCCTGTCCTGCGGATCGGCCCGACCTGGATCCGGGGTCTCAATGCGGTTTCCCAGAAGCCTGAGATCGCCCGGCCGCCCGAAATTGGAAAGGACGAGAGCGCCCAGGGTGTGCGTGCGACCGGAAGGCAGCGCGACACGCCGCGACGCGCTGCCTATGGCGCCGGCAAAGCCGAACGTGCGCATGCCGGTGCCGGCTCCCACCGTACCCTGCGCGAATTTCATTTCTGCTGCGGCCATCGCGTCATTCGCCATGGCTTCTGTGACGGCCAGCGCCTGTATGTCGCTGACACGCCCGTCATTGCACTCCAGAACCAGCGGGTTGACCGTCGGGCGGCTGCGGCCGATTTCAGGGTTTTGCGCAATTGCCCGGCGGATCAGCGCCGCGGTGCAGGCGGCAACGCCGAATGTGTTGGTCAAAAGGATCGGCGTTTCAATGCGGCCCAGTTCGGCAAGCTGCATCAGGCCGGTGCTCTTGCCGAAGCCATTGAGCACCGCAAGGCCCGCCGGCACCGGGTTGCGGAACAGGTCGCCATCGTGGGGAAAGATCGCGGTAACGCCGGTGCGCGCGGTCTTCTCCCGATGGGTCCGGTGCCCGACGGTCACGCCCGGCACATCGGCGATGGTGTTGGCGGGGCCCGCCGGCAGGTCCCACCATGAGCCTGCCCTGTCGAAGATGCGATCCGTCATGCCAATGCCGCCGCCATCAGTGAGAAGCCTGAGAGGATGCCAATTGCCTCGGCATGGCTCCCGGCGCCAAAGCGTATATCCAGCGCGCCGGTGCGCTCCGTAAACGGCATGAGCGCTGCAGCGTCCGCAAAGAGCTGCTTGCTGAAACTCACATCAATGGTGAGCGGCGGCCTGCAGGGCGCTTCCACAACGGCATCTGCCGCCCGTTCAACGGCCCCGCACACCTCCTGCTCGATCTTCTCACGCGCCTCGCCCGGCGAAAGGCTTTCGGTGGCCGTCGCGTTGATGCAGCGTTTGACAGTGATCGAGCGGGCGGCGGGAAACTGCTCAGCGATCTCGGTTTCAAGCCGGTCATCGCCGCTGACGGCAAGCAGCGGCACGCCGATTTCAGCGGCATGACCGGCAAAAAGCGTCGGCTCGCCCGCCCGCACACCGTTCACCTCTATGCGGCGGAAAGCAAGACCGCTGATCGTGTGCGCGAGAACACCGAAATTGTCGGCTGCCGCGTGGTAGCCGATCAGCACGGCGCCGGCATGGCCGGCATGAATGCCCTCGATCATCGACAGGGGCCGCGCCCGACCCGACACGACGCGGGCGCGCGGATCGAGCTGATCGACGATCATGTTGCGCATCGGCCCATGCGAATCGGCAACGGTCACCGCATCAGCACCGCCTGCAAACGCCCCGCGAATGGCGGCGTTGGCCTCTTCGGTCATGAGACGCCGCGCCACCTCATATTCGGGGTTGCCGCGCTGGCCCTGAAGAGCCTCGTTGACGCCGGCCACGCCTTCGATGTCGACCGAAATGAAGATGTGCATGTGAAGGTTCCCAAAGTGAATCGCCGGCATTCGACTTGAAAAGCCCGGCGATTTCCAGCCCCACGACCGCACGGAAGCGAGGCCAGGGGCTTGCGGGCCGACCTGTAGCGTGCAAAACAGGAATAGCGTTCGGGCAACCTGCCGCAGGCGGTTCATCCGCGGAACGTCAAAGCACCCTCATTTCCTCCCCCGCCCCCAGCGCAGCACCACTGCGTCTGCTCACCGGTGCTTTCCTCCCCCTTCTTTCCGGCGCTTCGACCGCCATCCTTCATTTCACTCATGGAGAAACTCATGTCTTCACGGCTTTTTCTGCCGGTGCTTGCACTGGCCGTTTTCTTCGTCGGTGCGACGGAATTCATGATCGCGCCAATGCTGAGCCCCATTGGAGCGGCTTTCGGCGCATCGCCTGCCGCTGCCTCCTGGCTCATATCCGGCTATGCGCTTTCCTATGCGCTTGGCGCGCCGCTCATCGGGCTCTTCGCGCACCGGATCGACCGGCGAATGCTCCTGACTGTCGCGCTGGCGCTTCTTGCCGCCGACGGGCTCGCCGTGGCGTTTGCCCCGACGCTTGGCATCGCCATTGCCCTTCGTGTGCTCGGCGGTGTGGCGGCGGCGGCGCTGATCCCCGCCGTTTTTGCCCTGATTGCCGACAGGCTCCCGGAGGCGCGCCATGCTGAGGCCATGGGGCTCGTGATGCTCGGCATGACGGCCGGCATCGCCCTCGGCCCCGCACTCGCGGGCATTCTCACGCAGGTTTTCGGATGGCGTGCGCCGTTTCTGGCAAGTGCCGCCGGCTGCCTTCTGCTGTTGCTCCCGGTCGGCCAGGTTCTCCGGTTCGACGGAGAAACACATGCGATGGCGGTCCGGCCGCGTTTCAGAGGTCCGAAACGCGATGTTCTCACGCTCCTTGCGGCAAAGGCTCTCTGGAACGGGGCAGCGGTCGCGGCCTTCGGTCTCAGCGGTGAAATGCTGCGCCAGCGCTTTGCGACAGACACACTTCAGACCGGCCTCTCGGTCGGCTTCTTCGGTGTTGGACTGGCGATCGGCAATTTTTCAGTCGGCGTTGCAAAACGGGTGCTCCGCGGCGATCTGGGGTTGCTTGTTGCCGCCGTTCTGCTGCTGGTCCTCACTTTCGCCGTGTTCCTGTTCGCACCGCTCCCGCTTGCAGGAGCACTCCTTTGTCTTGGTGGATGGGGCGTGGCGCTGGGTTTTGCCGCACCTGCCAGCACCGCCCTGATCGCACAGAGGGCCGGCGATGCACGGGGACTTGTTCTCGCACTTTCCGAAAGCGCCAACAATCTGGCGCTTCTTGCCGTTCTGTCCGTCGCAGCCTTCACCCTTCAGACCACGGGCCCGATCGCCGCGGGCATGGTGCTTGCGGGCGGGCTTGCGACGGGAACAGCGCTGCTTTTCCTGGACATTTTGGTCCAGAAGCGAGCGGGAAATCGCGGCAATGGCTCTTGTGAGCGGGTCTATAGTCGCTAGGTTCAGGACCAACCAGAAGATAACGTTCAGAGAAATATGCAGGCAATGACTTTCCAGACTGATTTGAATGATGCCGTTCTTCTGCTGGTCGATTTCCAGCAGGCCTTCGATGGCCCTCCCTGGCCGCAACGCTGGAACAATGATGTCGACCGGAATGCCCTCGCCCTGCTCGCGGCGTGGCGGAAGGCACGGCGGCCCGTCATTCACGTGCGCCATGATTCCGTCGAAACCGGCTCCACCCTTCGCCCGGGGGAACCTGGCCATGCGATGCGGCCGGGCTTCGAGCCGCTGCCCGGCGAGCAACTCGTGACCAAGAGCGTCAACTCAGCATTCATCGGAACCGATCTCGACCTCAGGCTGCGCCGGCTTGGCGCGAAAACGGTGGTCACATGTGGCATTTCCACCGACATGTGCGTCTCGACCACAATCCGCACGGGCGCGAATATGGGGTGGGCAATGATGCTGGTGGAGGATGCCTGCGACTGTTTTGCGCTTCCGGATGGCAAGGGAGGCACGGTCAGCGCCGAAGACGTGCACCGCGCCCACGTGGCGACACTCGGCTTCGAGTTCTGCAAAGTCACGTCGACTGACACGCTTCTGGAAGCGCTGTGAACCGAAGCGGGAAAAATTCTGGAACCCCGGCCCGGCAGTCGCGTTCTAACTGCAACGGAGCCGCCCGTGTCAACCGGGCATGACGGTATGGAGAACAGGGCCGATTTTCCCGGTTTCCCGCCCTGGCATCAACGCATTGGCATACGTGCTTCTGTCCCGTCCGCGCGGCTCCGTTTTCTCCCCAAGCGCAAAGACCGCCCTGCCCCGTCATCCCGGATATGAAGTTGACCAAGCTCTCTGTCCGCGTCTCTCCCTTCTTGAATTAATTGAACGTTCGTTTTATTATTGCGGAAAGGGAGGTTCCATGGCGCGAACGACCGGCTCTGACGGTGAAAAGACGGAAGCGGCGATCCGCGAGGCGGCGCTGGAGCTCATCGCGCGGCTTGGCTTCGAAGCGATGTCGATGCGCCAGCTTGCGGGCCAGGTCGGTGTGCAGGCAGCCGCGCTCTACCGCTATTTTCCGACCAAGGAAGAACTGCTCTACGCGCTCATGCGCGAGCACATGGAAAAGCTGATCGCTTCCTGGGGGGAAGTGCGTCCTGCAACTGGCTCCGAAAAAGAAAGGCCGGCAGGACGCCTTGCAGCATTTGTCGAGAACCACATCCGCTTTCATCTTTCGCGCCGCAACGCCACCCATGTGAGCAATCTGGAACTGCGCAGCCTTTCCGAGGAACGCCTCCGGCACATTCTGGGCATGCGCAGCCAATATGAAGGCGAGCTGCGGCGCATTCTGGCAGACGGCCAGCGCGACGGCGTGTTCCGCATCGACGATGTAGCGCTGACGGCGATGGCGATCATTCAGATGATCACGGGCGTGATTGTCTGGTTCCGCCCGGAACTGCGACTTTCCGAAGATGAAGTCGCCGCTAATTACCACACCATGACCATGCGCCTTGTGGGCGCTGAGACGTGACCGGAGGAGACCGATGTACACGGGATCAATGAATTTCGGGCTTGGCGAGGACATCGACGCGCTGCGGGAGATGACGCATCGCTTTGCACAGGAAAAGATCGCACCGTTGGCGGCGCAAATCGACGAGAGCAACGAGTTTCCCGCCCATCTCTGGCAGGAAATGGGGGCGCTCGGCCTGCTCGGCATGACGGTCGATCCGGACTATGGCGGCTCGGGGCTCGGCTATCTGGCGCATGTGGTTGCGATGGAGGAAATTTCACGGGCATCCGCTTCGGTCGGCCTCTCCTATGGCGCGCACTCCAATCTCTGCGTCAACCAGATCCGCCGCTGGGGGAACGACGCGCAGAAGGAAAAATACCTCCCCGCCCTGTGCTCGGGCGAAACCGTGGGCGCGCTGGCCATGTCGGAAACGGGTGCGGGTTCCGACGTCGTCTCCATGAAACTTCGGGCGGAAAAGCGCAACGACCGCTTCGTCCTCAACGGGTCCAAGATGTGGATCACCAACGGTCCGGATGCGGGCACGCTGGTGGTCTATGCAAAAACCGATCCCGCCGCAGGGCCGCGTGGCATCACCGCCTTCATCATCGAGCGCGACATGAAGGGGTTCTCCGTCGCCCAGAAGCTCGACAAGCTCGGCATGCGGGGCTCCAACACGGGCGAACTGGTGTTCGAGGACGTCGAAGTGCCGTTCGAGAACCTGCTCGGCGAAGAGGGCAAGGGCGTCAACGTGTTGATGTCCGGGCTCGACTATGAGCGTGTGGTACTGGCCGGCGGCCCGGTCGGCATCATGGCTGCCTGCCTCGATGTGGCCGCGCCCTATGTGCGCGAGCGCCAGCAGTTCGGCCAGCCGGTCGGTTCCTTCCAGCTTGTGCAGGGCAAGCTCGCCGACATGTACACGGCGATGAACGCCTGCCGCGCCTACGTCTATGCCGTGGCGTCCGCCTGCGACCGGGGCGAGACGACCCGCAAGGATGCGGCCGGCTGCATCCTCTATGCGGCGGAGAAAGCGACCCTGACGGCGCTTGACGCGATCCAGCTTCTGGGCGGCAATGGCTATGTGAACGAGTTCCCCGCAGGACGGCTTCTGAGGGACGCAAAGCTATACGAGATCGGCGCGGGAACGAGCGAGATCAGACGCTGGTTGATCGGGCGCGAGATGATGTCGGAGGCGTGAAATTCCTACCGGGAAAAATCTCGTCCGCCCTCCCTTCAATCTGTTGCATCCGGTGCGCATGATACGCTTCATGGGCGATACAACCGTCCATTCACGAATGTTCACGAGGCGGGACACGGACCCGCAAAGGTCGCAGGAGATCGCATGACCGTCCTTCAATCGCAGCTTTCCCCTTCCTCCGACGCATACAGGGCCAATTTCAACCGCATGCAGGCGCTGGTCGGCGAAATGGCCGAGAAAGCCGCCGTGATCGAGCGCGGCGGATCGGACGAGGCGCGTGAACGTCACGTCAAGCGTGGCAAACTTCTGCCGCGCGAACGGCTTGGGCAATTGCTCGATGTGGGCGCGCCTTTCCTTGAGATCGGCCAGTTCGCCGCCTTCGACATGTATGGCGGGGACATCGCATCGGCCGGCCTGATTGCCGGTGTGGGACGCATCGAGGGGCGCGAATGCGTCATCGTCGTCAACGACGCCACGGTGAAAGGTGGCACCTATTATCCACTGACGGTCAAGAAGCATCTGCGCGCGCAGGAGATCGCGCTCGAAAACAATCTGCCCTGCGTCTATCTGGTGGATTCAGGTGGCGCCAATCTTCCCAACCAGGACGAAGTGTTTCCCGACCGGGATCATTTCGGCCGCATCTTCTACAATCAGGCCAACATGTCAGCGAAGGGCATTCCGCAGATCGCCTGCGTGATGGGGTCGTGCACGGCCGGCGGCGCCTATGTGCCGGCAATGAGTGACGAAACGGTGATGGTGAAGGGAAACGCCACCATCTTCCTCGGCGGACCCCCGCTCGTGAAGGCGGCCACCGGCGAGGTGGTGACGGCGGAGGAACTCGGCGGCGCGGAGGTGCATACACGCGAATCGGGCGTTGCCGACCACTATGCGCTGGACGATGAGCATGCGCTCGCCATCGTGCGGCGCATCGTCAAAAACCTGAATCGAAAGAAGAGCATATCGCTCGATCTTCGCAAACCGATTCCACCGGTTTACGACCCGCACGAGATCTATGGCATCATCCCCGCCGATACCCGCCAGCCCTACGATGTGCGCGAGGTGATCGCACGCGTGGTGGACGGCTCCGAGTTCGATGAGTTCAAGGCCAATTACGGAACCACGCTCATTACCGGGTTTGCCCATATTTACGGGATTCCGGTGGGCATTCTGGCGAACAATGGCGTGCTTTTCTCCGAAAGTGCGCTGAAAGGCGCGCATTTCATCGAATTGTGCTGTCAGCGGAAAATCCCGCTTGTCTTCTTACAGAACATCACCGGGTTCATGGTCGGACGCAAATACGAGGCCGGGGGCATCGCGCGCGACGGCGCCAAGCTGGTGACGGCGGTCGCAACCGCGCAGGTGCCCAAAGTGACGGCGATTATCGGCGGCTCGTTCGGTGCCGGCAATTATGGCATGTGCGGCCGGGCCTATTCTCCCCGCTTCCTCTGGATGTGGCCCAATGCGCGCATTTCAGTGATGGGCGGTGAGCAGGCGGCAACCGTGCTTTCCATCGTCAAGCGCGAAGGCATCGAGCGCAAAGGCGGGCACTGGAGCGCGGAGGAAGAGGCCGATTTTCGCAGGCCCATTCTCGAGAAATACGAGCGTGAAGGCCATCCGCTCTATTCGAGCGCGCGGCTTTGGGATGACGGCATTGTCGACCCCGCAAAGACACGCGAAGTGCTTGCTCTTTCGCTCGGCTCTGCGCTGAATGCGCCGATCGGCGATACGAAGTTCGGTGTTTTCAGGATGTAGGATTTTGGACGGGCGGCGTCAGTTGCTGCGTTGCCTGTCACCATTGATGAACTCCATCACCAGGCGATGGACATTGCCGCCATCGCCCATCTCGACCCGGTCGAATTCGCGGCTGCGCTGACGCTGTTCCTCTGACAGGCGGCCAAGATGCTCCTGCAGTTTCGCCCGCACCTTCCGACACCCCGGATCGTTCTCTGCACGCAGGCCGACGGATACGGTCTCGATCTTCTTCACCATGTCGGTGATGATCTCTCCGTGGACACGCTCGTGGGTTCGCACGCCGTCACTGAAGCGCTCCCACGCCGCCTGCGTCTGCGGGGGAAGGCTGCCTGAAACCTCTGGCAGGCGATAAGTGATGATCAGCTTCGGTTTTGCCGATGCCAGAACGCAGGCACCGTCATCGCGTGGCTGATAGTCCCGGCGCCAGGTCAGCTTGAAATCCGTGTACGCGATCACCCGGCGCACGCCGAGCTTTGGTCCGCGTTCGCCGATGGACCTGTAGAGATCGAGAGCCGTCGAGCCGGAAATCGTGTAGGGCTCGATGCGCTCGACCGGCTTCCAGTCAGCCAGCGCCACACCTGGCAAGAACGCCATTGCCGCGGCTGCATACGCCCAGCGGATATCGACCAAATCCAGTGCCCCCATAATATCCAGCGCTTCCGACCGAATTGCTGCAACTGAAATAACAGACCGCCAGAGCTTCGGAAAGGAAGCCCTGGCGGTTTAGCGTCCCGCGACTTTCGACAGCGACTTTGTCCAAATGAGGACAGGTGCTCTCGCTTTCGGAGATGGAGTGGCGGGCGCCTCCCCCCTCGAGCGACGCCCGCCTCGGGCCTCAGAACTTCCCGACCACGTTCAGGAAGGCTCCGCGGTCGTCCAGCGTCAGATCACGGAGATCGTCTGAGAAGCGCCCGAAATTGTAGCCCGCACCGACCTTGAAGTTGTTGCCAACATGCCGGTAGAGGGCTGCAAGGGCGCCGTAGTCCATGGACTCGATTTCCGGAAGATAGAATGCCCGTCCTTCAATCATTGCATCCCAGTTCTTGACCACATGCAGGTCGGCGCGAAGGATGCCAAGATGAGCCGACGACTTCTCCCAGCTACCCATGGAGTTGCTGCCGTCACGGCTCCTTGCCCGGATTTCGCCCAGACGCATACCGTATTTGCCGCCAATGGAGAGCCATGGCAGGAGATCGTAGGTCAGATCAGCGGAGACAATGTGGCTGCGCTGAAGCGGCCCGCTCGTCGAGCGCGACATACTGCTGATCTGGTCATTGCCGGGAAGGTTGTAGAGATATGTGTACCGCAGCAATGCGTTCAACAGATCGTTGTCCACCGGGCGATAGGCGTACCCCAGCGATCCCTCGATATAGTCTCCGTTGAAATATGTGCCAAATGGCGTCTGTGAGATGACGGCATCGACACTTCCGAGAACCCGACCGTATCCGTCGTGATCCATGGTTGCACCGGCACTCATGACATAGGTGTTGCGGGTTCGGGTCTCGTCGTCGGACCGCTCAAAACGGGCTTCGCCCCGAACGCGTGCGCTGACACCCATCTCTTCATCCTTGAAGCCGACACCCAGCGAACCCGCATAACGTTCGAAATCGGCATATGGCGATCCGGTAGCGTGATTGATGCGCTCATCCTCGATATTGCCGGCTTCGATACCGCCATCAAAGGTCCATGCAACATCCGGCGTGTAGATGACACCATAGCGCTGAGCCAGTGAATTGCGGCGTCCGAAGAGATCGAAATCGGCTTCCGAATAGGCCGAGATCACATCGCTCATGCGCTTTTTCACACCCGCGACCACCGCACCATGGTCACGACCCTGCAGATCATAGCCATAGCTGCCATCGGTCGCGCGATCGGGATCGAGGCGGTAACCGATGTAATAGTGGTCTTCCGGCGTCGGATCGTAGGTCAGGGCTGCGAGACCGCCAATTCCCGACTTACCCCAGGACACTTCACCCTCCGCACCGAGCTTCTCACTCAGGCGTACTTCGGCACCAACGCCGTAGCGGTCATTCTTTGCAATGTTGCCTTTCCGGTCCACCGTACCCTGCACGAAACCGTAGTAGAGGTAGTCGTCATTCTGCCGATAGTCGACGCGCAGACCTGCGTCCAACCGGCTGCCGTCATAACCGGATTTGCCTGATGCGATCGCTGCCGGCGAATGAAGCTTCGAATATGCGATGCCGAATGCGGCCTTCCAGTAGGCGTCAAAGGCGTAGCTGACTTCGAGCTCCGCATCGCTGCGTTCCCGCCCCTCCTCATTCTGATAGTCGTCGTAAGACAGTTTGAGGTTCATATTCGCGCTCAAAGGGATATCGGTTTCGACACCCCAGCTGCGCTCGTCCGCATCCACCTGCTCGGTCACGCTGGAAAATCCGGCTTCCTTCTGCTCGTAGTAGCCGCCAAGCCTGCCGGCAGTACCGAGCCAACGGAAATCCTTGAAGGCCATTTGACCACGCAGGCTCCAAGCTTTCGCCGAGAGACCTTCGCGCCCCGCCGTATCCTGATCGGCCAGGGTCAGGCCGCCATCGGTGGAACGCGACAGACCGAAGCCGGGGCCCTTCGAATAGGCAATCTCACCGTCGATATAGGTATCATCTGAACGCTGGACCCTGAGGTCTGCGCCATAGGCTTTCTGGTCAGACAGTCCCGTTGAGTCCTTGATGCCCGTTGCGCCCAGTCGAACATGTTTTCCAACCCAGGTCTGCGCGCGACCGCCAAAGACGTAGTTTTCCATATCGCCTGCGCGAGCGCGGTACTCGTACTGGGCGACCATATAGGCCTTGAGACCACCCAGTGCGCCATCGCGAACCGCACCGTCATCAATGGAACCGGATGACAGAGGCGCGTCGAGAATGACGACACCCTGCAGGTAGTCGATCGTATAATCTTCGCCATAGACCAGCGCCCGCCGTTCGATGATCCGGCCCGTGACCTTGTCCCGGTATTCGATATGCAGGGTTTCGGAACCCTCTATGATGCGCTGCCGCTTGAGAAAATAGGCTGAGCCGCCGGTCCCCAGGAACTCGTCACGCTGCGGTAGTGTATCAGGTTTGGCGGCAAAGGCCGTTGCTTCGAATTTGGGCTGACCATTCGCGGTGTTGCCCGCCGAGCGAAGGACCATCTCGGCGCCATAGAGGCCGCGATCCACCTGCAGGAACCGCGTGCCTGAAATCTTGGTCTTGTAGTTGCCCCACATCACATGGCTTTCACCACGCTGCAGGCGCACATAGAATTTCCCGTTTGTCGGCGCGTCCTCTACCGACGTGGAATCATCCCCATACACAGGATAATATTTGTCAGGATCAATACGACGGAGGAGTTCCCTCGGGTCTCGGGCATCGAGATCTCTGAAAAGGTTCTTCACCTCGTTTTCCCCGGTATCGGCAGCCGCTGTCAGAAGGAACTTTCCCTTGATCTTGCCCCGGAGATAGAATGCCAGACGGCCTGAATTCCACACCTTGTCGAATTCGCCCGCCCTTACCTCCTCGATTCCGCTGTCACCGGTCCGCTTGCCGACGGTGAAGTCTGCGAGCGCGACATAAAACCAGTCGTTTGTCGGTATGTTGACATCACGGCTGAAGTAAAGACCACCTGCCTTCGAACCGCCGTCGACGGCGACATCGACCACGTGCTGGCCTGGCGGCAGAATGCGCTGGGTGACGAATGTTCCCTTCGGATCAAGTGGCACGAGCTCGTCGAAGGCGACGATCGCATATCCATCGGGAACATTCTTGCCATAGACCGTTATCGCACCGCCATAGACCGGAATATTGCGGAAGGCGGTCCGGTCCTCCGCATTGCCCGGCGCCACGCCATGTCCGGAATCGGAGAGGAATTCGCCGCGCGTGCTGGCGATGGTCATCGGCACCGTTTCATCGAAGCGGCCCTTGGCATCGTAGACACGCAGCACATAGCGGAACTCACGGCCGCTTCGTGCGGGCATGACCCAGGCGGCCTCATCGTTCACATTGATCGGGACGACAGCCACAGGCTTGTTGGCCCAGGCGACATTGTCCTCGTAAATGCGCACTTCCGCCCGGCTGATGAATGCAGGATAATTGGAGGTCGCATAGAAACGGATTGGCTCCCCTTCCCGAAAAATGCGCTGTACGGGCACGGTCGACACGTTGAGCAATGGCTCGGCATCCAGTCCGTCGAACTTGATCTGAATATCCACGGAACTCAGATCGAGATCGGTCTTGCGCTGCTTGTCAACGGAACGTGCATTGGGCGAGACGCCGAACATGCCCTCGTTCGTGATCTGGCCGCTTTCATCGACGACCTGACCATCAACGGAAATCACGAACGGGACGGCTGGCCGGTCACCGGGCCCGGCCCGTTCCGTGTTCTCACCGATCCGCAGCCTGCCAACGGAGCTATTGTCCAGCATCTTTCCCCGCATCGCGGCGGGACAGGCAACACCGCCACAATCGCCCTCGAGGTCGACCAGCGGTGGCAGATCGTCCCCCTTGTATACGGGGGCGCCGTCTCCCGGCACGACCATTGGAGCTCCGCCAACCGTTCCCTGCATGGGCGCGCCTCCGACGATACGGGCGTTCTGCCTCAGGGGTGACGGAGAAAAAAGCGGCGGCTCGGGAATAACCTCCCTCCCCTCCATGTCTGCTGCTAAGAGCGGGCCGATTTGCAGAGTAGCCGAGATTGTTACAAGACTACTCGCGAACAGAAAGCGGGATGGTGAATATTTCATCATGGAATTTCCATCTGTTGTCTGCTGACAAGTTCAGCGAATTGCTCCGCTTCACGCCTCCGAAGGTCCCAAACTCACTGTCGTACGCGCGGCCGCCGCGGTTCACCGGGAGTGCAACCCCACCGGTCCGCTTTTTCTCGCCTGTTGTTTTGCTACCCGCGCGCCGAGAGGCCATACGCTCCCGGTTTCGCAACGCTTCACTACTCGAGCAGCTCAAACGCGCGTACAGAGTTTCAAGATCAAATTACGTCGAACGCGAACGGGCTGTTTTGGAATTCCCCGATCAGACCAGGCAAAAGGCCATCAAAATCAGGCCGTTTCGGGATACACACAGCAGTATTCTCTGCGTCGGAAAACGGGTCATCTAAAGAACGCAAAGCACATGACAGACATGCAAGCCGCATGAACACCCCGACACTTTGGCAAAAACATAATTGAAAGATGCGGTTATGAAGCAGTTGTTTTGGGTATTCTTACCGAATTCCGGGTTCGACGATACTGTATGGATTACCCAGAACCTGAAGCCGGCATGCGCAAGATTGCCCGATTCAGGAGCCGTCCCCCGACATGCAGCGCCGCTAAACTGACAGGCTTCAATGCGGTTCCATGCCGTGGAACTTACAGGCAACCACATGCGGCATCGGTTCCTGCGGAATGAATGATGGCCCAAGCAGATTTCCCGCCACAAAACACGCTCAACGCATTATGGTGTCCCTGCTTCGTAGGAGGAACGCTCTGCATGTTTGAAAAGATTCTGATCGCCAATCGAGGGGAAATTGCTGTCCGGATCATCCGAACCGCCAGGCGCCTGGGGATCGCCACGGTCGCGGTCTATTCCGATGCGGATCGGGACGCGCTGCATGTGCGCATGGCCGATCAGGCGGTGTGCATCGGCCCGGCTCCGGCGTCCGAGAGCTATCTCGATGGCGACAGAATTATCGCTGCCGCGCTTGAAACCGCAGCGCAGGCCATCCACCCGGGCTATGGCTTTCTCTCGGAGAATCCCGACTTCGTCGAGAAGGTGGAGGACGCCGGCCTGATCTTTGTCGGCCCGTCGTCGCAGGCCATTCGCGCAATGGGACTGAAAGACGCCGCAAAACGGCTGATGGAAAAAGCGGGAGTGCCGGTCGTTCCCGGCTATCACGGCGATACGCAGGCGCTTGTCGCGCTCGCTTCCAAGGCCAATGAAATCGGCTATCCGGTTCTGATCAAGGCGCGGGCGGGCGGCGGCGGCAAGGGCATGCGTCTGGTGTCCGATCCCGATGCGTTCCCGGATGCTCTGGCCGCGGCCCAAAGGGAAGCAAAGGCTGCCTTCGGCGATGAGCGCGTGCTGGTCGAAAAGTATATCCAGACACCCCGGCACATCGAGGTGCAGGTTTTTGGCGACAGCCACGGAAATGCCGTCCATCTCTTCGAACGCGACTGCTCGGCCCAGCGCCGTCATCAGAAGGTGATCGAGGAAGCCCCCGCGCCCGGCATGAACGAAGAAACGCGGGCGGCGATGACCGAGGCCGCCGTGAAGGCCGCCCGGGCCATTTCCTACAGCGGTGCCGGCACGATCGAGTTCATCGTCGACGCATCGGAAGGACTGCGGCCGGACCGGTTCTGGTTCATGGAGATGAACACGCGGCTTCAGGTGGAACATCCAGTGACGGAGATGATTACGGGTGTCGACCTGGTCGAATGGCAATTGCGGGTGGCGGCGGGCGAGCCCCTGCCACGCACACAGGACGAAATCACTGCGAGCGGCCATGCGGTGGAAGCCCGGCTCTACGCCGAGGATGCAACGCGTGACTTCCTGCCGGCAACCGGGACGCTGCACCATTTGCGGTTTCCCGATAACATCGAAGCCGCACGATTGCGCATTGATGCCGGCGTTGCGGAAAAGGATGCCATAACCCCGTTCTACGATCCCATGATCGCCAAGCTGATCGTCCATGCGCCCACACGGGAGGAGGCGATTGAGGGGCTCGCCGGTGCGCTCGAGAAGACCGAGATCGCCGGCTCGACCGTCAATCTCGGCTTCCTGACACGGCTTCTGCGCGACGATGATTTCTCTGCCGGGCGGCTGGAGACCGGCTTGATCGGACGCAAGCAGGACGTTCTGACCAAAACTGCCCCTCTTAAGGCGCGGCATCTTGCGGCAGCCATCGCAGCAACGAGCGGAGCCGCATCTTCAGAAGATACATCCGATCCGTTTTCCACAATTTCGGGTTACGGCCATTTCGGGCCGCTCCTTCACAAACGGACGCTGGTAAACGGTGAAGAGGCGGTGGAAGCCCGCGTGGCGGCGCAGGCCGATGGCGCGCTGGCAATTCACCTTGGTGACGATGAAGCCAGTCGGCCAATCATCGTACGCCGCGACGACCCCACTCGGTTCGCCTCATGGCCAGGCCACATCACGGTGTTCGAGGGCGCGGATGCGCTGACGCTCAAGGTGCCAGACCGGCTGCAGGCAGCCGAGGAAAGCGGCAGCGGCGACCGGCTCAGAGCTCCGATGCCCGGGCTGGTGAAGCTGGTGCGCGCTTCGGTCAACGAGACGGTCCAGAAGGGTCAGCCGCTACTGGTGCTCGAAGCGATGAAGATGGAGCACACCATCACAGCGCCGCATGACGGCGTCGTCGCTGAAATCGCGACCGAAGGTCTGCAGGTCAATGACGGCGCGATGCTCGTCCGCTTTCAGGAAGCAGAGTAGACTCGCGCAAGCGTAAAGGCGCCCTGCGTTCAGGACCCGGCCCGTTTCAGACCGGATCCTGAACGTTCCGCCCCCCGCATCAGTGCATCGTCATCCATTCACGGGCATCGCGCAGCGCCCTGGCCAATTCCGGCTTGGACATGCCGGCGGCCAGTTCCGAGCGCAGCTCCGCAGCGCGCTCAGAGCCCTTGATGGCTGCAATGTTGAACCATTTGTGCGCGGCCACCAGATCGACATCGCAGTCGCGGCCGGTCGCATACATCATTCCAAGTTGAAACAGCACGTCGGCCTGGGTGGACGAACCAGCCGTACCGAAGCCTGCTTCCTGAACGTCGTAACGTGCCATAATCCAAGATCCCTGTTTTTCTCCCGAGAGCCTTTGTTCTTGCCCTTCCGGGCCAGCCCTTCGATGCTTTCGAGAATGCAGGGTGCGGCTGAAATCGCCGTTAAATCTTGTGCTTAATTAGAAGAAAACAAAGTTCAAATTTTCAGTAAATGTCTGATTTTGTTAAGCATCGCAAACCCGCAGGGCATCGGGATTTCAGTGGTGGAAGCCAGGCGAATTCGTTAACGCCGTTTGCAAGATTTCGTTAACCACGCCGCACGCTTGAAGAGACAATTTTCTGAAAATTCTAATTGTGCGCGGTGCGGTTTCGTCCCTTGCGATGGGCAGAAAACCGGGTCGGCTACGGGCGTTCTGCGCCGTTTCCCACTGCATTCGTGCGAATGCCGCTGTTCAGTCTCTCGCCCCACGGGCGGAAAGCTTGAAGAGCGCACGCCATGGCGCGGCGGCGATACTGCGGGCACCGTCCACACTGCTTCAGCTTTTGCCACGGTTGCGGCCTGCCACCACAAAAATCGGTTGTATTACGTTTACGTTTGCGTAAGCTGTGCCCGCAACATCATTGGGAGGAAGACTGATGATTGGCAGAGTTGTTTTGAGCGGTGCCGCGCTGCTTCTGGCTTGTGGCGTTGCCATGGCCGACCCCATCGAGGGCAACTGGAAGACGGAATCCGGCGCGACGGCACAGATTGCGCCCTGTGGCGGCTCCTATTGCATCACGCTGAAAAGCGGCAAGCACGCCGGCAAGAAAATCGGCACGTTTCAGGCTGCCGGCAGCAGCAAGTATACGGGCAAGATCACCGATCCGGCCAACGACAAGACCTATTCCGGCAAGGGCACGCTCTCCGGCAACAGCCTGAAGATGGGAGGCTGCGTGCTCGGCGGCCTGATCTGCCGCAACCAGACCTGGTCGCGTCTCTAGACCGGCGTGCGTCCATCCGGACGCACAAAGAACGATCTGAACGATTGGTGGAGCATCGGAACAATCCGAAAACCGGATTCCACTTTTCGGTCCGATGTTCCAGGGTCAGAGCCCTTCCACGCCTGTCCTCCCTGCGGAAGGCGTGGGGACTCAATCTGCGATCAGACCTTCGCTGCGCATCTGTGAGAATGATTTCGTGTGCGCATGATTGCAGCGCGGCTTCGGCCCTGCCCCCGACGGCAAGCGGCTCGCGGCTGCAGACGAAATACGGATACCAGGCTGCACCCAGGCCGTGACTGATCTGTCCTAGCTGCGCATCGTCTTCTTCCGACAACAGGGATTCGGGCACGTAGCCCCAGCCCAGCCCATCGCAGATCGCATCCTTGCCAAGCTCGAAGCTGCTGAGCGCGATGCGCTCGCTGCCCATGGCGTCGAGGTGAAAGCGTTCGCGCTGCGTGCTGTCGAGATAGGTGATCTGCGGCAGGATGGCGAGATCATCGTCGGCGACGTAGCTCATGGAATGAAGCGGATGGCCCCGGGCCACCATCATGCGCATGCCAATCCGCGCAATGACACGACTATAGAGCCCGGATGCCGGGCCGGCCCGGCCCGAAGCAATGAAATAGGCGATATCGAGTTGCCCTTCGCGCACCAGTTCAGGAAGCACATCGCTTTCCGCATAGCGCATGCTGAGGCGCACGTCCGGCCGCGCCCGGCGAATGGCCCGGATCACATGGCGCCAAAAGTTCTCCGACAAGACATCGTCGCGCCCGATCCTCAGTTCCCGGCCTGCAGTCTCACCACCGCGCGCGCAGCGCTCGATGATGCTGTTGGACAACGCGATGATGCGGGCACAGTCATCCAGAATGTGCTCGCCGACCGGCGAGAGAGCAAGGCTGTTGCCGCGCCGCACGAACAACGCGGCGCCAAGCTCATCCTCCAGCGCGGCGATTGCCATACTGACCGTGGAACGGTTGCGCCCAAGCTGGAGCGCGGCACCCGAGATGGAGCCCGCGCGCGCCGCAGCCACGAAATACTCCAGATAATCCAGTCTCACGGCAAAGCTTCTTCGTCAAAAATCCTGTCGCTCAGCGATTTTCCATACGGCAATTGGGCAGATATCTCAATCGAGTGACATAAAACTTGATCTGACAGTATGAGGTCGAAATTGCACTGGTTCTATCTGATCGCTGCGGTCTTTGCAGAAGTGGTCGGGACCACACTCATGAAACTCCTGGTATCCGGCGGCGCGCTTCTTCAGGGAACGCTGGCGGCGATCGCGATGATCGGCATCGCCTATCTCTTTCTGGGACGCGCAACACTGCGCATACCGGTCGCGCTCGCCAATGCGTTCTGGGAAGGGTTCGGCATGGTCCTGATCGCCCTCACCTCCCTCTACCTCCTCGACGAAACGATCTCCCGGGTTCAGGGCATCGGCATCGGTGTGGCGCTGCTCGGGATCGCTGTGATCAACTATGGCCACCACCAGCAGGGTGAGACACGATGAGCATCTATATGGGTTATGTCCTGGGATCGGTGGCGCTCGACATTCTCGCCAATCTGGCGCTGGAGAAGTCGAACGGTTTCGCACGCAGAGGCTGGGGAACCGCTGCCGTCCTGCTCATCATGGCGGCCTTCGCGCTTCTGGCGCTGGCCGTCACCGGCATGGACCTCTTTATCGCCTATGCGGTGTGGGGCGTGCTTTCGATCCTCGGGACGGCGCTGGCCGTCCGGCTCGTCTTCGGCCACCGCCTCAACCTGACGAGTTGGCTGGGCGTGGGCATTCTCATCCTGGCCATCCTGCTGATACGCCTCGGATAGACAAAAGAAGCAGGGCGGGCGCCCGAAGGACACCCGCCCTGCCTGAAACGTTCGGGGCTGACGTCAGCTGGCGCGCTGCCCGAAGAGAACTTTCTGGGCTTCCTTGTCCTCAGCGATATTGCGGCGATGCTCCTGACCGACCTCCAGCGCGCGCACGACCGCCGGCCGCGCCATGATGGTCTCGAACCAGCGCTTGAGGTTGGGGAAATCGTTGAGATCCTGTCCCTGCTGCTCATAGGGCTTCACCCAGCCAACGCTCGCCATGTCGGCAATGGTGTAGTCATCGCCGGCGAGGAACGGCCGGTCTGCGAGGCGCTTGTTCATGACGCCGTAGAGGCGGTTGACCTCATTGGTGTAGCGCTCGATGCCGTAGGGAATCTTTTCCGGCGCGTAATTGCGGAAGTGATGCGCCTGGCCGGCCATCGGGCCGAGACCACCCATCTGCCAGAACAGCCACTGGTCGACTTCAACGCGGGCACGCTCGTCGGTGGGATAGTACTTTCCCGTCTTGCGGCCGAGATACTGAAGGATGGCACCGGATTCGAACACGGAAATGGGCTCACCACCCGGACCTTCAGGGTCCACAATGGCCGGCATGCGGTTGTTCGGCGCGATCTTGAGGAAGGAAGGCTCGAACTGCTCGCCCTTGCCGATGTTCACAAAGTGCACATCGTAAGGCAGCCCGGTTTCCTCAAGAAAAATGGTGATTTTCCAGCCGTTGGGCGTCGGCCAGTAGTGAAGCTCAATCGGCTTGGTCTGGGTGGTCATGTGTCGTTGCCTCCAGGTGTTGGGCGCCGCGCGGTCGGGGGAGGATCGCGGCGATACCCGGGCAGGTAAGCACCATCTGCGCACTTTGCAACGCGCTCTCCGATAAACGATCCGTTATCCGCCCATAATGGGGGTGTTAACACTGCTGAACCCTGGATGAATGTCCCTCTCAGTCTCGGTTCAGTCCGCGTCTGCCACAGTGATGGCGACACTGAGGACGAACCAATGTTGATGCGCCGCTTTTCAATTGTCTGCCTGATCACCGCCCTCTTCGGCATGGGGCTCGCCATACTGGTCGCAGAGGCCGGCAGGCCTTCCGATCCCTGGCAGGACAATCGGCCGTTCTCCTGCTCCGCGGAGCAGGCCGCCCTTTGCGGCAGAACGGCGCTGCGCTGAGCGAAACGAGTTGAGGAACAAGACGATGCGGACGATCACACATATGGCCCGGGGATTGATGTTTGCTGCCCTGATCGGCTCACCGCTGCTTGCGGTCCAGAACGTCCGTGCCGGTAATGAAAACATCATCGAAGGGGATTATGAACGCTCGAGCGGCGCCGGCCTCGTCCTGATGGTCAGCCTGAAACGCTCGCGTTAGATCGGGTCGGGCCTTGAGAAGAAAAAGAATATCCATATAAAAGGCCATGGAACATAGAATATACCCTCAGCCCATTCAGACGATTTCGAGCCCCGAGCCCTTTGCCCGGAAAAGCTTTACCGATGCCCGCGAAGCCGTTGCGGCATTGAAGGCGCTCTATGAGCGCAACACCGCATTCCTGCGCGATGCCTTTGCGCAGGTGGCCAAAGACGGCGAGAGCGACCGCCGCTTTCGCGCATTCTATCCCGAAGTCAGCCTCGCCACCGGCTCCTATGCCCAGATCGATACGCGGCTTGCCTATGGCCATGTGGCGGCGCCCGGCGTCTATGCCACGACGATCACGCGGCCCGACCTTTTCGACGACTATCTGATCGATCAACTGAGCCTGGTCATCCGCAATCACGGCGTCCCCATCACCGTCTCCGAATCGGAAACACCGATACCGCTCCACTTTGCGTTCCTCCAGGACACTTATGTGGAGGGCTCGATAGCCGACCGGCTGAAACGGCCGCTGCGCGATCTTTTCGATGTGCCGGACCTCAACGCCACGGACGACCATATCGTCAACGGCACGCATGAGGCCCCGCCCGGCGAACCGCTGCCGCTCGCGCCCTTTACCGCACAGCGGGTCGACTATTCGCTGCACCGGCTTTCGCATTATACCGCCACCGCACCGGCGCACTTTCAGAACTTCGTGCTCTTTACGAACTACCAGTTCTATATCGACGAGTTCTGCGCGCTTGCCCGCGAGATGATGGCCGAGGGCGGAAACGGCTACACCTCCTTCGTGGAGCCGGGCAATATCGTCACAAAGGCCGGCGAGACGAGCCCGTCCGCCAGCGCCCCTGCCCGCCTGCCGCAGATGCCGGCCTATCACCTGACGCGTGAAGGCCATGCGGGCATCACCATGGTGAACATCGGTGTCGGCCCCTCCAACGCCAAGACGATCACCGACCATGTGGCGGTGCTGCGCCCGCATGCCTGGCTGATGCTCGGCCATTGCGCGGGCCTGAGGAACACGCAGGCGCTCGGCGACTATGTACTGGCACATGCCTATGTGCGCGAAGACCATGTGCTTGACGACGACCTGCCCGTCTGGGTGCCGCTGCCGGCGCTGGCGGAGGTGCAGGTGGCGCTTCAGGAAGCGGTCGCTGAGATCACCGGGCTTTCCGGCTATGAATTAAAGCGCATCATGCGCACCGGCACGGTCGCCACCATCGACAACCGCAACTGGGAACTGCGCGAACAGCGCGGACCGGTGCAGCGCCTCTCACAATCCCGCGCCATCGCGCTCGACATGGAATCGGCCACGATTGCCGCCAACGGTTTCCGCTTTCGCGTCCCCTATGGCACGCTGTTGTGCGTTTCGGACAAACCGCTGCACGGTGAGCTGAAGCTGCCGGGCATGGCCACCGATTTCTACAAGAGGCAGGTTTCGCAACATCTCAAGATCGGCATGCGGGCGGTAGAGAAACTCGCGGCCATGCCGCCGGAACGGCTGCATTCGCGCAAGTTGCGGAGCTTTTTCGAGACCGCCTTCCAATAGCCCGAAAATGCGGTTAGGCGCTGCTGCATCGAGACGGAAACAATGGGCGCGAGGCAATGAAGAGACCGAGAATCGCATCAATGCTGCCGGCCTTTCTGGCCATCGGCGTGGTTCTGGTGTCTTTTCCGCTGGTCGCCGGTTTCTGGGGCAGGCTGCACCCTGCCCTCGATTCCATGGCGCATTTTCGCATTCACCTTGCCGTGCTGATCGCTCTTCTGGCCGCACCGCTGCTCTTTGTGAAAGGCTGGCGTCAGATCGGTGCGGCGGGAACCGTGCTTGGCATCGCAACGCTGAGCGCAACGCTGCTTCCCGTTCAGGCGTCCACCGGCTCGGCAAAAGCCGAAACGACGGATTCGCCTGCCGCGCGCTACCGGCTCCTTCAGCTTAACCTCAGATACGACAACGCCACCCCCAAGCAGGTCTTTTCACTGATCGGCCGCACCAAGCCCGACATCATCACGCTGAACGAAGTCTCGCGCATGTGGGTGGAAGAGCTGAAGTTTCTCGAAGCGGCGTATCCCTATCGCGTGATCTGCCCGCCGCCGGCGCGCATCGGCGGGGTTGCCATTCTCTCGCGCCGGCCCTTTGCCGACCCGTCCGCCTTTGCCTGCTATGACCGCGGCTCGATGGCCGTGGCGACGGTTCGGCTTGGCGCGGATGCGGTGGAGATCGGCACGCTGCATCTGGGCTGGCCCTGGCCCTTTGAACAGCATCGACAGGTGGGGCGTGTGGCGCCCGTACTTGAACGCCTTCCCGATACCGCCATTCTGGCCGGCGACCTGAACGCAACCCCATGGAGCGTGACGGCCCACCGTGTGGCGGCAGCCGGGCGGCTGGATCTCTTGCCGGGGGTCGGTCCCACATGGATGAAACCGATCGTGCCCGAGAGCCTCCGCCGACTCGTGGGGTTGCCGATCGACAATCTGTTCACCAAGGGCCGGATCGTGCCATTTTCGGTCGAGCGGCTGGAGGATGTGGGGTCCGATCACCTGCCCGTTCTGTTTGAGTTCGGCATCATGCCCGACGATGAGCCGGCCGAGGTGATCGAAGTGAAGCTCGCCAGAAACGGAAACTAGGGTCAGGACCTACTAATATGGCCGCAATGGTCGGCCTGATCTGTGCGGATACGCGAAGCAAGGCCGCAGGAAGACTTCATGTCTTTCAAGGCCTTGTGACAAAGTAGCCCGTGCTGATCAGGCCGATCCTAAGGACGCTCGATAGACCGGCGACCTGCCGCGTCAAACCCCTTGACCGGGGGAAAGGCCCCGCTCTGCGGGCTTTTCCTTGCATCTCTTGGTCTATCGAACGCCATTGTGGCCATATTAATAGGTCCTGCCCCTAATCGGCCGGCTTCCTGCGCGCGATGACCAGATGGCCGGGAACCGGCTTTCCCATTTCATGCCGCACCACAATGCCGCCGATGGCGAGCCCCGCAAAGCCGTGCCTGGCGAGCATTTCGGCGAGATAGGTCTCGGAATGGGCGAAGCGCTGATGCGGCCCGACCATGAAGGCGCGCCCGGCGAGCACCTCGTCCGGCAGGGTCTCGCTTGAAAACGCGAGAACCGCGCCGTCCACGGATAGCTCCGCCGCGCCGGCGAAGAACGCATCCAGATCGCCGAGATAGGGCAAAACATCGGTCGCGGTGATCAGATCGAAGGGTTCGACATCCGCGTGATGGAGAAAGTCCACCGCATCGCCCACATAGAGCGCGTCGTAGACCTCTTTCTCGTCGGTGACCTCAATCATGGTCTCCGAAAGATCGATGCCGGTGATGTGGTCCGCGATGTCGCGCAGAACCTCTCCGGCAAGCCCCGTTCCACAACCGAGATCCAGCATGCGGTGGAAGGGCCCCGGCGCCACCTCATCCAGCGCCCTGCGGGTCAGTGCCGGCACGTCGTAGCCAAGCTGGTCGACCAGAATGCTCTCAAACGCGCCGGCGTGCTGGTCGAACAGCGTCGCCACATAGGCCTCCGATGCGCGCGCCGGCGTCTCGCCCCGTCCCATCGAGGCAAGCCGCACCGCGGCACCGCCATGGTCGGCAGGGTCAAGAGCGAGCACCTCCCGATAAGCGGCAGCGGCAGCGTCGAGGTCGCCGGCCTTTTCGAGCGCAAGGGCGCGGTTATAGGCCTCGGCCAGCGCCTCTTCATCGATGGGGCTGGTGGTTCCGCTTTCGGGTTCGGGCTCGGACAATGGCGTTACATCCCGGTATAGACGGGCCCCTCACCGCCCTGCGGCGGCACCCAGTTGATGTTCTGGTTGGGGTCCTTGATGTCGCAGGTCTTGCAGTGGACGCAGTTCTGCGCGTTGATGACGAAGCGGGCATCGGCCACATCGCTGCCATCGGTGAGCGCGTTGCCGTCAGCATCCACCCATTCATAGACGCCGGCTGGGCAATAGCGCGAGGACGGGCCGGCATAGACGGCATATTCCGACGTCTTCTGCAGCTCCATGTCCTTCACCTGAAGATGAACCGGCTGCTCCTCCTCGTGATTGGTGTTGGACAGGAATACGGAGGAAAGACGGTCGAAGGTGAGCACACCGTCGGGTTTCGGATAGTCTATCGGCTTGTGCTTTGCGGCCGGCTCCAGCGATGCCGCGTCGGTCTTGCCATGTTTCAGGGTGCCGAACAGCGAGAAGCCGAACAGCGAGTTCATCCACATGTCGAAGCCGCCAATGCCGACGCCCAGAAGCGTGCCGAAGCGCGACCAGAGCGGCTTGACGTTGCGCACCTTCTTCAGGTCCTTGCCAATGTCCGAGGCGCGCCAGGCGGCCTCATAGCCTTCAAGTGTGTCATTGCCACGCCCCTCGCCCAGCGCTTCCACGACATGCTCGGCGGCGAGCATGCCCGAGAGGACTGCATTGTGAGACCCCTTGATGCGCGGGACATTGACGAAGCCTGCCGAGCACCCGATGAGCGCACCACCCGGAAAGACGAGTTTTGGCACCGACTGATAGCCGCCTTCAGTGATGGCGCGGGCGCCATAGGAGATGCGCTTGCCACCTTCAAACGTCTTGCTGATCGCGGGATGCGTCTTGAAACGCTGGAATTCCTGGAAGGGTGAGAGGAACGGGTTTTTGTAGTTCAGGTGAACCACGAAACCGACCGCCACCTGATTGTTTTCCAGATGATAGAGGAAGGAGCCACCGCCGGTTTTCATGTCGAGCGGCCAGCCGAAGGAATGCTGGACGAGACCCGACCTGTGGCTCTCCGGCTTCACCTCCCAGAGTTCTTTCAGGCCGATGCCGAATTTCTGGGGTTCGCGATCCTCGGAAAGGCCGAATTTCTCAATGAGCTGCTTGGCGAGCGAACCGCGCACGCCCTCGCCGATCAGGACATATTTGCCCAAAAGCGCCATGCCAGGCTGATAGTTGGGACCGTGCGAGCCATCCCGCTCGACACCCATATCGCCGGTGGCGACGCCAATCACGGCACCGTCGTCGTTATAAAGCACCTCGGCGGCGGCAAAGCCCGGATAGATTTCAACGCCCAGCCCCTCGGCATAGCCTGCAAGCCAGCGGCAGACATTGCCGAGCGATACGGCATAATTGCCGTGATTGTTCATCAGCGGCGGCATCAGAAAATTGGGAATGCGCATGGAGCCCGCCGGCCCGAGAACCAGAAACTGATCGTCGGTGACGGGTGTCTTGAACGGGTGATCGGGATCGTCGCGCCACTCCGGCAGAAGCCGGTCGATGCCGATGGGATCGACGACGGCACCCGACAGGATGTGCGCACCGACTTCACCACCCTTTTCGAGAACGACGACGGAAAGCTCCGGGTTCAACTGCTTGAGCCGGATGGACGCGGCCAGCCCCGCCGGACCTGCGCCGACGATGACCACATCGAATTCCATGCTTTCGCGTTCCACTTCGCTCATTCCACCCTCCGCAGTCTTTTTCTCTCGCGCGCCCCTGCTCTCGTTTCGTGCCGGCGCGATCCGGATACCCATCAGTCCCGCATAACGGTTTCAACGCCGGGCTATAGCGCATCCGCGCGCCTGTCGAAACCGGAGATGTTGCATCAATCCATTCCTGTTTGACGCCAACTGATATTACTTTAACGTAAACGTAAATAAATTAGAACGGGCGCGCAGGCAATTCCTGTTTGCCTCCCGGGTCGAATCCGCGCAGTTTCAGCCCGTTTCACGATGGAGGGTGCGGGACATGGGCAGCAACACGGCGCATGCCCAGTTCGACCGTGTTCGATCTTGAGGCGACTTTGTTGTGCGCGGTTTGTGGTTCGACGGGCTCACCATGAGGGTGAGTGCATGACAGCAAAGTCCCGCATTTTTCCTGAGGAACCGGTCAAACAATGCGCCACATCAAAGCGGTGGGGTGTCATCTACCGTGAAGGAAGTGGCTATGAGTGAAAACAGGCTATTGGCGGCGTACAGGCAAAGACCCGTTGCCGTGACCGCTTTCTGCGTGCTTGCGATCCTTGCCATTCAGGCGCTTTTCCTGAAGATCATGGGGCAGACGACGATCTGCGACTGCGGGACGGTGAAGCTCTGGTATTCGGATCCGTCGGGGCCTGAAACCTCCCAGCACATCGGTGACTGGTACACCTATTCCCACTTCCTGCATGGACTGCTTTTCTATGGGCTCATCTGGCTTGTCGCGCCGCGCATGCCGATTGGCTATCGCCTTGCACTGGCCGTAGGACTCGAAGCCGCGTGGGAAATGGCCGAGAACACGCCCATGGTGATCAACCGCTACCGGGAATCGGCGCTCGCCGAGGGTTATTACGGAGACAGCGTGATCAACTCGCTCTCGGACACGTTTGCCACCATCGTCGGCTTTTTCGTCGCGCGCTTATCGCCCCTTTGGCTCAGCATTCTTCTGGTGGTTGCGACGGAGATTTTCATGGCGGTCATGATCCGTGACAATCTCACGCTCAACATTCTCCAGCTGGTCTATCCCTCGCAGGCGATTTCCAACTGGCAGGTGGGCGGCTGAAGCCACCAGCTTTCCCGTTTCTCCAGAACACGAAACGGCGGTATACTGGGGTCAGGAAGGGAGGTGACGTCCTGCCCCGTGCCATGTCCATAGCAGCAGTCCTCCTGCCTGCAGCCCTTCTGGGCGCAGGGCCGGGAGACGACGGACGCTGGCAGGCTGGACAATATTCCTTTTCCGATGAGCTTGGCGGGTTCCGCATCCAGGCGGTTTCGGGGACAGGCTCGCGCAGCGATCCCGTGCTCCTGAGGCAGGAGCTTTACACGGCCTCTGCCGTGGTGCTGGTTATCCGCACCACCGGGGCGGTTCCGCGTTACGCCTATGACGAACGGGCCGGCGCCGGCTACCTGTTCATCGAAATCGAGACGCTCAATGCAAGCAACCTGCCCTGGGTAGAGTTTGAGTTTGAACTGCAGGAACTGCGCGGCATCTCGAGCGTCTACGGGGACGGCCTCTCTTTCGATCAAAGGAACGTCGGCTCCACCCAGATCGGCTCCAGCGCCTTTGCCACCCACGACCGTAAATTCGAGCCCTATGACCGGCTTCTGTTTCAGTCAGGCACGGTCGATGCGGGCCATTCGGTGACATTTCGGCTCCTGATCACCGACCTGACGCCGAAGCCGGTGTTTTATCTGGTGCAGGACCCGCGCATTCCCGCTTCCTGAACTTGCAACCGCGGGCAAAGAAAGAGAAAGTGCCTCTTTCAACATATGCCGACAATCAGGATTTCGGACGCGATGGATTCCGCTGGACTAAGGGAGCTGCTGACCTTCTACGCCGATGCCGGCGTGGATGAGCCCCTTCTGGAGGAAGCGGCGGACCGGTTCGAGGAAACACGCACAGAAGCCGAGAAAAGGGCTGCCCAGCGCCAGCCTGTACAGCAGAAGGCGATTGCGGCCCCGCAGGCCCGGCCAGCCGCTCCCGCTGCAGCCAGAGCAGCGATTCCGGACGATGCGCAGGCCGCACGGGCGCGCGAGATAGCGAAAAGCGCCGAAAGCCTGGAGGTTCTGCGCGAGCAGCTTTCCGCCTTTGACGGCTGCAACCTGAAGACAACGGCAAAAAACACCGTTTTTGCCGATGGCAACCCGCAGGCCGGCGTGATGTTCGTCGGCGAAGCGCCGGGCCGCGACGAGGATATTCAGGGCCTGCCCTTCGTCGGCCGCTCCGGCAAGCTGCTCGACCGGATGCTGGCGTCGATCGGGCTCGACCGCTCGTCCGTCTATATCTCCAACGTGATCCCGTGGCGGCCGCCGGGGAACCGGGACCCCTCCCCTCTGGAGACGGAAATCTGTCGCCCGTTCATCGAACGGCACATCGAGCTTGTTTCACCCAAAATTCTCGTGACGCTCGGGAACCCTTCTACCAAGCTACTCCTGAATACGCAGACCGGCATCATGCGGATGCGTGGCAACTGGGCCGTGCACAGGACCCCGTCAGGCCTCGAAGTCCCAACGATGCCGACGCTGCACCCGGCCTATCTCCTGCGCAACCCGGCACACAAGAAGCTCGCCTGGCATGATTTCCTGGCCATCAAACTCAAGCTGGAAGAAGCAGTCTGAGACTCCAAGTGGACACGAATTAAGGCCGCATTAACGCTGTTGGCGCAAAGTGGCGCATCTCAACAACGTCCCGGAGTCGAGCATGTTTGTTCGCGTCAGTTCCGGGGGGCGCCTGATTTTTCTGTTACCTTTCCTCATTTTTGGACCAAGAGCCGCGGTCGGCGCTGATCTGGTGATCGGCGGTCCGCCTGTGCCACCCAGCGTGGAAAACGCACCCTTGCTGCTCAAATTCGGACCGCGGTTTTCCGGCTTCATTGAAGTGAACTCTGCCCTGGGTAAGGCGAGCCTGGATGAAGATTCTGGCAAAAGCAGCGGCTGGGCACTACGCGGAGCGGTCAACCTGCCAGTCAGGGAGCGCTGGAATGTCCAGCTCGACGGCCAGTTCGCAAAACTAAAGTTCGAAGACCTTTCCGACCAGACCATGGATTTCGGAGCGCATGCCTATTATCGTAGGGAAGACCGGTACGCAGTCGGTCTCTACGCACAATATGAGCGGCTATCCGCCGCGACCCTGTCACTTGGGCCCATGGAAACGTCAGCCGGGCTGGAAGGTGCGGTTTTTCTCAGCCAGTCGACGGTTCTGGGCCAGGTGGGCCTGGGCAAGGGACGTCTGGAAGAGCAGGATGCGTCCAAGCTCAACGGCCTTATCGGCGCACGCTATTATCACACAGACAATCTGCGTTTCGATCTGGATGCCGGATTTGAGCAATTGCTGAGCGACGATGCGGCGCTGAAGACCTACTCCGTGTCTACGGCCGCCAACTATCGGCTCTCGAACAGACCAATCACTGCCTTTGGCGGATATCGCTACCGTTCCTCCTCGCTGACATCGGGCGAAACCCATAGCGAGGATATGACGTCTCACGGCATCGTGGCAGGGTTTCGCTATCATTTCGGCTCCACCAGCCTGAAAGACGAAGAGCGCAACGGCCCGCTCTGGACCGCCGCGCCATATCTCGATTATTGAAAAATGAAGGCCGGGCCGCGCGGTTGCGCGGTCCCGGCCCCTCTTACAGCGCCGCGCGTCTTATAAGACGCGCAAAGGACGCTGTAACACTTTCAAATGATGCATGTTCGTTGTCTTTCAAATGAATTCATTTGAAAGCGACATGCATTAGTTTTGCGCAGCGCGCAGAGCTGCCAGCTGAAGCAGAGCGAACACCGCGACCGCAACGGCCTGAACGCAAACGAACGCTATGCCAAGCGGATTGGGGGCGACCCAGCCGCTTGCGAGCAGGGCGAAGCTTGCAACAACCCAGACGGCGTTGAGCAGAACAATGTCGATCAGCACAAGACGCGGTGTTTTCGCACGCGCTGCAATCACCAGCAGCATCGTCACGAACGGCACCAGCACGACGCCGGCCCAGAACAGAAGCGCTTCAGGCAGGGCGAGAAGACGCGACAGCGGGCCGGCCGCGACAACAAGGAGCAGCGCGGCACCACCACTCATGGCAGCGTCGAACCGGAGCGTTTTCCTCAGTGTGGGTGTAAGAGCGAGTGACATGTTCTTTTCCTTCCTGCAAAGGGTTTGTGGCGAGCCTGCTACGGCGTTGACGCAATGAAGCCTGTCGGATGAACCGCCGCCTGGCGATTACGTGAGAGGTAATGGAAATGTGCGGCGGACAGCTTTAGGGTCTCCGCCATGGAGATCGAAAACACCATCGCATCGAAAAACAATGCCGGTTCCCTGCTCAAAGAATGGCGCGAAAGACGGCGCATGAGCCAGCTTCACCTGGCGCTCGAAGCCGGCATCTCGCAACGCCATCTGAGCTTCGTGGAAAGCGGGCGATCCAACCCGTCGCGCGACATGGTTCTGCTTTTGTCGGAAAGCCTGTCCGTGCCGCTTCGGCAACGCAACCGCATACTGCTGGCCGCAGGCTATGCGCCGGGCTTTTCCGAGCGGGACCTGCATGACCCGACACTGAAGCCGGCGATGGACGCGGTGCAGACCGTGCTCGACGGCCATGCGCCCAACCCCGCCATCGCCATCGACCGCCACTGGACAATGATCGCCGCGAACGGGGCCATCGCGCCGCTGCTCAGGGGCGTAACGAACGCGGAGCTCCTGAAGCCCCCCGTGAACGTGCTGCGCCTCAGTCTGCACCCCGAGGGCCTTGCGCCCAGCATCGTCAATCTCGCTCCCTGGCGGGCGCATGTTCTGGAAAGGCTGCGCCAGCTCATCGACCAGACCGCCGATCCGCAACTGGCATCTCTGGAGAAGGAACTCGCGGCCTATCCCATCAAAAAGAACGGGCCGGAGGCGCGGCCCCGCGCGGCAGACATGATAGCTGTTCCGCTGCGTCTGCGTCTGGGTGAAACCGAACTGTCCTTCATCACCACAACGACCGTTTTCGGCACACCGCTGGACGTGACTCTGTCGGAACTCGCCATCGAAAGCTTTTTCCCGACCGACGCTGCAACCGCTACCTTTCTGCGGCGACTGCACGATGGCGCCTCATGAGGCCGGCGGCACGAAACGACGGGCTGCCACGCGCTTGAGGCCGAGCCGGCGCTCGCGCCAGATGATGAAGAGCCCTGCCCCGATGACAATCATACCGCCCACCAGCGTGTAGAGGGTCGGCACATCACCGAAGGCGAAATAGCCGATGACGATGGCCAGAAGCATGGACGTGTATTCAAACGGCGCGATGGTCGAGAGTTCCGCGTGACGGTAGCACTCTGTCATGAGAATCTGCGCCACACCCCCGCACACACCAGCCCCCGCCAGAGCGAGATATTGCTCACGCGAGAGATCGGCCCAGCCGAAGGGAATGGTAAACAGGGAGAGCACGGTGGCCGTGACCGAGAACCACAGGACGATGGTGGCGGTCTTCTCCGTCTGCACGAGGCGGCGCACGAGGAGCATGGCGACCGCCGAGCCCGTCGCCCCGCACAGGGCTGCGATGACACCCACCGCCTGAGCGGCTTCAAGGCCGGCATCGCCGGTAAGCAGAGTGAGTTTGGGCCAGGCGATGATGATAACGCCAACAAAACCGACGGCGACGGCGCTCCAGCGGTAGATGCGCACGACCTCGCCCATGAAGATTGCCGAAAGCACCACAACGATGAGCGGTTGCGCATAGTTGAGCGTGATTGCATCGGGCAGCGGCAGGCGCGTCAACGCGAAGAAGCCGAGCCCCATGGCCGTTACACCGACAAGGCCGCGCATGATGTGACTGACGGGGTGCGTGGTGCGAAAGGCCGTTGCCAGTTCCCGACGCCAGGCGAGCATGGCGATGATCGGGAATATGGCAAAGAAGGAGCGGAAGAAGACGATCTGGCCGGACGGCACGATCCCCGCCGATTTGATCAGCGAGGACATCATGACGAACACGGAGACCGAAATGACCTTCAGCGCGATGCCCATCAATGGCTGGCGTTCAGCGCCGACTTCGGTCACAGCGGGCATGATCTGGTTTCCTATAAGGCCGGTAAGGACGCAGGACAGTGCATCGAATTGATCGAGCGTGGCTGCATCACGCCGCGTCCCTGGCCTGCCGGATCGTCTCCCACACACGCGATGGCGTGGTGGGCATGTCGATGTGGGCAATGCCATAGGCACGGTAGAGCGCATCCGTCACCGCGTTGAGAACCGCCGGCGTGGCGCCGATCGTGCCGGCCTCGCCTGCCCCCTTTATGCCCATCGCGTTGGTGGTCGAGGGCACGTTGCGGGTCTCGAAATGAATGAAGGGAAGATCGTCGGCACGCGGCATGGCATAATCCATGAAGCTCGCTGTAACGAGCTGGCCATCCTCCGAATATACCGTGTCTTCCGTTAGCGCCTGCCCGAGGCCCTGCGCAACACCGCCATGGACCTGCCCGGCAAGCAGGATCGGGTTTACGGTAGCGCCGAAATCGTCGACGATCCAATAAGCAATGACTTGCGTGCGGCCGGTTTCCGGGTCGATCTCGACTTCGCAGATATGCGTGCCGTTGGGATAGGTCGCCTCTTCCTGCACGAACTCGCCGAAGCCTTCCAAATCCTCAGGCGCTTTTGCGGCCCTGGCGATGGCTGCAAAATCGACCGCGCGGTCCGTGCCGACAATGCGCGCGGCGCCGCCGGAGAGTTCGATGTCATCGACGGACGCTTCCAGTTCGTCTGCCGCCAGCCTGCGGATTTTCTCGGCGAGGTCTTCGCCGGCCCGCGCGGCCGAGACGCCGCCCAGCGGAATGGAGCGCGACCCGCCCGTGCCACCACCGGATGCCAGCTCGTCCGTATCGCCCTGGCGCACGGTGATCCGGTCTATGTCGATATTGAGTTTGTCGGCCACGAATTGCGCATAGGCGGTGGCGTGTCCCTGGCCGTTGGACTGGGTGCCGATCAGAAGCGTGACGGTGCCATCGTCGTTCAGCCGCACATGGGCAGGCTCCGAACCGGCAAAGGCGCAGGCTTCAATATAGGTGGCCATGCCGATGCCGCGCAGTTTGCCGTTGCGCCGCGATTCCTCAAGCCGCTCTTCGAACGTGGCCCAGCCGGCGTTCTCCATGCATTTGTTCATGTGCGCCTCGAACTCGCCGACGTCGTAAAGGCGGCCAGTCTGGGTACGATAGGGAAACTGCTCGGGCCTGATGAAGTTACGGCGGCGGATTTCGTCACGCCCGATGCCAAGATCGCGCGCACAGGCATCCACCAGCTTTTCAAGCAGGAATGCAGCCTCCGGGCGGCCCGCCCCGCGATAGGCATCCACCGGGCAGGTGTTGGTGTAGACGCCGTTGATCGTCACATCGAGCGCCTGAATGTCATAGACGCCGGTCGACATGGAGACGCCTACAAACGGGATGAAGGGACCATATTGCGAGATATAGGCGCCCATATTGGCCGTAAGATCGACCCGCAGGCCAAGGAAACGCCCTTCCCTGTCCATTGCCATTTCGGCAGTCACGACGTTGTCTCGCCCCTGCGCATCGGTCATGAAATGCTCATTGCGGTCGCCGGTCCATTTGACCGGGCGGCCAAGCCGTTTCGCCGCCTCCATGACCATGGCGTATTCACGGTAGACGAAGGTTTTCGGGCCAAAACCGCCACCGACATCCGGCGTGATCACGCGCAGGTTTTCCGGCTCGATGCCGAAGGTTTTGCACAGAATGCCGCGCATGGAATGAACGCCCTGCGAACCGGTGGTCAGCACGTAGCGGTTTTCGTCGTCGCGCCACTCGGCAAGTGCCGCGCGCGGCTCCATATAGTTGCAGACGAGACGGTTGTTCACGAATTCAATGCGGGTGACGTGGTCGGCCCTAGCGAACGCCGCGTCCGCTTTCTCCCTGTCGCCCACATGGTAAAGAAAGGCGCGGTTCGAGCCGAGCTCCGGCCAGACCAGCGGAGCATCCTCGGAAAGGGCAGCGGCGGTCGAGGCTATGGCTTCCTCATCGTCGAAATCGATTTCGATCAGTTCGGCTGCGTCCTGCGCCTGCGCGCGGCTTTCCGCCACCACCAGCGCCACCGCATCGCCCACATACTGCACGCGGTCACGACACAGGATAGGAATGTCGCGCGTGGGGGCGCGTGTTCCGTCGGGCTGTTTCTGCATGGCGCCGGAGCGCAGATCCTTCAGATGCGCCACATCGGCACCCGTGAGCACCAGATGGACACCCGGTGCTGCCCTTGCCTCCTCGACAGACGCGATGGTGAATGTGCCCTTGGCGACAGGCGAACGCACCACATAGAGATGCAGCGTGCCTTCGGGCAGGAAATCGTCCGTGTAGCGCCCACGGCCCGTAATGAATGCCGCATCTTCCTTGCGGCGCACGGAGGCACCCATCCCGAATTTCGGCGTCATCACAGTCATGCGGAATCCCTTCTGGCCAATCGCGAATTGGCCGATGTTCGGTGAGCTGGCTGGAAACAGTCGAGCGACATATGCTGTCTTAGTTTTGTCGAGCCTAATGATTGTGTAAAGAGCAACAATTCGATTTTGTTGGACCAGACAGCCCACAGATTGCCGGCCTGCGCCCGGGGCCCTAGAAAGAGTTGAGATGCGTACAGAAAGCGGCCAGATTTTTCGTCTCGAAGACTACCAGCCGAGCAACTATCTCATTCCGGAGGTAGTGCTGGATTTTCGGCTGAACGCCGAGGAAACGCTGGTAACGGCGAGGCTTCAGGTGGAACGCATCGCCCGCGCTCCTGCCGACGCTCCCCTGATTCTGGATGGCGACGGGCTGGTGCTGGAAGCCCTTGCGGTCAATGGCACCGAGGCAGAGCCTGCCGACTATGATGCCTCTCCCGACCAACTGACGATCAGCCGGCTGCCGGCCTCGCGCCGGTTCGAGCTGACCATCGTGACCCGGATCGCGCCATCGAAGAACACGACGCTGATGGGACTCTACGTTTCCAGTGGTGTTTTCTGCACCCAGTGCGAGGCCGAAGGCTTCCGCCGCATCACCTATTTCCTCGACCGGCCAGACATTCTGTCCGTCTATACCGTGCGCATGGAAGCGGATCGCAAAGACGCGCCGCTTCTCCTGTCGAACGGCAATCCGCTGGAAAGCGGTGATCTCGCCGACGGGCGTCATTTCGCCGTCTGGCACGACCCCTTCCCAAAACCCTCCTATCTGTTCGCTCTCGTGGCCGGCGATCTCGGGGTGGTTAAAGACCGCTTCACGACCGCTTCCGGGCGCGAAGTCGATCTCGGCATCTATGTCGAGCACGGGAAGGAAAAGCGGGCGGCCTATGCGATGGACGCGCTGAAGCGCTCGATGCGCTGGGACGAGGAACGTTTCGGGCGGGAATACGACCTCGACGTGTTCAACATCGTCGCCGTCTCGGACTTCAACATGGGCGCGATGGAGAACAAGGGGCTCAATGTCTTCAACGACAAGTATGTGCTCGCCGACGAGGACACGGCCACGGATGTCGATTTCGCCAATATCGAGGCGATCATCGCGCATGAATATTTCCACAATTGGACAGGCAACAGAATCACTTGCAGGGATTGGTTCCAGCTCTGCCTGAAGGAAGGTCTGACGGTTTTCCGCGATCATGAATTCTCCGCCAACGAGCGCTCGCGCGCCGTCAAGCGCATCGCCGAAGTGCGCGGCCTGCGCGCGCATCAGTTTCCCGAGGATCAGGGCCCGCTGGCCCATCCGGTGCGGCCGCGCCGCTACCGCGAGATCAACAATTTCTACACGGCGACCGTTTACGAGAAGGGCTCGGAAGTTGTCCGCATGCTGCGCACCATTCTGGGCGAGGACGCCTTCCGGGCCGGCATGGACCTCTATTTCGAGCGGCATGACGGGCAGGCGGTAACCATCGAGGATTTCGTAAAAGCCTTCGAGGACGCTTCCGGGCGGGACCTCAGCCAGTTCTCGCTCTGGTACCATCAGGCCGGCACGCCCAATGTGGCGCTTTCATCGCGCTATGACGGCAAGGAAAAAACGCTGACGGTGGATGTCGAGCAATCGGTGCCGCCCACGCCCTCCGAAAGCCGCAAACGCCTGATGCACATACCGCTCGCCTTCGGCCTCGTCGGGCCTGACGGGACAGACCTCGACTATCAGAGCGTGGAGGGGGCGAGCGTCGAGAACGGTGTGATCCACCTGCGCAAGCGCAGACACCAGATGGTGTTCAAGGGGGTAAAGGCGCGCCCCGTCCTCTCGATCAACCGGGGTTTTTCGGCCCCGGTGACCCTTTCGGTTGAAAGCCGGGCCGATGAACAGCTTTTCCTCGCCCGCCACGACAGCGACCCCTTCTCGCGCTGGCAGGCGCTGAACACGCTTCTGACGGATGCGCTGATTGCCGCGAGCAAAGCGGTGCGCGGCGGCAAAAAGCCGGTGTTTGAGGACGAACTCATCTCGGTGACCATCGACCTCGCTGCAGACGAAACGCTCGAAGAGGCTTTCCGCGCGCTGATCCTGAGCGTACCGGGCGAAGCCGATGTGGCACGCGAAATCGGCCGGGACATCGACCCGGATGCGATCCACACCGCACGCGGGGCGCTACTGATGGCCATTGCGCAGGCGGGAAGCCAGACTTTCCGCGCGCTTTACGAGCGTCTGCTCGACAATGCGCCGTTTTCTCCGGATGCGCGCAGCGCCGGCCGCCGTGCCCTGCGCAACACGCTGATCGAGTTTCTGGTGCTGGATTCTTCCAGTCCCGAGGCCGCCTACCGGCAGTTCGAGGACGCCGATAACATGACGGAGCGCGCGGGCGCGCTCACCGTTCTGGCGCAGCATTTCCACGACACCGACGTGGGACGGGCAGCGCTCGCGGCTTTCGAGAAGCGTTACCGTGACAACCCGCTGGTGCTCGACAAATGGTTCCAGATCCAGGCGATGATCCCATCGGCCGCGACGGTTTCCCTGCTTCGCAGCCTGATGGAGCATCCGCACTTCTCGCTTGCAAACCCGAACCGCGTGCGGGCGCTCGTGGGCACGTTCTCCATGGCGAACCAGACGGCGTTCCATAGCGCCGATGGCGAAGGCTATCGTCTCGTCGCTGAGACGGTCGCCGCGCTCGACAGTCACAATCCGCAGGTGGCAGCGCGCCTTGCCACCGCGTTCCGCTCCTGGCGGTCGCTTGAAAAGGGCCGGCGCGAGCACGCACGCAAGCTTCTTGCCGAGATGTCCAAGCGGACGGATCTCTCGCGCGATCTTGCCGACATTCTGGAACGAACGCTCGCCTGAGGGCGGGCGTTAATATCTTTTTTACCAAGACCACTGGACAAGGCGAATCACCTTTGATTCCTTATGGATGATTCGGCAGCAGGCGGAGCCGAATCACCGAGCTTAACGAGGAACGAGGGAGCCCGTCGGATGGCGAAGGCAGGGGGTTGGGCTTTGCCCCTGATTGCGGGCATGGCTGCCGGGCCACGAACCCGACGCGCAAGGCGCATGGGACTGGCAGGCAACGCCAAGATTATTGCAGCTCCGGCCTATGAACGTCTTCTGGCCATAGAGCCCTATCTGCGCCGTTCCATTCCCGTTCTGATCATCATCTTTCTTCTGGTGCTGGCGGCAGCACGGCTTCTCTCGCTCTTCACCTGGCGCGACGACATCGAACGCGACGCACGGACCATGCTCGCGCTGGCGGCGGATTCGCTGGCCGCAAGCGTGGCAATCGACACGACCGAGACCGAGCCGGCACAGAAGGCGCGCATGCTCATCGAAGAAGCGATGCGCCGCGCCGGATCGGAAGACGAACGCGTGCTCGCCATCACCGATGAACACTTTGACGTCCTGGCCACCTCGCCCAACGGACAGAACCTCATCGGTCGCTCGCTCGAAGACGTGTTGACGGGCGGCCAGCCGCTCTTCCTGTTCGGCGCACGTGCCGGAGTGATGAATGTGGAGATTGCCGGTGAGCAGTGGCTTGCGTCGCTTGTCCATGTTGCCGGTCAGGAGGGCGCTGCCGTCGCCCTCACCTCACGCGACGGTCTCTTTGCCGACTGGCGCCGCTCCGTTTCGATGAATGTTTCGCTGTTTGCCCTGACCGCGGGCATCCTGATGGTGATCCTCTACGCCTATTTCAGCCAGGCCGCGCGCGCCCAGGCTGCCGACCGAATTTACATGGAAGCACACCAGCGCATCGACATGGCCATGGTGCGCGGCAAATGCGGCCTCTGGGACTGGGACATGGTGCGCGGCAAGATGTTCTGGTCGCGCTCCATGTTCGAGATGCTTGGCTATGAGACGACCGACGAGATGCTTTCCTTCGGTGAGGTCGCGGCAATCATCCATCCCGAAGATGGCGATCTGTTCGACCTGGCCAACCGCATCATGGCGCGCGAGATCGATCATGTGGATCGCGTCTTCCGGATGAAACGCGCCGACGGTCAGTGGGTCTGGGTGCGTGCGCGGGCGCAGGTGGTAGACCCGAACGCGCCTGAGCTGCACCTGATCGGCATCGCCGTGGATGTGACCGAGCAGCGAACGCTTGTGCAGCAGACGGAAGCGGCCGACCAGCGGCTGCGCACGGCGATCGAGAGCATCGGCGAGTCCTTCGTGCTGTGGGACTATGCCGAGCGGCTCGTCATGTGCAACACCAAATACAAGCAGGATCTGGGCGTCGACCAGAGCATGATCGTCTCCGGCGCGCGGCGCCGCGACATCGAAGCGCTGGCACCGGCCTTCCGCTCAGAACGCAGACTGGCCGTGCCCTCGGGCAATGGCAACGGCGCCACCTATGAGAGGCAGCTTGCCGACGGACGCTGGCTGCAGGTGACGGAACTGAAAACGCGCGACGGCGGCACGGTCTCCGTCGGCACCGACATTACCCAGCTCAAGCAGCACCAGGGCAAGCTTGTCGACAGCGAGCGCCGCTTGATGGCGACCATTCACGATCTGAGCCTCGCGCGCCGCGCCGAGCAGGAGCGCACACGCGAACTCAGTGAGCTGAACCGCAAATACATGCGCGAGACCGAGCGTGCCGAGGCGGCAAACAGGGCAAAATCCGAGTTTCTTGCCAACATGTCGCACGAGCTGCGCACGCCGCTTAACGCGATTATCGGATTCTCGGAAGTGATGGAATCGGGCATGTTCGGGCCGCTCGGGTCGGAGCGCTACGAGGAATATGTGCGCGACATCTGTTCGAGTGGCTCCTACCTGCTCGGCGTCATCAACGACATTCTCGACATGTCGAAGATCGAAGCCGGCCAGTTCTCTGTCGATTGCGAGGAAATCGATCTGTGCCCGCTGATCCGCGAGACGGTGCGGGTGGTGGAGCTCCAGGCGGCGGAGAAATCGATCGCCATGAAGATGGACATCCCCGAGCGGATGCAGGTCTTCGCCGACCGCCGCGCAATCAAGCAGATCGTCATCAATCTGCTGTCCAACGCCGTCAAGTTCACCGGCGAAGGCGGGCATATATCGCTGCGCGCGCGCAAGGTCGGGCCGGCGGTCACGCTTACCATCGAGGATTCAGGCTGCGGCATCCCGCGGGATGCCCTGAAAAAGCTCGGCCGCCCCTTCGAACAAGTTCAGAACCAGTTTTCCAAAAACCACACGGGCTCCGGCCTTGGCCTTGCCATTTCCCGCTCGCTGGCGGAGCTGCATGGCGGCGTTCTGAAAATCCGCTCGACGGAAGGCGTCGGCACCATCGTATCGGTGCGCCTGCCTGCGGAAGAGCGCAAGAAGCCGGCCGTGGCCGCCTGAGTTAAACGACCGAGCCGACAAGTTCTTCGAACAGCCGCCGCACCCTGCCCGCCGTTTCTTCCACATGCGCTTGCAGAATGCCGAGTTCCGGCAGATCGGTCTGCCGCAGCATGAGGTCGGCGAAGCCGGGCGGCGCCTCGTCCGGATCAAAACCGCCTTCAAGGCAAAGCCGTGTGGTCTGCGTGAGCGTCATATAGAGGTGATGCGCATCGACGAGTTCCTGGCGCGCCTGAGGCGCGCAGAACGTCTCTGAAAGAGAGGACAGAACCTCACTGGTGGCAGTCGCTTCGCTTTCGGACGGGGTGTTTCCGGTCAGCACGGCCACCTGGGCGATGAATTCGAGGTCGATGAGGCCGCCTGGAACAAGCTTCAGATCCCAGACGTCGCGGGCAGGCTTCTCCTCTTCCAGTAGCCGACGCATCTCGGCGGCTTCGTTGCGGATCTTCTGCGTGTCCCGTTGCAGGGCCAGGATGTCGTGCACCTCCTTTTCGACACGCTCGATCAGCGCCCTGTCGCCGGCGAAGGCGCGCGCACGCGTGAGTGCCATGTGCTCCCAGGTCCAGGCATCGTTGCGCTGATAGCGCGCAAAAGCATCGATATGCGTGGCGACCGGCCCTTTGTTGCCCGAGGGGCGAAGGCGCAGGTCCAGCTCGTAGAGCACGCCCTCGGCGGTCGGCGCGGAGACGGCAGCAATCAGCCTCTGGGTCAGGCGCGCGTAATATTCCGAAGGCGCCAGCGCCTTTTGCCCGTCCGAATAGTCGGCATCCTCGTCGTGATCGTAAAGCAGGATCAGATCTATGTCGGAACCTGCCGTCAGCTCGCGGCTGCCGAGCTTTCCCATGCCCAGAATGGCGACGCGCCCGCCGGCGATGCGGCCGTGGCGCCCGGCGAAATTCTCAACCACTGCCTCGAGCGCGGACTCAACCGTGAGATCGGCCAGGTCCGAAAACGCCTTGCCGGCGCGCGCGGAATCGATGGCCCCGGTCAGAAGCCTGATACCGATCAGAAACTTCTGCTCGGCCGCAAAGATGCGCAGCCTGTCGAGTATCTCCTCGTAAATCTGCGCGCCAGCCAGAAAGGTCTCCAGCCGCTCGGAGAGATAGGCCCGGTCGGGGAGCTCGGACAGTAGCGCCGGATCGAGAAGTCCGTCGAACACGTGGGGCCGCCTGGTGATGATCGCGGCCAGGCGTGGCGCTGCGCCCATGATGCTCACCAGCATGTTGAGCAGGGCCGGATTGGACTGCAATAGCGAAAAAAGCTGAATGCCGGCCGGCAGTCCTGCCAGAAAGGCATCGAAGCGCAACAGCGCCTCATCGGCGCGCCGCGTGCTTCCAAAAGCCTCGAGAAGGGCCGGTGTCAGCTCGGTCAAACGCTCGCGCGCTTCTGCCGACTGCGTCGCGCGGTAGCGGCCATAATGCCAGCCGCGGATCACGCGGCACATGTCGCTTGGCCGCTCGAAGCCGAGTTCGCTCAGGGTTTCCAGCGTGCCCGGATCGTCCACATCGCCGGTAAAGACCAGATTGCCGACACCGCGCGAAAGCTGCGGTGCGGTCTCGAAGAGATCAGCATAGTGCTGTTCGACCAGGCGCAGGCTTTCACGGAAGGCTTCTGAAAACGCTTCTGCGTCGTCGAAGGCGAGCAGATGCGCGATGCGCTCCAGTTCATCGTCCTCTTCGGGAAGCGTGTGGGTCTGCTCGTCAGCCACCATCTGCAGGGCGTGCTCGACATCCCGCAGGAACCAGTACTGACGCGTCAGCGCCTCCTGCGCCTCCTCGTCAATCCAGCCGCAACGGGCGAGTTCCTTGAGCATGGTGACGGTGCGCCGACCGCGCAGTTCCGGGAAACGGCCGCCGGCGATCAGTTGCTGGGTCTGGACGAAAAACTCGATCTCGCGGATGCCGCCGCGCCCCAGCTTGACGTTGTGGCCGCGCACCGCCACAGCCCCATGTCCCTTGTGTGCATGGATCTGGCGCTTGATGGAATGGACATCGGCGATGGCCGCATAATCCAGGTATTTGCGCCACACATAGGGCTGCAGTTCTTTCAGGAAGCTTTCGCCGGCCACAAGGTCGCCGGCAATCGGGCGCGCCTTGATCATCGCCGCCCGTTCCCAGTTCTGGCCGCGGCTTTCGTAATAGTGAAGCGCCGCCTCGACGGGTATTGCCAGCGGGGTGGAGCCCGGATCGGGACGCAGCCGCAGGTCCGTGCGAAAGACATAGCCATGCTCTGTCCGGTCCTGAAGGATTCGAACGAGCCTGCGTGTCAGGCGGACAAAGAGATCGATGGCCTCATAGGCCTCGATGATGGCCGGCGCGTGCGGATCGACCAGCACGATCAGGTCGATATCGGAAGAGAAGTTCAGCTCATCGGCACCGAGCTTGCCCATGCCAAGCAGGATCCAGCCGCTGCCTTCTGCCGGTCTCGCTCGATCGGGGAGCTTCAGTTTGCCCGCGCGATCGGCATCGAGAAGCAAAAAATTGACGGAGGCGCGAATGCATTTGTCTGCAAGAAGGCTCAGCCGCTCGGTGGTTGTGGCCGTGTCCGCAACATCGGCAAGCCGGCAGAGCGCAATCAGGAAATGCGCCTCCGCCTTCAGATCGCGCAGCGCCTTCATCTGACCGCTTTCGGTCTGTTCCTCGGCAAAGGCACTCGCATCGATGCGCTCGAACAGCATTTTGAGCCGTTCGTCGGCCGACGCGTCGAACAGGGCTTCGAGAGCATGCGGGTTGCGGCGCGCACAATCGCGCAGGAATGGCGAAAGCTCGAACACCGCCGAGAGGAAACCCGTTAAACCGGTGTTGCTCCCGAGGAGGTCGCACAGGCGCGCGCATTGAGCATGCTCGGCAGCTTCACGGACCATCTCAAGCGCTTCGGCGGCCTCGTCGTCATCGACCGGCTTCAGGACAAGAACCGGTGCCCCAAACCAGAGGCTTCCATCAGCAACCGCATCACGCCCCATCAAGGCCCCCTCTCCGGTCAAGCATTTTCGCTCGCCCAGCCCCTCTCAGTCGGAGGCTTCACGCTTCCTGAAAACCGTTTCGACTTTCCGTTTCGGCGCTTCAGCGGGAAACACCATTGTCACGGCGAGACCGGGCTCATTGTCGGCGAATTCGAGACGTCCACCATGGAATGTCATGACAGCCTTGGCAAGGCTGAGCCCCAGACCGGACCCGGGCTGGGTACGGCTTTCCTCAAGGCGCACGAAGCGTTCCGTCACGCGGCGACGGTCCGCGTCGGGAACACCGGGACCGTTGTCGCGCACCGTTAGCCGAATTTCAGAGGCTGCGGTTTCCAGGGAGACCTGCACCGCCGGTGTCTCGCCAGAACCCGCGGAATACTTGATCGCGTTGTCAACGATGTTCGATAGCGCCTGTCCGATCAGTTCACGGTTGCCCTGCAGCGTGACGGCACCGTCAATCTCGGCCTCAAGCGCCACGCCCTGCTCCTCGGCGAGCGGCTCGTAGAGTTCCACCACATCGGCCAGAATGGCGCGCAGATCGATTGTCGACGTGGCTTCCGCGGAGTAACCCGCCTCGAGCCGCGAAATCATCAAAATGGCGTTGAACGTGCGTATGAGCTGGTCGGATTCGGCGATGGTGCGCTCCAGAGCAGCGCGGTAGTCCGCCGTTTTCTGCTTTCCGGCGAGCGCGGCTTCTGCCCTGTTGCGCAGGCGCGTCAACGGCGTCTTCAGATCATGGGCGATGTTGTCCGAGACCTCCCGCAACCCTTCATTCAGGGCCGCGATACGATCCAGCATCTTGTTCAGATTGTCGGAAAGCCGATCGAACTCGTCACCCGCTCCCGAAACGGGCAGCCGGCGGTTGAGATCGCCGCCCATGATGCTGCGGCTTGCCTCGGAGACGCGGTCGATGCGCTTCAGCGCGCGGCGGCCGACAAAATACCAGATCAGCAGGGCGCCTGCACACATGATGGCGAGCGTGACCACAAGGGCACGCTGCATCACGCTGCGGAATTTTTCCGGTTCACCGAGATCGCGCCCGACCATGACGATGATCTGGTTGGGCAGGCGAAAGACCACGGCCATCGCCTTGTGTTCCGCCTCACGCGCTCTTGGATCCAGACGCGCCTCGCCCTCGCCAAAACGGCTATAGGTGAAAGGCCGTTCGGTCCAGCCCATCACGTCGAGCACACCTGGCTGCAGGCTTTCCACATTGCCGGAAAGGATGCGGCCGTTGGCATCGGCCAGAAGATAGAGATTGGCGCCGGGCTGACGCGCGCGCGATTCGATCACCCGCACGAGAAACGGCAGGCCGCCGCGGCGATAGGCGCGGTCGAGGCCGCGCACCTCCTCGTTGATGGCCTCATGTGTCTGCCCGACCAGCATGCGGGCCGACAGAGATGTCATGTAAATGACGAGGAACGTGGCACAGACGGCGAAAAGGATGAGATAGAGCGCAGAAAGGCGCGCTGCCGTTGTGTTGAGGATCGAAAGGAGCCGCGTCATCAGTCCTTCAGCATGTAGCCGGCGCCACGCACCGTGTGAAGCAGCGGCTTCTCAAAGCCCTTTTCGATCTTGCCGCGCAGACGCGAGATGTGCACGTCGATGACATTGGTCTGCGGGTCGAAATGATAGTCCCAGACATTCTCCAGAAGCATGGTCCGGGTCACCACCTGCCCGGCATGGCGCATCATGTATTCGAGCAGTCGGAACTCGCGTGGCTGGAGAACGATTTCCTGTCCCGCGCGTCGCACCGTGTGCGACAGACGGTCCAGCTCCAGATCGCCGACATTGTAGACGGTTTCGACATCCTTGGTGCCGGCCCGCCGGCGCAGGACCTCGATGCGGGCGAGCAGTTCGGAGAAGGCGTATGGCTTGGTCAGATAGTCGTCGCCACCGGCACGCAGGCCGGTCACCCGGTCATCCACCTCTCCCAGTGCCGAGAGGATGAGCGCAGGCGTGTCGTTGCCGCCGTCACGCAGCTCGGCAATGATGGAAAGACCGTCGCGGCGCGGCAGCATGCGATCGATGACGAAGACGTCGTAGCTGCCGGTCTCGGCCATGGAAAAGCCGCTGTCGCCGTCGCGCGCGATGTCTGCCGTGTGGCCTGCCTCGGCAAAGGCGTTCCTGAGATAGTCCGCCGCTTCCCGGTCGTCCTCGATGACAAGAATCTTCATGCGGTCGTTATAACCCGTTCACAGATGAGACGTCTTCCTGAAAGGTCTGGATGACAACCGAACTCCCCCACAGCGACTGCGGAGGAGTCCAAGACCTGCCCGAGAGATCAGCCTTCCCCGGTCGGCAGGGCGACAAAGCGGCTGGCATCGTCGCGCTCGATCTGCACGAGCACGGCCTTGCGACCGGCTTTTACGGCAGCCGAGACGGCTTCCTCGACATCCTTGCCCGACTTCACCGCCTGCGAGTTGACGGTGCGGATAATGTCACCAGGGCGGATTCCGCGGTCATCTGCCGGGCTCCCGGGCTCCACATCCGTCACCACCAGACCATCGCCGTCTTCTGCTGGCGTCACCTTCAGGCCGAACTGGGCATCCATCGTGCTCGACTGCGAACCACCTCGCGCCGATGCCATCGTCTCCACGCCCGGCATTTCGGAGAGCGTCACCGTGACGTTTTCCGTCTCGCCATTGCGCCAGAGCGTGACGTCGACCTCATTGCCCGGCGCGAAGCCGGCGATCAGGCGGGCCAGTTCCTTCGGCGAAGCGACCGGCTTGTCCTCAACGGCGATGATGATGTCGCCGGAGCGGATGCCAGCCTTGGCGGCCGGTTCGCCTTCCTGCGCATCGGCGACCAGCGCGCCTTTCTCCTCATCGAGGCCAACGGATTCGGCGATGTCTTTGGACACCGGCTGAATCTGGACGCCAAGCCAGCCGCGTTCAACCGTACCGTCCTTGATCAGATCCCCGACAACCTCTTTGGCGACCGAGGCTGGAATCGCGAAGGCGATGCCGACATTGCCGCCGGAGGGCGAGAAGATCGCCGTATTGATGCCAACGACCTCACCGGTAAGGTTGAAGGCCGGGCCACCGGAGTTTCCGCGGTTAACGGCCGCATCGATCTGGATGAAATCGTCATACGGTCCGGCGCCGATATCGCGGCCACGGGCGGAGACGATGCCTGCCGTCACCGTGCCGCCGAGACCGAACGGATTGCCGACGGCAACCACCCAGTCACCGACACGCACCTTCTCGTCGTCTGCAAAATCGACATAGGTGAACTTGCGTTCCTCATCGACCTTCAGCACGGCAAGGTCCGTGCGCGGGTCGGTGCCGACCAGCTTTGCGTCGATCTCGGTACCGTCATCCATGACGACGGTGAAGTTGCTGCCGCCATCGACCACATGGTTGTTGGTGACGAGATAACCGTCTTCGGAAATGAAGAAGCCGGACCCCTGAGAAACCGGGCGGGGACGACGACGCTCGGACCGGCGATCCTGCTCAAATCCGCGATCGCCGCGGAACTCGCGGAAGAAGCGCTTGAGGGGATGCCCGTCCGGCAGTTCTTCAAAGCCCGGCATGTCGAAGAAGCCCGAGCCGCCAGGATTCGATGTCATTTTGACATCGGCTTTGACGCGCACGCTGACCACCGCAGGAGAAACCTTCTCGACGATATCGGCGAAGCTCGGAGCCTGAACCGGCTGGTCGAGCCGGACGGCTTCAGCCATGACCGGCGCCGTTCCGCTGGTAACGGCACCCAGGCCAATCGCCCCGGCAATGGCGACGGAAGCGATTGTCGCCATCAGGCGCCCGCGCTTCTTTGTGATGATACCCTTCTCCGGTGCCTTGTTATCCGCGTCCTGGTGCATGGTAACCTATCCTCTTGGAAAATCTCATTTCGGCGCGCAAACGCGTCTTAGGGTGATGAAATAGCGGTGCCTACATTACAACGCCATTTCCAGCCGATGAAATTTTCGTAATGTTCGGGCCCGCTTCGGGTCACTCCGCTCCGCTTTCCTCCCCGCGAACAGCGGTGTGGACATGCGCGACGCTCTCAAGCGTTCTGTGGACCGGACACTTGCCGGCAATTTCGATCAGTTTTTCCCGCAGCTCGGAGGATGCGGGTTTCTCCACTTCGATGACGCGTTCAAATCGGTCGATACGCCCCTGCGCCTTCGCCGCCTCGGAGCAGTCCGCACAATCCCTGGCGTGAACCTTGTCGTGCGAGACGTCGACGCTAATGCGCCCGAGATCCAGCTTTTTGCGATCGGCATAGAGGCGCAGCGTCATCGTGGTACAGGCGCCAAGGGCTATGGACAGAAAGTCATAGGGTGACGGCCCCGTGTCGAGCCCGCCGAAACTCTCCGGCTCATCGGCGAACAGGCGATGCCGGCCGGCCTGTACCGCATTCTGGAACTTGCCCTGCCCCGTTTCCATCACGCGCACATGCTCGACCGGCACCGTGCCCTGCGGTTCGTCGCCGGGAAGATAGCGCGAGAGCCAGCCACACATCGCACTTGCGGCAAAGGAGGCGTCCTCGGGGTCTGTCAACAGATGATCGCCCTGGTCCAGCGATATGAAGCTCTTGGGGTGTTTTGCCGCCAGAAATATCTGCGTGGCGTTGTCGATACCGACGATCTCGTCGAGCGGCGCATGCAGAAGGAGCAGCGGCTTGCGCATGCCGGCGACGGCATCCAGAAGACTGTGCGCCCGGACATCCTCGACAAACTGTCTCTGCACGCGAAACTGTCGACCGCCGAGCGAAACATCCGCTTCGCCTTCCTGCTGGATGCTCTCAAGCGAAGCACCCAGATTTTTCAGCACGTGCGCCGTGTCGGCAGGCGCTCCAATGGTTGCGACCGCCTTTACGGAGGACAAGCGCCCGGCAATGGCAAGAACCGCCGCACCGCCCAGAGAATGCCCGATCAGAACGGAGGGCGCTTCGTAATGCTCTTCAAGAAAGGTCGCCGCACTGAGCAGATCTTCGAGATTGGTGGAGAAATTGGTCGATGCGAATTCGCCCTCGCTGGACCCGAGGCCGGTAAAGTCGAAGCGCAACACGGCGATGCCGGCCCGCGCCAGTTCGGCAGCGATACGCCGTGCAGCGAGCAGATCCTTGGAGCACGTAAAGCAGTGAGCAAACAGTGCGTAGGCTCTGACCGGCCCGTTTGGCAGGTCGAGCCGCGCGGCGAGATCAGCGCCGGAGTGGCCCTTGAACGCAAGCTTCTGTGTTTTCGCCGTCATGGAGTCCCCTTTCGCACGTGCCCGGGCCTGCCAACAGGCAGGCCGGTTTCAGGCTAAGTGGGTGCGGACCCTTCGTACAGGCTTGCGAGGCGCAATTTCAGTCACGGTCGTTCAAAATCTGGTCAAGGCGCTCTTGCTCTTCTGCGCTCAGGCCAGAGACAGCCTCTCCTGTCTTCCTGCGCCGTGCGTTTGCGACAATCAACGCCCCTCCGAACAGCAAGAGTATGACAGGAGCTCCCCAGAGAAGGGCGTTGCGATAGCTGAAGCGCGGTTTCAGGAGGACGAATTCTCCATAGCGATCGACCACATAGGCGATAACCTCTTCGTCGCTGTCGCCCGCCTCCAGGCGGTCGCGCACCAGAACCCTGAGATCACGTGCTAGTTCCGCATCGGAATCGTCGATCGACTGGTTCTGGCAGACCATACACCGCAACTCGGCAGAAAGGTCGCGCGCGCGCGCCTCGAGCGCCGGATCGTCCAGCACTTCGTCGGGTTGCACGGCAAACGCGGACTGAAGCGCCAAAAACACAAGCCCGCAGACTGCGAAGAACGCGCCGGAAATCAACCGCCTCATGACGCCCTGCCCTCTGCAGCCGGTTTTCTGCCCGGTATTCTGCGTGGCATCGGCGCTCCAATCCGCAGCCGGCGGTCAAGCAGCGACACCGTCCCACCAATCATCATGACCAGCGCCCCCAGCCAGATCAGCGTGACCATCGGCTTCCACCAGATTCGCACCACGATCTTGCCGTTCGGGGTCTGGTCGCCGAGGGAAACGTAGAGCTGGCTCAGGCCAAGTGTGCGAATGCCAGCTTCGGTGGTGGGCATCTGACGCGCGGTGTAAAGACGCTTGGAAGACACCACCTCGCCGAGCGGCTTCCCGGTCACACGGGTCAGGATGAACGTTGCCTGATCTTCCGTGTAATTCGGTCCGGTGACGGGGCGCAGGCTGTCGAACCGTAGATTGTATCCCTGTATCTCCACCGTTTCGCCCGGCTGCATTGCCGCGATCTGCTCGGTTTCCAGCGTGGTTACGGAGATGATTCCGATTGTCGTGAGCCCGATGCCGGCATGGGCAAGCGCTGTCCCGAACACCGAGCGCGGCAACCCCCTGAAACGACTGAACGCCACGGACGGCGCTGCCTTGCCGAGCCCGGATTTGATCACGAGGTCGGTCAGCGCGCCGAGCACCAGCCAGACGCCCAGCCCGATGCCGAGTGCCGCCATAACGGAGGCGCGGTCAATCATCAGGACGACGAGAAGCGCAACAGCCAGGGCGCTGCCAAATGCCCCGAACAGGCGTTGCGAAACGCCCCATAAATCACCGCGCTTCCAGGCAAGGAGGGGCCCGAAAGGCACAATCATCAGCAAAGGAAGAATGAGCGGGCCAAAGGTGAGATTGAAGAAGGGCGGGCCGACCGAAATCTTGTCGCCCGTCACGGCTTCAACCAGAAGCGGATAAAGCGTGCCGATCAGCACGGTGGCGGTCGCCGTCGTCAGGATGAGGTTGTTGAGGACAAGCGCGCCCTCGCGCGAAACCGGCTGGAAAAGGCCGCCCGGCGTCAGGGTTGCCGCCCTCCAGGCAAAGAGCGCCAGCGACCCGCCGATGAACAGGATGAGAATGCACAGAATAAAGACACCGCGTGCCGGATCGGTAGCGAAAGCATGGACGGACGTCAGGACACCTGAGCGAACCAGGAACGTTCCGAGCAGCGACAGCGAAAATGTCAGGATTGCGAGCAGGACGGTCCAGATTTTCAGCGCCGAGCGCTTTTCCATCACCAGCGCCGAGTGCAGCAGCGCCGTTCCCCCCAGCCACGGCAGCAGGGAAGCATTCTCGACCGGGTCCCAGAACCAGAACCCGCCCCAGCCAAGCTCGTAATAGGCCCAGTAAGAGCCCATTGCGATGCCTCCTGTCAGAAACATCCAGGCCGCCAGCGTCCAGGGCCGCACCCAGCGCGCCCAGGCCGCATCCAGCCGGCCCTCGATCAGGGCCGCAATGGCAAAGGAAAAGGCAACGGAGAACCCGACATAGCCAAGATAAAGAAGGGGCGGATGAACGGCGAGCCCGATGTCCTGGAGAATGGGGTTCAGATCACGCCCCTCCATCGGCGCCGGGTCGAGGCGCGCAAACGGATTGGAGGTCGCCAGAATGAATATGATGAACGCGCAGCTGATCGCCCCCTGCACCCCCAGCACATTGGCACGCAGCGACAGGGGCAGGTTGCGCCCGAAAACCGCCACCAGTGCACCGAAGAAGACAAGGATCAGAACCCACAGGAGCATTGAGCCCTCGTGGTTCCCCCATGTGCCGGTGATCTTGTAGAGAAGCGGCTTGGCCGAATGCGAATTCTCCCAGACGTTCAAGACGGAGAAATCCGACTGGATATAGGCCGAGGTCAGCGCCATGAAGGACAGCGCCACCAGCATGAAGTTGGTCAGAGCGGCCGGTTCGCCCACGCGCATCAGCGTGTCGTTTTTGAGTTGCGCTCCAATGATCGGCACCGTCATCTGAACCAGCGCCAGCGCAAAAGCCAGGACAAGGGCGAAGTGACCGAGTTCGATGCTCATTCTCTCATGCGCTCCAATCAAGCCGTTTCTGGCCGCGTCCCGACGGGCTCTCGACCAGCGTCAGTTTTCCTGCCAGACACCCTTTTCCTTGAGACTGTCGGCCACTTCGCGTGGCATGTAGTTTTCGTCATGCTTGGCGAGCACCGTATCGGCGACAAAGGTCTGGCTCTCGTCAAACACACCCTCGGTGACCACCCCCTGCTCCTCCCGGAAGAGATCGGGAAGGATGCCGTTGTAGCGCACCGTCACCGTGTCGCTTCCATCGGTCACCGCAAAGCGGACATGGGTATCGTCGGAGCGTTCGATGGACCCCTTTTCCACGAGACCGCCAAGGCGGATGCGCTGGCCCGCAGCAACCGGCTTTTCCACCAGGTCACCGGGCATGTAGAAATAAGAGGTCTGTTCCCCCAGAGCATAGAGGGTCAGCCCGGTGGCGGCACCGAGAAAGCCGATCGCGCCTGCGATGATCGCCAGTCTTTTCTGTTTCCGTGTCACATCAAACCTATTCGATACCGACGCCGAGATCGGCCGCAAATCCCTTGAGGTCGTCGCTTTCAGGAGCCTCCGGGCCGAATGCCGCCACGGCCCGCCCTAAGGCTTCTCTCGCGGCCTCCGGACGCTGCAGCACCATGTATGAACGAATGAGACGCCGCCAGCCATCCAGATCGGCCGGATTTTCACGCAGCTTCTCATCCAATCCTGCGACCATGCCTTCGATCATTTGCTGCCGGTCAGCCCCGGAGAGGTCCGAAGCGGCCGCAACCTCGTCTTCACTGGGCCCCGCGCCGGATTCGGCGGCACCACCCGAACGCGCCATAGCCTGCTCAACCGCCGAGCGCCACGGCGAAGCCTCCGGCAGGTCGTCGAGCATTTCACGCCAGAGCGACCGGGCTTCGTCGGTCGCGCCGTCCTGTGCACGCGCCAGCCCCAGAAAGAAGCGTGCCTTCGGCTCCCTGGGATCAAGAACAAGCGCTTCCTGAAAGACCGCCTCGGCCTCAGCCGTGACCATGCCCTGCGCACTACCGACGATCGCCTCGCCCAATGCCGCTTTCATATCCGCCGTATTGCCTGACAGGCGCATGATGTTGCGCAACGCTGTCTGTGCATCGCCAAAACGCCCCATACGCATGTAAACCGGTGCCAGCACCTGCCAGCCGCGCACATCGTCGGGATTGTCTGCCAGATGTGTCTCGGCCCGTGCAACCAGTTCGTCTATCGGCGCTTCGGCGGGCTCCTCGGTCATCCGCGCGTGCAGGGGCTGCGCGGGCGTGCCCGGCGACCCGGTGAACACATAGAGCCCCCAGCTCACCAGTGGAACGGCGAGCACGGCGATCGCTGCCGTCAGGCGTGTCACGCGCTGGCTTGTCAGATGTTCCTTGTGCCCGCCTGCCGTATCTGAAACCCTCAGAATCCGGCGTCCGATCTCGGCGCGCGCCTGCTCTGCTTCCTGCTGCCCGATCAGCCCACGTTCGGCGTCCCGTTCAACTTCCTCGAGCTGGTCACGATAGACCTCGATATCGTGAGCGCGCGCGTCCTCCGACATCGTGCTGCGCACGGCGAAAGGCCGCAGCACTGCAAAGGCTGCGACGAAGGTCAGGAAAGCTGCGAGGATCCAGAACAACATGGGCTCTAAATAGCGGTCGCGGAAGACGCTGCCAACTCGGCGCACCTGCGGCCATTTGGCAAACCCGTCCCGCCGCAGGGGTTGCCGCCATGGCAGCAGGGCTGCTCCCGGAGCGCTTCCACTTTTCATTAGAGCGCAGAAGCGCTCAACCTTATTGTTCTCACGCAGTTCCGGATGGAGAACCGGCGCCAACGTCTCCTGGGATTGCTCTAACCGAGCAGCATCCAGCTTCCATCCTCATTTCGGCATGCGGTCCCGCGCGCTTCGCGCGGTGTGCCGTTGATCTGGATGGTATGGGTGTATTGCCTACAATCCTGGGAACCAACGCGGTAAGGCTGTGCCGCGCGCACCGTCCCGGCCCGGCTCGAGCCAGTGTCCTGCCAGGAAACATCCTGTCCGGCCGGTGTGTTCTCCAGCGCCTTGTATTCAGCCTCTATTGCAAGGCGCTTTTGCCGGCGCGACAGTGCCTCACCGAATTCACCGCCGATCAGGCCGCCCCCCTCCATACCCAGAATGGCGGAGCTGTCAGCCGCCGCCTGGGACGCCGCGAACTGATTTGGCTCAAGCTGCGAACCCGACATGTCGCTGCTCAGGCAGCCCGACAAAACAGCGGAGAAGGCTATTGCAAAAACTGCTGCGACTTTCATTGATCCCGATGGTCCCCTGAGACACACTTATCGTTTGCAAGGCATTTAAGGCGTCGATTTGGCCCAATTTAGGCAGTTCTCGTCAGCTGGCGCCCTGAGTTTCTGCCCGCGGCAAGGAAACAACGGCCTTTAGCCCGCCAAGCGAGGATCGTTCCAAAGCGAGAGAACCACCATACTCTTCCACCAGGTCTGCGACAATCGCAAGCCCAAGCCCCGTTCCCGGCTTTGTTTCATCGAGCCGCCGGCCACGCTTCAACGCATCGCGCGCCTTTTCCTCCGGAATGCCCGGACCGTCATCTTCGATGAGAATCAGAACGCCATGCCCATCGCCCTGCGTTTCTCCTTCCTCCACGGAAAGAGAAACCCGGCTTCGGGCCCACTTCATGGCATTTTCCATAAGATTGCCGCTGATTTCCTCCAGGTCTTCCCGCTCTCCCGCAAAGATCAACGGTTCATCCGGGAATTGCACCTGAAGGTCGATGGAAGGATTGAGTTTGCCCATCACGCGCGCCATACGCTCCAGCGACGCCTTGACCGGCGTGCGAAAAACGAGACTGTCGCGCTGTGCGGCGGCCCGCGCCCGCTGCAGATAATGATCAAGCTGCTGCTGCAGGGCGGTCGCCTGTGCGGTGATCAGCTTTCCGCGTTCGCCGCCAACGGCATGCCCTTCGTTCATGAGCACCGCCAGAGGCGTCTTGAGAGAGTGCGCCAGATTGCCAACCTGCTTGCGTGAGCGTTCAACGATGCGGCGATTGTTATCGATCAGCGCATTTGTTTCATCAGCGAGCGATTCGATTTCCGTCGGAAACGGCCCCTCCAGACGCTGCGCAGAACCCGCCCGAATATCCGAGAGGGCCTGTTGCACGCGATTGAGCGGGCGCAGACCGTAGAGGATTGCAAAGACGTTGATCGCGATCATGCCAAGACCGAATATGGCGAGGTAGCCATAGAGCTTGCGGACAAACTGACTGACCTCCTCCTCCAGCTCGCTTCGATTGCCCATGACACGAAAACGGGCCACCTGGCCCTGATCTCCCACAACGAGTTCGGCCTCGACCACCTCGATCGTATCGCCGCCGGGTCCCACCGTCATGTAGCTGCGCTGGAACCCCGTATTAAACGGCACCTCACCACTATCCGGCGAAGGGATCGGCGTCGCCATTGAGGGCGAGCGTAGTGCCCCGCCCAGATCGCTGGTCACCGGTTCCACCGCCCAGTACCAGCCCGATTGGGGCTGCAGAAAACGCAGATCGTCGAGATTGGGACTGCCCTGCAGGTCACCGTCTTCAGCGATGCCCACCGAGCCGATTACATTGTTGAGATAAGCAGAAAGAACACTGTCAAAACCACGTTCGGACACCTGTCGAAACAAGGCCGAGATGATCGTCGCGATGACAACCAGCGCGATGACTGCCCAAAAAGATGAAAACGCGATGACGCGCACCGCAAGCGAGCGGGATACGATCCGCCTGAGCCAGGACTGCGTCTTCGGATCAGTCATCACCGGGGCCTAACCGGCCTCCGGTTCGCGCAATCGATACCCCATGCCGCGCACGGTTTCGATCAGGTCCACATCTCCGAGCTTCTTGCGCAGCCGACCGACAAAAACCTCGATTGTATTGGAATCCCTGTCGAAATCCTGATCGTAAAGATGTTCGACCAGTTCCGTCCTTGAGACAACCGTGTCCCGATGGTGCATAAGGTAGGCAAGCAGCCGATATTCGTGGGAAGTGAGCTTCAGCGGGATTCCGTCGACATCGGCCTTGGAGGCCTTTGTGTCGAGGCGCACCGGCCCACAGCGCAGTTCCGTCGAGGCGTGGCCTGCTGCGCGTCGGATGAGCGCGCGCAGCCGTGCGAGCACTTCCTCGATATGAAACGGCTTGGTTACGTAATCGTCGGCTCCCGCATCGATGCCGGCCACCTTGTCGCTCCAGCGGTCGCGTGCGGTGAGGATCAGAACGGGCATTTTGCGGTCGTCCTGGCGCCAGCGTTCCAGCACGCTGATGCCGTCCATCTGCGGCAGGCCAATGTCGAGGACCACGGCGTCATAAGGCTCGGTGTCGCCGAGAAAATGTCCTTCCTCGCCGTCAAATGCCCTGTCCACAACGTAACCGGCGTCGGTCAGCGCCTCGCATATCTGCCGGTTCAGATCCTTGTCGTCTTCGACAACGAGAATGCGCATTAACCCCTCGACCTGGTTCGTTTCACAATTTGGCTTTGTCGCCGCCGCTGCGCGACACTAGAGCAATTCCGGGAAAAGCGAAAACGCTCTAATTTGCGGGTACAACGAATTCGGCGCGCTTCGGGCGTTCCCCGTTGCCCCCCGGAATGACCACCACCACCCTGCAGACGGTCTGTCCTCCCTGTGTCTCCGCAGTTGCCTGAACCAGCGTACCACCGTTTTGGGAAGCGACCCGTGAACCGACAGAGTAGCAATCGACGCCCGCCTGGGCTGGCGATGCCGTGGGCCAGAGCAGCACCGGCAGAAGAGCCAGAGCCGCGAGGAAGCCGGGTTTATGTGCGCGATGCCAGAACATGTATCCGATGTACCCCATCGAGGCTGAATAGGAAATGAACAGCATGTCATTTTACCCCGTTCCCGCCCTTTCGAAGCAGCGGCGCAACCGCCTGCTGCGCCGCTGCTTCGTTGTGTCACCGTATACGGCTACGAGCCTGGATCCTGCCGAAGATGGCGATCAGGCCGGAAATTGCGGTAACCGCCTGCAAAAGCCCTTCGGATACGGCGGAACTGTCGATCTCGCCCAGCGGATAGCCCAGCATGGTTGCCGCCGTCGCTGCAATTGTCACCATCGACGCCCAGATCGTGCGGGACAGGTACCAGGGTTTGCTGTCATTCATCCTTTTTCCTTTCGCTTGTTTGGTGCTCAGCCGGCGACGGAAACTGTCGCCGGTATGCCCGGACCGACCTGCGCGCTTAGCTGACGCACGGTGAATCGGATTTCTGACGGCGCCACGGGAAAATCAGCAGCCCTCATTTCCGGCGTGTAGGTCCAGTCCGTAGTCTCGGAAGTCGCACTGCGGAGCGGAGCGCCATCGTCACCGGCTATGTCGATCCGATAGCGCTCGCTCGCTTCACCAAGCGGCACATCGTCGCCAAGCCAGCTGTCGGCCTCCATCCGTCCGCGTCGTATCCAGGAAAGAACGACCGCACCCGACGAGGCTTCACGGGCCCTGAGATGCACCGGCGACAGGGGCATGAGCGCTCGCAGACCACCCGCCGCTCGCATCTGAAAGAAGCGGGTGCTGCCAAACGCCTCGCCGGCGGGGCCTACGCGCCAATGGCGTTCAAGCCCGATCTCCGCGGCACGCAGCCCTACCGCCTGCACGGCCTGATCGAGCAGGACGAATCCCGCCCCCTCCGGGGCACCGGCCCGCATTGCATCGTCGGTGCCGAGCTGCCCGCGCAGGAGCCCGTCAAGCCGCCACACCGATGGCTCGATCTCTTCTGCGGACGTGAACTGCAGCACTTCCCAGGCTCCGGCCCCGCTGAACACCGCGGCCGCGTTCGCGCCATTGACGAGCTGCGCCGGCGAAACACTCTCCAATCCGCCGGAAAGGAGCTCCACGGTGATTGTCCGGCTCCGGTCCAGCCGGCCTGATACGCCGGCATCCAGTCCCTCTTTCAGGAACCCGATGGTGGCGCGGCGGGCAATCCGGCTCCGCATGTCGAAGCCGCTCTCCTCGGGTGAGGCGAACGCCACGTGGCTGCTCCACGGAGTTGCGTGGGCGGCGATGCGAAACTGCTCTTCCGCTTCCCTTGTTCCCGGTTGCCAGGGCAGGTCCAGCAACAGCGCGAAGGCAGCGCTTTCGCCCTGCTCGCCATCGTCTGCCGGTGGCGTTGAAGCCGATCGTGCCGCAGGCGCGGGATTGGCGTGCACACGCCGCGCCTTCACGCTGCTGAACAGGCCATCTTCGACCTCGGTGACCAGATATCGGGTCGAACCCGAAATCTCCGGAAGACGCAGGATCGAACCCGGCTGCACCCGATCTGCGGAAAACGGCAACGCAAAGCGGGCTTCCTCCCGCGCCGCCCAGTGGCGCAGCAGCCAGTCCTTTGCCTGTCTTTCGGCCTCCGGCGCTGCCAATACGCCCGGGAAACTCAGAAAATGCTTTCGTCGCCCTTTCGCACCGATATGAGCCGCGCGCGTCGTCGCGGCCTGGTGGTCGCGCATCTCATCGCGGAAATCCACATGCAGTTCAGCAGGCAACGCGTGGTCGGGTTCGCGTATCCGCTCAAAAACGGCGCCATCGGCTTCCGTTGCCAGTTCCGCAACCTCCCGCGCCTCCTTCAGGGCCGCTCCCAGCGAGCGGAAAACGAGTTCCCCGTCCCGCTCATGGGCGCCGATCCCGAAGAGATCGACAATCGGCTCGATGGCGGCCCGTGCTGTGGCCGGGTTGGCGACCACATAGCCCGCGATCGCGCCATCGGCATGCATCGTTTCCGCTGGCGCCAGACCATGGTCCTTCAGAATGGCGTTGATCAGGTCCCCGACCGTCATGCTGCTTGCGCGGCCATTGAGCCAATGTCCGCATGCCCAGTTTCCGCCATCTCCCCAGATGTCGCCGCGATTGGGAAATGCCGGGAAGGGCCGTGCATCCCATGCCCAGAGGCTGAACATCTTCGGATCGACCATCGGCCCTTGATAGACGGGCGAAACAGGGTTGTGAGATCCCGTGTGTGCCCAATAGGCATAATGCGCCTCGAGCAGACGATGCTGCGCCAGGTCCGAACGTCCGCCGTTCGAATAGTATGGCAAGGCGTTCTCGGACGACTTGGCATCCGGGAACACGTTCGGCTGGTTCGGCCCCTTGTCGACCGCCGGGCAGCCAAGCTCGGTGAAAATAATCGGTTTTGACGCCGGCACCCATCCGGTAGGCGCGGATTGCTCCACGCCGCCAGGACGGTCGAAATGCTGGTTCGACCACCACGAAACCAGATCCTTGTAGCGGAAAACCCAGGGTTTCCCGTGCGCCCCGTCGGTGATGGGCGTGCGAAGCCGCGCGTGCCGGTCCGCCTCGCTCGCATAGTACCAGTCGTAACCTTCGCCTGCGGAGATATTCGCTTTCAGTCCGGTCGGGTCGTAGGGCCCCGAAAACCCGTCCGGGCTGTCGCCGGCATAGTCCTCGTCGCGCCAGTCTGCGAGCGGCATGTAATTGTCGATGCCCACCGCGTCGATGGCATCGTCCGCCCAGAGCCTGTCCAGGTGAAACAGCACATCACCGCTGCCATCGGCAGGCTGATGCCCAAAATACTCGGTCCAGTCCGCGCCATAGGTGATTGTGGTCTGCGTCCCCAGAAGTCCGCGCACTTCGTTGGCCATCACCCTTAGGCCTTCGACAAAGGGGAATTGACCGTTCTGATCCCGTAGCCCTGTCAGCCCGCGCAGTTCCGAACCGATCAGGAAACCATCCACACCACCGGCCACCGCCGCCAGATGGGCATAATGCAGGAGAAAGCGCCGGTACCCCCAGTCCTCCGCTTCACCGGTGAAATCGACCGTATCACCTGCCTGCGCAAATTCTGCGGTGCCGGCATTGCCGAGCAAAGCGGATACCTGCGCGGCAGCCTCTGCCGTCTTGTCGGCGCTTCCCGGGCGCCCCGGCCCCGGGTAGCACGTGATCCGCCCCCGCCAGGGATAGACCGGCTGATGCGCCTCCCCGTCGGGGCTCGGAAGACTGTTGCCGGCAGGCACATCCATCATGATGAACGGATAGAGCCAGACCTTTAACCCCCGCGCCCTGATTGCCCGGATTGCAGCCACCACCGTATGGTCTGACGGCGTCCCCCCATAAGCGGCACCGTTTTCGGTGAATGAGACGATCGGTGCGTTCCCTCGTAGCAGACCGGAAACCCGCCACCTCTCATTTTCACCGCCGCCAAACAGGTGACTGGAGAACGACGAAGGAACGCCCATGAGCGACCAGATGTTTCCCCAGTGAATCGGAAAAGCACTTCCCCCATGACTGGTCACCATGGGTTTGATCTGGCAGTTGCCTGCCCGCAGATCCGTACCAAACCAGGAAACCACAAGCGATATGCTTTTCAGGTTGGGCAGCAGCGCCTGCAACTCGTCGAGCGAGGCTTCAAGATCGCTTTCCGCAACCAGCGTATTGCGATTGAGAACTTTATGATGCCCGGGTCTTTCATGGATTCTTACCGCACCAGGTGAAAGGCCGAACTCGGTGGAACCGGGAATGAGCGCAACGGAACCGATCTTCCCGTTCAACGCGCCAACCGGTCGAAGAACCTCGAACTGGAGCTGCGGTATGCGCCGCCCATAATCGTCGATCGGCATTCGGTCGATGACGACATAGGCGGTTCCCCTATAGGCCGGCGCGTTGCCCGCCCCCTGTTTCGCCTCGATCAGCGGATCGGGTAGCTGGTCCTCGGTTCCACGATAGATCCGGATGTTGACCTTGCTCTGGTCCACCTCCTGCCCGTCGGCCCAGATGCGCCGCACGCCTGCGATTTCCCCTTCGCAGATCGCGAAGGCAGCATTGGCGAAATACGCGTATGTGGTTACCTTTGGCCCACCCTTGCCCCCCTGGCGCTCCGTGGTGCTGGTTTCTTCGAACCGCGTCGCCCAGATCAGTGTCCCGCCGGTACGCACGGTGCCATAGAGCCTGGGCAATGGCGCGCCTTCTTCCCCGGAAAAGGGCCTTGCCGCCGCGAGACGCGGCCCTTCGTAGTGCTGCGACCCTCCAAAAAGAGCCCGGTCCACAACATATCCGGCCAAGGCTCCTGCGGCGGTTCCGATGGTCGCGCCGACAGGGCCAAGAAGGCCGCCGATGAATGCACCGGCCGCCTGCAAGACGAGTGTAGCCATGGGTTCCTACTTTCCGGGTCTGGAGGATGCAGGCATGGGGAAGGCGAAGACACCCGCAATGCGCCTGCGCCATTGCGGCACGAGTGGCGAAACCACGACTGCACTTCCCTCATAGGCATGCACGAATGCGTCCGCCGCCGTCATAATGCCCACATGCTTTGCCGGGAGGTGCGGGCGCCAGCGAAAAATCACTATGTCGCCCGGCTCTGTTTCTGAATGCGCCCGCTCCAGGCAGTGCCGCCTGGCTGCCGCAAGAAGCCGGTCTTCTACCGTGCATTCGGCCCAGTCAGCGCTGTAAACGCCCGGATCCTCAGCCTCGCAGCCGAAAACGTTCCGCCATACGCCACGGAGCAGCCCAAGGCAGTCACAGCCCACGCCCCTGCGGCTTGCCTGATGACGATAGGGCGTGCCGACCCAGCTCAGCGCCTCGCCCACAATGGCATTCCGCAGGGCCGCTTCTGTCGAAAATTGCCGCTGCATCATTTCACCAGCGCCTTGCCGTCGAAGACACCCTCGTCCCGCACATAACTATAGGCCGCATCGTCGCCGGGAAGATGCGGAAACCCGCGAAAATTCCGCTGATTCATGAACTTCGCCTTGCAGGTGGAAAACCGCTTGTCGCACCCGGCAACAATCGTGAATGCGTCTCCCGCATCTCCAGCCAGCGGCGCTTCCCGCCACAGTGACAGCCGAGCCTCACCACCAGCGTTCACATGGTCGACCACGCGCTCTTTCCGGCCTGAATGCGCACCGCTGGTCCAGGTCAACACCCCGTTGTCAAACCAGCCCGTGTCAAAGGCACCAACCCCCGCAACAACCACGATGCCGCCATCTTCGACGCGAAGAAGCGTGCCGCTACCCGCAAAGCGACCATCGTTCAGGTTCACGCCGCATCGATGGTCCCCAAGTTCGGCGTCGCAACCGCGCCCAATGGTTCGCCCGTTCGGCTGATCAAGCGCCCAGGCCTCGCTTTCCAGCTCGGCAACGAAACTTCCATCCCGCCGCGTCACCTTGCCGATCACGGCAACACGCAGTCTCTGAAACATCGAAGGGTCCTGCCAGTTGACGAGCAGTGTCTCGACCCTTGCTCCGTCATAGAGTCCGGACAGAATGTCCTCCTCCCGGATATCAGAGGCGGAAAGCGCTCCTGCCACGTCCACCGTGTCCACCGAAAGCCCGAACGACGATCTGGCCTCGCTTGCCGTGAAACCCGTCTCCGGCTGGAAATTTGTGCCGTCGCACTGGAGCGCCCTGTCATGATCGGTGAAGCCGAGCACGGCGCCATCGGACCGGCTCAATCGCCAGCAATTGCAAAGGCTGGTGACTTCCCCTTCAATGTGCGCGGCCAATGTTTCGCCTGTTGATGTCATGCAAGTATCTCCACCAGCGGGATCGAGGGGATCTGCCCTGCCCTAAAAGCACTCAGGCTCACAGACAGCCGTTCGATATCGAAGCGCACGGGCACGTCGAAGACGAACCCGGCTGTCACGACTGCACCCACGGCCGGCACGGCCCCGGGCTGGAACACAAGCTCACCGGTCTCACTGTCGACTGCATAATCGAGTGACGTTTCCTTCAGCACACCGTCGACGGCCACGAGCACCGCATCGGCCACGGGGTGGGTGATCGGGCGCCTGACCGCTTCCTGCCCCTCGCCATAGGTTTTCACCAGCGCGAAGCGTTCCGTCACGCCATCGCCCGTACCGATCGTCTGATCGTGCTCTGTCGGGGTCTCCGAGGGCCGGCATGATTTCATGTCGAACGGGTCGCGGAACCGAAAGCCGTGCAGCGAGCCGCGCCGCGCCTCGAAGAAGGCAAGCACTTCATGCACGTCATCGAGCGAGCGCAACCCGGTGCCGGCATCGTAATGCCGCCGCGCCAGCGCCTGTCGCGCATTGCGTTTTTCGCGGCCCGACACCAGTTGCACAATCTCGTTGCGCCGCTCTGGCCCACCCGTGGCCCCAAACGAAATGGCCAGCGGAAACCGTACGTCATGAAAGGCGTTCATGCCGGTTCTTCTCCTGCCTCAAAAGGTTTTGGCGCCACGCGAGACAGCCCGCGCCAACATGCCCGTGATCTGGGCCTCTGATTTGCGAAACGATGCTGCGTCCGGCGTCGACACGTTGAAGACAATGTTCGCCGCCGGGGCGCTGCCGCCCGCCGCCACTCCCAGCCGCCCGTCGGCGCCGCGCTGCAGGGGGAGGATCGCCTCTGCACCCGCCTCACCCATCAATCCCGTGCCGCCGCCCATCGGAAAATAGGTTGGCGAAGAGACCACCCCGCCATCGGCAAACGGCACCACGCCGCCCTTGGCGAAAGGCAGGATGCCGCCGACAACGCCTGAAAACAGCGACGAGCCCAGCGCCGCCAAAGGCTGCAGCGCCTGCGAAAGCGCCATGCTCGCCAGGTTCATGCCGATGTTGCGCAGCACGTCTTCAAACGATTTTCCGCTGACAACCGCGCTTTTCAGTGCACCGGTCATCTGCCGGCCGAAGCCGTCCGCCAGTTTTTCCAGTTCGCCCAGCGCCTCCGCAAACGGCTTGGTATCCGCGCGGATCTCAAAGGTCATGTCTTCCAAGGATTTGCCTCCGCTCAGTCTCGGATTTGACGATCGGGAAACCGTTCCATCAGCTGATCGAGATCGTTGCGTGCCGGCACACCGACAGCGCTGCCGCACACGGCCTCCAGCGCGCAATTCAGTTCGCGCGGCGTCATGGACCAGAACGCATCCGGTGAAAGCCGCAGCACCCCAAAGGCAAACCCCATGACCTCACTCCAGGGAAAGGGCCTCGCGCGGGGTGCTGCGGCGTTCAAGGGTTTTGCGGCGGTTCCTCCACCCCGCCGAAGGTGGCGGTCAGAAGCGCGCTCACAATGCGCGCAAAGCCCGCCGCCCCCTCGTCGCATCGCATCGCCCGCACGTCTTCCTCGCTCACGGCGTGGCCGCCACCGCGGAGACCGGCCGCGATCACGCGCAGCATGTCCCGCGCCGAAAGGCGTCCACTCGAAAACCGTTTTGCAAGTTCCCCCAGATCGTCCGCGGCAAAGGCGTCTTCGAGCTCGGCCAGCGCACCCAACGTCAGGCAAAGCGTGTAGTCCCGGCCGTCGATCCGCGCGGCCACCTCGCCGCGCCTGCGGTTCACGCTGCTCATGGGACCTCCGCAAAGCTCACGGCGCCAGCCGATTCCAGCGCAATCTCGAAGGTCACCTCGCCATCATGATTGCCGCCATATTCCAGGGCAGTGATCTGGAACGGGCCGGCCACCACGCCGAAATCCGGGATCGCCAGTTGCCAGCCGGCGATCTCACCGGCGAAGAACCGGCTGCGGATCGCGGCATCCGACGCCCCGTCCTTGAATATCCCCGATCCGCTTATGGCCGCACGCTGGACGCCGCTGCCGGCCAGCAGTTCGCGCCACCGGCCTGCCGAATCCGCGTCGGTCACGTCCACTGTCTCGCTGTTGAAGGCGAGACGCTTGGCGCGCAGCCCCGCAACGGTCGTGAATGCCCCAGCTCCGCTCGTGTCGAGCTTCAGGAGCAGATCCTTGCCCTTCTTTGCACCCATATTTGTTCTCCAGGGATGTGTTGGTGTGTCAGACCGGCTCGATCACGGCGCGAAAGCGCATCAGGCCGTGATAGGCGATAAGGTCTTCATCGAAGCGGATTTCACTGCCCTCGCGGCGCAGGTTGACCAGTTGATGCCCCGCAACCGGCAGGGACGACCCCTTCAGCAACGTGTCGATCCGGTCCATCAGTTGCAGCGCTTCGCGCCGCCCCTTGCCGTTCGACCAGACATTGACCGTGAAAAAATGCTCGCTGCCCTCTTCAGTATCCGTGCTCCAGTCATGAGCACTGGCCGGTCCGAACGTGACATAGGGATAGGCCGTGCGGGCCGGCGCCAGATCGTAGAGCTTCGCGCCGCCCAGCGCGCCCGTCAGCGCCACATCTGCCGCCAGCTCACCGAACACCGCCTTTTGCAGTTCAAACGCGGCGTCGAGCATCGTCACGCTCCTGCGCTTCCAACCTGGCTTTCTCCTTCAGGCGTGAGGCGCGACGCGCCTCTTCCCCCGCCTCTGCGGCCCTGTGCGCCAGCCGACGCAGCGCGCGGGTCAGTCCCTCGCCAGTCAGTTTCATGCTCATCTTCATGTCTGCTTCTCCTTGGCGAGACAGACCAGGTAACGCCCGGTCTCGTCGGGATCGTGCGCTGTCAGGATGGTGAAAGCCCGTGTTGCGCGCACAAGCCGCATGCCGCCGCTCACGCCGGGTCGAAACCGCAGCGTGATGCGATGCGTTACCTCTTCATGGCGCTGCCCCGCGCCGAACGGTGCCGATGCCCGCACCGGCTCGATGAAACCGAAGACCGTCGCCATCTCGCTCCAGCTTTCGGTGTGCCCGCCCGCCCCGTCCGGAACGAGTGCCGCATGCTGCAGGCTGAGTTCCGTGCGAAACGCACCGGGATCGATAAACTGCACCCGCATCACAGCCTCGGCTTCCGATAGCCCTCGACGAGCCGCTGATAGCCAGCCGGCAGTGAAACCGGTTGATCTTCCGCCCCAAACGAAGTGCGGAATTCGAACCAGTGCGCCACAAGAAGAAGGATGGCGCGCCGCAGAAGGTCCGGCACATCCGTCCCCGCCTCGCCATAGCCGGCCCTGAAATCAATCTCGATTCCGTTCAGCCGCCGGCCCGGAAGCGGCCGCGATGCAATCGCCAGCCGCGCCGGTTGCGCATGCGCGTCGAGTTGGCAAGCGGCGGGATCGACAATCGAGGCCGCACCATCGGCATCGAAGACCGTCACCGAGAGCACTTCGCGCACCGGCGTCCGGTTCAGATAAAGCACATCGCCCTGCGGCCAGTCGTCCAGCGTCAGCCGCCAGGACTGATCGATCAGCGCCTGTCCGGTTGTCTTCTCCACTTCCTGGCGGGCGGCACGGATCAACCCTTCGATGAGCGCATCCTCGCTCAGATGCCCGATCCGCAGATGGGCCTTGGCCTCGGCAAGCGTCACCGGCTCGACCAGCGGATCGACCGTTCGAAATAGCGTCATGCGTGAAACTCCCGTTAAAAAAACGGCCCCGGAACTGCTTCCGGGGCCGCATCGGCATGGTCGTCGAGGGAGGGCTAAACCGTGCCGAATTTCAGCAGCTTGACCGCATCGAAATCCTGAATGCCGCCGCCCACGCGCTTGGTCGTGTAGAACAGCACATAGGGTTTGGCCGAATACGGATCGCGCAGCACGCGAACACCGGCGCGGTCCACCACCAGGTAGAAGCGGCGGAAATCGCCGAACGCGATGGGTGTCGTGTCCGCGCCGATGTCGGGCATGTCCTCGGCCTCCACCAGCGGGAAGCCCATCAGCATGGCGCGGCTGCCCGGCGTGGCCGGCGGCTGCCACATATAATTGCCGTCCGCGTCCTTCAGCTTGCGCAGCGTCGCCTGCGTCTTGCGGTTCATCACCCAGCTAGCGCTCTGGCGATAGCCCGCCTTCAGCGCATAGACCAGATCGATCAGCACATCCGAGGAGTCGGTTGCCGGCAGCGCGCCTGCGGTGCCGGTCACGTTATAACCGACATTGCCCCAGCTCCAGCCGGCATTGTCCACCTGCGCGTAGCTCAGAAAGCCCTTCGGCTTGTTGATCCCGTCACCATTGACGAAAGCCGCGCCCTCCTGCTCAGCGAAGGCGGTCTCCACCTCGCTGGCGATCCACTGGTCGAGATCGACCACCGCATCGTCGAGCAGCATCGCCGTTGCCGCCGGCATGGCGTAGAGCTCGGCCGTCGGAAACTGCAGCTCGTCCAGCGTTCCCGTCGCCGTCTCCGGGCGGGCCGCCGTTTCGGCCACCCAGCCCACCGCCGGGCCGGTCACCGCAAAGGGCTTTTTCAGAACCGCACTCGAAACCTGCCGCACCGAGGCGATGGAGCGGATCGGCGAGAGTTCGGCCAGCCGCGCGCCGATGGCCGCCTCCGTCTCGTCGGGCACCAGATAGCCGCCGTCCGGCGCCGAGCCATAGGACATTGCCTTTTCTTCGAGCGAGCGCATGCCGCGTTCGTCGCCCGAACGCATATAGGCGTCGAACGCCTGTTTTCGCTCCAGGTCATGAAGTGCCGCGCCGCCGCGCCCCAGCACCGGCCGCGTCTTCTTCAAAACCAGCGTGTCCAGCGCCTGCTTCTGCTCGTCGAGCGCCTGCGAAATGCGCTCCACCTTGTCCACCGTCACCACATCGGCGCTGCGCGTCTCAAGCTGTTTCAGCTTCTCGTTGTTGGCTTCCTTGAAGGTCTCGAACGCGTTCATGAATTCATGGAATGCGCCCGTCACATCGCCCTCGTCCAGCGCCGATTTCACCTCCGGCGCGCGTTTTGCCTGTCCTGCCGTCATGTCTTCATCCTCAATCGTTGAACATGCGGGCCGCCTGGCGGATCACCGCCGCAAGCCCGTCATCAAAGCCCCGCGCGGCGTCCCGCTCGCGTCTCAAGGCGCCAAAGCCCTTGGCGATCACCACCCGGGCCTCGCGCCGCGTCAGGCCGGCATCCCGCGTCAGCCAACGCTCAAACTCGCGCGCCGTGGGCAACGGCGCGCCCCTATTCTCCGTCTTCACCTCGTCCACACGCGCCTCCGGCAGCATGGGAAAGGTGACCACGGAAATCTCCCAGAGATCCGCCTCCACGATGCGACGCACGCCGGTCTTCGCCTCCGTCTTCGCCTTCACCGTGCGAAAACCGATGGAAAGCCCGTCGAGCGCCCGGTCGCGCATCAGTTCCCAGACCTCCCGCGCCCTGGCCACACCAAGCGCCAGCCTTCCCCGCACCAGAAGGCCGCGCGCGTCTTCGCGCAGTTCCTCCCAGGTGCCGATAGGCTGGTTCGGGTCGTGCTGGAAAAGCATGCGCACCCCGGCCGCCCCGCGTTTTTCGAGCGAGCGCGCAAACGCGCCCCGCTCCACCGCGTCACGGCCAAGGTCGACCTTCCCGAACAGGCTCGCATAGCCAGAAAACGTCCCGTCCACCTCGACCGTCTCGATATCGAGCCCGGCATATTTGCGCTCATCGGGCATCGGCGCGATCTTTGCCTGCATGCTCTAGCGTCCTTTCTCATCGTGAAGAGTGTCGGTACGGTCATGCGACAGCGGCGCAATCGGGCGCGCCTGAAAATAGCGCAGCGCCAGGCCGATGGCGCTCCAGGCGCAAAGGCTTGCCACAGCCGCTCCCATCAACATGGTTTCGGCCGCCCCCAGCCGTTCCGTCAGCTCCAGAATTTCGGCGAGCTTCAGCCCCGTCGCCCCACCGAAAACCATTCCGCACACCACACCGACCGCAAAGCGGATCGCCGCATCGCGCCGGTGATTGGGCAAGATATAGGCAAGCGAAATCGCGGAGCCGGCCACAGCGCCAGCCCCCTTTGCGAGCCATATCCAGCCCGCATGGGTCATGTCGGTCATCGGAAAAATCCTCGTTCGGGATCTTGTTCAAATATCCGGGCTCAAATGCCCGGCCGCCTACGCAGCATCCAAACGCCAGGCGCCGCTCATGGTGAGCCTGGCGGTCAAATCATCAAACAGGCGCTAAAGCAGTCTTCTTTCACAGCAAAGCAGGCGCTCCCGGCGCTCACGCTTGGCGACAGCCTTCGCCAGATATCGATACGGTTCCGCCTCACTGCCGGTATCCGGGTTGCGGTAGATCACACCATCTCCACTTTTGGCATTGCGCTCAAATCTGTACCCGTTTCGAAAGGGCTCTTTCAGCAACCGCCTGCGTCCCCAGAGAGGATTAAAATGGGGAACCGCCCCGCGGGTCAGCTCGTGAAATCGTTCACGCGCCTGTCGAGCAACAGCTTCGAAATGAAGTATTTCACCGCGTATGGTGGACGTGGCGCTTGTCGATCCGCGCCCCCCGCACCCGAGAGCAACACAACCCGTCATCACACCGATTGCGGGTTCTACCGGTCTTCCGGAATCTCCACTTGCAGCAACTGCCCGGCCAGCCGATCGGTCCTCTTTCGATTCGGCACCAACTCAGGAAGCCTGCGCTCCGCAGCAAGCAGGCGATACTTCAGGTCCTTCGCCGAAACGCCATCTTCCAGCAAGCCGTAAAAAGTCCACATCTGATCGGTGTAGGAGCGGTCGAGCTTTGTAAGATTCTCCACCAGTTCCGGCTTCCACTCCGCCAGAAGAATGCACAGGATGCGGTCCAGCGTCTGGCTGCGCGCGGTCCACCATTCAGTCCCGCGTTCATATTCGAGCTTCTGGCCGATAAGAGCACCCGCCTCCCCGATGACGACCTGCGGAATGTTCATTCTGCCAAAATCGCCCTTGCTGCAGGTCCAGTAGCCGTCATCCGCAAGGACAAACCAGCTCTCCATGGAACGCAGAAACTCCACAGTTTCAGCCTCCGACATGGGAGGACACCTGCCAGGTTTCACCGTATCCCACGAGAACTGCGCAAGTCCTTTCCGGTGCAGAGACCTAACCGCCTCACAAAACTCAACCAGATCACTACGGGAAGGTGGCTCGAACACCGTATTGATCAGGGTAAAAATGTTCTGCTCCCAACTTTCCTCCAGCGTGGCGAGAATACGGTCGCAGATTTCATCGATCGCGGTCATGATCGGCTACACTGGCGGTTCGCAGTGTTCATCATTCATGAATCCACCATTCGAACCCGCGATCATGGACCAGTTTTTCGGCCAGTTCAGCTCCACCGCCTTCGCCGATAAAAAGTTGCGGAATGACGGTGGTACGAATTTCGCCCTTACCACATGTCCAGTTTCCGTCTTCGCCCAGTACAAACCAGTCCTCCAACGATTCCAGCAGGGCGCTGGTCTCGCTTTCAGTTAAACTCGGACAGTCACCGGGACTGAGTATCCTCCACGAGAAACTGACGAGCTCTCTCTGCTTCAAATACCTGATCGCACTGCAGTATTCGATCACATCTGCGCTTGAAGGCGGATGGTACACCGTGTTGATGAGAGTAAAGACATTGTCCTCCCAGCTTTCCTCAAGCGAAGCCAGAATCCTTGCACCGATTTCATCGATCATATTCATGGGTCGCTGCCTCAATCGGTGTCAGGAATGGGTGTGTGCGGCTGCTCCTTGAGGCCATCCCTCATCCTATACCTATAGTAGAATTTTGAAAGGATTTTCGCGTCAACTGTAGTGCGGGAATTCCCCCGGGGGCTTGCCATGATGCGAACCGCCTCGCCGGTACGCTGGTTGCGGTAGATCACACCATTTCCACTTTTGGCATTGCGCTCAAATCTGTACCCGTTTCGAAAGAGCTCTTTCAGCAACCGCTTGCGTCCCCAGAGAGGATTAAAATCGGGAACCGCCCCACGGGTCAGCTCGTGAAATCGTTCACGCGCCTGTCGAGCAACAGCTTCGAAATGAAGTATTTCACCGTGTATGGTGGACGTAGCGCTTGTCGATCCGCGCCAATTCCGATCGAGCCGCCGTACACGGCCCACATGATACCGAGCCTGACTGACAGCAATCTCGAGACGCGTGATCTGCGCGAGCGATGCGCCCGGATAGCGCCGGCGCATTCGCGCAATACGCGATGCCCGCCCGCTTGCCGGCACCACAACGGACCCACCCCCGTCCGTCCACCGCCCGCCACCAGGATTTCCCGCCGGAACGCGCGGCTGAATATGCCATCTGGGGTTGCGCTTCAGTGCCCGTTCCAGCCGCCCTGCAGCAGCCAGCAGCCGGACCCATGCCGCCTCCCCGCGCATTCGGGCGGCAAGCATTTCCGTATCCACCATAAAGCGCCTCACTCGCATGCGGGCCATAGCCCACGGCCCGGCGTTTTTCCTCGTCGCTCAGGAAGTCGGTCGCCCCCACCCGGCTCCACAGCGCCTCCCGATCATCGCCAGTCTACCCGGCGCGCAGTGCCTCCAGGAGCTTCCGATAAAAAAGCTCCGCATACCCTTTGCGAAGGTAGCAATCAGAGCCCGTTTCCGACCAGATTTTCACCAGATCTTCATCGCTCAGCCCGGCCGCCAGCAACCGTTCGATAAAACCGGCTGCAATTTCCTTTTCTTGCGCGGTCAAGGACCGGGCGAGATAGGCTGGCAGTTCGTCATCAGATCGAACGACAAGCTCCACATCGGCATGCATATGGCGCGCCATGCGAGAAAAAGCGTCTGGAACATTCACTGTCTTTCTCCCGGCCGCGTTCTGCGGTCCCCGCAAGGGAGCCAATCAAGGCACTGCCCTATGTGTGCCGGAGAAAATACCGCACGAGACACAAAACCATAGAACTAACGATGAACAAAATTGAGAACGAAGCAAAGAACCAAGACAATACCAATAAAAAAAGACTACCCCACTCTACAAAATCTGACTTCGACACCAAATCATAAATAAAACCAAAACCAACTCCAAATCTGCAATCAAAACCCTCGCGTGAAACACAATATGAAGATTGAGGGTTGTGATCCAGAGCTATATAAGCAATATAAATAGATATCAAAACCGATCCAATAAGGGAAAATATTAAAATTTTCCCAAAAGAAATACTCTTACAAATCCCACCACGGCTCTTCTTCATATATTTTCTGAACACGAGCCCCATAGCCTGAAACCTGCTCCGCTGACAGATTGTTGTACAGCGTTGCAACCTTTGCAACCGTAGGCTCTTTCACCCGCTCTGATATACGCTTCAGCAAAGTCACTCCGGCTCGAATATTGGTCGCCGGAACCTGTAGATCTTCCCGACTCCAGCCAAAGCCCAACCAATATGACACATGGACATTCATCGGCAAAACCGTCTTGGGCCGAGGGTGCAATCGATCATAGTACCCATGCGAGGTCTCCATGCAGACGATGGCCATCACCAATCGATGATCGGCATCTTGTGCCGACGCCTCCTTCAGAATGTCCACGGCACGCTCAAACACCTCGTTCATCTCATGGAGTTCGTAGATTGGTTTGCTGCCGTTTGCTTCTGAGTTCGCCTCACCCGCCGCGCGGGCCATAGCCCACGGCCCGGCGTTTTTCCTCGTCGCTCAGGAAGTCGGCAGCGCCCACCCGGCTCCACAGCGCCTCGCGCTCGGCGGCCAGCCCCTCGATGCCGTCGGCGTCGTACCACAGCCGCACGCCAGCGCCGAATACCGGCTGGAGCCAGGCGGAAAACTCCTTCGCCACCCGCCCCACAAGCGGCAGTACGGTCAGGCGGTAAAAGGCCCGGTTCGCCTCCTGATAATTGGCATAGGTGTTGTCGCCGGGAATGCCCAGCAGCATGGGCGGCACGCCGAGCGCCAGCGCGATGTCGCGGGCAGCGCCATTCTTCGCCGCCATGAAGTCCATGTCGCGCGGCGAAAGGCTCATCGCCTTCCAGTCGAGCCCGCCTTCCAGAAGCAGCGGCCGTCCGGCGCGCGCGGCACCCGCATAGCCCTGTTCCAGTTCCACCTTCAGCCGGTCGAACTGGTCGTCGGAAAGGTTCCCGCCCTCTTTCGGCGCATAGACCAGCGCTCCCGAAGGCCGCGCGGAGTTGTCGAGTAGCGCCTTGTTCCAGCGCGCCGCCTGGTTGTGCGTGTCGAGCGCCATCAGCGCCGCACCCAGCGGCGCGAAACCATAGTGATCGTCGAGTGGATGAAAGAGGGTGAGTTGCAGCGCCGCACCCGCTTCCAGCGGCACACGCTCGCGCGCCTTGCCCTCGCGGTAGTCCAGTGCCACCGGCCAGCCGCCCGCATCCGCCACCACCGACACCCGGTCCGGCCGCAATAGATGCAGTTCGCGCGTGCCCGTCCCCGTTTCCAGCATGCGCAGATAGGCATTGCCCGACAGAAGCAGATGCCCGTAAAGCGCCTCCATGAAGCCGCTGCCCGCCTGGCGCTGGTTGGGCCGCGCCATCATCTCCAGCACAGGATGCGCGTCGTGCTCCCGCGCACCTTCGTAAAGCAGCCAGGGGATCGCCGCCGCCGCCTCCGCCACAAGCCGCACGGCACGATGCGCGATCGGGTTGGCCATAAACCCCTCGCGCGACATCGCGGCATAGTCGCGCCGCGAAAACCGCGCCTCCGCCTCCCGGTGCAACGCGACGAAGCCGCCGGCATGCATCTGTTTGGTTTCAACCGGCGCGACAGCACCTCCCGGACGCTTTGCCCAGGGCCAATACCAAGCCATGTGATTTTCCCGATCCGTGTTTCTTTATCTGCTCAGCCGAGTGCGCGCACGCGCGGCTCCCGCCGGTTCGAAAGCATGAGTTCGCTCAAGGCCCAGACCAGCGCATCCACCCGGTCCGGCGAGTGCCCGCCCGAGAGCCCGTCGAGGCCGAAATCGCACATCTCGTCCTCAAGCTCGGGAAAGCGCGCCGCATGGCGCACCCGCCCCTGCTCATAAAGTGCGGCCACCGGCTCGGCCCGCAGCCACTTGCCCCGCGTTGCCCGCACCGCCTTCACCGGCACGTTTGCATCCACCGTGGCAATGACCGTCGCCACCATTTCGCCGCCCTGGTTCACCTCGGCCACGAGGCAATCGGCCTCAAGCCGATGATAGAGCGCCACCGCGCGTGCAGCCCATTCCTGTGGCTTGGCCCCCTTGACCGTCTCGTCGCACAGAACCACGCCACGGCCTGCCGCATCGAGCCCCGCCGCCACCAGCCCGCAGGCGTCCGAACTGCGACTGGACGCCGCCGGCGGGTCGACCGCAACGACAATGCGTTTCAGTTCACCTGAATGCTCAAAAATCCCGGCCGTCTCCAGCATCGCCCGCGTCCACAGTGCGTCAGGCCGATCCTCGATCAGTTCGCCGTCGAGTTCCTGCCGCCCAAGCCGCGTGCCCGCATAGCGCGCTCTTATCGCCCGGATGAAGCCCGGCGCCAGATTGTCCCGGTTTTCGTCCGTGCGCATGCGCGTCACCGTCACATGCGGATCGTCCATCAGCCTGCGGATCAGCGAGATCGGCTTCGGCGTCGTGGTCAGAAGCTGCTTTGGCCGTTCCCCCAGTCGCAGGCCGAACTGGAGCATGTCGAATGTCGCATCCGCCTGTCTCCATTTGGCCAGCTCGTCGCACCATGCCGCATCGAATTGCGGCCCGCGCAGACTGTCCGGGTCCTCGGCAGAAAAAAGCTGCGCCACCGCGCCATTCTCCCACACGATGCGCCGCCTGCTCGCCTCGAAGCGCGGGCGAGCACGCCGCGAGATCGCCAGAATTCCCGAAGGCCCCTCCACCATCACTTCTCGTGCGTCAGAGAGCGTTTCGCCGATCAGGGCCAGCCGGCCGTATCGCATCCCGCCAGCGAAGGGGGGCAAACCCCGCACCAGCGCATTCACCCATTCCGCGCCCAGCCTGGTCTTGCCGGCGCCACGACCGCCCATAACCAGCCAGCTGTCGAAAATCGAACCGAGCGGATACTGCGCCAATCGCGCAACCCCGAGCCATTCGCGTTCAATGGCGTGTGCCAGCCCTTCCGGCAGGTTCAGCCTTGCCCATCCTTTCTGCAAGCTCTGAAGCAAGGCAGCGGATCCGGTCGTCAATGCGTTCGAGTGCGGCGGCCATTTCTTCATCGCTGGGGGCGTGCTTTCCATTCATGTCCTGCTGCTCGATCGCAATTTCGTTCATCTTTTCCACGATCTTGAGCATCGAACCGAGGCCTTCGATCCGCCCCTTGTCGAAAAGATCGCGATGAACCGCATCCTCGATTGCCCGCTGGAGTTGATTGAAGAGCATCCCGATCATGCTTTGCGTCCGCTCAATCGATGGCGGCAGCGCCGGATCGTCTGGCGACCCCCATTTTTCCTCCTGCGCCCGCTTGCGCAAAAGCCGCTCCGAGCGGCCGCTTGCCAGTGCCAGCAGTTCAAAAGAAGGCGGCGCACCTTCACGAAGCGCGCGCACCGCCATCAGATCGGCCGCACCCATCTTGCCCATAGTGTCCATCCATGTCCGAAAACAAAAAAGGCGCGCCCCCGTCAAAGGACCCGCCTCGAAACGCCGCAACTCTGCGACCATGCATGAACCCTACCGGCGAACCGTTACGCTGTCAAGAATTTTTTCCTATATTTTTCCATACGCAGCCCATCCGTTAGCCATTTCGGCGAAATTCCCTTGCGGAAGCGGCGGAAATGCGAAGAAACTCACAGAGCAATCCGCTAGAATGGCCAATACATGCCGGAAAACGATGTGGGGTCGTGTCCGGCTGGCGGTTCCGCAGGACGGATTCGAACGGGTTGGCCGCGAATGGCCGGACGGGAGTTTGGGTGAAAATGCCGCGCGAAAAACGGCAGAGCAAGGCGCCGCGGGCGACCAGATTGCTGGCGCTCGACGCCTGGATCGATTCCACGCTTTACGAAGCGGGCTTCAAGCTCGCCGAGTTATGGGAAAGCGTGACGATCTTCTTCCGCCGCTTCCGCGTCTACGGTGCCAGGCGCGCCGTGGTCGAAATCTTCAGCGAGGGTGCCACGCTGGGAGCGGTCGGGTCGGTCGTGATGCTGGCGCTCGCCATGCCCGCCTTCGAGGAAACCGCGGGCGACTGGCGCGCGCAGGACGATTACGCCGTCACGTTTCTTGACCGCTACGGCAATGAAATCGGCCAGCGCGGTATCATTCAGCGCGATTCCGTGCCTGTCGACGAGCTTCCCGACCATGTGATCAAGGCCGTTCTGGCCACGGAAGACCGGCGCTTCTTCAACCATTTCGGCATCGATTTTCTGGGCCTTGCCCGTGCACTCACCGAGAATGTGCGCGCCAATTCCGTCGTTCAGGGCGGCTCGACGCTCACCCAGCAGCTTGCCAAAAACCTGTTTCTCTCCAACGAGCGAACGCTCGAACGCAAGGTCAAGGAAGCCTTCCTGTCGATCTGGCTGGAGATGAACCTGTCGAAAACCGAAATCCTGCAATACTACCTCGACCGGTCCTATCTCGGCGGTGGGACGTTCGGCATTTCCGCAGCCGCGGACTTCTATTTCGACAAGCCGGTCAAGGATCTCAGCCTCTCTGAAGCGGCGATGATCGCAGGCCTCTTCAAGGCACCCGCCCGCTACGCGCCGCATGTGAACCTTCCGGCGGCGCGTGCACGCGCCAACGAGGTTCTCACCAACATGGTGCAGGCCGGTTTCATGAGCGAGGGGCAGATTCTCTCCGCCCGCCTGCATCCGGCAACCGCCGTCGACCGTGACGGCGCCGATACGCCCGACTATTTCCTCGACTGGGCCTTTGAAGAGGTCAAACGGGTGGTCCCGCGCAGCGCCACCCATTCCCTCGTTGCCCGCACCACGCTCGATCCCAACCTCCAGAAAGCCGCGGAAGAATCGCTCGAATTTCATCTGCGCCAGTACGGCAAGGACTATGACGTTTCCGAAGGCGCCATCGTGCTCATGGATACGGAGGGCGCGGTGCGTGCCATCGTCGGTGGCCGCGACTATGGCGCGAGCCAGTTCAACCGCGCCACGAAGGCCGAGCGTCAGACCGGTTCGTCCTTCAAGCCCTATGTCTATGCGGTGGCGATGGAGAACGGTTTCGATCCCGATTCCGTCATTTCCGATGGCCCGATCTCATGGGGCAGCTGGTCCCCGCGCAATTACGGGCGTAGCTATGCCGGCCGCGTCACGCTGACGCGCGCTCTGATCAAGTCCTACAACACCGTTCCCGTGCGGCTTGCCCGTGACCATCTGGGCATCGATCCGATCATTTCCCTGATCAAGTCGTTTGGCATCGAATCGCCGCTCAACGGCCACAAGACGATGGTGCTGGGCACGTCAGGCATGACCGCGCTCGATCAGGCAACCGGCTATTCCGTCTTTGCCAATGGCGGTTATGCCGACAGGCGCTTCGGCATTGTCCAGATGATGACCCATTCGGGCAATCTCATCTATGATCATGGCCGCGATGCTCCGCCACCGCGCCGCGTGCTTTCGCAAAAGGCGGCCGCCTCCATGAACCAGATGCTCATCCTGGTTCCCGAACAGGGCACCGGCCGCCGCGCGGCCCTGCCGATGACGCGGTCCGCAGGCAAAACCGGCACCACCCAGTCCTACCGCGACGGCTGGTATGTCGGTTACACCGGAAACTATGTTGCATCCGTCTGGCTCGGTAACGACGACTTCCACGCCACAAGGCGCATGACCGGCGGCTCCCTGCCCGCCATGGTCTGGCAGCGCCTGATGGCCTACGCACATCAAAACGTCGAGATCAAACCCCTGCCGGGCATCGAGGGGCCGATGCGCATCGAGACGGACGCGGTGGAGACCGCCAGCGAAGAAGGCGCCGGGGACCGCCAGGAAAGCGAAACGCTTCCTCTGGCACTCTCGGCGCGAACCTCACTCTTCCTGAAGGGACTTTCAAAGGATTTCGAGGCCGCACCGCGCCTGCGCAAACCCGCCTCCAACGAAACCCTGTCCGCCCTGTAATGCTGCGCAAGGCATACCTCAAAACGCTTGAACCTCCCGTTCGAGTTGAAGTATCCGGAAGCGTCCGTGGCCAGCCGGAACACGTATGCTGAAAACCCTAATCTTCGTGGCCTTCGTATTGCTCATCGCGCTTGGCGGCGGTGCCGGCAGCGCGTGGCTGGCGCTCGAATCGACGCGGACAATCGGCTCCGTGGAAATCGGCCCATGGGTCACCTTTCCCAGGCAGGGCACACACGACGCCGATCCCTATTCCCGGGCGAGAAGCACGCGTCTGGGCCAGCTCAGCCTTGGCCAGGCGGAAGGCATCGTCCTTGTTGCGGGTTCAGACAGCGCCGGGCGCCCTCTCCTGCGCCAGTGCACCTATCAGCTTCAGGGCGATCTCCCGCCCACCCGGTTCTTCACCCTGCATGCCATCGGTGAGAACAGGCAGATCCTTTCGGCGCCCGCCCGCTTTTCTTCGGCGCTTCATTCCCGCAGCCTCCTCTGGCGCCACGGCCCGCCCCTGAAGATCGTGGTTTCGCCCGCCCCCCAGCCTGAAAACTGGCTGGCCGTTGCCGGAACCGGCCCCATGGAACTGGTTCTCACCCTGGTGGATACGCCCATATCCACGGGCGCCCGCGTTGGCGAAACGAGCCTGCCCGGCATCACCCGGATGGAGTGCGATGTTTAGGCTCCTTCATGTGCTCCTGCTTGGCCTGTTCGGCGCCGCCGCCGTTCACATCGCCATCCTGTTCCTGCTTCCCACCTATTCAGAGCGCGATGTCTGGTCGGCGATGGCAGAGGAAGGTGATCCCTACGCATTCATCCGTCTGGGCGAAGGCAATGCCAACCCACTGCTCGCCGAAACGCAAAATCCGTTCTTCGATACGGCAGCCTGCCGCTTTGATCTGGAAAACGGAATGGTCCGCATCACCGCGGACGAGCGCGTGCCGTTCTGGTCGTTCTCGGTATACGACCGGGACGGATTCAACGTGTTCAATGCGAACGACCGGAGCGCCACCAACCGGGGACTGGATGCGCTGATCGTGAACGCCGCCCAGTTGCTGGAGTTGCGCAAGGGGGTTCCCGAAACACTCGCAACTTCGTTGATCGCCCAGACGGATATAGGGGAAGGCATGGTTGTGATCCGCGTCTTCGTTCCTGACGGAAGCTGGCGGATCATCGTGGAGCGGTTCTTTAAGGGTCTTCGCTGCGAGACACTGTAAATCTGTCACGCTCTTCAGCCAGCCGCCTCAACGGCAGCGCACCGGACAATACCAGTGTGCCAGCGGTCGCGTTCCTACGCCAGGGTCCGGACCTGGGCTCTAACCCTTAGTCGAGCGTCGGCGGACATCGTGCGGGCGGTCGTCTCCACCGGTGTCGGGACCACCGTCCGGTCGTCTCTCATAGCGCACGCCGGGAAAAATGATGATCGAAGCGCCGGCAGTCCGTCTTTTTGGTGCAGCCGATGACGATCGTTTCGCTGCCGCTGCAAAGCTCAGTATCGTAGCCATGACATCGCGTCCCTTTCGGTGATGGAGTGGTACGCAACGCCTCCTCCTTCCAGTAAGGCAGCACATGGTTAACGTTTGGTTACCTCCCATCGACAGGCAAACCCATCAACCGGGGCAGAACCGGAGAGTCTGAACGGAAGTCTAAAGAAACCGGTTAACAGCTTGCTAAGGGAATGGGTGTAAATCTCATCAATCATCGGTGCTCCAGGTGCAGCACCGGTGGGGTATCTTGTAACCAGTCGCGTTTCGGAGGTTTTGGTCTGCGTGTCGTCCGCTGTATTCAGGCAACTGGCTTCTGGCGGGGAAGCGCAAAGACCCGAGCGGCTGTTTCGCGCCGCGGTGTCCGCGTTCGTGTCGCTCACACGTCCGACACGGCGCGAAATCGCGCAGCTGGATGATCTTGCCCTTCCCCTCTACCCTTTGATCTCCGCCGAAACGCGCCGCTACGCGGCCGCTGTCCTTTCAGAATGCAGAACCCCGCCGCAGGGCCTGCTCAAGAAGCTCGCAGACGAGCCCGCGGAGATTTCCGCGTCACTTCTGATACGCTCACCGGCCCTGTCGGACGTCGATCTGATCGGTCTTATCGCCCGGCATGGCAAAGCCCATGCCCGTGTCATCGGACGCAGGACGGATCTCAATCCGGCGATTGCGGCGCTCACCCGTGCGCTCACGGCACAGATTGCCGAGACGGACAGCCAGACGGAAACTGGCGACAGTGCCGCTGAAGCGGACGTGCGCAACCGCCTGCGTCTCATCATGCGAGCCGCCAATTCGCAGGCCCCGCTCGGCTGGCAGAGCAACGGCGCTGAACGCCCATCCGCTGGCGATGCCGGGCGGATTCTTCGTGCGGCAGCTCTTTCCGGCGAACAGGATGCATTCGAAAACGCCCTGTCTTCGGTTCTTGGAATTACGCTTCAGGCGGCTCGCGAGATCACCGGTTTTCCAACCTACGGAGAGCTCATCATTGCCCTGAAAGCGCTGGAGCTGGGTGATGCGGAAGCTTTCCTTCTTTCCGCGACGGCTTTTCCCGGACTGTTTTCGCAGCGCAGCGCCATCGGCTTCTTTCTCGAGCGCTACATGGTTCTGTCTCCAGACGCCGCGCGCCAGACGCTGAACGACTGGCGGACAGGTGCCAGCCATCCTGGGCACGCTGGTCAGCCGGCCGCAATCTCGAAATAGCGTTCCGCCTCGTCCAGGTCCGTCACTTCGATCTCGACGAGCCAAAAGTCGGGGTCGAAACGGCGCTCCCGCTCAAGGCGCCTGTTGATGGCTTCCTCATCGTCCCGCGCAATCAATGCAAAGCGCCGCTCATTGGGCCGGGCCTCGTCATAGACCGCCTGCGCTGCAGGACCATAAAGCGCCTGCTGGCCGAGGCGATTGCGCAACAGAATGTATACGGTTCCGGCCTCGCGCGCGCCCTTTTGCAGGACCGTCGCGAACCCGCCCTCGGCGAAGAGCCGCTTTGTCAGGGCTGAAACCCAGAATTCGCTGGTCAGACGCACGCGAAGCGCCTCCTCGGTTCCTGCGGAAAAATGATCTGCCGACGACGTCCGCGCTCACCTCAGTTGGTCAGGCCAACTTCGCGCATCTTGGCCAGAAATGCCTCATCCGGTCGCCCGCTGACCGGAAGACCGAAAAGGCTCTGGAACTCGCGGATGGCGGCCTGGGTGTCCTGCCCGAGAACACCATCAACCTCGATCCCGTCATTGCCGAACGCTTTCAGACCGGCCTGCACGCGCATGATGGTCGGGTCGGCTTCATCCGTATCAAGTGACGCCGTCTGAACACGCGGCTGCGGAACCTCCGCCGCCCGCACCGGCACCTGCGCAGCTTCCCGCTCCACGCTCAGCGGGGTTGCCGCCGGGCGTTGATAGGCCGGTCGCGGCGTCGGCGTCGGCAGCACCTGCGGCATGGAGGGCGCTGCAGACGCGGGCGGCGTGTGGCCGACAGGTTGTACCGCCGCGAGACCGAGCTGACGCAGCAGCGCCTCATCGACCATCGGCGACGGATCCAGATCCACGATACGGCGATAATTGCCAATTGCCGTGCGGGTTGCAGGCCCTTCAAGGCCATCAATCGTGCCGCGGTATAATCCCAGCTCCTGCAGCACTGTCTGCACCTGGCGTATGGTCGGATCGCCTCCCGCCACCTCGTCTGGACGCTCGACCGGGATCGCGCCGGTCGTATCCTGATCGGGCGCCACATCACGTGGCGCCTGGCGGGGTGTTTCGGTGATCACTGCCGGCACCGCTGGCACGGCGGGCCGCTCAGATGCCGGCCCGCTCCGGGTATCCGTGAAGGCGGGCGTGCGCGTTGAAATCAGCGCGCCCGAGTGGAAATGCGGCTGGTACCAGAGCGCGTTTGCCGAAACGAAGGAGAAGGCGACGGCAAAAGCCGTCGCGCCACCGACTGCCACCGGATTGCGCACGATTGCCATTCCGACGCCGGCAAGCCCGGCGCGGAGCAGAGTTCCAAACGTGACCTCCGGTTCAGGCCGTCTTGCGGTATTCTTCATGACTCCACTCATCGTCAGATACCGGTTTGCCACCCCGGCCATTCTCATCCTTTTCCGCGCCAACACCAACCGGCAGCGAAATGCTTACGCGCGTGCCTTCGCCGGGCGCGCTGTCGATCGTCATACCACCGCCCTGCAGGCTCACAAGCCCCTTCACGAGCGCTAGGCCAAGGCCCGTTCCTTCAACATGCCTTGTCTCGTCATTTCGCACCTGGGCGAACGGCTCGCCGATCCGCTCCAGATCATCGGCCGCGATGCCGACACCGTTGTCGGTGACGCTGAAATCCAGGCGATTGCCGGACCGTTCGGCTGTGACCTGGACGCGGCCATGGGCGTGCGAGAATTTCACGGCGTTCGACAGAAGATTTATCAAGACCTGCTGCACCGCACGCCGGTCGCAATAGACGACGCCAACATTCTCCGCAACAGCCACATCGACATCAACGGAACGGGCAGTTGCATCCGCCTTGGCGAACGCCACGCTTGCGTCCACCGCCTCCGAAAAGCTGAACGCTTCCGGGTGCAGCGTATAGGTGCCTGCCTCCAGTTTGGAGATTTCCAGCGTCGAGTTCACGACCGAAAGCAGATGCTCACCGGCCTCATGAATGAGTCGCACATATTCGCGCTGCCGGTCATTGGAAAAGCGCCCGAATATCTCCGTCTGAAGCGTGTCGGAAAATCCGAGGATCGCGTTCAGCGGCGTGCGCAGTTCATGACTGACAGCGGCCAGCATGCGCTTGCTCTCAACCTTTGCGATGCGCGCCTCTTCCCGCGCCCGCGCCACATCATGCTCCAGTTCTGCCCGTTCGCTTTCGTCGCGGACAATGGCGACGATCTGCCCGGCGTCGCCCTCCTTCAAAAGCTCGACACCGAACTGCCTGTAACCGGGAGCACGGAACGCGTCACCCTCGGCGGGCATGCGCAGGCGGATGCTGATCGCGCGCCGGTCGGCACCATCGGTCAATTCCGACACGGCACAGAGATAGGCAACGCGGTCGCCCACATGAATGCGCTCGAAAAAGCCGTTTCCGAGGAGAATGTCGGACCGGACATTCAGGACACGTTCCGCCTGGCACGACGCATCCATCACATCGCCGGTGCCATTAAGGCGCAGCACGAGCGCGTTCATCCGCGCCTCGATGCCTGTCTCTTGTGACGGCGCCTCGAGGCCCTTCTGCGTCGCCCCGGTTGTGCCGAAGCGCAGGGCGAGCGTTGCCGCATAGACAAGGGGGATCAGCCAATGGGCTGCCAGCGGCAGCGATGACTGGAACCCGAAGCTCAATGCCCCGCCGGAGGCGGCCAGCGCAAGGGCCAAAGCGCCGGCAGCGCAGCCCGTGAGGGCAGCACGCCGCGTTCGCGCAATCCAGAAACACTCCGCCGCAAGAGCACCGGCCATGGCCGTCATGGGAGAAGCAACCCCGCCCGAAAGGACGATCACGGCGCTGACGGCAGCAAGCCCCAGACCAAGCGCCAGCCCTTCAATCCACGTCCGCCGCCCGCCGGCAAGCAGACCCGCCGCGGTCAGCCAGCTAACCGCAAATCCCGCGCTGGCGAGCGCCAGCGTCTGGGCGAAGCCGACCGTTCCGGCAAGAAGAAGTGCGACCGCTCCCGCGAACAGGAAGGGTGCCGTAAAGAGCACACCCGCCAGCCGCAACTGGCGCGAACGCTCCACCCCGTGTTCGACACTGGGATGAATCAGCCTTTCGCATGCGGCAGAAAGGGCTGCCGGCCATTCTTGATATGATGCTACTCGTGAACTCAACTCGACGCGCTCTTGCTTTGTCCGTTCGGCGGGTTCTTGTTCCTGCCGAGACTCGCACCGAGCGTTTAAGGAAAGGATAAGCGCAGGCGCCGAGGGGCGGACGACAAGCGCAAAAAAGGAAGAAATCAGCCCGTCAAACGCGGATGAATGTCGTCATGGTTAACGCGCGCTGAACAAAATGGCCGTAGAAACAGTCACGCTGAAAACCGCAGAATTCGGCCATGCCGAAGAAAAAGATCAACCGCACCAATTCATTAGATGCCCAACGAAGCGTAATCGGTATTCCGCGGGTTTGAGACAGGTTTGCTTCAAAGGTCAACATTTCCGAACTTTTAAAAAGTTTGCCTTCAATTTTAGGAAAAATCTCAAGAGCTCCTTGGCATGGCCATGACAGGATATTTGCCAGGGACGCCCCAAGGGGCAGAAAACGGGACTGGACGTCATGGGCTTTCTTATTCGGTCGATCTTCTGGCTTTCACTGGTGCTGCTTTTGCTGCCGATCGGCGGAACCGGCAGCGAGGATGGCACGGAAACACCGCAGGTCGGCGCCCTGCAGGCGCTGGGTGCAGCGCGCGAGGCCATCAGCGACATGGTCGGCATCTGTGAGCGCAAGCCCGAGGTCTGTGCGACCGGACGTGCCGCCCTTCAAACGATCGGCGCGCGCGCCCGCGAAAGCGCCCGTTTTGCCTACGAGATGCTCGAAGAGCCGGCAGAGGGTTCGGCAGAGGCCACTGCAGGCATAACGGACGTGCCCCTGACAACCGGAAGCGTTGCCGAGCACCCCGCCGGTCACGATCAATAGATCATTGGCGGCTTTTGGCGGCAAACAAAGGTTTTCCGTGACGAACGGCCGGACAATCACTATATCCGGCTTAATGAGCATCACGATCGACACCATCTACGACGATTTCGCCTTCCTGGACGACTGGGAAGAGCGTTACCGCTATATCATCGACCTCGGCAACGGCCTGGAACCCTATCCCGAAGCCGCGCGCGACGAGGCCCATCGGGTGCGCGGCTGTGTCAGCCAGGTGTGGCTGCACACCGAGCGAGGAGACGGCGACGACCCCGTGCTGACCTTCAGAGGCGATTCAGACGCCCACATCGTACGCGGTCTCGTCGCCATCATGATGCTTCTGTTTTCCGGCAGGCGCGCCAGCGAAATCCTGGCGATCGACGCTGAAAACGTGATGCGCAAACTCGGTCTTGACGAGCACCTCACACCCCAGCGGGCCAACGGGCTGCGGTCGATGGTTCAGCGCATTCGGAACGAAGCCACCGAAGTCGCGCCCGCGGCAGGCTGATTGCCTGCCCGGGGCCAGGACTTTCAGGCGAGCTTTGGCCGATAGTTCTCCACTCCCCAGTGCAGGATGGGACGAGATTTGTCGCCCCGCACCCCGGCAGATGGTTCGTAATGCCGCGCGAGCGCGCCAAGCGCGGTTTTCAGCACCACCTTGGCCGAGCGAACGGGCCAGCCTCTTTCCGTTTCCACCTGCTCAAATCCCTTCAGGAAGCAGCAGATGTCGACGAGGACACCGGACAGTTCCGGCCCGACGGCATCGAGCGCGCAGTCGACACGCTGACGCGCGGCCAGAGCAGCGTCTGTGAGTTCCACGCCACCCCCGGCCCCCGCACCCCGCTTGCCCGCTGAAACGGTCGCGATCCAGTTCGCGCTCAGCCGCGGCATGATCTGCCCGCGGGTATAATCCGCGCGCAGTTTTTCTCCGGCGTCGAATTCCGCCCGGGTCAGAAAGGGCTCGCCGTTGCGCGTCCGTCGGCGCGCCAGTTGCGCAAGCGGAGATTCGCTGAGTGTCGCCGAAACGATCTCCTTCTCCGATCCCTGCCGCAGAACCCTGCGTTCGATCTCCCAATGCTGGCCCCTGAAGGGATCCCGGCGCGCTGCCAGCCGCCGCGCGCAGGCGACACCTGCGGCACTCAACGCGACCTTACCCTCAGTGCGACGCAGGAGGTCATCCTTCTCCAGCGCTCCCAGCACGGCAAGAGATACCGAAACCGTGCCCCGCTCACCGCCGTCGAGCAGCACGCATCCCCCCTTTGCGCCGCGCTGTTGCCAGGCCGGCCCCTTCTGCAGAAACCGCAGGCAGCGCCGGCGTTCGCGCGCATGGCGCACCTCTTCCTTGAATACAGCCATGTCAACGCAGCTCCATGTTGCGGAACGCAGCGGCAGTGATGCGTTCCGTCATCAAGACAATCCGGTCGAACTCCTCGTCGTCACGCATGTCCTCGATGATATGACAGGCGTACTGGACCGTTGTTCGGTCGCGCCCGAAACCGCGCCCCACCTCGGTCATGTTGAGCCCAAGAACGACATGTGCAGCGTACATGCCGATCTGCCGCACACGCGTTACACTGGTCGACGAGCGCCGTGTTTCGCGCAGCTCACGCCCACTCACGTTGAAGAGCGCGGCAACGATGTCGAGAACACATTCGCAAACCTCCCCGACACGCTCCTCCGCGACCGGACTCAAACGGCGATGCAGCATTGCGGGCGGCTGTTCTCCAGGCGTTGCGATCCGCCCTTCTCTTTGTTCCGATGATTTGGCAGCGTTTGAATGCACAGGCTTTATCCCTTCACAGGAAAGAGGAATAAATTCTTATACCCTACACATCCATACCCGGGAACAAATTACGAACAGATAATTCGTTGAAATCCTGCAAGGGTTTGAAATCACGGAAGAAGTAAAGCCGGCCTGCAATTTTCAACCCCGGTTTATCCCCGCCCCTCCCACGGCCCGCATAGTTGTCGCTCACGACAAAAAGGGTTGAGCATGACATCGATAAAACAGGAGAGCCTGGCCTTCCGCGAAGCCAAGCGGCAGCGCTATGAGAATGCGCGGCAAACAGCAGCGCTGTTCCTGACAGGCGGACTGGATCTGCAAAAGGCGCAGAAAAGCTCGGGCGCTGAGCGCATCAACATTCTTCGTCGCCTGAGACGGCTGATCGAGCGCGAGCGCCTGAAGGGTGCGCGCAACCACTGGAGCTACGACCTCAACCGCCACATAGCTCTCAGCCAGGCGCTCAAGCGCCTGGCGTCGAACGAGGCGCAAAACGCTCCGCGTCACCACTGAACGGGCGACACGCAACCGCACGGCCTGCCCGCATCGCAAACTGTGGGCCCGGATCAAAAAAAAGCGGCGCAGATTGCGCCGCCGATCCAAGGAAACCACGCTGGCGTCACGCGCCAAACGCTATTTTTCCTTGCGCTTGCGCCCTAAGCCCATCTGTTTGGCGAGTTTCGAGCGTGCCACGGCATAGCTCGGAGCGACCATCGGATAGTTGGCGTCCAGCCCCCATTTTTCCCGGTACTGCTCCGGCGTCATACCGTAGTGCGTCATCAGGTGACGCTTTAGCGACTTGAACTTTTTCCCGTCCTCAAGACAGATGATATAGTCTTCATGTACAGAGCGTTTCGGGTTTACAGCCGGCTTCTGCTTTTCAGCAGGCGGAGCCTCCGGAGTGCCGCTCACTCGACCGAGCGCTGCATGAACGTCCGCAATCAAATTGGAAAGTTCGGATGCAGGAACAGGATTGTTGCTGACATAAGCAGCAACGACATCTGCGGTCAGTTCAATAAGAGTATCATCGTTTTTTACAGATTCTTCGTTCATTTCGTTACCTTGCCCCAACGTAAATTCAAAACCACAACCTCATGCCGCCAGTGATGAGGTGTCTGTAGGAATCTTTAGTTCTTCAGGCATTTTTTGATCGATTCCCGACAAGCCGCAATCATATCGTTCTTTTCCTCCTGCCGGTCAACTCACAATTTCAAATTAATACTATCAGAAGGCGAAGTCAGATTGTTTATCCCATCTCAAAAAATCGAAATTCATTCCAAAAATCAGGTGAATTCGATCTTAAACTGGGCGTTAATCTAAGTCGACCTTATCAATTTTTCCGCGCATAGCGTAACAATCGGAGATAGGAGCATGGACAGAGACGCCCGAACCCATGCAAAACTCATGAAATCGCACCGGTCGGCATCTTTCACCCGGCAAGGCATGTCATGCTAAACTGAAAAAGAATATTAGAAGAAAAACTCTTCTCTATTCTTCTTCAGTTCTTTTGTCTTCGCCCGGAAGCGAGGTGGCACCCTCAGGACCTGCCATCTCGTCGTGTACCGACTGCCCCCAGAGCCTGTAGCCTGCCGCGTAGGCGGCCTTGGCCAGAAGATGTGCAGATATCGGCGCGGTAAGCAGAAAGAAAACCACCGCCGCCAGCGCACGCGTCACAATGGCCTGGTCCTGCGCAAAGATTGCCAGTGCGATAAGCATCAGCCCCGATCCGAGCGTCCCCGCCTTGGATGCTGCGTGCATGCGCGTGTACAGATCCGGCAATCTCAATATGCCAACTGCGGCGATCAGCGTGAAGGCTGCGCCAATAATGATGAGCAGGCCTGTGAGTATGTTGAACACGTCGCTCATCACTGCTCCTTGTCGCCGTAAATGCCGAGCGTATCGCGCTTCACAAACTCCTGCTCATAACGCCGACTGAGAACGAAGCGGGCAAACGCCACGGTTGCGAGAAAGCCGACAAGCCCCAGAGCGATGGCGATATCGAGATAAAGCGTGAACCCGGTGCGAATGCCGATCACCGCTATGAAGCCAATGGCGATTGTCACCAGCATGTCGAGGGCGAGAACGCGGTCGGGCAGGCTCGGTCCCACCAGGACGCGAACAACCGTCAGCAGGAAAGACAGGCTCAGCAATGCGAGTGCGATAAACTCGGCAAAGACGAGAAATTCTTCGCTGGCGCTCATCGAAACGCCTCCATGATCTTTCGTTCAAAACCTTCGGCAATGTCGCGCCGCAGTTCCTCAGGGTCAGAGCAGTCAATCGCATGGACATAGAGAAAGCGGCGATCCTCCGAAACGTCGACAGACAGGGTCCCCGGCGTCAGCGTGATCAGGTTTGCCAGAAGCGTAATCTCGAAATCCCTGTCGACCTTGAGCGGATAGGCAAAGATACCTGGCTTCAGGTCCATTTTCGGCGACAGGACGAGAAGAGCGACCCGCCAGGCCGATAGCACCAGTTCGTAGAGAAAAAGAAGCGCGAGCGAGACCACCCGCATGCTGCGCGCAAAATACCCCAGCGACCCGACCTGTTCGCGGATAAGGTAAAGCGCAGCGGCACCGAGGAGAAAACCGAAAATGAAATTCGGCAGGGTGAAGGAACCGCTCACCGCGGTCCAGATCAGCGCCAGGATGATGTTGATCAGGGACAGTCTCATTGCGCTGCCTCCGCGGGGAACACCGCACCAATATAACCCGATGCATCCAGGAGCCCGGCAGCGGCAGCCTCGGCCACCCGGATGAACGGTTCCGGATAAACGCCAAGCAGGACAATCGGGACGCACAGCAGGGTCATTGAAGCGTATCCATAGCCGGGGGCGCCCGCAACCTCATCAGACGGAGCCCCCTGCGGCCTGTTGCGCCAGATCGCCAGGATATAGACGCGCCCGAGGGCGATCGTGGTCAGGAGCCCCGTCAGCAGAATGGCGAAGGAGAGCCAGGGCCAGCCGGCTTCCAGCGAAGCCCGTACAAGCAGCACTTTCGGCCACAGACCGGATGCCGGTGGCAGTCCTGCCACGGCAAGCATGAGAACAAGCGCGAAAGCCCCCATTGCCGGGTAGGCACGGTAGAGGCCGCCCAGTTCATGCAGCGAATAGCTCCCGCCAAGCTCCTTGATCACGCCGGCCAGAAGATAAAGCGCCGTCATCGCCAGAACGGAATGGAACGCATAGAGGATCGTCCCCGTCAGCCCCGTCTCGGTTCCCAATGCGAGCCCCGCAAGCATCATGCCGACGCCGGAAATCACCACGAAACCCAGAACGCGGCGTATATCAGACTGCGCGATCGCGCCCATGATGCCGAGCACCATCGTGCCCGCGGCCACCCAGGCGATGACGCCGGAAAGCTCCGCCCGCTCGACGGGGAACAGCATCACCAGAACGCGCAGAAGCGCATAAACGCCAACCTTGGTCAGCACGCCGCCAAACAGCGCCGCCGTAACGATGCGAGGGGTATGATAGGAGGCGGGAAGCCAGAAATTGACTGGGAAAGCGGCGGCCTTCATGCCGAAGGCAAGCAGGTAGAGGACGGTCAGCGTCATCAGTGGCCCGCTCTCGCGCATGGCACCGGCCCTGCGCGCAATGTCGGCCATGTTGAGCGTTCCGAACGTACCGTAAAGATAGGCGGTCGCGGTCAGGAACAGCGTCGTGCCTACCAGATTAAGAATGGCGTATTTGGTTGCGCCGTCGAGCTGGCGGTCGGTCGATCCGAGGATCAGAAGACCGAAGGACGAGATCAGAAACACCTCGAACCAGACATAGAGATTGAAAATGTCGCCCGTCAGAAACGACCCGCCGACACCCGCCATAAGAAGCATCAGGAACGGGTAAAAGCCATAGCGACGGCCGGTCGCGCCAATGTCCTTCATCGCATAGAGCGCGCAGACAGTTGCGACCAGCGTGGCGACAAAGGCAAGCGAAGCGCCGAGCGCATCCGCGGTAAAGGATATGCCGAAGGGCGGCAGCCAGCGCCCCATGGTCATCACCTGCGGCCCGTCCGCCAGCACCTGCAAAAGGAGTGCCGCATTCGCGGCCAGCGTCAGAAGCAGCCCCGCAATGGCAATGCCCGCATGCAGCCGGGTTTCATGACGAACCATGAGCAGCACTGCGCCGAACAGGATAGGCACCCCGATCGGGGCCACCAGCATCCAGTCGCCCAGCACTGTCGGCTCTGTCACCATTGCGTTGGAAATATCGATCGTTTCAGCGGCCATCGGTGTCTCAGTATCCAAGCGGGGGCATCGGCTCGCCCTCGGGTTCGGCAACGCGCATTCCGTCCGTGTCGTCCGTTCCCAGTTCCTGATAGGCGCGGAATGCCAGAACCAGCAGGAAGGCGAAGAGCGAGAACGAGATCACGATCGCCGTCAGGACCAGCGCCTGCGGCAGCGGATTGGCCGTCGCGACCTCCGGTGTCTGCAGCGCTTCGGGAATGATCGGTGGAACCTCACGCATCAGCCGGCCAGCCGTGAAGATGGACAGGTTCACCGCATTGCCGAAGATCGATACCCCCAGGAGAATGCGAATGATGTGCTTTGACAGCATGAGATAAATGGCAACGGCAAAGAACACGCTGACGACAAAGGAGAGGGCGACTTCCATTATCCATGCTCCCTTTCTTCAAGGGCGAGCGCAATCGAGGTGATCGAGCCAAGGACGACGAGGTAAACCCCGATGTCGAAGAACAGAACCGTGGAGAGGTCCACGGGGACACCGAGAACGCTCACCTTGGCCCAGAGCCCTGTCATGAAGGGTACGTCGAAGGCGAAGGACAGCCAGCCCGAAATCGCCGACACCAGCAATCCGAACCCCGAGATCGCCATGGGGTGGAAATAGAGTGCGCGGCGCACTGGTGAAACGCCGCAGGCGATACCGTAGATCGCGAAGGCCGACGCAGCGATCAGCCCTCCGATAAACCCGCCCCCCGGCTCATTGTGTCCGCGCAGAAGCACAAACACGGAAAACAGGATCATCAGGCTCGTAAGATAGGGGGCGACGGTTCGGAAGATCAGTGTGCGCATCTCACCGCTCCTCTTTGTTGTCGGCCAGCGGCTTCACGCTGCGGATGCGCACCAGGGCCAGAATGGCAAGGCCGGCGATCATCACCACGGCGATCTCGCCCAGCGTATCCGTTCCGCGGAAGTCGACGAGGATCACGTTCACGATGTTGCGGCCATGGGCGATCACGCGGGAATATTGCGAGAAGAAATCGCTGAGCTCGGTGTTGAACGGCACCTGCGTCACGCGCAGCAGCATCAGCCCCAGTGCCGCACCGCACGTTCCTGCCACGGCAATGTCGAGCAGCTTTTCGCCCGTCGGACGATGATCGGTCGGCGACAGGCGCAGCCGCGTCATGACAAGGGCCAGAATGACGACGGACAGCGTCTCCACCATGAACTGGGTGAAGGAGAGGTCCGGAGCGCCAAGCAGCATGAAGATCAGCGCGACCGCAAATCCCTGAATGCCGAGGGAGACAATGGCGGTCAGCCGGTCACGCGCATAAATCACCGCACCAAGCCCGATCAGCGCAATCAGCAGAACTGTCCATTCATAGAACGGCATTCTTGGAAACTGCGGCGCCGCGGGCCATTCATCGTAAAGCCCCATAGGGACCAGAACAGCGACGGTGACAGCGATGAATGTCGCCGTCATGTAGTAGTCGAGGCGGCCATTCTGGATGATGTTGGTGACGCGGAAAGACAGACGCGTCAGGCCGCGCATCACCTGGTCGAAGCCCTTGTCCGGCCCCCAGCCGATGGCGGCGAGAAGGCCGGCCATGGTGGCACGCCCCTGCCCCAGCATGATGAAAACCAGAATGCCCAGCGCCACGGTTAACACCGAGAGTGCGAGCGGCAGGCCGATATGCGGCACGGTCGAGATCGTCACCGTTACGGGTTCGCCGAGAACGGCCGTCGACATCGGACTGCTGACGAGTTCGTGGCTCACGCCTGAAAGCAGGGCCGAGACCAGCCCCAGTCCCGCCAGAACGAGAGGCCCGAGCCAGAGCAGGATCGGCCCTTCATGGGCATGTTTGGGCGTTTCAGCCTTCGCGCCGAGGAACGGTTTCAGCGCCACGGCAAAGCCGATGGCGAACATCAGGCCGTTGCCCGCGAGCGCCACCAGTGTGAGCAGCGTGGTCCAGCCATCGGCAAAACCGAGACCGGCGTAAATTTCCTCCTTGGCGAGGAAGCCGAAAAACAGCGGAACGCCACCCATCGACGAGGCAGCCAGAACCGCAGCGGCAAAGGTGATCGGCATCGCCTTGCGCAGGCCACCCAGTTTCGTGATGTCGCGGGTGCCGGACTCATGGTCCACCAGGCCCGCCACCATGAAGAGCGCGCCCTTGAACATGGAATGCGCCACGAGGTAGAGCACCGCCGCCTCAACAGCCTTCTCCGAGCCGACACCCGTCAGCATGACAAGCAGGCCGAGCGAGGCAACGGTCGTATAGGCCAGCATCAGCTTCAAATCCGTCTGGCGCACCGCCAGAAGCGTGCCGACGAGCAGCGTGGTGCCGCCAAAGACGGGCAGGATCGTCTCCCATGCCGCAGTGTCGCCCAGCACCGGATTGAGGCGCATCAGGAGATAGACACCCGCCTTCACCATCGTGGCCGAGTGCAGATAGGCCGAAACGGGCGTCGGCGCTTCCATCGCGTTGGGAAGCCAGAAGTGGAACGGGAACTGCGCCGATTTCGTAAACGCGCCGCCAAGAATCAGAACCAGCGCGGCCATGTAAAGCGGCGCATCGCGCAGCGCGCTTTCGCTTGCGAGCAGCGCCGACATGGAGGTAACGCCCGTAGCGCTCCAGATCACCAGAAGGCCGGCCAGAAGCGAAAGCCCGCCAAGCCCCGTCACCACAAGCGCCTGCAGTGCTGCACGCCGGGAGGCTTCACGCGAATGGTCGAAGCCGATCAGCAGGAACGAGGTTATCGAGGTCAATTCCCAGAAAACGAACAGGGTCAGGAAGGAATCGGCCACGACGAGGCCCAGCATGGATCCCATGAACATCAGGATGAAGGAGAAAAAGCGTCCCTGATGCTCATGCCCCTTCAGATAACCGCCTGAATAGAGCACGATCAGCGCGCCTATGCCCGTGATCAGCAGCGCAAAGGTGACGGAGAGACCATCGAGAAACCAGGAGAAATCGACCGACAGGCTCGGGATCCACACATAGCCCCCGGCCAATGTCTCTCCACCAGAGATCGTTCCGACAAAGCCTGTGAAATGAAGAAAGATGAGAGCGGGGGCCAGGGCCAGCACCCATGCCGCGTTGTGTTTCAGCGCTTTTGTCAGCACTGGTGCGATGGCGGCGGCTGCAAACGGCAGCAACAGAGCGAGAAATGTCAGCCACTGGCCGTCTGCCGTCATGAACTCTCCCCAATTAAATTCGTGTTTCAGGACACGTTTGAAAAACTTACGGTGACATAAACACTCGCCTCAGGCACCACAAGGCGTAAACCGACCTGTAAAGCGCGATGAAACGCCGCCATTCACAGGAGATTGCACAGCTTAAACCACCCATCACGCCAGATGCAAAACCCGTTCACCGGATATGTCCCGGTTCCCGAAGCCGCACGAAAAACACTCCAGGCCATTGCCATGCCCCATTCGGTCGGGACATGTATGGAGCAATCCCTGCGGCGCATTGCACGCGCCCCCTGCAGATATCCACAAGGTAACCCCATGACTTCCAGACCGTTCGCCACGGACGCAAAAGCCCCCTCGCCCCGCGCGCATCCCGTAAATGACACGCGTCACGGCATCGAGCGCACGGATGAATATGCCTGGATGCGCGCCGAGAACTGGCAGGAGGTCCTGCGTGACCCGAGCCTTCTCGCCGACGACATCCGCGCCCATCTCGAAGCCGAGAATGCCTATCAGGCAGCGCTCATGGCCGATACGGAAGCCTTGCAGAAAACACTCGTTGCCGAGATGCGCGGCCGCATCAAGGAAGACGAAACCTCGGTACCGGCCAGAGACGGCCCCTATGCCTATGCCGCAGGCTTCCGCACCGGCGGCGAATATCCCCGCTTCTTCCGCCTGCCGAGCGCCGGCGGCACTGAGGAGACCCTGCTCGACGGCGACCGGGAAGCCGAAGGCAAAAGCTATTTCCGCGTCGGCGGCGTCGATCATTCGCCCGATCACAGGCGTCTCCTGTGGGGCCATGACGACAAGGGTTCTGAACTCTACACGATCAGCGTGCGCGACCTCGCCACCGGCAAAGACCTTGCCGACACGGTCGCCGAGACCGGTGGCGGCGGTGTGTGGGATGCGGCAAGTGACGGGTTTTTCTACACCCGCCTTGATGAAAACCATCGCCCCTCGAAAGTGTTCTTTCATCGTGTCGGCGCGAACCCCGACGAGGATCGCCTGGTCTATGAGGAGGCCGATCCGGGCTTCTTCGTCGGCGTCTCCGGCAGCCGCACGCAGGAATGGATCTACATTTCCGCCCATGATCACGAAACGTCGGAATGTCACATCCTGCCGGCCAATGATCCCGAAGCCGCGCCGCGCCTGGTCGCGCCACGCGAGACCGGTCTTCAGTATGATCTTGAAGAAGGCGGCGACGTCTTCTTCATCCTCACCAATGCGGACGGCGCCAAGGATTTCAAGATCGTCACCGCGCCGGCCAGCGATCCCTCGCGCGAAAACTGGCAGGATCTCGTGCCCCATGAACCCGGCCGCCTGATCCTCGCAATCATGGCCTTCGCCGGTTACCTCGTCCGTCTGGAACGCCAGGACAGTCTGCCGCGCATCGTCATCCGCGACCGCCACGATGGGTCGGAGCATACCATTGCCTTCGACGAAGAGGCCTATTCGCTGGGCCTTCAGGGGTCCTACGAATATGCCACCGACACGCTCCGCTTCTCCTATTCCTCAATGACCACGCCGGAGCAGGTTTTCGACTATGACATGCGCACCCGCACCCGCATGCTCCTGAAAACGCAGGAAGTGCCGTCCGGTCACAATCCGGATGACTATGTCACACGTCGTCTGATGGCTCCGGCTCCCGATGGCGAACTGGTGCCCGTATCGCTGGTCTATCGCAAGGGCATCGCGCTCGACGGCTCCGCCCCCTGCCTGCTCTACGGCTACGGGGCCTACGGCATGGCCATGCCCGCCTCCTTCAGCACCAACTGCCTGTCGCTGGTCGATCGCGGCTTCGTCTACGCCATCGCCCATATCCGCGGCGGCAAGGAAAAGGGGTACGCCTGGTACGAAGACGGGAAGCGTGAGAAGAAGGTCAACACGTTTACCGATTTCATCGCCGCCGCCCGCCATCTGGTGGCCGAGGGTTACACCAGCCACGACCGCATCGTCGCCGAGGGCGGCTCGGCCGGCGGTATGCTCATGGGCGCGGTTGCCAACATGGCGCCGGAGGCGTTCGGTGGCATTGTCGCCGCCGTGCCCTTCGTCGATGTGCTCAACACCATGCTCGACGACACGCTGCCTCTCACCCCGCCTGAATGGCCCGAATGGGGCAATCCAATTGCCGCGCGCGAGGATTACCACACCATCGCGGCCTATTCGCCCTACGACAATGTGGGCGCGAAGGACTATCCGCCCATTCTGGCGCTTGCCGGTCTCACCGACCCACGCGTCACCTACTGGGAACCGGCGAAATGGGTTGCGAGGCTGCGTGACCGCAAGGGCGGCGACCACCCGGTCCTGCTGAAGACCAATCTCGATGCTGGACACGCCGGAGCCTCGGGCCGCTTTTCGCGGCTCGAGGAAAAGGCGCTCACCTATGCCTTCGTGCTAAAAGTTACCGGGACGATGGATAGCCGTTAGGCCTCGCAGGCACCGCTTTCAGATAGGCAGCAATCGCCTCGCGATCTTCCCTGGAAAGCCGGGCCATGTTCTTCTGGACGGAGACCATGGCCCCGCCAACCGAATCGAACTCCGGCGTGAACCCACTCTCCAGATAATAGGCGATGTCGCCAGCCGACCAGGAATCGATCCCGCCATCGCCCGAGGTGACATTGGGCACGATCCCCTCACCTTCCGCTGACACGGCTCCGGCAAGCCACTGGTCGTAAAGCTGCCCGCCGGCGAAATTCCGCGGCGTGTGGCATTCGCCGCAATGGCCTGCCCCCTCCACCAGATATTGTCCGCGCTTTTCCGCCTCCGAGGCGTCGGAACCAAGCACGAGCACCGGCGCGTCATGCATGAAGGCGAGCTTCCAGAGCCCGATACCCCGGCGCATTGTGAAAGGGAAGGAAAGTTTATGCGCTCCCACATCGCCCTCCACTTCCGGCAGCGTCTTCAGGAAGGCAAAGAGGTCGCTCACATCCTGCCCCGTCATCCTTGCATAGGAAGGATAGGGGAATGCAGGATAGTAGTGCGCGCCCTCAGGAGAAACGCCGTGCAGCATCGCATTGGCGAAATCCATGTCGCTCCACCCGCCAATGCCGTCCTCAGGATGCGGCGAGATGTTGGGTGCGACGAAGGTTCCGAAATCGGACTTCAGTTCAACCCCGCCCGCAAGTTCCAGCCGCGCATCGCCGTCGGCCCCAGGGCGGGCATGGCAAGAGGCACAGCCGCCGGCCCAGAAAACCTGTTCGCCACGCGCCGCGTCCGGCGCTTCAAGCGCGCCAAGCGCCCCGGCCTCCAGCGAGGTCGGGGCGCTCAGCATCCAGAACGCTACTCCACCGCCCGCGATGGCCACGAGAGCGGTGGTCAGCAATGTCTTCTTCATGACAGCACTAAATGTCCCGGGTCAGTTGTTCTGCACGCGGAAATTCTCGTGGCAGCTCTTGCAGTTTCCGAAGACAGGCCCGATCGCAGCCTGGAAGGCAGCAAGGTCGGCAGGACCGTCTTTGCCAGAGGCTTCAACGGCAGCCGCAGTGTCGGCGATGTATTTGTCGAGCGTGGCCTGAAAACCTTCCGCATCCCCCCAGATGGCAGGTGCGGCCGTGGTGTCGCCACCGTCCGAGCCTTCGGGGAAGAAATCACCGAAGGATTTCGCACTCGCGCTCAGTGTCAGGATGGCCGCCTTGGCGATGGCGGGGTTGTATTCCAGTTCCCCCTTCATCATCGCGCCTGCAAGCCCTGCAGAAGCGGCATTCGCCTGCATGATCGCCTTGCGCACGGCAATCGGATCGTCCGCCGCGGCGACAGCAGAAACGGATAAGCAGAGTGCGGAAACGGCAAGCGCAAATTTCTTCATGAGAACCCTCCGGTGATTTGTTCGAACAATACCCCGACCAACGCGCCTGACCCGCATTTATTCCAGAATGCCCACTCACGGTTTCGTGAAGGCGCATACGAACCGGGAAGGTCCGGCGAATCAAAAAGGCCCGGCGCTGGCCGAGCCTTTCGGTACAGCTCGAAACTGTACTGATTGTGAAATCGCCTAGATCGCCGTGCGTCCATCCGGACGCACAAAGGACGATCGAAACCATAAATGGAGCATCGGAACAATCCGAAAACCGGATTCCATTTTTCGGTCCGATGCTCTAACGCAATTACGAAGCCTGCTCGTAAAGCTCCAGCACGTAATCCCAGTTGATCAGGCTGTCGACGAAAGCCTCGAGATATTTCGGGCGCGCATTGCGGTAGTCGATGTAATAGGAGTGCTCCCACACATCCACGCCCAGGATCGGCTTGGCATCATGAATGAGCGGGTTCTCACCGTTCGGGGTCTTCATGATCTCCAGCTTGCCGTTCTTGACGGCGAGCCAGGCCCAGCCCGAGCCGAACTGCGTCGCGCCCGCATTGATGAAGTCGGCGCGGAACTTGTCGTAGCCGCCGAGATCGCTGTCGATCGCCTTGGCGAGCGCGCCCGGCAGGCTGGTGCCGCCGCCGCCCTTCTTCATCCACTTCCAGAAATGAACGTGGTTGTAATGCTGGGCCGCATTGTTGAACAGGCCGGCATTCTTGCCGTGGGACTGCTTGACGACCTCTTCGAGGGACAGGCCGTCCATGCCTGCTTCAGCCGCAAGCTTGTTGCCATTGTCGACATAGGCCTTGTGGTGCTTGTCGTGGTGGTACTCCAGCGTTTCCTTCGACATGAAGGGCTGCAGTGCCTCGTAATCATAAGGCAGATCCGGCAGTTCAAAAGCCATGGTGGTAAACTCCCTCGTACAGGTGGTTGAATTCTGCAGGACGCAGATGGGGGTGCGTCTCCAGTGAGACAATACCCATCGCTCCCGATTGTTCCCGGCGCGTCAGGCGGGCAGCCCGGAATGGGCCCATTCCCAATAGAGGTCACGCGCCTTTTTGGCCACAGGCCCGGCCTGATAATTCTGATCTTCGACCCTGCTCACTGGCACGACCTTGGAATGATTGCCGGAGGAGAAGACCTCATCCGCCTCAAGGAAATCCTTCACCGAAAGCGTTTTCTCGACCACCTCGACACCGGCCTCGCGCAGCAGCGAGATCACGCGGCTGCGCGTGATGCCTGAAAGGAAGGTGCCGTTCGGCGCAGGCGTGAAGACCACGCCGTCCTTCACCATGAAGATGTTTGAGCTGCCGGTTTCGGCGACATTGCCGAGCATGTCGAGCACCAGCGCATTGTCATAGCCGCGGCTGCGCGCTTCCATGATCGCGCGGCCATTGTTGGGATAAAGGCACCCGGCTTTCGCATTTGTCGGCGCGGTTTCGAAGGTCGGCCGGCGGAAGGGCGAGACGGTCACGGAGAACCCGGTCGGTTCCAGCATCGGTGCCTCATACAGACAAAGGCAAAACCGGCTCGATTCCGGATCAGCAGGAACGCCCATATACCCCCCATGCTCACCCCAATACATGGGCCGGATGTAAACCGCCGTCCTGCCGTCGAACTTTTTCAGGCCGTCCTTCGTCAACCCGACGATCTCATCGGCCGAGACTTTCGGCGAGAGGCCGAGATTGGCTGCCGACGCATTGACACGGTTGGCATGAAGATCGAGGTCGGGTGCCACGTTCTCGAACCAGCGAGCACCATCGAACACGGTGGAACCGAGCCACATGGCATGACTACGCGGACCGATGAGCGGTACGTTCCCCTCGTGCCAATCGCCGTCAACATAGGTCCAGGTCGTCGATTGGACTTCGCTCACCACGGTCATGCTGTGTCTTCCTTCCTGTGATTGCGCACGCATCTCGGCAGAGATGCGAATTCTTCAACGCTTCGTGCCATTCATCGAAATGGCTTTATCGGGTTTCGTCAATCGTTCCTGCATCGCTATCGATGGGGCCAGATGGCGTTTCTTGACCAGCGTTGGCAGGTGCGGTCAAGTAGAGAACACACAGAAGGAGTCTTCATGCGCCACGCGGCTTTCGTGTTCGATGCTTATGGCACGCTGTTCGACGTACATGCGGCCGTGCGCCGCCACGCAGGCGAAATAGGCCCGGAAGGACAGCGGTTTTCGGAACTGTGGCGTGCGAAACAGCTCGAATATTCGTGGGTTTTCACACTCATGGGTCAGTATCAGGATTTCTGGACGATGACGGAGCGGGCGCTTGATTACGCCTTCGCCAAAATACCGTCCGTCGATCCGCGCCTGCGGCAGGATCTTCTCGATGCCTATTGGCAACTCGACTGCTACGAGGAAGTGCCGGCGGTTCTCAAAGCATTGAAGGCCGGCGGTGCGCGCCTCGCAATTCTGTCGAACGGTTCCCCGGCAATGCTTGAATCGGCGATCCGTTCATCGGCCCTCGATTCCGTTCTGGACGAAGTTTTCTCGGTGGAGACGGTCCGCCGCTTCAAGACGGATCAGAGCGTCTACGAAATGGTGACAAACACCTGGCGTCTCTATCCGGAGACCGTTTCGTTTCAGTCGTCAAATCGCTGGGATATCGCCGGCGCGCACCAGTTCGGCTTCCGCACGGTCTGGCTCAATCGGACCGGCCAGCCCGATGAATACGAAGATTTCCCGCCCGATCTCATCCTTCCCTCTCTTGACGGGCTGGTGTCGTAGCGGCTTCTCTTCGTCATGCTCTCCTGTGTTATGATGCATCTATAACACACCTGATCGATAACTTGTGTGCGTGAGGCATTTTTCACCTTCAAGTCGAAGTCACTCGGTCTATCAAGCACACTCCGATAACTCTTCGGATCCCAGGGAGGGAAAGTGGGGTTGTCCCAGGGTGAGTGAGCGTTCACATGGAACGTTCGTTCTCACCGGTCCTGACGAAACGCGAGTCTACGAAGAAACCATGTCCAATTCTCCCATTGCCGCACGATCCCTTAATCGGCGCCGCTTCCTGTCCATGAGCGCCGCTGGCGCCGCGTCGCTTGGCCTGTCCGCATGTGTCAGCAGTTCAGGTGACACGCCCAGAATCGTCGAGCGGCCCGAGCCGGAGCCCGGTCCGGTGCAATACAGCTCCATGTATGGAGCCGTCACCGATGCAGGATACGACATTCCCGCCGTGCCGATCGAAAAGATCAACCCGCGCTATTATCGTCAGGAAGTCGCTGATCCGACGGGCGAGCGTCCCGGCACCATCGTCGTCGATACCGCCAATCATTTTCTTTATCTCGTGCGCGAACGTGGCCGTGCCATGCGCTACGGCGTTGGCCTTGGCCGCGCCGGGTTCGAATGGGCCGGTCGCGCCGAGATCAAGTACAAGCAGCAGTGGCCGCGCTGGTTCCCGCCTGCGGAGATGATCGACCGCCGTCCCGACCTCGAGAAGTATCGCGCAGAATACGACAAGGCCAATGACCAGTGGCTTGGCGGCATGCAGCCTGGCGTTTCGAATCCGCTCGGCGCCCGCGCGCTCTACATCTTCGAAGACGGCAAGGACACGCTCTACCGCGTCCACGGCTCGCCTGAATGGTGGACCATCGGCAAATCGGTTTCGTCAGGTTGCGTGCGTATGATCAACCAGGACGTCATCGATCTCTACAACCGCGTCCCGGACGGTTCGCCGATTCTCGTCACCTCCGGCCTGCGCAGCGTTTAAGCCGACAGTCCTTCATGATGGAACTCGAAGGGGCGCTCTCAGCGCCCCTTTTTCAAACTGCCGAGAATGCCCCGCACCAGGGCACGGCCAAGCGACGTGCCCACGGAACGCACCACGGATTTGATCGCCGCTTCCGTCACCGACTGGCGGTTGGATGTGCGACGGCGCGTGGTGGTGGTCTTGCGCCGCGTCTTCGTGCTCGTGCCGCCATTGCCGAAGTCCGGCAGCGACCAGCGCGAACGCTCCTCGACCTCGCCCGCCTCCTCGGCCTTTTGTGCTTCTGCCTCGGCCTTTGCCTTGTCGGCCGCCTTCTTCTGCAGGATTTCGAAGGCCGACTCCCGGTCGACGCTCTCGTCATACTGACCGAAGACAGGGCTTGCCTTCAGTAACCTGTCGCGTTCAGCGTCCGTGATGGGCCCCAGTCTGGATGCGGGCGGGCGGATCAGCGTCCGCTGAACCATGGAGGGAACGCCCTTTGCTTCCAGCGTCGAGACCAGCGCCTCGCCGACCCCGAGCTTGGTGATCGCCTCGAAACAGTCGAAGTCCGGATTGGGCCTGAACGTGTCTGCTGCCGTCTTCACCGCCTTCTGCTCGCGCGGCGTATAGGCGCGCAGCGCATGCTGTATGCGGTTGCCGAGCTGACTCAGCACGGTTTCGGGTACATCAAGCGGATTCTGGGTGACGAAATAGACGCCGACACCCTTTGAGCGAATGAGGCGGACAACCTGCTCGACACGGTCGACCAGAATTTTTGGCGCTTCGTCGAAAAGCAGATGCGCTTCATCGAAGAAGAAGACCAGCCGTGGCCGGTCCGGATCGCCCACTTCCGGCAGTTCCTCGAAGAGTTCCGACAACAGCCAGAGCAGGAACGTCGCGTAAAGGCGCGGATTCATCATCAGCTTGTCGGCGGCGAGCACATTGATGGCGCCCCGCCCATCCGGCGTGGTGCGCATGATGTCGCTAATCTTGAGCGCGGGCTCGCCAAAGAAGAAGTTCGCTCCCTGCTGTTCAAGCACAAGGAGCGTCCGCTGGATCGCGCCCACCGACTGTTTCGACACATTGCCGTAGCGCGCGCCGATCTCGTCGGCGCGGTCGGCCACGTGGACGAGAAGCGCCTGCAGGTCCTTCATGTCCAGAAGAAGGAGACCTTCCTCGTCGGCGATGCGGAAAGCGATGTTCAGAACGCCTTCCTGCGCATCCGAAAGGTTCATCAGCCGCGACAGAAGCAGCGGCCCCATCTCCGAAATCGTGGTGCGGATCGGATGTCCCTTCTCGCCGAAGAGGTCCCAGAATATGACCGGAAATTCCTGGAAGGCATACGGATCGAGCTTGATCGTATCGGCGCGTTTGGAAAGAAAGTCCTTCTCCTCGCCCATCATGGCGATACCCGAAAGGTCGCCCTTCACATCGGCGCAGAAGACCGGCACACCGGCATTGGAAAACCCTTCCGCCAGGATCTGCAGCGTCACCGTCTTGCCGGTGCCGGTCGCCCCGGTGACGAGGCCGTGCCGGTTGGCGTATTTCAACAGAAGGCGCTCGGCCTGTTGGTAGCTGTCGTCGGGATGCCGGCTGGCCCCCAGAAAGATACTGTCTTCCGCCATCTAAATTCCGCCTCGCTTGCCGGTCCCGCTGAAACTTGGTGCTCTTCCGTATAGTCAGCCTCGCATAAAGTCTCAACGCCGTTGTGCGTGAAGTAAAGCGCGGCTTTCCTGCAACGCTAGCCGGCTATTCGGCCTATTGTGCATTGCGGCGTCTCCTGTGGCGTCCTAAACTTGTCCCTCAATGAACGGGTGGTTGCCCTCGGGATCCATTGCCCGCTTTGCGGCATGGGTTTCCGGGCCAACGGCGAATCGGGAGGCATGATGGATCGCGCGATCCTGAAAAAGGTGAAGTTTCCTCAGATCGACCAGGAGCGCTGGCGCGATCTGGTGATCGAATCTCTCAAGGGAGAGGCCGGTCCCGAGGCACTTTCCTGGCAGACGGACGACAACATCTCCATGCGCGCGCTCTATGAGCGCATGCAGGATGCCAAGCCGCTTGCCCGCGGGCGCGACAAGTCGGGCTGGGCCACCGTCCAGCGCATGGACGATCCCGATCCGGTCCGCGCGAACCGTCAGGCAAAGGAAGACATCGCCCAGGGGGCGACCGGGCTCGCGCTCGTTTTCGAAGGCGCCCCCAACGCATTCGGCTATGGCCTTCCCGCCACGCCCGAAGCGGTCGCCAAAGCGCTCGAAGGCATCGACCTTCAGGGGCTGCATCTGCGCATGGATGCCAATCCCAGCAGCCGCGCCATCGTCGACTGGCTGACCCAGATCTTTACCGAGCGCCGCATCAACCCGGCCGCCATGACGCTGTCCTTCGGCATTTCGCCGGCCGCCACCTTCGCCGGCACCGGCAAGCTGCGCATGTCGATCGAGGCGCTGGAAGCGTCCATGCCGCAGTCCTTTGCGGGCTTTTTCGCCATGGACCTGCCCGGCATTCTGCTTGAGGGCGATGGCCGCGTGTTCCACAATGCGGGCGCTTCCGAGGCACAGGAGCTCGGCATCATGCTGGCTTCCGCCGTCTCGCATCTGCGCATGTTCGAGCAGGCCCGTCAGCCGCTGGTCTATGCCGCACCGCATATCGGCTTCTCGCTCTGCGTCGATCAGGATCAGTTCCTGTCGATCGCCAAGATCAGGGCTCTGCGCCGGCTGTGGGCGCGGGTTCAGGAGACCTGCTCCATCGAACCCTCGCTCGCCACGATCCACGCCGAAACCTCCTATCGGATGATGACGGCGAAGGATCCCGAAACCAACACGCTGCGCACCACCATCGCCGCATTTGCCGCCGCTGTCGGCGGTGCCGATTCGCTGTCCGTCCTGCCGCACACCATCGTCCACGGTCTGCCCGACGAAGATGCAAGACGGCTTGCCCGCAACACGCAGCTCATTCTCTCCGGCGAGAGCCATCTCGACCTGATCATCGATCCCGCCGCCGGCGCCGGCGGCATGGAAACGCTCACCGCAGCCCTTTGCGAAAAGGCGTGGGACGAGTTCCGCCGCATCGAGAGCGAGGGGGGCGTGCTGCGCAGCCTGATGAACGGCCACATTCAGGAACGCGTGCTTGAGATGCGCGAGCGCCGCGAGCAGCGCATCAATGATGGCAAGAAGCCCATTGTCGGCACGACGATCTATCCCGCCGCGGAAGAGCGTCCTGTCAGGACGTTGAAGGCCGAATCGCCCGACTTCTCGGGAGAAACGGCCGCCGTGCGCTGTCAGCCGCTCCTGGCGCAGCGTCTGGATGAGACCGGAGGAGGCATCGCATGATTCCGGATTTTGCCAGCATCGGCTGGTCGGATCCGGAAACGTCGCCTCTTCCAGCGAAGACCCCGCCCACGGCCACGCCCGAGGGCATCGAGATCAAATCCTTCTATTCGCAGGACGATCTGAAGGGGCTGGGCTTTCTCGACACCTATCCGGGCGCCGCGCCCTTCATTCGCGGCCCCTACCCCACCATGTATGCGCGCCAGCCATGGACGATCCGCCAATATGCCGGTTTCTCCACGGCGGAGGAATCCAACGCCTTCTACCGGCGCAACCTTGCCGCCGGGCAAAAAGGCCTCTCCGTCGCCTTCGACCTTGCCACCCACCGCGGTTATGACAGCGACCACCCCCGCGTTGCCGGCGATGTGGGCATGGCCGGTGTGGCGATCGATTCCATCCTCGACATGCGCCAGCTTTTCGACGGCATCCCGCTCGATAGAATGAGCGTGTCGATGACCATGAACGGTGCCGTTCTGCCCATCATGGCGCTCTACATCGTCGCGGCGGAAGAACAGGGCGTCGCGCAGAAGGATCTTTCGGGCACCATTCAGAACGACATTCTGAAGGAGTTCATGGTCCGCAACACCTATATCTACCCGCCCAAACCCTCGATGCGGATCATTTCGGACATTTTCTCCTATACGGCGGAGAACATGCCGAAATTCAACTCCATATCCATCTCCGGCTACCACATGCAGGAAGCCGGGGCGACGGCGGATCTGGAGCTTGCCTACACAATCGCCGACGGCATCGAATATGCCCGTGCCGGCATCGCCGCCGGGCTCGACATCGACCGTTTCGCACCGCGCCTGTCCTTCTTCTGGGCCATCGGCATGAACTTCTTCATGGAAGTGGCCAAGATGCGCGCCGCGCGTCTTCTCTGGGCGACACTTCTTCAGAAGAATTTTGCGCCGAAGAAGGAGCGTTCGCTCTCCCTGCGCACCCATTGTCAGACCTCCGGCTGGTCGCTGACGGCGCAGGATCCCTACAACAACATCGTGCGCACCATGGTCGAGGCCATGGCCGCCACGCAGGGCCATACCCAGTCGCTCCACACCAACGCGTTCGACGAGGCGCTGGCGCTTCCGACCGACCATTCCGCGCGCATTGCCCGCAACACGCAGCTTATCCTGCAGCTTGAATCCGGCACGACCCGCATGATCGACCCATGGGGCGGCTCCCATTTCGTCGAACGCCTCACCCACGACCTCGCCCATCGTGCGCTCAAACACATCGAAGAGGTGGAAAGCCTCGGCGGCATGGCTGCGGCCATCGAAAAGGGCGTGCCGAAAATGCGCATAGAGGAAGCTGCAGCCCGCACCCAGGCGCGCATCGATTCAGGCGAACAGACAGTGGTCGGCGTCAACCGCTTCCAGCCCGAGCGCGACACCAAGGTCGACGTTCTCAAGGTCGACAATGCCGAAGTGCGCGCCCGCCAGCTCGCCAAGCTGCAGCAGCTCAAGGGCACCCGCGACGTGGCCGAGACAGAAAGCGCGCTTGAAGCCCTCACGCGCGCAGCCGCAGAAGACGGAAACCTGCTCGAATTCGCCGTGCGCGCCGCACGCGCGAACGCCACGGTGGGCGAGATCTCCACAGCCCTTGAAAAGGCCTTTGGCCGGCATGTGGCGGAGATCCGTACCATTTCCGGCGTCTACCGCAAGGAGGTGGGCGATCTCTCCTCCTTCGAACGCGCCCAGCAGAAAGTGGCAAAATTCCGCAAGAAGACCGGATCCGCCCCGCGCATCCTGATCGCCAAGATCGGTCAGGACGGGCACGATCGCGGCCAGAAGGTCATTGCCACCGCATTCGGCGACCTCGGTTTCGAGGTCACGGTCGGTGCCATGTTCCAGACACCGGAGGAAGTGGCCGAACTGGCCATTGCCAACGACGTCCAGATCGTCGGTGCCTCCTCGCTGGCCGCCGGTCACCTGACCCTCATCCCCGAGCTCAAGACAGCGCTGGAAAAGCGCGGCCATGGCGACATTCTCCTGGTCGCCGGCGGCGTCATCCCGCCCGGCGATTTCGAAGCTGTGCGCGAGGCAGGTGCGGCCGAAATCTTCCCGCCCGGAACGGTCATTCCCGAAGCCGCCGAAAAACTGCTCGACCGCCTGCTGAAAGCAGGCTGACACCCTGATCTTGAAATGGACGGCGCCATGTTATACCTTAAGTTATAACAGACGGAGCCAAAGCCATGAACGTGACCATTCGCAAGATCGGCAATTCGGAAGGTGTCATCCTGCCGAAGGAGGTGCTTGAGCGTTACAATCTGCGTGCTGGCGACACGCTCAACCTTCTTGAGGACGGAACCGAACTGCGCCTTCGTCCTCCCGCGGATGATCCCGAAGAATTCGAGCGAAAGATGAAGATCGCTCGAGAGCGCATGAAGAAATATGAAACGGCTTACCGCGTTCTGGCCAAGTGACAGAGTTTCACTCACGTGACTTCGTCGAAGCGCTGCATGTCGAGCAGTTGCGCCTTCACGGCGGTGCCAGTGGCGTCCGCGATGAAGGTGCGCTGGAATCTGCGCTTCATCGCCCGCTGCAGAAACAGGCCTATGAGGAACCGGATCTGTGCGCGCTCGCAGCAGCGTACCTGTTTGGTATCGTAAAAAACCATCCGTTCGTTGACGGAAACAAGCGTACCGGCCTCGCTGCGGCCGACCTTTTTCTCTTCTTCAACGGGCTCAGCATGGAAGCCGAGCAGGAAGACGTCATTCAACTCGTTCTTCTCGTGGCCGCCGGCGAGATCGACGAAGAAGGTGCGGCCCGTTTTTTCCGCGACCACACCGTCCCGTTCGAAGCCTGATCCTGCGGCACAAAACCTGCATTCAACAGCGGGCAACAGCAGACCAAGTTGGAGTTGTACCAATATGAACCGCCGCCGCCTGTTGAAAGCCACCGCAGGGTTCGCCGTTCTCGGCCTTGCCATGCCGCGCACAGCCTTCGCTGACGCCGCACTGCGACGCGCTGCAACGGGTGCCGCAAACGCAGCCGAATTCGGCCTCACACCCAACGCAGCCCAGAACCAGACTGCAGCCCTCCAGACCCTGCTTGAACGGGCAAGCGCGGAATCCATTCCCATATTCCTGCCGCCGGGTCGTTATCGTCTTTCAAGTCTCGTTCTGCCCCGCCAAGCTCGCCTTGTCGGTGTTCCCGGCGCCACCCTTCTGGAACAGGATGATCTGGGGTCGCTGCTGACTGGGCGAGAGGGCAATCATCTCGCGCTCTCCGGCCTCGCATTCGATGGCAGACTCATGCCGCCTTCCGGTTCAGGCGGCGGCCTGCTCGACATTGACGGTACACTGCACCTTTCCATCGAAGCCTGCACCTTCGCCAACAGCGGCGGCAATGGCCTCTCGCTCCGCCGCACACAGGGCAATATCCGCGATTGCGCCATCACCGACATAACCGACTACGCGCTCTACGCACTGGATTCGATCGGCCTCGATATCATCGAAAACACTGTCTCCGATTGCGGCAATGGCGGCATTCTGATCCACCGCAGCGCTCCAGGCGCGGACGGCAGCCGTGTTTCTGGAAACCGCATCAGCCGTATCCGCGCCGACAGGGGCGGCACCGGCCAGTATGGCAATGGCATAAATGCCTATCGCGCCGACAATCTCCGCGTCACGGACAATGAAATTGCCGACTGCGCCTTTTCCGCCATACGCGGCAACAGCGCCGGCAATCTCCAGATATCCGGCAACACCTGCCTGCGCTCGGGCGAAACCGCGCTCTACGCGGAATTCGCCTTTCAGGGCGCGGTCATCTCGGGCAATCTCGTGGATGGGGCTGCCCACGGCATCTCCATGGCCAATTTCGACAAGGGTGGACGGCTCTGCGCCTGCACCGGCAACATCATCCGCAATCTTTCGGAAGATGGCCCCTACCCCTCACCCATGGCCGGTTTCGGCATCGGCATCAATGTCGAGGCCGACAGCACGGTCACCGGCAACATCATCGAAAACGCACCGCTTGCGGGCATCCGCATGGGCTGGGGCCCCTTCCTGCGCAACGTTACCGCTTCGGGCAACGTCATCCGGAAGGCGAAAACCGGCATCATCGTTTCCGTCGTCGAAGGTTCGGGCGCAGCCGTCATTTCCGGCAATGTTTTCGAGGATACACCCAATGGCGCGGTCGTCGGCCATCGCTGGGCAGAGCCCGCCACCGGCGATCTGCTGCGCTCCAGCAGCGAGACCATCCCGCACCTGACGCTTGCCGGCAATCGGGCAGATTAGGACATTACGGGAGTTTGCCGCGATCGTCTTCGCAGCAGAGAGCATGCAATGATTGCGCGGCCAAGGGCGGTGCGTGGTTCGACAAGCTCACCATGAGGGAGGGCATCGGTCTCTCTCCCGCTGCGCCGCGGTTCCGCCAGCCTTCGTGGCAGCGACCACTTCCCTCATGGTGAACAAAGCCCTCCCTCATGGTGAGCTTGTCGAACCACGCACCACATCAATGCAGGCCGATGCCGTTCACCGTGGGTCCTGTTCTAAACGGATGTGCCATCAAAGCCCTCCCTCATGGTGAGCCTGTCGAACCACGCACCAAGTCAACGCAAACCGGTGCCGTTCACCGTGGGTCCTGTTTTCACCGGGTACGCTCTAAACGCCCTATCCGACCAGCGCTTCCGAGGGCCGCAGCGACCCAACCTCAAAGCCGCGCCGATTGGTAAGAACCGGCCGCGCCATATCACGCAGCGTCTCGGCCAATGCATCACCATCCAGAAGCTGCGCCAGCACTTCGGCGACCATCACTTCTGCGGCTCGCGTGGCCCCATCATCGCATTTGAGCGCGATGCCGATGCCCCTTTCAGGGATTGCAGCACAAAACACACCTTCCGCACCCGTCTTGGTGAAGATGCGCCCCTGGCCCGCTTCCATCATCAGCGTATCGGCGCGCCCGCTGCCTGCCACATAAAATGGCTCCGCCATACAGGCGGCGAAAACGCGCTTTGCGGCTTTCGCGCGTTCGGGCGCGAACCCGGTCCCCGTCGCCATGCGTGCGAACCCATGCGCGAGCGCCTTCAACGGCACGGCATAGGTGGGAATGGAGCAGCCGTCCGTGCCGCAGAGGTCGGTCTCGTGCGCTGCACCCGTCACCGCCTCCATGGCAGCCTTCACGGCGTCCTGCGCCGGGTGCCCAAGCGCCACATAGCCCTGCGGATCATGGCCGAGATGCGCACAGGTGCACAGGAAACCCGCATGCTTTCCTGAGCAATTGTTGTGCGCCGCCGCCGGCTCCGCGAAACTGCGCGCCTGCTCGATCAGCACATGTTCCTGCGAAGACCAGTGGGCACCGCATTCAAAGGCATCCGCTCCAAGCCCGGCACGCTCCAGCATGGCAACCGCCAGCGCCGCGTGCTCCGGCTCGCCCGAATGCGACGAACAGGCAAGCGCGATTTCCCGATTGCCGAAGCCGAACGCATCCGCCGCCCCGCTTTCCACGAAAGGCAGCGCCTGGATGGCTTTCACGGCAGAGCGCGGGAATACGGGCCGATCGACGTCGCCAAGGCTCATCACCTTTCCGCCATCCGCGTCAAACACGGCTATGGCGCCACGGTGCCTGCTCTCGACAACGTTACCGCGCAGCACTTCGACCAGAACCGGATTGCCCATGTTTTCACCGTATTTTGCGGGATTCACTTTCAAATCAAGCCGACCGCAATAGACTGGCCCTCATGCGTTTTTTCAAGCGGACTTTGCTGTTTATCACCCTTGTCTTCATTCTGCCGGCCTTCGCCTCGCTGGCATGGTGGGCCGTGCAGGAGCGGCCGGGCTCGTGGCGCAGCGCCGACTGGTCCGCGAGCGGCGTTCTTCCACACGCAACCGATAACCCAAAGGCAGCGATCTATGTCATGGCCGCGCGCACCGGCGGCATGAAGGGCGCCCTGTCCGTCCATAGCTGGCTCGTGCTCAAGCGCGCTGGCGCTTCGTCCTATGACCGCTATGACAAGGTTGGCTGGGGCAGTCCCGTGCGCCGCAACGCCTATCCGGCAGATGGGCGCTGGTATTCCAACACGCCCTATGTCGTGGCCGCGATCACAGGAGAGGAAGCCGAACGCCTCATGCCGCAAGTGGAAGCGGCCATAGCCAGCTATCCCTTCTCACAGCGTGGAGACTACGGGATCTGGCCCGGGCCGAACTCCAACTCCTTCACCGCACACGTGCTGCGCAATGTACCGGATCTCGACGCTTCCCTGCCACCGACCGCTGTCGGGCGCGATTACCGCCCCGGCCTTTTCGCCTTTGATCACACGCCAGACTGGAGCGATGTGCATGTTTCGCTCGGCGGCCTGGCAGGCATCGCCGCCGGTCTGCGCTCCGGTTTCGAGTTGCATTTTCTGGGGTTGGTCGCAGGCCTCGATCTGCGCCGCCCGGCACTCAAGGTGCCGGGCTTCGGCCGTGTCGAACTGTGGCCCTCAGCGACGGCCGGCGAGAAGGCTGTGCCCGCTACTTGATCCGCTCGAGGATCGACACATAGTTGGCGACCGCCGCGCCCCCCATGTTGAAGATACCGCCCAGCTTCGCGTCGGGGATCTGGATGCCGCCGGCCTCGCCGGTGAGCTGCATCGCCGTCAGCGCATGCATGGAAACGCCGGTCGCACCGATCGGATGCCCCTTGGCCTTCAGCCCGCCTGAGGGGTTCACCGGCAGCCGCCCGTTCTTCTCGGTCTGGCCTTCGAGCGCGATCTTTCCGCCCTCGCCCGGCTTTGCCAGCCCCATCGCCTCATATTCGATCAGTTCGGCAATGGTAAAGCAGTCATGGGTCTCCACGAAGGAGAGATCGTCCAGCGTCACACGCGCGCTCTTGAGCGCACGCTTCCAGGCTTCCTCACACCCCTCAAATTTCAGAATGTCGCGTTTCGACATGGGCAGAAAGTCCTGCACATGCTCGTTTGCCCTGAGCGCCACTGCGCGGCGCATCGAAAGTGCGGTTTGCGTATCCGTCAACACGATCGCAGCCGCACCATCCGAAACCAGCGAGCAGTCGGTCCGTTTCAGCGGACCGGCCACATAAGGGTTGCGCTCACTCTCCTGGCGGCAGAAGTCGAAACCCAGATCCTTGCGCATCTGCGCAAACGGGTTCTCGACACCGTTTTTGTGGTTCTTGGCCGCGAGTGTCGCCAGCGCATCCGACTGGTCGCCATATTTCTGGAAATAGGCATCGGCGATTTTTCCGAAAACCCCGGCAAAACCGCCTGGAATCTCGCCATCTTCCGGTAAATAGGACGCTTTCAGCAGGTTTTCTGCAATTTGCGGGCCGGGTGTTTTCGTCATCTGCTCCGCGCCTACCACAAGCACGATGCGGGCGTCGCGCGCAGCGATGGAACGGGCGCCCTGCCGCACAGCGGCAGAGCCGGTCGCGCAGGCGTTTTCCACCCGTGTCGCCGGCTTGAAACGCAGCCGGTCGTCGGCCTGCAACACCAGACTTGCCGTAAAATCCTGCGGTGAGAAACCGGCGTTGAAATGGCCGAGCACGATCTCGTCCACATCCTCAGGCCCGATACCGGCATGGTCCAGCGCCTCGCGCGCCACCTGAACGATCAGTCCTTCAAGCGTGTCGTCGGTCAGCTTACCGAATTTCGAATGGGCCCAGCCCACAATGCATGCGGTCATCTCGTCTCTCCCGGAGGGCGGCAACTGATGCCGCAGATTAGAGCAAACATGTGGGTGACACCATAAAACTGCCGACGACTTTGTTCAAGCGTGAACTATTTTCCACAAAGCCCCTGTTCACCGTCTGATGCTCCCCGCCACGCGCTTCTTGCCCAGGGTAAAGCCAAAAAAATTCTTGATTGATTAATCAATCAATAATAAATGTGACCCATGCCAAAAATCGGAATGGAACCCATACGCCGCCGCGCCCTCATCGATGCGGCAATCAGTGCGATCGGTGAGCGCGGCGCGCTCAACGTCACCATGTCGGACATTGCCGGCCGGGCCGGCGTCTCGACGGCCCTTGCCCACCATTATTTCGGCGGCAAGGACGATCTTCTGTTCGCCACGATGCGCCATATCCTTGCGAAGCTCGGCGATGAGATCCGCCCGGCCATGGCAGGGCTTGCGGGCGCAGACCGTGTGCGCGCGATCATCGCGGTGAATCTCTCGCCCGATCAGTTCCGCCCCGAAATCATCGCAGCATGGCTCGCCTTCTATGTGGAGGCGCGGCGTGACGCGGCACTCGGCCGCCTCTTCCGCATTTATGTTCACCGCCTTCACAGCGACCTGATGAGCGGGCTTACTGACCTGCCCCGCACAAGCGCCATCCGCACCGCACGCGGCATAGCCGCACTCATCGACGGGCTTTATCTGCGCCGCGCGCTCGGCGAAGGCGTCGAGGATTCCGCCGCAGCCATCGCCCTTGTCGAAGATTATCTCGACATGGCGCTAGCCCCGCACCCGTCCCATGGAAACCAGCCCCATGCATGAGGCCGATTTTGTCATTATCGGGTCCGGTTCCGCCGGTGCCGCACTCGCCTACCGCCTTTCGGAAGACGGCAAAAACTCCGTCATCGTGATCGAATATGGCGGCAGCGATTTCGGTCCGTTCATCCAGATGCCCGCCGCCCTCTCCTTCCCCATGAACATGGCGCGCTATGACTGGGGCTTTCAGAGCGAACCGGAGCCGCATCTGGGCGGCCGCGTGCTCGCCACGCCGCGCGGCAAGGTGATCGGCGGCTCCTCCTCCATCAACGGCATGGTCTATGTACGCGGCCATGCGCGCGATTTCGACCACTGGGCCGATGAGGGTGCGACCGGCTGGGCCCATGCGGACGTCCTTCCCTATTTCAAGCGTATGGAGACGATGGCCGATGGCGAGCCCGGCTGGCGCGGCACCGAAGGCCCGCTCCATGTCCGCAAGGGGCCGCGCGACAACCCGCTCTTTTCGGCCTTCATCGAGGCCGGGCGCCAAGCCGGTTTCGAGACCACGGAAGACTATAACGGCTCGAAGCAGGAAGGTTTTGGCGCGCTTCAGCAGACGATTCACAAGGGCAGGCGCTGGTCCACTGCCAATGCCTATCTGAGGCCCGCGCTCAAGAGAAGGAACGTGAGTCTCGTCAATGGCTTCGCCCGGCGAATTGTCATCGAGAATCAACGCGCAATCGGCGTCGAGATCGAAGCTCACAAAAAGATTCAGCTCGTTAAAGCACGACGTGAAGTCATCGTCGCAGCGTCTGCGGTCAATTCGCCAAAGCTGCTGATGCTCTCAGGCGTCGGCCCTGCGGAGCATCTGCGTGAGAACGGCATCGATGTGGTGGCGGATCGCCCCGGTGTCGGCGGCAATCTGCAGGACCATCTGGAACTCTATATCCAGCAGGAATCGCTTCAGCCGATTACGCTCTACTCAAAGCTCAATCTCCTTTCCAAAGGGTTGATAGGCGTGCAGTGGCTGTTCCTGAAATCGGGCCTCGGCACCTCCAACCATTTCGAGGCAGGCGCCTTCGTGCGCTCGGCCGCCGGGGTCGATTATCCTGACATCCAGTTCCATTTTCTGCCCGTCGCCATCCGCTATGACGGCAAGGCGGCGGCAAAGAGCCATGGCTTTCAGGCCCATGTCGGGCCAATGCGTTCGAAATCGCGCGGCACGATCCGGTTGAAGTCCGGCGACGCCTGGGCGAAGCCGGAAATCCGCTTCAACTACATGTCCCATCCGGACGACTGGCGCGACTTCCGCCACTGCATTCGCCTCACCCGCGAGATCTTTTCGCAGGATGCCTTTACGCCCTATCGCGGCCGCGAGATCGCGCCGGGCGAGGCTATTCAAAGCGACGAGGAACTGAACGCCTTCATCCGCGAACACGCCGAAAGCGCCTATCATCCCTGTGGCACCTGCCGTATGGGTGCGCCTGACGACGCCATGAGCGTGGTGGATGCCGAATGCCGGGTGATCGGGGTGGAAGGTCTGCGCGTCGCGGATTCGTCGATTTTCCCACGCATCACCAACGGCAATCTCAACGGCCCGTCCATCATGGTCGGCGAGAAGGCGGCTGACCATATTCTCGGTCGCACGCCACTCAGCCCGTCCAACCAGGAGCCCTGGATCAACCCGCGCTGGCGGGAAGCCGACCGCTAGAAAACCCATGCGAAAAAATTGAATGGATCGGGAACGCGTTTTCATGAAACGATGTTCCGTTCCGAAACCTGGAGAATTCATGCGCGCGCAGCCAAAAGCATCGCACTACATCAATGGCCGCTATGTCGAAGACGAACAGGGCGAGGTGATCGAGGTCGTCTATCCCGCCACCGGCGAGATTATCGCCCGCGTCCATTCGGCAACGCCCAACATTGTCGAACTGGCCGTGGAGGCAGCCCGCGCCGCCCAGCCCACATGGGCAAAGCTGAAGCCGGTGGAGCGCGGCCGCATCCTGCGCCGGGCGGCAGACCTCCTGCTTGCGCACAATGAGGAACTGGCAAAGCTCGAAACGCTGAACACCGGCAAGGCGCTGCAAGAAACGCTTGTCGCCGATGCGCCCTCCGCTGCCGAGGCGCTCGAATTCTTCGGCGGTGCCGTCGCCGCCTTCAATGGCGAGCAGGTCGAGCTTGGCGGTTCCTTCGGCTATACGCGCCGTGAGCCGCTTGGGGTCTGTGTCGGCATTGGCGCTTGGAACTATCCGATCCAGATCGCCGGCTGGAAGTCCGGCCCTGCGCTTGCCATGGGCAATGCGATGGTGTTCAAGCCGTCCGAGGTGACCCCGCTTTCTGCCCTCAGGCTTGCCGAAATCTTCACCGAGGCCGGCCTGCCCGACGGTCTCTTCAACGTGGTGCAGGGTCTGGGCGATGTCGGCGCCTCTCTTGTCGCCCATCCTGAAGTCGCCAAGGTCTCGCTCACCGGTTCCGTCGAGACCGGCAAAAAGGTGCAGGCGCTCGCCGGCGGCGAGATGAAGTCGGCCACGATGGAGCTCGGCGGCAAATCACCCCTGATCGTGTTCGACGATGCCGATCTGGAAAACGCCATTGGCGGGGCCATGCTCGGCAATTTCTATTCGACGGGCCAGATCTGCTCCAACGGCACACGCGTCTTTGTCCAGAAAGGCATCCATGAGCGCTTCCTGTCGCGCCTCACCGAGCGCACCAGCGCCATTCGCCTGGGCGATCCGCTTGACCCCGAGACCCATCTCGGCCCGCTCATCAGCAAGGCGCAGTACGACAAGGTGCTGAGCTATATCGAGATCGGACGCGAGGACGGCGCAACCCTGCACCATGGCGGTGGCACGCCACGGCTTCAGGGCCTTGAAGACGGTTTTTATGTCGAACCGACCATCTTTACCGACGTCACAGACCGGATGCGCATTGCCCGCGAGGAGATTTTCGGCCCGGTCATGAGCGTTCTGACCTTCGAGGACGAGGACGAGGTGATCGAGCGCGCCAATGACACGCCTTTTGGCCTTGCAGCCGGTGTCTTCACGAGAGATCTCGCCCGCGCCCACCGCGTGATCGGGGCGCTGAAGGCCGGCACCTGCTGGATCAACACCTATAACCTCACGCCGGTGGAACTGCCCTTCGGCGGCGTGAAGCAGTCCGGCTTCGGGCGCGAAAACGCCATGGCGGCACTTGCCCATTATTCACAGGTCAAATCCGTCTATGTGGAAATGGGAGACGTGGAAAGCCCATATTGATGACGGTTTGATCTTGCGCAGTCGAAAGACGGCAGCTATAAGCCCGCCGTCTGGTCACGGAGTGTAGCGCAGCCTGGTAGCGCACCTCGTTCGGGACGAGGGGGTCGCAGGTTCGAATCCTGCCACTCCGACCAGTTATTTCAGATAGCTACAAGCCGACCGCCCTGCCTATAGAGTGCACACGGACCGAAACGGCTTATGAAAGAGCCCCGCATCTCCGCCCGCCTGCGATACGAACCAATCGGCAACCGCTATCAGGTTGTGCGTGATGGCGAGATGATCGGCACTCACAGTTCGAAAGAAACCGCAGCAATTGCGATCCGTGATCGGGGGGCGGGTGGCCGCCAAGTGGGCCGGGCGGATTTCGGCTCCGGCCCGAACATGCCGAGTTCACGTCAGATGTGCTCGGCGAGCGTAGCCCACCATGAAAATGTGACCGCCATCTGAATCCCCCCTTGATCAGATCGAGCGCCTGGATCATCTCGCGGATATTCTCATCAGAGAGTCCGGACATGTGCTCACCTTCGTCACGTTGTTTCACAGCCTCGCTGCGATCGTGTATGAGCCGAAGCGTCCCACAGAGCGCTGCCCGTTCCGCCCCGGCGCGCTGCTAGAGGACATCATCCCGGCAACTGGAAAGAGCAAGGTAGAGATCGCCAATCTTCTCGGCATCCCCCGCCATTGCCGCGCGCCCTGGAACGCTGTTTGGCGACGGCCCCGCCATCTGGCTCCGGATGCAGGCCGCCTATGATGCCTGGCACACTGAACGCGAGGTCGATATAAGCGGGATACCAACGCTCACGGCCGCTTAAGCTATTCCACATACGAGAATCCCCAGCGCATGGCCGGGCCGTTCTGTGCGTTTTTTGCAATGAAGTTTGAGTGACCGGATCGGAGCTAGTTGCCCAGTGTTCCTACGATCTCGCGAGCTGCCAGCACCGCGATCAACACACCGACCATCAGCATCATCGGGCGATCCGGCATGTGCTTTACGACGAGCGCGGCGAGTGGCGCTGCAATAATCCCTCCGACGATCAGGCCCAGTATGATCGGCCAGAGTTCCAGGCCCACGGTCAGAAGGAACGTTCCAGAAATCGCGACTGTGACGAGAAACTCGCTGGCGTTGGTGGATCCAATCGCGGTGCGTGCAACTGCACCCTGCCCGATTATGCTCGACGTCACGATCGCCCCCCAGCCGCCCCCGCCTATCGAATCAAGAAACCCGCCAACCAACCCGAGTGCCGGCAGCATCTTGGGTTCGGCAGGTTCGCGAGGTTTTCGGCTAGCAGCCTTCCAGACGATCCATATTCCCATCGCAGCAAGATAAGCGGCCACGAACGGGCGGATTGTGCCTCCATCGACAGAGGAAAGAAGGAGCGCACCAACGAGGCCGCCCAACGCTCCGGGTATTGCGAGGCGGGCAACCATCCTCCACCTCACATTCCCAAATCTCCAATGGGACAAGGCCGATGCGCCGGTAGTGAACACTTCCGCCGCGTGTACGCTCGCACTGGCTGTAACGGGTGGATAGCCCAATCCCAGCAAGACCGACGTACTGGCAAGGCCGTAAGCCATACCGATGGCGCCGTCTATGAGTTGGGCTGCAAATCCGACCGCAACGAAAAGCACGAAGTCAGACATCGGAGTATAGCTCTCAGGCCAGCGCAACGGCGCCTTGCTGCGATTATACCTTATCAGAAATCGGCACGCCCCTGGTTTTTGTGGTCTTTGCCAACATGGCTTTGCTCTTTCCCTCCAAACGTGTCCGTGGCCGGAATCTGGTTCACACGGCTATATGCTTACAGGAACCAGCGCCCAGAGAGAGCATTAAGGACCAGAGAGAGCATTAAGGAAATGGCAACGCCGGCGCCGATAAGGCCGACCGGTGTTCAGACAGTCAGCCAGAGAGGAACGATATGCTCGGGCTCGCATTTAGAGCTGCAATCCTAGCCTTCGTACTGGCAGGTTTCGCCCATATGGCAGCGGCTATAGTGCTTATGTTCTTCGATGACCATCACTCTTTCGCCGCTACGCTCATACGCTCATTGCTGATAACCGCCTTCTACGCGCCGGCCCTGTTCTTTCTTATGTGGAAGAACAGGGAGGCCCACAAGGATGATCACTGGTAGGGAGGCGGAACCGGCTGCTTGGGGTTACGCCGCCTCCTGCTTCCGCTTCTCTTGGCTTCCCTCTGCCACCGGTCTCAGGTCGCTCACAGACGATCGATATTGTCCGGCCCGTTTAACACGGGATGCTGAAGGTGCTTGTCAGCATTCCTCGTTGGCACCATTGCCGACAAGCGGCGCGGCGCTAATTCTCTTTCCATGGACCAGTATGAGATCACTGCGCGCACCATGTTTGCGGCACTGGAACGCGGAAGCTGGAAGCTGCAGCCTCCATCCGTGCGAGAGGAATGGCTTGCCAAGGCGCGTGCGCTTCACGCCGCCATCGACGCCGGTAAATGGCCTCTCACGACTGGATTATGGCCATGAAAGGCGACAGGAAGCCACTCTGCACCGGCGGGTTTGGCCCGTTATGGCTGGTGTACGACACGGGAGGCCGCAGGGTGCCCGAAGAAGAAGAAGAGCGAAGCCGGGTCTGGTCTGTGTTTCACATCGAGGTCGAGTAGTCCGACAGGCAGTGGCCGGCACCGAACCTACGCGACAATCTCCTGTGGCGGATGGTGCACCACACGGTCACGGCCGCCCTGCTTTGCCTTGTAGAGCAGCGAATCAGCTTCCTTGACAACCGCATCAAGGGACTGCAGGGGGCGATGTACCGCGATGCCGATGCTGACGGTCGTGGAGATGTCTTCGACGCTGGCGCCGCAGCCGACAAGACGGCATGTGATTGCAATGCGTTCGGAAACCATGCGCGCCAGCGGCAGGTCTGCACCTGGCATGAAGACCGCGAATTCTTCGCCGCCGATGCGGGCGCAGATGTCGTCTGCACGAACGCTCTGCCTGATCGCTTCAGCAATGAGAACAAGAACCCTGTCGCCCTCTGCATGACCGAAACGGTCGTTGATGCGCTTGAAGTGATCCACATCGATAAACAGGACCACGCCCGCCGATGCGTCGGTGGCGTCGATGGTTTCGCCGGCAATCCTCATGAAATCCCGCCGATTGCGCAGTCCCGTCAGGAAATCCGTGGCGGCGGCCATGTCCAGTTCTGCGGCCAGTCTGGCAACCGTCGCCGTCTTGCGCAGAAAGACGAAGGAAATGGGATAGGCGATCACGACCGTGATGAACGCGGTCAGGACCAGATCCAGCAAAAGCCGGTCTGAAAAGAAGATGGCGTAGAAAACGAGGGTCAGCGCATCAGCGCCCAGAACGGAAAAAAGCGTGACGAAGCAGGCCTGCTGCCAGATCCGCAATCCATAAAACCTGTCGAATGCTGCCTGAAACCAGCTCATTCCGCGCCCCACTTTGCCGGCATATGAATAATCCGATCTCGTAAAGATGACGTTACCCAGCGGAAGCTAGCATCCGGCCAAATGGCACTGACAAGTGAAAACTGGAGCTTTTCGCTGGAATTTCTTGTAATTTGCCTGCCTTATCATTCATACTGTCAATCAGCTAAAGTAATGGCGGCCTATGCTTTAGGATCAGGACCTAATGCGAAGCCTGCTGGTTTCTGAGGCTGCTTCGGAAGAAGCAGCCATCGGGTTTCCGCCTGAAGGTGAGCGAATTCAAGAGATTGGACTGGCTCGTCATATCCGGCAATGATGAGGCAGTCGGACAGGCTTCCGCGGAGATAGACCTCATGGAAATGGTTTCTCTGGTATCCGAGTTCCTGCAAGGTCTGGGAATTGCCGTTATCGCGGCGCTTCTTTATGAGCGCGCAGCCCGACTGACCATGACATCGCTGCAGCGCAATCTGCTCGTTTCTGTAATGTTTTCGGCCGGCACAATCGGCCCCGCCCTTCTCGCGGCACCGTCGTCTTCCGGCTTTTCCTTCGATATTGGCAATGTCTTCGTCGTCCTCGCCATGGCATATGGCGGCTGGATCACGTTGACCGTCACGACCGCGGTCGCGGTCCTCGGTCGCCTCTGGCTCGGTGGAGCCGCGGTGGCGAGCAGCGTTCTTGCCGTTTTGATCTGCAGTGCCATCAGCCTCGCTTTCGCCCAGATGGTAAAGGGCCGGCGTGTTTCGATACCGGCGCTGGCCGGGGTCGGGCTTCTGGCATCGGTGTCGCTGATCTCGGTGTTCCTGCTGCCGCGGGAAATCGCCATGGAAACCTTGGGCGAAGTCGCATCTGTTGCTATTGTCGCCAATGTCGTTGCCGCCGTGGTCATCGGTCGCATTCTCGAATTGCAACGCTCGCATTTCGGCACCCCACGCCTGAAGGAGGCACCATTGGGAACCACCGACACCGCAACCGGGCTTTTGAACAGACGGGTGTTTGACAAGCTGGGGCCGGAACTCGCGGCCGCCATGAATTGGGCAGGACAGCCCTACTCCATGGCGCTGATCGACATCGATGAGTTCGATCAGGTGGTTGAAGCGCATGGGCATGCCGCCGGCGAGCAGACATTACGCCATGTTGCTTCGGTCGTTCAGTCCGCCGTCCGCCAGACTGACATGGTGGCGAGCTTTGGCGGCCAGGCCATTGCCCTGGTGCTGCCGGCCTATGACGCTGAACGCGCCTTCGGGCTCGCCGAGCGCATCCAGAACGCGGTTGCCGACACCCCGTTTCATCTCGACGGGATCGAGATTCCGCTGACCGTCAGCGTCGGGCTACACACACCGCTGCCGCGCAAGGAAAGTTTCTGGATCGCGCTGGGGCAGGCCGACACGGCGCTCAACCGTGCCAAGTCCACCGGCGGCAATCGGCTTGAAGTGGCTGTCTGAAGCCGGAAATTCTTCCCTGTCATAGAAGCGATGACCTGCCTGCATTGTGGGCAGGATGCCTGCCTTCGTGTCACGATGACCGCAAAACGTTTTGCACGAAACCGGCGATGGTGCGGGCAACCCCATGAAAAGGCGTGAAAAAGCCGGAACAAACATATTTGGCACGTTTGATGCTTCTCTTCCTCGAGTCCGGAGGGGGCTCTCCAGGAAAACGCCGCAAGAGCGCTGGAGTGAGCCGTCAGACTGATCGTGCCTGCCGTGGGGCCGATCGTCTGGCGGCTTTTCATTTCTGCACACAGTCCCGTCCGGGATCACGGAACGATTGATTTGTTCCCTTTTTGTTCTTATTGTGCAGGAATGCAATACACCCTGCCCCTTGTGCCATTCGACCGGATGGCAAGCCTTCACCAGCGCTTGCTGGCTGTCTTCGGACCGCCAGCGGATTTCGTGCGTCTAGACGCGGTCAGCCAGATGGTTCTGGCGATGCTTAGCGCCAGAACGCGCAACGAGGCGGCATTGAGTGTCTTTGCCAGGCTTGTCGAACATTTCGAAGTGGCAAAATTCAGGGGCTCCTGGACACGGCTGGCCGAGGCTTCTTTCCACGAAATAGACCCGCTGCTCGAAGGCATTACCCATCCGGAGCGCAAGGCTGTTGCCCTGCCCCGCGCCCTGCAGGAGATCGCCAGCCTGAGCGGCGGGCTCAGCCTCGATTTCCTTCACGGCTGGCCTGTCGATGACGCTTTGTCCTGGCTGGAGCGCATTTATGGTGTCGGCCCCAAGACCAGCACTGCCACGCTCAACATGAGCACATTGCGCAAGCGCGTTCTTGTCGTCGACACGGCCCATTGGCGCGCCGCGCGCTGTCTTGGACTTATCCCCGGGCAGACCACGCCCGAGCGTTCGGTTCGCCTTCTCAACCGTCAGGTTCCCGACCAATGGGGCGCGGCAGATACCGAGCAGCATCACATCCTGATGCAGGAGCTCGGGCGAAATTTTTGCGCCCGCAAAAACAGAACCGCCTGCCCTTTCACCAGGGTCTGCGCTCATGGCGACAGCGGCCCGGCGCCCCGGCGCGACCGTCTGCTGGAAGAGTTTCTGCATGCGCCGGCCAGGGGCAGCGGGAAAGGAAAAAAGACGAGTCCGATCAGGCTTCTGGGAGGGGAAGCTGAAAACTTGAATCAGGATAGATCGACTGCGGCGCCAATGGCGCAGAGTTCCATGGCGCCTGCCGCGTCTTTGTGGTTGCGTTCGGAGGCTGCATCATGAAACAGGCCATTGAAATGAAGCCGGTTCAGCGTACCGGAAGGGAAATATCTGCCACTACGGCCCCCGAAAAAACGGGCAGTGTTCTTGATGCCCTGCGCAGTCGCATCGCCCCCCAGGAGAGGTTTGCTTCAGCACCCCGCCCCTCTTTTTCGCTCGGGTCCGAAGCCCTCGATGCCGCCCTGCCCGGCCATGGCCTCAGAACCGGCGTGCTGCACGAAATCCTGCCCGCCGGCCACGGCGATTTTGCCGCCGGTCTCGGCTTCGGCATCTGTCTTCTGGCGCGCCTTCTTTATCAGCGGCCAGGGTCTCTGTTGTGGGTGTCTCCGGCACACCTTGCCAGCCGCGAAGGCGCGCTCTACCCGCTCGGGCTTGCAGCCCTCGGGCTTGATCCGAACCGCCTGATCCAGATCCAGGCGCGCAAGCCGATCGATGTTCTGTGGGCGCTGGAGGAAGGGCTTTCCCATGCACCGATCGCCGCCGTCGCCGGCATCCTGCCGGACAGCGCCCGCGCCTATGATTTCGCCGCCAGCCGCCGCCTTGCCCTGCGCGCCGCGCGCCATGGCGTCACCGCGCTCATCCTGCGCGGGCGGCAGGCTTCAAAAGAGAGCACAGCCGCCGAAACCCGCTGGTCCGTCGCATCGCTGCCCGCAGCGTCCGCCGGGACGGGCGCACCGCGCTGGCGGCTTGCTCTTATCAAATCAAGGCAAGGGATGTCCCGCCATTTCTCAAGCGGCTGGGATGTCGAGTGGGATCATGACACGCTTTCTTTCCGTCTTCCTGCCCCGCTGGCCGATCGAGCGCCGGGTCACACGCCCTGGCGACGCGGCATCGACCATGCATGGGCGGAAGCCTCATGAGGTCGAGCCGCTGGTGCTCGTCACCACCACGGACAATGGCCAGCACATCACCGCACTCAACCAGCCAGCCGAGGCGCTCGGCTTTTCACCAGGCATGGCGCTGGCCGATGCGCGCGCCATCCACCCCGCCCTCAGGGTCGCCCATGCCGACCTTCCCGGCGACGAGCGCGCGCTCATCCGTCTGGCGCTCTGGTGCCAGTGTTTTTCGCCCTTCACGCGGCCCGACTTTCCCGACGGGGTGAGCCTCGACATTGCCGGCTGCGCGCATCTTTTCGGCGGTGAGGCGAAGCTTGTCGACACGCTGGCGCAAAGGCTTGGCGGCTTCGGCCTCACCGCGCGGCTGGCGCTCGCGCCCACCATTGGTGCCGCCTGGGCGCTGGCCCGCCATGCGCCGTCCGGCAGGCTCATCGTTTCGCGCGAAGCACTCCACAGGCATATGGCGCCGCTGCCCGTCTGCGCCCTGCGGCTGGAGCAGAACACGACCGAGGCAATGGAGAAACTCGGCCTCAAACATGTCGGCGACCTGATCGGCAAGCCGCGCGCGCCGCTAGCGTCGCGCTTCGGCCCGCTGGCGCTGCGCCAGCTGGATGAAGCCCTTGGTCACGAGGAGGAAAGCTTTCGTCCGCTCAATCCGCCCCATCTTCACGCCGCGCAATGCCGTTTTGCCGAACCCCTCGTCACACAGGAGGCAATCGAAATCGCCATCGGACGCCTTTCGCGCGACCTGTGTGCGATGCTGGAGAAGGCGGGCAAGGGTGTGCGCCAGGTGGAACTGCGCCTGTTTCGCGTCGATGGCTGGTTCGAGGCCCTGCCGCTTGCCACCAGCACCGCCACGCGCGATGCCGGACACCTCGCCCGCCTGCTTGGCGAGCGGCTCGACCGCATCGAGGATCGCGCGGGCTTCGGCTTCGAGGCCGCCAGTCTCACCGCCTTTTCCGTGGAAACGCTTGCCATGCGGCAGGAAGATCTGGGCGACGACGCCCTGACCACGCGCGATGGCGACATCGCCCCGCTTCTCGACCGGCTGGTCAACCGGTTCGGCGCGCGCAACGTCACCCGCGCCGAGCCCCATGCGAGCTTTTTGCCGGAGCGCGCCGCGCGCGCCGTCTCCGTGCTCAAACCGGCGCAAAGCCACGATTGGCAGGCGCATGCCCGCTGCATTCAGGATGGCGCGGCCTTTGCCCGGCCGCTGTTTCTCTTTGCCGTGCCGGAACCGGTCACCACCCTTGCCGGCGTGCCCGATGGCCCGCCCACCCGGTTCGAATGGCGGCGCGTGGCCCACCGGGTGGTGCGCGCCGAAGGGCCGGAACGCATCGCGCCCGAATGGTGGCGCGCGCCGCTTGGGGCCAGCCGCAAGACGCGCGATTATTTCCGCATTGAGGACGAGGCCGGCCGCCGCTTCTGGCTTTTTCGCGACGGGCTCTATGAACGCGATGAGGAAACGCCGCGCTGGTTCATCCATGGGGTTTTCGCATGAGCGCGCAATCGCCAAACCCCATCCCTCTCGACAGCGGCTCAAAGGCCGACACGCCTGCAAAACCGCGCCCGGCGCCGCCGGAACCGGCCTTTGCCGAGCTCGGCGTCACCAGCAATTACAGCTTTTTGCGCGGCGGGTCGCATCCGCGCGAGCTGGTTGCAGAAGCCGCCCGGCTTGGCCATGCGGCCATCGGCATCGCCGACCGCAACACGATGGCTGGCGTCGTGCGCGCGCATGTGGAAGCCAAGGCGCAGAAAATACGCCTCGTCATCGGCGCGCGGCTGGTCATGCGGGACGGTTTCGAGACGCTTTGCTTCCCGACCGACAAGCATGCCTATGGCCGGCTGACGCAGCTTTTGACCGATGGCAACCGCTACGCGCCGAAAGGCGAATGCCACCTTCATCTGGAGAACCTCGAAAAACTTGGCGCGGACCAGCGCTTCATCGCCATGCCGGCTTATGATTTCGGCACCGATTTCGAGGAAAACCTGCGCCGCCTCGCCGCTCTTTTTCCCGGCAATGTGTTTCTGGCGCTCACGCCCCATCGCCGGGCCAATGACGGCGCGCGTCAGCAGCGCCTTGCCGCGCTCGCCGCCGCCTGCGGCACGCCGCTCATCGCCACCAATGACGTGCTCTACCACACACCGGCCCGCCGCCCCTTGCAGGATCTCCTCACCTGCATCCGCGCGCACTGCACCATAGACGAAGCCGGTTTCCGGCTGGAGCGCAATGCGGAGCGGCACCTGAAAGCGCCTGCGGAGATGGCCCGTCTGCTGCGCGGGCACGAAGACGCCATCGCCCGTTCCGTGGCGCTCATGGACGAATGCCGCTTCTCGCTCGATGAGCTGCGCTTCGACTATCCGAGGGAATCGAGCGGTGAGAGCGCCACCCCGCAGGAGGAGCTTGAGCGCCTCACCTGGCTTGGCGCAAAAGACCGTTTCAACGGCATGGTTCCACCGAAGGTCGCAGGCATGATTTCCCATGAGCTGAAGCTCATCGGCCAGCTCGGCTATGCCGCCTACTTTCTCACCGTGCACGACATTGTGCGCTTCGCCCGCACGCAGAAGCCACCCATCCTGTGCCAGGGGCGCGGCTCGGCGGCCAATTCGGTCGTTTGCTTTTGCCTTGGCGTCACCTCGGTCAATCCCACCGAGATCGATCTTCTGTTCGAGCGTTTCATCTCCGCCGAGCGCGGCGAGCCGCCGGACATCGATGTCGATTTCGAGCATGAGCGGCGCGAAGAGGTGATGCAATATGTCTACGCCAAATATGGCCGCCACCGCGCCGGGCTTGCCGCCACCGTCATTTCCTATCGCACGCGCAGCGCCGTGCGCGAGGCCGGCAAGGCCATGGGCCTGTCGCCCGATGTGGTGGCCGCCATGACCGGGCTTGTCTGGGGCCATTCGGAAAAAACGCCGGCCCGCGATCAGGTACGCGAAGCCGGGCTCGACCCCACCGACCCGCGCCTGCGCCAGACCCTCGTGCTCGTCGGCCAGTTGATCGGCTTTCCCCGCCACCTTTCCCAGCATGTGGGTGGTTTCGTGCTCACCCATTCGCCGCTCAGCGAGATCGTGCCCATCGCCAACGCCGCCATGAAGGACCGCACCATGGTGGAATGGGACAAGGACGACCTTGACGCCCTCAATATCCTGAAAGTGGATGTGCTCTCGCTCGGCATGCTCACCTGCCTGCGCAAGAGCTTCGATCTTTTGCGCGATCACTATGGCGAAGAGCGCACGCTCGCCACCGTGCCCCGCGACGATGACCCCACCTATGCCATGATCCAGCGCGCCGACACGATCGGCGTTTTCCAGATCGAAAGCCGGGCGCAGATGTCCATGCTGCCGCGCCTGCGACCGAAGAATTTCTATGACCTCGTGATCGAGATCGCCATTGTCCGGCCCGGTCCCATCCAGGGCGACATGGTGCATCCCTATCTGCGCCGCCGCAATGGTGAGGAGGATGTGGACTATCCCTCCGAGGAGCTGCGTGCGGTGCTCCAGAAGACCCTCGGCGTTCCGCTCTTTCAGGAACAGGCAATGAAGATCGCCATCGTGGCCGCCGGCTTCCCGCCGGAAAAGGCCGACCGACTGCGCCGCGCCATGGCCTCCTTCCGCCGCACCGGCACCATCGACCAGTTCCGCGAGGATTTCATCAACGGCATGCTCGCCAACAATTATACGCCCGATTTCGCCGAGCGCTGTTTCAACCAGATGAAGGGTTTTAGCGATTATGGCTTTCCCGAGAGCCATTCGGCCAGTTTCGCGCTGCTCGCCTATGCCTCCTCCTGGCTCAAATGCCATTATCCGGATGTTTTTGCCTGCGCCCTTTTGAATTCGCAGCCCATGGGGTTTTACTCCGCCTCCTCCATCGTGCGCGATTTCCGCGATCACGGTGGCGAGACGCGCCCCGTCGATATCAATCACAGCGGCTGGGATCACACGCTGGAGCCTGCGGCGAAGCCCGGTGCGATCGGCCATGCGCTGCGGCTCGGCCTGCGCCAGGTGGACGGCATGCGCGAGGCGGCGGCGCTCAAGATCATGGCTGCGCGCGGCGCGGGCTTTGCCTCCGTGCGCGATCTCTATTTCCGTTCCGGCATCGATATGTTTTCGTTGCGCCGGCTGGCCGAGGCAGACGCCTTCCGTTCGCTCGGGCTCGACCGGCGCGCCGCCCTTTGGGACGTGCGCGGCCTGAGCGGCCATCAGGGCGTGCGCGCGGCGGCGGAGGAACTGCCGCTCTTTGCCAGCGCCAAAAGCGCAGCCGCAACGCCCCTTCAGGAAGAGGAAAGCGTCGCGCTGACGGACCTTCTTCCCGGCGAGCAGGTGGTGGAGGATTACGGCACGCTCGGCCTCTCGCTCAAGGCGCATCCCGTCTCCTTCCTGCGCCGTCTGCTGGACAGGCGCCGCGTCCTGAAAACCCGCGCCCTTGCCGAGACCCCAGCGGGCCGCTTCGTGCGTGTGTCGGGCCTTGTGCTGGTGCGCCAGCGCCCGGGCACCGCCAGCGGCGTCATCTTCATGACGCTAGAGGATGAAACCGGCATCGCCAACGTCATCGTCTGGCCGCGCGTCTTCCAGCGGTTCCGCCGCATCGTCTTCGGTGCGCGCATGGTGACGGTCGAGGGCATTCTGCAGAAGGAAAGCGATGTCATCCACGTGGTTGCACGGCGTCTCATCGACACGACCCCCGATCTTCTTGTCGCCATGTCCGATCGGGGCGCGGGTGCTGTGGAAGAAAAGGCCGCCACGGCGCAAAACCTCTGGCGGCACCCGCGCGATGTGCGCGTTCTGCCCAAGGGCCGCAATTTCCATTGAACGCAAGAGCCTTTCCGCGTAACCAGACTGCTCCTTGTTGAAAGGGGTGGGAGAACCCCGAAGGGGAACGAACGGGAGGCTTTTCATGATCCTTTGCTGCGGCGAGGCGCTGATCGACATGCTGCCGCGCCAGACAGGCCAGGGCGAGGCTGCATTTGCGCCCTATACGGGTGGCGCGGTCTTCAACAGTGCCATCGCCATTGCGCGCCTTGGTGTGCCGTGCGGCTTCTTTACCGGGCTTTCGAACGATCTTTTCGGACGGATGCTGCGGGAGAAGCTCGAGGAAAGCCATGTCGATCTGAGCCTGGCGCAATTTTCGAGCCGTCCCACCACGCTCGCCTTCGTGACCCTCGCCGACGGCCAGGCCGAGTATGATTTCTACGACGAAGGCACAGCCGGGCGCATGATCGAGCCATCCGATCTGCCGGCCATCGGCGCCGACGTGCCGGCCATGCTCTTCGGTGGCATCAGCCTCGTTTCAGAACCCTGCGGCTCGGCCTATGAGGCGCTGATGGCGCGCGAGGCCAAAAGCCGCGTCCTCATGCTCGACCCCAATATCCGCCCCGCCTTCATCACCGATGCGGCCGCCCACCGCGCCCGCATCGCGCGCATGGTGGCGAACGCCGACATTGTGAAAATTTCAGCCGACGATCTGGAATGGTTCGGAGAGACAGGCAGCACCGACGAAATTCTCACCCGCTGGCTGGAGCGCGGCCCCAGCCTCGTCATCCTCACCGATGGCGGAAAAGGTGCAACAGCCTACACGAAATCGCAAAAGCAGTTCGTTCCGGCAACGCCGGTCGAGGTGGTGGACACGGTCGGGGCCGGAGACACATTCAACGGTGCGCTTCTGGCGGCCCTTGAGACGGCAGGGCTTCTGACGAAGGACAAAATCGCGGTGCTCGACGAGGCGCAGATTTCCAAGGCAATCGCCTACGCCTCCCGCGCCGCCGCCATCACCGTGTCGCGCGCGGGGGCCAATCCGCCATGGAAGAATGAGCTGATGGGGGTCTGATTGGACGGTCAGGCGGAAAAGCCTGTGCTCTGCCTTCCCATCAAGGAGCGCCAAGGTTTCGGCCATCCTCCTTCTCCCCGTGCGCGGGGAGAAGGTCCCGGCAGGGGGATGAGGGGCCGCGCCGGCCTCGACATGAGACCGCCGCCTTCATTCAGAACCCGGCACTGACTGTAGCTGTAGGCGCTCGCCCCTCATCCTCACCTTCTCCCCGCAAGCGGGGAGAAGGGGCATCAACGTTGCGGCCAAACAAGCGAGACGCTATCAGCCCACTCCCTCAGCCACGAAAGAGGGACTCACAAAGGCTTCCAGCCCCTTGCCCCCCTTCGGCCCATAGGTGAGCGGCGCGCCATCGAGCGTGCGTGCCATGCCGCCTGCCGCGCGCAGGATCGCATCGCCTGCCGCCGTGTCCCACTGCATGGTGCGGCCAAAACGCGGATAGAGGTCCGCATCGCCCCGCGCGATCATGCAGAATTTTAGCGACGATCCGATGGAAACCGTCTCGGCATCGGGATAGCGGGCAATGAAGGCGCGCGTTTCGTCGGTGCAGTGCGAGCGGCTGGCAAGAATGGCGGGCGGTGACCGGCGCGGCCGCGCCCTGATCGCGCGCCGCTCCTGCGGCTTTCCGCCCACCACCGGAATTTCAAACGCGGAACCCGGACGCGCCGAATAAAGCAGGTCGCGTGCCGGCGCATAGACAACGCCCGCCACCGGCTCGCCATTGCGGATCAAGCCGATATTGACGGTAAAATCCGGACGCCGCGCGATGAATTCGCGCGTGCCGTCGAGCGGATCGACCAGAAGAAAATTGCCGTCGCCGCACGCCGGAATGACGCCGCCGGACGCGGCCTCTTCGGAGACGCAGGGCGTTCCAAGCCCGACATTCCGGAAACCGTCGAGAATCACCTTCTCCGCCGCGCGGTCGGCTGCCGTCACCGGCGTGTCGTCGGCCTTCTGCTCCACCTCGAAGCCCGCCTCGTAGTGCTGCATGATCGCAGCCCCCGCCGCCAGCGCCAGTTCCTCAAACAGCGCCAGAAGTGCTGCGTCGTCCTTCATCATGCCCATGGGCCAGTCAGTCTTTCCACTCAAGTCATCGGCAACAGCCGCAGATCAGCAATAACCGCGTTCCTTGAGCCAGGCCTCGACCTCGTCGACCAGCTCTTCCGGCGCGCGGGCTGTCGTCTCGATGTGGATATCAGCCCTTTCCGGCGTCTCATAGGGGGAATCGACACCCGTGAAGTTCTGGATCTCGCCGTTGAGCGCCTTGGCATAGAGCCCTTTCGGGTCGCGCCTCGCGCATTCCTCGAAGGGCGTGTCCACGAAAACCTCCACGAATTCGCCCTCGTTCATCAGCTCGCGCGCCATGCGCCGCTCGGCCCTGAAGGGCGAGATGAACGAGACGAGCACGATCAGCCCGGCATCCGCCATCAGCTTCGCCGTCTCAGCCACCCGACGGATGTTCTCCACGCGGTCCTCGTCGGTAAAGCCCAGATCCCGGTTCAGCCCGTGGCGAATATTGTCGCCGTCCAGAACATAGGTGTGCCGGCCGGCCGCGTGCAGCTTCTTTTCCAGAAGGCTGGCAATGGTCGACTTGCCGGAGCCAGAAAGCCCGGTGAACCACAGAACCGCCGGCTTCTGGTGCTTCAGCTCCGCGCGCGACTGGCGCGTCACGTCGAGCGCCTGCCAGTGGATGTTCGCCGCGCGCCGCAATGGCCGCTGGATCATGCCGGCCCCGACCGTCGCATTGGTCAGCCGGTCGATCAGGATGAAAGCGCCCGTGGTGCGGTTGTCGCTGAACGCGTCAAAGGCAATCGGCGCCTGCAGCGAGAAATTGCACAGCCCCACCTCGTTCAGATCGAGGCTGGTCGCCGCTTCCTCGGCAAAATTGTTGATGTTGCGGCGATGCTTGAGCTGGCTCACCGTCGCCGAAACCTCATCCGTTTCGGTGCGCAGAATGTAGGAGCGCCCCGGCAGGAGCGGCTTTTCATCGAACCACACAAGCGTCGCGGAAAACTGATCGGCCACATGCGGGCGCGCCTCTGGCGTCACCAGCATGTTGCCGCGCGAAAGCTCTACCTCGTCTTCGAGCAGAAGCGTCACCGCCTGCCCCTCGGATGCGACCTCCAGATCGCCATCCTGCGTGACGATGCGGCGGATGCGCGTCTGCTTGCCCGACTTGGCGACCGTAACCCGCTCGCCGACGCCGATGCTGCCAGCAGCCACCGTGCCCGAGAAACCGCGAAAATCGAGGTTCGGCCGCGAGACATACTGCACCGGAAAGCGAAAGGGCTTTCCCTCTGCCTCGGCCTCGATGTCGACCGTCTCCAGATGCTCCAGCAGCGAAGGTCCGTCATACCAGGGCGTCTTGCCCGACGAGCGGATGACATTGTCGCCATAGCGCGCCGACATGGGGATCGGCTGGATGGTCGTGAAGCCGAGCTCTTCGGCAAATTCGCGATATTCCGCCGCGATGCGCTCGAACACGGCTTCGTCAAAGCCGACAAGGTCGATCTTGTTCACCGCCAGAACGATGTGACGAATGCCCAGAAGCGAGGCGATCATCGAGTGCCGGCGCGTCTGCGGCAGGATGCCCTGCCGCGCGTCCACCAGCACGATGGCCACATCTGCCGTGGATGCGCCGGTCGCCATGTTGCGCGTGTACTGCTCATGGCCCGGCGTATCGGCCACGATGAACTTGCGACGCGGCGTGGAGAAGAAGCGATAGGCCACGTCGATGGTGATGCCCTGCTCGCGTTCCGCCTCCAGCCCGTCGACCAGAAGTGCGAAATCGATCTCGTCGCCGGCCGTGCCGTGTTTGCGGGAATCGTTCTCAAGCGCTGCCAGCTGGTCCTCGAAGATCAGCTTGGTGTCGAACAGGAGACGCCCGATCAGCGTCGACTTGCCGTCATCCACCGACCCGCAGGTCAGGAACCGCAAAAGCCCCTTGTTCTCCTGCCCGGCCACATAGTCGCGGATATCGACCAAGGCATCGTCATCTTCACGCAGAAGCGCTGTGTTGGCGGTCAACATGATCAGAAATACCCCTCGCGCTTCTTCTTTTCCATGGAGCCCGCCTCATCGCGGTCGATCAGACGCCCCTGCCGTTCGGAGGTGCGGGCCGTCAGCATCTCGCCGACGATTTCCTCGAGCGTGGTGGCGGTCGACGGGATCGCGCCCGTCAGCGGGTAGCAGCCAAGCGTGCGGAAGCGCACCAGACGCTCCTCCACCTTCTCGCCCGGCTGAAGGCGCATCCGGTCGTCATCGACCATGATGGTCATCCCGCCCCGATCCACCACCGGCCGTCTGGCGGCGAAATAGAGCGGAACGATGGGAATGTTCTCCTGCAGGATGTATTGCCAGATGTCCTGCTCGGTCCAGTTGGAGAGCGGGAAGACACGGATCGATTCACCCTGCGCCACGCGCGTGTTGTAGATCTTCCACATTTCCGGGCGCTGGTTCTTCGGGTCCCAGCCATGGCCTGCGGAGCGGAACGAGAAAATGCGTTCCTTGGCGCGGCTTTTCTCTTCGTCGCGCCGCGCGCCGCCAAAGGCCGCGTCAAATCCGTATTTGTCGAGCGCCTGGCGCAGCGCCACCGTCTTCATCACATGGGTGTGCGTGTTGGATCCGTGGTCGAACGGGTTGATGCCGTCGCGCACGCCCTCCTCGTTCACGTGCACCAGAAGGTCAAACCCTTTTTCGCGCGCCATCCGGTCGCGGAACGCGATCATCTCGCGAAACTTCCAGGTGGTGTCCACATGCAGAAAGGGAAATGGCGGTTTGGCGGGATAGAACGCCTTCATCGCCAGATGCATCAGCACGGACGAGTCCTTGCCGACAGAGTAAAGCATTACCGGCTTTGAAAAGGTCGCCGCCACTTCGCGGAAGATGTGGATCGCCTCGGCTTCCAGCCTGTCGAGATGGGTAAGGGCTGCCGGCATGTCTTCGCCTTCGCGTCTTTGTCGCTGCGGCCGGAGCCTTCGCGGCTTCCGGATCATGCCCTTGAGGTACCATGCGGTTTTCGGCCCTCTCAAGGCGCGCACGCCCAACCTCACCCCGGTTTGCGAGGCACATTTTGCGTTGTTTCCGGCAAAGGGGAAAAGGCATTTCAGAATGCGAAAAAGGCCCGTTTTCACGAGCCTTTTAGAGGTTTCCGAGGCCGCTTTTTTGCCTATTCGGCGACAGCGCTGCGAATGGTCTCGATCACGCGGTCCTGGTCGCTCTCGGCCAGATAAGGGTGCATCGGCAGGCACAGGATGCGGTGCGGCAGGCTCTCCGACACGGCAAGCCCACCCGGCGCTTTCGCATGCATCTCATAGGCCTTCTGCAGGTGCAGCGGCTTCTCGTAATAGACAACCGAGGGAATGCCCGCCTCGCCAAGGCGCTTGCGCACCAGGTCGCGCTTCCCGGTCTCGATGGCATATTGCGCCCAGGCCGAGCGATGGCCCTTCGGCGTCACCGCCACCTTCACCACATCGCCAAGGCCTTCGGCATAGCGTGCGGCAACCTTCTGGCGCGCTTCCATCTCGTCTTCGAGGATGGCCAGCTTCTCGATCAGGATCGCGGCCTGGATCGTGTCGAGGCGCGAATTCAGGCCCACGCGCACATTGTCATACTGGCTTTCGCCCTTGCCGTGGAAAGCGATGGAGCGCAGCACATCGGCCAGCTCGTCATCATCGGTGAACATCGCGCCGCCATCGCCATAGCAGCCGAGCGGCTTTGCCGGGTAGAAGCTCGTCGACGCAACATGGCCGAACGCACCGCAGCGCTTGTTGTTGAGCGTGCCACCGATGGACTGAGCAGCGTCCTCGATAATGCGCAGCCCCTCGCGCGCGGCAATGCCTTCGATGGCTCCGTAGTCGGCAGCCAGTCCGAAGAGGTCCACCGGGATCACCGCCTTCGGCGTCAGCCGGCCTTCCGCCTTGATGTGGTCGATGGCAGCCGTCAGGCTCTTGGGGGCCATATTGTAGGTGTCGGCGTCGATTTCCACGAAGACCGGCTCCGCACCCGCGAGCGCCACGACTTCTGCCGTCGCCGCGAAGGTGAAGCTCGGGCAGAACACGGCGTCGCCCGGTCCGATGCCATAGGCCATCAGCGGCATGAGCAGGGCGTCGGTGCCATTGGCGCAGGCAATCGCGTGCTTGGTGCCGACATAGGCTGCGAGTTGTTCTTCGAAAGCGCCGACCTGCGGCCCTAAAATATAACGTCCCTCAGCCACGACCGTGTCGATTGCAGCTGCGAGCCTGTCCTTGATGCGCTCACGCTGAGCGCCGAGATCGATAAATTGCATTTATTGCCCAATCGGTTGCGGGTGATTCCGCGTTAGCCCCGTCCGTTGAATAGGGCCCTCGCGTGCGCTCTGCAACCAAAGCGCCTCTTCAAACTGATGCGCCAGCTGTTACACGAGGTGAACAAGCCCGCATGCAACCGTTTCAGCTCTTGTGTATTTGCGTAGCGTGCGCATTTGTCGCCGCAATTCTGTCTCTGTGTGCGATCACCCGACTCTAACAAAACTTCAATCAATCATTGCAATGCTAAACGATGACAGAGCATTGTTCATCTTCGAGATTATTCAGGAAGGAAAGTATGGGCGCCCCCTTTAAAGCGTATGACGTTCGCGGCCGTATCCCCGCAGAAATCAATGTTCCCTTCGCCTATCGCTTTTCGCAGGCGCTCAAGCAAAGCCTCAATCCCGGCACGGTCGTTATCGGCCACGACATGCGCATGGACAGCCCGGCGCTGGCCGAAGCGCTGACCCAGGGCCTTCTCGACAGCGGCGTCGATGTGCGCCCCGTTGGCCGCTGCGGCACGGAAGAGGTCTATTTCCACACCGCCGCCAGCGGCGCGGATGCCGGCCTCATGGTCACCGCCAGCCACAACCCACCCGATTACAACGGCATCAAAATGGTGCTGAAAGGCGCGTCCGCCGCCACACCGGACAACGCCTTCAACGGGATCGAAGAGATCATGCGTTCCGATGCCGTGCTTCAGCCAGTTGCCGATTATGCCGCGCGCGGCGCCCTGCACGATCTTTGCGACCGCGACGCCTATATCGAACGCCTTCTCAACGAAGTGGCCGGTCAGGACCTGAAACCGATGAAGATCGTCTGCCATGCCGGCAATGGCTGTGCGGGACCGATCATCGACCTTCTGGAAAAGCACCTGCCCTTCACCTTCATCAAGATCGACCATAAGCCCGATCCGCGCCTGCCCAATGGCGTGCCAAACCCGCTGCTGCCGGAGAAGCGCGAGAAGGCCAGCAAGGCAGTGATCGAGCACGGCGCGGATCTCGCCATCGCCTGGGACGGCGATTTCGACCGCTGCTTCCTCTACGACCACAAGGGCCGTTTCGTGGAAGGCTATTATCTGGTCGGCATGATCGCCCAGTCCCTGCTCGCCAAGCATCCGGGCGGCACGATCCTCTACGACCCGCGCCTGACCTGGAACACGATCGACATGGTGGAAAGCGCCGGCGGCGTGGCAAAACCCTGCCGCACCGGCCATGCCTATTTCAAAAAGATGATGCGCGAGGAAAACGCCATCTATGGCGGCGAGATGAGCGCGCACCACTACTTCCGCGATTTCGCCTATTGCGATTCGGGCATGCTTGCATGGCTCGATGTGGTGGCGGACCTTTCGGCCAGCGGCACCACGCTTGCCGAGCGCCTGGAAGAGCGCATCGCCGCCTATCCCTGCTCCGGCGAGATCAATTTCACCGTTTCGGATGCGGCCGAGGTACAAAAACGCATTTCCGACCACTACATGCCGCAGAACCCCGAGATCGAGAGTCAGGACGGCCTCGGCATGGTATTCGACGACTGGCGCTTCAACCTGCGCGCCTCCAACACCGAGCCGCTCTTGCGCCTCAACGTGGAAACCCGCGGCGACAAGGCGCTGTTGAAGGCAAAGGTGGATGAGTTGCGGGGGATGATCGAGGGGGTAGGTTGACCGCATACCTCTATGAAGTTGCCGAAGGCCCGTTGCTCACAGCAGCGGGCTTTTTCAACTGAATGATGTTCGGTGGCTTACCCAGCCGTAGCTTTAGGCTGAATCGACATTCATCACATCCATATTAGTGCGGCAGCGATTTGCAGGAATCCGAGGAAGTATACGGCCTGCCTGTCGAATCGGGTGGCGATACGTCTGAAGTGTTTCAGCTTATTGAAACATCGTTCGACGGTGTTGCGAACCTTGTAGGCCTCAAAGCCGTAGGGGATCGGTTGCTTGGAGGGTTTTTCTTCTCCTGTATTGATGACATCATGCCGGCAAGGAATCGGGGGATGAGCCGCGGGAATCCGAAAGCATTTGCGCGAGTCAATCGCGGCATGGTCGCTGTTGTTAGATGAGTTCGCAGACACAGCATCCAAGAGGACGATTTCACAGCAGTTTGAGAGAACAAAGAAGGTATCTGACTTTATTGGTTTTCTAACTAGGCTTGCCTTTCTCGCCGCTATTCAATCCTTTATCAGCAGCGAGATGGATGATTCTGGTTTTATATGGAAATGGACTTTGGCGGTTTTCGGTTCCATAATCTTCTTTGTTCAGCTATATTTTAGCTACTCGATCTCATATATAATCAAAAAATTTTTCCTAATAGCCCTTCCGATATTACTGGACACTGATAGGGATTTTCGACCGGGCCCAAATTCGAAGAGTGTTATTATGTTTTCGGTCCTGATTATTATTCAGATGTTTTATTTCATTATGTTCTCCTTAATAGTTGGCATGATGTCAGATCGGGTCGGTTAGCGGCGCGCATCTGGACGCGCGCCGCTGCGGAGGCTCAAAGGTTCTGAAGCTGCCGCGCTTCCGGCAGCGGATGCCATTGCAAGCTTGGCATGGGGCACTGATAGGGGTTTTCCCATAGCCCGCGAAGCTCACCGTTGATGACGTTGGTTCCGCATTGCTCCTACGCTTGCACGCATGGAAGAGCCCAGATTGAGAACACACCCGGACAGATCAGGTAATTTTCTGGCAGGCTTTCCTGAGATACCTCCGCATCCAAGCAGCGTAGCGATCGCAATGCAAGATGACGTCAGAAATGTCTCTTCGCGAATGCGCGACCTGAACCGGATTTCAGATACTTTTCGAAGGCAAATGCCTTCGCCTTGTCTTCGAACCCAATCTGGACAACCAGTTTCCACGGACCAAACATGGATGAGTGGCGCGACTGCGATTCTGATCGGCCTGCATTGTGCCTTCTCAGCCGCTCATCAACGTCGTTTGTGCATCCGACATAATGCTTGTCGGGATATGTCAGGCTTTGCAGAATATAGACATAGTGCATGGCGTCTCCGGCCCGCCTTCGCCCTTTGGGCTTCGGCGTGGCAGCCTCCACTCGCGCTCCGGCTTGCCCAGCCGTAGCTTTAGCGGAGGCTGGCTGGGGCGGCAGGATTCGAACCTGCGAATGACGGTACCAAAAACCGTTGCCTTACCACTTGGCGACGCCCCAAGACCGAGCGAAGCGGTGGATAGCAGAAGCGCCGCCCCACGACAAGCAGGCGTTTTGTGCCTTTCTGTGGAGCACGCGCTTCCCATTCCCGCACGTGTCAGGCCATCCACTCTCCCCAGAACCGCGTGACCGTCGCCGGCACATAGCCATCAAGACCGCCGAAGAACTGTGCAAGCTCCACCGTGTCGCCCGCTGTGAGGTTCGCCATCACGTGAAGGTGCAGCGCCGTCTCCGACCCGTCGACCGCGAGACTGGCCACATCGCCCTTCACCAGAGGCGCGCAGAGGTCGCCCACACCATTCAGCACCAGCTTCGCCTTCACCACAATCGGAACGTTCGCACCGTTCTGCTTCCAGCCGATGGCCGCTCCGAAGCGATAGAGCCCGTCGGACGGCGCGGTAAAGCGGTTCGTTCCCGTGTCGAAGGCGATCTGATCGTTGGCCAGCGTGTTGTTGATGGCCACAGTCTGCCAGGTGTCGGCAGCGACATACTGGTCGTAGTTGATGAAGCCCAGAAATTTGGGGTTCGACGGCAGCGCGACACGACCGGAGTTCTCGTCCGCGCGAATCGCATCGTTGAAGGCCGTGCCGTCTGCAGAGACCGCAAGCCGCCAGCCATCCGACCGGAGAAGGCCCATCGTCGCCCTGGTGACAAACCCGCTCTGCAGCAAGAAGCCGACATCGCCGGCAGGTGCCTCCTTGTTCATCGTGCAGAACAGGCTTCCTGTTCCCCCTTCAGCCACGTAGCGGGCCGTCCAGAGTGCCCTGTCGAGTTTTGCGGAAAACGGGTTTGCCGCATCGGCGCTGGTTCCAAGCCCGAACAGGGCCGCGTTCTGGATTTCGGCCCCGCTTTCCGGCACACCGTCGATTGGCTGCCAGCCCACCCCATCGAACACCGCAAAGCATGCCTCGTCCACGATCCAGGCGCGCCAGCCCGTAACCGGCGCAAGCTTTTCCCATGCGCCGTCGACGAAATAGGCGATCGCACCTTCCCAGCCGGTCCATTCACCGCTGGCCGAGAGGCCGACAATGTAACAGTCGCCATCGTCTGGAGTGACCGGCGGTGCCGCGAGGTCGCGGTCGCGCACGGCAAGGTGCACCAGCCCGTCGAGCAACCGGATCGCTTCGTTGTGGGTCACGTGCTTTTGCGCCTGCGAGGGCATGATATAGGGCAGTTTGAGCTTTGCAGTCTGTTCCATGTCGGCCGTTCCTTGTGAAGGCACAAGTCTAAGGGCGGTTGCGCCTACGGGGATAAACGCGTGCGTGCCCGTTCCGGCCTCCCCCCGGCAAAGGGCGCAGCACGCCTGCGCTTTTGGCTGCTTTCACGGGTTGCGGTGGGGAAAAAGAGCCTGTCGGGGTAGCCCCCTCTCCCCATGGACGCACCAAATCCACGGATGGACCTATTGCCTACACCCCGTGTCAACGTTTCCAATCTAGTCTCGGGGCACTCTTCGTGAAGGCATTCTGAAACGCTGAAAAGTGTTTCGCCGCGTTCACGGTCAAGACAACGCATTTTGGACGATGATGGCGGGGTAGGCTCATGTTGGTACCGGTGATCATGGCGGGCGGAATGGGAACGCGGCTGTGGCCGGTTTCGCGCGAGCACTATCCGAAACAGTTCTGCGCGCTGGTTGGCGACACGACAATGCTGCAGCAGACGATCGGGCGTCTCGACGGCCTCGACTGCGCTCCCCCGCTTACCGTCTGCAATGAAGAACACCGTTTTCTGGCCGCCGAGCAGCTTCGACAGGCCGGCATTGAGAATGCCCCGATTCTGCTCGAACCGGTGGGCCGCAACACGGCACCGGCGATCACGCTTGCCGCATTGCAGGCGATGGCACATGGAGCTGATCCGCTGCTTCTGGTAATGCCTGCCGACCATCTGATCCCGGATGTGCCCGCCTTCCACAGAGGTGTCGAAGAGGCAAAGACACTGGCTGAGGAAGGCCGGCTGGTGACCTTCGGCATCGTGCCGACCGGTCCAGAGACCGGCTTCGGCTATATTCGCCGTGGCGAAAAGATCGGCGAGACGGGGTTTGCGGTTTCCGGTTTCGAGGAGAAGCCGGATCTGGCGACCGCAAAATCCTACCTCAAGGATGGCGGATACGACTGGAACAGCGGCATGTTCGTGTTTCGGGCCAGCGTGTATCTGGACGCCATGCAGACGCATGCCCCGGCGATACTGGATGCGTGCAGGACGGCGATAGCGGGCGTAGAAAGCGACGCCTATTTCCTGCGGCCCGAACGCACGGCCTTCGAAGCCTGTCCGTCCGACTCCATCGACTATGCGGTGATGGAAAAAACCGATCGGGCTGCCGTCGTACCGCTCGATGCGGGCTGGAACGATATCGGGTCATGGTCGGCCATATGGGAAGCGCAGGACAAGGATGCCGACGGAAACGCGCTGACCGGCGACGTGTTGCAGGTTGCCTCGAAAAACTCCATCGTCTCCGCCCAGAAGCGCCTCGTCGCCATTGTCGGCGTGGAAGAGCTGGTCGTGGTCGAGACGGCGGACGCGGTCCTCGTCGCCAGCCGCGACGCGGTACAGAACGTCAAGGAGATCGTCACGCAGCTCAGGTCGGCCAAGCGCACCGAACACATGGACCACCGCCGGGTTTACCGCCCATGGGGCGACTACGATTCCATCGATTTCGGCAACCGGTATCAGGTCAAGCGCATTACGGTGAAGCCCGGCGCAAAGCTCTCCGTGCAGAAGCATCACCATCGTTCCGAACACTGGGTGGTCGTGCGCGGCACCGCGCGGGTCCTGAAGGGGGAAGAATCAATCACGCTGACCGAGAACCAGTCGACCTATATCCCGCTTGGCGAGATTCACGCGCTTGAAAACCCTGGCAAAATCCCGCTCGAACTGATCGAAGTGCAGTCGGGATCGTATCTTGGCGAGGACGACATCATTCGGCTGGAGGACCGATACGGCCGCGTTTGACGTTACCGAGAGGGTAGCGGTGCTCCGGCATCGGCCAGGCGCGACGTGCCCCGCGCGAGAAAGAGCCCGATGATCAGGAAGATCATGAAGACCGTGTCGAGAATGTCGTGCCCGAAGATGAGGTTCACGCTTCCACCGCCGGCGTAGACGGCTGCCAATATCAACAGCACCGCACCTCCCAGACGCTCCAGTCGATCCCCGGCCTTCGCGAGACTGCGCACTGCGATGACGGTTATCAGCGCAAACATGGCAATGATGGCAAGACCGGCAACGATGCCGCCTTCCACGAGGATGGTCAGGAAGCCGTTGTGAAAATGTGTGAACCCCACCTCAAGGCCGAAATTCTGCTCCATACGTTCCCGAATCAAGCTGGAAACGTTCTGCATTCCATGACCGAAGATCGGATCCTCGGCAAAGAGCCGCCCGCCGGTGCTCCAAACCGCCACCCGAAGCCCCACGGAGGAGTTGTAGTCTCCTCCTTCCGTCAGCCTGTCCATATTATGCCAGAGTGCCTCGAAGCGGTTTACGATCAAGCCGGATGTGAGTACGGCGATCACGATCGCAATGCCCAACAGCGCGAGGACACGCCCACGAAGAAGAGGCAGAACGCGGCGGCGGAATATGAATAGCTGCCCAAGTGTGAGAACGATCATCACCCCCCAGACTGAGCGCGATCCCGACAGCATCACGGCGCCGAACGCGGCTGCAAAGGCAGCAAGCAGAATCAATGATCGCCTGGTTTCAAGGATGAGAGCGCCTGCAAGGCACATCAACCCCGCCAGACAGATCACATCGGCAAACACCAGCGCATTGCCGGCGCCGCCTTCAGCACGCATTCCCAGAAATCTGTATTGAACGAGCGCGAAGGCGAGCCCCCCAAAACTTGCTATGGCGGCACCCGTAAGCGCCGCATGTGCAACCTCTTCTCTGTCAGCTATCGTCCAAACCGAATAGGAAAAAGGAAACAGCAGAAATGTCGAGAGCGGAAGAAGCTTGTAAACCATTTCCAGCGACGGCTCGTTCACGAGGAACGAAACGACGTTGGCCAGCACATAGACCAGCATGAGCAGCGCGACCCACCGCATCGCGGTGTCGGGGCTCAGCCGCCGCCTGCCGGAAAGAACCTCAAACACACACCAGAGCGCACCGCCATGCCAGACCACGCTGGTGGCTGACCCGACAATGGGCGGCATGGAAAAAACGGCCAGGGTGAACAGCCTGTTGACGACCCGATAATTCATTGTCTGTTCCGCCTGGTGAGCTTCGTTTCCCAGTTCAGTGCGTGGGTCACGATCGTTTTCAGATCGTCGTAGCGCGGCTGCCATGCCAGTTCCCGGCGGCAACGTGCCGCCTCCGCGACGATCGCCACCGCATCGCCCGGCCTGCGACCGGTGGTGCGCACGTCGAAGTCAGTCTGCGCCACGTCCTTCACGGCATTTATAACCTCAAGCACCGAGTAGCCCTTGCCATAACCGCAGTTCGCCACGAGGCTGCCCTTGCCTTCCCGCATGCGCAGAAGCGCCAGATAGTGGGCGTTCACCAGATCGGAAACGTGAATGTAGTCTCGAATGCAGGTTCCGTCCGGCGTGTCGTAGTCGGTGCCGAACACGTCCATATGGTCGCGCTTGCCCGTCGCGGTTTCGCACGCGACCTTGATCAGGTGCGTCGCGCCTTTGGTCGATTGCCCGGTCCGAAGTTCCGGGTCCGCACCGGAGACGTTGAAGTAGCGCAGCGCCGTATAGGCGAAGTCATGCGCCGCAGCACAGTCGCGCAGCATCAGTTCCGTCATCATCTTCGACGTCCCGTAGGGAGATTCAGGCCGCAGTTCCGTATCCTCACCAACCGGGAAACTGGCCGGACTGCCATAGACGGCTGCCGTGGACGAAAAGATGAAATGACGCACGCCACAGCGCACTGCGCTTGCGATCAGGCTCTGCGATTTCACCGTGTTGTTCAGGTAATAGCCCAGCGGATCGGACACGGATTCGGGCACGATGATCGATCCCGCGAAGTGAACGATGGCGTCTATACCGTGCTTGCGGATGATATCATCCACCAGTGCCTCATCGGCAATATCACCGACAACGAGCGTTGCTGCATCTGCGACAGCCCAGTCAAAGCCGGTGCTGAGACGATCCAGAACCACCACCTCTTCGCCGTGGTCCAGCAGTTCCCAAACCATGTGGCTGCCGATGTAACCGGCACCGCCGGTGACCAGAACACTCATCGCAGTCCCCTCGAAAAAAAATCGGGCCAGATACCCCATCCGGCCCGATCTGCATTCCGCTCTAAATCGGCAATTCCATGGCGGGTCAGCGCCCGGAGACGCCCAGTCCCCGCAGCAATGCCCACGCTGCCGGCATGAAACAGGCGGCCAGGGCGACCTTGATCAGGTCGGGCAGGATAAACGGCGCAACGCCGAACTGCCAGGCCTTGTCCGCACCGATCAGTCCGGCGAGCCAGGCAAATCCAAGTGCCATCATGACCATTTCCGCGAACAGCATGGCACCGCCAAGCTTTAACGGGCTGCGGTCCCATCCGCGATCAGCGGCCCAGCCCGCAATTGCGGCCATGGCCACGAATCCAAGCAGATAACCACCTGTCGGCCCCATCATATAGGCAAAGCCAATTCCCTTTTCGGGCGTACCCTGAAACACCGGAAGGCCCATAGCGCCTTCGGCCATGTACAGGAGAAGTGTTGCCACGCCGAGGCGCATGCCGAAGGTCGCACCGATCACGAGCACGGCCAGCGTCTGAAGAGAAAGGTCGACCGGTCCGAGCACGACGCGGGTCTTCGCCGACAGGGCGAGAATCACAGTTGCGCCGATGGCGAGGAAAAGCTGCGTCGCCAGACGCTGGGCGGCGTTGCGCGGAAGCGTCTGCGAAACGAGGGATTTTGAGGCGATAGCGAGCGACATGGCTCCTCCGTTCAGGCTCTTTGCGAAATAATGCGCGTTTCTTCTCCTATAAGCGCTTCCATGATATGCGGCAACCTGAATGCGGCTTCGTGCCGTTCGGTGCCCTTTAATTTCCGGACAATCTGCCAATGGCCCTCGAATTTGAAACGCGTTTCGATCCCGCCTATGGCGACGCGGTCAAGGTCGCACCGGATGTTCTGCGCCTCACGGTCAACAATCCGAGCGCCTTCACCTTCCACGGCACCAACAGCTACATTGTCGGCAGGTCCGTCCTCGCCGTCATCGATCCCGGTCCGGAAGACGAAGCCCATCTGCGAGCACTTCTCAAGGCCATTGACGGACGGCCGGTAAGCCACATCTTCGTCAGCCACACGCACCGGGACCACTCGCCGCTCGCCACACATCTGGCGCGCGAAACCGGGGCGCTGGTCTGCGCAGAAGGCCCGCACCGCGCCGCCAGGCCGTTGAGAATCGGAGAGACCAATCCCCTTGATGCAAGCGCGGATATGGATTTTGTGCCAGACTGGGCGCTCGCCGATGACGAGCTTGTCGAGGGCGACGGCTGGGCCATCCGGGCCATCCACACCCCCGGTCATGCAGCCAACCACGCTGCCTTTGCGCTTGAGAATACGGGCATCCTCTTCTCCGCAGACCATGTGATGGCGTGGGCCACCTCCATCGTTGCTCCGCCCGATGGCGCCATGTCGGATTACATGGCCTCGCTCGACCGCCTGCTGGCGCGTGACGATACGATGTTCTTTCCCGGCCACGGCAGCAGGGTGAAAAACCCACAGCGTTTCATGCGTGGACTGAAAGCTCACCGCAAAATGCGCGAACGCGCCATACTCGACCGCGTCACGCGTGGCGACCGCACAATTCCCGAGATGGTCAGCTCCATCTATCGGGATACGGATCCCAGGCTGCACGGGGCAGCGGCCCTTTCGGTTCTCGCCCATCTGGAAGATCTCGTCGCGCGCGGGGCCGTGACAACCGAGACAGAACCGTCCATCGATGCGGTCTATCTGCCTGGCTGAGCCTGGAACATCGGACCGAAAAGTGGAATCCGGTTTTCGGATTGTTCCGATGCTCTATCAATAATTTAGATCGTCCTTTGTGCGTCCGCATGGACGCACGGCGATCTAGACTGCTGCCAGCAGGGCCATTCTTTCATCGAGTTCTTTGAGAAATCGCTGGATGCGAGCGGCATTGTCTCCCAGATCGTGGCGCGCATAGCGCGAGACGGACCGCATGTCGACGAAAGTTGCGGTCTGGTCGTCCTCTATGCGGATCGCGACGTCTGCCGGGAACCCCAGAATGAAGGAATGGGCAACGCCTTCCAGCGTGATGCTGCCGCCGGCGAGCTGTTCACCTTCCGGGCCTCTGGGCTGCCAGCCCTTGTCCTGCATCATCGAACGCACCACCTCGAGAACCTTGTCCGCCGTGTGCTCGTAGCGCCGTCCGGCGACTTCGGGATATCCCTCTTCCTGCAACGCGCGGTCTTCGGGGGAGATGTCCTTGACCGGATTCATGGCACCGGTGCGCGCGGCCGCAGCCAACGGCATCTGCGGAGGGCGGTCGAGGTCGGTGGAGATGTCGATCAGCCGTGGATGCTCGAACACGCGAACGCCCGATATTCCGTATGGGGTGAGCACGATAGCGGCAATCAATATTCCGGTGCCGGCAATCGACGCGCCGGACGACCCGTGTTCCCAAACCTGAACCAGCGCAATCACACCAAGCGCGAAACCGGTAAGGGCAAGAATGCCGCTCAACCCCAGCAGCCAGAAAAAGGGAACCGTTTCCACCAGTCCGAACCGGTGCCCGGCTCCCGAGACCGCAAGAAGGACCGCCGCGAATACTGCAAGCCTGAGGCTCCAGGGAGCGGCGGGAGCGCGTTGCGGTACCAGAGTTGCCTTCATGTAACGAACCAGGCATGTCTTGATGCTGAAGATAGGTCTCTCTTAAACCAATGCCTGCCTGCGGGAAATGCGGTTTCCGTATATTCCTTGAGGATTCAGTCCCTTGTGTCTTTTGGCTGCGAAACTGATTCACCTTTATGGAGCCGCACTGCGCCATGCAGCGTTCTTCTCTCAAAAGCGTTTCCTTTGGTCGATATAACACGCCACATTCCGGCCATGCTGACCGGCACAATGAACCGGGCGGAGGGGGTGCGTGGGAGAAAGTTATGAGGTTCCGCCATGCAGACAGTGCTTCCAGAACATCATGAAATCGCCTCGAGCTCACTGGAACTGGTTGAGCTGGAACTTGCTCTGAAGCATCAGGATTTCGTCGAGCTCGGCTTCGAAGGCGCGGTGCGACAGGCACTGGACCAGATCAACGGGCGTCTGCTTTTCCACATGCGGCTTGATGGAATGAACGATTGCGACTGGGTGGCTGCCGTCGTGCTGGAGGAGCATGATGAACATGCTTACGCCCTCGTGGTTCAGCGGACCGGAAGCGGATCGCTTGAAGTCGAGGACATCAACACAAGCGAACTGCCGGTGGCCAGGATCGTCAACGCCTATGCAGGCCTCATGACATCGCTCGATCGCGTGCAGTAAACCGGCGCACGGCGTTACAAGCCGTTGCCCCACGCAAGGAACCCACAGCACTCCAGCGCGTTCCCTCCACAACGGAGTGAACGTCATGACTGACAACGGAAATCCAGCCCCCGGCTTCATGCGCAATCCGCACAAGCGCATCACCATCACGCCGCACGCCAAAAAGATCATCGTGAAGGCGGATGGGATTGAAATTGCGGCAACGAAGGCCGCCAAGCTTCTGCGCGAGACCGGCTGCCGGGATGTGCTTTACATCCCCTTCACGGACATCAATTTCGCCGGCCTTGAACCGACCCAGACCAGAACCCACTGCCCTTACAAGGGAGATGCCTCCTACTGGCGGCTGACCGGCGCCGGGGAGCCGGGCAGCGACATCATGTGGGCGTATGAAACGCCGTATGACGAAGCTCAGGAGATCAAGGAGCACGGCGCATTTTATGCCGAGCTCGTTGACATTGAGGAGCACTAGAGTATCGGATCCCAAAGGGGTACGGGCCTACCTCGAACTGCCCTATCCGGCAGCCCTGCTTTCGCTGATGGCAGCCTGCGCGGCAGCCAGCCGGGCGATCGGCACGCGGAATGGCGAGCACGAAACATAGTCCAGCCCCACGCTCTCGCAGAAGCGAATGGAAGCGGGGTCGCCGCCGTGCTCGCCGCAGATGCCCAGCTTGATGTCCGACCGTGTATGGCGTCCCTTCCGGGAGGCAATCCGCACCAGTTCGCCAACGCCGTCGACATCCAGAGACACGAACGGATCCTGCTCGATGATGCCGCGTGTGCGGTAGGTCTCGAGGAACGAGGCCGCATCGTCACGCGAGATGCCGAATGCCGTCTGCGTCAGATCATTGGTTCCGAAAGAGAAAAACTCTGCGCTGGCCGCGATTTCATCCGCTCTGAGAGCTGCACGCGGCAGTTCGATCATTGTGCCGACGAGATAGCTGAACGTGACACCCCGCTCCGCCATCACTGTCTTCGCCACCGCGTCGATGCGGTCCTTCACAAAGGTCAGCTCGGCGGACATGCCGACGAGCGGCACCATCACCTCCGGTACCACCGGCGCGCCTGCCTTTTCCGCAGCCTCGGCGGCCGCCTCGAAGATCGCGCGCGCCTGCATCTCCGCAATCTCCGGATAGGAAATCGCCAGACGACAGCCACGGTGGCCAAGCATCGGATTGAACTCGTGCAAAGCCTCGGTCCGCTGGCGCAGTTTCTCCGCCGAAACGCCCATCGCCTCGGCCACCTCGGCGATTTCCTCCTCGGTCTTGGGCAGGAACTCGTGGAGTGGCGGGTCGAGCAGGCGGATGGTGACGGGAAGCCCCGCCATCACCTCGAATATCTCCACGAAGTCGGAGCGCTGCATTGGCAGAAGCTTGGCGAGTGCCACGCGCCGCTCGCTTTCCGTATCCGCCAGAATCATCTCGCGCATGGCGAGGATGCGGCCGTCGTCGAAGAACATGTGCTCGGTGCGGCAAAGGCCGATGCCCTCCGCGCCGAAGGACCGCGCCGTGCGCGCATCGGCCGGCGTTTCGGCATTGGCGCGCACCCGCATGCGCCGTGCTTCGTCGGCCCAGCCCATGATCGTGGAGAAATCGCCCGAGAGTTCCGGCTGGAGCATCGGCACCGAGCCCTTCAGCACCTGTCCCGTCGCGCCGTCGATGGTGATCGTATCGCCGGCCTTCAGCATCTGCCCCATGGCCAGGAGAACGCCCTTCCTGTGATCGACGCGCAGGGAACCCGCGCCCGAAACGCAGGGCTTGCCCATGCCGCGCGCCACCACCGCCGCGTGGCTCGTCATGCCGCCGCGCGTGGTCAGGATGCCTTCTGCGGCATGCATGCCGTGAATGTCTTCCGGGCTCGTTTCCACCCGCACCAGGATCACCCGGCGCCCTTCCGCCTTCGCCTCTTCGGCAGCCTCCGATGAGAATACGATCTCGCCCGTCGCAGCGCCCGGCGAGGCCGGCAGGCCCATGCCGATGATGTCGCGCGGGGCGGAAGGATCGATGGTGGGATGAAGAAGCTGGTCGAGCGACGCCGCATCAATGCGCGCCACGGCCTCTTCCTTCGTTATGAGCCCCTCATTGGCCATGTCGACCGCAACCTTGAGGGCCGCGCTTGCCGTGCGCTTGCCGGAGCGCGTCTGCAGCATCCACAGCTTGCCACGCTCGATGGTGAACTCCAGATCCTGCATGTCGCGGTAGTGCCGCTCCAGCGTGTCGGCGATCTGAACGAAGGCGGCGAAGGCTTCCGGCATCAGCTTTTCGAGCGAAGGCTTGTCGGAGCCGGCCGCGAGCCGCGCCGCCTCGGTAATGTTCTGCGGCGTGCGGATGCCCGCCACCACGTCCTCACCCTGCGCATTGACGAGAAATTCGCCGTAGAGCGCTTTTTCGCCGGTCGAGGGGTCACGCGTGAAAGCCACGCCCGTTGCCGAATCCTCGCCCCGGTTGCCGAACACCATGGCCTGCACGTTCACCGCCGTGCCCCAGCTTTCGGGAATGTCGTGCAGGCGGCGATAGGTCACCGCGCGCGGGTTCATCCACGAAGAGAAGACGGCGCCCACCGCGCCCCAGAGCTGTTCGTGCGGATCCTGCGGAAACGGCGCGCCCAGTTCGGTCTCGATCCGCCCCTTGTAGAGCGCGATCACGTTCTGCCAGTCTTCGGCCGAGAACTCCGTGTCGACCTCATAGCCGCGCCGCGCCTTTTCCTCTTCGAGGATCTCCTCGAAGACGTCGTGGTCGAGCCCAAGCACCACATTGCAGTACATCTGGATGAAGCGGCGGTAGCTGTCATAGGCAAAGCGCGCATCCCCCGCCTCCGCAGCGATCGCCTCGACCGTCGCATCGTTGAGGCCGAGATTGAGCACCGTGTCCATCATGCCGGGCATGGAAGCGCGGGCACCGGAGCGCACGGAAACCAGAAGCGGCGCACCGGCATCGCCGAAGCGGCGGCCGGCCACACGGCCCACCTCTTCGAGTGCCGCCTCGACCTGTGTTTTCAATTCGTCCGGATAGGTGCGGCCACTGGCGTAATAGTGGGAGCAGAGCTCGGTCGTGATCGTAAAGCCGGGCGGTACGGGCAGCCCGAGGCTGCACATCTCCGCCAGGTTTGCGCCTTTGCCGCCGAGCAGATTCCTGTCGCCCGCGCTGCCTTCGGCACGTCCATCGCCAAACACATAGACCCACTTGGTCATGCTGCATTCCCCTTCCGGTCGATTTGCCGGCACCTGGAACCATAATGCACCGGCCACGGGACGCAGCGTTAAGCGGCAGCGCGCGCCAAGGCAAGGCCGGCTTCCCGGCCATCCGCCTCTTTATCGATTGAAGAGAAGATTTTTTCTGATCAGGCGTCCTTGAACGACGCAGGCGGGGCGAAGCCAAAGCCCCGCCCCGCCCTGATAGCCTTCAGACCGGTCAGGCCGCAGCGGCAACCGCCCTTGGGCGCACCCCGATGAAGATCATCACCGCTGCCAGCACCAGGACAATGCTCGCCACGCTGAACACGCCCTGCGCCCCGCTGATGTCGAAGATCAGCCCGCCGCCGGCGGCCCCAATGGCAATCGCGAGCTGAATCGCCGCGACCAGCAACCCGCCGGCGCTCTCGGCCTGATCGGGCACGGTGCGCGCCAGCCACGTAGACCAGCCGACCGGGACAGCGCCAAATGCAAGTCCCCAGAGCGCGATCATCACCGCGCTGGCCGCCGGCATCGAGCCGGCCGAGACGAGCCCGAAGCCCAGCACGCTCATCAACAGCGGCACGGTCATCAGCGTGCGGCGCAGACTACGCTCGACCAGAAGCCCGCCGAACAGCGAACCGAGGAAATTGGCGAGACCGAAACCCAGCAGAATGCCGGAGACCGCCGTGATGCTCGCATCAGTAATGTTTTCCAGATGCGGCCTGATATAGGTGAAGAAGGCGAAGTGGCCGGCAAAGACCAGCATGGCCGCCAGAAGTCCAAGCCCCACGCCCGGCCGCACCAGCACATCGACCAGCGTGCGCAGTCGTGTCGCGGCATTGGGCGCCAGATTCGGCAGAGTGGCAAACTGGACCACGAACGTGATGACGCCGAGTGCGGTCGCCAGCACGAACACGCTGCGCCAGCCGAACATATCCCCCACATAGCTGCCGACAGGAGCGGCAACGATCGTTGCCGCGGCGACGCCGCTGACGATCATTGAAAGCGCCCTTGGCACCAGCGCATCGGGCACGAGCCGCATGGCGACCGCCGTCGACATGGTCCAGAACCCGCCCAGCCCAATGCCGAGCAGGACCCGCCCTGTGAGCAGCACCGCGATGTTGGGTGCGAATGCCACCATCAAGTTTGATCCGATGAGAAGCAGGGTGAACCCGAGCAACACATAGCGCCGGTCGATGCTGCGTGTGGCAGCCGAAACCAGCAGGCTCGTTAACAGCCCCACCACGGCCGTCGCCGTCACGGCCTGGCCGGCCATCCCTTCCGAAACGCCGAGGTCCAGCGCCATCGGCGTCAGAAGGCTTGCCGGCAGAAATTCCGCCGTCACCAGCCCGAACACGCCGAGCGCCATGGAAACCACCGCACCCCAGGCCGGCTTCCGGCTGGCCTGGGCATTTGTCCACTGCGGGACTTCGTCCATCTGTCTGTCCTTTCACATGCAGGGTGTTTTGCAGTGCGACAGAGATAGGCTGGACACTTCGGACGCACCATGTCATAAAATCCGAAATGCTTGATCGAAACGCCGAAAATTCCTCGCTTCACCCCAACCCTGACCTGGTCAGCGACCTACTCATGGGCATGCGTCTTTATGGGATGGAGTACAATCGCACCCAGATCTCGCCTCCCTTCGGCCTCCGCTTCCCGGCCATTGAGGGGCGCGCTCAATTTCACTTTGTGGGCCGCGGGCCGGTGTTTCTGCGTGGGCCCGGTGACGCGCTTCATGCGCTCGATACCGGCGACGCCGTGCTTCTCCCTCGTGGCGGGGAACATTCGCTTCTGTCCGATGCGGAGATGAAGTGTCACTGCATTACGCAGTTCCAGCCAAAGACACTGTGCCGGAACGTCAATGAGATCATGGCCTGTTCGAACGAGAAGGACCACACGTCCGATGCCCTCATCTTCTCGGGCTGCATGGAGTTCGATCTGGGCAGCATGCATCCCCTTGTCGCCCTGATGCCCGACGTGATGCTGGTCAACACGCTCCTGAAGCGATATCCGGAAATCCTGCCGATCCTTGACGCCATGGAACGCGAAGCGAAGGAAGACCGTGCGGGGTTCGCCGGCATTCTCGCCCGGCTCGCCGACGTGGTCTCGGCCTTCATCGTACGCGCCTGGGTGGAATGCGGCTGCGGTGGTTCAAGCGGCTGGGTGGCCGCCCTGCGCGATCCACGTCTTGGGCGCGTCATCGCCGCCCTGCACCGCGATCCGGGCCGCAACTGGACCGTGGCGGAACTCGCCGGCCAGATGGGCAGTTCCCGCTCCGTCTTCGCCGATCGGTTCCAGGCCGTCACCGGCATGACACCCGTGCGCTACCTTACTGAATTGAGGATGCGGCTTGCCGCGCAATGGATCAGCCGCGAGGGCATGGCCATCGAAACGGCAGCGCAGCGCCTGGGTTACGGCTCCCAGGCCGCGTTCAGCCGCGCATTCAAGCGCGTCATCGGCAAGCCGCCCGGCGCCGTCCGCACGCTCACATCGCCGCGCCCGCATACAGCCGCTACCGTTCACGGAGCGGCCCCCGCCGCGCAGACCCCGTGAGGCGAAGCGTCACCTCATCCACCTGCCCGCCGCACCACCGCGCCAATGCGTCGGAAAAGAGCGTTTCGCTCTCCTGCGAGGCGAGCGCGAAAAGCGTCATACACGAGCAGAATTTCAGGTCATCCGGCGTGCCAAGGATCGCCCGCAGGGACTGGCCGGGCGCCTCCAGCATCACACACGTCACGTCCCGCAATCGTGAACCGAGCACCGGGTGAGCGAGGTAAGCGCGCGCTTCCTCCAGAGAGGAGAGGCCGTAATACTTCGCGGTCGGTGAACGCCCCAGACCGCGCAATTGTGGAAAGACGAACCACATCCAGTGGGTTCGCTTGCGGCCGGTCTGCAGCTCCCGGACAGCCGTCTCGAACACGCCCTCCTGCGCTTCCATGAAACGCTGCAGCTCGAATGGGTCTTTCGCCACCTGTCTCCTCCTGCGCGCGTCACCATACGATCCACAGCTTATCCCTGTCCGGCAACAAGAATGAGGATTTCGGCCTTGCAAAAAGCGCGGAAACGAAATAGAACAAAAATAGAACATTGGAGACCATCATGCGCAAGACCGGAAAGCTCGACTATATTGAAATGCCGGCGGGCGGCGGCAGCATCGACCGGGTTAAAGCCTTTTACGCCAATGCCTTTTCCTGGTCGTTTACCGACTACGGCCCCGGCTACTCAGCCTTTAACGAGGGTCTGGACGGCGGTTTCGACGGCAATCCGGACGGGAACGATAAACCACTTCCGGTGCTCTTCTCTGAAGACCTCGAGGCCACGCTGAAAACGGTCGAGGATGCTGGCGGAAAGATCGTGAGACCGATCTTTTCCTTTCCCGGCGGCCGCCGCTTCCACTTCACCGATCCGGCCGGCAACGAACTGGCGGTCTGGAGCGAGACATGAGGTCGTTGAACGCAGCGTTCGTGGTCGAGGCCGGGCCTTTAGCATTTTGCAGTCAGGTGGAATCACCTGACGTGCGCACGAATGCGGTAAAACAGATAGATAGAGCCGGGCACCGTTTCCAAGGAACGGTGAACCGCTCTAACCCGGATGAAGCGGACGAGCGGGAAGAAATGCTAGCCTGCCTCGCGCAGGCGCTCGGCGGTCTGGAGATCGACAGAGACGAGTTGGCTGACGCCCTGCTCGGCCATGGTCACACCAAAGAGCCGGTTCATGCGCGCCATGGTGATGGGGTTGTGCGTGATGACAACAAAGCGGGTATCCGTTGACGCCGCCATCTCGTCCATAAGATTGCAGAAACGCTCGACATTGTGATCGTCGAGCGGCGCATCCACCTCGTCCAGCACGCAGATGGGGGCGGGATTGGTCAGGAACACGGCGAAGATCAGCGCCATCGCCGTCAGAGCCTGCTCGCCACCTGACAGAAGCGTCATGGTCTGCGGACGCTTGCCGGGCGGGCGGGCGAGAATTTCAAGCCCTGCCTCAAGCGGGTCGTCGGATTCGATCAGTTGCAGTTCCGCGGTACCACCGCCGAAGAGATGGGTGAACAGCCGCTGGAACTGCTCGTTGACCACATCGAATGCAGCCAGCAGGCGCTCGCGCCCTTCCCTGTTCAGGTTCTGGATCGCATGACGCAGTTTGCGAATGGCCTCGATCACGTCCTCGCGCTCGGAAACGATGGTCCCGTGACGTTCTGTGAGTTCCGTCTGCTCCTCCTCGGCGCGCAGATTGACTGCGCCCAGCCGTTCCCGCTCCATCTTGAGGCGCTCCAGCCGACGCTCCACTTCGGCGATCTCCGGCATCGGCGCATCCGGCTCCAGTTCGGCCATCGCCAGAACCCTGTGCGGCGCAACGTTCAACACTTCCTGAATTCGGGCTTCCGCCTCCTTGCGCCGTTCCTCGGCTGCCGTCACGCGCTCCTCGGCACGGGCCCTGGCTTCGCGCGCCGATGAAAGCGCCTGGATGCTCTCGGTCGCCCGCTTGTCGAGCTCCGTCTGGCGGTTTTCGGCTTCCTGCAGAGTGTCAGCCGCTTCCCTGCGCACGGCTTCCGCCTTCGCAATCTCCGAAAGAAGCGAGCGGCCGCGCGCCTCGATCTCCTCGGGCGCTTCGGCGAGTTCTTCAAGCTCGGCTTCCGTATCGGCGCGGCGCTGCAGAAGGGCCGCGGTGTGCCGGTCGGCGTTCTCCACGCGTGACTGCCAGCCACGCCGTTCCGCAGCGATAGCCTCCAGCCGGCGCCGGCGCGCTTCCGCCTCGCGCCGCAATCCCTCATAGGCCGCACGCGCTTCGGCCACCGCCGCGCGTTTGGCGGAAACCTCGGCGGACTGCTGTTCAAGCTGCGCCTGCAGTTCGGTCAGATCGGGCGCGGCTTCCAGCGCTTCCTCCGCAGCCACTGTCGCCGCGGCGGCCTCTTCGTGATCCTCGACCACCCGGCTGCGCGCCTCATCAAGGCTCACGCGGCGACTGGAAAGCTCGCCCGCCGCCTTTTCTGCACCAGCCAGCGCATCGCGCGCCCGGCCAAGCGCGGCCTGCGCTTCGCGCGCTTCCTCGCGGGAGCGGCGTTCGGCTTCCACCGCGCTCTTCACCCCCTGCTCGGCATCGGCCAGCGCGGTTTCTGTCGCGCGGAGCCGCGCGGTCGCCTCGATTACCTCTCCATCGAGCTCGGCAAGGCGGTTCTTCTGCGCCAGCCTCTGCGCCGCCGCCGTGGGCGCGTCGGCGCTGGCGCGATATCCGTCCCAGCGCCACAATGCCCCGTCGCGCGCCACCAGCCGCTGACCGGGCTTCAGCATTTTTTGCAGCCGTGGCCCGTCCCCGGCGTCCACGATGCCGATCTGCGCCAGACGACGCGCAAGCTGCGCGGGCGCTTTCACCACAGAGGAAAGCGCCATCACGCCCTCTGGAAGGGCGGGGTCGTCGGCAGCTATCTCCGAAGGCCCCCAATAAACGGGTGCGGCACTGTCGAGCGGCACATCGAGGTCTTCGCCGAGAGCGGCACCCAGCGCGGTCTCGAAGCCCCGCTCCACACGCAATTGCTCGAGAACCGCCGGAAAGAGATCCGCCCCTCCGGCATTCAGAATCTTGCGCAGGGTCTGCGCTTCTGTCTCCACCCGGCCAAGTTCGGCCCGCGCCTCCTGCAGAGGCGGGCGGGCGGCCTGCTCGGCCTCGCGGGCGGCGGCGACACGCTCCTCGTTTTCGACTGCAGCCGCCTCCGCCATTTCCAGCCGCTCGGCTGCTTCGTCGACGAGCATGCGCTTTTCGACCGGGTCCGGCAGCCCGGCAATCCGGCTGGCGATCTCCGCAAGCTCGGCATCCATACTGGCGATCTGCCGCGCCAGCCGGTCGCGGCGCTCGGCCTGATCGCGGATTGCACGCTCGGCCTGCTGCCGTGTCGCCGAAGCCTCTGCCTTCTCCGCCGTCAGCCGCGAGAGCAGTTCTTCGGCAGCCGAAAGTTCGGTGGAAACCGTTTCGAAGACATTCTGCAGTTCGGTTTCACGCCCTTCAGCGCCTTCTTCAGTCTCTTTGAGCGCTTCTTCCTCTTCTGCCAGTCGCGCCAGCGCATCGGCATTGTCGCGCACCATCTGCTCTTCGCGCGCCACGTCTGCGTTCAGCTGGTCGATGCGCTTCTTCAGTTCCTGCGTGCGCGCGTCTATGCGCTTGGCCTCTTCCTCCACCTGCGTGCGTGCGATGGTCAGCCGTTGCAGGGCAGCGGCGGCGGCGGCTTCAGCATCGCGCAACGCCGGCAGCTTGTGCGCACCGATGGCCTGTGCCTTGGCCGCTTCCATCTGGCCGCTGGCGTTTTCGCCCACCAGTGCCGTCGCCTCAGACAGCGCGCTCTGGGCCTCGGCCTCCTGCGCCTTGGCCGAAGACCAGCGCAGGTGCAGCAGGATCGCCTCGGCCTTGCGCACTTCGGCAGAAAGTTTCTTGAAGCGCGAGGCCTGACGCGCCTGTCGTTTCAGGCTCTCGATCTGGCTGTCGAGCTCGCTCACCACATCGTCGAGCCGTTCCAGATTCTGTTCGGCGGCGCGCAGCCTGAGTTCAGCCTCATGGCGGCGTGAATGAAGCCCGGAAATGCCGGCAGCCTCTTCAAGCAGCGCCCGGCGCGCCTGCGGCTTTGCCTGGATCAGTTCACCGATCCGCCCCTGCCCCACCATGGAGGGCGAGCGCGCGCCGGTCGACTGATCGGCGAACAGAAGCTGTACGTCGCGGGCGCGCGCTTCCTTGCCGTTGATGCGGTAGACCGAGCCTGCCTCACGCTCGATGCGGCGCGACACCTGCAACTCGTCCGCATCGTTGAAAGCGGCCGGCGCAGTGCGGTCGGAATTTTCGAGAAACAGCGTCACCTCGGCCGTGTTTCGGGCCGGGCGCGTGCCCGAACCGGAGAAGATGACATCGTCCATCCCGGAGGCGCGCATGTTCTTGTAGGAGTTTTCGCCCATCACCCAGCGCAGCGCTTCGACCAGATTGGACTTGCCGCAGCCATTCGGACCGACCACCCCGGTCAGCCCGTTCTCGATAACGAACTCACTCGGCTCGACGAAGGATTTGAAGCCCAGAAGGCGCAGTTTGGTGAACTTCATGCCGGTCGCGCCTCAATCAGCGCACACGAAAACGGCGGACAAACGCGTTGTCCGCTAAAGCATGCCGTCGATGATCGCCGACATTTCCTCAATCGACATGGCTCCCGAGTGCTTCATCCCGTTGATGAAGAATGTTGGAACAGCCTCGATCCCCAGACGCTCCAGACCCCAATTGCGCATTGACCTGACTTCATCCAGAAGCTTGCTGTCCGTCAAGCAAGCTTCAAAGCTCTCCTGTGAGAAACCTGCATTTATGGCGGTTTTCAACAGGGCAGAGCGTCCATCCTGCACCCAGGCCCACTGCGTCTGGGTTCTATAGAGGAGATCGGAGACGCGGAAATAATCGTCCTTCGCGCAATAGGCAAGCATCAAGCCGGCCTCAGCGCGCGGGTCCGTTGGCAGCCCGCGCACGACATAGCGCACCTTGCCCGTGTCGATATACCGGCGCTTCAGTGCCGGCAGGGTCTCGACATGATAGCGGGCACAGTGTGCGCAGGTCATCGATGCATATTCGATGACAGTCACCGGCGCTTCGGGATCGCCGAGCGCCTGTTCCTCGAGCCCGCCCGTTTCAGCGAGCGCTTCCATATCCACGCTGGCGGCGATTGCCACCACAGCCCCGTTCAGTGAAAAACCGGCTGCAAAAAGCGTCAATCCCAATGTCAGAATCAAACGACGCCGTTGGCCGCCCCCAAGGCAAGCCAAAAGAAAATTCATCAATAAAAACCCGATAAATAAAAACGCCACCGGCAAAACCGGTGGCGCAGCTACGCTAAATTAAAGCATCCCGTCGATGACAGCCGAGATCTCGTCGATGGACATCGCACCGGAATACTTCTTTCCGTTGATGAAGAAGGTCGGCGTGGCATCGACGCCGAAATCGCTCGCGCCGCGGGCGCGCACGGCCCGCACCTTCGTCAGAAGTTCCTGATCCGTCAGGCAGGCTTCAAAGCTCTCCTGGGTGAACCCGGCGAGCTTGGAAATCTTCAGGAGAGCAGACTGTGCATCCTGCACCGGTGCCCAGTTGTTCTGCTGCTTGAAGAGCACGTCAACCATCGCAAAGTACTTGTCGTCGGAGCAGCGCGCCAGCATGAAGCCCGCTTCCGCGCGCGGATCGAACGGGAACTCGCGCATGATAAAGCGCACCTTGCCCGTCTCAATGTACTTCTTCTTCAGCTCCGGATAGGTCCGGGTGTGGAAGGTGGCGCAGTGGCTACACGTCATGGACGCGTATTCGACAATGGTCACCGGCGCATTTTCATCGCCGAGAACCTTGTCCTCCAGCGCTCCTTCTTCGAGCAGCTTGTCCATGTCCACCGTTCCGCTGGAGGGCGGGGCTTCGACGGCTGCCGTGGTGACGGGATCCGTAGCAGGTGCTTCCGCCTCCGCTTCGGCATTGCTGTCGGTGCACGCCGCCAGTCCAAGCCCAAGCGCCGGCAAGGCGGCCATGGAAAGAAGAAGTCTGCGGCGCTGGATCAGTTCGGACATGAATTTTCACCTGTTCGTCTTGGAGTGTTACCTGCGTTCACGCCACAAAGCGGGCGTTTCGGGCGAATTTGGGTCAGGGGCGCGTTTTTCTGAAGCAAGCGCCCCATCACGTTTTGGTGATCGCCGGGATCATGATCTGTCATTTGCGCCGGCCTAATATGCTCGCCCCCAGCTTTTGCAGCGATTGGCGCAGCCCCTCATCTTCCACCCCGGCGACAAGCGCACCGATCCGGGCGCTTTCCGATCCTGTAAGAGGGCGCGCGGTCGGCGCGCGGCGCACCTGTGGCTGAGCAACCGGCTTCTGCACGATCTTTATGCGCCCCACCGCGGCAAAGCCGAGGAAGGCATTGACGCGGGCGATCACCTCACCCGTCTCGTGCTGCAGGCGCAGCGCCGCCGCACCTTCGCACGCGATCACCAGCGTGGCCGGCTCAAACGGGTCGTCCTCGTGCCGGCGGCGCGGCCAGGCGAGCTTTTCAGGCCGCGTGCTGAGCGCCAGCCGCTCGCCCACGATCTCGCCCCAGCACTGGACAAGCTCCACCGAAAGCCCTGCGCGCTTGCGCATCACCGGATCGAGAATACCGGTGGCAAGATCGCTCACCGCGACGGGATTGCCCGATTGCCTCTTCCCTGTCATGACATGAAGTCTCGAATTGATCCGCAACGCATATTGAGTTTCGCTCCAGTATGGCACGCAGAGAAGCGTCGGTCACCGACGCACAGGCCTCTTCGACCGATTTTTCGCGCCCGCTGCTCGCGTGGTATGACCGCCATCACCGGAGCCTGCCCTGGCGCACTCCGCCCGACGAGACAAAACTCGGTGTCCTTCCCGACCCCTACCGCGTCTGGCTGTCGGAAGTAATGCTTCAGCAGACCACGGTCGGTGCGGTCAAGCGCTATTTCGAGGCATTTACCGATGCATGGCCGACGGTCGAAGCCCTCGCCACCGCCGAAACCGACGACGTGATGAAGGCATGGGCGGGGCTCGGCTATTATTCGCGCGCCCGCAATCTGAAGAAATGCGCCGAGACCGTCGCCAGCGAATATGGTGGCCGCTTTCCAGATACCGAGGCCGGCCTCAAGACCCTTCCCGGCATCGGCGACTACACAGCCGCGGCCATTGCAGCCATTGCCTTCAACCGCCCCGCCGCCGTGGTGGATGGCAATATCGAGCGCGTCATCACACGGCTTCATGCCATCGAGACACCTCTACCGCAGGCCAAACCCGAGATTCGCGCCCGGGTCGCGCAGGCTCTTCCGCATGATCGACCGGGCGACTTCGCGCAGGCCATGATGGATCTGGGTGCAACCATCTGCACGCCGCGCAGGCCAGCCTGCGTGCTTTGCCCCATCGCCGATGGCTGCACGGCGCGGCGCGAAGGCACCGCCGAGCGCTTCCCCGTCAAGGCGCCGAAGATGGAGAAGCCCACCCGCTGCGGCGCGGCCTTCGTCGCCGTACGCACCGACGGCGCGGTGCTTTTACGGCAGCGCCCGCCCACCGGCCTTCTGGGCGGCATGACGGAAGTCCCCGGCAGCCACTGGACCGCGCGGCAGGATGGCAGCACCGACACCTCCGCCGCCCCCTTCCCCGCCGACTGGCGTGAAACCGGGTCGATCCGCCACGTCTTCACGCATTTCGCGCTGGAGCTTTCCGTTTTTCGGGCCGATCTTCACAATGATCAACCGCCCGGCGATCAAATGCCCGGCGATGGCTGGTGGTCGTCCCCCGACACACTGCCCGGCGAAGCCCTGCCCACTGTCATGAAAAAGGCTATCGAGGCTGCGATACCCGGAGCCACCAAGAAGCCCCGCAAAGGATAGAACCGCATGAGCGAGATCCGTCACATCGTTTTCGATATCGGCAGGGTCCTGATCCACTATGATCCAGAAATTCCCTATCGCCGCCTCATCCCCGACGATGCCCAACGTCGCTGGTTTCTGGAGAATGTCTGCACCGGCGACTGGAACATCGAACAGGATCGCGGACGCGGGTGGGAGGACGCCGAGGCGCTTCTTATCGCCGAGCACCCGCAGGAGGAAGAGAACATTCGTGGCTTCCGCCGTCACTGGCACGAAATGGTGCCTTACGCCTATGACGATTCGGTCGCCATGCTCGAAACGCTCATCGACGCCGGCCATGACGTGACCATGCTCACGAATTTTGCGGCAGACACATTCGCCGAGGCCCGCGAGCGCTATACCTTTCTCAACCGGCCACGCGGCGTGACCGTCTCGGGCGAAGTGGGGCTCCTCAAGCCTGACCGCGCGATCTACGACATCCATGTCGAAAGCTTCGGCCTCGAGCCGGCCGCCACGCTGTTCATCGACGACAGCGAGAAGAATGTGGAAGGTGCAAGAGATGCCGGCTGGCAGGCCGTGCATTTCAGCGGCGCAGAGAAGCTGCGAAGCGATCTGGCCGGCTATGGCTTCGCAGTCTGAAAAAAGCGCTCCGCAGAATCATACAGAGATTCATCGAAGCGCTCTATCTTGCTGATAGTCTTTGGCTTTTGCGGCTCCGGGCTTCTCCACCTGAGCCTACGCGCCTGATGCTCAGGCGGCAACGCCCTGCATGTTGTCGCGCATGATCTGGCGCAGATCGTCGATCGGCTTCAGGCTGCCCTTTTCCTCGAAATGCCAGAAGGTCCAGCCATTGCAGGCCTCGAGCCCCTGAACGCGTGCGCCGATTCGGTGGATCGAGCCTGCCTCGTCGCCGATGGCAATCGTGCCGTCGGCACGCACATTGGCGGTCCAGCGACGCTTGGAATCGTGCAATTGCGTGCCCGGCTGCATGAGGCCTGCCTCCAGCAGGCTGCCGAAGGCCACGCGTGGCGCGGAACGCTTGGCCTGCATCTGGGCAAGATCCATCTCGTCCAGCGGTTCGATGCCGGCGATACGAGCGCTCGCCGCTTCGATATACTCATCCTGCCGATCGATGCCGACAAAGTGGCGGCCAAGCCGCTTGGCAACCGCCCCGGTCGTGCCTGAGCCGAAGAATGGATCGAGCACCACATCGCCGGGCTTGGTCGATGCCATCATCACCCGTGCAAGCAGCGCTTCCGGCTTCTGCGTGGGATGCAGCTTGCCGCCATCCTCGTTCTTCAGGCGTTCCTTGCCCGTGCAGATGGGGAAGAGCCAGTCGGAGCGCATCTGCACATCGTCATTGGAGGCCTTCAGCGCTTCATAATTGAAGGTATAGCCCTTGGACGACTTGTCGCGCGAAGCCCAGATCATCGTCTCATGCGCGTTCTGGAACCGGCGCCCGCGAAAATTCGGCATCGGGTTCGTCTTGCGCCAGACAATGTCGTTGAGCAGCCAGTAACCCAGGTCCTGCATCACCGTGCCGACCCGAAAAATGTTGTGATAGGAGCCGATCACCCAGATCGTGCCGTTCGGCTTCAAGACGCGACGCGCTGCCAGCATCCATGCGCGGGTGAAGGCATCATAGGCAGCAAAACTGTCGAACTGGTCCCAGGCATCGTCAACCGCATCGACGCGCGATTGATCGGGGCGGTGGAGGTCTCCACCAAGCTGCAGATTGTAGGGTGGATCGGCAAAGATCACATCGACCGATTTTTCCGGCAGACGGTCAAGTGCGGCGACACAGTCCCCCTTGATGATCGTATCGAGCCATTCGGCCTTTTTCGGTTCGGGTGCAAGCTCATCGATACGACGCACAGCGGACATGGACTGACCTCTAACTCGGACTGTTTACCTGCCGTTATGGTTACGGAAGATGGTAAATATTCCGTAAGGGTCCGCGCCGATTTGCGGCCCATGCGAAGCTGTGCAATCTTCCCTTGCGTCAAGTTTCACCCACGGAGATCCGGTATGATCCGCACCCGCCTGTTGAGCGTCCTGGCAGCCCTGTTGTTTGCCTTCCCCGCGATGGCCGCAGGCAAAACGATCATCGTCCTGGATGGCTCCGGCTCCATGTGGGGACAGATCGACGGCACGACGAAGATCGAGATCGCACGCGATACGCTGCGCAAAGTCTTGGAAACGCTGCCCGAGGACACCGAGCTTGGCCTCGTGGCCTACGGGCACCGGGAGAAAGGTTCCTGTTCCGACATCGAGATCGCCATTCCGCCGGCAACAGGCACGGCAGCCGCGGTCGCCGATTTCGCCGACCGCCTCAACCCGAAGGGAAAGACGCCCCTCACCGATGCGGTTCGGAAGGCCGCCGAGGAACTGCGCATTGAAGAAAATGCTGCGACCGTCATCCTTGTCACCGATGGGCTGGAGACCTGCAATGCGGACCCCTGTGCGCTCGGACGCGAGCTTGAGGCCTCTGGCGTCGATTTTACTGCGCATGTGGTCGGTTTCGGCCTGTCCGAGGAAGAAGGACAGGAAGTTGCCTGTCTCGCGGAAAACACCGGTGGGCTCTATCTCAAGGCTGACGACGCAGGCCAGTTCGCGGAAGCGCTCGAAACCACGGTCGCAAAGGTGCCCGACCCGAAGCCAGAGCCAAAGCCGCAACCGGCCAGTGTCGAGTTCAATGTGCGTGGCATCGCACGCCTTTCGCAGGATGGCCCGGACATGGCCGACAGTTCGGAAGTGCGCTGGGACTTCATCCCTTTGGATGCAAATGGCGAGCCCGCGAACCGCAGCGCAGACGGCGGCTATCGCGGCGTGTTCGCTGCCAGCGTACCCGCCGGATCCTATCGTGCGAAAGCGCGGCTTGGCCGCATCACATTCGAGACCGATGTGGAGCTGACCGACGACAAGACAACGGACGTCATTGCCGTGCTCGATGCCGGGCTCGTCGAAATCACGCCGAAACGGACCCCCGAAGACACCGAGGCCGACACGGGCGCGCGCGTCGACGTGCATTTCGACGGCACGAAGGATGGCGGATATGGCCAGACACGCGTCTGGGCGAAGGCCGGTTCCATCAGGGTCACCGGACGGATCGGCAAGGCCACCGTCGAAGAAAGCCACGAACTCGCCGCCGGCGAGACCCTCAAACTCGACTTGGTCATCGGCTCCGGCCTTGTCGTCCCGTCTGCCGTTTATGCGGAGGGCGGGCCGGAGGTGGAAGGCAACGCAATTCGCTTCGAGGTCCAGGACGCCAGGGCCGACATTAACGGAAAGCGCAAATCGCTTGGCGGCCAGTATGGCCCAGGCAAGCAGGGAATGGATGTTCCACCCGGCGATTACATGCTTTATGCGCGCCTCGGAAAGGCCGAAGCCATGACGCCGATCAGCGTCAGGGCGGGCGAACGCACCGAGGCGACGATCAATATCAATGCCGGCGTCCTCGCCGTCTCCGCTCCGGGCGCCTACAGGATCGAATTTCTTGAGGGCAAGAAAGACATCCAGGGCAACCAGAAGAATCTGGGCGGCACCTATGACGTCGAGGCACAGGAGACTTTGCCGCCGGGAGACTATGAAGTGCTTGTGCGCTACGAAGGCGACAGGGCGGAACAGCGCCGGAAAGCCAGCGTGACCGCTGGCGAGCGCACAGAGGTCGTCGTCGAATAGCGCGTTCAGCCATGGCTTTGTGGAGTTGTCTCGGGGCGGCATAACGGCTATGCCCCCAACGCGCCACCATCAGGCTTCAATTCAGAACAGGTCTTGCCATGCCAGCTCCCGAACTCGTCATCTTCGATTGCGATGGCGTTCTCGTCGATTCGGAAATCATCGCGTCGCGTGTCGAAGCGCGGGTGCTGACGGAAGCGGGCTTCGAGATCACGCCTGAGGAACTGGCCAGCCGCTATGCCGGCCTCACCTTCAAGGACATCCTTTTATCAATCGAGGAAAATGCCGACGCGCCGCTGCAGGCCACGCTGATCGATCAGGCTGAAAGCGAAGTCGACAAGAAAGTACGCAAGGAGGTAAAGCCTCTGGAAGGCGTGCACGAAGCGGTCGCAGCCGTCACCGTGCCGAAATGCGTCTGTTCGAATTCGAGCCACGAGCGCGTGGAGGCGATGCTGTCCCGTACACGGCTCCTGCCCTTCTTCAAGGACCGCATCTATTCCTCTCTGGAAACGCTCTCGCGCCAGCCCAAGCCTGCGCCGGACGTATTCCTTTATGCCGCCGAGAAGATGGGAGCCGCACCCGGGCGCTGCTTCGTCATTGAAGATTCAGTGCATGGGATCGCGGGCGCGAAAGCCGCCGGCATGCGCGTCATCGGCTTCACCGGTGGAGCGCACATCCAGCCCGGCCATGCCGACCTTCTGATGGAAGCGGGCGCGGAGACTGTCATTCACCGTTTCCAGGACCTTGCCGGCGTCATCGAAGCCCTGTCGGAATGGAGCGAGGATGCCTGAGGGCAACCCTGACAGATTGATTCAGCCCGCGCTCCAAACACCCTGATATTCCACAAAAAACGGGGGACTTGCCCCCGCCTTCATCTTGAGCGGTTTAGAGACCGGTCGCAAGGTTAAAGCATTTTGCAGTCAGGTGGAATCACCTGACGTCAGCACAAATGCAGGAAATCAGACAGATAGAGCGGAGCAGCGTTTCCGTGAAACGGTGAACCGCTCTAGCGGCCGCCGTTCGGCCCTTCGTCAAACCCGACCATCAACTGAATGCTGCGATCGGGCGTCCCCGTGATCATCACATTCGGATCGTTGAAGATGAACTGGGTTGCGCCGGCGGTGTCGCTGATCGCGACCTGATGCTGGAACAGCTTTGAATAGACAACCTCGCCGCCACGAACGGCGACGATGCGGATCGGCATTGTGATCGTGCCGGTATTGCCTTTCGGACCCGGGACGACGCGACCGGCCACGGCCACCGTCATGCCGAACGAACCCGTGCCGTAGGTACACTTGCGCGTCACATCGGTGATCGAGGCCTGATAGATCACGCTGCCGGGCTGGTCCTGCCCGCCCTTTTCATAGGTGGTGAAATAGGCCGTGCCTTCTCGCAGGGAGACCGGCGGACAGAAAGCGCGCAATTCGCTTTCGCGCACCACATCCTCAGCCGGTCCGGCTGTCTGGGCACCCTGCTGTTGAAGATTGCCGCCCTGCACGCCCAGTCCGCCCGTCGCATCATCGGACTGGCAGCCCGAAACGATGGCAGTGGCGGAGAGCAGGATAGAACTGATGAAAAGACGATAATTGACCAAGTGACATGCCCCGTGGATCTGCGCATTCTGCAAGCACCGGCAACGACCGGGCAAAAAAGCAACGGAGAGATGACAGATTTTTCCGGCAAATTCCAGAAATCCCGTCATCGACATTCAATTTCCGTGCGGTTTGAGTGGAAAACCGGTTCCCACCCGTCCAGATCATGCTCTATACCAGACGCGCGGCCGGAATGCGACGGGCTCTTGCGGGCGCCGGCTGTCCTCCCTCGCAGTTCATGAGGCAATACGACGAATGGCGACAGATTATATCAGCACGCGTGGCGATGCGCCGGCGCTTGGGTTTTCCGATGCGATGCTGGCAGGGCTTGCCCGCGATGGCGGTCTTTACGTTCCCCGCGCGTGGCCGCAGTTCTCCGATGACGACATCCGCGCCATGCGCGGCCAGAGCTATGGCGAGATCGCCTTTCGCGTGCTCGCTCCCTTCGTAGGCGATGAAATAGACGCGTCGACCCTGCGCCGCATCATTGACGAGAGCTACGCCACTTTCCGCCACCCCGCGGTGTGCCCCCTTGTTCAGACCGGTCCGAACGAGTTCATCCTGGAGCTTTTTCACGGCCCCACCCTCGCCTTCAAGGATGTTGCCATGCAGCTTCTGGCGCGGCTGATGGATCATGTTCTTGCCGAGCGCGGCGAGCGTGTCACCATCGTCGGCGCGACATCGGGCGACACCGGGGGGGCTGCCATAGAGGCCTTTGCCGGGACCGAACGGGCGGATGTCTTCATCCTCTTCCCCGAGGGGCGTGTCTCCCCGGTACAGCAGCGCCAGATGACCACATCCGGCGCCGCCAACGTGCATGCGCTTGCCGTTAAAGGCAATTTCGACGACTGCCAGGGCCTGCTCAAGGACATGTTCAACGATCACGGTTTCCGTGACAGCGTAGCTCTTTCCGGCGTGAATTCGATCAACTGGGCCCGCGTGATGGCCCAGATCGTCTACTACTTCACCGCCGCCGTCTCACTCGGCGGTCCCGACCGCACGATCTCGTTCACCGTACCCACCGGCAATTTCGGCGATATTTTCGCCGGCTATGCGGCAAAGGAAATGGGCCTGCCCATCGATCGTCTCGTGATCGCCACCAACGACAACGACATTCTCGCCCGCACGCTCGCCACCGGTGAATACGCCACGCGTGAAGTGGTGGCGACCACATCGCCCTCGATGGACATTCAGGTTTCCTCCAATTTCGAACGCCTGCTCTATTTTGCTTCCGGCAGGAATGCGGATGAAATCCGCCGCTACATGCAGATGCTGAAGCAGTCAGGCAGCTTCACGGTCGAGCCAGAGACGCTGGAGGTCATCCGCAAAGGCTTTTCTGCCGGTCGCTCGGAGATGGCGGAAACGGCGCAAACGATCGGCGCGGTCCGGCGCGAGAGCGGCTATCTGCTCGACCCGCACACAGCCACGGGCGTGAAAGTTGCGCGTGCAATGCCGGCATCGGCGTCGCCCATGGTGGTTCTGTCGACCGCCCATCCGGCCAAGTTCCCGGCTGCCGTCAGGGATGCCAGCGGCATCGAGCCGGCCCTGCCCGAATGGCTCGGCGACCTGATGAAACGCAAAGAGTCCTTTACAGTCCTTCCCTCAGATTTAAGAATGCTGCAGGATCACATAAGCCGCCACGCCAGAGCGGCACGTTGAGTTCGTTCAAGGAGTAAGAAGCATATGGGTGTTGAGGTAAGCCGTCTGTCGAACGGCCTGACGGTCGCAACCGAAACCCTGCCTCATCTGGAAACCGTTGCGCTGGGCATCTGGGTTAAATCCGGATCGCGCAATGAGCACGAGAATGAGCACGGTATTGCGCATCTCCTTGAGCACATGGCGTTCAAGGGAACGACCAAACGCAGTGCCCGTCAGATTGCGACCGATATCGAGGATGTTGGCGGTGAGATCAACGCTGCGACCAGCGTCGAGACAACCGCATTCTATGCACGCGTTCTCAGCGCAGACATGCCGCTGGCGGTAGAGCTCCTTTCCGACATTCTGACCGATTCCAAATTCGACCCGCACGAGCTGGAACGCGAGCAGCATGTGATCCTCCAGGAGATCGGCGCTGCGCACGACATTCCCGACGACATCGTCTTCGACCGCTTCACCGAGACGGCGTTCCGCCATCAGGCGCTTGGCCGTTCGGTGCTCGGAACCCCCGAGACGGTCCAGTCCTTTACCCCGGACCAGCTTCGCGGCTTTCTCGAACGCCAGTACTCGGCCGATCGCATGGTCATTGTCGCCGCCGGCGGGCTGAAGCACGAAGATTTCGTGCGCGAGGTGGAAAGCCGCCTCGGCAGTTTCCGCAGCAAGGCCGAAGGCACCACACCGCCCTATGCACACTATGTGGGCGGTGACTTCCGCGAGCATCGCGATCTCATGGATGCGCAGATCATTCTGGGCTTTGAGGGCCGTGCCTACCATGTGCGCGACTTCTATGCCTCGCAGGTGCTCTCCACCATTCTCGGCGGCGGCATGTCCTCGAGGCTTTTCCAGGAAATACGTGAGAAGCACGGCCTCTGCTACTCGGTCTACGCCTTCCACTGGGGGTTCTCGGACACCGGCATTTTCGGCATCCACGCTGCGACCGGCAAAAGCGACATCGAAGAGCTTGTGCCCCTGCTCCTCGGCGAGTTGCAGAAAGCGGGACAGGCCATCGGTCAGGACGAGCTCGACCGGGCACGTGCGCAATATCGCGCCGGCCTCATGATGGCGCGTGAAAACCCGGCAAGCCGCGCCTCGCAGATCGCGCGCCAGCTTCTGCTCTACGGCCGGCCGATCGACGTGGACGAATTGATGGATCGCCTGTCCAACCTCACCGTTGATCGCCTGACCGATCTCTCGCAGCGTCTCTTCACCTCCAAGCCGACCGTTGCGGCGATTGGCCCCGTCGGCAGCCTTGCACCCTTCGAATCCATTCAGGATGCGCTCGCCGATCAGGGGTCCATGCCTCGCAAGCTCGCCGTGTAGGACCGTCGCAGACATATGCTGGACGTGCCCTTCTTCCGCCGCCCGCCTCCGGCGCTCAAGGGCGAAACCGTGTTCCTCAGAACACCGGTCATGGGCGATCATGCGGAATGGGCAGCCCTGCGCGACGAAAGCCGCGGCTTTCTCGTGCCCTGGGAGCCAAGCTGGGCACCCGACGAATTGTCCAGAAGCGCTTTCCGGCACCGGCTCAAGCGCTATCGCACCGAATATGAAAACGGCACCGGCATCAGTTTCTTCGTCTTTGATGCGCCGACGGAAGCCCTGGCGGGTGGAATCACACTCTCCAACATCAGGCGCGGCGTCGCGCAGACCGCCAGCATAGGCTACTGGATGGGCGAACGATATGCCGGTCGCGGCATGATGCTTTCGGCCCTGCGGCTGCTCATTCCCTATGCTTTCGACGGCTTGCGGTTGCACCGTCTGGAAGCCGCCTGTATTCCAGACAACAAACGTTCTGTCGGTTTACTTGAAAAAGCCGGATTTCAGCGCGAAGGCCTGCTCAGGTCCTATCTCAGGATCAACGGTACTTGGCGTGATCACTATCTCTATGCGCTGGTCGCTGAGGAGCGTCACGTGCCTGCACTAGAAACACGAGGCTGATTTCCTTGTCGCGTTCCTTCTTCCCCGCTTTTCTGGTGGCCCTGGCCGCGGCATTCATCACCCTTGTTTCAGCCGTCGGCACGGCAGAAGCGATCGAACCGATCAAGATCGCCCGTGATGATGTGGCGCTCGACCTGTCAGGAGCGGTGGAAATCTACCGCGCGCAGGGAGACGCGTTTCAGGTGTCGACAGCGCCCGACGTCGACGGCATCGTCCGGCGCATTGAGGTGGAAGCGCAGGATGAACGCTCCACGGGAGACTGGGCGGTGTTCGCTCTCGCCAACACGACGGACCAGCAGCTTGACCGCCTCATCGTCGCGCCGCATTTCCGTCTGGTCGGCTCAGGCCTTGTCTGGCCCGACCTTGGCTCGCAGCGCATTGCCGCCATTACACCGAGTTCCGGTTTCACGCTCGACAGGCAGGAAAGCCCGGATGCGGATGAGTTTCACGTCACGCTCAATCCCGGCTCTGTCGTTACCTTCGTCGCAGAGCTTTCCTCGCCAAACCTGCCGCAGGTCTATCTGTGGGATCCCGGCGCCTACAAGGACACGGTGAACGCCTACACGCTCTTCCGCGGCATCGTCATCGGCATTGCCGGCCTGCTGGCCCTGTTTTTGACCATCCTGTTCGTGGTCAAGGGAACCTCGATGTTTCCGGCCACGGCGGCACTGGCCTGGGCGGTTCTTGCCTATATCTCCATTGATTTCGGGTTCCTGAGCAAAGTGATCGAGATCACGCCTGGCAATGAGCAGATATGGCGCGCCGGTACCGAGGTCGGTCTGGCTGCCACGCTTGTGGTCTTCCTTTTTGCCTATCTCAATCTCAACCGCTGGCACGACCATTTCAGCTATGGCGTGCTCGCCTGGATCCTGGGTCTCGGCATCATTGCCGGTTTCGCCATCATCGACCCCGCCGTGGCCGCCGGCATCGCCCGCATCTCCTTCGCCGCCACAGCCGTGGTCGGCCTTGGCATCATCATCTATCTCAGTCTCCAGGGCTATGACCGTGCCATCATGCTGGTTCCCAGCTGGGTCATGATCATCGCCTGGATGGTCGGCTCGTGGATGGCGATCACCGGGGTTCTCGACAACGACATCGTCCAGCCGGCAATCGGCGGCGGCCTTATCCTGATCATTCTCCTGATCGGCTTCACAGTCATGCAGCACGCCTTTGCCGGCGGCGCTCTCTTCCAGGGCCTGTTCAGCGACATGGAACGTCAGGCGCTGGCGATTTCCGGCTCGGGAGACGTGGTCTGGGACTGGGACGTTTCGCGCGACCGCATCATCACGCGACCCGATGTCAGCCGCCAACTCGGCCTCCCCTCGGGCAGCCTGCATGGCCCGGCCCGCGACTGGCTTTCCACCCTACACACCGAGGACCGCGACACATTCCGCACGACGCTCGACGTGGTGCTCGAACAGCGCCGCGGACGCATCTCCCAGTGCTTCCGCCTGCGCGGTGCGGACGGCCACTATCACTGGTTCGACCTGCGCGCGCGCCCTGTCATCGGCTCCGATGGCCAGGTCATCCGCTGTGTCGGCACCATGGTTGACGTCACCGAGCAGAAAAAGGCTGAAGAGCGCCTCCTGCACGATGCGGTTCATGACAATCTTACCGGGCTTCCAAGCCGGGAACTGTTCCTCAACCGGCTCGATGCGATCATTTCCATAGCCCGCATGGAGCAGCAGGTGCGGCCGACCGTCTTCGTGATCGACATCGACCGTTTCAAGCAGGTCAATGAGGAGCTCGGCATCTCGGTGGGCGACACGATCCTGCTCACCATTGCCCGCCGGCTGCACAGGCTCCTGAAGCCGCGCGATTCGCTCTGCCGCCTGTCCGGCGACCAGTTCGCCATGATCCTTCTGTCCGAGCAGGAGCCAGCGCGCATCGCCGCCGTGGCAGACGCGGTCAAGCAGGCGATCCGCACCCCGGTGACCTTCGCCCGCCGCGAGATTGTCCTCACCTCCTCCATCGGCCTCATTTCCTGGACCACGACACAGGAATCGGCGGAGGAGATGCTCAAGGACGCCGAGCTCGCCATGTATCAGGCCAAGCGTTTCGGTGGCGACCGGATCGAGCCCTTCCGCCCTGCCTTCCGCTCGAACGACAACAATCGCCTGCGCATGGAGGCGGATCTGCGCCGCGCGATCGAGCGTTCCGAGCTTAAGCTTGTCTATCAGCCGATCATTCGCCTGGAAGACCAGACCATTGCCGGCTTCGAGGCTCTTCTGCGCTGGGATCACCCGCGCCGCGGTGCCATACCGCCATCGGACTTCATACCGATTGCCGAGAGCTCCGGCCTGATCGTCCAGCTCGGCCTTTTTGCCATGCAGCAGGCGGCCGAGGATCTTTATCGCTGGCAGAAGCAGTTTCCGGATTTGCCGCTCGTCATGTCGGTCAATCTCTCAAGCCGGCAGCTTATCCGCCGCGATCTCGTGGGCGACGTACGGTCTGTCATCGCCCGTTCGGGCGTTTCACCGGAGAGCTTCCGGCTTGAGTTGACCGAATCCGTGGTCATGGACAATCCCGAGCAGTCCGCCCATGTGCTCGAGAAGCTGAGGCAGATCGGCATCGGCCTGTCGCTGGACGATTTCGGCACGGGCTATTCTTCGCTGTCCTATCTTTCGAGCTTCCCTTTCGACACCATCAAGATCGACCGGCGGTTTCTGGAAGATCACAGCGCACGTGGGATCGTCATGGTGCGTTCCATGGTCAAGATGGCCAAGGAGCTCGAACTGTCCGTCGTGGCGGAAGGCGTGGTCGATCAACAGGATGCGCAGCAACTTGCCGAGATGGGGTGCGACTACGCCCAGAGCTTCGTTTTCGGCGAACCGGAAGATGCCGAAACCACCGGCAAGCTGCTGTTCGAGCACACAACCGCAGCCAAGTCTTAAAGGGACAGGGCGTTCCGTTCGGCGAGAAGAGGTGTCGCCTCTCAGGCGTGGCCGGCAATCTGGCTGAGATTTGCCGCATCAATGCCAATCGATGCGAGGACGCCATCATATTTCTGTTCGATATTGCCCTCGAACAGAAGCTGCGGCGTTGCCGGACAGGTCAGCCAGCCGTTCTCGCCGATCTCCATTTCAAGCTGCCCGGCGCCCCAGCCGGCATAGCCGAGCGCCATCAGGGCATGACGCGGCCCCTGGCCGAGCGATATGGCTCTAAGCATGTCGACCGTGGCCGTCAGGCAGATGCTGTCGGAAACCGGCATTGAAGATTCCACGACATAGTCGTCCGTATGCAGCACGAAGCCCCGGCTTCGGTCCACGGGACCGCCATTGCGCACGGGCATGTTGCGCGCTTCCTGCGGCAGCCGGATGGCTTCCGACTGTTCTAGAATGCCGAGCTGCACGAGGATATCGGGAAAAGCGAGCTGCTGCGGCTGGTTGATGATCAGCCCCATCGCCCCCTCCTCGCTATGGGCGCACAGATAGATCACCGCGCGCGCAAACCGTTCATCGCGCATGCCGGGCATGGCGATCAGGAAATGGTTTTCCAGATATGGAAGTGCCGTCATTTCCTTTTGTACCCTTGGTCCCTGCTGCATTCTGGGTTTCCGTGCTTTCAGCCTAACCCGTTTTCCCATGGCGTGAAAGGCGGATATCGCCCTGCCGCAGGCCGCCGGTCACGCATTTATGATGCTGCCAGAGCGAAGTGTTCCTTGCCGGCCCGGCGTCTCCGCTGCACTCTCCCACCATGATTCGAGCCCCATCCCTGACCCTTGCACTACTCATGATGGCCCCGCAGGCACATGGCGCGTCCAGCCAATGGCAGGAAACCGAAGGCGGATCGGTTCGTCTCGTTACCGTCGGGCTTCCGGATGAAGACGGCCGTCTCCGTGGGGCTCTCGAAATCAGTCTCAAACCCGGCTGGAAGACCTATTGGCGCAACCCGGGCGCTGCCGGCATTCCCCCGCAGGTCGATGTCTCCCGAAGTTCCCATATCCGCGCGGTCGAAGTGCAGTACCCGGCCCCGGAACGCATTCATGATGGCGGAACCCAGTGGGCGGGCTACAGGCAATCCGTTTCGCTGCCCATCACCTTCACACTCGACCAGGCGAACGCTGCGACACTGATCGATGCGGACGTCTTTCTCGGAATCTGCGAGACGATCTGCATCCCCTTCCAGGCCTCTTTCACCTTCGACCCGGGCGCCGACGCCGACAATGTCAGCGACGCGCTCGCGGTGCGGCGTGCATTCGCATCCCTTCCCGCCCCCGCCGATGCGACGTTTGGAATCGCTTCTGTCGAGAAAACGGGCGGCGCGCTTGTCCTTGAAGGGAGGCTACCCGCCTCGGCGCTGGAACCAGCCCTCTTCCTCGATCATGCCCACGCTCATCTGCTCGGGACACCAAGGCTTGAAGCCCTCAAGGAGGGAGCGGCCAGGTTCGTTGTTGAAATATTGGACGGCGATGTCGGGAAACTTGAAAACAGCGATCTTATATATACGCTGACGGCTGATGGAGAGGCTGTCTCAGGGGATATTGAAATCCCCTGAAAATCATTGATTTTAAATAGTTTTCAGGAGCCCCTGATGAAAGTTTCCGTTGGTGATCGCATTCCCGATACAAACTTCAAGAAAGTGAGCGCCGAAGGCGCGAACGATATCGCAGCGCCCGATTTCTTTGCCGGTCGCAAAGTCGTCCTCTTCGGCGTACCCGGGGCCTTCACCCCGACCTGCAGCAACAGCCATCTGCCGGGCTTTGTCGAAAATGGCGATGCGATCCGCGCTCGTGGCGCCGATGACATCGCCGTCATCTCCGTGAACGACGCCTTCGTGATGAAGGCCTGGGCCGGGTTCACCGGCGCGGAAGACAAGATCACCTTCATTGCCGATGGCAATGGCGATTTCACCAGGGCGCTCGGCCTCGATACAGATCTTTCGGTTGCAGGTCTCGGCAGCCGTTCCAAGCGGTATTCGATGATCGTCGATGACGGCGTCGTGAGCGCGATCAACATCGAGGAGAATCCCGGACAGGCCGAGACAAGCGGCGCCGCCCGCATCCTCGATCAGCTTCAGGCGCAGAACCACCTGGCATCCGCATAGATGCGGAAAAGCAGACAGATAGAACGGAGCGATGTTTCCGTGAAACGGTGAACCGTTCAACTGTGCCGGACCGAAAAACGAATCCGCTTTTCGGTCCGACGCTTCTCGGATGGTCTGGATCGCCGGTATCGCCCTGGCTCAGCGCCGCTTTTTCTTGAAAGGCTCCATGCCGGCGCGTGCAAGCGCGTCGGCGCGTTCATTCTCGGGATGGCCCGCATGGCCCTTGACCCAGTGCCATTTGATTTTGTGGCGCTTCTGCGCCTCGTCCAGCGCCTGCCATAGCTCGGCGTTCTTGACCGGCTTCCTGGCTGCCGTTTTCCAGCCATTGCGCTTCCAGCCCTCGATCCAGCCGGAAATGCCGTCGCGCACATAGACGCTGTCGGTGTAGAGGTCCACGTCGCAGGACCTCTTCAGGGCGTTGAGCGCCTCGATGGCCGCCTTGAGTTCCATCCGGTTGTTGGTGGTCTCGGCCTCGCCGCCCGACAGTTCCTTCTCGACGCCATTGTGGCGCAGAAGCGCGCCCCAGCCGCCGGGACCCGGATTGCCCGAACAGGCGCCGTCGGTAAAAATTTCCACGCTTGTCACTTCAGGCCGATCCCGTATTCAGATGCAGAGCTAATCTGCCGGTGAAAGCGCAGCCGACGCACATATTCCATCGGGTCGCGCTTGTTCACCAGCGCGCCGTTGGAAACGGTCAGCCAGTCATAGAGCCGCGTCAGCATGAAACGCAGCGCGGAACCACGTGCCAGAAGCGGCAGCGCCTCGATCTCGGCCGCGTCCAGCGGGCGCACCGACTGATAGCCCTCGAGCAGTGCCGACCCCTTGGTCAGGTTGTAGGACCCGTCCTTCTCAAAGCACCAGGCATTGAGACAGGTGGCAATGTCGTAGGCCAGCAGATCATTGCAGGCGAAATAGAAATCGATGATCCCCGAAACCCGGTCACCGAGAAAAAAGACATTGTCAGGAAAAAGGTCCGCATGAATGACGCCGGTCGGAAGGTCGGCCGGCCAGCCTTGGGCAAGCTCAGCAAGATCAGCCTCGACCTCCGCCTCCAGTCCCTCTTCCACCTCGTTTGCCCGAGGCTTCGCCTTTTCCCAGAGCGGACGCCAGTCGCCCACGGTCAGCGCATTTGCCCGTGTCGGTTCAAAGCCGCGCGCGGCCAGATGCATCCCCGCCATGGCCCTGCCCACTTCGCGGCAGTGCTGCGGGGCGGGTTTCCTGAGCCACATGCCTTCCAGAAAGGTGATGAGTGCCGCAGGCCGACCGGCAATTTCGCTCACCACCGCGCGATCGTTCCTGCGCACCGGAAGCGGACAGTTCACGCCATGCTGCGCCAGATGCTCCATCAGGCCGAGAAAAAATGGCAGGTCGGAGCGCTCAACGCGCTGCTCGTAAAGGGTCAGGATGAAGGCTGCTTTTGATGTGTGGAGCAGGTAGTTGGAATTCTCCGTCCCCTCGGCGATGCCCTTGTAGGACAACAACTCGCCCACATCGTATTCCTTCAGGAGCGCGCCGAGCTCGACCTCGGAAATATCCGTATAGACCGCCATGCTTATGCGTTGCCGTTCACGAAGGCCATGTCGGCGCTGGTCAGTTCCACGTCGCGGATCGCGCGCATGACGGGGAAATTCTCGGTTTCCTCGGCGGTGATCGCGAGTTCCACCGTCACGTCGAAGCGCTCGCGGAACGCATCGATGATCTCGTTGACGATGATTTCGGGCGCCGAGGCGCCGGCCGAAAGTCCGAGGACGCGAATGCCGTCCACCTCGTCCCAGGGGATTTCAGAAGCCCGCTGCACAAGCAGGGATCGCTTCGCCCCTGCCCGCTCCGCAACCTCCACCAGACGGCGCGAGTTCGACGAGTTGGGTGCGCCCACGACGAGGAAAAGGTCCGATCCGGGTGCCGCCTTCTTCACAGCCTCCTGCCGGTTGGTGGTGGCATAGCAGATGGATTCGGCTGCCGGCGCGTGCAGGTCCGGGAAACGGTCTTCCAGCGCCTTGAGAATATCTGCCGTGTCCTCCACCGAGAGCGTGGTCTGGCTGACAAAGCCAAGCTCCGCACCATCTGGCCGCTCGAGCGTGTTGGCGCCTTCCACCGTCTCCACCAGGGTCACCGTGCCTTCGGGCAGTTGCCCCATCGTGCCGATCACTTCCGGATGTCCCGCATGGCCGATCAGCAGCACGTGACGACCGAGCCTGTGGTGGCGCATGGCCTGTTTGTGGACCTTGGAAACCAGCGGGCAGGTCGCATCAAGATAGAAGAGGTTGCGGTTCTGCGCATCCGCCGGCACCGATTTCGGCACACCATGGGCGGAAAAGACAACCGGGCAATCGCGATGATCTTCCGGAATCTCGCTCAGTTCCTCGATGAAGACGGCGCCGCGCTCCTGCAGCCCCTCAACCACATAGCGGTTGTGGACGATCTCATGGCGCACATAGACCGGCGCACCATATTTCTTCAGCGCCAGCACGACGATCTGAATGGCGCGGTCAACGCCGGCGCAGAAACCGCGTGGCCCGCAAAGCCGCACCGTCAGCTTCTGTCTTGTCATGTCGGCAACCGTCATCTGATTTCCCCTTGCTGGAGCCGGAATTGGGGGCGTGGGGCGCTCAATGTCAAGAGCCCCGGCCAAAGAGCCGCGATCAGGAGCGCCGCCGGTTGCGCCGCCACCAGACGAACAGAACGCCGCAGAGCGCCGCGGCAAGCCCATACCAGGTGATCGCATATTGCAGATGGCTGTTCGGCAGGTCGATGCGTGTCACCCCGCCCACGGGCAAACCGCCGGCATTGGGCGAATCATCGGCGTCGACATAGAACGGCAGCACCCGGGCAGTGTCAGGCAGCCCCGCCGTACGCGCCATCGTGCCGAGGTCCTTCCAGTAGAAGATGTTCTGGCCGATGTTGTTGTCGGGGACGATGAAGGACGGCTTTTCGCCAATCCCGTTGCGCGCCAGCCCGCTGATGCGAACACCGCCGACGATCTGTCCTTCGGCGCGTGTTTCCGCGTCCTTCCGGTCGAAGGGCACGAACCCGCGATTGACGAAGATAAAGCGCCCGTCCTCGAGCCTGAGGGGGGTGTGGACGAAGTAGCCCGACTGTCCCTTCCAGGTTGCGAAATAGTGGCGCTCGCCCGTGTGCCGGAAGGCGCCCTCAACGCGCATGGGCCGGTACTCGACATCGCCGGTTTCAGCGTAGATGCGCTCGATGCTGGCGAGATCCGCCGGTTCTGCGTTGATCCGCGCTTCGATCTGCGCAAGCAGCGCCTCTTTCCATTGAAGCCGCTGCACCTGCCACGTTCCCAGCGCCAGCAGGCACATTAGCACGACAAGGCTCAGGAGCAGGAGAAGCCAGTTGAGGCTCGACCGGGAGGATTTGACTTCAGTCACGGCCATTATCGTTCGAGTTCCCCCTGCTCTGCCTTGTTGCGATATTGCAGTGCTATCAGCAGGCCCTTCATGAGGCGGAGAGCCGTGAGGCAAAGGACCAGCGCAAGCGGTATCCATATGAGGAAATGCACCCAGAGTGCAGGCCCGAGTGAAACCTCCATCCACAGCGCCAGCCCCACGACCAGAAAACCAATGATCAGGATAACGAACACTGCCGGTCCGTCCCCCGCATCGGCAAAACCGTAATCGAGCCCGCAATTGTGACAGCGGTGCCCGACCGTGAGAAAGCCGGAGAAGAGGCGCCCCTCGCCACAGCGCGGGCAGCGTCCGCCAAGTCCGGCGCGGACCGGATCGACCGGCGGCCAGATCGCCTGATCGACGACCGGCTCGTCACCGTGTGTGTTGTTCTGTCGCTCGGTCATGTCGTTTTAGTCCCGCGTCAGGTCAGGGAGAAGTAGGTCCATCCGGTTACATGCCCGTGCGCTCTAGCACGGCGGGTCCAGCCCGGTCGACGCCGCCCCGTGACGCATCCCACGGATAGGACGAGAATGCGTCCCAAAAAAGAAAGCGACCGGGCCAAAAAGAAAGCGGCCGGGTTTCCCCAGCCGCCTCTCGCATTCTCAGGCTGCCATATCAGCCATGCGCGACGGTCGCACCGGCCGAGGCCCAGACATAGACGAAAGTGAAGAGGAACAGCCACACCACGTCAACGAAGTGCCAGTACCAGGCAGCCGCCTCGAAGCCGAAATGCTGCTTCGGCGTAAAGTCGCCGGCCATGGCGCGCAGCAGGCAGACCAGAAGGAAGATGGTTCCGATGAGAACGTGGAAACCGTGGAAGCCGGTCGCCATGTAGAAGGTCGCGCCATAGATCGAGTCGGAGAAGGCAAACGGTGCGTGCATGTACTCGTAAACCTGAACACAGGAGAACAGAGCACCGAGTGCAACCGTTAGCACCAGGCCCCAGACCAGGCCCTTGCGATCGTCTTCGAGCAACGCATGGTGGGCCCAGGTCACCGTCGTGCCGGAGAGCAGCAGGATGATCGTGTTGTAGAGCGGCAGGTGGAAGGGATCGAGAACCTCGACGCCTGCCGGCGGCCACATGCCACCGGTGAACTGGGCGCGCGTTGCCTGCACCGCCTCGCCCGGGAACAGGCTCGCATCGAAGAAGGCCCAGAACCATGCCACGAAGAACATCAGCTCCGAGGCGATGAACATGATCATGCCGTAGCGCAGATGAAGCGAAACGACGCGGGTGTGGTGGCCCTCATGCCCTTCGCGGATGGTGTCGGCCCACCAGGAATACATGGTGAAAAGCACCAGGAAGAGACCGATCAGGAAAAGCCAGAAATTGGTCGCGGCAAGGTCCACACCGAAGATGGTGAACTCCGAGCCGTTGAGCGCCTTCATCCAGGCGATGCCGCCAATGGCCATGATCAGGGCGCCAAGCGAGCCAAGGAAAGGCCATGGGCTCGGGTCGATGATGTGATAGTCGTGATGTTTTGCGTGCGCGTCGGCCATGTCAGCCCCCGAGATTCTCGTTCTGATTGGTGTTGGTCTTGGGCGCGGCAGCCACCGGCGCCTTCTTCTCAAGCGGGAAGAATGTGTAGGAAAGCGTAATCGTTTTCAGGTTCTTCAACTCAGGCACGTTGACGATCTCCGGGTCGACAAAGAACACGACCGGCATGTCATAGGATTGCCCCGGTTGCAACTCCTGTTCCGTAAAGCAGAAGCACTCAACCTTGTTGAAATAGGCACCGGCCCGCGCCGGCGAAACATTGAAGGTTGCCGTGCCCGACGTGGGCACGTTCGAAAGGTTGCGCGAAACGTAGGAGATCTGCTTCGTTTCGCCGAGACGCAGCGTCACTTCGCGCTGTTTCGGCTGGAACTCCCACGGAACACCGTTTGTGTTGGCATCAAACCGGACGGTGATGGTCTGGTCCAGAATCGTATCGGAATACTGCTCGACACGCTGTGTGGTGCCGCCATAGCCCGTCACCTGGCAGAAAAGCTGGTAGAGCGGGACCGCGGCGTAAGCCATGCCGACCATGCCGCCAACCACGGCAACACACAGGATCGCCGCATTGCGATTCCGGTTTCCGGCTGCCGATTTCTGGCTTCCTTGCTCGCCGCTCATGTCACACCTCACATCGCACGCTCGAACAGGCCGGGACCGAGCTTGGCCAGACTGCCGATATAGACGATCACGACAAACACGGCGAGCGCGATGGCAAGCGCAATGGAGCGCTTGCGGCGCGCCTTGAGCTGGGCTTCGGTCGGCTTCATAAATTCCTTGTCCATCATGTCACCTCACGAAACCAGGCCAAGGCTGGCAAGCAGCCGGTCGGCGAGAAGCGCCGTGAACAGGACGAAAAGATAGAGCAACGAATAGCCGAACAATGCCTTGGCGGGCTTCATGGCCGCATCGCTCTCGGGCATGCGCAGCACCTGCCAGGAATACCAGACGAAGCCGGCCCCCAAAATGACCGCAACCGCGCCATAGGCAAAGCTCGCAAAACCTGCCACCACCGGCAGGATACCGCTTGCGGCGAGAAGCAGCGCATAGATGAAAATCTGCTTCTTGGTCGCGGCATGTCCGGCGACATTGGGCAGCATTGGAATGCCCGCGCGCTCGTAGTCGCCCGATTTGAAAAGCGCCAGCGCCCAGAAGTGCGGCGGCGTCCACAGGAAGATGATGAGGAAGAGCACGAGGCTTTCCATGCTCACCGTGCCGGTGACCGCTGCCCAGCCAACGACCGGCGGCAGCGCACCCGCGGCACCGCCGATAACGATGTTCTGCGGCGTCGAGCGTTTGAGCCACATCGTGTAGATCACGGCGTAGAAGAAAATCGTGAAGGCCAGCAGCGCCGCCGCCGTCCAGTTGGCCATCAGGCCGAGTGTGGCGACGGAAAACGCCGAGAGCACCAGACCGAAGCCAAGCGCCTCGCCCGGCGTGACGCGACCGGCCGGAACGGGCCGGCGGGCCGTGCGCCCCATCACCGCATCAATGTCGGCGTCATACCACATGTTGAGCGCGCCCGAGGCGCCTGCACCGACGGCGATGGCCGCGATGGAGATCATGGCGAGCAGCGGGTTCGGCACCCCCGGTGCCATCACCATGCCCACAAAAGCCGTAAAGACGACAAGCGACATCACGCGCGGCTTCAACAGCGCAATGAAATCGCCGGGCGCTGCCTCGGAAAGGCGCAGCCCCGTATCGTCCATATGCTCCTGATCAACCAGTGCCATGTTGTGCCTTCGTTCTGTTAATCGGTTGCGCGGCACATTCGAAGACGGGCCGCGCAACCTTCATGCTTTGTATTTGCCTGCGATCAGCGGATCTTCGGCAGCTGTTCCCACTGGTGGAAAGGCGGCGGCGAAGAAAGCTGCCACTCAAGCGTCGTCGCGCCCTCGCCCCACGGGTTGGCACCGGCCGGACGCTTCTTGGCGAAAGCCTCGAACACACCGAACAGGAACACCAGCACACCGATGGCCGCCAGATAGGAGCCGTAGGACGACACCATGTTCCAGCCGGCAAACGCATCCGGGTAGTCGATATAGCGGCGCGGCATGCCGGCCAGGCCCAGGAAGTGCTGCGGGAAGAAGATGACGTTCACGCCGATGAAGGTGATCCAGAAGTGAACGCGGGCGATGAACGAGTTGTACATGTAGCCCGTCATCTTCGGGAACCAGTAGTACCAGGCCGCGAAAATCGCGAACACGGCGCCCATGGACAGCACGTAATGGAAGTGTGCAACCACGTAGTAGGTGTCGTGCATGGCTCGGTCGAGACCGGCATTGGCAAGCTGCACGCCCGTCACACCGCCAACGGTGAACAGGAAGATGAAGGCGATGGCCCAGATCATCGGCGTGCGGAACTCGATGGAACCGCCCCACATGGTGGCGATCCACGAGAAGATCTTCACGCCCGTCGGAACCGCGATCACCATCGTTGCGAACACGAAGTAACGCTGCGTGTCGAGCGACAGGCCGGTCGTGTACATGTGGTGCGCCCACACGATGAAGCCGACGGCGCCAATGGCGACCATGGCGTAAGCCATGCCGAGATAACCGAAAATCGGCTTTCTCGAGAAGGTCGAGACGATGTGGCTGACAATGCCGAAGCCCGGCAGGATCAGAATGTACACTTCCGGATGACCGAAGAACCAGAACAGATGCTGGAACAGGATCGGGTCGCCGCCGCCTTCAGGCGCAAAGAACGTGGTGCCGAAGTTGCGGTCCGTCAGAAGCATGGTGATGCCGCCGGCCAGAACCGGGAGCGACAAGAGAAGCAGGAACGCGGTAATCAGCACCGACCAGGCAAACAGCGGCATCTTGTGCAGCGTCATGCCCGGAGCGCGCATGTTGAAGATGGTGGTGATGAAGTTGATCGCGCCGAGGATCGACGAAGCACCGGCAATGTGGATCGACAGAATTGCGAGATCCATTGCGGGGCCGGGCTGACCGGACGTCGAAAGCGGCGGATAGATCGTCCAGCCGCCACCCGTACCGTAAGCACCGGCCGGCCCCTGAACGAAGAGGGACATGAGCAGAAGAATGAACGCCGGCGGAAGAAGCCAGAACGAGATGTTGTTCATCCGCGGGAACGCCATATCCGGCGCACCGATCATAATCGGCACCATCCAGTTGGCGAAGCCGCCGATCAGCGCGGGCATGACCATGAAGAAGATCATGATGAGGCCGTGCGCCGTGGTGAACACGTTGAACATGTGCTTGCCGGCGTCGATGGCTGCATCGCCCTCGAAACCGTAGACCATGGCGGCAAGGCCATGGAAAATCTGGATGCCGGGCTCAGCAAGCTCCCAGCGCATCATGACGGACAGGAAGCCGCCGATGATACCCGCGCAGATGGCGAAGATCAGGTAGAGCGTGCCGATGTCCTTGTGGTTGGTGGAATAAACCCACCGGGTCCATCCGGTTGGCTTGTGTTCGCCATGGGCGTCTTGGGTTGTAGCGCCTGCCATTTCCTACCGCTCCATTTCCTCTCTAGACGTCTGCCGGCTCATTCGCCAGCAGACGCAACTTTCGTCTTGCCCTCGATCGCGGCCATCAAAGCCTTGTTGGCGCCGGCGAGGTCCTCGCCCGCGGCTGCGATCCAGGTGTCATATTGGTCTTGAGCCACAACGCGGATGGCAATCGGCATATAGGCATGGTCCTTGCCGCACAGTTCCGAGCACTGGCCATAATAAAGGCCTTCCTTCTCGGCCTTGAACCAGGTCTCGTTGATGCGGCCGGGAACGGCGTCCACCTTGATGCCGAAAGCCGGCATGGCAAAAGCGTGGATCACGTCGCTGGCCGTCACGAGAACGCGCACGGTGGCGTCCACGGGGACAACGATTTCATTGTCCACTGCCAGAAGGCGCGGATAGACGGACTTGTCTTCCTTGCCTGCGTCGGCGCGCTCGTCTTCCTTGAGCATGAGAGAGCTGAAGGAAACGGGCTCTTCAAGCTGGTATTCGTAGTCCCAGTACCACTGGACGCCGGTCGCCTTGATGGTGAATGCCGGCTCCTCCTCAGGCGTGTACTGCGCCGTCAGAAGCTGGAAGGACGGCACCGCCAGGAACAGAAGCACGATCACCGGACCAACAGTCCAGATGACTTCGATCAGCGTGTTGTGGCTGGTGCGCGACGGCGTGGGGTTTGCCTTTGCGCGGAAACGCAGGATGCACCAGGCCAGCAGGGCCATCACCAGAATGGTGATCGGCACGATGAACCACAAAGTGTATTCCTCGAACCAGGTGATCTCATGCATGATGCCGGTTGCGGCCGGTTGAAAGCGCATCTGCCAGGGCTCAGGTTGCGCAGCAACGGCGCCCGTGGCGAGAAACGGCAGAGTGGCAAGGCCAACAGCGATATTCTTCATAACCCTCGTCATCTCCCGTGGCGACACGGCAAGCCGGACGGTCCGGTTTTGCCGCAAAGGGAATTCTGGCTTTTTATAGGCGCGTTCAAACCATACTCTCATTTGAACCGCAAGGAAGGCGTTGGATGCGACGTGCGGCATTTTTGCGCCCCTTCGGCAGGCTCATACTGCCGTCCATATTGAAAGTGCAATAGCACAAAACGCCGGGGCGTCCCATTTCGGTCGGAATTGCCCGCAAATGTCATTATTGATTTCGCATAAACGGGTTTTCCCAATCTTTTGCCGACGCCATCCCTTTTCGCCAACCGCGATCGCAGGATAAATTGCCCTGATTCGTACGGGAGCCAGGAACCATGAGCACGTCCTTCCTCAAATGCGCGGCAGCCGCGCTCGCGATGACCGTTTTCCCCGTCCTGGGCGCGCATGCGCAGCAGAGCGGGACGGTTCGCTCGACTCATGGTGCCTGGTCGATCCTCTGCGACACGCCCGCCGGCGCCTCCAGCGAGCAATGCGCGATGATGCAGAATGTCGTCGCAGAAGACCGGCCGGAAATGGGCCTTTCGGTCGTCGTGCTGCGCACCGCCGATGGAAAGGCCGAGATCCTGCGTGTTCTGGCGCCGCTCGGCGTGCTCCTGCCAAACGGGCTAGGCCTCAATGTGGACGGCAAGGATATCGGCCGCGCCTATTTCGTGCGCTGCTTCCAGGATGGCTGCTATGCCGAGGTGATCCTTGAGGATCAGCTTGTGGAAACCTTCAAGACCGGCCAGTCCGCCACCTTCATCGTCTTCCAGACCCCGGAAGAAGGCATTGGCATCCCCGTCGACCTCAACGGTTTCGCGGAAGGTTTCGACGCCCTGCCCCGCTAATCGCGGAAGTTCCTGTTCAAGCTGCACTGGATTGCGTGCACGTGCTCCCTTAAATGAAAGGGAGTTTCGACAGGATATTGTACATGACCGCCAAATCGCTTCTCGACGCCTTCGACTGCTCCCCTGATCGTCTGAAATCCCTCATTGCCGACACGATCAGCGGCGCGGATGACGGAGAACTTTTCCTTGAATTCAGGGAAGGAGAAGCGCTTGTTTTCGACGATGGACGCCTGAAGACCGCCAGCTTCAACACCGACCAGGGTTTTGGCCTGCGCGCCGTTGCCGGTGAAGCCTCGGGCTATGCCCATTCCAGCGAGTTGACCGAAGCCTCGCTGCGCCGTGCCGCCGATGCCGTCTCGACTGTGAAAGATGGGTATTCCGGCAAGCTCGCCACCGCTCCCGCCGGCACGAATCAGCGTCTTTATGGAGAGGAGAACCCGATCGCCTCACCAGGCTTCGAGGAAAAAGCGAAGCTCCTGCAGGAAATCGATGGCTGGCTTCGAGCGAAAGACCCCCGTGTGCGGCAGGTCACCGCCTCGCTCGCCGCCTCATGGCAGCATGTGGAAATCGTGCGTGCCGACGGCCAGATCGCCCGCGACATCCGCCCGCTCGTTCGCGTCAATGTCTCCGTCATGGTCGGCGATGGCGACCGGCAGGAAACGGGCTCCTATGGCATGGGCGGACGCAAGAGTTTTGGTGAGTTTCTGGCCGAGGATTCCTGGCAGTTCGCCGCGAGCGAGGCGCTGCGCCAGGCGCTCGTCAATCTGGAAGCCGTTCCCGCGCCTGCCGGCACCTTCGATATCGTGCTCGCCAATGGCTGGCCGGGTGTGATGCTGCATGAAGCCGTCGGGCACGGGCTCGAAGGCGACTTCAACCGCAAGAAGACCTCAGCCTTTGCCGGCCTGATGGGCGAACAGGTCGCAGCAAAAGGCGTGACCGTTGTCGATGACGGCACCATCTCGGAGCGCCGCGGCTCGCTCACCATCGACGATGAAGGCACACCGTCGGGCCGCAACGTCCTGATCGAGGACGGAAAGCTGGTCGGCTACATGCAGGACCGCCAGAACGCCCGCCTGATGGGCATGGCCCCCACCGGCAACGGTCGGCGCGAATCCTATGCGCATGAGCCCATGCCCCGCATGACCAACACCTACATGACGGGCGGCGACAGGACGCCCGAAGAAATCATCGCCTCTGTAAAGAAGGGCATTTACGCCGTGTCCTTCGGCGGCGGTCAGGTGGACATCACCTCCGGCAAGTTCGTGTTCGGCTGCACCGAGGCCTACATGATCGAGGACGGCAAGGTTACCCAGCCCGTGAAGGGCGCCATGCTGATCGGCAATGGACCAGACGCCATGCACCGCGTTTCCATGGTCGGCAATGACATGACCCTCGACAATGGCATCGGCATGTGCGGCAAGGCCGGACAGGGCGTGCCCGTCGGCGTCGGCCAGCCGCATCTGCGCATGGACCAGATGACCGTGGGCGGCACGCAGACCTGATGGATTTCCAGCGCAGGTTGATCACACAGATTTCAAATGATACAAAACACCCTTCTTTGTATCACAATCTCGGCTGATTGCTACTTGTGTAACATTCCTTCAAGGTTTTGATACCCAACAGGCTCTTTGGTATCAAATGAACTTGGAACAGTTTTCTCCCATGGCCCCCGGCCATCTCGTCGATACGATTGAGAATGCAAAGGCTTTTGTGCCGGCACCTCTTCCGCCTGAGATTGATTTCGCATCAATCTTCAAGGAGTACGGTGCCGCGATGGCGGCGATCGGGATGCTGAATGCAAAGATGGTCCAGCTCAGCAATCCTGGCCTGATCATAAGGCCGCTACAGCGTCGTGAAGCACTGCTCTCGTCTGCAATGGAGGGGACATTCACGACCAGCGACGAGTTGGCTCTGCTTGAAGCTGGTGCGGAAGGGGCCGGAAAGGCTGATACGCGGGAAGTGCTCAACTACGTGAAGGCATTGACCCATTCGGTAGGCCTCATGAAACAGCTTCCCATTTGCCACCGGTTGATCCGCGAAGCCCATGAAAAACTTCTGACTGGTCTGTCAAATCAAAGGGGCGGTCACAAGCGTCCGGGTGAATACAAGAAAGAGCAGAACTGGATCGGCGGACCGACGCCGGCAAAGGCGAGATTTGTTCCTCCACCCCCGTCTGAAACAATGAAGGCGATGGATGAGCTGGAAGCATTCATCAACCGCGAGACGCCCGCCGACATTCCACCGTTGATCGAAGCAGCGCTGGTTCATTATCAGTTTGAGACGATCCATCCCTTCTCCGATGGAAACGGTCGGGTGGGGCGCATTCTCATCCCACTGATTCTTCTTGCCCGCGGTCTCATCTCCGAACCCGTTTTCTATCCCAGCGCCACCCTGGAAAGCCGGAAGGATACCTACATCGACCGCATGTTCGATGTCTCCGCAAAGGGGGATTGGACAAGCTGGATTCGCTTCTTCCTGAAGGCCTGTGAAGACACCTGCACCTCATCGGTAGAGGTAGTAGACCGGATGCTCAACCTACAGGCTGACTACCGAGAGCGAGCCATGAAAGAATTCAAATCAAACAACGTTATCATCTTGATCGATCATCTTTTCTCCTCCCCTGCGGTCAGCACACCGATTGTACAAAATTTGCTCGGTGTCACTCATCGAGCAGCCCGCATGACGATTGCAAACCTTGAGAAGATAGGAATTCTCGAAAAAATGGATGGCTTTTCGATGCCGGAGTTCTTCGTAGCAAAGGGAGTGTTGAGAGCAGGCAGCTAAAAGCCAGCCTTGGCATCCATCAGCGCCGCTTTGGCTTCTTCTCCAGAAGCGCCACCGCTTCCACATGCGGCGACCAGAGAAACTGATCGATCGGAACAATCCGCGTGACCCGGTAGCCCCCGGCCACAAGGATCGCCAGATCCCGCGCCAGCGTGCCCGGATTGCACGAAACCGCAGCCACCCGTTTCACCTCTGAACGCGCAATCTGCCGGCATTGAAACTCCGCCCCCGCGCGCGGCGGGTCGAACACCAGCCCGTCGAACTGCGCCAGTTCCTTCGTCAGCAGCGGACGATGAAAAAGATCGCGCTTTTCCGCAGTCACCGGCTTCAAAGACGGCCATTGCCGTGCGGCAATATCGAGCGTGACAAGCGCAATCGCATCGCCTTCAGCCGCATAGACCCGTGCTTTCTGCGCCAGCCGCAGCGCGAACGTGCCACTGCCGGCGAAGAGGTCGGCAACGTGCTTGCACCCTTCCAGGTGTTTGCTCACCAATCCGGCCATTGCCTCTTCCGCAGCAAGCGTGGCCTGCAAAAAACCTGCCGGCGGAATGGCCACCGGCACGTCTGCAAACATCACGCTGGGCTTCCGGCCTTCCACGATGATCTCGCCATCGGCCGAAAGCCGGGCAAATCCCTTTGCCAGCGCCAGATCGATCACCGCACGGCGCTGTTTTTCGCCAAGCCGCCCAGCGCCGGCGGCTGCAATGTCGAGGCCGGTGCGGGTTTCCGTCACCGTCAGGTGAAAGGGCTTTGGCGTCGCGGCTATGGCCTTTGCCAGAACCCGCAGGTCCTCAAGCGCGGCGACAATGCCGGGTGTTGCCACCGGACATTCCTCGACCACGACGATGCGATGGGATTGCGCGGCATTGAAGCCCAGAAGAACTTCCGAACCCAACCGCCTTGCGGTAAACGTTACTCGGCGGCGCGAATGCGGCGGGCAGGCAAGCGTCTCATCCACTTCGGTCTTGATGCCGCGTGTTGCCAGTGCGCCCACCACTTTCTCGCGTTTCCAGGCGAGATAGGCTTCGCTCTCGAGGTGCTGCACCGCGCAGCCGCCGCAATCGCCAAAATGCCGGCATGCCGGCTCCACACGCTCGGGAGCGGCCTTGCGCAATATGGTCTTTGCAGCGCGCCCCTTGCGCACGTCCGCTTCCACCACTTCACCCGGAAGAGCAAATGGCACATAGACGGGACCCGCCGGCGAGGCTGCCACACCGTCGCCCTGTGCACCCAGATGATCAATCGTCAGCGTTTCGCTCATTTGTCCTTGCGCCCGGCCAGTAGAAATTCGCGGTTTCCGTCTCCGCCTTCGATGGGTGATGGCGCAAGCCCTGTCGCCTGCCAGCCGGCATTCGTCCCCAGCCAATTCTTCAGATCGTCGGCAATCTCCTCCGCGCGCGCCGGATCGCGCAGCAATCCGCCCTTGCCGATCGCCTCCCGGCCCGCCTCGAATTGCGGCTTCACCAGAAAGATGGCGCGCGCTCCCGGCGCGGCAAGGGCGAGCGCCGGCGGCAGGGCGAGCTTGAGCGAAATGAAGCTCACATCCGAAACGAGAAAATCCGGTGTCCGCGCGCCCAGGTGCTCCGTGCCCAGGTGCCGTGCATTCACCCCTTCCAGCGCGGTCACGCGCGGATCGCCGGCAATGCGCGCATCCATCTGGCCGGTGCCCACATCGATGGCCGTGACATGGTCCGCACCGCGCTCCAGAAGCACCTGCGTGAACCCGCCGGTCGAGGCGCCGATGTCGAGTGCATGGCAACCTGCCGGGTCGAAACCGAAAACGTCGAGGCCGTGCAGGAGTTTCAGTGCGGCGCGCGAAACATAGGCGCTTGCCGGGTCGTCGACGGCGACCCCGGCAGTGGGCGCAACCGTCTGCCCCGGCTTTCTCGCCGGTGCTCCATCCACTTGCACTGTACCGCGCAGAATTGCATCGCGCGCGCGGGCGCGACTGTCGAAAAATCCACGTTCTACGAGAAACTGGTCGAGCCTCATGCCGGCGGTCCGCACGGCATCTTTGGACGGCGCAGTTCACCCCCCTCTGCCTTGCCAGGCATCTCCCCCTCAAGGGGGGAGATTGGAGGTGTCACTGGTCCTGCCAGACGATCAAGGGAGAGTGCTGCTTTCCTGCAGCCCGATCTCCCCGCTTGTGGGGGAGATGGCCGGCAGGCCAGAGGGGTGTAGACTGCGCCCCTCTTCGCCCTCGCCCTATTCTCATGCACGCGCTGCACTCTCGGCACTCTGCCCCAAGGCAGCAAACACGGTGCGCACAATCGCTCCTGCATCGAGCCCCGCATCCTCCACCATACGCTCGGGCCGGGCATGGTTGATGAAGCGATCCGGCATGGCCATGGGTCGCACCTTCACGCCGCTCTCAAGCAGACCTTCATGGGCCAGGAAGTTCAGAACATGCGAGCCGAAGCCGCCAATCGCGCCCTCCTCAATGGGTATCAGCACCTCATGCTCCAGCGCCAGACGCCGGATGAGTGCCGTGTCCAGCGGCTTGGCGAACCGCGCATCGGCCACGGTTGTCGAAAGGCCGGCTGCATCCAGTTCGTCCGCCGCCTTCAAACAGTCCTCAAGTCTGCTTCCGAGCGACAGCAGCGCCACCTTCGTGCCCTCGCGCATCACCCGTCCCCTGCCGAGTTCCAGCACTTCGCCGCGCTCGGGCATCTCCACGCCCACGCCATTGCCACGCGGATAGCGGAAGGCGATGGGGCCCTGATCGTGTTCGACGGCCGTGCGCACCATGTGCCGCAGTTCCGCCTCGTCGCTTGCTGCCATGACGACGAAATTCGGCAGGCTGGCCAGATAGGTGATGTCGAACGCGCCGCAATGGGTGGGGCCATCGGCACCGACAAAACCCGCCCGGTCGATGGCAAAACGCACCGGCAGGTTCTGCAGCGCCACGTCATGCACCACCTGGTCATAGCCGCGCTGCAGAAAGGTCGAATAGATCGCCGCAAACGGGCGCAGCCCCTCGGTTGCCAAACCGGCGGCGAACGTCACCGCGTGCTGCTCGGCAATGCCGACATCGAAGGTGCGCTCGGGGAACTCCTTCTCGAAAAGGTCGAGCCCCGTCCCCGACGGCATGGCGGCCGTCACAGCGACAATCCGCTCGTCCTCGCGCGCTTCCTGAACCAGCGACTGAGCAAACACCTTGGTGTAGCTCGGCGCATTGGCAGGCGCCTTGGCCTGCGCGCCGGTGATGACGTCGAACCTGTTGACGCCATGATACTTGTCGGCAGCGGCCTCGGCTGGTGGATAGCCCTTGCCCTTCTTCGTCACCACATGGATGAGCACCGGCCCGTTTCCGTTGTCGCGCACATTCTTCAAAACCGGAACGAGGTGCTTTAAGTTGTGCCCGTCAATGGGGCCGATATGGAAGAACCCCATTTCCTCAAACAGCGTACCGCCGGTCACATAACCGCGCGCGTGCTCCACGGCGCGCGTGATGGCGCGGTCGATACCCTCGCCGAGATAGGAAGTCAGCTTCTTGCCGAAATCGCGTACACCCTGATAGGTGCGCCCGGAGGCGAGACGCGCCAGATAGGCGCTCATCGCGCCCTGCGGCGGCGCAATCGACATGTCGTTGTCGTTCAAAATGACGATGAGCCGCGCATCGAGCGCACCGGCATTGTTCATCGCCTCATAGGCCATGCCGGCCGACATGGCGCCGTCGCCGATCACCGCAATCACATTGCGCTTTTCCCCTGCGAGCCCATGGGCAACGGCCATGCCGAGGCCGGCCGAGATGGACGTCGAGGAATGCGCAGTGCCGAAGGGATCGTATTCGCTTTCCGACCGCTTGGTGAAGCCGTAGAGCCCCCCTTCCTGGCGCAGCGTGCGGATGCGGTCGCGCCGCCCGGTGAGGATTTTGTGCGGATAGGCCTGGTGGCCCACGTCCCAGATCAGCCGGTCGTCCGGTGTGTCGAACACATAGTGCAGCGCCACGGTCAGTTCGACCACGCCAAGCCCGGCCCCCAGATGGCCACCGGTCTTCGAAACCGCATCGATCAGTTCCGCGCGCAGCTCGTCGGCAAGCTGGGGAAGGTCGTCCTGTGAAAGGCGCTTCAGGTCGGCGGGTGTGCCGACCGTATCAAGAAGGGGTGTGTCGGGCGGCGATTTCACGCGCGTCACCTCGGCTGTTTGCATCACTTCGACATAGGGCTTCGGCCACGCAAAGTAAACGCAATGCGATGAAACAGTACAGTTTCACCGGAACCTGATTTTCGAACCACGAATACAAAACAACCCCCGCACAAACAAATGTACAGAGGTTGCGGGCCCCGGAATTATTTCGGGCTCAGCCCTCGTCGAGCGGCTCGCTGCCGGCGGCCTGGCCTTCACGCGACAGGCGGATCTTCTCCACCTTGTCCTCGGCAGACTTCAGGAGCTGGTCGCAATGCTTCTTCAGCGCCTCGCCGCGCTCATAAATCCTGATCGACTGGTCGAGCGGCACATCGCCACGCTCGAGATCCTCAACGATCTTCTCCAGCGCCTCGAGCGCCTGCTCGAAGCTCATGCCCTTGATGTCGCTGTTGGCTTCTTCGGCCATCTCTTATCCCTTCAATAAACGGCCGACATGCGCAGCGACCGACACGGAAAGCCCCTGCAGGTCGTACCCACCTTCAAGCAGGCTGACAACCCGCCCCTGTGACAAACGGTCGGCCCGCTCCATCAGAACGCCGGTCGCCCAGTCGAAATCATCGGCTTCCAGATTGAGTTCCGCCAGCGGGTCGCGCCGGTGTGCATCGAAACCGGCGGAGATGATGATCAGGTCGGGCGCAAACCGGTCGATCGCCGGCAGCACCTTTTCGTCGAACGCCTCGCGGAAAGCCTCCGAACCGGAGCCTGCAGGCAGCGGCGCGTTGACGATGTTGCCGGCGCCCGTTTCATGGGCTGCACCCGTGCCCGGGTAAAGCGGCATCTGGTGCGTGGAGCAGTAGAGCACGCTCGGATCGTCCCAGAAGACATCCTGGGTTCCATTGCCGTGATGCACATCCCAGTCGACGATGGCGATGCGCTCTGCACCGTGTTTCTTCTGCGCGTAGCGGGCTGCAATGGCGGCATTGTTGAAGAGACAGAAGCCCATGGCCCGGTTCTTCTCGGCATGGTGGCCGGGCGGACGTCCGGCAACAAAAACGTTCCCGGCCTCGCCCGAAAACACGTCGTCCACGCCGGCCAGTGCCCCGCCGATGGCCGTCAGCGCGGCTTCCAGGCTCTTCGGACTCACGGTCGTGTCATCATCAATCACGGCCAGCCCCTCGTCCGGAATGCTGGCCTTCACCTTGTCGAGATGCTCGGCCGGGTGCGCGAGAAGCACCGTCTCTTCATCAGCCAGCGGTGCCTCAAGCCGTTCGAGATAGGCGAAGGGCTCGTCGTCCAGCCGGTCGACGATCACCCGCAGGCGATCGGGCCGCTCGGGGTGGCCGGGCGGTGTGAGGTGCTCACGGCAGATTGGGTGTGTGTAGAAGCGGGTTCTCATCCCATAAGTGTAGTGGCCAAACCATGGCTTGGCCATGATGGGTTGCCGCGCTTTGCGCGCATGTCAACAAGGTTTCACCCGGCTGGTTTTGCCGGCGTTGCACGTGAACGGACACCCACGGTTTCCAGCGCTCGTTCCTTCAATTCGCGGAACTGCCTTGATGCGCTGCTCAGCCGCTCATCCCATTCGCGATTGGGTGTCTGTCCCTCGATAACCTTGAAATAGACGGACATCAGCGCGGCAATGGCAAAGGGCTCGATGAGCGCGGCCTTCACCGCCCATGCGAAGACAATGGCCAGCACAAAGGCCCAGCCCGCCAGTTGCCCCGGCATGGCGTAGAGGATCGCTCCGGCCGGTGCCAGCATGACGAGGAAGACGACAAAAGTCAGAAGCCACATGAAGAGCGCCAGCCAGACAGCGTTCTTCAGCATGGTCCTGCCATTCTGGGCATAGAGCACCACGCCCTGCCGTGCGGTCTCGAACGGTGTGCTGGAACCGATGCGGATGTTGTAACCAAGGATGATCTCATCGACATAGGTAAGCGCAATGCGGATCACCGTGTTGACGAAACGCATGAGTGTGTCGAGGCCGGGAATGGGCAGAAAACCGGCAATCCCGCCCAGCAGTCCGGTCAAGACGCGAATCACGCCCTTTACGAGCTGATCGAGAACAAAAAGCACATTTGCCTCGGCAAAACGCGCCGTCACTTCCTGACGCGCATAGGTGATCTGGTTCTTGCCATCGGGCACATCCCGCCCGTCGATCAGATGCACCATCACCGCGATATGGCCGGCCTTGACGATGTAGAGGATGTATTCGCGTATCCAGTAGACGATTGCGGAAACCAGCCCAAAGCCGACAATGCCGCCCCAGAGCGCAAATGTACCGGGACCGCCGGGATCGCTCGAGATATGGCCCACACCGTAGCCGATGCCCGCCCCCGTTCCGGTGGCGAAGATATAGGCCGTCGTGATACCGAAATAGACCAGCATGCGCAGCACGATGAAAGGCCATGTCCGGCCCATGATCGCCAGCGTCCTGCCAATATCGAAATCCCACATGGAAAAGCCCCCTGCGAACAGCTCTCCTGCCGTTTCCCGGGGAGGATGAACGATGCGGCCGGATTGTCAACCGGAGGAAGGGGCGCCTGTGCGCAGACCTTCGAGCAGGCGCTTGAAGGCGGCGACGGCGCGCTTCGATGTCGCCTCGGGATCATCTGAGTTTGCTATCCAGAGCGATGCATGGAGGCTTGCGCCGCTGACAAGGCGCGCCGTCGCTTCCGGATCCGCCACATCAGCCTGTCCGTCCGCGACAAGCCTTTTGAGACTGTTCGTCAGGGAACGGATGCAGCCCGGCTGGTTGGGCCAGTTGAACGGATTGCCCAGAACCGCCGGCCCATCAAGCAGCATGATGCGCTGGATTTCAGGCTCCAGCGCCATCTCGATATAGCCAACGCATTCCTCCACGAACCCCTGCCAGGGGTCTGAAAAGCGTGCCGAAACACCGTTCAGCCGCGCCGACATTTCCGCATCGATCTGCGTGATGACCGCTTCCAGGAGGCCCTGCTTTCCGCCGAAATGGTGGTAGAGCGCTCCGCGTGTCAGGCCGGCTCCCGCGGTGAAATCGTCCATTGAGGCATTCGCATAGCCGACCCGCCCAAAGGCGTCCCGCGCGGCGGCGACGAGCTTGGCTCTGGTTTCAGCGATCATTTCACTGCGCGGTTTGTGCGCCATTCCAGTCTCCATTCACATACGCGACGTATATCAATTGACATACGCCGCGTATGCAATTATCTAATCCGCATACGCCGCGTATGTAAAACACTCCCGACCCCGCATCAAGGATCATTCCAATGCCTAACCCCTATCGCCAGATATTCAAGGCACCGGGTGCCAAGGGCTTCGCGGCTGCCGGTTTCTTCGCCCGCCTGCCCATTGCCATGGCGCCGATCGGCATCGTCGCCATGCTGTCGCAGACCCATGGCGAATACTGGCTCGCCGGTGCCGTCTCCGCCACCTTCGCCCTGACCAACGCCTTTGTCGCACCGCAGATCTCCCGCCTCGTCGACCGGCGCGGCCAGAGTGCCGTGCTGACGCCGTCTGCCACGATATCCGTCATCGCGTTTCTGGCGCTCATTGTCGCGGCAAACCGCGACTGGCCATTATGGACACTGTTTGCCGCAGCTCTCGCCGCAGCAACCATGCCCAGCATCCCGGCCATGGTGCGCTCCCGCTGGACGGAAATCTTCCACGGCCGCCCGGAACTCAACACCGCCTTCGCCTTCGAGTCGGTCGCCGACGAGCTGGTCTATATCGCCGGCGCTTCTCTCTCTGTGGGCCTGAGCGTCTCATTCTTCCCGGAAGCCGGGATGCTCGCCAGCACGCTCTTCCTTGCCTTCGGCACCGCGGCGTTCGTGCTGCAGCGCTCCACCGAACCGGGCATACGCCCTGCCGGAGACGGGCCGGCGCATTCCGCGATCCGCCTGCGCTCGGTCCAGATCGTCACGCTTGCCCTGATCTTCGTCGGTGCCATCTTCGCAACGGCTGAAGTCAGCTCCGTGGCCATCACCAAGGCCCTCGGCCAGCCAGGTGCCGCCAGCCTTGTCATCGGCGTCTACGCCGTTGGCTCGTTCCTGATCGGCATCGTCATCGGCGCGCTTAACCTCAAAATGCCCCTGCAGCGCCAGCTCGCGATTGCCGTGGCCGTCATCGCGTTCACCACGCTGCCGCTTCTCTTCGCCGATACAGTGCCTCTGCTCGCCGTGGCGGTGTTCGTTAGCGGCCTTGCCGTCTCGCCCACCTTCATTACCGCATTCGGCGTGATCGAGCGCCGCGTGTCTCCGGCCATGCTGACGGAAGGCATTACCTGGGTCATGACCGGTATCGGCATCGGCATGGCGCTCGGCTCGTTTGTTGCCGGCTGGGTGATCGATGCATTCGGGCCGCAGAATGGCTTCTGGGTCTCGGTGGCGGCTGGTTTTTCGGCCCTGTTGACGGTTCTGCTCGGCCAGAGGAGCCTCGCCGGCGAGCGTCGCGCCACGGCTGACGCGGCGTTCCAGCCAGCCGAGTAAAACCGGCTGACGCAGACGGGAGACAGGTCCGGATGAGCCGGACCTGTTTCACCGACTCAAACGATATCGGTCGAGGCGATCTCGATGCCGAAGCCTTCAAGCCCGACATAGTGCCGCTCACGCGAGGCCATCAGCTTGATGGAGGAGATGCCGAGATCCTTGAGGATCTGTGCCCCAAGGCCGATCTCGCGCCACTCGCTTTCCCGCCGCAGCGCCTCATCATGGTCCTCGCGATCGCTGCCTGCCGGGCGCCGCCGGTTCTCATGGGCAACGCCCACCGAACCTTCGCGCAGATAGACCAGAACGCCACGGCCAAGGCCGGCCATGCGGTTCATCGCCTCGCGCAGGCGCTCCTCCCGGCCGAACACATCCGCCATGACATCCTCGGTGTGGAGCCTGACGGGGATATCCACCCCGTCACGAATGTCGCCGAAGACGATTGCCACATGCTGCATCACTTCCCAGGGAAGCGTGTAGGCATGCGCTTTTGCCGGTCCGCTTGGCGTGTCGATGTCAAAACTCGCCACCCGCTCGACCAGCGTTTCCTGCCGCTGGCGATAGGCGATGAGATCGGCAACCGACACCTGCAACAGCCCGTTCTTCTCCGCAAAGGCCGAAACCTGCGGTCCGCGCATCACGGTGCCGTCATCGTTCACCAGCTCGCAGATGACGCCGATGGGGGGTAGCCCGGCGAGCTTGCACAGATCGACGGCAGCCTCCGTGTGGCCCGAGCGCATCAGCACCCCGCCCTCGCGCGCAACCAGCGGGAAGATGTGGCCCGGACGCACGAAATCACCCGGCCCCACATTCGGGTTCGCCAGATTGCGCACCGTCAGTGTGCGATCCTCGGCGGAAATGCCGGTCGTGGTGCCATGTTTGAAATCGACGCTGACAGTGAACGCCGTCGCATGCGGCGCATCGTTCTCGGCCACCATGGGCGCCAGGTTCAGCCGCCGCGCCTCGCCATGCGGCATGGGCGCGCAGACGATGCCCGATGTGTGGCGCACGATGAACGCCATCTTTTCCGGCGTGCAGTGCACCGCCGCAACGATGATGTCGCCCTCGTTCTCGCGTCCGTCATCGTCCATGACGACGACCATCTCGCCCTTCTCAAAGGCGCGCAGGGCTTCAACGACCTTCTTCTGGTCATAGGGCATGCAAAAAACTCCGTCAGATGCGGCCTGTCTGGCCGCGGTGGCGCAGGTAGTGATCGGCGATCGCGCAGGCAACCATCGCCTCGGCGATCGGCACGGCGCGGATGCCCACACACGGGTCGTGCCTGCCCTTGGTCAGAACGTCGACCTCATTGCCATCCCTGTCGATGCTCTGGCGCGGCGTCAGGATCGACGAGGTCGGCTTGACGGCAAAGCGCGCGACAATGGGCTCACCGGTGGAGATGCCGCCCAGAATGCCGCCAGCATTGTTGCTCAGGAAACGCGGCGTGCCGTCATTGCCCATCCTCATCTCGTCGGCGTTGTCCTCGCCGGTAATGCGCGCCGCCTCGAAACCGTTGCCGATCTCAACGCCCTTGACGGCGTTGATCGACATGAGATTGGCGCAGATTTCCTGATCGAGCTTGGCATAGACCGGCGCACCGAGCCCCGCCGGCACCCCTTCCGCCACCACCTCAATGACCGCCCCCACCGAGGAGCCGGCCTTGCGAATGCCATCGAGATATTCGGTAAAGACCGTAACGGACTTCGGATCCGGCGTAAAAAACGGGTTTTCCGCATCACCGATGAAATCCCAGGTCCAGTTCGCCCGGTCGATTTCCTTCTCGCCCATGGCAACCAGAGCGGCACGCACAGTCATGCCCGGCACCACCTTGCGGGCAAGCGCGCCGGCCGCAACCCGCGTTGCCGTCTCGCGCGCCGAAGAGCGCCCGCCACCGCGATAGTCGCGCAGACCGTATTTGGTCTCATAGGTGTAGTCGGCATGCCCCGGCCGGTAGCGTTTTGCGATCTCGCCGTAATCCTTGGAGCGCTGGTCGACGTTCTCGATCAGCATGGAAACCGGTGTCCCTGTGGTGATCAGCGTTTCACCATCCTCATCCGGCAGCACACCTGACAGGATCTTCACTTCATCCGGCTCGCGCCGCTGCGTAACGAAGCGCGACTGCCCCGGCCGCCGCCTGTCGAGCTCGGCCTGGATGTCGGCCTGCGTGAAACGAATGCCGGGCGGGCACCCGTCAACCACACAGCCAATGGCCGGACCATGACTCTCGCCCCAGGTGGTGACACGAAACAGATGACCGAATGTGTTGTGAGACATGAATGCAGGCTTCCACAGATCAGAAAGAGCGACCATTGCGCGGTTGCCGCTGGCCGGTCGCTCCGCTTCTATTGGCCTTTGCGAATGTGGTCAAACCGGATTGCTTAATGCGCAAGTTTTGACACATTTAGGTGGTTTAAGAAATCGTTCGAATCTGCGCCATGAGAACTGGTGCCCAAGTCGAAATCCGAGAGGTATGGAATGCGCATTTTCGCTGCAGCAATGGGCTTATTCATGCTCGCTTCCTCCGCCTTCGCCCTTGATGCCGAGGGTAAGGTCGCCAATGTCGACCCGGAGAAGCTGACCATCACCCTGGACAATGGACAGACCTACAAACTGCCGAGCGAAATGGACGTCTCCGCCATTGAACCGGGCATGAGTGTCATTCTGGCCTACCGCGAAGTCGATGACGGCGTGAAGCAGATCACCGACATGCTGTTGCCTGAATAATCTTCAGAGCCAGTCCGCCGCGCCGTTGTCAAACCGGAGAATCCTGTCCTGCGGGATGGCGAGTGCTGCGGCCTCGTCGCTCGAAGCATGACCCGTCAGATAAAGGAGCGACCGGATGACCCCGCCATGGGTCACGCACACCGTGGGGCCTTCTACTTCTTCCAGCCAGGGTTTTACGCGCTCGGCGAGCGCCTCATAGCTCTCGGCTGCTTCGCCGGGCGGCACAAAACCCCATTTGTCGCTGGAGCGCCCCGCCGTGCAGCCGGGTTCGGCAGCTTCCAGTTCGGCATAGGTAAAGCCCTGCCAGTCGCCGAAATTCAGCTCCATCAGCCGCGGGTCGGTCCGATAGCCTTCGCGCGGGAGGCCAAGCCCGGCACGCACGCGCTCCATGGTTTCGCGGGTGCGCCGCAGCGGGCTTGCAACGAAATCGAAGCCGTCAGCATCGTGGTTCAGAAGATCGGCAAGACGGACGCCATTGCGGTCGGCCTGAACCTGACCAACCGCATTGATGTCCGTATCGGCCTGTCCCTGCAAACGCTCTTCCACGTTCCACGCGGTCTGGCCGTGGCGGATGATGTATAGCAATGGAAGCACAATGCGCCTTCGTGCCTACTCCGTCACGACGGAGATGTCCGGAGCATCAACCGCCTTCATGCCGACGACATGGTAGCCTGAATCCACATGCAGCACTTCGCCGGTTACACCGCGCGAAAGGTGCGAGAGCATATAAAGTGCTGAATCACCCACTTCGTCGGTGGTGACAACGCGCTTCAGGGGCGAGTTGTACTCATTCCAGCGCAGGATATAGCGGAAATCGCCGATGCCGGAAGCGGCAAGCGTCTTGATCGGGCCTGCCGAAATCGCGTTGACCCGGATGTTGCTGCCGCCAAGGTCGACCGCCAGATAACGCACGCTCGCCTCAAGCGCTGCCTTGGCGACGCCCATGACGTTGTAATGCGGCATCACCTTCTCGGCGCCGTAATAGGTCAGCGTCAGGATCGACCCGCCATCGCTCATCAGCGGCTCGGCGCGCTTTGCAAGCGCCGTCAGCGAGTAGACCGAAATATCCATGCTGCGCAGGAAATTGTCGCGGCTCGTGTCGACATAACGGCCGGTCAGCTCGTCCTTGTCGGAGAAAGCGACAGCATGAACCAGGAAGTCCAGCCTGCCCCACTCTTTCTCAAGCTTCTTGAACACCGCATCGACGCTGTCCATGTCGGTCACATCGCAATGACCGGCGACAATCGCACCGAGTTCTTCAGCCAGCGGTTCAACCCGTTTCTTAAGCGCGTCGCCCTGATAGGTGAGCGCCAGTTCCGCACCCGCATTGGCGCATGCCTTGGCGATCCCCCAGGCGATCGAGCGGTTGTTGGCGACCCCCAGAATGAGTCCGCGCTTTCCGGCCATCAGGCCATTGCCATTTGTCATGGAATGGTTCTCCGAATTCAATTGCCGAAGCGTCATGCTTTCACCTGAAGGCGCGGCGCTTCATCATCCTGTGTTCTGCACCCGCACGTGCCGGCGATTCTCCGGTCGCGCAATGCGATAAACCGGCAGCCCTATCGCACAGCCCGGCCAAGGCATCAAGCAGATTGGCGGAACAATGCTTCCAGAGCAGGGTCTCCGCCTTCCGGCAGCATGATCTGGACATGGGCGTAGAGATCGCCATTGCCCTCGGTCTTGCGCGGCAGCCCACGTCCCTTGAGGCGCATCGCCTTGCCCGAGCTGGTCCACGCCGGAACCGTCAGCGCCAGCCTTCCGGTCGGCGTTTCGACAGGCACTTTGGCGCCCAGAACCGCATCACGCAGGCTCACCGGCAGGTCCACATGCAGATCGCGCCCCTCGACCCGGTAGCGTGGATGCGTCCTGAAACGCAGCTTGACCAGCGCATCGCCGCGCTCGCCGAACGGCGTCTCCTCGCCCTGCCCCTTGAGGCGGATGGTCTGCCCATCCTCCACATAACGTGGCAGCTTGACCGCGATGCGCCGTCCACCCGGGAAAATCGCCGTCACCTTGGAAGCCTTTGCCACGTCCTCGATGTCGACATCCAGTGTCGCGTTCAGGTCGCCCATGCCAGTGGGACGTCTGGTGCCACCAGCCGTACGGCGCCCCTGCCCGGTATGCCCTGCAGGGCCGCCCTGAGAGAATGCGTCGCCGAAAATCTGGCTGAAAATGTCCGCACCGCTGAAGCCGGCACCATCGGGACCGCCGCTTCTGAACTCGAAATGCTGGGCTCCGGGCCCGCCACGGCCGGAACGGCGGAAGCCCGCAAACGGGTCGCCCCCTGCACCGGCGCCTTCAAAACCAGCAAAACGGGGCTTGCCCTCGGCATCGATCTCGCCGCGGTCGAAAGCGCCGCGCTGCTTCTCGTCGCCCAGTATCTCATAGGCCTGCCCGATCTCGGCAAAGCGTTCCTTGGCCTTCGGATCGTCAGGCTTCTGATCCGGATGATATTGCTTCGCCAGCTTTCGGTAAGCCGATTTTATCTCCTTGGACGAGGCGTTTTTGGCCACGCCCAAAACGTCATATGGATTGCGCATGTGCAACTCTGTTCCTGGTCGTTCCCCATTATAGGGCAAAACGCTCGTGAATTCGGGATGTTGTTCACTATATGCGTTCGGTTAGGAAGAAATTCCAGACCTTCCACCGGTTTCGTTCGTCAAACCGCTTCAAAAGCCTGAATCTGCCACCCGAATTCCGGGCTTGGGCAAGCGGTGCCGCGATAAAGGCTTATCCCGTCGAAACTTTCGCGCGTGGTCACGAAGCGCCGGCACATCCCCTCATCATATATGTGAGAGATCACACCACGCACACCGTTTTCCTCATCGGCCCAGGAGAGCGGCGGCGCACCGTCGAGCATTTCCCCCATCTCGGCAACCATCGCATACAGCATCGCATCCGTTCCCACGGGCAGATGTGCGGGCGGGGTCGTTTCCGGGGCGGGGGCAATCGAACCGGTCACAACCGAAGGGTCGATGCCCGGCTCCTCCATATCCAGGGCCGACACGCTGCAACCGGCAAGAAGGGCGACCGCCACGGGGAAAAAAAGACGCCGGGAAAGCCGTAGAGCCAAGGCCATACCCCGAACTGGCGCTTGCGTTGCCCCCGACAATCGGCATTCTCCCCGTAGAATAAGCGAACAGGCAGCCAGTATGATTGACGAGACGTTAAAATCCGGTGACTTCACGGAGCGTGAAGAGCCTTTCCGGCTCTTTGCCGAATGGCTTGAAGATGCCACCAAATCCGAGCCCAACGATCCCAATGCGCTGGCTCTGGCCACCGTCGATCCCGATGGAATGCCCAATGTGCGCATGGTGCTTCTGAAGGGCTTCGATGAGCGCGGCTTCGTGTTCTACACAAATTTCGAGAGCGCCAAGGGACAGGAAGTCCTGAGCGCAAAGAAAGCGGCCATGTGCTTTCACTGGAAGAGCCTGCGCCGACAGGTGCGCATTCGCGGGCCGGTTGAAGTTGTGAGCGATGCCGAGGCCGACGAATACTATGCCTCGCGTCCACGCGGCAGCCGTATCGGGGCCTGGGCCTCAAAACAGTCGCGGCCGCTTGAAAGCCGGTTCGCGCTGGAAAAAGCGGTTGCCGAATACACGGCAAAATTCGCCGTCGGCACGATCCCGCGCCCTTCGCACTGGTCGGGTTTCCGGATCGTTCCGCAAACCATCGAATTCTGGCACGACCGCCCCTTCCGCCTGCACGACCGCGTCGTCTTCAGCCGCGACGAAAAGGGAGACTGGCAAACCGAGCGGCTTTATCCGTAAGACAACCGCCCTCAATCACGGCCTCCTTCTCCCCGCGAGCGGGGAGAAGGTCCCGGCAGGGGGATGAGAGGCAGGCGTTGCATCACTGATCGAGGCGTCCAACACTCCTCGACCCACCCTATTTGCGGCTCATAAAGGCCATGAAGGCGGCCCGCGCTTCATCCGATTTCAGACGCGCGCGAAAATGCTCGCCCTCTTCCCTGATGCGTGCGACAATATCGCCGCGCGGCCCGCGCAACAGATTGCGAGCAATGCGCAGCGCCTCCGGCGGTTTTGCGGCAAGCGCCTCTGCCGCCTTGAAAACCGCATCCTCGAGTTCATCCTGCCCAACCACACGGTGGATTAAGCCTGCTGCGCAGGCATCCTGTGCCGGCAGTCCCTCAGCCGCGACGAGCAGCGCAAATGCGCGCTGATGCCCCATGATTGCCGGCCCAAGCAGGCTCGACCCCGCCTCCGGCACGAGGCCCAGATCCACAAACGGCGTTGAAAACACCGTCGCCGGCGTGGCGAAAGTCAGATCACAATGCATGTGGATCGTCGTACCGATCCCCACCGCAATGCCATCCACACCCGAGACCAGCGGCTTTTCCGCCCCAGCCAGCGCCAGAAGAAAATCATAAACCTCCGCACCGCCTTCGCCACCGGCGGCCACGGCCATGAAATCGGCAAGGTCGTTGCCAGCCGAAAACGCGCCGGGCTGGCCCAGAAGCACATGGCAGCGCACTGCCTCACCCGCGTCACCCGCCTTCAGCGCTTCCGCCATCGCCGCATACATGGCACGCGTGATGGCATTCTTCTTCTCCGGGCGATTGAGACGGATGACCTGCACCGCTCCGCGCCGCTCAATGAGAACATGCTCGCTCATGATCGTCTCCTCAGGCCGAAAGCAGGGCGTCGGCCGCCGCATCGAGGCTCCCCGCCCCCTCCGTTACTCTCTGCCTCAGTGCGCCCGTCTCACCAAGCAGGTTCTCCGCCATGAAACGCACCAGCGCGGCATGGCCGGGGTTTTCGTTGCCGGCAACAGCCCGCGCATTGAAGGCCACGCCGATGACGAGCGAGAAAAGGCGGAGATAGGGCGTCGCGCCCGCAAGCGCCTCGTTCACACGCCCCTCGGCCAAAGTGCTGGTCATGAATGCGGTCGCCGCCTCGAGATCATCGAGCGCGTTGGCCAGCTTCTCGCCAGTCGCCCCCAGACCGCGTGCCTGGGCAACCGCCTTCTGGTCCGCGCGCAACTCGTCAATCAGAGCCGCCACCGCCTCACCGCCCTGAAGCGGCAGCTTGCGCATGACCAGATCGATCGCCTGAATGCCGTTCGTGCCCTCATAGATCGGCGCGATCCGCGCATCGCGGTAGAGTGCAGCAGCCCCCGTTTCCTCCACATAGCCCATGCCGCCATGCACCTGCAGGCCGAGCGAGGCAACCTCCACGCCCACATCGGTGGAAAAGGCCTTCGCCATGGGGGTCAGGATATCAGCGCGCGCCTGCCAGGCTGTCGCCTCGTCGCCCTCGTCAAGCCGTGCCCGGTCGATCGCATAGGCGCAGGCATAGGTGATCGCACGCGCCATCTGGGTCTCTGCCTTCATGGTCAAAAGCGTGCGCCTGATGTCGGGATGCTCGACAATCGGGCTCATTCCGCCATCCTTGGGCGCACCGGCGGCGCGGCCCTGCCGGCGCTCCTGCGCATAAGCAATCGCCTTCTGCGTTGCCGCCTCGGCAATCCCCACACCCTGCATTCCGACCGCAAGCCGGGCGTTGTTCATCATGGTGAACATGCAGGCGAGACCCCGATTTTCCTCGCCAATTAGCCAGCCGACAGCGCCCGGCGTGTCGCCAAACTTTCCATCGCCATAGATCATGGTGCAGGTGGGCGAGGCATGAATGCCCAGCTTGTGCTCCATGGAAGCGCAGAAGACATCGTTGCGCGCACCCAACGATCCGTCGTTATTGACGAAAAACTTTGGCACGAGAAACAGCGAAATGCCCTTCGTTCCCGCCGGCGCATCCGGCAGCCTTGCCAGCACCAGATGCACGATGTTGTCGGTGAAATCGTGCTCGCCATAGGTGATGAAGATTTTTTGTCCGAAGATGCGATAGGTGCCGTCGCCCACCGGTTCCGCGCGCGCCTTGAGCGCATTGAGATCGGACCCGGCCTGCGGCTCCGTCAGGTTCATCGTGCCCATCCATTCGCCCGAGACGAGCTTTTCAAGATAGGTCTTTTGCAGTTCCGGCGTCGCGTGCTTTTCCAGCGCCTCGATGGCGCCAACCGTCAATGTCGGACCGATTGCAAAGGCCATGGAGCCGGAGTTCCACATCTCGATTGCCGCAACCGAAAGCAGCGTTGGCAGGCCCTGCCCGCCAAATTCTTCCGGCGCTGCAAGGCCGTTCCATCCGCCCTCGCACCAGCGGCGATAGAGATCGGCCCAGCCCGGCGGCGTGGTGACGGTTCCGTCCTTTAAGACCGCCCCCTTTTCGTCGCCCACTTTCGCAAGCGGCGCGATTTCCTCCGCCGCAAAGCGTCCGGCCTCGCCAATGATCGCATCCACAAGATCTTCGGAGAGATCGCCAAACCGGCCAGCATCCAGATCGGCGCCGAACCCGGTGACATGTTTCAGGGTGAAGGCGATTTCGTCGACCGGGGCTCGATACATGCTGCAATCCTCCTGATGTCCCGACAGCGCCTGGAAGTGCGGCGCGCGCCAAAATGTCCAGCGTGCGGCCGGGCCCAAACCTACCCGCTCGACCACACCCCCGCCATCATACCTTGGCGCAAGATTGCTAGTTTCTTTTTACGTAAACGTCAATGTTGAAAAGCTTGCAGCCTACCCGGCCGAAGGATAGAACCCCTCCAAAGGAAGGGCCTCAATGCTTGCAAGACCGGAAAAGAACCGCTGCATCGAATGCGGAAAAATGTTCGGAACGCCGGGCTTTGCCTATCATGAAGGCCTGATCGAAAACGGCCCCGCCTACTGGGCGGATCGCGGCATTCTCTGTTCCATCGAGTGTTCGCTCACCCACCACAAAAAGCGGATGGCTGACGGCACCGTCCCTGAAAAACCCGCTCCCGATCCGTTCGAGACGGCGCATCTGTTCGAGGAATAGAGCCGCAGAAAGCTACGCGCCCAGCCCTGAGGCCCCTCAGCCTTCGCGTTCCACCGCGCGCCAGCCAATGTCGCGTCGGCAGAAGCCTTCCGACCAGTTGATCAGATCGACCGCACGGTAAGCCTTTTCCTGAGCCTCTTTCACCGAGCCGCCCAGTGCGGTGACATTCAGCACCCGCCCGCCATTGGCCACCAGCGCGCCGTCCTTCATCGCGGTGCCGGCGTGAAATATCTCGACACCTTCATCAGCACCCGCCGCGTCCACGCCGCGGATCACGGTGCCTTTTTCAGGGCTTGCCGGGTAGCCTTTGGCGGCCAGCACCACGGTCAGCGCCGCCTCGTCGCGCCAGCGGGCAGAGACATGCGCGAGTTGCCCGTCCACAGCAGCATTGATCAGAAGCAAAAGGTCTTCCTTGAGCCGCATCATCAGCACCTGGCATTCCGGATCGCCAAAGCGCACATTGTATTCGATGAGCTTGGGGCCGTCCTTCGTCAGCATCAGCCCGGCATAGAGAACGCCGGTGAAGGGCGTGCCCATCTCCGCCATGCCCTTCAGCGTCGGCTCGATGATCTCGGCCATGGTGCGGGCGAGCGTTTCATCATCCAACACCGGAGCCGGCGAATAGGCGCCCATGCCGCCCGTGTTCGGCCCCGTATCGCCATCGCCAACGCGCTTGTGGTCCTGCGCGGTGCCGAAGGGCAGCGCCGTCTTGCCATCGCACAGGCAGAAGAAACTCGCCTCCTCGCCCTCCAGAAACTCTTCCACGACAACAGAAGCACCCGCCTCGCCGAAGCTGCCGTCAAAGCAGTCGTCGATGGCGGCGATGGCCTCATCCTCCGTCATGGCCACAGTCACGCCCTTGCCGGCGGCAAGCCCGTCCGCCTTGATGACGATGGGCGCGCCCTGCTCGCGCACATAGTCGCGTGCGGCCAGCGCGTTGTCGAACCGGCCATAGGCCGCCGTGGGTATCGCGTAGCGGTCGCAGAGTTCCTTGGTGAAGCTCTTGGAGCCTTCAAGCCGGGCAGCGGCGGCGCTCGGACCGAAGACACGGATACCCGCATCAGTCAGCGCATCGGCAAGGCCGGCAACGAGCGGCGCTTCCGGCCCCACCACAACAAGGTCTATCGCCTTTTCGCGGCAGTAGGCGACAACTGCAGCGTGATCGGAAACGTCGAGCGCCACGCATTCGGCATCCCCTGCCATGCCGGGATTACCGGGCGCTGCATAAAGCTTCGTCAGCACAGGAGATGCAGCCAGCTTCCAGGCCAGTGCATGCTCGCGGCCACCGGACCCGATCAGGAGAACATTCATCGTGCGCATCCCCGCTTGTTCAATCACTGCCTCGGGCTATGGCCCTTCGCGCCGAAAATCAAGGCGCTTGTCCGCCGTTCCCCGACAGAAACGCTTGACGCGGAGAGGCGGGCTTGCCACTCCCTGCGGAGAAGACACATAAAACGGACGGTTTGCACGATGGAAAAGATCCAGTCCCGCCAAGGTCAGGGCCGCGTTGCCGATGCCCCATCCGGCCACTGGGTCTATCGCGTCATGCCGCGCGGCATGTGGCCCTATGCACAGCTTGCCCGCTGGGATCGCCCCATCGGCTGGCAGTTGCTTCTGTGGCCCTGCCTCTGGTCCACGGCCCTTGCGGCCTCCGCCTATGCGCAGCCCGGCGCCCCCCTTGCCGAGGTGCTTCCCTCGCTCTGGCACATCCTGCTCTTCCTCGTCGGCGCGATTGCCATGCGCGGGGCCGGCTGCACCTATAATGATCTGGTGGATGAGCGCATCGACAATGCGGTCGAGCGCACGCGCTCACGCCCCCTGCCCTCCGGTCAGGTTTCGCGCGGTCAGGCGTGGGCCTTCCTTCTGGCGCAGGCGCTGCTCGGGCTTCTGGTGCTCGTTCAGTTCAATGCCTTCGCCATCGCGCTTGGCTTCGCCTCGCTCATCGTGGTGGCGATCTACCCCTTCGCGAAGAGATTCACGGACTGGCCGCAACTCTTTCTGGGACTTGCCTTTTCCTGGGGTGCGCTGATGGGCTGGGCGGCCGATTTCGAGAGCCTGTCGCTCGCGCCCGTGCTTCTCTATTTCGGCTCCATCCTATGGGTGATCGGCTATGACACGATCTATGCCCATCAGGACAAGGAAGACGATGCCATAGTCGGCGTTCGCTCCACCGCGCGCCTGTTTGGCGAGAAAACCCGTCAATGGTTGATCGCGCTTTATGGCGGCGCGCTTCTGTTCTTTGCGGTCGCCTTCGCGCTTGCCGAAGTGCCGATGCCAGCACTTGCCGGCCTTGTCGCCGCAGGTGCCCATATGGCACGGCAAATCCGGGTCATCGACATCGACAACCCGGATCAGTGTCTGGCGCTCTTCCGCTCCAACAATGTGGTTGGCTGGCTGATCTTCCTCGGCCTGATCGGCGGTGGCCTGTGGGCCGTGATCAGCCCACAGTTCTGACCGGCGCAATCAGTCGCGAGCGATAATCTCCGCTCCGCCAACAACCATGCGCACACCCAGGCTGCCGCATCGGCGACGCGCGAGGAAACGCGGGCGGCGCGCCCGAACAGCATGGCCCTGACGCCGATGCTTCGGCGGATTTGCCTTCACCTCTCCAATGCTCTCTTCGAGCGGGCGGGCCAGTCCGTCGGCCTCGATCATCAGCATGGGAAGCCCCAGCGCCTCCGACCATGCACGCCAGTCGGCAGCCACATCATCCAGATCACCCGCCACCAGAAGCGGCACGCACAGCATCGCATCCGTGTGAAGCAGTTCGAGCGTCACCGTCACATCGCCGAGATCATCCTCGATGGCGCGTGCCGCAACGCCGCGAAACGCGCGCGTCGGCAGGGCGAACGTCACCGGCAGGCCGCTCTTGTTGAGAACACGCTTCATGCGCACGCCGCGATTGTCCACAGTAAAGGACACTTCGCCGAAATCGTCGTGCGATGCATAGCTCACCGCCTGTGGCAGGCGAAAGGGGTCGAGCCGCATTGCGCGGCCCGCCCAGACTGGCTTGAGCCCACTGTTCATATTCTTGCCTTCCTGTCACTCCTGAGAGCCGGTTTTCCGGTTCTCTCACCGGGCCGTTTTCGGCCTCGTTATGGAAGGCACCCTAGCGCCGAGCCCGTTACCGTCAGGCTTAGAAAGTCGGTTAAATTTTGCTGACCTTACAGTTGGTTAGCGATTTCCAACCAAGTGTAACGATCTGGCAAGAGGCGTGACCGGGAGGTAAATGGCGCAACCCCGGTACGAAGATGCCTGAGCGCAAGACGCATTGCGCGCCCCGCCCAACGCTTTTGAATTCAGATCACCTTGCGCGGGTTCATGATGCCCGCCGGGTCAAACGCTGCCTTCACCCGGCGCATCAGCTCCGTGGCTATGGCGGGTTGCGTGGCGATCAACTCGTCGCGCTTCATACGCCCGATGCCGTGTTCGGCCGAAAAAGACCCGCCCAGATCGCGCACGATGGCGTGGATGGCATCGTTCATCTTCCGGTAGAGGGCCAGATAGGCGTCGCGGTCGCCATCCTTTGGCTGCGAGATGTTGTAGTGCAGATTGCCGTCGCCCATATGGCCGAAGCAGACCACGCGGCAGCCCGGCGCGACCTTCTGCGCCTCGTCGCCGGCACGCTCGATGAATTCGGGGATCGCCGCCACCGGCACGGAAATGTCGTGCTTGATCGAGCCGCCTTCCGGCTTCTGCGCCTCCGACATGGATTCGCGCAGATGGCGGAAGGCATTGGCCTGCCCTTCGTTCTGGGCAATCGCGGCGTCCACCACCAGCCCTTCCTCGAAGGCGACCGTCAGCACTTCCTCCATCAGCTCCTTGGCATCATCACCGGAACGCCCGGAGGAAATCTCTATCATCACATACCAGGGATGCGCCTCGGTCAGCGGATCGACAGAGCCGGGCACATGCGCCAACGTGAAGGCAAGCGGCGTGCGCTCGATAAGCTCGAAGGCCGTCAGGCCATTGCCGGCGCGGTCATTGGCCAGCTCGAAAAAGCGCAGCGCATCGGCAGGCGTCGGCAGAGCCGCCCAGGCCAGTTCCCGCCCCTTGGGCATGGGAAAGAGCTTCACAACCGCCGCCGTGATCACGCCCAGCGTGCCCTCGCCGCCCACAAACAGATCTTTCAAATCGTAGCCGGTGTTGTCCTTCTTGAGCTTGCGCAGATCGTCAAAAACCTCGCCCGTGGGCAGCACCACCTCGACACCGAGGCAAAGATCGCGCGCCGTGCCATAGGCCAGCGCACCGACGCCGCCGGCGTTGGACGAAAGATTGCCACCGATCTGGCAGGAGCCCTGCGAACCGAGCGATAGGGGAAAAAGGCGGTCCTTCTCGGCCGCCGCGTCCTGCAGCACCTGCAGCACCACGCCGGCCTCCACCGTCGCCGTGTTGGATTTCAGATCGATCTCGCGGATCCTGTTGAGGCGCGAAAGCGAAAGCACGATCTCGTTGCCTTCGCCGTCAGGCATCTGGCCGCCTACAAGGCCCGTATTGCCGCCCTGCGGCACGATCGCCGTGCCGGTTTCGCTGGCAAGCTTCAGGATTGCGCTCACCTCGTCCACCGAGCCTGGGCGCAGCACCAGCGGCGTCTTTCCGCGAAACAGCCCGCGTGGCTCTTCCTCGTAAGGCGCGATCTCCTCCGCAGCGGTCAGGGCGTGGCGCTCGCCGACGATTTTGGCAAAACGGGCGAGAAGAGCGGCGTCGATGGTCATGAAGTTGCGGTTTCCTGAAGCGTTAGCGGTCACGGGGTGCGGCTGCGCGCGCGAGGCGATCATTGATGGCTTCGCCAAGCCCTTCAAGGGGCACAGGCTCGACAGCAATTGTGGCAGCGCCCGACCGGTCTAGCGCAAGCAGATGCGAGAACAAATTGGCTGCCGCCTCGCGCATCTCTCCGCTCTCCGAAAGATTGCGCATGGCAACCGCCCTCTCCGCCCCCGCCACACGTTGCGGCCCAAAGGCAAGCAGCGCCTCTCCCGGTTTCACCTCGGCCACCCCAAGCCGCATATGGGCATTGGGCGCATAGTGAGAGGCAAGCATGCCGGGGGCCTGCACCCCCTTGGCACCACGCATCAGCGCCATACCGGTGACGCGCTCGATCTCATCAGCCGCAACGCCGCCCGGACGCAGAAGCGTAATGCCGTTTTCCTCCACCTTCACAATGGTGGATTCCAGCCCCACCGGCGTCGGGCCGCCATCCACGATCAAAGGAATGCGAGCGCCGAGATCAGCCTCCACCGCTTCGGCCGTTGTGCCGCTGATGCGACCCGATGAATTGGCGCTTGGAGCCGCCACCGGTCGCCCCAGCGCTTCGATCACTCGCGCGCCAAACCCTTTCGGGCAGCGCAGCGCAATCGTGTCGAGCCCGGCAGTGACCAGAGGATGAACGCCGGATCCTGCACGATGGGGCAGAACCAGCGTCAGCGGCCCCGGCCAGAAGGCATCCGCAAGGAGGCGCGCGAGCGGGTTGAAAACCGCGATGCGCTCGGCCATCGCCCGATCCGCCACATGCGCGATCAGCGGATTGAACTGCGGGCGTCCCTTGGTCTCATAAATGCGCGCCACCGCCTCGCCATTGGTGGCATCGGCGGCAAGCCCGTAAACCGTTTCCGTGGGGATGGCGATGGCCTCCCCCGCGCGCAACAGTTCAACCGCCCTGGAAAGGGCTTCCCGCTCCGGCAATATGTCGGCCAAGCACATATCCTCTCAAAAAAGCCCCTGCTGAGTATCGCGCCTGCCGCAGTCGGGCAAGGTCGCGAATCCACGGGTTTGCTGAATCTTAAGGGAATTCGCGTCTTGTTGTCCGGGCGATATGAAATGCGCGCAAAGACCGCCAATGATTGGGGGAAGAAGAATGCAGTCATGGCCCGTAAAGCCGCTGCTCGTCACCATGCTGCTTTTTGCGGCCGGGGGCGTTCGTGCTTCATCCCTCCTCGAACTCCTGAACGAAGCATCGCCCCAGCCGCAATCGACCGTGGTTCTACGGCAGATCGAGCGAAAGTCCCCTCCGCAAACAGCACCGAGCCAGCCGCTTCTCTCCTACCCGGCTCCATCCTTCAGCCAGGCGCAGGCAGCGGAGCTGCTCCGGCTTTCTCCGTCCATGATCGGCATTGGAACCCCTTTGCCCGCGCTGCACCCGGAAGCGGGAGAGATCACCAGCGCCATCCCGCGCGGCCAACACCGGATGCCGCAGATGATCCGCGGCGGTGAGACCGGTACCGTGCCGCCACGGCAGGTTTCCGCCCCTCGGCCGTCGCAATCCGAAGCGGCCGCATCGAAGGAGCGCAGGCCTCAGGCGCGACCGGAACCGGAACCTGAAAACACTGCCGCAGTGGAACCTCCCGCACCGCCGCCAGTCGGCGAGCCAGTGGGGCATCCCGAATAGCTCCTGTCATCAGGCTGGCAGGAGAACGGCTCACGCCCGGCTTGACGTCTTGTGCAGCGCGGCGCACCTTCCGCGCATCACTGTTCGGAGACCAACGCCATGCTCACCTTCATGAAAATCCTGCATTTCTTCGGCCTCATGCTGGGGGCGGCCGGTGGCATGGGCGGCATGCTGGTGGCCATACAGGCCAAACGCTCCGACGGCGCGCCGCCACCCGGCCTTCTGGCGCTGCGCCCGCGCTTCACGCTCATCACGCTTTCAGGCGTTGTGCTCCTGTGGCTGACAGGCCTTTGGCTTTGGCTGGTGCGCTATGAGGGCGCGCTTTTGAGCACGGCCTTCCTGCTCAAGCTCGTGGCGGCGGCCTTCATCCTTGCCGTCGCCGTGCTTGGCTTCATGGCCGTGCGGCGCGGCCAGCCCGGCACGCCGCCTCCGGCCTATCTGCAGCGGCTCGGCCCGCTGGCGGGCCTCGCCTCCTATATCGCCGTGGCGCTGGCGGTCTACGTTTTCGGCTAGCTAGATCGCCGTGCGTCCATCCGGACGCACAAAGGACGATCTAGACGATTGATGGAGCATCGGAATAAACCGAAAACCGGTTTCCACTTTTCGGTCCGATGCTCTAGCCAGTGATGCGGGAGAAATCCGCGACCTGTGCCGTGGCGCTGCGAATGCGTGAAAGCAGCGCCAGCCGGTTTGCCCGAACCGCTTCGTCTTCCGCATTGACCATCACGCCATCGAGGAAGGCATCGACCGGCTGGCGCAGCCGCGCCAGGAAGGACAGCGCCTTCACATAATCATTGGCGGCGATGGCCTGAGCGGCAAAGTTCTCCGCCTCTTCCAGACTGTCGAACAGCGCCCGTTCCTCATCGGTTTCAAAGAGCTTCGCATCGACCGTCCCGGCGATGGCCGTTCCCTTCTTCTCGGCATCGGCCACGATGTTCGCCGCCCGCTTGGCGCCCGCCAGAAGGTTCTCGCCATCCGTAGTCGCCAGAAACTCCGAAAGCGCCTCCACGCGCCGCACGATCAGGAGGAGGTCGTCGGCATCATCGGCGATCACCGCATCGATCAGATCATACCGCGCACCCTGATCGCGCAGATAGACTTTGAGGCGATCATGGAAGAAGGAGAGGAGGTCGGCAATCTGCGTATTGATGATCCGCTCGTTTATATTTCTACTAACACTTAGAGATGCAGGACTCCCAAAAATCCCGACATTCTGCTTTGCCATTTGAGCCTTAAGGGCAGCAGTATCTACATCTTTGACAACAGACTGCCGATGTTTTTCACAGATATCTACTAGAGTAGAGAACAAGCCGTTCTCAATCACCGTCCGGATCACCCCCAGAGCCGCGCGTCTCAGCGCATACGGATCCTTGGAGCCCGTGGGCTTCTCGTCAATCGCCCAGAAGCCCACAAGCATGTCCAGCTTGTCCGCCAGCGCAACGGCCACGGCCACCGGGTCGGTCGGCACGGCGTCGTTGGGCCCCTGCGGCTTGTAGTGATCCTCGATGGCCGCTGCCACCGCAGCGCTCTCGCCCTGCAGTTCGGCATATTTTCGGCCCATGAAGCCCTGCAGCTCGGGGAATTCTCCCACCACCTCGGTCTGGAGATCGGCCTTGGCGAGATGCGCCGCGCGCACGGCCTCCGCCGGGTCCGCCCCCACCACAGGCGCAAGCTCCTTTGCCAGTGCCGCAATCCGCGCCACGCGCTGACCCTGCGTGCCGAGCTTGGCATGGAAGGTCACGCCCAGATGGTCGAGCCGCGCCATGCGCTGGTCGAGCGGCTTTGAAAGATCGAGCCCGAATTTTTCAGCCGATTCCTCAAGCCTGCCGAGATCCGGCAGAGAAGCCTGGTCCGTCTTCCAGAAGTAGAGCGCATCGGAAAGCCGTGCCCGCACCACCTTGCCATTGCCATGCGCGATTTCCCTGCCGCCGTCCTTCGCCTCGATATTGGCGGTGATCACGAAGCGGTTGGACAGCTTTTCCGTCTCGCCCTGCGGGCGGCAGACAAAGCATTTCTGGTTGGCGCGGATCGTCAGCCGGATCACCTCCGGCGGAATGGTCAGATAGTCTTCCTCGAATTCGCCGAGCAGCACCACAGGCCATTCCACAAGGCCGGAGACCTCTTCCAGAAGCCCCTCGTCTTCCACAAGCTCCAGCCCGTTGGCGAAGGCCAGATTGCGCGCGTCGTCGAGGATGATGCGCTTGCGGCGATCAGGGTCGAGCACGACCTTCGCCGCTTCCAGTTTCTCCACGTAATCATCGAAGCGCCGCACGGTCATGGCATCGGGCGCATGGAAGCGGTGGCCGAAGGTGATATTTCCGGAGCGGATGTCGTCGATCTCGAAATCGACCACCACCGGCTCCTCGGTTTCCGGCCCGAAGGTGCACAGGATCGATTGCAGCGGGCGCACCCAGCGCAGGCTGCCGGGCTTTGCCGAGGCTGCGCCCCAGCGCATGGATTTCGGCCACGGGAAATTGCGGATGATGCCCGGCATGATCTCGGCAACGATCTCTTCGGCCGCCCGGCCGGGCTTCTCGATCACCGCGACATAGAAATCGCCCTTTTTCGGGTCGCTCTGGATTTCCGCCTCATCGATGGAGGAAAGCCCCGCCCCGCGCAAAAAGCCCTGAATGGCCTTTTCCGGCGCGTCGGTGCGCGGACCCTTGCGCTCCTCGCGCACATCCCTGGAGCGGGCGGTCACGCCGCGAATGTCGAGCGCCAGCCGGCGCGGCGTCCAGTATTCGGTGGCCGCCTCATAGGTCAGCCCCGCATCCACGAGACCGTCCGTCACCAGCTTCTTCAGATCGCCGGCGGCCTTGCGCTGCATGCGGGCGGGAATTTCCTCGGAGCGGAGTTCGAGAAGAAGATCGGGCATTGGGAGGTCTCTGAAAAGCGGACTGTATCGCGCCCGGCAATAGCAACTCCGCCCGCCAATGTCACCCGCCACGCGGCGCGAATGAACCTTTTCGTCGCCCGGTGCGACTGACCGGTATCAGATCACCACCCGGACGAGAACCATGACAGCCGCCCCCGCTCTCCTGCATTCCATCGCGCTCTGCGCCTGCCTGACCATCCAGGCCGTGCCGGGCAGCATCGAGCGCCCCTCCGGCATCCGCCGCGCCCTGCAGACGCTTTCGGCTGAGCGAACACCAGCCACCGTCATCCCGGAAGCCCGAAGGGCTATCCGGGACCCATTGGAAGAACATCAAGAGGCGCGGCCCGGTTCTGTTTGGGCAACCCTTGGCGATGCCGGTCTCTTCTGAGGAAATCGGCCCCGCTGCTCAATGGGTCCCGGCTCTCCCTTTGGTCGGCCGGGATGACGCGGATAAGGTCCGACCGAGAAACCAGAACCTACTCCTGCGGCGCAGGCGTCATCCAGCCGATCGTCGCGCCACCCGGCTCGCGCAGGATGGCAATGCGGCCGACCCCCGGCACATCGAAGGGTTCACGCAGAACCTCGGCACCCTTGCCCTTCGCCTTGTCGAGAGCCCCATCCACGCCGTCGACCGCAAGATAAGGCATCCAGTGTTCGGGGACACCTTCGAAATCCGGGCCGGCCATGGTGAAAATGCCGGCAACCGGCGCTTCGCCCACCATGGCAATCCAGTAGGTCTGCCCGCCGCCCATATCCATGTCGTCAAAGGTCCAGCCCACCGTGTCCGCGTAGAAGCTCTTTATCTTCTCCGCGTCGCGGGTCATCAGTTCGTTCCAGTGGAAATAGCCATGCTGTGTCATGATTTCCTCCCTTGGCCCCGTACGAAAAACGGGGCGCATCCATGATACGCCCCGTCGCTTCAATCACCAAAGGAAGTTGGTTCAGGCCGCAGCTTTCTCCGCGCCGCCCGCATCCGTCTTCAAGAATGCCTCGCCGCAGGCTTTCGCCAGTTCACGCACGCGCAAAATGTAGCTCTGCCGCTCCGTCACGGAGATCACGCCGCGTGCATCCAGCAGGTTGAAGACGTGGCTCGCCTTGATGCACTGGTCATAGGCCGGGAACACGCATTTGTGCAGATGCCCCTCATCCGCCGGCGCGCCGGCCGTAAGGATCGCCTGGCATTCGGCCTCGGCATCCTTGAAATGCTGGAACAGGATGTCCGTGTCGGCATATTCGAAATTGAAGCGCGAATATTCCTGCTCGGCCTGCAGGAAGACGTCGCCATAGGTCACCTTGGCGTCGCCTTCGAGGCCGTTGAAGTTCAGGTCATAGACATTGTCGACGCCCTGCACATACATGGCGAGCCGCTCCAGACCATAGGTCAGTTCGCCGGCAACAGGCGCGCATTCAATGCCGCAGACCTGCTGGAAATAGGTGAACTGCGAAACCTCCATCCCGTCGCACCAGCATTCCCAGCCAAGGCCCCATGCGCCCAGCGTCGGGCTTTCCCAGTCGTCTTCCACGAAGCGCACATCATGCGTCGCCATGTCGAGGCCGATGGCCTCCAGCGAGCCGAGATAAAGCTCCTGCAGGTTCGACGGGTTCGGCTTCAGGAGCACCTGATACTGGTAATAGTGCTGCAGCCGGTTCGGGTTCTCGCCATAGCGGCCATCGCTTGGCCGGCGCGAGGGCTGAACGTAAGCCGCATTCCACGGTTTCGGCCCGAGCGAGCGCAGCGTCGTTGCCGGGTGAAACGTGCCCGCGCCCACTTCCATGTCATAGGGCTGCAGGATCACGCAGCCATGCGCGGCCCAGTAATTGTGCAGGGTCAGGATAAGCCCCTGAAACGAGCGCGTGGGGTGCGTGTTGGGCAGATCGGTGCTTGGCGCGGTCACAATGCTTCTCCGGATGGTGCCGGCACGTCCTATTCCGCGCCCCGGCAAGCGTCAAGGCCGATGGGGCGCGGAAGGAACGAACTCACTCAGGAAGCCGGATTTCCTGGCCTGCGCGAAGCAGGTCGGGATTGCGCCGGAGATCGGGATTGATCGCCAGAATTTCGCGGAACCGTTCGCCGTCGCCAAGCTGCTCGACAGCGATGGACCAGAGCGTCTCGCCGGGTTTTATCGTGTACATCGCATCGCCCATGGCGGCCTTTTCGGCTGCGTCGGGTGCCTTGGCTTCGCTCTTCGGCTCATCTGTCTCGCCGCTGGGTGTCGCTTCGGACACGCCCGTCTCATCAGAGATCACCGTTTCCGGGGACGAAACCTCGGCCACCCGCTTTGCCTCCTTATCGGGCAGCCCTTCTTTCAGCTTCTTTTCCACCTCGGCGAGCAGTTCGGGCTCGGGATCGAGGTCGCGCGCATGCGACCATTGATAGGTGGCTTCCAGCCTGCGGCCCGTGCGCCAGTAGGCATCGCCCAGATGGTCGTTCAGAACCGGGTCTTCAGGACGGAGCGAAACGGCGCGCTCAAGCTCCTTCGCCGCTTCCTCGTAACGGCCAAGACGATAATGCGCCCAACCGAGCGAATCGACGATGTAACCGTCATTGGGGCGCAGTTCGACCGCACGGCCGATAAGCTCCAGCCCCTCCTCCAGCTTGATGTTCATGTCGACCCAGGAATAGCCCAGATAGTTCAGCACCTGAGGCTGATCGGGATAAAGCTCCAGCGCCTTGAAGAAATTCGGCTCCGCCTTTTCCCACTCCTTCAGCCGCTCATAGGCGATGCCGCGCTGGTAGAACAGGCTCCAGTCTTCGCGCTCCGGCTCTTTGATGCGCGCAACAGCGCGGTCATAGACCCCGGCGGCAGAGCGGAAATCCTTCTGCACCGCATAGACGCGGCCCAGAGAAAGATAGGCGCGAATATCGTCAGGGTCCTTTTCGATGGCGGCGTTCAGATAGGTCTCCGCCTCATCGTGCCGGTCGAGATCGGCAAGGTTCAGTCCCGTCTGCAGTTCGGCCAGACGGCGCCACGGCGAGCCCGGCTTGATCCGATCATAAAATCCAATGGCCTTTTCAGGCTCGCTCTGCTGCTCGGCGAGCGAGGCGAGCTGGATCAGGATATCGTCATTGTCGGGGCTCAGCGCCAGTGCATAATTCAGGTAAAGCTTTACGAAAGGCTCGCCGCCACCACGGTTGAGTGCGGTGGCGATGTTGAGCAGGATTTCGGCAGCACCGGCGCGCGGATCAGGCACCGGAAACGCGACCGGTTCGTCTGCCTCGATCTTTTCGCGCAGAATTGTCGTGGCAGCGCGGCCGGTGATGTAGGTTTCCCCCTTCTCGAGCGCGGCAAGCGCCTTGTCCTTTTCGCCCCGGCCGACCAGCCAGGCCGCATAGGCTTCGGCCGCACGCATATAGGTGTCCGGGCCGGCCGATGCGGCTGACACGTCGCCGAGCAGCGCATCGAAAGCCTTCTCGGCTTCGGCATCCCTGCCGCTCTGCGCCAGCATGAGCGCACGGTGATACGACTGGAACAGGCGGTACCAGTCGGGCCCTTCGAGGTCACCGAGGGTTTTGAGCGCCTCATCGGCCCGCCCCTGTCCCAGCTCCGTCCATGTGGACATGATGGACGTGATCAACCGGTCGAGATCCGATTCCAGAACGAGCTTCAGCCAGTTCTCGGCCTGCGCGTATTTCTCCTTGCGCAGCGCATCGACGGCGAGACCGAGCCGCGAAAAGCGCTCCATTTCGGGTACGGATTTCAGAGCCCGGGCGTGCGGCAGCGCATCGTCGAACCGGCCCTCGGCGACCAGCGCCAGGAGCAGGCTTTGCTGGATGCCCTGATTGTCCGGCTCAAAGGCAAGCGCGCGCTCGTAATAATCGATGGCGCTCTCGAAATCATTGTCCGCCTCGGCAGCCCGTGCGGCAAGAAAAGCGCCAGAGAACGAGGAAATCGCGATCAGGTCCCGATCGTCGGCGCCTCCCTCCTTCGCCATGCCCGTTTGAGGAGCAAGCGCGAGGAACCCCGCGAGGCCAACCGTTGCCAACAGTCCCGAGTTGAAGCGCTTTCTCATTTACCGTCCCGCTGCATACTGTCCTCGTCTCTTCTTCCTCCGCCAAAGCGAAGAGGTTGGGAATCCGTTTTTCCCTCGCAGACAAGCATGGCCTTTTTGCGGAAACGCTTCAACGGGGACTGTCTCCCCTGATATCAGGTCACCCGGCTGATGCAGAAATCAATCACATCAAGAAGCGCGTCTTTCTGCGGCGTCGGCCTGAGCGGTGCCAGCGCATCGCGGGCGATTTCGCCAAAGTGGCGCGCCCGTCCGATCGTGTCGCCAATTGCGCCATGCTTGTGCAAAAGCCCGATCGCCTTCTCGAGCGCCGCGTCGTCGCACTGATTGTCCTCGATGGCGCTTTTCCAGAAGGCCCGTTCATCCGGGCTGCCGCGGCGATAGCTCAGGATCACCGGCAGGGTCACTTTGCCCTCGCGAAAATCGTCGCCGACATTCTTGCCGAGGTCCGAGCTCTTGCCGCCATAGTCGAGTGCATCGTCGACAAGCTGGAACGCCAGGCCGAGATTGGTGCCGTAGGAGCGCAGCGCCGCGCGGTCGTTGCGGGTCGCGCCCGCCACAACGGGGCCGACTTCGGCAGCCGCCGAAAAGAGGGCGGCCGTCTTCGCCTTGATGACCGCCAGATACTCGTCTTCGGTCGTCTCGAGGTTCTTGGCGACGCTGAGCTGAAGCACTTCGCCTTCGGCAATGACGGACGCCGCCGTGGACAGGATGTCGAGCGCGTCGAGCGAGCCGACCTCGACCATCATGCGAAACGCCTGGCCAAGCAGGAAGTCGCCCACCAGAACGCTTGCCTGATTGCCCCAGATCATGCGCGCTGTCTTGCGGCCACGGCGCAAATCGCTTTCATCCACCACGTCGTCATGCAGCAGCGTGGCCGTGTGCATGAACTCCACACTGGTGGCGAGCTTCACATGCCCCTCACCCTCATAATCGAACATCTGGGCGGCGGCGAGCGTTACCATCGGGCGCAGGCGCTTGCCGCCGGAATCGATGAGATGTTTTGCCAGTTCCGGGATGAGCTCGACGTCCGAACCGGCCTTCGACAGGATCAGTTCGTTGACGCGCGCCATTTCGTCAGCGGTCAGGTCCATGAGGCTTGCGACGGAGGCTGCGCCACGCTTGCCATCGAGATTCAACACTACACCCACAGATGGTCCTCCAATCACGACCGGACACGGACCGGCACGGCCGGACCGAAACGTTCAAAACATTCCGGGCAATCTAGTGCCCTGCCCCCACGCGGGGCAAGCGGCGAATGCGCACGGTGCGCTTACCCGCCAATCACGAAGTCGTTTACAGGGGTTGCGCAAACTGTCAACGTCGCGCCCATGATCGAACTTGTCCGTACCAATGATCCCGTGGTCATTTCCTTTGTTGAGAGCCTCCTGCGCGACGCCGGCATCGCTTGTTTCGTCGCGGACCAGAACATGAGCATTATGGAAGGCTCGCTCGGCATCCTGCCGCGCCGTGTCATGATCGACGCGAATGACGAGGCGGCGGCCCGGCAATTGCTGAAAGATGCAGGCATCGGGGATGAAGCCCGTTTCGATGATGGAAACAATGCCTGACACGCGTACCGAAGGTTTGCACAGCGTCGATTCCTTCCATCGCGATGCGTTCCGGCTCGTCCAGCCCACGGGTCGCGGCCACCGCTCCGGCGTCGATGCCATGCTCGTGGCCTCCGCCCTGCCGGGCAGCCTTGAAGGCGCAGTTGCCGATCTCGGTGCCGGTGCCGGTGCTGCCGGTTTCGCCGTCGCCGTCCGTTGTCCCAAAACCTGTGTCACCCTTGTCGAGAATGCTCCGGAAATGGCCGAATGCGCCCGCCGCAGCATTGCGCTGCCGGAAAACGCCGCCTTTTCCGACCGTATGCGCCTGATCGAGGCCGATGTCACGCTGTCGGGCGATGCGCGCGAGAGGGCCGGGCTTTTGCGCAATGCCTATGCCGCCACCATCATGAACCCGCCCTTCAACAGCGCCAGCGACCGCGCCACGCCGGATGCATTGAAGCGCGCCGCCCATGTCATGGACGACAACCTTTTCGAGGCATGGCTGCGCACGGCAGCCGCCATCACCAAGCCAGGCGGATTTCTGGCGCTGATCGCTCGCCCCGCCTCGCTGTCGCCCATTCTCCAGGCGCTTGAGGGCCGTTTCGGCAGTGCGCGCATCGTCCCGGTGCATGGGCGCGCCGGCAATCCGGCCATCCGCATTCTCCTGCGAGCGCAGAAGGGCAACCGCGCCGGGCTGACGCTCGAACCGCCCCTCATCCTGCGCGACGCCGACAACCAGGTGACCGAACGCGCCGAGGCGCTGACCAACGGACAGGCGGCGCTTTTCGGCGATTGAACGCGCCCGGCCATTGCACGAACCGCGCAAATGCCTACATGCTCACGAGCAACACGTTCCATTCTTCTGGAGTAAGCACGCCCTTGCGACGCCTTGTCAGCCGTCTCGTCCCCAAAAAACTCCGCGGTGATGCCGTCACCATTCCGGTGATCCGGCTTTCCGGCGCGATCATGCCGTCCAACAGCCTGACACGCCAGAACCTCTCGCTCGCGACCACCGCGACCGTGATCGAGAAGGCGTTTGCCGTGCCCGACGCGCCGGCCGTCGCCATCGCGCTCAATTCGCCGGGCGGCTCGCCCGTGCAGTCGCGCCTGATCTTCCGCCGCATCCGCGATCTGGCGGTGGAGAAAGACAGGAAGGTCTTCATCTTCGTCGAGGATGTGGCCGCTTCCGGCGGCTACATGATTGCCGCAGCGGGCGACGAGATCATCGCCGACCCCTCCTCCATCGTCGGCTCTATCGGCGTCGTGTCCGCCGGCTTCGGCTTTCAGGAGCTTATCAAGAAGATCGGCGTTGAGCGCCGCGTCCACACGGCCGGCCAGAACAAGGCGATCCTCGATCCCTTCCAGCCGGAAAAGAAGGAAGACGTCGAGCGCCTGAAGGCCCTGCAGCTCGAGATGCACGAGATGTTCATCAATCTCGTCAAGGAGCGGCGCGGCGCCAAGCTCGCCGACGATCCGGAGCTTTTCACCGGTGCCTTCTGGACGGGCACGCGCGCGCTCGATCTCGGTCTGGTTGACGGTCTCGGCGACATGCGCTCCGTTCTCAAGGAACGCTATGGCAAGAAAACGAAACTCGCGCTCATCACCCAGCCGCGCGGCCTGTTCGGACGCAAGCTCGGTATTTCCAGCAGCGCCGGCAGCATTCCGGATCTCGGTGCTGCAATCGCCGGCAATGCCGCCACGGGTCTGATCGAGGCTGCCGAGGAACAGGCGCTCTGGCGCCGTTTTGGACTTTGACGAGGCGCGCCCGGGCGTTAAACTCGCGCGCGAAACCGGAGGATCGACAATGCCGCAACTGATCTTCTTTGCCGCGGTGGGCGTGGTGGCCTATGTCGGCTACCGCAAATTCGTCCGCGAGGCAGAGCGCGTCACCGCAAAGGCGCGGCGCGCGCGCAGGGAAGCGGCGAATGGCAGCATGGGAACGCTCGTCTACGACCCGAAGACCGGCGAATACCGCGTCGCCAAAGACTGATACCTGAGTAGAAGCATGCAAAGCATGATCGCCCCCGCCAAGGTGAATCTGGCGTTGCACGTCACCGGACGGCGCGTCGACGGCTATCATCTGCTGCACAGTCTTGTCGCCTTTTCCAGCCATGGCGACCTGCTCGAGGTGGAAGACGGGGCGGAAGACGATTTCTTCGTTTCCGGCCACTTCGCCGCCCATGTCCCCATCGGCGAGACCAATCTGGTCACCCGCGCCCGCGATCTTCTGCGTGAAACATTCGGGGAGAGAGCCGGCGCACCCGTCCATCTGCACCTTGAAAAGAACCTGCCCGTCGCCTCCGGCATCGGTGGCGGTTCGGCCGACGCGGCTGCCGCGCTCAAGCTTCTCGTCCGCCACTGGCAGATCGACGTCGACGAGGTCGCGCTCGCCAGGCTTAGCCTCAGCCTTGGCGCAGATGTCCCCATGTGCCTGTCCTCGAGACCGCTCCTTGCGCGCGGCATCGGCGAAACGCTCGAGGAACTGCCGCATTTCCCGGCCCTGCCGCTTGTTCTGGTGAACCCCAACATCCCGCTCTCCACACCAGATGTCTTTTCAGGGCTTGAGCGGCGCGACAATGCTCCCCTGCCCGCCCTCGACACGTTCCCCGACACCGTATCGGCCGCCAAATGGCTCGAAGGCGCGCGCAACGATCTGGAAGAGCCGGCCTGCCGGCTCGTACCGCAGATCAGGGATGTGCTCGGCGCTCTCAGGGAAGCCGGCGCGCTTGCCGCCCGCATGTCCGGTTCCGGGGCCACCTGTTTCGGCGTCTTCGGCTCGTCGCACAAGGCGCGTCAGGCCGCATCCATTCTTGAAGCCCGTCATCCCGACTGGTTTGTCCTTGCCACCCAAACCACTGCCCCAGAGCACGGCCAGACCGAGCATGACCATGCCCACTACGCCAGCGCGTGATTTCATCCCCGTCCGCTTCGCCGTGCTGACCGTTTCCGACACGCGCGGCCTTGAGGACGACCGTTCCGGCCAGACCCTTGCCGAACGGATCGCGCAGGCCGGCCACACGCTCGCCGACCGGAAAATCGTCGCAGACGATATCGAAGCCATCCGCATGGCTGTCAAACTGTGGTGCGCCGATCCCGGGGTCGATGCCGTCATCACCACGGGTGGCACCGGCTTCACCGGGCGCGACGTGACGCCGGAGGCTCTGGAACCGCTGTTCGACAAGCGCATGGATGGCTTCTCGCAGGTCTTCCACCGCATCTCCTACGAGAAAATCGGCACCTCCACCGTCCAGTCGCGCGCCACCGCAGGGCTTATCGACCAGACCTTCGTCTTTGTCCTGCCCGGCTCCACCGGCGCCTGCCGCGACGCCTGGGACGGTATCCTGAAAGACCAGTTCGACTACCGGCACATGCCGTGCAATTTCGTGGAAATCATGCCGCGCCTGGCCGAACATCTGAAGCGCGGCGGCGGCAAGTCCGCCTGATCCCTTCCTGAGCTTGAAAACCTGAAGCATTTTGCAGTCAGGTGGAATCACCTGACGTCCGCACAAATGCGGAAAAACAGACAGATAGAGCGGAGCAGCGTTTCCGTGAAACGGTGAACCGCTCTGAAGACTGCGGCACCGTCACCGCGATCCCTTCCGCACGCCTGTGGAAAACTCGCGCGCCTCGATTTTGCCAAAAGTTCTTGCTTTGTTCTTATTCTTCGAATAGGAATAGATTCATCGGCAGCGACGCTGATTCTGCTTTCGGCTTTGGTCCCCGCGTACTGGAAAGCCAGCGAAATCGCTCAGTCATGGAGCAAGCCATGGAACAGATTGTGAGAGCAGATGCAGCCGCCTTCGATGGCGGCGGGGCCGCGATGGCCAACACGGTTATCGACCGGTCGGGCATTCGCATCGATTCCGAGCGCCGGCGGGGCCGTGCCGCAGGCATCAATCCATCGGGCCGCTATGAGCCGGTCTCCCGTCATGTCTTTGACGATGGCTGGGGTTCGCTTGAGGAATTGCCGCCCTTCAAGACCGAGGTCCAGGTGGAAAGGCCGCGCACCATCATCACGCGCAACGCCTCGCCCGACATCTCCTTTGACCGTTCCATCAATCCCTATCGCGGCTGCGAACATGGCTGCGTCTATTGTTTCGCCCGCCCCACCCACGCCTATATGGGTCTGTCGGCGGGGCTCGACTTCGAGGCAAAGCTCTTTGCCAAGCCGGATGCCGCCCGGCTTCTGGAGCGTGAGATTTCCAAACCGGGCTATCAGCCGCGCACCATCGCCATCGGCACCAACACCGATCCCTACCAGCCCATCGAGAAGAAATACCGCATCATGCGCGAGATTCTCGAAGTGCTTGAGGCGCACGGGCACCCCGTCGGCATCGTCACCAAGTCGGCGCTCGTCATGCGCGACATGGATATCCTCTCCCGGATGGCCGAACAGGGGCTGGCGAAGGTGGCGCTTTCCATCACGACGCTCGACCGCAAGCTTGCCCGCACCATGGAGCCCCGTGCGGCAACGCCCCCGCGCCGTCTGGAGACCGTGCGAGCGCTGAGTGAAGCCGGCATCCCGACATCGGTGATGATGGGGCCTGTCATTCCCGGCCTCACCGATTGCGAGATAGAACGCATCCTGGAATCCGCGGCCACTGCCGGCGCGCGCGAGGCGGGCTATATCATCCTGCGCCTGCCGCTCGAGGTCAGCCCCATTTTCAAGGAGTGGCTTCTGCGCCATGCACCCGACCGTTATCGCCACGTCCTGTCCCTGATCCGCTCCATGCGCGGCGGCAAGGATTACGACGCCGAATGGGGCAAGCGGATGAAGGGCACCGGCCCCTATGCCTGGCAGATCGGCCGGCGCTTCGAGATCGCGGCAAAGCGGCTCGGGCTCAATCAGGAAAAGCGCAGGCTGAGAACGGACCTGTTCAGGCAGCCGCAGCCGGGAGGCGAACAGCTCATGCTGCTTTGACAGCGCCCTGCCCGATCCGCCTCCTGCTTCGGCATCGCAGATCGACGCATCGGAGCGGCACCCTGTTTCCGTAAGACAGCGCCGTTTCCGACAGCACACCCTTCCCGTCCGGCTTGCATCCCCGTAGCCGACGGAAGCTTCCCGGCCCATCCGCCCCCTCGTTGCCGGGAGGCCCTTGCGGAGAATCGGAAGCGATGCGAGCATCGCCGCATCATGGCTCGCACGCGTTCCGATTCTCCCACTCTTTTCAACCTGCCCGTTCGTCCCGACTTCCAGATGGAGGCAGGCCTTCTGCGCGAGGGGCTTGCCCCCGTGGCAGGGCTCGACGAGGCGGGACGCGGTCCGCTGGCAGGCCCTGTTGTCGCCGCCGCAGTCATTCTCGATGTGAACCGTCTTCCCGACGGGCTGGACGATTCCAAACGGCTTTCCGCCGAGGCGCGCGACAGGCTCTTCGAAGCCATCATCGAGATGGCCGTCAGCGTCTCCGTCGCGTCCCTCAGCGCTGCGAGCATTGACGGATCCGACATCCTGCGCGCCAGCCTTGAGGCCATGCGCCGCGCAGCGGCCGGGCTTTGCGTCACGCCGCTCTTTGCACTGGCCGATGGCCGCGATGTGCCGCCGGGGCTGTGCTGCCCGGCGCGTGCCGTGGTGAAGGGCGATCAGCGCAGCCAGTCCATCGCCGCTGCTTCCATCGTCGCCAAAGTGACGCGGGACCGCATGATGACGCGTGCGGGCGGTGTGACGCCGGCCTACGGTTTCGAGGCGCATATGGGCTACGGCACCAAGCGCCACCGCTCAGCCATAACGGAGCATGGCGCAGTGTCGCGCCTGCACCGGATGAGCTTCGCCCCGCTGCGCGATCTTGGACCGTCGCTACCCGCCTCAGAAAGGCGAAACACCGATCAGCCACTGGTGGAGGCCGGCGACAAACACGCCATAGATCGCCAGCCCGCCTAGAACGGCAACCGCATCCCCCGTCCACCCAACAGGCTGCCTGACCTTGCCGCTGCCGGGCCGGTTCGCAGCCGAAATCCAGTCGATCGCCGCCCAGACGGCGAAGCCGCCGAAAAGCGCTACGTCTGCAAGCGTTCCGTTCGCCATGAGATGAGCGATGCCCCACAGAACCGTCGCGAGCAGCATGGGGTGGCCCACAGCCATCCTGATCCGGCTCGGCACATAGGCGGCGATGAGCAGGGGAAAGACGGGCAGAAGGAGAACAAGCGCCAGATGGCGCAGCGATACAGGCGGTGCGTAAACCAGTGTCGGGGCCATACGGGCCAGGCCATAACCCCACACAATCAACACCAGCCCGACAATCGAGATCCCGGTGTATGTAAGCAGCCACGCGCGTTCGCCATTGCTTGCCATCATCTGCGTTCGGAAGCCCGGCGCTACGATCCGTAAGGAATGGACCGCCAGGAAGAGGACAAGCCCGGTCACGAGTACCGACATGGGGGTCTCCGTTTGCATATCAATCTATAGTTAGATACTATAACTAAAATTAGAAGCTATAGCGATGCAAATGAAATCTGCAGCGAGAGTAGAAGTGCCAAGCCGAAAGGAGGCTCAACGCGCTGCCACCTTGCGCGAGATCCATACAATCGCGCGAGACCTGCTTGTTCATAACGGAAGCAGTGCGGTCACCATCAACGCGATCGCGCGCCAAATGGGCATGAGCGGACCGGCTCTCTATCGCTATTATCCGAGCCAGGCGGCTCTGATTGAAGCACTGCGCGCGCAGTTTTTCGAGGAGTTGATCGCTTTCATGCGGGCGGCTGGCGAGCAGCCAGGGGCCGACACGCCGGGCCGCCGTCTGAATGCCATTTGCCGGGCGCTGCGCCATTGGGCGCTCGCGCATTCAGCCGAGTTCGGCTGGCTGTTCGCAGACCCCGTAGCTGCCAGCCGAGCTGTCGCGCTTCCGCATGACGCGCATCACGCATCTCCCGGTGCGTTTGGGCAGGTATTCCTCGAACAGGTCGCCGCAATCTGGCACACGCAAAGGTTTCCCATCCCGGACCTCGACGGCATGCCGACCACGCAGGTCGAGCAGCTCATCGCGTTCAGCAGCCGTATCGACGGCCTTCTTCCGCCCGATGCGGCGCATGTCTTTTTAAAATGCTGGATCAGGCTCTACGGTCATCTGTGCATGGAAGTCTTTCAGCAGGTCGCCTTTGCCTACACCGACATGGAGCCGTCCTTCGAGGAATGCCTGAGCGAGCTCTGTGCGCTGCTTGATGTGCCCTGTGAGCCGCCGGTCTGAGGCCCAATAAAAAACGCCGCCGGAAACCGGCGGCGTTTCAAAATGTTACGCTTTCGAAAGCTCGTCAGTTCAGCTTCGACTTCACGTCCTGGATTGAAGCCTTGAAAAGCTCTCCGCCGGTCTTGGCGTCGACCTTCTCGGCCAGAATGCTGCGGGCGGCTTCCACGGCGAGGTCGACGGCGCTTGCGCGCACCTCGTTCACCGCGTCCTGCTCGGCCTGCACGATTTTTTGCTCGGCAAGGGCCGTGCGACGGGCGACATACTCGTCCGTCTTCTGCTTGGCTTCCTTGACGATAAGCTCGGCCTCGTGCTTGGCGGCGCTGACGATGTCCTGCGCTTCCTGCTCGGCTTCCTGCCGCTTGCGCTGATACTCGGCGAGCAGCTGCTGCGCGTCCTCACGCAGCTTGCGTGCTTCATCCAGCTCATTGCGGATGCGTTCGGCACGCCCGTCGAGCGCGCCGTTGATCATGCCCGGCACCTTGAAGTAGGCAAGGACACCCAGGAAGATTATCAGGGCAACAAACGCCCAGAATGTCGCGTCCATGGCCCTCTCCTACTGCTTCACGGACTTGACGGCGGCTTTCGCCGCAGTCTTGTCGAGCTGGCCGCCGACCAGTTCCTGAACGATGGACGCCGCTGTGTCTTCGGCGATCGTGCCAACGTCCTTCATGGCCGTTTCCTTGATCGAAGCAATGCGCTTCTCGGCCTCGTCGAGCTTGGCGTCGAGCTGCTTCTCGATCTCGCGACGTTCAGCGTCCGCTTCCGCCTTGGCGGCGTCGCGGGCTTCCTGGCCGATGACATTGGCCTTCTTGCGGGCGTCAGCCAGCTCCTGCTCATAGGCAGCAACAGCCTCGTCCGCCTCTTCCTTCATCCGCGCCGCCTGGTCGAGATCCTGCGCAATGCGGTCGCGCCGCACTTCCAGGATACCGCCGATGCGCGGCAGCACGACGCGCTTCAGGAACAGATAGAACAGCCCGAAGGTGATCGCCAGCCACAGAATCTGCGACGGAAATGTGGACGAATCGAAAGGCGGGAAGCCGGCCTCGTGTGCGCCGTCAGACGCAACGCCGGTTTCCGAATGGGTCGCTTCCGCGGCGTCTTGCGCCGAGGCTGCGAATGCCGATGCCACAAACATTGTCTACCTCTTTTAAAACCGGCCGGACGCCCGAGAGCGGCCGGCCACGCACACGAAAGGCGCGCTTAGGTGAAGAGGAGGAGCAGGGCGATGAGCAGCGAGAAGATGCCGAGAGCTTCCGTCACGGCGAAGCCGAAGATCAGGCGGCCGAACTGGCCGTCTGCTGCCGACGGGTTGCGCAGGGCGCCCGAAAGGTAGCTGCCGAAGATGTTGCCGAGGCCAAGCGCTGCACCGGCCATGCCGAAACAAGCGATACCGGCGCCGATGGCCTTTGCTGCTTCTACTTCCATTTTAAAACTCCTTGTGATCGCGGATTTGCGTGTTTTCTTCAGACTTGGCGGAAACCGCCGGTGAAACCTGTTTTCCTCTGACCGGCCCTTGAGGCCGGAACGAAGCCGATCTTTTCAAACCTCTTGATCAGTGGCCGGGATGAACGGCGTCGTTCAGATACATGCAGGTGAGAACGGCAAAGACGTAGGCCTGCATGAAGGCGACGAGGAATTCGAGACCGGTGATCGCCACGGTCATGATCAGCGGCAGAATGGCACCGGCCACGCCGGCCGCGCCAAGCGCGCTCATGGAGGTGACGAAGCCGGCAAAAACCTTGAGCGTGATGTGTCCCGCCAGCATGTTGGCGAAGAGGCGGACCGAAAGGCTGACCGGACGCGACAGGAACGAGACAATCTCGATCAGCACCACCAGCGGCACCACAATGCCCGGCACGCCCTGCGGCACGAAGAGCTTTAAAAAGCCGAAACCGTGCTTCCAGAAACCGTAGACGACCACCGTTCCGATCACCAGAAGCGCGAGCGCGAAGGTGACGATGATGTGGCTGGTCACGGTGAAGAAGTAAGGGAAGAGGCCGAGCAGGTTGGCCATCAGGACGAACATGAAGATCGAGAACACGAACGGGAAGAACCGCATTCCGTGCGAGCCCGCCGAATCGCGCAGCATGGAGGCCACGAATTCGTAACTCATTTCCGAGATGGACTGCAGCCGGCCGGGAACCAGGCCACGGCTCGACGTCGTCAGGAACAGGAAAGCACCGGCAGCCACCACGGTCGCAACCATGAAGGCGGACGAGTTCGTAAAGGAGAAATCCAGTCCGCCGACCTCAATGGGAATCCACTTGGAGATCTGGAACTGATGGATCGGATCGTTGGCCACCTGGCCCCCCTCACTTCTGGTCTGGCGCCCGGGCGCCGTTCACTTCTTCTCAGGATCCCGCCCATCATCGGATGAGCGGATCCCAAATTCAGCAACAAGTCCCGCCGAGCGCAGGACATTGAGAACACCCGCCCCGAAACCGAGGAGCAGGAAAATGATCAGTCCCCAGGGAGACGTACCGGCAAAATGATCGATGAACCATCCAAGAGCAGCGCCGACACCCACGCCGGCAATAAACTCGCTGGACAGTCTGAGCGCCTGCGCGGCGCCTGCCATATCGCCCTTCGTCTCCCCCTCACCGCCGTCCTGCTTCGCCGGTCGTTTTTCCGCGAGAGCCTTCTCCAGATCGGCGCGCCGGCGCTCCAGGTCGTCCGGCTGATCCTTGTCGGCCACCGCAATCTCCGTACCGGGTTTGCTGGTCAGCGGCTATCCGCTTGAAAGTCGCGCGCAACATAGTGAGCACCCACGCCCCAGTCAAGCCGCTGTCGATGCCATTCACAAAGACGAAAATGTATTGAAAAACAATAATATAAGAAGATGCGACAATGCGCGCAGCGGCAAATGGCACGATGAAAACGGGAATCGCGGCAGGTCCTGCCGCATTTCAGCCTGTCATTTGCGCGATTTCGGCGCCCCTGTCAGTTCCAGCCGCCGCCATAGGTGCGGTAGAAAATGTGCTGACCGATCTTCTTCATGCGCTGCATAGCGCCGGCCCAGCGCGGATGCACATAGGTCGCATGATAGTGCGTGGAGGAGCCCACTTCGGGCAACCAGATCTTGCCGGCGGTCGTGGCCATCGCCACTTCCTGCGCGGTCTTGAAGTGGCCCGGGCTCTTCACACGGTCGCGGATTCCGTCGCAGGCGAATGAAAACTGGCAGCGATTGCGCCACTTCTCGTTCTGGTAGACGACGCCGCAGATAGTGTTCGGATAGGTGGGATTGCGCACGCGGTTCAGGATCACCTGCGCCACGGCGGCCTGACCCTTTACGGATTCGCCCCGCGCCTCGAAATAGATGCCGGCGGCAAGGCACTGCTGCTCCCTGTCGGAGAAAACCGTCTCCGGAAGCGGCTCACGCGCCCAGGGGTGATCCTTTGCGCCGACCGGAGGAATGAAACGGCCACCCGCCGGGTCTTCCTCGCGCAGAATGCTGGCGAACGGCGAGGCCTTCGCATAGTCCGGCTTCTGCGGCGCATAGGCCGTTGCAAGAATGTCTGGCCGATCATTGTTGACGAGTTCGGCAATCGCGCGCGGCAGGGCCGGATCGGCCTTCCTGTCCTTTTTCATGTAGAAAGCGGACGCGATGCGCACCTCCTCACCCTTGATGTCGGGATCGACAAAGGCCATCAGCTTCTGGTCGGGCTTCGGCTTTTCGAGAAGAAAGCTTGTTTTTTCAAAGATCGTGCCGGCTTCAAAGAGTTTGGGGGGCTGCACGGGCACGACCTGCACGAGACGCCCGGTCTTCTCTGCACGGTTGATGCGGGCTTCGTCCGGCGTGGTGCCGGTAAACCCTTTCTTGCCACGGAAGGCGATCTTCCCGATGCCGGGTGCAGCCATGCCCGATCCCGAAATACTGCCGGTCTTCAGATCACCGTCGACAAAGGGCATTTCGGCCTGGTGGATCGAACCGGCGACCGATTTCTCCACGAAAGCCGCCCAGCGCGGCCCCGTGCCTTCTTCTCCTGAGACGAGCCCGGCCATGTCCTGATGCGCGACAATACCTGGAAATCCGATCCAGAACCCCAGCGCCACCAAAGCTGGTGCCAGAAAGGAACGCGATTCATCAACCGCCTTGCGCGGTACTCTTCCACTCCGACGAAGCACCCACACTCTCCGCTACGCAACTCAACCCGATTTCCAAAACCATATTTGGTTAACCTTGATCACTGGTTAACGGGCTGGCCGGTCTTGCAGGCGCAACAGCGAACGCAAACGAAAACGGGCCTTGCGATGCAAAGCCCGTCACCTTTTGAACGCGTGGTGATACCGCCTTCAGCGGCGTTTCTTCGCCCGCCCCGCATAGGGGTTGTCGGAGGTGCGCAGCGCAACACGGATTGGAACACCGTAGAGATTGAACGTCTCTCGCAAGCCGTTCATGAGATAGCGCACATAGGATTGTGGCATCGCTTCAGGCCGCGAACAGGAGACAACGAAGCCCGGCGGCCGTGTCTTGATCTGCGTTATGTACTTCACCTTGAGCCGGCGTCCGGCCACGGCCGGTGGCGGATGCTGGCCCGTCGCGCCTTCCAGCCACCGGTTGAGGCGGCCCGTCGAGATGCGGCTGTTCCAGGTGCGGTGGGTCTTTTCCACCGCTTCCATAAGCTTGTCGAAGCCGCGCCCGGTCTCCGCAGAAATTGGAACGGCCTGCAGCCCGCGCACCTGCGGCAAAAGCCGCGCCGTCTTCTCATGCAGTTCGGCAAGCGTCTCCTGCCGGTCCTCGATCAGATCCCATTTATTGAAGGCGATGACCGGCGCCCTGCCCTCGCGGATGATCAGATCGGCGATCTGCAGGTCCTGTTTCTCGAACGGGATGGTCGCGTCGAAGACCACGATCACCACTTCGGCAAAACGCACCGCGCGCAGCCCGTCGGATACGGAAAGTTTTTCCAGCTTTTCCTGCACGCGCGCCTTGCGGCGCATGCCGGCCGTGTCGAACAGCTTGATCTTGCGGCCACGCCACTGCCAGTCGACGGAAATCGAATCGCGCGTGATGCCGGCTTCGGGGCCCGTCAGCATGCGTTCCTCGCCGAGAAGCGCGTTGATCAGCGTCGACTTGCCGACATTGGGACGCCCTACAATGGCGATCCGCAACGGTTTGGACGAATCGTAAACCGCCTCTTCTTCCGAATCGGGCTCGATGTCCTCGCCGACAGTGATTTCGTCCGTCGTGAGAACGGCCTCTTCCGGCTCTTCCGCCAGTGCCCGGTCCTCGCCGAGCGCCTCGACGATGGCGTCACGCAGGTCGGACATGCCGAGACCGTGTTCCGCCGAAACCTCGACCGGATCGCCCAGCCCCAGTTCCCATGCGTCAAGAACCCCGCTGCGGGCGGCATTCACGTCCATCTTGTTGGCGACGAGGACGACCGGCTTGCCGCTGCGGCGCAGAAGATTGGCGAAGGTCGCATCGTCGGGCATCACCCCGGCACGGGCATCGATCATGAAAAGCGCGATATCGGCCTCATCGATCGCCTGCTCCGTCTGGGCGCGCATGCGGCCTTCCAGCGTCGGTGCGGCGGCGCTTTCCAGACCGGCCGTGTCGATCACCTCGAATTTGAGGTCCTGAAGGCGGGCAGGATGCGAGCGGCGGTCGCGCGTCACGCCCGGTGTGTCATCGACAATGGCCAGGCGTCGGCCGGCAAGCCGGTTGAACAGGGTCGATTTGCCGACATTCGGCCGGCCGATGATTGCAAGCTTGAAGGCCATGGCGGCTTACCGGTTCCGGCTATTCGGCCGGGCTCGAGCCGAGAATCAGCTCGATCATCATCTCGGCACGCTGGCGCGTGTTGCGGGGTGCCTCGGCATCGCCGGAAATCTGCTGGAAGAGCTGCAGCGCATCGTCACGCTTTCCCTCTTTCCATGCGGAGAGCCCGAGCGCTTCGCGCGCAGTGTGGCGCAGCGCGTTACCGTCAGCCGTCAGCGTTTCAACCCGCGCGGAAACATCCGTATAGGAACCGTGATCCACCAGCAGAAGCCCGGAGCGCAGGCGGGCGATGTCGGCGATCACATCGGTCACGGACCTGTCAGCGGCAATCGCATCGAAGGCAGCGACAGCCCCTTCGGTATCGCCATCGGCGGCCAGAACCGTGGCAGCGCGCATGCGCGCGAGAAGCGGGTAGGAGCCGTACCCCCCCTCTTCCAGTTCCCTGAAGGCGGCCAGCGCTTCGTCGTTCTCGCCCTGGCGGGCCAGTTCCAGCGCCTGGGAAAAGGCATCGCCCGAGGCGTTTGCGCGCGAGGAGGTCCAGCGCTCATAGCCGACATAGCCTGCGGTCACGACCACGAGCAGCACGGCGGCACCAATAGCAATGGGCCCGAAACGACGCCAAAGAGATTTGAACTGATCCTGGCGGAGCTCTTCGTTGACTTCGCGAATGAAACTGTCGTCGGACATATGCGACCCATGTCTGGCGGGCATTTCCCGCGCTTTTCCGGTTCCGGGCTTTTTAGACGAAATTTGCCGCCATGGAAGGGGGGGCCGCCATTTCGTCCCGATTCTGTTGATTTGAAGTCAACATCAGCCGCGGCGCAACGGTGCTGCTTTCCAAACTCGGCCATATTTGGGCGGTAACGCTGCCCGCTTCGATTTGCATACTGGATTGCCCGATGATGCTCAAATTTCTCTGCGCCGGCGCGACCGCGCTGGCGTTGACAGGTTCCTGTTTTGCCGGCGACGCCGCGAAAGCGCAAAAGCCGCAATACGTGATCATCTCCTTCGATGGGGCGCTGCATCTGGAACAGTGGGAGCGCAGTCGCGCGCTCGGTCAGAAGACCGGTGCCCGCTTCACCTACTTTCTGTCCTGCGTTTATCTGCTCTCGCCCGAAACGCGCAAAGCCTACGAGGCCCCCGGCTTGCCGCGCGGGCGCTCGAATGTGGGAAGCGGCTATTCACGCGAGGATGTCGAGGGCCGTCTCGGCCAGATCTGGACTGCCCGTTCCGAAGGGCACGAAGTGGCAAGTCATGGCTGCGGGCATTTCGACGGGAAGAACTGGAGCGCCGAGGACTGGGCGCAGGAATTCGACCAGTTCACGACGATTGTCGCCGATGCCTGGAAACTGAACGGGATCGATGGAGAACCCCGGGGCTGGCAGGATTTCGCGCGCAGGGAAATTCGCGGTTTCAGGGCACCGTATCTGTCCACAAACAAAGGGCTTTTCAAGACACTCGAGAATGCGGGGTTCGCCTATGACGCGAGCACCGTTTCAAGCGGCCCTGTCCTGCCCAGAACACGCAATGGCGTCGCGCATTTTTCGCTTCCGCTGATACCGGAGGGGCCGCGCGACAGACAGATCATCGCCATGGACTACAATCTCTATGTGCGCCACTCCGGCGGCAAGGAAAAGCCGGAAGCTGCCGCCGCCTTTGAGCAGCGAACCTATGATGCCTTCATGGCCACCTTCGAGAAGGAGTATGCCGGACGTCGCACACCCTTCCAGCTCGGCTTTCATTTTACACTGATGAACGATGGCGCCTACTGGAACGCGCTGGAGCGTTTCGCAGAAGACGTCTGTGTCATGGAAGATGTGAAATGTGTGAGCTATCGCGACTACCTGGCAGCAGTCTCCGAAGCCGGCACACCCGCCCAGGGGGGAACCTGACTGAATCAATGAGCCCCGGCAGGTCCATGCCGGGGCTCATTGTACATTCAGATGGACGCACGGCGATCTAGAGCATCGGACCGAAAAGTGGAAACCGGTTTTCGGTTTATTCCGATGCTCCATCAATCGTTTAGATCGTCCTTTGTGCGTCCGGATGGACGCACGGCGATCTAGTTCCCGCTTGCCCTTTCATGCCGCAGCGCCTTGAAGGTGGCGTAGAGCATGACCATCAGAAGGATGGCGAAGGGGAAGCCCGTTGCAATCGCACCGGCCTGAAGCGCGGCCAGCCCGCCACCGAGCAGAAGCACGATCGCGACCAGGCCCTCGAAGAGCGCCCAGAAGACACGCTGCGCCACCGGAGCATCGATCTTGCCGCCGGCGGTGATCGTGTCGATCACCAGCGAACCGGAATCCGACGACGTCACGAAGAAGACAACCACCAGAATGATGCCGATCAGTGAGCTGATACCGGCCAGCGGCAGGTCAGCCAGCATCGCGAACAGCGAAAGTTCCGGCACATAATCCACCACCGTCTGCTGAACGCCCGTATAGCCTTCCGCAAGGAACTGGTTCATCGCCGTGCCGCCGAACGTGGTCATCCAGAGGATCGAAACCAGTGTCGGAATGATGAGTACGCAGACGATGAACTCACGCACCGTGCGCCCCTTCGAAACGCGGGCGATGAACATGCCCACGAAGGGCGACCAGGAAATCCACCACGCCCAGTAGAACGTGGTCCAGCCATGCATGAAGCCTGTGTCTTCACGACCGATCCAGTTCGACAGTTCGGGCAGTTCCTTCACATAGGACCATGTGTTGGAGAAAAAGCCTGTGATGATCGCCAGTGTCGGGCCAAATATAATGACGAACAGCAGAAGAAGGATGGCGAGCACCATGTTGATCTCGGAAAGGCGCTTCACACCGGCATCCAGCCCCGCCACCACGGAAACCAGTGCCACACAGGTGATGCCCATGATGAGCAGAACCTTGATCGTGTCCGTGTTCGGAACACCATAAAGCTCGTTCAGCCCGGCAAGGGCCTGCGAGGCGCCAAAGCCGAGGGAAGTTGCAAGACCAAAGAGCGTCGCGAAGACCGCCATAATGTCGATCAAGTGACCGGGCCAGCCGCGCACCCGTTCCCCCAGAATCGGGTAGAATGCCGAACGGATAGATAGCGGCAGCCCCTTGTTGTAGGCGGCAAGCGACAGCGAAAGCGCCAGCACGGCATAAATCGCCCAGGGATGCAGCCCCCAATGGAAGATGGTCGCCGCCATGCCCATTTCACGGGCTGCCGGCACCGCGCTCGCGACAAGTTCGCCATCGGCAAGCGGCGCCTCAAGACCGAGCGGCGGGTTGTTGAAATGATACATCGGTTCGAGAACGCCGAAGAACATCAGACCGATGCCCATGCCAGCGGCGAAGAGCATGGCAAACCAGCCGGAATAGGAATATTCGGGCACCGCATCCTTGCCGCCCAGCCGAACCTTGCCAAGGGGTGTCAGCGCGACCACGATGCAGAACAGCACAAACAGATTGGCCGACAGCATGAACACCCAGTCGAAGGTCGAGGTCAGCCAGACCCGAAGACCGCCCAGAACGTCGCCCGCTGCATCGCGAAAAATCAGTGTGACGATCACGAAAGCGACAATCAGCACGGCGGAAACGAAGAAAACGGGGTTGTGAACGTCGAGACCCAGCAGACGAATATTGTCCTGCCCCGGTTCAAGCCCGTGGTCCTCCTCAATGATTTCATTTGACATGTCTCACTCCATTTCTGTCCGAGAGCTGGAAGCGAACGACAGAATGGCCACCCGTCCCCGGAACACTCCTCCACACATTGAAGGGTGGCCCAAAAGCGCCATCGCACATTGTCTGTATGCGACCTCGACCGTGTGGATTGAGACCAAGGTCGGGCAAATAGAAGGCAGATGGAACCCCATGAGGCCAAATTTCTGCCCAAAAAAAACCAAAATCTGCATTTCGCGACGAAATTCGCGTTGATTTCAGTGGTCTAACTCACACAAGAAGACGAGAAATAGACACAAACTGCGCTTGTCTAACGGAGTTTTGCCGGATTTCATGTCCATGCTATATCGCTATAGGGACATCATTATTCGGACAGCTACAGACGGAACCAAATCAATGTCTGCAGCTTATGAACAAGGAACCAATTGGAGAGGATCCATGAAAAAGTCACTTCTTATCGTACCAGCACTGCTTCTCGGTGTCGCGGCCTGCACGCCAACCGAGCAGGGCGCCGCTTTCGGTGGCGCCAGCGGCGCGGCCATCGGCGCGCTCGCCTCGGGCAACAAGGTTGAGGGCGCCATCATTGGCGGCGCCATCGGCACCGTGGCCGGCGCCCTCGTCGGTCGCGCATCGGAAAACAGCAATCGCTGCATCTACCGCGACGAATACGGCCGTCGCTACGAGGCACGCTGCCCGCGCGGTTACTGATCGCCCGGCAGCGCAGGCCGCGCTGCCCGACGTCACAAAACATGGCGAAGGCCGGGATGCACCGCGCATCCCGGCCTTTCTCATGCCTGCATCCCTTGCGCCCCGGCCAGCCACGTCCTCCCGGAGAAGCGTGCCACGCTAGAGCAGATCACCGTTTCACGGAAACGCCACTCCGCTCTATCTATCTGTTTTTCCGCATTTATGCGGACGTCAGGTGATTCCACCTGACTGCAAAATACTCTAGAACGGCACCGCCTCCCCGACCTCTCGCGTCTTCTCGCTCCCCCGCTCCCCCGCTCCCCAAGCCTGCCCCTTCTTCCCGACGGTGAATTGACTTTTGTCAATCGCCGTGAATAATGTCGAAAGGAGGCGTGGAATGGCTTATCGTCCTGCAGACCAGATCATACACAAGGCCGCCTGGCTTTATTATACGCATGGCCTGCGTCAGGACGAAGTCGCGCGGCGGCTGAACATTTCGCGCGCGTCGGTGGCGCTTTATCTGCGCAAGGCGCGCGAGGCCGGCATCGTCAACATCTCCACCTCCACGCATCTCTTCAGTGGCGAGCGCCTTGCACGCCAGATGGAGGATGCGTTCGGGCTGGAGACCGTCTGGCTTGTGGGCGAGGATGCCTTTTCCCCTTCACCAGCCTCGGAGATTCCCACCCTCGCCGCAAATGTCTTTCTCGAGATGGTCGAGAATGGCGATCGTGTCTGCGTGGCCTGGGGACGTACGGTCTACGACATCGCCGATGCGATGAGCTATGCCGACCGCGAAGGCGTCACTGTCGTTGAAATGTGCGGCAATCTCGGCTCGCCCTATGCCTATCGCCCCGATCAGTGCACGATGGAGATCGCCCGCCGTCTGAACGCCAAGGGTCTGAACTTCTATGCCCCCCTTGTTCTGAGCACCGAGGAACTGGCCCGCGCCCTGCGCGAAGAGCCCGTCATCCGCGAACAGCTCGACGGCATCGGCGACTGCGATCTGGCGCTGTTCACCGTGGGTGCGCTCGATATCGACAGCCATGTCATCAAATGCGGTGCGCTCAGCATCGAGGAACTGGAGAAGCTCAAGGCGATGGGCGCGACCGGCGTCATCGCCGGCCAGATCATCACCGCCACCGGAACGCTGCTCGACTGCGACTACAACCGGCGCATGATCTCGGCCGATTTCGACGCCATCCGCGCCATTCCGAAACGCCTGATGGTGGTTCAGGAAGACGAGAAATTCGAACCCCTGCAGGCCGCAATCGCCGGCCGTTTCTTCACCCATCTGGTGACCACGTCATCCATGGCGACGAAGCTTCTGAAGCATCACATCGCCAGTGAACCCACGCCGGCCTGATCCACGCCGGCAAGCGCAACCCTTCAAGACACATACAGGACAGACATGCAGAACCTCTGGAAAGACAGCGAAGCCGAAAAGCTTGTCGAGCATTACGCCGCAAAGGGCGTCGACCGCGATCTGGCGCTGCGCGTCTACACGACCCGCCTTCTGGGCGGCGAGCCGCGCCTCGTGCTGCATGGCGGCGGCAACACCTCGCTGAAAAGCAAGGCGACCGACATTCTGGGCCGCGAATATGACGTGCTCTGCGTCAAGGGCAGCGGCTGGGACATGGGCGTGATCGAGCCGGAAGGCCTGCCTGCCGTGAAGATGGACGCGCTTCTGGCCGCCCGCAAGCTCGATGCGCTGGCCGACGAAGACATGGTTGCCATGCAGCGCGCCAACCTCATCGATCCGGGTTCCCCAAACCCATCCATCGAGACCCTGCTCCACGCCTTCCTGCCGCACAAATTCGTCGACCACACCCACTCGACCGCCATCCTCGCGCTGGTCGACCAGAAAGATTCCGAAGCGCTCTGCAGAAAGGTCTTTGGCGACCGGCTCGGCTTCGTGCCCTACATCAAGCCGGGCTTCGACCTCGCCAAGGAAGCCGCCGACATCTACGACAAGAACCCGTCCGTCGAGGGCCTGATCCTCGACAAGCACGGCATCTTCACCTTCGCCGAAGACGCGAAGACGGCCTACGATCTCATGATCGAGTTCGTCACCATGGCCGAGGACTATGTGGCCAAAAACGGCAAGGCTCCCTTCAAGCCGGTGGCGCTTCCCAAGGAACTTGCCACGCCGTCCGAGATCATGCCCTATCTGCGCGGCGCGATCGCTATTGACGAGGGCGAGGGCAAATATGGCCGCATGGTCTGCGATTTCCGCACCTCGCCGAAAATCCTCGATTATGTGAACGCCGACACGGCCGAAGAACTCGCCACCCGCGGCGTCTCCACGCCGGACCTTTCGATCCGCATCAAGACCGGCCCCATGGTTCTGCCCGCGCCGGAAGCCGGCAAGCTCAATGACTATGGCAAGGTGATCCGCGAAAAAGTCGCGGAATTCTCCGCCCGCTACAAGGACTATTTCGAGACCAACAACGCCGCCGACGATGTCGAGCGCACCATGCTCGACACCATGCCGCGCCTCACACTGGTGCGCGGGCTCGGCCTCATCGGCCATGGCCGCAGCATGAAGGAGGCGAAGATCGCCGCCGATGTGGGCGAGATGCTGGTGGAAGCGGTCACCGGTGCCGAGGCCATCGGCTCCTTCCACCCGCTCGCGCTCTCCGATCTCTTCGAGTTGGAATACTGGTCGCTTGAACAGGCCAAGCTCGCCTCCAACAAGCCCAAGCCGCTGTCCGGCCAGGTCACGCTGGTCACCGGCGGCGCAGGTGCCATCGGTGCCGCCACGGCAAAACTTTTCGCATCGCAGGGCTCCCATGTGGTGGTCGTCGACATGCATGCCGACAAGGCCGAAGAGGTCGCGAAATCAATCGGCAATGCCGCCATCGGCATTGGTGCCGACGTGACCGACGCGACAGCCGTGCGCGCCGCCTTCGACAAGGCGCGCGATGTGTTCGGCGGTGTCGACATCGTCGTCTCCAATGCGGGTGCGGCATGGGAAGGCAAGATCGGCGAGCTGGAAGACGCCACGCTGCGCAAGAGTTTCGAGCTCAATTTCTTCGCTCATCAGAGCGTTGCGCAGAATGCGGTGCGCCTCTTCAAGCAGCAGGGCACCGGCGGCGTTCTCCTCTTCAACGCCTCCAAGCAGGCGGTCAATCCGGGGGCGAATTTCGGCGCCTACGGCCTGCCCAAGGCGGCAACGCTGTTCCTCTCGCGCCAATATGCGCTGGATTACGGCTCCATCGGGGTCCGTTCCAACGCGGTCAACGCCGACCGCATCCGTTCCGGCCTTCTGACCAACGAGATGATCGCCAACCGCTCCACCGCGCGCGGCGTTTCGGAGAAGGATTATATGGGCGGCAATCTTCTCGGCCTCGAGGTCCGCGCCGAGGATGTGGCGCAGGCTTTCCTCAACCACGCCCTTGCCGAACGCACCACCGCCGACGTCACCACCGTCGACGGCGGCAACATCGCGGCAGCACTGCGCTGATATAGAGAGCCGGCAGGCCCCTCATCCGCCTGCCGGCACCTTCTCCCCGTAAACGGGGAGAAGGAGGAAGCTTCGATTGTCACGCCTCCAATCGCAACGTTGAAACAGCTCCACCACCCTCTCCACGCTTTCCTTCTCCCCGCCAGCGGGGAGAAGGTGCCGGCAGGCGGATGAGGGGCGAGCTCCAACGATCACAAGATCGCGCCCGCCATCCCGCACTCGCCCTTCGACAGGCTCAGGATGAGGGCTTTCGTTGCCACTTCACCGCAAGCCACGTACCCCGTTCAAGCCACCCCCGGCCTCCTTGCCCTTTCCCTCATCCTGAGCATCTTGAGCTTGCCGAAAGGCGAAGGGCCGAGGGAAAGGGCTCGCACAATCATCTCCGCGCTTTCCTTCTCCCCGCCAGCGGGGAGAAGGTGCCGGCAGGCGGATGAGGGGCAAGCGCCAACACTGCAAAGATCGCGCCTGCCATCCCGCCCTCGCCCTTCGACAAGCTCAGGATGAGGGCTTTCGTCGCCACTTCATCGCGAGCCAAGTACCCCGTTCAAGCCGCCCCCCGGCCTCCTTGCCCTTTCCCTCACCCTGAGCTTGTCGAAGGGCCGAGGGAAAGGACACGCACCATCATCTCCGCGCAAAACAAAAAGGGCGACCCGAAAGCCGCCCTCTTCAATCCATCCCACTCGCGGCCTCAGTCCCGCTCAGGCAGCGGCATCCAATCCGGCACCGCCACATCGGCATGGGCAAACTGCGGCATCTTCGCCGAGAGGTCGTCCATGTTCTTGATGTCGCCATCGTTCAGCGCCTGCTGGGTGATCAGCGTCGGCGGAACGATGACGCTCTTGCCCGGCTCCTCGCCGGCCAGAAGCATGGCAAGCGCGCGCACCGAAACCTCGCCCACAACGGCGGGGTTCGTGGCAGCTGTCGCCACCCAGGCGCTGCCCGGCTCACGCATGGCCGAAATGTCAGCCGTCGAAACGTCAGCCGAATAGATCTTGATGCTGTCGGAAAGACCGGCCTCGTCCACGGCGATCTTCACGCCCTTGGCGAATTCGTCATAGGGCGCGAACATGACCTGAATGTCCGGGTTTGCCGTCACCACCGAGCGCGCTTGGTTGGCCACCGAATTGGCGATCGGATTGTCGAGCGTGCCGAACTGCGCCACTTCCTCGATGCCCGAATATTTTTCCTTGAACTCGCGCCAGGTCTCGTCGCGGCGGTCGAGCGGCGCAATGCCGGCCACATAGACATAGCCCGCCTTCCACGCCTCGCCATTGTCCTTGATCGCCTGTTCCAGCGCCAGCCGCGCCAAATCCCGGTCGGACTGCTCGATCTGCGGGATCGCATCATTCTCGACATTCACGTCGAAAGCCACGACCTTGATGCCCGCATCGACGGCGCGCTGTGCGGCTTCCTTCATGGATTCGGTCAGGCCGTGCTGGATGATGATGCCATCAACACCAAGCGCAATCGCCTGATCCACCATGTCGGCCTGAAGGGCGGCGTCCTGCCGGCTGTCGAGCACGCGCAGGTTCACGCCCAGCGCCTCAGCCTGCTTTTCCACGCCCGAAAGATAGGCCTGAAAGAAATCGCCCGTGGAAAGATAACGCACCAGCGCGATCTCCACATCGCCCGGATTGTCGAATGGCGCGGGTTTGTCCTGCGCGCCGGCGGCTGCCGGCAGAAGCATGGTGGCGCCGGCCAGTGCCGCGGCCATCTTGCCCAGAAGTCTGCGTGAAATTTCCATACTCTTACTCCTCCACTGCCTGTTTTCTCTTGAACGGGCGCTACCGGGCATTCCTCCCCAGAAGCGCAAAGGTGAAGATCAGAGCGATGACGAGCACCGCGCCCTTGACGAAATCCTGCGTGTAATACGGCACGTTCATCATGGTGAGCCCCTGCAGGAGCACGCCGACGAACAGCGCCCCGATGGCCGTTCCGAACGCGTTCGGCTTGGCAGCGCCCAGCACCGCAAAACCGATCAGCGCCGCCGCCACCGCATCCAGAAGCAGATTGTTGCCCGATGCGATGTCGCCACGTCCCAGGCGCGCGGCCAGAAGAATGCCGCCGATCGAGGCGAAGACGCCCGAGATCACATAGGCCCAGATGCGGTAGGCCTTGACCGGCGCGCCGGCGAATTCCGCAGCCCGCGCATTGGATCCCACCGCATACATCATGCGGCCAAACCGCGTGTATTCGAGGAAGAACCAGATCAGGATGGCAAGCACGATCAGCACCACCACCGAGGCCGGCACAAGATTTTCGATGAAGAGGTCGAACCGATGTCGGCCGAGCGCCAGAAAGGCCTGGCTGAACGTGCCCTCGGCGGTCGAGCCATCAGGCAGCGTCATGCCGGTGGCGATGGAGCGCCCTTCGGTCGGAATGCGCTGCAGACCGATCAGCAGGAACATCATTCCGAGCGTCGCCAGAAGATCGGGCACCCGCATGTAGCAGATGATCAAACCGTTGATCAGCCCGACCAGCGCGCCGATGGCGAGGCACACCAAAACCGCGACAAGCGCGTTCTGCTCCAGCACCACCATCACATAGGCCGCCGCCATCATCGAGCTTGTGGCAATCGAGCCGATGGAGAGGTCGAAGCCGCCCACCACCAGCGTCGCTGTCACGCCAAGCGCCAGAATGCCGGTAATCGAAACGGATTGTAGGATGAAGACCGCCGCCTGCGGCGAGGTGAAGCCGCGCGTGGCAAGCGAAAAGAAGATGATCAGCCCCACCAGCAGGCTCAGAAAGCCATAGCGGATGGCCAGCTCGCGCAGCGAGCGGCCGTCTTTCGGCTGCGCCAGCGCCTCAGCCGGGGTTTCAACCGGGGTCTTGTCCGCCGTACGGCTGTCCATTCTCTAAACGCTCCCTGCGGGTTCCAGACGCTGGCCGGCCACTTCGGCCAGCAGCCGGTCCATATCCACGTCGGCATTGCGATGCTCGCCGACAATCGTGTTCTCGGACATGACGAGGATGCGGTCGGCCGTCTCCAGCGCCTCGTCCAGTTCGGTCAGAAAGACCAGTGTCGCGCGGTCACGGGCGCTTTCGCGCAGCTTGGCCGCGATGTCGTGGCGCGCGGCAATGTCGACGCCCTGAAACGGCTCGTCCAGGATCAGAAGCCGCGAGGGCTGCGTCAGCCAGCGCGCCACCGTCACCTTTTGCTGATTGCCGCCTGAAAGCGTTGCCAGATCGTCGCGCTCGGAGCGGCAGACGATCTTCAGATCGGCAATCTGGTCACGCGCCGTCTGGCGCTCGCTGCGCCGCCGCATCACGCCCACATTGGCGAAACGCGGCAGAAAGGGCAGGCTCATATTCTCATAAATGTTGAATTCCGGCACGATGCCCGTGGAGGCGCGGTCCTTGGCGACGAGGAAAACGCCATCCCGGATCGCGCTCTGCGGCGTCTTTGGCGCATAGGGTCTGCCGTCCAGCTCCATCGTGCCCGACAGAGGCGCGTGAATGCCAAAAAGGGTTTCTGCTAGCTGCGTCTTGCCCACGCCCACAAGGCCCGTCACGGCCACGATCTCGCCCGCACCCAGTTCAAGCGAGATCGGCTTTGCACCCTGTGCGATCCTCAAATCACGCGCCGAAAAGACCGGCGTCCCCGCCGCGCGCACATCAATGCTGTGGCGGCCGAGATTCTGCCCCAGCATGGCATTGACCGCGCCTTCGTAATCGAGCGGCTTGTCTTCGAACTGGCCGACAATCGCCCCGTCGCGCAGGCTCACGATCCTGTCGGCAACACGGCGGATATCCGACATGCGGTGCGAAATATAGAGAATGGCGACGCCACGCGCCTTCAGCCGGTCGATGAGCGCGAACAGCCGTTCGGCCTCATTGCTCGAAAGCGAAGAGGTTGGTTCATCGAGGATCATCACCTGCGGCTCGTGCGACATGGCGCGCGCAATCGCCACCATCTGCCGGTCGGCCAGCGAAAGGTCGGTCACTTCCGCGCCAAGATCGATCCCCAGCCCCATGCGCTCGGCCACGTCGCGCGCCTCACGCCGCACCTTGCGCGGATTGAAGAAGAAGCCGCTGCCCGCGCCATTCAGCCGGTCGAGCACCAGATTGCTGGCCACGTCGAGCGCGCCCACCACACCGTCATTGATGTTTTGATGCACCGTCACCACGCCGGCGCGCATCGCTTCTGCCGGGGTGGCAGGAGAGAAAGGCTTGTCGCCCAGCATCATCACACCACGGTCGGCGCGGTGAACGCCGCTCATGATCTTGACGAGCGTCGACTTGCCGGCGCCGTTGGCGCCCATCAGAACCGTTACCTCGCCAGCGCGCAGGTCGAGCCCCACTCCACGCAACACAGCGTTGGGTCCGAATGCCTTGGTCAGGCCGGCAATACGAAAAACGGCGGTGTCGCCCATGCTCTCCTCCCAATATGACGCTATCAGGTAACAAGCATTTGTCAACACGATTGACAAATGACAGAGCATTGGTAGCGTGGCATCAGAATTGACGACGCTGGCACCATGGCCATCGTCCTTCTCCCCGCACGCGGGAAGAAGGTGCCGGCAGGCGGATGAGGGGCAAACGTCGCACGCTCGCGTGCGAAAGGGAGGAGACGGAGAGATGAAAGAGAACGCCTTCGAGGCTTTGACGGTGGAAACCCTGCCGGATCGCCTTGGCAGCATCCCCGAGATTGCGGACCGTCTCGGGGGCACGCCCGCCGCTTGGAAAGTCCGCGAAGTGGGCGACGGCAATCTCAATCTCGTCTTCATCGTGGAAGGTGAAGCGCAAACGCTCATCATCAAGCAGGCATTGCCCTATGTGCGGCTCGTCGGCGACAGCTGGCCGCTTCCCCTGAAGCGCTCCTTCTTCGAATATCACGCGCTGACCCGCCAGGAAAAACGCGCGCCGGGAACCGTGCCTGCCGTCTATTACTTCGATGAGGCGCAGGCCCTCATCGCCATGGAGTTCCTGTCCCCGCACATCATTCTGCGCCGCGCCCTTATCGAGGGGCAGGAACTGCCGAAGATCGGCAGGGACCTCGGCCTTTTCATGGCCCGCACCCTCTTCCGAGGGTCCGACCTTTCCATGAAAGCGGCAGACCGCAAGGCCGATCTCGCCCTCTTCGCCGACAATGTCGACCTATGCGACATCACGGAAAATCTCGTCTTTTCCGATCCCTATTTCGAAGCGCCGATGAACCGGCACACGCCCGGTCTCGACGCTTTGGTGAAGGAACTGCGTTCAGACCGCGATCTGAAGGTCGCCGCCCAGCGCATGAAGCACCTCTTTGCTTCAAAAGCCGAGACCATGGTGCATGGCGATCTCCATTCCGGCTCCGTCATGGTCACGAAGGACGATACCCGCGTCATCGATCCGGAATTCGCCTTCTACGGCCCCATGGCCTTCGATGTCGGCATGTTGCTTGCCAATTACTGGATGGCCTATTTCTCCCAGCGCGGGCATGAGGAACAGGGCAGCCGCGCCTCCATGCGCGGCTATCTGCTTGGCGTCATCTCCGAGACATGGACCACCTTCCGCGACGAGTTCGCCCAACTGTGGCGCACCGAGCGCAGCGGAATTCTTTATCAAACCGCCCTATATGAAGATCAGGACGACGGGCTCGCCGCCGAACAGGCGCTCAACCATGTGATCCACGATCTGTGGACCGACATGCTTGGCTTTGCCGGCATCGAGATGCACCGCCGCATTCTGGGGCTTGCCCACAATGCCGACTTTGAGGACATCGCCGACGAGAAGCTTCGTGCCTCCTGCGAGGCACCGGCTCTGAAATTCGGCCGCCACATCGTCGTCAATCGCAACAACATTCAGTCGCTGGCCGAGCTTGATAGGCTGGCCGAAGCACTTGATCAGGGGAAACTGTCATGAAGGTTGGAGACAAGCACTACCGCACCATCTGGGTGAACGAGGATGGCTGGTCTGTCGATCTCATCGACCAGCGCTGGCTGCCGCATGAGCTGCGCATCGAAAACGTGCAGACCGTCGAGGGCATCGCCACTGCCATCCGCGACATGTGGGTACGCGGCGCGCCGCTGATCGGCGTCACCGCCGCCTATGGCGTTGCCATGCGCATGCGCGAGGATGCTTCCGATGCCGCACTCGATGCGGTGTGGGAACAGCTCCACGAGACGCGCCCCACCGCGATCAATCTGCGCTGGGCGCTGGATGAAATGCGCGGCCTCCTGCGCGACATTCCCGAGGCCGACCGCGCCGGGGCGGCCTACAGGCGCGCCGCCGAGATCGCCGATGAAGATGTGGAGTTGAACCGCAGCATCGGCCGGAACGGTCTCGAAATCATTCGCGAGATCGCCGCACGCAAGAAGCCCGGCGAGCCGGTCAACATTCTCACCCACTGCAATGCCGGCTGGCTGGCCACCGTCGATTTCGGCACCGCCACCTCGCCCATCTACCACGCGGTGGAAGAAGGCATTGCCGTTCATGTCTATGTGGACGAAACCCGCCCGCGCAACCAGGGCGCTCAGCTCACCGCCTGGGAAATGGCCGGCCACGGCGTTCCCCACACGCTGGTGGTCGACAATGCCGGTGGCCATCTCATGCAGCACGGCATGGTGGACATGGTGATCGTCGGCACCGACCGCACCACCGCCGATGGCGATGTCTGCAACAAGATCGGCACCTATCTGAAGGCGCTGGCGGCGAAGGACAACAATGTCCCCTTCTATGTCGCACTCCCCTCGCCCACCATCGACTGGACGGTGCATGACGGCGTGAAGGAGATTCCCATCGAGGAACGTTCGGGCGACGAGGTCTCTCTCGTCTGGGGCAAGGATGAGGACGGCAAGGTGCGGCAGGTGCGGATTTCGCCCGAGGCATCGCCTGCCGGAAACCCCGCCTTCGACGTGACGCCGGCCCGGCTTGTCACCGGTCTCATCACCGAGCGCGGCATCGCCGATGCCTCCCCCGAAGGGCTCGCCAAACTCTTCCCCGACCGGGCGAAATCGAACGCTGCGTGAATCTCAGAAAACGATTCAGAAATTCTTGAAAATCACCTGTTTCTGAATCGTTTTCGGGAATTTTCAGGCGTTTTCCGGAAATCCGGAAATCGCCCCGCCCTCGTGGTTCGACAGGCTCACCATGAGGGCTATATCGACGCCTCTCCTGGCGCCTTGATGCCGCCCTCCGCCACGCCAAAGGCCCTCATGGTGAGCCTGTCGAACCACGAGGGCAGCGCGCCCATCAATAAGGCGTGTCGCCACCATCAATGGTGATGGACTGTCCGCGGATGATCATTGCCGCATCAGACAACAGAAAAACAACCACACGCCCCACCTCGACCGGCTGGATGTGACGGCCAAGCTGTGCGGGAACCATCTGCTTCATCATCTCTTCCGACTTCGCCGCATCGCCACCGACGATGAAGTCAGCCACCGTCTTGAGCATGTCGGTTGCCACGCCACCCGGGCACACGGCGTTGACGTTGATCCCGCGTGCTGCCCATTCGAGCGAGAGCGAGCGGGTCAGGTTGATCACCGCCGCCTTGGAGGCGTTGTAGCCGGCCATGTTGGGATAGCCGACCTTGCCGGCATTCGACGCGATGTTAACGATCGCGCCGCCCTTTTCCATCTGGCGCGCGGCTGCCTGCGAGGCGAGCAGAACCCCCTTCACATTGACCGCCATTTCGAGATCGACGTCGTCTCCGGTCAATTTGTCTGCTGCCCCAAGCCGCACCACGCCGGCATTGTTGACCAGACCGTCAAGCCTGCCCATACGGACCACCACCTCGTTGAACGCGGCCTCCATGCTGGCGCTGTCGGTCACGTCGCTTGCAGCCGCCATGACATTGGGTTCGCCGCCCAGATCCTTGAGTGCCGCCTCGAGTTTTGGCCCCGGCAGATCGAGCAGCGCCACGCGCCCGCCCGCCTCGATGATCGCCTGAGCGATGCCACGGCCAATACCGCCGGCTGCCCCGGTAACCGCGATGACCTTGCCTTCAAGTGCCTTCATTCCAAGCCCCTGTCATTCTTCGGAACTCACCTCACGGTCTGATTCCGATTCTTGTTGTAATTGTCTGTTTCAGTTTGGTTTTCTCACCAGGTCGAGCGGGCGCTGACGCCACCGTCGACGGTGATGTTCGTGCCGCTCACCCAGCGCGAAGCCTCTGAGAGAAGGAAGAGCGCGGCGTCGCCGATATCCTCCGGCTGGCCGAGCCGGCCAAGCGGTGCCGCCTCCTTCCAGCGGTTCACACCTTCGGGCCAACCTTCCTCGATGCCGTCGCGGTGGATCAGACCCGGAGAGACGGAATTGACGCGAATGCCAAGCCCGCCAAGCTCCAGCGCTGCCGCCTTGGTGAACATCAAAAGCGCGGCCTTGGAGGCCGCATAATGGGCATGGCCGGGGGCCGGCTGATGCCCTTCGATGGAGGCGATGTTGACGACCGCACCACCGCCACCACGCGCCTCCACATGGTCGGCAAGAGCGCGCGTCAGGAGAAACGGAGCGCCGGTGTTGATCGCCATCATCTGCGCCCAGCCGGCCTCGTCGATCTCCCGCAACGCCTCGACAGGCTGGAAGCCGGCATTGTTGACCACGCCGTGAACAGCGCCGAATTCTTCGAGCGCCGCTTGCATGAGAGAGGCCGCTTCGGCTTCCTTCGAAAGGTCACCGCCGGCAGCGAACGCCCGCGCGCCCAATTCGCCCGCAAGCGCCTCGGCGGCACTTTTGTTGCCATTGTAGTGACACACCACATTCGCACCCGCCTCATGCAGCCGCCGTGCAATGCCGCCGCCAATGCCGCCGCTGGCGCCGGTGACGATGACCGTGCGACCGGTGAGATCAAGCAATGATGCGACGGGTGGGATGGTTGCAGCCATGATCAGGCTCCTTTCAGGTTGGGCAGAAGCTTGGCCAGGATCGCCTCGATTTTGCGCCCGGCAATTTCGGCATTGGCAAACACCTCTTCGATCGTGTCGGGCTGCTGGTCGGGACCGCCGGTCGCCTTGTTGGTGATGGCCGAAAGCCCGATGACGGGCAGCGATGCGTGGCCAGCGGCAATCACCTCGGTCACCGTCGACATGCCGACGGCGTCCGAACCCGAGGCGCGGTAATAGCGGCGCTCCGCCGAGGTTTCGAGGGACGGTCCCAGGACGCCCGCATAGATGCCCTGCCGGACGGCAATGCCAGCCGCATCCGCCGCCTTCTTTGTCATGGCAAGAAGGTCAGGATCATAGGCGCGCGACATGTCGGGAAAGCGCAGGCCGATCTCATCGTCATTGGGCCCGACCAGCGGGTTCAGCCCCGTGAAGTTCATGTGATCCTCGATGAGCATCACGTCTCCGGGGTCGTAATCGGGATTGAGCGAGCCGGCGGCATTGGTGACGATCAGCGTTTGTGCACCGAGGCGCTTGAGCAGATAGACGGCAAGCGCAATGTCGCGCGGCGACCAGCCTTCATAAAGATGCAGCCGGCCCTGCATCATGATCACGCGCTGGCCTTCCAGATGGCCGATCACGAAAGCGCCCTTGTGGCCGGGTGCGGTGGAGACCGGAAAGCCCTCGACCTCTCCGTAAGGGATCGTGACTGCATCCTCCACCCGGTCGGCGAGCTGGCCGAGCCCCGACCCCAGCATGATGGCGATGGGTGCTGGCGCCCCTGCCCGCTTGGCAATCGATGCATGGGCGCGTTCAAGACGCGCGAGTTGGCTTTCGCTCATTTCATTCTCCCAGGGTTTTACTGTCAGGCCACGGTGGCGGCGATGCGCGGCGCAAGCTCTGCCACTGCGTCCAGCGTGTCGTCGATCGAGTGACGGGTGAGCACGCCATCGCGCACCACCTGCTCGCCACCGACGAACACATGGCGCACGTCGGATTTGGCGGTGGAATAGACGAGATGGGTGACGGGATCGAACATCGGCACCGCATGCGGGCGCTTCACATCGATCAGGATCATGTCGGCGAGCTTGCCTTTTTCGAGACTGCCCAGCCTGTCGGACGCGCCCAGCGCCCGCGCGCCGGAGCGTGTCACCATGGCCAACGCCTGATGGGTGGAGACGGCATCGGCCCGCTGGCTCGCGCCCTTGTGCAGCGTGGCGGCCAGCCGCAGCGCCATCCACATGTCGAGATCATTGCCGCTGATCGCGCCATCGGTTCCGAGTGCGACATGGACACCGGCTGCCAGCATGTCAGGTATGCGGGCAATCCCGGAGGCGAGTTTCAGGTTGGACATGGGGTTGTGCGAAACGGTCGTGCCCGTGCGCGCCAGAATGGCGATTTCCTCATCGTCCAGATGGACGCAATGGGCGAGCGTAGTGCGCTCATCAAGGAGATCAAGATGATCGAGATGGCGGATGACGGAACTGCCATAGCGGCCTTCCACATCGGCCTGTTCGGCCTTCGTTTCCGCCGCATGCGTGCTGAAGAGCCCACCGTGTTTGTTTGTGATATCCCTGGCCGTCTTCAGGTTTTCGGGCCCCACCGTATAGGCTCCGTGGGGCATGGTTGCCGGGAAGACATCGTCTGCACCCGCAAACGCTTCAAAGAACGCCTCAGCACTGGCAATGCGGTCATCGAGCGTTGCCCCGTCCACTCCCGGACCGTCGAAGAAGATGCCCCCTGTCGACACCCGCATGCCCACTTCGCGCGCGGCGCGAACCGTTTCCACCGGATACCAGAACATGTCCATCGTGCTGGTGACACCGGAAAGAAGCAGTTCGGAAAAGCCCAAAAGGCTGCCAAGATGCGAGGTCTGCGGATTGAGGATTGCGCCTTCGGCGGTCCACACCTTCTGCAGCCACGGCTCCAGCGGCAGATCCTCCACCAGACCGCGAAACAGGCTGTCGGCGGCATGGCAATGGCTGTTGATCAGCCCCGGCATCAGGATGTGCCCGCTGCCATCAATGACGTTGCGGGCGTTCCCCGCGGCCTGTTCGAGCGCTGCGCTCTCGCCAATCTGCGTGATGCGGCTATTTGAGACCGCAACGCCGCCACCCCGGATCACCGTCTGCTTTTCATCGCAGGTCACGACAATGGCGTTTTTGACAACCAGATCGACGGTCATGAAGCATCTCCTTTTGCGCGTCTTGCCCGCCACCATGACAGGGCAACCAGCACGATAAGGGTCGCCAGATACGGCATCATGTCGGTGAACTGCTGGGCAAGCCCCAGACCCTGCACGCGGAAGGACAGGCTGTCGACGGCACCGAACAGAAGCGCGATGAAGAAGAGCGGCCACGGGCGGCCACGGGTCAAGAGCACCGCGACAACGGCGATCCAGCCGCGCCCGGCGCTCATGTTTTCAACGAAGAGATTGACATTGGCGATGGAAAGCTGCGCCCCGCCCAGACCGCAGAGCGCGCCGCATGCAATGAGCGCCAGAAGCTGGACACGTTTTGGACTGACACCGCCAGCCCGAAGCGCCTGAGGGTTTTCACCCGCCGCCCGAATGCGCAGGCCAAGCCGGTGGCGGGCGAGAAACACATGCAGGAACGGAACGCTGAGAAGCGCCAGATAGAAGGGCAGCGCCTGGCCGCTCAGGATCGGGCCGAGAAGCGGCACATCTTCTATGAAGGGCAAACGGATGGGTGCGAACCCGGCAATCGCCGGATCGCTGAAGGCACCCGTGACATCGAAAATGGCGCGCAGGAAGAAGGTCGTGAGACCCGCTGCCAGAAGGTTGATGGCGATGGAAACGACGATGGAATCGCCACCGCGCCGCACATTGAACTCGGCGAAAACAACACCAAGCGCCATGCCGGCCACCATGGCCGTCAACGCGCCGATATAGGGCGTGCCGGAAAAATAGGCACCCAGCACCGCCGCGAAAGCGCCCACGAGCAGAAAGCCTTCCAGCGCGATGTTGAAGACACCGGCCCGCTCGCACAGCGCGCCGCCAAGGGCGGCCAGAAGGATGGGCGTGACAAAGCGCGGAATGGAGGCGGCGAAGGAGGGATCGGCGATCAGCTCAAACATGGCCGTCTCCATCGCCGCGCGATGCTGTCAGCGCGCCGGAGACGCGGCTTGCCACGAAGAGGATGATGACCGCCTGCACCACCAGCGCGATCTCCTTGGGAACGCCGGCCGCCCGCTCCATGCCGGCCGCCCCCGTCTGGACAGCGGCAAAGAAGAAGCCGGAAATCGGCACCGCCCACGGCACCATGCCCACCAGAAGCACCGCGATGATGCCAGTCCACGCATAGAGCGGCTGTACCAGCATGCCGTCGATATAGCGGTGGTGAATGCCGAACACGGCGATTGCGCCGACCATGCCCGCAATCGCACCGCTGAGCGCCAGTGTCTGCAGCGTGAGCCTGCGCACCGGCAGGCCGACCGTGCGGGCGAACTCGGGCGAAAGCCCGTTGAGCCGCGTGTGATAGCCATGGACGGTCCAGTAGCTGTAGATCAGCGCAAAGGCTGCCGCCACCGCCGTGAAGAGAATGCCGATGTCGAGCCGGGTTCCCGGGAAATAGGCAAACCAGGTTTCCTGCGGCACGAGATGCGACTGCACCATGCCCGACTGCACGTCGCGATAAGGATGCGCCACCAGATAGGAGGCGATGTAGCGGATCGGATAATTGAGGAGGAGCGAACCGACCAGCAGCGGCACGCCCATGAAAAGCTGGAGCACACCGGCAAGCAGTGCCCATAAGGCACCGGCCAGCATGGCAGCGAGGATCGCCACGACAAGCACTAGCAAGGGCGGCCCCGGCAGGAGCACAGCAACAAGGGCTGCCACCAGCCCGCCGGCAACAAGCTGCCCCTCGCCGCCAATGTTGAACAGCCCGGCACGAAAGCTCAGCATGACCGAAAGCGCCATGCCGACAATCAGCGCCGAGCGGCTGAGCGTCGCCATAAGATAGGCGTTTCTGCGCCCGCCGAAAGCGCCGTTCCAGAAGCCGGAAAGCGCCTCGCCCACCGGCGCACCAACAAAAAGCAGCAGCGCCAGAATGATCGCGGCGATCCACAGGAAGGTGAAGAGCCATGGCAGCGCGCTGCGGGTGGCCTTGCCGGCATCGAAAGCCATCATGCAGCAGCTCCCGGCGACGCCGCGCCCAGCGCATCGGCGGCACGTGAGGTCATCAGTGCGCCGACGCGGTCGCGGCTCGCCTCACCGCCATCCACCTCTCCGGCGATTGCGCCGTCATACATGACCAGAATGCGGTCGGACAAAGCGATCACCTCGTCGAGCTCGGTGGAGACCAGAAGAATGGCGTGGCCCGCATCGCGCATGCGCATCAACTCGCCATGAATGAAATCAATCGCGCCGATATCGACGCCCCAAGTGGGATTTTCGGCGATCACCAGCGGCGTGTTGCGCGAGAGTTCGCGCCCGACCACGAGCTTCTGCTTGTTGCCTCCCGACATGGTGGAGGCGGAAGCGCGCGGACCGGCCACGCGAATGCGATAACGCTCGATCAGGGAGCGCGCATATTGGGCCATGGCTCCGTGTTTCAGGAACGGCCCCGCGGTGAAAGCGCCCGCATCGTCGCGGCCCGCATTGGCGTTTTCGCTGACGGAGGCGCGAAGGGCGAGCCCCATACGCTGCCGGTCTTCGGGGATGTAGCTCATGCCGCCCTGCCGGCGCGCCTCCACATCCAGGTTCTGTATCTCATTTCCGCACAGGATGATGGAGCCGGAACGCACGGGCACAAGCCCTGTCAGCGCGCGGATGAGCTCTGCCTGGCCATTGCCGCTCACGCCGGCAATGCCAACGATCTCGCCTGCACGAAGATCGAAGGAAACGGGCCCGACGTCTCGCCCACGCCGTGCGACGGTGAGGTTATCGACGGCAAGCACCGTTCCGCCGGGCGAATGGGCCTTACGGGTTCTGGCCGCCGGCAGATCGCCGCCGACAATGCCACGGGCGATCTCGTCCTTCGAGGTTTCGGCTAGCGGTGAGGAGGCGACAAGACGCCCTGCCCGCATCACGCTCACCCGGTCGGCAATCTCCATCACCTCATCGAGCTTGTGGGTAATGAGGACGATCGCCTTGCCCGCCTCGCGGAAGCTCTTGAGCGTTGCGAAAAGCCGGTCCTTCTCCTGCGGGGTGAGCACGGCGGTCGGCTCGTCGAGGATCAGGACTTCGGCCTCGCGGTAGAGAACTTTGAGGATCTCCACCGCCTGCCGCTCGCCGACGGAAAGGCGGCCGACGCGCCGGTCGAGATCGATGGCGACACCATGGGTTTTGGCGATCTCATCGAGGCGCGACCGCGCGCGGGTGAAATCGACAAAGCCGAAGCGGCCCACCGGCTCTGCGCAAAGCACGATGTTTTCCAGCACCGTCATCTCTTCCTGCAGCATGAAATGCTGATGCACCATGCCCAGCCCATGGGCGATGGCATCCTGCGGCGAGGCCCAGCGGCGCGCCTTACCATCCAGACTGATCGTGCCGCTTGCCGGCATAACCAGCCCGAACAGCGCGTTCATGAGGGTGGACTTGCCAGCACCGTTTTCACCCAGAAGCGCGTGGATTTCGCCCGGCTTGATGCCGAGCGATACATTGTCCACGGCCGTGACCGGGCCAAAACGGACCGTGACGTCCTGCAGGTCGATGCGCATGATGCGTGCTGCTCTGGCGCGCTTACTTGGCGAACATCGGGTCTTCGAGTTTTAGCGAGCCATCCTCGATCTGGCCTGCGACCTCGCGCATCTTGGCCACCACCTCCGGATGATCGGCGATGAGGCAGCCGCTGTCGGCCAGTTCGTCTTCCTCGAGCGCGATGGTCGATACGCCACCTTCCTTGAGGCCGAGCGCCATTGTGAGCTTCTTCTCGCCTTCAAGGATCGCGCCAATGGCCTGAACCATGGCGTTGTCGACGCGCTTCAGCGTGACATCGACCACGTGGCCGGGCGCATTGGGGCACTGGTTCACATCGACGGAATAGACCTGGAAATCCTTTTCCTTCGCCGCCTCGAAGACGCCGAAATCACCGCCCGATGTGGCCGTGAAGATCTGGTCGGCGCCGGCCGCCTGCATGGCCACGGCCTGTTCCTTGGCACGCACCGGATCGGCAAACGGATTTTCGCCACCCACCCAGCGAATGTCGACCGAGGCGTCGGCATTCACCGACTTGACGCCATCGGCATAGGCATCCGTGTAGCGGTGCAGGAAGGGGATATCGAGCGCGCCGACAACGCCAACCTTGTTGCTCTCGGTCAGCATGCCGGCGGCGACGCCGACGAGATAGCTCGCCTCATATTCGCGGAAGACCGCGCAATGCACATTGTCAGGCCGGTCGTCGATGCACTGGTCGACGATGAGGAACTGCGTGTCGGGCGCGGTGGGCGCGACCTGTTTGACGATGTCGTTGAACTCGAAACCGAGGAGCACGACGATGTCCGCGCCCTCGTTGACGGCGGCGTTGACGTTTTCGAGACGATCGGCAGCCGTGCGGCTCTCATAGGTTTCGACATCCGCACCGTATTTTTCGCCAGCCTGCTCGATGCCGGCCTGGCCAAGCTTCAGGAAGGCGTTGACGCCGATCTGGTCGGGAGAGACGTAGACGAAAAATTTATCCGCCGCAGAAGCGGGCACAGTGAACGCTGTCGTTGCCAGAAGCCCCACCGCCAACCAGTTTTTCAAACCCCTCATGCCACCACTCCCTGTCTGGTCCTTAGATCGCCATGCGTTCATCCGGACGCGAAAAGGACGATCTGATCTTCTGATGGAGCATCGGAATAACCCGAGAACCGGTTTCCGCTTTTCGGTCCGATGCTTTAGTCGAAGGCATACTGACGCACCGACAGGACTTTGACAATTGTCAAGCTGACTGATCATTGTGGAAGTTTGCTCGAGAGAGGTTTGTCATGTCCCCTTCATGGTTTGTACAAAATGCCGGTCAGGCGGAGTTCTGGACAGAGGAGCGGTGCTACATCACCGAGTTGATGAACACGCCGGCCTCGCCCGAAACCTCGCTGGCGATCGCCCGTGTGGAACCCGGCGTGACAACACAGCTGCACAGTCTGACAGGAATCTGTGAGCGCTATGTGGTTCGCAGGGGTGAAGGCGTGGTGGAAATCGAGGGTGTGCGGCAGGCCCTTGCGGTCGGGGACCAGGCGATCATTCCAGCGGGCGCGGCGCAGCGCATCGCCAATACGGGGACGGAGGATCTGGAGTTCTACTGCGTCTGCACCCCCCGCTTTAAGCCTGAGACCTATGTGAATCTCGAAGACTGAAAGAAAAAAGGTCGATCTTTCGACCGACCCAAAAAACGTTTGCTGGCCTGAGTGTTTCGCTAGACCGTTAAGGTCGTGCTTCGTGGCCGTCAGGACTGCATTTCACGAATTTTGTAGGCGACCTCGGTTCTGTTGGTCGCGTTCAGCTTTTTCATGATGTTGCGAATGTGCACCTTCACGGTGCTCTCGCATAGCTGCAGTTCATAGGCGATGATCTTGTTGGCCTTGCCGCGCCGGAGCGCCTCGGCGACCTACGCCTCGCGGGCGGTGAAGAGATTGCCAAGCCCGACCACGCGGCTGCTGTTCGAATTGATGACATCGCGCATGGCCAGGACACCGCTGGCGGGAACGAACACACCGCCGGCACGGGCCAGGAGTATGGCCTCCGCGGCGACATCAACGCCGACATTGCTGGGAATGTATCCCTTTGCGCCGGCTTCCAGCGCTTTCAGTATCTGCCCAAGATCATCCGTGTCGGCGATGACAATGACCGGCTGCTCCTCGAACTCTTCGGCAAGATCGTGGATTTCGTTGCAGATGCCCTGCTCGGTGATCTTGCGGCTGCCGACGATCAGAAGCACCGCCTCGGGCTGGCGCCCGTCGGCAATCTTGTGCCATTCCTCAGAAGAGCCGACAGCGAAAATGTCGAGAGACGGGTTCTGCGTTTCCAGACTGCGTGCCAGACATTCCCGGTCCAGCACCCGGGGATCGATCAGAAGCACGAGCTCCCGATCCGTATCCTCGCGAGCCTCATCCCAGTCCTTCGGACCGGTCGCTGCGAGCGCGCCACCCGGCGCTTTCATGATTCCGTGTAGATTATTGCTGCTGCTACTCTGCCCTATCTTTGCGTGTTCCATGACCAATGCTCCCCAACACTCACCCAAAACAAACCCCAGTGATATTGGAGAAGCGCATTTTTGTTTTTATTGCACGCCCCATCCCCCACCGAACAGAGTATCGGCGGCGCGAACCCCTCAGAGAGGCCCCCAAACAGGATTATCACTTGGAGATTTATTATCCTCACGATTAGGGAGTTTGTGCATTAACATGGATCAATTTTATGCAAGAATCATTCAATATGATTATAATCACGAAATACTTTGTTAAAGTTGTACTTCACTCAAAATACCAGACATAATTGAAAAACCGGCCTTGTCGCCGTCTGGTTGTCCCGCACATCAATGGGTTGGCGGTATCCATCATCCTCAAGGGGATGTGGTTTCAGATCATGACTGCATTGTATCGGAGGAAGGCATAGGCCTGACAAGCACCCAAAAGCTGTAACCACAGTCTTTTGATCTATGGCTTATATAATGGGTTATACAGATATGAAAAATTAGGGAGTGACCGGCTCGGCAAGTGCGAGGTAAGACCCCTCAAAGCCCGTGGCCTCGATCAATCCCGCACGGTTCTGAAACGTTACCACACCACTGCGGAAAGACACGTAACCACTTTCGCGCAGTTTTCTCAAAACACGATTGACGTGAACGACCGACAGGCCGAGGGCATCGCCCAGATCCACCTGGGTGAGCGGGCAGGCAAAGGAGCTCGCCCCCTGCCCTTCATAGACACCAACGCGGAATGACAGTTCGAGCAGAAGATGCGCGACCCGCTCAAACGCACCCCGACGGCTGATGTTGACGAAATGCTCGGCCGCGCGCGCATAGCGCCGCGCCATCCCCTTGAGAATGAACTCGCGTACGTGACGCGGATAGGTCGACAGGTTTTCGTAGATCGCGCCAGGAAACTCAAACAGTGTGACAGCCGTGAGCGCCCGCACCTCTTCTCGTGCCCACTCGGTGGTTCCCACGGTAATGACATCGCCGGTCAGGGAAAAGTCGACCACCGTGCGCGAGCCGTCTTCAAGTTCTTTGCCATTGGAAACCCAGCCCGAGACAACCAGGAGAACGGCGCGCTTCTGGCCATCCATATCCGCAATCGTGTCGCCGCTCGAATATATGCGCTTGCGCAGCCCGGTATGGTTCGACTTGTTCGCCGCCATGCCGAACAGTCCGCGAGCCGTTTCAGCCTCCAGATAGTGTAGAATTTCCCTGTAATTTTCGGTGCCCCGAACCGGCATGCTACCCCGCATCCTGCGCTCCCGATCCTCCGCAGATCGACCACTATAGCGATCGGCAGTACTCATGGAGCAAATACCCGAGTTTTAAACGCCCCATCCATAGCCTCGGTTCCACTTATAGTCGTCAGCCGGCAATTAAACGCCTCCGAAATACGACCATCGGACCTTGGAAACACTAGAGCATCGGACCGAAAAGTGGAATTCGGTTTTCGGATTATTCCGATGCTCCATCAATCGTTTAGATCGTCCTTTGTGCGTCTGGATGGACGCACGGCGATCTAGACAAGAAGGCTCGATGCCCAAATCACAATAACGTTAGCTGGCATGACGTGTAGCTAGAACCAACAGCAAACCATGGTGGCTGCCGAACCGGTCTCCAGATATTCGCCGCGTCATCCCGCAAAGCCTCTTCGACGTCGCCGTCATGCGGTCTCGCGTTCCGATCCACGGATCGTCATCTTCAACTCCGCTGCCAGACCATCAATTGCCTTCTCCGCCCTTTCGATACACTGGCGGCGATCATCAAGGTCAATTCCTTCTCCAAGCGTCGTCAAAATGCGTTCTCCAATCATCTCCACGTCTCCTTTGTGCGCGGAAACGAAGAATGGTTCACGGCCGATCAACTGGAAGAAGGACTCCACCTTCTGATCCCAACCGAGACCGACTAGAGGGACCCCGAGCGCATAGGCTGTGATGCAGGCGTGCAGTCGATGCGCTGCCACAGCGTCGAGCGTGCCGAGCAATGCAATCAGCTCCTGCGGAGTGTTTGGCCGTTCAGCAAAGCTGCAGCGGTCCGGCGCCCGGCTTTTTGCCCTGGAGAGCGTATTCCGGATCTGTTCCAGACAGGCCTGATCTTCCACCGCACCATTGGTAAAGAAGACGACGTCGCACCCCGCGTCCATTAGCCATTCAGCCAATGCGCCATACCCCTGCACGGTCCCGAGCGGGATATCCTGCGTGCTCACACTGGCATGCCGCCTGAGAACGAGCGGGTGGGTCACGCATAGACCGACCAGCGGGCGGGCGCGGTCACGCATCGCGTGCATTTCCACCCGCAAGGTCAGGGCCGGGTCGGGCGCGATGTTCGGGCTCGGCCAATCGGGAAAATGCTGCTCCCAGTTCTGCCGTGCCCCATGATCGCGCACCGAAACACCAAGCACATTGCAGGTGCGAAGCGTATCGAACAGTGTTGCAGCACGCCGCGACCAGTGCCGCCCCACACCAACGGCGTGGATCGCCACGGGGCAGTTTTCTTCACGGCAGAGCTCCAGAACCTGCGCGATCTTCAACGGGAAATTCAGATCGTCATCCTGAAAAAGATTGCCGCCGCCGATGACCACCGCATCGGCCCCGGCGATTTTCCCTCGCCACAGAGCGCGTAATGCGGCCAGTCTTGAACCGAGCACACGCGCGACCAGCATGCGGCGTACGGGCGGCGGCATGGCCCGCAACAGGAGCAGGGCACCCGAACGCCGCGCATCCGCAATGCCATAGGCAGTGCGGCCAGCCAGGTCCAGGGTTTCGATTTCCGCGCCTGGCAGCGACACGCCAAGCCGGCGCTCCAGACATTCGGCAAGTACGCCGTCCCCCAGATTGGGGCTGTAGCGGACATTGAAGATGACGATCTTCATTGAGCCGTCTCCGCTTGCTGCGGCCTGTATGCTCCTGCCTGAGCGGGAACCCACCGCAGCGCAGCCGCGCTTCCCGCCAGTATGAAAAAGAGAAGCCCCAGATCGTAGACCGTTCCGGAGATCATCGCTTCACTAAGGCCTGCAAGAACGCCCGCCCTGGCCGCCCGCATCGTCGCGTGCTCGTGGAACCCGCCGGCACTCTTCATCATCAGCGTGTTGCCGACAAACAGCAGGAACAGAACCGTACCGATAAGGCCGACATTGGACAGGAGCACAAGCGCATAGCTGGAAGCGCGCGCGCTGCCCAGACCAGCGCCCCACCCCCAGGTATCGAGGAACACCTGGAAGGCCACGGCGTTCCATTGCATGCGTTCGCGCGCCGACTGACTGTTCAGCTTGGAATAGAGCGTTTCATCCAGAAAATCCTGCACGGCCTTTGCGAATTCCGGCATCAGCACAAGAACGAGCATGAAGCAGAGCGGGACAGCAAGAAGAGCGAGCGCAATCGCAGCAGGCCGTCCCGTGACACGCTTGCCGTAGGAAGCAGGCAATGCCCGCCATAGAAGGAAGACCATCACCATCGCAAGGCTGACCAGCGCCGTTGTCGATGTCGACAGGAGAAGAGCAAGCAACAGCAGGCCTGCGATCCCCCCGGTCGCGACCGTTCGCACGCGGTCGATCCACAGACTGGCCGTGAACGCAAACAGCACGATTGTGTAGCCGGCGAAGGCCGAAGCCTCGGGAAACGTGCCCGAAATGCGTTTGAAGCCTGCCTTCTCCGATCCGGTCAGAAGCGCGTAATTCGCAGTGCGAATGAAGTCGAAAAGATGCGCCGTGCCCGTACGGTACGTGATCACGTCCAGAAGCGCGAAGATCAGATTGGCGACGGCAAGAACCAGCATGGCGTTGATCACGTCGCGAGCGGTGCCGCCGCATTTGAGATAGGCGTAAGTGAAGGCGAAGCAGAAGAGCCCGCCCACCGCATAGACCGTCTGGGTGATGTTGTTGCTTGAAAACGACAATGGCGTCAGATCAATGATGCGATGTCCCGCGGAGGAGCGCAGCACGATCATCGTTTCCGTCACCCCTTCCAGAAGACGCGGGAGGAAGAGCGCGGAGAAGACGCCATAGACAGTTAGCAGGAGAAGCCAGATGCCCGGCGACGAGGAAGACACTGCCGCCAGAACAGGCCTTTCGCCAAAGGCCATGAAAAGACGCAGGCAGTAAAAGGCAAGCAGGAGACTGGGAACCAGCACTGAAGCCCCGCCCAGACCCGGCACGCCGAAGGCAGCAGCAGCACCGAAAAGTGTCGACATGACGATGACATAAAAGGCCATACGGGGCGGCGCCAACAGAACAGCCGCCCCCAGAACCAGCGATAGGACTCCCAATAATTCGATGCGCATGGTGCGCCCCAACCTCTGGTTTCCGCTTTTCGTTGAATTGCGAAAACGCTCTACCGTGTTGTTTTGCGCAATTCCGGACGGAAAACCGGCACCCACTTTTCCTGGAATTGCCCTCGCCGCAAACCGGCGTAAACCCGGCCAAGAATACCATGCGGGCGTTTGAGCGTCCCGCTTCGCCGGGTACCACTTATGGCCAGTGACGCGGCGATTGGCTGAGTTCCTGAGCAAGGCGCAGCGATGATATTCTGCCCGACGGGAGGTAACCGCATTGCCGTTCGCCTCGAACACGTTGCGACATCTGACACGCCGCCGCTTACTTGGTGCCGGCACGGCGGGCCTCTGTGCAGCGCTCGTGACGGCCTTTGGCCCACCTCCCGCGCCAGCCGAAGATCAACTCGCAACCGAAGCCGACGCTCTGGATGTCGATGCGATGCGGCTTTCCTTCGACGAGGATTTCTCCACACTCGACGTTTCGTCCTGGGGCCCCGGCACGCGCTGGATCGCGCACACGCCCTGGTCGGGAGATTTTGGCGGCGCGCGCTTTGCCAATCCCGGTGAACGGTCGCCGTTCCGCATCGAAGACGGCACGCTGCGCATTGAGGCAAAGCGCGATCCGGAGGGCGACTGGCAATCGGGACTGCTTGCCTCAGTCGATCCCGATGGCAACGGATTCTCACAGCAGTATGGCTATTTCGAAATGCGCGCGCAGTTGCCGGAGGGGCCCGGTGTCTGGCCCGCCTTCTGGCTGATCGGCAAGGATCGCTCGAAGGCTACGGCCGAAATCGACGTGATCGAATTCTACGGGGATAAGCCGGACGGCTATTCCTCCGTGGTCCACGTCTGGCATCGCGATGGGCGCCACTACTCGCGCTTTCATCGCAACGCGGTTTTCGTGGAAGCAAGCCCCGGTGCGTTTCACACCTACGGCGTGAAGGTGGACCGCAACTGGATCCGGTTCTATTTCGACCGCGAGTTCATCTGGAAGACCGAAACGCAACCGGAGCACCGGCAGCCACTCTACATTCTGCTCAATCTCGCCCTCGTCGACGGACCGACCAGGGATGCGACCCCGGACCCTTCCTACATGATCGTCGACCATGTGCGGGCCTACCGCCTGGACTGACATTCTAGGGTCAGGACCTATTAATATGATCACAATGGCGTTCGATAGACCAAGAGATGCAAGGAGAAGCCCGCAGAGCGGGGTCTTCCCCCCGGTCAAGGGGTTTGACGCGGCAGATCGCCGGTCTATCGAGCGTCCTTCGGATCGGCCTGATTTGCACGGCCTACTTTGTCGCAAGACCTTGAAAGACATGAAGTCTTCCTGCGGTCCTGCTTCGCGTATCCGCACAAATCAGGCCGACCATTGCGACCATATTAATAGGTCCTGACCCTAATGCTTTGGGATAGGCTTTCTCCTCCACCCAACGGTGGCATCGCCGAATGGTCTATATCCGTGAAACCCTAAGACCTCCGGTCGGCTCGCGGGTCATCCAGATAGCTATCTGTCTCTTTGCCGGCCTGCATGAAATTCTTTCCCTCGAAGGCATGAGAACCATTTTTCTCCCGCGCCTCAACTATAAACAATAAGCGTTTTCGGATGCTTGAAATATAGGCGCGGGCTTTTTCGGGCGGGGCGTCTACATGCATCAGAAAAAGCAACACGCGGAGCGATCCAGCCTCAACGGCGCCGTCACCGCAAGGCAATCCTCGCATCGACGCGCCTATGACCGCAATGCGTCGGTCCACGGCATCGTGGCCGGCATCGCACGCGCCCGACCGGATGCGACAGCCATCTCCTTCGATGACGCACGCATGTCGTATGGCGAACTCGACCGGACAGCCTCGAAACTCGCCGCGCATCTCATCTCAATGGGCATCCGCAAGGGTGACATTGTCGGCCTGCTCTTGCCGCGCGCGCTGAAAACGCTGATCGCCAAGCTGGCGATCCTCAAGGCAGGGGCCGCTTATGCCCCCTTCGACCCCGCCTATCCGATGGAGCATCTCTCCTATATGACCCGGGACTGCGCGCCGCGTGCGCTCATGATCGACCGGGAAAGCGCCGCGCTTGCAGCCGGTCTGCCGATGGAAGCCGACCGGCTTGTCGACATAGACGCAGCGCTTGCCGCACTGGCAGGGCGTGAGATTGCGGCGGCGTTTCCGTCCGTCGGCGGCGGCGATGCCGCCTATGTGATGTACACGTCTGGTTCGACGGGGCGTCCGAAGGGTGTCGTCATTCCCCATCGCGGCATCCAACGGCTTGTGTGCGACCAGAATTTTGTCGACTTCCGCCCGGACGACGTGGTGCTGCATACGGCAACGATTTCGTTCGATGCCGCCACATTCGAGATCTGGGGCGCGCTTCTCAACGGGGCGCGGCTGGCGGGCATCGGCGACCGCACGCTCTCCATGCCGCGCATCGCCGGCACGATCGACGACGAACGAGTCTCGGTGATGCTGCTCACCACCGGGCTCTTCAATCTTCTGGTCGATCATTCCGGCGGTAAGCTCAACTCGCTGCGGCATGTTTTCTTCGGTGGTGAAGTGGCATCCGCCGATCATGCGCGGAGATTTCTCGCCGCTCATCCGAGATGCCGCCTGACCAATGCCTATGGGCCGACGGAAGTTACCGTCATTGCCTCGACCTTCGACATTCCCGCCGACCTCCAGGATGATACGGTGCCCATCGGTTATACCATCGCCAATAACGGCCTTCACATTCTCGACGATGACCTCACCGAGCTTCCGCCGGGACGGGAAGGCCAGCTTGCGGTTTCCGGTGACGGGCTCGCCATCGGCTATCTGAACCGGCCGGAGCTGACGCAGGAACGCTTCGTCACGATCACCGCAAAGAATGGCGAGAGCCTGCGCTGCTATCTGACGGGCGACATGGCTGTGATGGACCCTGACGGGCTCCTGCATTTTCGCGGCCGCCGCGACCGGCAGGTGAAGATCGACGGCAAGCGTATCGAGCTCGATGAGATCGAGACTGCGCTGCGCCGCGACAGGCATCTGGCCGACGCGGTGGTGCAGTGCCACCAGGCTGGGCCGGCCAAGCGGCTGATCGCCTATCTTCGCCCGCACACCATGAACGGGCATGACGAAGGGGACTTTGCCGCCACCGTTCTCGGGCGGCTGAAGGGCGTATTGCCGGCGCATATGGTGCCGGGCCGGGCCATCGTTCTGCAGGAATTCCCAATGAACCGCGCGGGCAAGGTCGATCGCTCCCGCCTGCCGGCCCCGACCGAAGCGCAGGCGCCAGCGGCAACGCCGGCGGAAGGAATGGAAGCCGTCATCGCGCGGCAATGGCGCAGGGTGCTTGGCACCGAAAATTTCGGCACGGATCAGAATTTCTTCGACCTCGGCGGAACGTCGATGCAGCTCATGCGCGTCCACGCAGCGCTGGAACAGGAGCTTGGCCGCAGCATCGATGTGGTGACGGTGTTCGAACACCCGAAGATCCGCAGTCTGGCGCGCTTCCTCGAGAAAGCGCCGGACAGTCTCCAGAAGACAGCCACAGCACAAAGCCGCGCCGCGCGGCAGAGAGAGGTCATGTCTAAATTCCGCCGGAGCAGACAATGAACGAGCGCATCCCGATGAAACACGGGCCGATGGAGCCTGAAACGGGACTGGATGAGGGCATCGGCAGCGTTGCCATCGTCGGCATGGCCGGGCGGTTTCCCGGTGCGCCGTCGGTCGGTGCGCTGTGGCAGATGGTGCGCGAGGGGCGGCATGCCTTCCGCACCTTTGCGGCCGACGAAATCGAGGACGCCTATGACGAGGCGACGCGCGCCTCGCCGGACTATGTGCCCTCCAGGCCCTATCTGGACGATGTGGGCATGTTCGATGCGGAGTTCTTCGGCATGTATCCGCGCGAAGCGGCGGTGCTCGACCCACAGTTCCGTCTGTTTCTGGAAATCTGCTGGGAAGCGCTGGAAAGCGCGGGCTGCGACCCCTTTAGCGCGAAACAGTCGATCGGCGTCTTCGCCGGCTCGGCGATGAGCACCTATCTCATCAACAACATCCTGTCGGACCGGAAAAAGGCCGAAGCCTTCACCTCCGGCTATCAGGTCGACATGTTCAACGAACTGGTGGGCGCGATCAACGACACGCTGGCGACGCGCGTTGCCTACAAGCTCGACCTGAAAGGGCCGGCCTTCACCATCCAGTCGGCCTGCTCCACATCGCTCCTGGCGGTGACGCAGGCCTGCCAGAACCTTTTGACCTATGGTTGCGACATGGCGCTGGCGGGCGGTGTGTCGATCTCGGTGCCGCAGAAGCGCGGCTACATCCACATGGAAGGCGGCATGGTTTCGCCGGACGGTTTCTGCCGGCCTTTCGATGCGCAGGCAGGCGGCACGGTGTTCGGCAGCGGCGGCGGCGTGGTGCTTCTGAAACGGCTCGAAGACGCCATCGACGATGGCAACACGATCCATGCCGTCATTCGCGGCTATGGCGTCAACAATGACGGCGCGGACAAGGTGGGCTACACCGCACCCAGCGTTTCGGGACAGGCCGACGCGATTGCGGCAGCCCTTGCCAGTGCCGGCATCGACCCTGAGAGCATCGGTTATGTGGAGTGCCACGGCACTGCCACACCGCTCGGCGATCCCATCGAGTTCAACGGCCTGATGAACGCTTTTGGCGGCAATGACGCTGAAGGCCACTGCGCGCTCGGGTCCGTGAAGGGGAATATCGGCCATCTGGACGCCGCTGCAGGCGTCACCGGTCTCATCAAGGCGGCACTCGTGGTGCGCGACGGCGAGATCCCGCCGGTGGCGAATTTCGTATCGCCCAACCCGCATATGGCACTGGAAAACAGTCCGTTCCGCATTCCAACGGAACTCGTAGCGTGGGAAGCGGCGGGCGCAAAGCGACGCGCCGGCGTCAGCTCGTTCGGGGTGGGCGGCACCAATGCACATGTGGTGCTCGAACAGGCGCCCGACAGAGACGTTCTTTCGGAGACATCGCCCGACCGCACGTTCATTCTCCCGCTTTCGGCGCGGAACGAGGCGGCGCTCGCCACGATGCGCAAGAATTTGGCCGGGGCACTGCGCGAGAGCACAGAGCCGCTCGCCACCGTGGCGCACACGCTGCAGCGGGGGCGGCACGCTTTTTCGCACCGAACGGCGATTATTGCGCGCACGCGCGACGAGGCGATTGCGGCACTTGAATCTGAACGCCCGATCAGCGGCGAGGCAGCACAGGATGCCCCGCCCGTGGTCTTCATGTTTCCCGGACAGGGCGCGCAGCATGTGGGCATGGGCGGCGCGCTTTATGGGACCGAACCGGTCTTTGCCGAATGGATCGACAAAGGTGCTGATCTTCTTGAGCCTCTGATTGGCCGCGACATTCGCGATTTCATCCGGCTGCCCGACGGCGACGCACCGCAAGAGCTTTCCGAAGCACTGCGCGACACGCAGATCGCCCAGCCTGCCCTCTTTCTCGTCGAATATGCAACGGCAAAGCTCTGGATGAGCCGTGGCCTCATGCCCGAAGCCATGATCGGCCACAGCGTGGGTGAATTCGTTGCCGCCACACTTTCGGGCACGATGCGCTTCGAGGATGCGCTCGGGCTGGTCGCAGCACGCGGGCGGCTGATGCAGAGCCAGCCCAGGGGAGCCATGGTTTCGGTGCGGGCGGATGCGGAAACGGTGGCCGCGCATCTTTGCGACGGGGTGGAGATCGCAGCCCTCAATGCACCGAAGCTCAGCGTCATTTCCGGCACGTTCGACGCGATGGACGAGACATGCGCAGCGCTTGACGCCGCAGGCATCGCCTACAGCCGGTTGCACACCTCGCATGCCTTCCATTCGGCCATGATGGACGAGGCTGCCAGGGCGCTCGAAGAAGAGACGGCGAAGGTCGAATACGGTCCATCCACCATTCCCTACATTTCATGTGTGAGCGGCGACTGGCAGACGGACACGCAGGGCGCTTCGCCCGCATACTGGGCGCGCCACTGCCGCGACGCGGTGCGCTTTGCCGACGGCATCAAGACCGTTGCGCGCGAGCGCAGGCCCGTTTTCATCGAGGTCGGCCCCGGCCGAACGCTTTCGGTTTTCACCGCGCAGACGCTGAAGCGCGATGACATCGCCGCCATTATCCAGTCCCTGCCCGAACACGACCGCGCATCCTTTGGTGAGGAAGTCTTTGCCGAAGCCCATGCGCGGTCGTGGATCGCCGGCTGCGGGCTCGAATGGCCGGCCCTGCCAGAGACGGCGCGGCGGAAAATTCCGCTGCCGACTTATCCCTTCCAGCGCCAGATGCACTGGATCGACGCACCGACGCCGGAGAACCGGGCGCATGCGGCACTTGCCCATACGCTGCCCGAAACACCGGTACAAGCAATCCCGACAGACGGAATGAGCCCAATGACCACCGCACCTGCGACAACCGACCGGCGCGCCACGCTGGAACGCGCCCTGACCGCCCTGCTCTCAGACCTTTCAGGCGAAGACCTGCCAGGCGATGCAGCCGGAGCAACCTTTCTGGAGCTTGGCTTTGATTCCCTCTTCATCGGCCAGTTCGCGCAGAAGGTGGAGAAGGAATACAGGATCAAGCTCTCCTTCCGCGAGCTGCTCGGCAACATTCCGACCATTCATGATTTGGCGCGACACCTCGACACCGAACTGCCGGCAGATGCCGTGCAGGCGGTGTCTCCCTCTCCGGTGGCTCAGGTCCCCCCCACGCCGGACGTCGCGTCTGCTGCGCCATCTTCAGTGGCGAATGGAACTCCACAGGCACCTCAAGGGCTCGAGGCGCTTTTCCAGTCCCAGTTGCAGATGGCGCAGCAACTTTTTGCACAGCAGTTCGCGGCTATCCAGTCGCTTGGCGGCTCCGTGCCGGCGGCCGCGCCTTCAGCAGCGCCGCAGGTTGCACCGGCTCCAGCCGCTGCGCCCGCGCCTGTGCCGGACACAAACGGCGACGAGAGCGAGATCGGCGGGAGCCGCATCCGCGTGTACAAGCCCGGCGCGCAGGCCGGCGAAAAGGCGCTCACGGAGGAAAAACGCGCTTTCATCAACGATCTGGTTGCCCGCTATTGCGAGGAGAATGCCCGCTCCAAAGCGTTCACACAGGAACACCGGCCGCATCTGGCCGATCCGCGCGCGGCCTCCGGCTTTCGCGCCGACTGGAAGGAACTGGTCTTTCCGATAGTCTCCGACCGCTCGAAGGGATCGCGCATCTGGGACATTGACGGCAATGAATATATCGATCTCGTGAACGGCATGGGGCAAACCGCCTTCGGCCACGCCCCCGATTTCGTGGTCGAGGCGATCCGCGCTCAGACCGACAGGGGCTTTGCCATTGGCCCGCAGACACCGCTCGCCGGCGAGGTGGCGGACCTGATCAGCGAACTGACCGGGCACAGCCGCGTCACCTTCTGCAACACGGGATCGGAAGCCGTGATGGCCGCCATGCGGGTTGCCCGCACCGTGACGGGCCGCGACCGCATCGTCGTTTTCGGCAATGACTATCACGGCCAGTTCGACGAGGTTCTGGTCAAGGGCCGCAGCCGTGCGGGGCAGCATCGCACCTTGCCCATAGCCGCCGGCATTCCCACAGATTCCCTGTCGAACATCACGGTCCTGCCCTATGGCGCGCCCGAGAGTCTCGACTGGATCCGCGCCAATGCGGACGAGCTTGCGGCCGTCATCATCGAGCCGGTGCAGAGCCGGCATCCGGAGCTGCAACCGGTCGAATTCGTGCGTGCGCTGCGCGCGCTCGCAACGGAACGCGATTTCGCACTGGTGTTCGACGAGGTGGTGACGGGCTTCCGCGTCGACCCCGGCGGCATGCAGGCCGTTTGGGGCATACGCGGCGACCTCGCCACCTATGGCAAGGTGCTGGGCGGCGGAATGCCGATCGGCGTTCTGGCCGGAGACAGCCGGTATATGGATGCGCTCGATGGCGGTCACTGGGATTATGGCGATGACAGCGTGCCAATGGTCGCGCCGACTTTCTTTGCAGGCACATTCGTGCGCCATCCTGTCGTGCTGGCGGCGACACGCGCCGTGCTAGAGCACATCAAGGGTGAAGGCCGCGCACTCTACGACCGGGTGGCCACCCGCACGGAAACGCTTGTCACGGAGCTGAACGGTCAGCTTTCGGATCGCGGGATTGCGACGCAGATCCATGGCTACAAGAGTTGGTTCGTGACAGATTTCGGCAATGCCGACCCGCTCGGCGCGCTGTTTTATCCCTATGCGCGGATGCAGGGCCTGCATGTCCAGGACGGCTATCCCTGTTTCCTGACGACCGCGCATTCGGAAGAGGACTTTTCGCGCATTGCAACGGTCTTCGGCGAGACGCTCGACGCGCTTCAGGATGCCGGCATTCTGATGTCCGATGGAGAGCGGGCCGAACGACCTGCGGCAAAACCCGCGCAAGAGACGCCGCAACAGGCACCGCTGACCGAAGCGCAGAAGGAAATCTGGCTTGCAGCCCAGGCCGGCGACGAAGCCTCCTGCTCCTTCAACGAATCCTTCAATCTCGCGCTCGATGGCGCGCTGGACGAAGCCGCATTCCGCAAGGCGTTCGATCTTATCGTGGCTCGGCACAATGCGCTTCACATCCGCTTTGCGCGGACGGGCAAGCATTTCGAGGTGACGCCCGATTTACGCATCGACATGCCGTTAACAGAGGCCTCAGACACCGCAGCGCTTGCACAGATCGTTGAGCGCGAGGCGCGCACCCCCTTCGATCTCGTCAACGGTCCGCTGGCGCGCGCAGAACTCGTTCGGCTTTCAAACGAGCGGCACGTACTTGTCTTCACGGCCCATCACATCGTCTGCGACGGCTGGTCGGCGAATGTCCTGATCGATGAACTGGCGACGGCCTATAGCGCGCTTGTGCAGGGCGACACACCTGACCTGCCGTCGGCTCTGGCTTTTTCCACCTATGCGCAGACGCGCGCGAGCCGGACGGACGACGATGCAGAAACGGAGCGGTTCTGGCTTTCGCAATTCGAGACCGTGCCAGACCTGCCGGATATGCCGACCGACCGACCGCGCCCAGAACAGCGCAGCTTTGCCGGCGGCACCGTGACCGCGTTTATCGACGGCGATGTCTACAGGCGGCTGAAGAAGGCCGGCGCGAAGAACGGCGCGACGCTGTTTTCGACCCTGCTCGCAGCCATGCAGTTGATGATCGCGCGGCTTTCGGGCAGCAACGACATCGTGATCGCCGTGCCTTCGGCAGGGCAGAGCCTGCTTGATGATGAAACGCTGGTCGGCCATTGCGTCAATCTTCTGCCCCTGCGGCAGGCGCTTGATGAAGAACGGTCCTTTGCCGAGCATTTGAAGGACACGCAGCAACTGGTTCTTCAAGCCTTCGAGCATCAGGACTTTACCTATGGAACGCTGGTGCGGAAGCTTGGTCTGAAGCGCGATCCGAGCCGCCTTCCCCTGACCGAAATCCAGTTCAACCTGGAGCGGGTAACGAAGGGAATGAATTTTGGCGGGCTTGCCGCCGAGGTCGCGCCCAACCCCAAGGCGTTTTCGAATTTCGACATGTTCGCCAATATGATCGAGAGCGAGGACGGCATCCGCATCGATGTCGATTACAATGGCGACGTGTTCGATCCGGAAACCATCGAGCGCTGGCTCGGCCATTTCGCCACGCTCGTGGGGGCGCTGGCAGAAGATATGTCCAAACCCATCGAGCGCCTGCCGCTCATGTCTCAGGACGAGATGGACTGGCTTGCCTATGGGCTCAACCAGACGCAGGCGGCCTATGATGACGAGCGCTTTGCCTTCGAGCTGTTTGGCGACCGCGCGGCGGAAACGCCCGACGCAATTGCCGCCACTCATGGCAAGGAAAGCATCACCTATGGGGAACTCGATGCGCGAAGCTGGCAGATGGCACGGCTGCTCCAGGAAAAGCTGCTCGTGCCCGGCTGCCGTGTCGCGGTCGCGCTCGACCGCTCCATAGACATGCTGGTGACGCTGCTGGCGATCATGAAAGCCGACCACATCTATGTGCCGCTCGACCCGGATCATCCCGAAGCGCGCCTGCGGCAGACCATGGAGGCGGCCAAAATCTCCGCCGTGATCTGCAAGAGTGACAGGATTGCCGCCCTTGCCGGTGAAGACGTGCTGCCGATCATGCTCGATGAGGAGCGCGATGCGATTGCCGCCAGGGATGCGGCACCGCTCGAGGAGCGGGTTCATGGCATGCAGGCTGCGGCCTACATCATCTTCACTTCAGGTTCGACCGGCGTGCCGAAGGGCGTGGAGGTTCCGCACAACGCGCTGGTCAATTTCCTCACTTCCATGGCGAAGGAACCCGGCTTTGCGGCGGACGACACACTGCTTGCCGTCACCACCATTTCGTTCGACATCGCCGCGCTGGAATTCTACCTGCCGCTGATCTGCGGTGGCCGCGTGGTGATCGCCGACAGGATCGAGGTCCAGGACGGGTTCCGACTGGTCAAGCGTCTCGAGGACTGCGGCGCAACCGTTCTGCAGGCAACGCCAACGCTCTGGCAGATGCTTGTCGAAGCGGGGCTGGGCGAGAGGAAATCGCTCAAGATGCTGTGCGGCGGCGAACCGCTGCCCGCAACGCTGGCGCAGAGCCTGTGCGCGCTGGGCGGCGAATTGTGGAACATGTATGGGCCGACCGAGACCACGATCTGGTCCTCGGTCGCGCGCATCGACGATCCGGATGCACCGATCACCATCGGCCAGCCCATCGCCAACACGCAGCTCTACATTCTGGACGCGCGCAACCGGCTTGCGCCCATGGGCGTGACGGGCGAACTGAACATTGGCGGCGACGGGCTCGCCATCGGCTATTTCAACAATGCCGAGCAGACGCAGGCCGCATTTCGCAATGTGTCGATTGGCGGTGTTCCGCAGCGGCTCTACAAGACAGGCGATGTGGGACGGCGCCTGGCCGATGGCTCGCTCCAGCTTCTGGGGCGCCGCGACAACCAGATCAAGCTGCGCGGCTTCCGCATCGAGCTCGGAGACATCGAGGCGGTTGTCTCGAAGGCAGCGGGCGTGCGCCAGTGCGCCGTTGTCGCCCCCGTGAACCGCAATGGCGACCGGCAGCTCGTGTGTCACATCGTGCCGGACGATCCGGCGAACCCGCCAGACCCAAAGACGCTCAGCGCCCATGCCAAGGCGCATCTTCCCGGCCACATGGTGCCCGCCTTCTGGGTCAATGCCGAAGCGCTTCCCCAGACGGCCAATGGCAAGCTCGACCGCAAGACGCTCGAAAAGCAGGGCATCCCGCGCCAGGAGGCGGCCATCATCCGCACCGCGCCGCGCACGCCTATGGAAGAGAAACTCTCGGCCATCTGGCGCGACGTGCTCAACATTCCCGAAATCGGCGTGGAGGAGAACATCTACGCGCTAGGGGCGGATTCGCTCAGCATTTTCCGCATCGCAGCCCGGATGATCGATGCCGGCCTGCCGCTGGAGGCGCGGCATCTCCTGCAGCACCCCACGATCGGGGAGCTGGCGCTGATCGCCGATGAAGCGGAGGGCGAGACCGTGAATGGTGTCAAGCCGCATGTGCCGTCGCTGAAAGATTTCCGGCATGGCGCGCGGCGGCGCATGGAGGCACACGGATGAGCGACATCGAACACCGCCTGATGGCCTCCGGTTCGGACGACATCATCGGCGAATTTCCCTGCACGCAGACGCAGATGCGCTGCTGGTTTCTGGATCGTCTGAACCCCGGAAACCCCGCGCTCAACGTTGCCGTGCGGTGGGAGATTCGGGGGAACTTCAGGACCGAGAGCATTGAGGAGGCTTTCCGGCAGATCATCCAGCGACACGAGATCCTGCGAACCCGTTTTGTGGAGACGGACGGGCAACCCACGCAGCAGGTGGTGCGCGGGGTCGAGTTTCGTATGCCGGTCATCGACCTGCGTCACGTTCCGGAAGACCAGCGCGAGGCGCGCATCCAGTCGATCAGCAGGGAGACGGCGGCAGCCCCGTTCGACCTCGGCCAGCCGGGGCTCTTTCGTGTCACGCTGCTGATGGTGGAGAACAGGCGCGGCTTCATTCTCATCACCGCGCATCAAAGCTGCTTCGACGGCTGGTCGATCCGCGTTCTGGGGCGCGAAGTGGGAGAGCTGGCAGCGGCGATCGACGCGAAGCGTGCGCCGCACCTGCCGGAGCTGGCGCTGCAATATGGCGACTTCGCGCTGTGGCAGGACGAATACCGCAACAGCTATGGTTTCGAAGCGGAGAAGACCTACTGGCGCGAACAGTTGCGCGATGCGCCCTATTTCGAGATCAGGCCGGACCGGCCCCGTGGCCGCGTAAAAACCAGCCGCGGGGAGATCCTTTCCGCCGTGCTCCCGCTGGAATTCGGCGAGCGGATCGAGGCGGCGGCGCGCGCGCATCACGTATCGCTGTTCAGCTATGGCGCGGCGGTCATCAGTGCTGCACTTCACCACTATTCGGGCGAACGTGAAGTGCTGTTCGGGACGCAGATCGCGGGGCGCGAGGATGTGGATCTGGAGAGCCTGATCGGCGTGTTCATCAACAATCTCGTTCTACGTTTCGATATTGCCGACGAGTTGAGCTTCGCCGATCACCTCTCAAGGGTCAGCGCAACGGTGGGGGCGGCCCTCAACCACCAGAAAATGCCGTTCAACAATCTGGTCGAACTGATCAATCCTGTGCGCGATCCTTCCCGCAATCCGCTCGTCTCGGTGAACTTCAACCAGCAAAAGGCCTTTCTGGAAGATACGCGCTATGGCGATTTCGAGCTGATCAGCGCCCCGTCGCAATCGCCGGGCGTTATCTATGATCTCAACTTCATCATGATCGGCCGGCCGACCGGCTGGCGCATGTCGGTGGAATACAACACCGATCTGTTCGACGAAGCGACCGCGCGGGAGCTGCTCGATCTGTGGCAGAAGGCCTATGCCTTCGCGCTTGACGATCCGCAGGCGCAGATTGGCGCAATGGCGGGGCCGGTTCGTGCCGGCACATTGCCGAAGGAAGCGCAGCCGAAACCGGCATCGCGGCTGGAAGCGCTGCTTCTCGCGCAACCGGATGTCGCCGATGTCGCGGTCCGGCGAGACGGACCGGCCGGCCGGCCCCACGCCTTCGTGGTGCCGACTGCAGGGCTCATGGTGCCACTCGAAACCCTTCCTGCGCTACTGGACGCCTATCTGAGAGAACGGCTGCCAGAGGAAGAGTTACCCGCCGCAATCAGCGTTCTTCTTTCCCTGCCGAGACGGGCGGATGGCGCAGTGGAATTGCCGGCGATGCCGCCACCCACGGCCAATGTCCCTGCCCCGGTCACTGCCGGAAGTCCGGCCCCGCCGGCAGACAGGCAGGCGGAGCTTGGTCGGATATGGGCGCGTGTGCTCGACGTGCCGCGGGTGAATGCAGACGACGACTTTTTTGCGCTGGGCGGTCATTCGCTTCTGGCCCTTAGAATGTTCTCCGGCGTGCGCGAGGCCTTCGGCATCCAGCCTGACCTCGCTCTCCTGTTCAGGGAGCCGACGCTCTCGGGCTTCGCGTCTGCGATCTTCGGCACACAGCCTGCCCCTGTCGCAGAACCGGCGGAAGAACCGGAGACCCCGTCACCGGTCACCGTCGAATGGGAGACAACGACCTACCGGCAGGGCAGCGGAGACTGCGCGGTCTATACGCTCAACCATCCCTTCCTCTATTACCGGATGGCCAAGTCGCTTCCCGGTCATGCCTCCGTCATCAATCTTCACATGTTCAATGCGAGGATCGATGAAGAGACCGAAGGCTTTTCGCTGGAAAAGATCGCCAGCGATGCGGTGGACGCGATGCAGCTTGGCGACACACCCAAAACCGTCGCGCTGGTGGGGCTCTGCGTCAACGGCATCCTGGCCGCCGAGATGACCCGGCAATTGCGGGCCCAGGGGCATGATGTGAGCTTCGTCGCGCTGATCGACAGCTGGGCGCCCGGTTATGTGCGTTCGCAGCCGGCCTTGACGCGCTGGCGCTGGAACACCGAGAAACGGGCAAAACGTCTCGTCTATTTCACTGGCAAGCTTCTGCGCGGGCGCATGTCGCTGATCACCTATCTGAAGGAGTTCAGCCTTTCGCTGAAGCTTGTCGAGCGCTTCGCGCCCGCCCGTGCGATGAACGAGGAAGAGGAAACCACCGAAGCGGTCACCCAGTATCTCGTTCGTGCGGCCCGGCGTTACAGTCCGCGTGCGCTTTCCGGCGAAACCGTGCTCTTCTTCCGCAGCCAGGCCACGCATCGGCGCGCAAGACGGCTTCTGTTCGGGTGGCGTGGTTTCGTGCCGGATGAATCGCCGGTTTTCGATCTCAGCGGCTGGCACGAGGATTCGTTGAGTGACAGGGGCGTCGACAAGCTTTCATCCGTGCTTGGCGAGCGTCTTGAACTGGGAGGCTCCGCTGACCGCTCCTCCTGACAAGCAGGGCAAGCCAAGCCCAGCCCCTGCCTCCTTGCGCATCGGCATCATGCGGCAGGCAGGCCTTCCATTCGAGAACTGGGAATTGCAGCTCATCGAGCGGCTGCTTGCGGACCGCCGTTTCCGGCTCGTCGCGTTTCTGAACGTTTCGAAGCAGAGCGGCGAAAGCCACGCCGACATGCTGACCAGATTGGTCGCACAGCTCGACGGCGCACTTTTCGCACGACAGTCCCGCTATGGCGCAAAACGGTTCGAGCGTGCTCGAAAAACCATACTGAACATCCCGCTGGACAATGCCGTGGAGGATTGGGCCGCGGAGGATGGCGGCCGGCACAGGCTGCAACTCGATATGATCCTGCGTCACTGCGATGCAAAACTGCCCGAGCCTTTGCTTCGGAACCTTCCGCTCGGCGCCTGGTCGCTCAGTCATGTTTTCACGCAGTCGGGCTCGGCAAGCTGGGACGGCATCGCCGACATGGCGGCCGGTGCTCCGACAAGCCAGCTCTCGCTTTTTCTGGAAACGGCACGGCACCCGGAAAGGCGGGTCATTGCGCAGGCCGAGTTCAATGTGAAATTCAGTGCGGCGCGCAACGCCGCTTTCATCAAGGAAAAATCAGTTCTGCTTCTGATGCGTGAACTCAGGCGCGTCGCGGACACCCGCAAACTGCCAAAGCCGCTCAATGCCCCCGATGCCGTCCAGGCGCTCAGGCCGCCCGGCATTTTCAGGACAGGCCGCTATGCAGCGGCACTCACAAAAAACATAGCGCAGCGTGTGCTCAAAAGCGTGCGCCGCGCCTCCCATCAGGAAACCGCCGTCTGGACGCTTTTCAGCGGGCGCGGCGCCATTGACGATTTCGAGCCCAGCGAAGCCATCGAGATCCCGCCGACGGACACGGCCATCAAGGCCGATCCCTTCCTTTTTCACTATGAGGGGCGGACCTATCTGTTCTACGAGAACTATGGACTGGGCGATACCAAAGCGCACATCGCCGTGGGCGAAATCACCCGCAGCGGCTTTGAACCCATCGGCATAGCGCTGGGTGGCAGCGAACACCTCTCGTTTCCCTTCGTTTTCCGCGAGGGGGACGAGATTTTCCTCATGCCGGAGACGCATCAGAGGAAGCGCATCGAAATCTGGCGCGCGGTGAGCTTTCCGTTGATCTGGGAGCCCTATTCCCGGGCCCTCGAGGGATGGTCAACCGCCGACAGCACACTTTTCAAACATCGCGGTCAGTGGTGGCTTTTCACCAATCTTTCAGAGCATCACGCGTTCGAGGATCACTGCTCCGCGCTCTACGCGTTCCAGGTCGACGGACCGGAATTGAAGCGGGTCATTCCCCATCGGCGGAATCCCATTGTTGTGGGCAGCGCCACGGCACGCAATGCCGGCCGCATCTTCTCACGCCATCGCCGGCTTTATCGACCGGCGCAATACAATGCACACGGCATCTATGGCTACGGTCTCAACATCATGGAGATCGAGCAACTGGACCTGGATGATTATCGGGAAACATGTGTGCGCCGCATCCTGCCCGATTTCAAACCGGGCCTGACCGGCTGCCATCATTTCGATGCGAGCGGCTCACGCTATATTCTGGATGCGCGGCTCAACGCCTGATGACGTTCGATCCGTGTTGCGGGCCGCCAGGCCCCGCGCCTCTCTCGCCGGGCCGGCTGAAGCGTGCCGCCGCGATAGTTCAGCGAAACGGCGTTGCCCGCCGTCAGCGCCGCGACCGCGCCGACATAGCCGCGCGGCAGGGTGAGGTTGAGAAACTGCCACTGGGCCGGCGCATCGTCCACGCCATCGAGCCGCAGCAGTCGCGGCTCACCGACGAGATCGATGGTGACGTCAAAGGATTCAAGCGGCAGCGAAAGCCCCGCTCCATGCGCCTTCACGAACGCTTCCTTGCGTGTCCAGCAGCGGAAGAACGCTCCAAGATAATCCTGCGCCGGCACCAGCTTCAGCGCTTCATTCTCCGCTTGGGAGAAAAAATGCTCTGCGAGATTTTCCCGGAACGGGAGTACACGTTCGATGTCTATGCCGAGCTGATAGCGGTCGGAAACGGCGAGAACCGCCGTCGGGCCGCTGTGACTGAGATTGAAATGAAGCGGCGGTTCACCGCGCCCGGCAAGCCGGGGTTTGCCAAAGGCATTGTATGAGAAAGCAAGCCGATTTGGCGCAACGCCGAGATAGGATCCGAGGATCGCCCTCAGCCGGCCCCGCCCGGCGATGAAACGCAGCCGGTGCTGCTCATGCACGAAGCGAGAGGCACGTGCGAACTCAGCCTCGTTAAGCGCCGAAACGAGTGGCGGAAGCGCCTCCAGGGGTACGTCGAGGGACCACTGCCAGACATCGATCGTGCCGGCGCCGATGCTTACGGGTTTAAGCTGCATAGGAGAACCGCCTTTCCTGCGCACTCCGGCCTGCCATGCGGCGGGCAAGATAGGCCATGAGCGCGGTTGGATAGTTTTCACCGAGGCTGATGCGGCAGGTGCGCTTGAGAATATCCAGCGAGCGGGCGCACATATCTGGACCGTACTCCACATCGGCCGAGGCCCAGCCATACGGGTTCATGGCCGGATGAAATGCCCGCTTCTCCAGGATCGGAGTCCAGTGGGTGCAGACGTGGCGGCTTGAATCGAAAACGCGATAGACGCCGCGCCGGTTCCGGGCGGCAAAGGCCTTGGCCTCGCCTTCCGTCTCGAACAGCACATGGAGACCGACGGCGTTTTGCGGGTCGTTGTGCGGCCCCAGCCGGAAGGCGTCGCTGCCCGACAGGATGTGCGACATGACCTGATGCCGCCTGCGCATGCGACCCAGCATGGGATCGAGCTTGGCAAGCTGCACATTGAGCATCGCGCCCTGGATCTGGCTTGCCTTGAAGTTCACGCCGAAAAAACTCGGCTCGTTGTAATTGTCGAGATGCCCGCGAAAGAGTTCACCCACATCATGATACATGCGCGCGCGGGCGAAATACCGGTCGCTCTGGGAGGCCACCGCACCACCCTCGCCGATATTGATGTTCTTGAACTGGTTGAAGCTGAAAGCGCCAATGTCGCCAATCGTGCCGACACGCTGCCCCCGATAACGCACGCCCACCGCCTGGCAGGCATCCTCGATCACCATGAGGCCGTTCTGGCGGGCGAGCGTCGTGATCGCCTCCATGTCGCAGACCATGTTGGCCATATGCACCGGCAGGATGGCACGTGTGCGCGGCGTGATCCTGCGCGCAATGTCCTCGGGATCCATCGTCAGCGTTTCGTCGATATCGACGATGACCGGCACGGCCCCGACAGCAAGGACAGAGGCGGCCGTGGCGATCCAGGTATACGCAGGCACAAGCACCTCGTCGCCGGGCCCCACGCCGGACGCAGCCAATGCACTGATCAACGCGCCTGTGCCGCTGCTGACTGTCAACACATGTTTGACGCCGAACTTTTCGGAAAATGCCTTCTCGAACCGGTCGAGCGGCCCCTCGCCGGGGCCGCCATATCGGGCAAGACGCCCCGAGGCGATGACCCCGCCGATGGCCAGCCACTCACGCAAACCAACTTTTGCCATGGTGTTTTCCCGCTTGGCCGACGGGCAAACCATGCCCGCGGCGCCCCAATTGTTCTTCAAGCGTATGCCCGGGCCATGGGGTTTTCAAATAATCCAATAATGTAGCGACGCGGCGTTGCGCACTACTTCGCAGTGGCCAAAACCCTTAGCAAGTCGCCCCTTCTATGCAATTTGGATGAGTTCGGCCAAGCTTGGGATTTTGCTAGCCTGCTTAAGGGTCAATCGCGATGCGGCGAACCGCTTTCATGGGCGGCTGGCGTGCTGTTCTGATGGCCCGCTCAGGGGGCAACGTGTCCACTCTAGACTTGCGCAACGTGCCTTCGGGCACACAGCTTGACGCCGATCTCGCCCTTGTCGGAGCGGGACCGACCGGGCTGGCGCTGGCGCGGGAGTTTTCCGGTACGCGCCTCAGGATTCTCCTTGTCGAAAGCGGCGGCGTGGACTTCGATCCCGAAGTACAAACCCTCAATCGGGTGGAGAATATCGGCGATCCCAACGCGCGTGACGCCATGCCCCTCCAGCGAGGCTATACGGGCGATCTCGCCTGGCTCAACGACATCCCCGCTTTCGAGCTTCGCAACCGCATGGTCGGCGGCAGCACGCACACATGGGTCGGCAAATGCGCCGCATTCGACGATATCGACTTCGACGCCCGCAAATGGGTTCCCGATTCCGGCTGGCCGCTGCAGCGGCGCGATCTCACGGATGTGCTCGACCGCGCAGCGGCGCTGCTCAATCTCGGCCCCAACATCTACGACAGAGCGCTCTACCACCGGCTGGTCTCGCCGCCCGCCGATATCGACCTGAATGACGATCTCGTGCGCACCTTCTTCTGGCAGTTCAGCCACAGGATCAAGGGCAGCGAGCCGCTGCGGTTTGCAGACATTGCGAGGGGACTGACGGCGGGGAACATCGACATTCTGACCCACGCGACCGTCACCCGCATCGGGCTCTCCGAGAATGGAAGAAGGGTCGAAGCACTCGATGTCAAAAGCCTTTCGGGGGCGAAAGCGGTGATCCGGGCGCCGGTGATCGTGCTGTGCGGCGGGGGGATTGAGAACGCGCGCATGCTTCTGGCCTCCAGAGATGTAGCGGCAAAGGGCATCGGCAACGATCATGACTGCGTGGGCCGCTACCTGGCCGACCATCCGCGCACGGTGATCGCACGGTTCGGGAAGGAGACGCTGCAGGACGTTGCCGAGCATTTCGGTTTTTACGGGCTCAGTCACAACCGCCGCACGCATTTTTATCTGCGTGGGCTGGCGCTTAGCCCGCGCCTGCAGGCGCGCGAGGGGCTGCTCAACTGCGCCACCTACCCGGTACAGGTGTTGGCGCCGAACGACCCTTGGCTGGCACTCAAACGATTTTACTCCGGCAACAGGCGGTTCCGGCTCGACGATCTGAGGACGGCGCTTGCGGCCCCCGGCGGGCTGGCAGCCGGCCTGCACCGGCGGCTCATCATGAAACGGGGCCTGCCGCGCCAGCTCACCGAATTGCGCTTCGACGCCATGGCCGAACAGAGGCCCAACCGCGACAGCCGCGTGACGCTCTCCTCCCTCCGCGATCAGCTTGGCATCCCGCTCGCGCGTGTGGACTGGAAGATCGGCTGGGCGGAAACCGCCAGTGTCGCGCGGCTTGCCGAACTCATCTCGGCCGAGTTCTGGCGGGTCGGCCTGCCACAGCCCAAACTCGAACCCTGGGTCCTGGACGAGGATTTCAGGAACGCACCCTTCAGCGACATGGCCCACCCGGCCTGTACCACGCGCATGGGCGATGATCCGGCGACAAGCGTGGTCGACCGGAACGCCAGGGTTCATGGTGTCGAGGGACTTTACGTTGCGGGCAGTTCGGTGTTTCCAACGGCAGGCCACGCCAATCCGACGCTGATGATCATCGCCATGACCCTGCGCCTTGCCGACCATCTCAAGACGCGGCTTCTTGCCTGAACACACGGACATATATTCACAGGGTCAGTGCCCGGATTTCAGCCAACCCGTCCATTTCCAGCTTGCGTAGAGCACGGTCAGATAGATGGTTGCTCCCACCAGAACCTGCATCGCCATTTGCGAATAGGGCGGCATGTGGGTTTCGGCGGGCCAGTGGGCAAGCGACGACACGCCGACGAACATCACGGCAGCCGCGAGCGCAATCAGCCCGCTATTGGCGGAAATCCCGCCCCAGTCGAGTCTTCCATAGCGTATCTGGAACCAGACAGACAACGCACCCGCAAAGGCGGCGGCCAGGCATTGGCCCAGCGCCGCATATACAAGGCCGAACGGAGCCAGCACCAGGATCATCAGGATCGAAGCAAAGCTTATGAGCAGTGACAGTGGCCAGAGCCGCTTCACCTCACCGCGAACAGTCAGGAGTGGCTCGGTTACATAACCCTGAAACATCAAAAGCTGCCGGACCGCGAGAATTTTGACGACGAGCGCCACCGGTGCCCAGGCGGCGCCCAACGCGATGTCCACCAGATTGCCGGAAACCAGAACCAGACCGAGATACACCGGGGCCGCGATGGCGAAAAGCACAGGCAGGAAAAAACTGCCCGCGCGCGTGACCGGATCACCTGCCGAGGCAACGGCAGCTCGACTGTTGGCGCGGCGAAACACGACCCAGGCCAGCAGTCTGGCCGGTTCGCCAACCAGTTCTGAAAAGGCCGCCACAATGCGCTCGGCCGCGCGGTAGTAACCGGCGTCCGCAAGACCGAGCAAACCACCGACCGCGAGCGTGCCTGAATAAGAACGCGCAAAGACGATGATCCGCACACTCAGAATATACCGCGCGAAATGGATCACCTCGGCAAAAACTGCACGGCTCGGAAGCCTGGGCGTGATCCAGCCGATCACACAGATGCCTCCGGCAAGACCGGAAATGTGTGTGACAAGACGTCCGACCACGAGGGCGACAATGTTCCAGCCGGCCCAGAGCCCGATCAGCGTTACCGTTAGTCCAGCCGCCTCGGCGAGAATGCGAATAACCGCCTGTCTGTTGAGGAGGTTCCGGTGCACCAGCATTCCGTCATAAACCGCGTTGAGAGCAGCGGGGATAAACCAGAGAGCAAACAACACGAACAACCAGGCCTGCCAGGCGGGGAACCAGAACGCACCTGCGAGAAGTGCGAGCATAAGCCCCGCTGCAGTGAAACAGCAGCCGCTCACAATCGCGATGGAAGCGAGCTGCGGCAATTGCTCTTCGCCATGGTCGGCGCGCATGATGTACTCCGCCCACCCTCCTTCGCTGACCACGACGAACAGGAAGGCGATGGCGGAGACAAAAGCAAAGAAGCCGAACTCGGCGGGAGAGAGAACCCGTGCGGCAGCAACGAAGGCAACCAGCTGCGCGACCTGCGAGAACAGCCGCGCGGCCATGACCCACACGCCGCCGCCGAGAAGATTCGAGACGGACAGACCAAGGAATCCGCTCACCTGTGTGTCATCCTGCCGTGGTTTGTGATCCGGTTTCACGTTGCATTCCCCCTGCCGCTATTCACCTGTGCAAGCGCTTCCGCTACGATTTCCATGGGAACACTGATGATTCGTCGTCCCTGGCGATGAAACTTTCAGATGTGCAGCCGCATGGGTTTCGATGTTCGATGCGGCCTGGCATTTAGTGTGGAAACCGGCGCGTTTGCGGTTTCCCGTGTGTGCTTTCCAGTTTTGATGCTTTGCGGCGGACAATGAGCAGCCAGTGCGAGATGCAAGTAAAGAAGACCAGCTGAACCACCGCTTCCTGGCGCGGCCGTTCAAGGCCATCAGCGCCAAGATCACCGTACGCTGGCTCGTTGTCGGTTTATGCCTCATCGTCTGGCTGGCCGTTCTGTTTCTCTTCCTCCTTTAGAGCGCTTCCGGTTTTCGGTCCGATGCTCTAGCAGCCATTGTGATCGAACAGGAAGACGCCGACCGTGCGCCAGACGATCTTCAGATCGAGCCAGGTCGTACGGTTCTGGAAATATTGAGCATCAAGCTGAACCCGCTCGGCATAGGACGTGTCGCTGCGGCCTGACACCTGCCACAGACCGGTAATGCCCGGCTTCATCATGAGATAGTCGTTTATGCACTCGCCATAGCGTGCCATCTCGTCCTCGACGATCGGGCGCGGGCCGACCACACTCATCTCACCGCGCAACACATTCAGGAACTGCGGCAACTCATCCAGGCTCGACACGCGAAGGAAATGGCCAATGGGATGAATGCGTGGATCGTTGCGCAGCTTCTGGCAGGCGCGCCACTCCTGCAGGAGGACGGGATTCTGGTCCAGAAGTTCCTTGAGCAGACGGTCGGCGTCGCGACGCATGGTGCGGAACTTCAGGCAGTCGAACACCCGGCCATCCCGACCGATCCGCTTCTGTCTGTAAAAGACAGGCCGCCCGTCGCTGATCAGAATACAAAGAGAAATCAATGCGATGGCAGGGAGAAGAAAAACAATGACGAGAACGCTGAAAGTGACATCGAACAGTCTCTTCACAACGAAATACGAGCGGAGATGCCTGACTTTCCGCAGCTCCAATCCCTGCTTTACGGAATCATCATATGCGTACAGCATGAACCCGCCCCTGGGTGTTTTGTTTGCCTCGCCGTCGATCATTATAAGGCCCTGCTGACCCCGTGATATAACTCCATCGGGGTATTGGGCGGGGCAATTTAGGTGCAATCCACCGCACAATCGGACCATCCCTACCCCTGCAGCGCCGCCGGACTAATCGGCTTCATTTGACTGGCTGGCTGCGTGGCCAAAAGCATTAGCTCCCGGTGCATTTCCGCGGGTGCCAACAGCCTGCCTCGCCGTGATTTCCATGCGGCGATTCGCCCGCCCACCCCCTGGTGTCGGTCCCCTGATCACGCGGTCCAGAATACCTGCGTAGAGCGCAAGGAGCGCCGCCAGCCAGCTTTCCGTCGTGTTGGAGAGCTGCGGCGCGCATTCAAGGGCGTTTTCGCTCATCGCCGAAATCAGGTCATCGTCATCGGCCAGCCGGCGCAGAGTGGCGGCAAGGGCCTCAATGCCGCCCGTGGGAAAAGTGAAAGCCGCACCCGCCTCCGTCAGCTCGCCGCCGAGCAATGCATGCGATGGAAGCACGACTGGGATGCCGCTTCCCACGGCCTCAAGGGCAGCGAGGCCGAATGGTTCGGGAACCCTCGAGGAGATGACGACACAGCGTGCATTGCCGATGAGGCCGGCAATCTGCGCGCGATTGCACCAGCCATGCAGTGTCACCTCCGGATAGCGAGCCTCAAGGAGCGCGCGCCCGGCACCCTCTCCAATGACATGCAGGGGAACACCGGCAAGACGTGCGGCCCGTGCGGCGTCTTCAAACCCTTTTTCAGGCTCCAGACGCCCTATGAAAAAGAAATCACGCTTCTCCTGCGGACGGGTCCTGGAAGACAGAAAGGGCGCAACCGGGTTGCGAATGGTCACCATGCGGCTCCCATCGATGCCGGCACGGTTGAAAAAGCGCCGCATCCCCTCGTGCACGAGCACGATGTTGGCGGGCTGTCTTTGCAGGGCAGAGAAACGCTGCATCAGAAGGTGTCGCGTGGAACGCCAAGCCTTCTGGTGAAAGCCACGCTTGTCGCACTGCGTCGTGAGGCAGCGTAGCGACATGGGATCGAGGTCGCATATGGATGCTGCCGGATAGTTGATGAAGCCGCCATTGGGGCAGGCGAGAAAATAGTCGTGCGCATGCAGGACCACCCGCTCGCGCACCGGCGCGAGCGCCCGGAAGATGGACGGCGACAGGATCTTGGACCATCCATGAACGTGATAGATTGTCGAGGGCCTGTCGTGCCTTGCAATCCAGCCGCTCAGGGCGCTTTGGGCATTCCGGTTGTAGAGCCCGCCGGCAAGGGCAGAAAAACGCCCGCGCTCGACAAGCGGCTTTCCGTTGACGTGAACGGTCTCAGGCTGCGCCGTCCGGACGGGTTCATCGCCGGCAAAAAAGGTCACGGGCACGCCTGCCTCTCGCAAAAGCCGGGCAGCCAGGCAGGACAGGTTCGAGGCGCCGCCGATCTCCGTCGACCGATCGTTGATGATGACAACCCGCCCCGGACGCATGATCGCCCCCTATTCCAGAACTGTCACGTTCCGGGGGGAGAGCCGGCCGCGCACCAGATCCGCCACGGCGCGCATATTGCCCAGCAGCCGACCGCGCCGGTCCACCCATGGCTCGGGCCGGAAAACCTTCACCGCATTGGCGGCAAGGTTGCGCATGATCTGCGGCGCCGCATGACGCGGGCTCATGGTTCTTTTGCCCATGAGATAGACCGGATTGGCAATTTGCGAATACCCCAGCCGGAGGCCCGATGTGCGGCCAGTCTTGGTGCCGAGATGCACGCCATGGAGACGCTCGGAACTCACGATACGCCCGTGCCGTGCCAGCTGCCGACTGAAATCCACATCCTCGAGCCAGCCATAAAGCGGGAGATTTTCGTCGAAGCGGAGGCCATACCCGCGAACGGTCGACATGCGGACCGCCATGTTGCACCCATAGCCGCTGTAGACGGGCTTTTCGCCACCGGCCGGCTGCGCATCCGATTGCGAGCGGATGATGCGCCAACCGTCATCAAGCGGAATTCCCGGCCCGAGAATGCCGTCCGCATCCACCGTTCCCGTGCTCATGACCACATCGGGATAGCGCTGGAAGATGCGCACCGTCTCTTCCAGATAGGACGGCGTGACAAGGAAATCATCGTCGAGGAACAGGAGGATGTCGGCATCTTCCACACTCTCCAGAATGCAGTTTCGCTGCCGGCAAAGCCCCCGCTCGGCAAACACGACGCTGGTCCGTTGAAAGAGTGCGGCCATTGCATCGGCATCCACATCATCCTTCTCTGCCGCACAGATGACGATCCGGTCCACCGGCCGCGACTGGTCCAGCAGATGCGGCACGACAGCGTGGAGAATTTTCCTGCGTCCGGTGGTGGCGATGCCAACAGCGATCCGAAGATCCATCCGTCCGGGGTAACGTTCAAACTGCATGGCGGCCTCCCGTATCGAGTTTGTTTCGCGCGATGGGATGCCACCATGGCCGGGTTTTGCGCTTGTTGAAGACGACACCCAGAATCCCGACGCGGGACTTGCCGAATGTGGCAAGCGCGCGGGCCAGCCATTCGACAGTCATCTTGCGCCGGTTGCCCAGCATGAGGAGGATGCCGTCGAGATAGGCGCTGGCCGCACGCGTGTCCGCCGAGGACGCAAAGGTGGAGAGGTCCACGATGATCACATCGTAATCCTGACGGAGCTCTTCGAGCTTTTTCTTGAGTGCGGGCAGGTGCCCAAAACGGTGACCGGGGTGCGCTGCCCTTCGAATCTGCTCGACGGTCAGCACGGGTAGGATTGGCACTTCCTCCAGTTGGGCGCGTTTCTCGCCCTTGTGCTTGTCCTCAGGCGCATCATCGGCGTCCATAGCGCCACGATAGACGGAAAGGCCTGCTTTCGGCCCCGCATTGACCGCCTGAATGCTGAGAAACGGATTCTTGAAATTGGCATCGACCAGCACCACCCGCAGGCCCTCATTGGCGTAGAGCTGCCCCAGATTGGCTGCGATCGTGCTTTTTCCCTCACCGCCGCCGACCGACGTCAGTCCCACGACGATCGGCCCACCCGAAGGGAACGCTGCGTCAATGGAGCTTTTCACGCCACGGAGCGCTTCGGAGAAGCCGGAGTAAGGCGCATCCAGAACGAAGCGCAGTGCACCTTTGGCACCCGGCGCCTGAAAGCGTGTAAAGGGAACATGGCCGAGAGTAGGCAGGCCGAGCTCACGGCTGAGGCGCTCGCCGGAGCTGATGCGGCGGTCGAGCACATCGCGCAGGCCTGCAAGCCCCAGACCACCGGCAAAGCCGAGCATCAGGGCCATGGGAATGATGAGTGTCGTTTTCGGCCAGTTCTTTGCAAGCGGCGGGGTTGCCGCCGTCACCATGCGCGCATCACCGATGGGGAAGGACTGCTTCTGCAGCGTCGTGATCAATTGCTGCAAGACGCTTTCATACATGCGCCGATAGGTGGTCGCCCGGCTTTCAAGCTCGGTTAGCTGGACGCGCGCCAGATTTTTCTCCGTAACACTGCCCTTGATCGCGTCGAGCTGCTCCTTGAGCAATCCTTCGCGGGCCTGCGCAGTGTCGAGATTTGATCTGTAGACACCCTGAATGCGCACGAGCTCGGTGTTGATCTGCGTTTCAAGCCGCGCAATCTCGGACTTGGCGGCCAAAGTCGGTTCGCTGTCGGCTCCATAGCGGGTCTGCAACGCCTCGAGCCGTGTGCGCGCCGCTCCAAGATCCGCTCTCAGGCGGTTGATTTCGGTGTTGCTCAGCGCCTCGCCGACATAGCTGTCGGGCAGTTCCCCGGCCAGCATGCGGTTGATGGTCGCCAGCCGCGCCGCCTCGCCTGCGGTCGCCGCCTGCGCTGCCAGCAACTGGCTGCTGATCTCGGCAAGCTGCTGCTGGTCCAGACCGGAAGGTCCGACCTGCGCGATATCATTGCTGTTCCTGTATTCCTCGGCACTCAAAGCGGCTTCCTGCGCCTGCCGGCCAATCTCCACCAGCCGGTCTTCGATCCACTGCGCGCCACGCGCGATGATCTGCGATTTCGCATCGAGGCTCGACTGCATGTAGGTGTTCGCGATGGCGTTGGCGGCCCGCGCCGCCTTGACGGGGTCCGTGGACGTGTAGCCGATCTCCAGAACATAGGACTGGCCCACACGGCGAACCGACACACGGCCGAGAAAACCCGCCATGGTGCGGCGCATGATGTCTTCTTCATTCGGCTTGCCGGCTGCTTCTGCATCCTCCCCGGTCGCTGGATCGAACACCGAGAGCATCGCCGCGACCGCACCACGCACCACCGATCGCCAGGAGCTGCTCGTCTGGATCTCCGGGTCTTCAGTCAGATTGAGCTGCTTGATGACGGAACGGGCAATCGCCTCCGATTTGACGATCTCCACCTCGCTCGCAATTTCCGCGGTCTCGATGATGATGGTGCCGGTGGAAGCGTCCTGCGAGGCGATGCGCGCCTGTTCACGGTCGATGACGATGCGTGCGATGGAGGTGTAGGTGGGTTCCGTATTGGCGATATAGAGCGCGCCGAGCGCCACGCCCGCAGCAGAAGCCAGGGCAAGAATCAGAAAATGCCTTTGCAGGAAGGCCCAGATATCGCGGAAGGAGATGTAGTCCTGCTGCCGTCCGCTTTCCTTCGACGCCATCTCCGTTCCGGTCAGCTTCCTGATTTCCTGCACCACCATGTTCGGCCCCACCCGTCTTGAAGCCCCATGCGTCCTTTCGGAGGCAGAGGGCTATCTCATTGTTTTCCGCATTTTCGCGGACGCCAGGTGACCCAACCTGACTGCAAATGCTCTAAGCATCGGACCGAAAAGTGGAATCCGGTTTTCGGGCCATTCCGATGCTCCATCATTAGTCTAGATCGTCCTTTGTGCGTCCGGATGGACGCACGGCGATCTTGAGCATCGGACCGAAAAGTGGAATCCGGTTTTCGGGCCATTCCGATGCTCCATCATTAGTCTAGATCGTCCTTTGTGCGTCCGGATGGCGCATGGCGATCTAGCGCGACTGCGCCTGCCTGATCCCGCTTTCGAGGGAAGCGCGTGGCATCGAGGCGCGCAGCAGGTCGAGCTGCACGTCCAGAACGTCGCCCGGTTCCAGCCCCGTCGTTTCAACGGCGTCCACGCGCTGTTTCTCATCACCGCCGCGCAGGATGCTGAACCGCAGCGGCTGCTGCTCGAACGCCCTGTCCTCACGACGCAGGATCGACGCCCCGGTTGCCTGAAGAAGCTGCTCCGTCATTCCACGGCGCAATTCCAGGTCGTCGATTTCCAGATTGACCCTTTGCAGTTCGGCGCCGATTTCCGTGCGCCTTGTGCCTTCGAGGCTGAGCGCATCGCGCTCGGTCTCGCTAAGCCTCTGCCGGGCGCGCATGGAGGCAACCGCGAGATCGAGCCGGCTCGACTGGAGGTCGGCAACAATGCGCTCAAGCCCTGTCTCGCGCGATTTCGTGACCGTGCCCTTTTTGACCAGCTGCGCGACATTGCCGAGTTCTTCCTCGGCGATTTTGATCTGGCGGTCCTGCGCCACCATCTTCTCGCCGAGAATCCTGATTTCCTCGCGGAACAACGTGCCGAGTTCATCGAGCGCGCTGCGCTGGCGGTGATAGGCGTTGCGGCGAGCCTCGAATATGGCCCTTTCGTCCCGCACAAACTGGGCCGCGTGCCCGGCCAGAGGCCGTCCCTGAAGAGCGGCGTCGAAATCGACACTCTCGCCCTCGACAAGCTCCGCTTCGAGCCGCGCCCGCCGGGTCGCGAGTTGCAGAAGCTGGAGATCAATGCGGCCGATCTCACCCGCATAGCGAATCTGCTCGAGCTCGGAATAACCGCCCGCCTGATCGGACCGGCGCACGCGCCCGCCGGCCATGGCCAGCGCCTGCAGGACGCTGAGCCCCGGTTTGAACTCGAACTCACCCGGTCGCTCCACGCTGCCGGTGACGAACACAGACGGGTAACGCACCACTTCCACCGTGGTGGCGGGCGGCGCGATAAGGCCTGTCTTCTTCTGAAGTGCCGCGGCTACTTCGCCCGCGAGCGTCTGGCTTGTCCTGCCGTCCGCCGCGATTTGTCCCACCAGCGGAAGGGCGATCATGCCTGCGGGAGAAACGGTATATTCGCCGTTCAAGGCCGCCCATTCCCGGTATTCGCCCTGGGCCTCCACCCATTCGACCACGGCGATCTTCACCCGCGTCTGCGGCATGAGCCGAAAATCGTCTTGTGCCCGTGCGGCATCGTTGCCGACGAGAATGCAGAGGATGAAGACAAGCACCGTGAGGACAAACCATCTCGCGCTGTCGAAAGAAATGGTGCGATCAGTCGTGCCCTGCTTCATCCTGCCCGTTCCGGTGATTTCATTGGCGTTCGGGAAGGACGCAGAACCGCCTCCCCCACCGTCGATCATCGGGCGAAACGGCGCGAGGTAAATTCGGTTGAAATGGTGTGCGGCTAGTTCCTTTCGGCTAGGGCGCCTAAGCCCATTGGGCTTTTGACGCAGAACGGACACCCCACGCGGAGCCTCTACGTCCGATCGGATGATGACCTAGCCCGTTTGAGCGCGCCGCTCCATCGTTCAGACACGCGTTCAACCGTATTGTCGGCGTGCCCCCGCGTGCCGTTTCAAAGCAATATCCCGGAGGGCAAATCCGGGAGAACCATCTTGCGTGTCGCCATCGTCCACTACTGGCTGGTCTCCATGCGTGGGGGCGAAAAGGTCGTCGAAGCCCTGTGCGACATGTATCCCGACGCCGATATCTTCACGCTGGTTTATGACGAAAAACGGGTTTCGGAGAAAATCCGTCGGCACCGTGTCACCCCCTCCTTTCTACAGAAGATACCAGGTGCGAAGCGGCACTATCAGTCGCTCCTGCCGCTGATGCCCTTCGCGCTGGAGAGCCTGGACGTCTCCGGATACGACCTCGTGATCTCCAGCGAATCGGGACCGGCCAAGGGCATCACGCCCGGCCCCCAGGCAACCCATGTCTGCTATTGTCACTCACCCATGCGCTATGTGTGGGACCACTATCATTTCTACCGGGCCAATGCCGGCCTGGCGGCACGGCTGCTCATGCCGTGGATCGCACCGGCACTGCGCACCTGGGACGTGACCACCGCTGCGCGCGTCGATGCCTTTGTCGCCAATTCGCGCCATGTGGCGGACCGGATCGGCAAATACTACCGCCGCCGCGCGACCGTGCTCAATCCTCCGGTGAGCGTCGATGATTTCGCGCCCGTGAGCGACCCTGGCGACCACTATCTCGTCGCCGGCCAGCTGGTCGGCTACAAGCGGGTCGACTTGGCCGTGCGCGCGTTCACACGTATGGACCGCAAGCTCGTCGTAATCGGCGAAGGACCGGAGATGGCGACGCTGAAGCGGCTCGCCGGGCCCAGCGTAACGTTTCTGGGCCGAACCCCCTTCCCGCAGCTCAAAGACATGCTTGCCCGCTGCCGGGCACTCATTTTTCCCGGCACCGAGGATTTCGGGATCGTGCCGGTGGAAGCGATGGCGAGCGGCCGGCCGGTCATCGCCCATGCGAGCGGTGGCGTGCTCGATTCGGTCGTTCCCGACCAGACGGGGCTCCTCTTCGACGAGCAGTCCGAAGCAGGCCTCATCGATGCCGTACGCCGTTTCGAGGCCATGGAAGGGACCTTTCATCCCGAGATCATCCGCCAGCATGCTCAGCAGTTCAGCGATACTCACTTCAGGCAGCGCATGCAGCAGATCATCGATGACGAGATTGCCAGGCGAAAGCCGATGCCGGTTTCGCTCTCGCAGACGGTGCGCAGGCAGCCATCCCTGCGCCCCCGGGTCGCCAGGGTGAAACTCCCCGACACACACTTGAGAAACGGAGCGTGACAGAGCCATGTTTTCAGTCCTACGTATAAGGAGTGCGGCGCGTGACGAGGAAACCGATACACTGCGTTTCAACACGCTTCTGCACACGCTCGACCTTCTCGACAGGGAGTTGCGGGCTGAACGACGCGGCCTGAAGGAGCGCTGTGAGCGGGTCGCGGCAACCGCCGCCTTCGCGCAGGAGCGCTTTGAAAACAACGACCATGAGAACGCGCTCTCGACGCGGATCGACGAGATGACCCGCTCGATGAAGAACTACACGCGACGGATGAATGCGCTTCAGCGCCAGATCGACCTTGTCGGTCAGCTGCGCGCGACCGCGTCGACCTTCACGGCGGACCACCATCCACTCCCAGAACCGCGGGAGGCTCCCGGCTTGCGGCACTAACCCGCGTCGGAACGGGAAGCGTGGGATCGATGCCTTTCAAAATGATTAGAGGAGACCCGCCGATACGCTGACAAGATGAACGCCGTAACACCTAAGCGCAGGGGATTTGCACCAACGTTCTATCTGCACGACGCGCCTGGGCTTTTATGATTTCCAGCAATTGAGAAGATTGAGAATCGTCGAATATGAAACGCTAAGCTACCGCCTTTATTGAGGTTTCGGAACTTGGCGCAGCGCAGAAACGAGGCTCCGGATCGCCAGTGCGAAGGCATGGCGAGGGATGTCTCCCGGTTCAAACGGAGAGGAGCGAACCGGGAGCGGGGGAGGACACGCGAACGATGGACACGTCTCGTGCGGAGAGACTTCGCACCGGGCGGTAGACCAGGAAAGGTCGGCGAACCGGGCAGAACTCTGATGGCAAGCAGTGGCAGTTCAGAAAGAGCAATTCATCACACAGACACAACCGGGATGCTCGCGCTCATCGAAGAGGACATTCGAGCCTTCGACCTGAGCCTTTCGGGACTGCGCGTCGTGGTTCCCGTCGACAGCCGATTTCTGGCAGCAACCGCAGCAACCGCCCTCATGGCGGGTGCCGCTGCCGTGACCGCCGTCACACCGACGGCCACCCGGTTCCAGTCAGCCGAAGAAGCGGCGGAGGCGACGCGTACACTGGTCGGGGCCGCCGGGCTCCTGGAAAATCTCTCGATCGACGAACGAATCGACCACGAGACCTGCCGTGCGACCAATGTTCTTCTCAACGGTCCATCCATCCGCCCGATCACGCGCTCGCTCATCGAACGCCTGCCCGACCATTCGGTCGTGGCGCTGATGCACGAAGCCTGGATGACGCTGGCGGGAGAGGTGGACATCGAAGCCTGCCTTGAGCATGACATCCCGATCTCCGCCGTCAACGAATCTCATCCGCTGGTGGGCGCCAGGGACTACCACCCGGCCCTCTGCCTCGAATTGCTCAAGGATGCGGAAATCCCCGTGGAGGGGGCGGATATAGCGCTGATCTGCGACAATCCCCTCTCCGATACGCTGGAACAGGGGCTGAGGCGGGCCGGTGCGCAGGTGGCCGTCGTCGCGCATGCCAATCAGATTTTCGAGCACGACTGGCGCGCCATCCTTCTCGCCAAGCGTCCCCGCGAGGAGCCGCGCCTCGGGATTCAGGATCTCGGCTGGATCGCCAAGAGCGCGCCGGACGCAACGGTGGTTCAGTACTGGGGAGATGTGGACCGGAAGGCGGCGCGGTATTTCGAACTAAAGGTGTGGCCGCAGCGCACACCCGGCAAGGGCCAGTGGGGAATACCGCTGGATACGCTGGGGCCCGGCCCGATATTGCAGCGCATCACGGGCGGCCTCAAAGCCGCCCAGTCCGTGCTCGCCGGAATGCCGACCGCACCCGACAGCCTGGCGCAAACCCTTACATCGACTGACATTCTCAACGGCGATTGACATTCGGCAATCTGCGCCGTGAGTCTTCGCATCTGCAAAAAACTGTGTCATATCCCTGTCGCAATCGTTCCGGTGCGGCACGTTCCGTACCAGTGGCGATACGCGAAGGGAGGACAGTTTGAGCGCAAACGCACGGATTACGGCACTGACGCCGCCTGACATCCTGGCGCGGAAGGGCGGCGATCCGCTCGTCTGCCTGACCGCCTACACCACCCCGCTTGCCCGTCTCGTGGACCGGCACTGCGACATCGTTCTCGTCGGTGATAGTGTCGGCATGGTCCTGCATGGCCTGCCAAGCACACTCGGCGTTTCGCTCGACATGATGATCATGCACGGCCAGGCTGTTCGGCGTGGCGTGGAACGCGCCCTACTCGTCGTCGACATGCCCTTTGGAAGCTACGAGGAAACGCCGGAGCAGGCTTTTCGCAATGCCGCCCGGATCATGGCGGAGACCGGATGCGCGGCCGTCAAGCTCGAAGGTGGCGAGACGATGGAAAAGACCATCCGGTTTCTGACCCGGCATGGCATTCCGGTCATGGCGCATATCGGCCTCACGCCCCAGGCGGTCAACAGTTTTGGTGGCTACAAAGTGCAGGGCCGCGGCGACGAAGCATTCCACATCCTGCGGGATGCGGAAGCGGTGGCCGATGCGGGCGCATTCTCCGTCGTGCTCGAGAAGGTTCCCGCCACGCTCGCCGATCGCATCACCGAGACAGTTGCCATTCCCACCATCGGTATCGGCGCATCGCGGGCCTGCGACGGGCAGATACTCGTGGTCGATGACATGCTCGGCATGTTCGACGCGTTCAGGCCGAAATTCGTCAAGCGCTTCGCCGAGCTTGGCGAGGCCGCGGATGCGGCCATCGCGGCCTATGCGCAGGAAGTCCGCTCCCGGAAATTTCCGAGCGACGCCCATGTCTTCACCGATGGCAGGAAGGGAAAGACCGAATGAGCCCCAGCATCCTCCGCACGGTTGCGGAACTGCGTGAGCGCGTTCGCACATGGCGGTGCGCCGGCGAGCGGGTTGCCGTCGTGCCCACCATGGGCGCGCTCCACGAAGGGCATCTGAGCCTCGTGGAAGCAGCAAAGGCGCGCGCCGAGCGGGTGATCGTCACGCTGTTCGTCAATCCCAAGCAGTTCAACAACGCCTCCGATCTCGCCGCCTATCCACGCACGGAAGCCGACGATGCGGCCAAACTGGCGCCATTGGCTGTCGATGTCCTTTTCGCCCCTGCGGTAGAGGAGATGTATGGCTCCGGTTTCTCAACCACCGTTTCCGTCACGGGTGTGAGCGATGGGCTGTGCGGAGCGCACCGGCCCGGCCATTTCGATGGCGTTGCGACCGTCGTCAGCAAGCTCCTCCTGCAGAGCGAAGCCGACATAGCCTGCTTTGGCGAGAAGGATTTCCAGCAGCTTCTGGTGGTGCGCCGGCTTGCTGCCGACCTGAACATTCCGGTCGAGATTGTCGGCTGTCCGACGGTGCGGGAAGCCGACCGGCTCGCCCTCTCCTCTCGAAATGTGCGTCTGACACCGGAAGAACGACGCGTTGCGCCGGCCATCGCCAGAATACTCTTCGACAGCGCTGACAGGCTGGCTGCGGGCACCGAAGCTGGCCCCGTTCTCGAACAGGCTCGCCGCGAACTTGAGACCGCGGGTTTCGACCGTGTCGAATATTTCGAGTTACGCGATGCCGAGACCCTCGCTCCCGTGGCCAAGGTGGGGTCCGCCGCCAGACTGCTTGCCGCCGCCTGGCTCGGCAATACGCGTCTGATCGACAATGTCCCCGTTTTGCCCAGCGGGGGCTGATCGGCTCAGCCCCTATCCCTCGCCCGATTTTTCGAGTGCCTGAACATCGTCGGCAAGCATCAGCGCGATCGGCCGCGTGCTCTCGAAACTGGCCATGATGATGGCGATGATCGAGGTCAGGGGAATGGCAAGAATGGCACCGGGAATGCCCCATAGCGACGACCAGACCGCCAGAGACACCAGAACGACGAATGGCGACATGTTGATCCGGCGGCCGATCATGCGCGGTTCAAGGGCATTGCCCACCCACATCTGCGCCGAGGTCAGCAAGACCGCGACCAGAAGCGTGGTCTGGACCGAGCCGTACTGCGCCAGTGTCAGAAGCACGGGGAACATCACACCAAGCAGCGAACCGACATAGGGTATGTAGTTCAAAAGGCCGATCAGAACCGCCCAGAAGAGCGCGAAATCGACGCCGAAGAGCTTGAGCACGACAAAGGAGAGGAGGCCGAGAATGATGTTCACAAACGTCTTGACCGCCAGATACTCTCCAATGCTGCGGTTGATGTCGCGCACGATCGTGTGGGTCTGGCTCGCCCTGTCTCTTGGAAGGGCAGCCGCGATCTTTCTTGCAAAGCCGCCGCGCTCGGCCATCAGAAAGGTCGAATACACGACCGCCATGAAGATGATGCCGGCCAGAGACCCTACAGAGCCAAGCCCGACAGCGGCAAGGCGCTGAAGATTGATGCGTCCCCATAGTGTTTCAATAAGGGTTGAAAGGTTGGGGATCTCTTCGATATCGAAGCGGGAAAGGATGCCGGTGAGCATATCCGTCAGGTTCTTCTGATACACAGGCAAACGCGCGATCACCTGTTCGGCGGTGCCGACCATCACACTGGCCAGCATGACCAGGGCCAGAACGAATATCGCCAAAACGAGGCCGCGCCGCATCCACTCAGGAAGACGGCCGAGCACCGGCAGGCGCCCCAGCGCCTCAGACGCGGTCAAGAGAACATAGACCGAGATCACCGCAATGAAGATCGGCATCAGGACCGAGCGCCCGATCACCAGTATCCACCCGATCAGGACCGTGAGAACGACGGCAAGAACCAGGGTGACAAATGCACGAAGCGGGTCAGTTTTCTCCAGCATGTCTCTTCAACCGCAACGACAGCAGCACCAGCGCGACACCGCTGGCCAACAGTTCCAGAGCCACAACCAGGCCGAAGTTGATCGTCAATCCGAGAAGAACGATCACGCCAAGGATCGCGGAAACGCCACCCGCTCCGAGAAGAACGGGAAACACACGGTCTCCCTGCAGGCTACGCCCCACCCAGAGTTTCGCCGCACCCGATGCAATCAAAAGCGCTCCGAGGAGAAGCCGTAACACACGACCATCCCCGAATGGGCCGAATAGAAGAGACAGGCCGAGAAAGACACCGGCGAGCGCCAGCAGTCCGGCACCGATCATCGTCGGGACACTGGGGGCCTTATAGGCTGCCCATCCCTGCAGGGCGCCGGCGACGATCAACGCCCAGCCGCCCAGTGTCAGTGTCAAACTAGAAGCAGAACCGAGGTTGAAGAGAGCGGCAAGACCGCCGATCAGAGCAACAATCCCCGCGAGCAACCACAACATCCAGTGCTTCATCTTCCCCTCCGTTCGGCCTCAAACGCTTTTGCCCCCCGCTAGAGCAGCCACTCTACCGGAAGCCAGCCGGCAACCACTGTTGCCACCTGCTGGAACCACGTGGCGCCGGGCTCCTCCTGATAGATGACCGGATCCTGCCGCTGCCGCTCCTCCACCCAGACCATTTTGTCCTCTGGTGTCAACCGAGGCTGGTAACTGACGAGGCCCAGCCGTCCATCAAACCCTTCACTGATGCGTCGAGCCATGTTCTCGCTATCGATCAGGAAGCCCATCTCGCAGTTCAGGATCGCGGATCGAGGGTCGAAATTGAAAGAACCGATGAAAATACGCTCGCCATCAACGGCGAAGGTCTTTGCGTGCAGGCTGGCACCCGAAAGACCGAATGGCTTTAGCTGAATCTCGGAGCCCTGCGTCACTCCGCCACGCAGTTTCAGCTCGTAGAGCTTTACCCCTGCCTCGAGGAGCCCTCGCCGATATTTGGCGTAGCCGCTGTGCACCAGGAGCACATCCGTCGTGTTGAGTGCGTTGGTCAGAATGCGCACCTGCCTGCCGGCCTTTGCCAGATCGCTGAAATAGCTGCTTCCGATCTTGCCAGGAACGAAGTAGGCCGAGATCAGATCGAGCCGTTCCTGCGCCTCACCAAGGATCGCGCCGAGCCGCATGATCATTAGCTGATCGCGCGTGGCGATCCCCTCCCCCTTTACCGGATCATCGGCAACGAGCTGGACATCCGTCCATTCCAGCGCCTCACCACCCCCGGCATAGCGTTCGGCACTGCTTTCCAGCTCGGCCAGAACCGCGTGCGCTTCCTCGCTCGAGCGCACCTGCGCGACACGGGCCTCAAATGCCTGCAAATCTCCCGAACCGGGGATGATCGTCTCGACGCCATAGACCGAGGCGCTGTTCCAGTATTCGTCGAACACCGCAGCTGTTTCGGGAAGAATCGCGCCTGTCGCCAGCACATCCATGTCGACGTAGAACGCCTCGCCGATCTGGAAATACTCGTCGCCGATGTTGCGGCCGCCGACGATCGCCGCAGCGCCGTCGACGATAAACGACTTGTTGTGCATGCGCCGGTTCATGCGGAAGAAATCGAAGGTGTAGCCGAGGAGCTTCGGCCGACGAACCGTCGACGGGTTGAACAGGCGAATGTGGAAATTCGGCAGGGCGTTGAGCGAAGCCATGTGGGCATCGAGCCCCGGCACCCCGTTGTCATCAAGCAGGAGCCGCACCCGCACACCGCGTGCCGCCGCTTCGCGCAGCGCAGCCAGCAGAAGGATACCCGACGTATCGTCGTGCCAGATATAGTACTGCGCATCGATGGAGCTTTGCGCGTGCTCGATCAGAGCCAGCCGGCTCGCCAGCGCGTCTTTGCCATCGGCAAGCGGCAGAACGCCTGTCTTGCCCGGATGCGCCGCCTCGCCCGCCTGCAGCAGCCGGCCGAGTTGCGTCGCAGGGTCGGCGGCGATCGCGTTCTGCGGTTCCCTGTCCGAGATATCGGGCAATGGAAAGACAAGCCGGAGGACGACAACCGCCAGCACAACCGCGAGGGCTATGGAAATCAGACCGAACATAATCTGCTTTATACGCACGAAGCCCCCTTCCCGCACGAATGGAGTGCCCATTTTATCCCAACTGTGGGAAAGCAAGGCAAGGAAGGGTTTCACCGGCAGGCATCGCGCACCGGCGGCACTGGTCCCGGCCCGCGCTCAGGCAGAGAACGCAGCTTCGTAGATTTCCGGCTTGAACCCGACCAGCCGCCGGTCTCCGAGATCAAGCACCGGGCGCTTGATCATGGCCGGCTGTTCTTCCATCAGGCGAACCGCCTTCCCGGCATCCATATCGGCCTTGTCTGCGTCGGAAAGTTTTCTGAAAGTGGTGCCGGCGCGGTTGAGAAGCTTCTCCCAGCCAACCTCCTCCACCCACGCCTCCAACCGCGCGCGCTCAATGCCGGCGGCCCTGTAATCATGAAACGCATAGGCAATGTCATGCGCCTCAAGCCAGGCCCGCGCCTTCTTCATCGTGTCGCAGTTCTTGATGCCGTAGATCACGGGGGTCGTTGATTCTGTCACCACCAGTTCGCTCCCATTCCATTATGCCATGACCGCACAGCCACCTGATTTCGCTCATGGTTTTCAGATGGCAGGAATCACGTATCGACAAAATTGCCTCAGTACGCAGGCTCTTGAAAGCGCTGTCCTTCCCACACTTCCGCGGGTAGCGCAATTTGCCGGACACGGGGCTCAAGTGACCTCTTCAGGCCATTTGTGCGGAAAGACGATCTGCAGCCTTCACCAACAGTCCCAGGTCCACGCCGGCGGCAACGAACTGATAGCCCCAGTCGCGGTAGCGCCGCGCATCTTCGGGACTGGTTGCAAGGATACCGGCTGGCTTGCCGAGCAGCCTGAGCTGATCCACCGCCTCACGCAATGCCCTCTGCACATCCTCATGGCCGGGATTGCCCAGATGACCGAGCGATGCCGCGAGATCGGACGGGCCGATGAAAACGCCATCGACCCCGTCAACGGCGGCAATCTCACCCAGCGCCTCCAGCGCCTCGCCCGTCTCGATCTGCACGAGCAGGCAGACCTCGCGATTGGCGACCCTGAAATAGTCCTTCGCGCGGCCGTAGCGGCTGGCGCGCGTGCTGCCGGCGACGCCGCGGATTCCCTCCGGCGGATAGCGCGTGGCAGCGACTGCGGCGCGCGCTTCGGCGGCGTTCTGGACGAAGGGAACGAGAATGGTCTGCGCGCCGATGTCGAGAACGCGCTTGATGAGCACCTTGTCGTTCCAGGCCGGGCGCACGATGGCTTCGGCAGAGCCGCTGGCCGCCGCCTGCAACAGCGGATAAAGCCCCGCCACTTCCACCGGCGAATGCTCGCTGTCGAAGAGCAGCCAGTCGAAACCGGCATCCGCCAGCGCCTCGGCAGCGATGGGGCTGCACAGGCTGCTCCAGAGGCCGATCAGCGTTTCGCCGGCCAGAAGCCGCTTCTTGAATGTGTTTTCCAGGCTCTTCACGGCAGACCTCAGACGAACTGGACGGCAACGCTGCCGAGCGGGCCGAAATCCGCATGCAGCGTATCGCCCTTCTGCGCCCAGACAGGCCGCGTGAAGGAGCCCGACAGCATCATGTGGCCAGGCTCCAGCGTGATGTCGAAGGGCGCGAGTTTGTTGGCGAGCCACGCAATCGCCATCGCCGGATGGCCGAGCACACCGGCGGCAAGGCCCGTCTCCTCGATCTCTGAATTGCGGTAGAAAACCGCACCGACCCAGCGCAGATCCACCTCGTCGGGCCGAACCGGACGGCCACCGAGCACGATGCCGGCGGCGGCGCCATTGTCGGCGACCGTGTCGAAAATCTTGCGCGGTTCGGTAACGCGCGCGTCGATGATCTCGATGGACGGCACCACATATTCGGTGGCGCGCAGCACGTCGATCAGCCCCACATTCGGTCCCTTGAGCGGTTCCTTCAGGATGAAGGTCAGCTCCGGCTCGACACGCGGAACGCAGAAGTTGTCGAAGGGAACTTTCGCGCCGTCATTCAGGATCAGATCGTCGAACAGATAGCCGTAATCCGGCTCGTCGATCTTCGAGCTGGCCTGCATCGCCTTGGAGGTGAGGCCGATCTTGTGGCCGATGATCTTGGCGCCGGCCTTGACCCGTTCTTCTGCGACCGCGGACGAAATGGCGTAGGAATCCTCAATCTGGATGTCCGGGAACATTTCCGAGGGGCGACGGCCCTGCACCTTGGTGCGGTGGCTTTCGAGCAGGGAGCGAACCGCTTCCGCGCGCTGTTCTTCGCTAAGCATTATGAATGTCCTCTGAAGCGATTTCAGGAAAAGTGGGAACCGGACTTCGGTCCTAAGTTGCGCAAAGCAAAGGTCAGAGCTTCACGCAGACATTGCGCAGTTCGGTGTAGAATTCGAGCGAGTGGACGCCGCCCTCGCGGCCGATGCCCGAGCGTTTGGAGCCGCCGAAGGCAGTGCGCAGGTCGCGCAGGAACCAGCAATTGACCCAGGTGATGCCGGCGTCAATCCGGCCGGCCACGCGATGCCCGCGCGACAGGTTCGTGGTCCAGATCGAGGTCGCCAGCCCGTAGGGGCTGTTGTTGGCGAGCTGGATCGCCTCTTCTTCATCGTCGAAAGGCGTGATGTGCGTGCAGGGACCAAAAATCTCGTCGCGCACGACGGGGGAATCTTCTGGCAAGCCGGTCCAGACGGTGGGTTCCACCCAGCTTCCACCTTCATAGCCCTGAATGGAGGGCACACCGCCGCCGGCGAAAATCTCCGCGCCACCGGCCTTCGCCTTCTCGTAATAGGAGAGAACCTTGCGGCGATGCTCCTCGCTGATGAGCGGCCCCATGGTCGTTTTCTGGTCGAACGGGTCGCCATAGGCATAGGTTCTCGCTCTTGCCGCGAGTTTTTCCGCCACCTCGTCGAAGATGCCGCGCTGCACATATAGTCGTTCGGTGCCGAGGCACACCTGCCCCGTATTGGCGAAACAGGACCGTCCAAGCCCCTCTATGGTGATGTCGATATCCGCATCGTCGAACACGATGCCCGGGTTTTTGCCGCCAAGCTCCAGCGAGACCGGGCGCACGCCGCGCGAGGCCGCCGCCATGATGGCCTCGCCGGTCGTCGTTTCGCCTGTGAAGGTGATCGCGTCCACGTCGGGGTGGCTCGACAGGAACTCACCCGTGCTGCCGCCACCGAAACCATGCACGACATTATAGACGCCTTCGGGAATGCCGGCCTCGTTCATCACCTCGCCGAGCAGCGTGGCGGTGGCAGGCGTTTCCTCCGATGGCTTCACCACCACCGTGTTGCCACAGGCCAGCGCCGGCGCGACCTTCCATGTCATCAGGAGCAGTGGCAGGTTCCACGGGCAGACAACGCCAATGACGCCACGCGGCATGCGGATCGCGTAGTTCAGCGCCCCGGCGCCATCCGGCGTCGCCATCTCGAACGCTTCGGTCGCGACGCTCGCGATCTGATCTGCGAAAACGTTGAAATTGGCCGCGCCACGCGGGATGTCGATATGGCTGGCGATGGAAACAGGCTTGCCCGTATCCATGATCTCGGCGCGCAGGAATTCGTCGAAGCGCGCATTGATGCCATCGGCCACCTTGCGCAGAAGCGCGATGCGCTCCTGCACGGTCAGCCGTGCCCATGGCCCCGTGAGCGCCCTTTTTGCCGCCGAAACAGCCGCGTCCACATCCTGCTCGCCTGCTGCGGAGACGAGCGACTGCACCTCGCCCGTGGCGGGGAAACGGTTTTCGAACAGGTCGCCGGTGCCATCGACAAAGCGGCCATTGATAAAATTCTGGATACGCTTCACGTAATCTCGTCCTTCTTGCGGAAACTCAGAGTTCGGGATCGCCTGCGGTCAGGAAATCCCACATGCGCTCGAAAATGCGGCCGGCCTTCGTGGCCCGCTCGTTTGCCCCTTCGGCGGAAAATGTCGGCGGCTCGTCGCCAAGCCCGGCTCCCAGCGCTTCCAGCTCGATGCGGCAGGCATCTTCCAGATACCAGGCAAGCACCACGGCCTCTTCCAGCGTGTCGCCCGCTGTCACCGCGCCGTTGCCGCGCATCAAAACAGCGCGGGCATCGCCCATTGTGGAGAAGACACCCCTCGCCTTTTCATCGTCACGCACCAGCTGCGGATCATCCCAGAGCGGCGGCTCCGGCGCGAAATAGGCGCCAAAGCCGTGACGTGCCTTCGGTGACCTGCCGAGGGCTGCAAGCGCCATCATCTTCGGCGACATGAAGCGCGCCACGCCGCCGACCGTCGGGCGGTTGCGATAGATTTCCTGATGGATACGCACCTCGCCCAGAACGCCTTCCGGCAGCGGACCGCTGACCGGCACAACGGTGCAGGTTTCGCCCCGCTTCACCAGCCCCATGGGGTGTGGTGGACAGACGAGAAAACGTTCCGCATCGATCCGCGCCGAACAATGGCCATAGGCATGAGCAAGCCCATGCCTGCCAAGCGCCCGCGCCGCCATGCGCACCCGGCGCGCCAGATCGTCCATATCGGTCTGTGTCACGGCTCAGTCCTCGAACGCGGCTATGTTGGGCTTCGCACCCCATTGGCAGAAGCCAACGGGTTCGAAGGCGAACTGCCGGTCGCGCCACAGGGGTTCGTCGTGGATTTCGCAGACGCCGGTCGAGTATTCGAAGGTCATGCCATCCGGGCCGCTGAAATAGAGGAACTGCGCGGAGGACGTCGGATGGCGACCGGGGCCGAAAGTGATGTTGATCTGACGGTCGCGGATGAAGTTGGTCGAGCGCTGGATGTCGTCGGTCGACTCCACCTGGTGATTGATGTGCTGGATGCCGGCCTTGTGATAGGGAAACAGCGCAATCGTGTGGTGGATCGAGCCAAGCCGCATCAGCGGCGCGTCTCCAATGCGGTCGGAAACGCGCGCGTTGCAGACCCTGGTCCAGAATTTTTCATCCCGCTCCAGATCGCTGGAGCACAGGCCCACATGGCTGAAGCCCGTGATGCCCGCATCACGCGTGCCGTGGTAGCGCTGGCCGGAAATGGCCGGGCGCACGACAAATTCGATGCTGTTGCCGGTCGGGTCGCTGAAACGGATGAACTCCCGCACATGGCGCGCCTCGCATTCCTCGCGCGTGCCGTAATACACCTTCTGCTGCAAGGTTTCGAGCGTGGCAGCCGCAGCATGCAGGTCGGCAGACGAGCCAAGCTCGAACGCGGTCACCTGGTCTTCCGGATCGCCTTCGAAATAGCACAGCGTGTGGTCGCGGCTGTCGGATTTGAAATGCACCGCGCCCTTTCTGTTTTCGGACACCTCCAGCCCGAGAATGTTCTGCGCAAACCAGACTGCCCCTTCCAGATCGCGCGTGCCGAGACGGCAATAGACCACGTCCTTCAACTCGATCATGTCGCTTCTCCTGTCGGTTACGCGCCCGAAAACTCGGGCTCATTGGTCGGGGAGCCCCATGCGCAATGGGAAAGGGCCGTATCGGGAAACTGGCGTGGCGTGCGCTCGGGCTCGGCCTCGCTCATGCCCGTGGAATAGCTGAAGAGCACATCGCCCGGCCCGCGGGTGGCGACGAAAGTCTTCTCCGACGCCGGCTGACGGCCCGGCCCATGGACGATAGGCAACTGCCGGGCCTGCAGAAAATAGTGGTTCTGCATCACGTTGTTGATCGACTCGACGGCGAAGTCGACACCCAGTATGCCGTCGCGAGCCGAAGGATAGAGCGCGATGCGGTGATGCGCGCCGTCGATGCGGACATAGGCGGCATCGCCGGCCCAGTCGGAGACGGCGCCGCCCAGAACGCGCGTCCAGAAATCCTCATTGGCAGCGATGTCGGTGCAGGCCAGCGACACGGAAGAGATTTCTGTGATGCCCGCATCGCGCGGACCGTGATAGCGCCAGCCGGATGTGAGCGGACGCCAGACGAGTTCAACCGTGACATCGTTGGGCGCGCTGGTCGCGATGCCCTTCTTGATCTTCCGCGCGGCACAGGCCGCCTGATCGAATTCGGAGACGGAGAACCCTTCGGCGCGCAGCCGCCCGGCCATCGCGGTCAGGTCTACGTCGCGGGCGACGGTCAGGGCGACTGCCGCATCCGTTTCAGCGGCGCTGAAGCAGAGCGAATAGGCGCGCGCATCGGAGCGGAAATAGGCGCGCTCCTCTTCCCGCGCAAACTCCTGCAACCCGACGATATCGGTGGCGAAGGCAGCTGCCTGTTTCAGGTCTCCGGTCGCCAGCCGCACATAGCGAAGATCGCGATAGGGTCCGCTCACAATATCCTCCACATTTCCGTGCGGAGCGCTTTACGCGCCCCGCCTTTTTGATCTCGATGGCCTCAGAGCCCTGAGGCTTCCGCTTCCAGTTTTTCAAGCATTGGAGCCTTGGTGCGCCATTCCTTGTACCAGTTATCGATGGCCTCACCGAAGAAGGCGCGGTCGATCGCGATGACGGGCACCTCGGTGCCTTTCAGCTTTTCGAGATAGTCCGCGTCGATTTCGGCATAGGAGCCCACCAGCGTATCGAGATGCGCCTTCAGCACCTCCTCGATGATCGCCTGATCCTCGGCGGGAACCGCACCCCATTTTCGCCCGGAACCGACGGCGATCATCGGGAACATCATGTGGTTGGATTCAATGATCGTGCCTGCATGCTCATAATACTTGCTGTTCCAGGTGCCCTCGAAGTCGATCTGCATGCCGTCGACTTGCCCATTGGCGAAGGCATCATAAAGCGCCGGCAAAGGCATCGGAGTGGGAGCAGCCCCCACCTTGACCCAGAAGTCGAGTTCCGGCGCAAAGGGCACCGTGCGGATTTTCTTGCCCGAAAGCCCGCCGACGTCCTTTACCTCGCCACGCATGACAATCTGGCGCAGGCCGGCCATCGCATAGCCGAAACCTTTCAGGCCGAACTTGTTTACCCCGTCGAGCAGTTCGCCCGCCGTATCGCCCTTCAGGAGCTTTTGCGCGCCGGCGACATCCTTGACGATGTAGGGAGCCAGAAAAATACCGTAGTTCGGATCGCGGTTGGCGAACTCTCCCAGCGTGAGAAAGGCAAAGTCCAGCGCGCCCGTCTGCAATTGCTGGAGCATCTGGGCTTCGTTGCCGAGCTGACCGCTCGGGAAGATCAGAAGCTCGACGCGCCCGTCGGTCTTTTCCTTGAGCTCTTCAGCGATCGTGTTGGCTGTCACCGTCCATTGATGCGGCGGCGGCGTGATGAGGCCGAGCCGGTATTCTGCGGCACCGGCGATCTGCGTTGCCAGCATGACGCCGGTAACGGCCAGCGCGCCCGCTATCTGTTTCAGCATGTTTCTTCCTCCCGTTTGCAATGCTTGGAGCTGCTCCGGCTTCCCGTGCCGGACAGCAGGGTGAGAATGTCAGGCACCTGCGCATCCCGCAGGCTGGCGAGCGCTTCGGGATCCGCCAGATCGAGGCTTTGCGCGACGCCTTCGATGAGAGTGGCGCGGGTTTCCGCGTCGAGATGGGGCGCGCCGAGCGAGGCCCACCACTTTTCCACCTCCGGCCCCAGATCGTCGAAAAACTTCGCCAGACCGGCATCGCCGCCTGCCAGATGGAAGATCGCCGTCGGTCCGGTCACGCACCAGCGCGCGGCAAGCCCCCTGGTGACTGCCTTTTCAATGTCGTCGACCGACGCGACGCCTTCCGCCGCCAGATAGACCGCCTCGCGCCACAGTGCGGCCTGAAGACGGTTGACCAGATGGCCGGGCATTTCGCGTTTGAGCCGCAATACCGTCTTGCCGATGCCGGAATAAACGGCATCCGCAATGTCCATCGCAAGCGCGTCCGTCTTCGCGCCGGCGCAGATTTCCACCACCGGCATGAGGTATGGCGGATTGCAGGGATGACCGATCACAAGGCGTTCGGGATGCACCAGAGCATCCTGAATATCGCTCGGCGACAGGCCCGATGTGCTGGACGCGATCACCGCATCTGCCGGCACATGCCGCTCGACCGCGGCAAGCACCTCTCTCTTGAGTTCCAGCCGCTCCGGCAGGGCTTCCTGCACGAAGGTCACGCCGTCCGCAACGTCATCGAGCCGGGCGATGTGGGACGGCGGTGCCGCACCGGCGCGGGCGCTTCCAAGCCGCTCCAGAACGGGCAGAGCCTTTTGCCGGACCAGATCGAGGCGTGCGGCCGTGCCGGGCGCCGGGTCATAAACCTGTACAGGGTGCCCGGCAGCCGCAAACACCGCCGCCCATCCGCAGCCGATGGTTCCGCCTCCGATGATCAGGACAGGTGCTTTCGCCTCGGCCATCACAGAAGCTCCTTCAGGCCCGTTGCCAGCCATGGAAAAAAGGCCAGAAGAACCAGAACCACGGCGACGGCCACAAAGAACGGCGTGACCAGCCACGCAATGCGCTCGGCCTTCACCCCGCCCATCAGGGCGGCGGCGAAGAGGCCTGTTCCCACCGGCGGCGTCAGCAGACCCAGCGTCAGATTCAGGCAGACGATGACGCCAAACTGGAACGGATCGATGCCGTAGACATCCGTCGCGACCGGCAACAGAACCGGGACCACGAGAATGATGGCGGGGATCGGGTCCGTGACCATGCCGAGCATCAGAAGAAGCAGGTTGAGAAGCAGCAGGAACACGATGGGCGACGCGGTGATGAGCTGCAGCCCTTCCGCCACCCGCGCCGGCAGGTTTTCGAAGGTGATGACCCAGCTGAACACCTGCGCGGCCGCTATGAGAAAGAGCACCACGGCGGCACTGCGCGCGGCATTGGCAAAAGCCGGGAAAATGTCTGCCACGCTCATCTCGCGATAGACGAAGAGACCGGTCAGCATCGCCGCAAGCGTGGCGATGGCGGCGGCTTCCGTCGGCGTTGCAAAACCGCCCAGAATGCTGCCGATAATGACAGCGGGAATGGCCAGCGCCGGGAGCGCATCGAGCAGCGCCGCCAGACGCCGTCGCAACGAAAGCCGTTCCGAACGCGGGAAGGCGTAAAGCCTTGCAAAAACGGCGATCACGACAATGAAGGCGACGAACATCATCGCGCCCGGCACGATACCGGAAATGAACAGGTCGCCGATCGGCATCTGCGCAACCACGCCGAAAATGATGAACAGCATGGAAGGCGGGATGATCGGGGCCAAAAGACCGCCGGCCGCCGTGATGCCCACAGATACATCGCGCGGATAGCCGGCCTTCTCCATCTCCGGCACCGCGATCTTCGACATGATGGTGATCTGCGCCACGGTCGAACCGAGGATCGAGGCCATCAGCATGTTTGCGATGAGATTGACATAGGCGAGACCGCCCCGCACCGACCCAAGCAATGCAAGTGACAGGCTCATGAGGCGCCGGCCTATACCGCCGGCGTTCATGAATTCGCCAAGCAGAATGAACATGGGCAGAGCCAGAAGGCCGTAATTTTCAAGCCCGCCGAAGAGTTGCTGGGCATAGGACTGAATCAGCACCGTGTTGCCGCTGACGGCGATGAACACCAGCGCCGTTGCGGCGAGAACGAAGGCAATGGGCAGGCCGACGAGCAGAAACGCGAGGAATGAGCCGGCAATCGTCATCGTTCGCCCTCCCCACCGCGCAGGCGCGTCGCCAGGTTGGCTGCTGCGTGAAGCGTACCGCTCAGAAAAAAGGCAGGCAGGATCAGCCAGAACCAGACCTTGCGCATGGCGATGGTCGTGGTCGGCTCTTCATAGATGAAGTTGAAGCTCTTCTGGCTGAACTCGGCGAGCGTTTCGGCGGCCAACACACCCACCGGATCGAACCAGTTCCACAGAATGACGCCAAGAATGGCGAAAAAGACCAGCAACGCCGCGTCCACACCGATCAGAAGCGCCCTGCGGCTTCCCACCGGCAGCATGTCGGTGAGAAGCGTCATGGCGATGTGGTCGCGGTTGCGAATGCCGATGGACGCGCCGATGAGCGCGGCCCAGATCATCACATAGATCGCCAGCTCATCCACCCAGATCAGCGGCGAACCGAGGCTGCGCGTCACCACATTCAAAAGCAGCAGCAAAAAGACGACGCAGAGCAGCAGACCGGCGCAATACCACTCGACCGCCGCCAGGCGGGCGCTGACGCGCGCCAAAACCCCAGCCCGCTCGACTCGCTCTTCAGACAATACGCTCGACATCGGCAGAAACCGCCGCCTCCTCCAGGCTCCGTCCCAATGCCCCGAATAAAATATCGATGTTATTTGCAAGTCAATAAAAATATCGATATTTTTTCCATCAGGCAAACGCGCTTGTCGAAGACGGCGCGGGCCGGTTAACTGGGGAAACGAGCGGAATGGCAGAGATCCTCGTCAACATGCGGTATGACGGACCGGAACGAACAATCGCCGAGCGTGCCTACCGGCTGCTCAGGGAAGACATTATTTCAGGCGCGCTTGAACCCGGCCTGAAACTCAAGATCGAAATGCTACGCACGCGCTATGGGCTGGGTGCGGCGCCGATCCGCGAGGCGCTTGCGCGGCTTTCCAGCGACCATCTGGTCAAGCTGGAGGGGCAGCGCGGCTGCGAGGTGGTGCCCATGTCCGTCGGGGATGCACGTGACATCGGCAATATGCGCAAGCTGCTTGAGGTCGAAGCCCTGCGCATATCAATCGACAATGGCGACGACGAATGGGAGAACGGGCTTGCAGCCGCGTTTCATCGGCTGGAGCGGCTCGAGCGGACAATCGATCAGGGCATTGACGACCTGGCCGCATGGGAGACCCTCAATCATCAGTTTCACAAGGCGCTGGTTGCGGCCTGCGATTCGCAATGGCTTCTGCGCATGCGCCAGCTCATGTTCGACCAGCATGAGCGATACCGCCGCCTTTCCCGCGTCAAGACCGTGGCGACCCGCGACATCAGCCTTGAGCACCGCGCCCTCTTCGAGGCCGCTCTTGACCGCGATGTGGAAAAGGCGGTCACCGTCATGGAAACACATATCGGGCGGACCACAGACGCGGTTGTGCATACGTTTGCGCGGCACGATCTGGCAGAGGAGGCTCTCCGGCACAAGGAGGCCTGAGCAGACCGGTCGGCCGATTCAGAGCGCTTCCACTTTTCATTGAATCGTCAAAGCGCTCTATCTCGCCGGTTTTACGCAGTTCCGGCCGGAAAACCGGTTCCCATTTTTCCAGGCGTTGATCTAAATCGGGCGGACTGCATGTCCGCCCGTCGCATCCACTGTCCAGTCAGGTCGTTGCGCGGAGATCGAAAACCATTCTAAATCGCGTAGCGCTTTTCGAGCTCGTCGAACAGATCCTTACGGACCATTCTCTGACGTTCAACGAAGCTTGCCACGGGACCGCCCTCGTCCATTCGGCCCGTTTCCCGGAGCTGGCCCAGCGCCATCTGCATGCCGTAAACGGCGGATTGCAGGGCGACATTGGCGTAAAGCACAAGCGAGAAGCCCATGTCGCCCAGTTCATCAAGATCGAGGATCGGCGTCTTGCCGCCGACGACCAGATTCACGAGTTGCGGCGTGCCTTTGAGAGCTGCCGGAATGCCGCGCATCTCTTCTTTTGACTGCGGCGCTTCAACGAAAGTGATGTCGGCGCCGTCCTCGATGAAGGCGGCGGCACGCTCCAGCGCTTCATCGTACCCGTCCGTGGCGCGGGCATCGGTGCGCGCAACGATGAGCGTGTTCTCATCCTGGCGGGCGTCGACCGCTGCGCGAATGCGCGAACGGGCCTCGTCCAGCGGCACCACTTCCTTGCCCGAAAAGTGCCCGCAGCGCTTGGGTGTCTTCTGGTCTTCGAGCTGCACGGCGCTCGCGCCTGCCCGCTCCAGAGTGCGAATGGTGTGGCGCACATTGAGCGCATTGCCAAAACCGTTATCGGCATCCACCACGATGGGAAGTTCGGTCGCGTCACGAATGGTGGAGGTGTGCTGCGCAATCTCGTTCAGCCCGACGAAACCCATGTCCGGCATGCCGAGATAGGTGTTTGTAAGGCCTGCGCCCGACAGGTAAATCGCCTCGAACCCCTGGTCTTCGATGACCCGTGCCGCAAGCGCATTGGCCGCGCCCGGCATGAGTACGGGGCCGCCCTTCAGAATACGCTGTTTGAAGGCGCGGTTGATTTCGTGGTTCAGCATGAAACGTGTCTCTTTCTTCAGTCCTGTTGGGCGAGGGTTTGGTTCCGGTCAGGGTATGTAGACATGCCCGTCCATCAGACGGCGCTGGGTGCGAACGATGCGTGCGGCGCTGATCACGCCGCTTTCAGCATGACGCGTCGCGCCCACCATGACGATGCCGCTCGGCGTAGCGATGCGCAGATTCAGCGGGTCTGCTGCCTGCGAGAGGCAGGCGCTCACGACCGAGCCGTTGACCACCGCAGCGCATGCGAGTGCCAGCGCACCGGTGACCGGAACCGCACGATGCGCCTGCCCTGCGGAAATCATGCGAATCTGCAGATCCTGTGCTTCAGCCGAATGCGTGATGCCCGCGATATCCCTGTACCCGGCAGCGGGCCCCACCATGGCGACTTTCGGTGTGGCGATGCGTCGCTCCGCAGCCTGGAGATCAGAGCTCAAGCCCATCATCACGGAAGCCTGCCGGCGGATGTCTTCAAGGCGATCCATCAGCGCAGCATCCTCGTCGATCGCGCCGGGGTGGCTGCGCGTGTCGCCAGCGACATCCCCTGCCGCCACGAACACCGAGGGAACGGCTGCATCGATCATCGTCACGCGAACCCCGCGGCCATCGGCCAGCGTCAGTTCGCGGCGTGCGCTGCCACCCGGCAGCGTGCCTCGGCCGAATGTGTCGGAAGGATCGAGAAAATCCAGCGTGACCGGTGCGCCGGTGCCATGCACACCGGGAATAGCCGTGTCGCCCGCCACCACCGCACGACCTTCGGATACAGCGAAGCGGGCAACGATCACCTTGCCCGAATTCGTGTTGTGGATGCGCACGACGGCTTCGCCATCGCGCGGCCCCTCGACCAGCCCTTCATCATAGGCAAAGGGCCCCATGGCAGAGCTCATATTGCCGCAATTGCCGCTGAAGTCGACCCTGTCACTGTCCACGCCAATCTGGGCAAAGGTATAGTCGATATCGGCGTCATCGCGGCTCGCAGGACCGACAACACACACCTTGCTCAGGGAGGAAATCCCCCCGCCCATGCCGTCAAGCTGCCGTTTGCCGGGATCGGGACTGCCCATCAGCCGGGCAAAAAGCTGCGGCCATGCGGCTTCGTCTTCTGGCAGGTCCGCGCGTTTGAGCACCACTGCCTTGGAGGTTCCCCCGCGGATGAAGGCTGCAGGGACGCGTTTCTGGCTCATTCCACCTCCTCGGCTCTCTCGGAAAGCTGCGCCTCAAGCGCGATCCAGCTGTTGCGGATATGACGACGCATGAGAAGCCCGGCGACTTCCGCGTCTCCATCGGCAATCGCCGCTGCGATGCGCTTGTGCTCGTTCAGCGCTTTCGCTCCGCGTCCGGTCACATTGCGGTGCTTCACGCGCAGGAGCGAAAGCTGCGGGTAAAGCTCGCGCGCCAGATAGCGCAGGATAAGCGGGTTGCCGGCCATTCGTGCGATCACCATGTGGAAGTCGCGGTCCCCGGCCCCCTGCAGATAGGCCCCTTCAGGGTGCGCTGCGATCTCACCGGCATGCTGGTCCAGAAGATCGCCAAACAGGGCCGCCGTTTCCGGCCCGGCTTTAGAGGCGGCGAGCATGGCGGCTTCGGCTTCAAGCGCTGCGCGCACCTCGTAAAGTGCGCGCGCATCCGCACGCCCCATTTCGCGCACACGCGCGCCGCTGTTGGGGACAATTGTCACAATACCGGCTTCGCTGAGCAGATTCAGGGCCGCGCGCACAGGCCCCCGGCTGACTTCAAACCGCTCGGCCAGTGCCACCTCGCCCAGCCGCGCCCCTGAAGGAAGACGGCCAGCAAGAATATCTTCCCGCAACACATCGGCCAGCCGCTCGGCCGCGAGCCCACGAGATTTATCCAATATTGTTGACAATTCCTCCTCCCTCAAGCGGGCGATCAAAGCGGGAAACAAAATCACTTTCCATAAAATCCTTAAAAAACATCGATATGTCAATGTCTCCTGTTCTCTTGACATGTAGAGCCTCAGAGCGATAACTGGTCATCGCCAAAGATTGAGCTACAATTTTTCAGCACAATGTCAGGGAGGACAGTCTGACCATGAAAAAATTCGCAATCGCCGCAGCTGCGCTCGGCATGTCGCTGGCCGCTGCCTTGCAGCCGACCACCGCCAAAGCCGAAGAGAGCTGGCCACCGCGCAAGATCACATTCGTCGTTGCACTTGGACCGGGTGGCTCTGCCGACCGCACGGCCCGCGCGCTCGCACAACGCCTTCAGGACGAGCTTGAAACACCGATTTCCGTGATCAATCAGGAAGGCGGCGGCGGCCATGTCGGTCACACCTATTTCTCCCAGATGCCGAAAGACGGCAGCTACTTCCTCGCCACCTCGATCCACCCTTATGTTTCCAATGCGATCCTCCGCTTCGATGCGGATTACACGCTCGACGACTTCGCCTTCATAAACGGCCAGTGGAACGATCACGATCTCTTCGCGGTCAATGCAGAGACGCCCTACAAGACGCTCGCCGAGTTCATGGATGCAGCTAAAGCCGAGCCCGGCAAGCTGAAGGTTTCGGTGGTGCCCGGCTCGACCGGCGCCATCAATCTGGAACTCGCGCTTGAAGCCTTCGGCGTCGACAAGAGCGCCGTCAACATCGTGACCTATCAGTCCGGTGGCAAGGCACGCACGGCCGTGGCCGGCGGGCAGGTCGACATGACCGTTCTGGCAGCAGATGGCACGCTCTCCATCGCCGAATATGTGCGCCCGCTTGCGCTGGCCGCTGATGTGCCGAGCGAAGACTGGGATGCCCCAACGCTCAACCAGGCTCTTGAAAAGAACGGCCTCGAAGCCGTCCCCGTTCTTGCCGGCTCCATGCGCGGGCTGGCGGCGCATGCGGAATTCAGGAAGAACCATCCCGAGGCTTTCCAGAAGATGGTCGATGCCTATAAGGCCGTTCTCGAAGACGAGGCGTTTGTGAAAAGCCTCAAGGAGCAGAAGATCGGCGCGGAATGGCTGGGGCCGGAGCGCACGACCGAGATCATCAACTCCAATTTTGATGTTCTGAAACGCTTCGACACTAAAGAATAGTGACGGGAACGCGGGGGCACAGCCCCCGCTTTCTTTCGATCCTGCACAGGCGAGGGACTTATATGACCACGAGATTCCCGGCCACGCATGCCGCCCTGCTCGGCATCGTGTTTGCCACATCAGGCTTCATACTCTGGAGTGCCGTCTCCGCCTCCTCTTCCCTCAACAATCTGGTGGTGGCTGTTCCGGTCGCCGCCGTGCTCGGTATTCTCGTGCTGCTCGTCATTGCCGGCACAATCCGCAAGCCGATGGACGAAAGCTCAAAAACCGGCGTCTGGGGCGACCTGCTTTTGCTCGCCGGCTTTGCCGCCTTCTGTTTCGCGCTTACCCATATCGGCTTCGATGTCGCGACCTTCGTCTTTGTCTGGGCCGGGGTGGTGATGAGCGGCGGGCGCGGCCTTTGGCAACCACCCCTTTATGCGGCGCTCTTCACCGTGCTTCTGGTCAAGGGGTTCGGCTCACTCTTCCCATACCCGATGCTGACGCTGGTGCTCTGAAATGATCGACCAAGTCGCCCTTTCACAGGCCTTCGGCCTGCTCTTCACCAGCATCGAGCCCTGGCTTTGGGTCATTCCCGGCCTGCTGATCGGCCTGATTTTCGGCTCGATCCCCGGCCTTCAGATCTCGATGGCCATGGCCGTTTTCCTGCCGGTCACATTCGGCATGGATTTTCTGCAGGCCATGCTGTTTCTCACCGCAATCTTCACCGGCGGCGCCTATGGCGGCGGGGTGACCGCGATCCTGATGAACATTCCAGGCTCTTCCTCCTCCATCGCCACCGCCTTCGATGGCTACCCCATGGCGAGACAGGGAAAGCATAACGAGGCGCTGGGCCTGGGGCTTGCCGCGTCGGTTATCGGTGCGTTCGTCGGCTATATTCTCCTGCTGCTGCTCATCAATCCCCTGGCCACGCTTGTGCTGAAAATCGGTCCCATGGAGATGGTCGTGGTGGTGCTCTGGGGCCTGACCCTGATTGCAACACTCAACGACGGCAGCCTGTCGAAGGGGCTGCTTGCTGGCTTTTTCGGACTGATGCTCAGCCAGATCGGCATGTCGACCACAGGCGTCATGCGCACCACCGTCGGCAACCCGCATTTGCTCGACGGCATTCCCGTTGTCCCGGCCATGATCGGCATCTTCGCCGCATCGGAGCTTTTGCGGCTAAGGGGCAGCTCCTATCTGGTGCAGGACGAAGCGCAGCGCGACATTTCGTTTGGCCGCATATTGCGCGGCGCGGGCGAAACCTTCCGCTATCCGGGCGTCCTGATCCGCGGCAGCCTTATCGGCGCGGTGATCGGGGCAATCCCCGGGGTCGGCTCGTCGGTCGCCAATCTGGTGTCTTACGGAGAAGCCAAGAGAACGTCCCGAACGCCAGAAACCTTCGGCAAGGGTGCGCCGGAGGGCGTTATCGCGGCAGAATCCGCCAACAGCAGTTCCGAGGGTGGCTCCATGACCGCGCTTCTGGCGCTCGGCATTCCCGGTGGCGCTGCAACGGCCGTTCTTCTCGCAGCCTTCTCCTTTCACAACATCATCGGCGGCCCCTCCTTCATCCGCAATCAGACCGATGTGGTCTACTCGATCATTCTGGGCAATCTGGGGCAAGTCGTGCTTCTGGCCGTGATCGGCCTCGCGATGCTTCGGGTTCTGGGCATGGTGGTGCGGGTGCCGCTTGCCTATCTCGTGCCCAGCGTTCTGGCCATGTGCGCCTGGGGCGGATACGGCATCACGGGCACGATTGCGGGCCCACTGACCGTTGCCGCATTCGCCGCTCTTGGCTGGCTCATGCGGCGCAACGACTATCCGGTCGCCGCCACCGTCATCGGCCTGCTCCTCGGCCGCATGATGGAAGGCGAGCTGGTGCGCACGCTGCAGATCTCCAACGGCCAACCGCTGAACTATCTACTTGAACGGCCCATGGCGCTTGGTCTTTTCGTGTTCATGGTGATCGTGCTGGTTGGCGCGCCGCTTCTCAAAACACTGCGTCAGCGCAAGGTTCAGCAGGTCGGAAATTGACCATGCTGGCTTCAGCCGTCACCCGCGGCGCTGTAACCATCGGTGTCGGTGCCGCGGGCGGTCTGTCATTCTTCCTGCTCAATCTCCCACTGCCATGGGTCCTCGGCAGCGTTGCGGCCTCGGCGCTGATCACACAGCTCTCACCATTTCGCCCGGAGCTGCCGGCGACATGGCGCAGCTATGCAATGGTTGCCATCGGCACAATGCTCGGCACCGGGTTCACACCCGACGTGATCGCCCGGGCCGGAACATGGGCTGTCAGCCTCCTTGCCATGGCGCTTCTGTCGCTCTGCTTCGGCCTTTTTGCCTATATGGTTTTCCGGCGCTGGGGAGACATGAACCGCGAGACAGCTCTTTTTGCGGCGATGCCCGGCGGTCTCTCCGTGGTTACGATGCTGGCAGAGCAATACGAAACCGAGACGAACCGTGTGGTTCTCTGCCACACGGCGCGTCTGGTGGTGTTGCTCATATCCGCACCGCTTCTCATCCAGTGGATAGCCGGCATCGACCTCTCCGCCGCAAACCGTACGGCCTTTTCAGCCCCCGAAGCGTTCGACCTCACCGAACATGGCAAGCTCGCACTCGTCGCCATCGCCAGCTGGTATGCTGCCACGCGTATCCGCTTTCCGTCGGTCATGCTTCTCCTGCCGCTTTTGAGTTCTGCGGTTCTTCACGCGACCGGTCTGGTCACGGTCCACGTGCCCGCGCCTCTCTCCATTCTTGCGCAGATCGTCATCGGGTCCGGTGTCGGCGCGCGATTTGCCAGCTACACCTTGCGCCAGATCGTCCGCGATGGCTGGCTGGCGGCGCTTGTGGGAGTGGTTCTGGCCGCCGGCTCTCTCGCGGCAGCCTTTCTCGTCGCCCCCTTCGCCGGTGGCGATGTAGCACCGCTGTTCCTTGCCTATCTGCCCGGAGGCGCGCCGGAACTCGGCGTGGTTGCGCTGGCGCTCATGATCGATCCGGCAATGGTCGCCGCGCATCACGTGTTGAGGGTATGCCTCATCGTCGCGATACTGCCCTATGCAGCGCATCGTGTGGGGACACCGCGAACCGGCTCCCCGTGACGGGAAAACACTCCGATATCCGAGACCGGCCTGGGAAACACTGAAGAAAGAAGTCGTCACTCCGGCGCCAATCCGGCGAGCACTTCGTGCAAAATCACATCCATGGATCAGCAAGTTTGGCAGCGGCGCGATGATTGCGGATGCGGTCGCTGCCGAAGCCGTTTATAGAATGGCCGCATGCGCATTCTCGATATCAAGACATTCGTGGCACTCGCCCGCAACCGCCATTTTGGCCGAACCGCGGAAGAGCTGAACACGACACAGCCGGCGATTTCGAGCCGGCTTGCGGCCATTGAGGCCGAACTGGAAAGCCGGCTGATCAACCGCGGCGATGGCAGCTTTGCGCTGACAGCCGACGGCGAGCGCGTGCTGCAGAGTTTTGAGGCGATCCTTGGCGATATCGACCGGTTGCGCGGCACGCTTCAGGGCGACGCCGTGCCGGCGCTGGAGCCGCTGCGGATCGGGGCAATCGATTCCGTATCATCCACCTGGATGCCGCATCTGATCGACTCGCTGCACCGGAGCTTTCCGAACCTGAAGATCGAGCTGACGGTCGATGGCACGAAGCATCTCGTTCAGGGCATGACCAAGGGCGAGTTCGACGTGATCTTCTCGCTGCACCCGGTGCTGGACGACGGTTTCCGCAGCTTCACTTCCTGCGTGCTGCAGATGGTGTGGGCGGGATCGCCCAAGCTCATCGACCCGGACAGAACCTACAGCGTGGCGGAACTGGCGAGCCTGCCGATCATCAGCTTTCCCAAGAACTCGCCACCCTACCAGATGATCGCGCCCTATTTTCACGACGAGCAGGCGCTGGCCTCGAAGCTGACAAGCTGCAACTCCCTCTACGCGATCATCAACCTGATCATTGACGGGTTCGGCGTGGGCGCGATCCCCGCCGTGACCATAAGGCGTGAGTTGAGCATGGGGCTCCTGCATCAGGTGCAGGTGTCGAAGCGTTTTCCGCCCATGCACATCGTGGCCAGCTATCAGGCCTCGACCCATCAGGACTTCATCCGCAAGGTCATCAGCCAGGCGCGCATAAGCGCCGCGCGGTTCTGCGCCAGTGTGGAGCCGGACATGGCCTGGATCGACTGATCCCATCAAAAGGCACAAAAAAGCCCGGCATCTCTGCCGGGCTTTTTCGTATCCTTGCCGTTGCGGCTCAGGCCACCATGATGTGGCGGGCCTGCGTGTATTCCAGCAGCGACTGCATAGAGAGATCCGAGCCATAGCCGGAGTTCTTCATGCCGCCATGCGGCATCTCGGTGGCGAAAACGCCATGGGTGTTGACCCAGGTGACACCGTATTCGAGATCGTTGGCCAGGCGCAGCGCGGCGCTGGTGTCACGCGACCAGACCGACGAGGCAAGGCCGTATTCCGAAGCGTTCGCCCAGCTGAGCGCCGTGTCGGGTTCATCGAACTCGGTGAGCGTGACGACGGGGCCGAACACCTCCTTCTGGACGATCTCGGCGCCGATGGGCGCACGCACCAGCGTCGGCTCGTGGAAGAAGCCGGCACCATCCGGCCTGTTGCCGCCAGCGACGATGTCCGCACCCGATGCGCGGGCGCGCTCGACGAAGCCGGCAACGCGCTCCTGCTGGGCGGCGCTGATCAACGGACCGAACTCCACATCATCACGCTCCGGCGCGCCGTAGATGAGGCTGCCGATCATGGCGGAGAGCTTGTCCGTCAGTTCATCGGCAATCGCCTTGTCGGCGAAGACGCGGCAGGCTGCGGTGCAGTCCTGACCGGCATTGTAGAAGCTGGCCTCGCGCATCGTGTCGACAACGCTGTCGAGATCGGCGTCCTTCATCACGATGACCGGGGCCTTGCCGCCAAGCTCGAGATGGGTGCGCTTGATCTGCTCTCCGGCGGCCGCCTTGAGGATGGCGCGACCGGTGCGCACATCGCCGGTCAGCGAGATCATGCGCACGAGCGGATGGGTGATGAGCGGCTGGCCAACATCCGGGCCGTTGCCGCAGATGACATTGACGACCCCGGCAGGCAGAACCTCGTTGAGGATCGCGGCCAGACGCAGAAGGCTGAGCGGCGTGTTTTCCGACGGCTTGATGACCACGGTGTTGCCCGCGCCGATGGCCGGGGCAATCTTCCACGCGGCCATGAGCAGCGGATAGTTCCACGGCGCGATGGACGCGATGACGCCAAGCGGATCACGACGCAGCATGCTCGTCATGGTGTGGGCGCGGTAGCCGTCTGCGGCGACGCCCGGCATGTTGCGCACGGCGGTCGCGTAGAAGCGGAAAACGTCGGCCACATTGGCGAGCTCGCCGGCTTCGACGAAGCGGCGCGGCTTGCCGGCGTTCAGCGATTCAACCTCGGCGAGACGGGCTGCGTTTTCCTCGATCTTGTCGGCGACGGCCCACAGCATGCGGCTGCGTTCCTTCGGCGTCGTGCGGCGCCAGCGCTGGAACGCGCGGTAGGCGGACTGCACGGCGGTGTCGATCTGGCCAGCGCTGGCCGAGGCGACACGGGCGAGCTCGGTCCCGCGTGCGGGATCGAATGCGGTTTCCTCCGCGCCCTCACCGGCGACGAATTCACCATCGATGAAAAGACGTGTTTCAAGGCTGCTCATGCGTGTCTCCATTCGCTCAAGGGCGATCGGTTTTCAAAACTGTATGTGAATGCGTCCGGCAGAATGCGGCCGAAGCCGCTATTCCCCTTCGGTCAGAACGCGCAGGCGCGCCGGATCGATGGCGAGGCCAACCGTCTCGCCGCGCTCGAAATCGAGATCGTGCGGGGCCAGAACGCGGATTTCTTCCTTGCCGATCTGGATCACGTAGCGATTGCGCGCGCCAAGATAGACGCGGGTGCGCACCTTGCCCTCGACGACGCCCTCGCCCTTCGGCTTGATGGCCACATCTTCCTGACGCAGTGCGACGACCGCCGGGCCGCGGCGTGTCTCGTCCTCGCCGACCGGCAGGGTCTGCCCGTCGGCAAGTGTTGCCACCGGCCCGCCAGCTTCTTCGGTGATGTTGGCCGACACGAGGTTGGCCGCACCAAGGAAGCTCGAAGCGTAACCGGTGGCAGGTTGGGCGTAGATCTCGCGGGGAGCCCCCTCCTGTTCGATCTTGCCCTTGTTCAAAAGAATGATGCGGTCCGACAGGCTGAGCGCCTCTTCCTGATCGTGCGTGACGAACAGGGTGGTGAGGCCGAGGCGCTTGTGGATCTCGATGAGCTCGACCTGCATGTCTTCGCGAAGCCGCGCGTCGAGGTTGGACAGCGGCTCGTCGAGAAGCAGGATCTGCGGACGCGAGACGATGGCGCGGGCAAGCGCCACGCGCTGCTGCTGGCCACCGGAGAGCTGGTTGGGCCGGCGGTCGGCCAGATGGCCGAGCTGCACGGTCTCCAGCGCGTCGCGCACCTTGTCGCGCTGCTCGTCGAGCGTGCCGATGCGGCGCATGCGCAGCGGGAAGCGGACATTCTCGGCAACGCTCAGATGCGGCAGAAGCGCGTAGGACTGGAACATCATGGCGATGTCGCGCTTCTCGGGCGGCAGGTCGGTGACGTCGCGCCCGCCGATCTCGACGGAGCCGGAGGTAACGCTTTCGAGACCCGCAACGATGCGCAGAAGCGTGGTCTTGCCGCAGCCGGAGGAGCCCAGAAGGCTGACGAACTCGCCGGATGCGATATCGATGGAGATGCCGTGAAGAACCTCGACGGGACCGAAGGCTTTCTTGATGGCGTTGAGACGGACTTCAGCCATGGATCAGGTGCTCGCGAAACGGTGCAGGCCGAGCATCCGGTCGATCACGAAGATCAGAAGGACGGTCAGGCCGATCATGATGGAGGAAACGGCAGCCACCGACGGGTCGGGGCTGAATTCGAGTTGGCCGTAGATCTGCACGGGCAGCGTGGTCATGCCGGGCTTGCGCAGAAACAGCGCCAGAACGGCCTCATCGAAAGAGATGTTAAAGGCGAAGAAGGTGCCCGCCGCAAGGCCGGGAAGGCACTGCGGAAGAACCACCAGCCGCAGCCGCTGGAAACGGCTCGCGCCCATGGTCTGCGCCGCTTCCTCGAGGAATGGGTCAGATTCCGAAAGGACAGCCAGCGTGGTGCGGATGACATAGGGCGTGGTGATGATCGTGTGGCTGACCCATAGGGTGAGCACGGACACCGGTCCGAAGATCGCGCTCCACAGCATCAGCATGCCGATGGCGTAGATGATGGTGGGCAGAACCAGCGGCGACAGGAAAAGAGTCGAAAGCAGGCCCGAGAAGGGCAGCTTGCGCCGGTGGAGCGCGATGGCCGCCGCACCGCCAACGAAACAGGAGGTGACGGTGACCAGAAGCGCCACCTGGATGCTGATCCAGGCCGCATTGAGATAGGCGTCGGACGACAGAACCGCCTCGTACCAGCGCAGCGAGAAGCCCGTTGGCGGGAACGAGATGAACTGGCTTTCCGAAACGGACACGCCGACGATCACGACCAGCGGCGCGAGAAGGAAGATGCCCGTCAGGACGACAAAGGCGACAGCGCCGATGCGCAGCGGAGTGGAAACGGCTCTAACCATTGGAGCGCCCCGAAAGTCTGGCGTAGGGCATCAGGAGAACGATGATGCCCAGGAACAGGATGACAGCCTGGGCTGCAGCGAATGGCCAATCGAGCGTCTGTGTGACCGAACGGTAGATGGACGCGGCAAGAACCTGAATGCGGGCGCCGCCCAGAAGGTTCGGCGTGACGAACGAGCTTGCCGAAAGCGTGAAGACCAGCAGCGAGCCGGCGACGATGCCCGGCACGGACAGCGGCAGCACGACCGTGCGCAGCGTCTGCAGGAAGGAGCAGCCCATGGTCCTTGCCGCCTCTTCGAGCCGGCTGTCGATGCGGGTGATCACGCCAAGGATCGACAGGGTCATGAAGGGCAGAAGCACCTGCACCATGCCAATGACGATGGCGGTCTCGGTCTGCATCAGGCTGAAATTGCGCCCGACGAGGCCGAGATCACGCAGGACCTCGGGCACGAGGCCGCTGCGGCTCAGAAGCACCATCCAGCCGAAGGTACGCACGACCACAGAGGTCATCAGCGGCAGGATCACCATGATGACCAGCCAGAGCCTCAGACGCGGGCTGACATGGGCCATGATATAGGCCATCGGGAACCCGATCAGCGCGCAGATGAGCGTAATGATCGCCGACAGACGCACGGTGCGCCAAAGCACATTGAGATAATAGGGATCGCTCAGGAAGCGCGTGAAATGGGCCAGCGTCAGCCCGTTCTCGCCCGAGACAGACAGCATCAGCATCTGTGCAATCGGCACGAAGAAGGCGAGCACCAGAAGCAGGAGGCCCGGCAGGATCAGAAGCGAGTTTTCCGCGCGGTCTGTCATGGCGATCCTTGTGTCGTCTCATTTTAAGCTTGCATTGCCCCGGAACGGGCGACAGCGCGCAGGCGCACGCGCAGGGCGCGGCATCGCAAATCACTCGCGATGCCGCAATCAGGTCTGGACCTATCGGGCGATGGTGCGGTTCCACGCATCGACCCAGGCCGAGCGGTTGGCCTCGATCTTGATCGGGTCGAAGCGGATGAGGCCTTTCACCCCTTCCTCACCATAGGCCACGTCGGCGGCCACTTCGCCGGCGAGCTCGGTCTTCGCATTGGTGGGCGAGTAACGAAGCTTCTCTGCGAAGCAGGCCTGCGCCTCAGGCGAGATCGACATGTCGATTAGCTGGAGAGCGAGATCCTGGTTCGGCCTGCCGGCCACGAGATTGGCCGTGATGAGGCTGGCCGGTGTTCCTTCAGCGCCCTGGGTGAAAGCCGTCGGCAGACCGGCCTTTCGCAGCGTGTAGGCATAGTCGGACGCGTAGGCGGCAATCCATGCATCGTTCTGCGCGAATTCCTGCTGGATCTCCGGTGAGGTGGAAACAACGATGGCGCCGTTGTCGAGAAGTTTGCTGACCGCATCGAGGCCCGGCTGGATGTTGTCGAGATCGCCACCGTTGACCTGATTGATCATCAGGAAGCCGAGCATGCCATAGCCGTTGGAAATGTCGGTCAGGACGATGTGATCGGCATAGGCCTCGTTGGCGAGGTCCTTCCAGGCGGTGGGCTTTGGGTCGGCCGCTTCATTGTTGTAGAGGAGACCGATCGCGGCAATCGAATAGGCGGGGCCTTCGCCTTTGGCGAGGTTGGCCCGGGCAAAATCATAAACATCGCCGGCATTGGACAGTTTGGCTTCGTCGATCGGCGAGAGGAGACCTTCCTGTGCCGCCACGATTTCCTGGCCGCCGGAAAAATGAATGACATCGAACTGCGGCGCATCTTTCTGAGCACGCAACTGGGCGAACGCATCAGCGGAGTACGCAGTGACAACGCGCACTTCAGCGCCGGTCTTCTCCTCGAATGGCGTCAGAATGCACTCGCGGTGCGCTTCTTCATAAGCGCCGCCGAAAGAGTTGATCGTGATCGTTTCGGCCTGTGCAAGTGCGGTGCCGGCCATCAGTGCGCTAACGCCGGCAACGGTGAATTTCGAAATCGTCTTCATGGCTGTTCCCTTGCTTTCTTTATATTTGATGTCTGGAGGCCGGGCGGCCCGCACCGAGGCGGGCGGGCCGCCGGATCGTCAAACGTTGCGGCCGATCTCGACCGTCTTGATGCCTTCCCTGCGGATCAGGCGACACTGCTCGGCGATTGCGTCGAGCCCTTCGGACATGTTTCCGAAGTAGGTGCAGGAAATCCAGCCCGTGGGGCCGAATGTGCGGCCGCCCTCGCCGTAGAACATACCGATCTCCCAGAACTCGTCGGGGTCGATCTTGAAGAAGTTCTTCGGCTGGTAGAACCAGAGCATATCACCAGGTTGCGGGAGAACCGTCTGGTTTTCCGGCGGCAGGCTCGTGGGATCGAAGTTGCGGGCCTCTTCCGGCAGACCCATCATGATCTCCGGGCCAGAGAAGATGGCATGGCTGGCGGGAACCTGAATCGGCTTCTCCAGGGCGCCCCAGATCGCTTCACAGGTTTTCGGTGCGGTATCCCAATAAAGAGAAATGATGCCTTTTACGTCGGCTTCGACGAACTTCAGATAGATATTCTTGTCAGTCATGAACCTAAACCCGTTAGAGAAGCCGATATTTCAAGGCAAGTAATGGGTTGTGTCCAATCGCAATGCGGAATTCGGGTTATAAAAAAATTCTATTGCCCTGACTCCTTTTCGTCATGCTCCGTTTGATCTCGCCCCAAGGCGTGCCTGCTCACCAACATAGCGCCAGAAGGCGATGTCGTGCGGATGCTGATTCACCGGCCATTCCGGATGCCATTGCACGGCAAAAACCGGAGCCCTTGTTCCAGAGGCTGCGACCGCTTCGATCACCCCGTCATCGGCGTGAACCGTGGCGGCAAGCCCGTGACCCAGCCGGTCGATCCGCTGATAATGGACGCTGTTGACCGCGATCGGGCCTGACACGCCCAGCACCTTTTCGAAAGCGGCACCCGGCACGACTGTCGCGCCGTGCGCGTGGGCAAACATGGCCTCGAGAGAAGCGTCGTCGGGAGCGTGATGGGAGAATTCCGGTGTGCCGATGTCGCGTTCATCGGCGAGCGATCCGCCGAATGCGACATTGATCTCCTGAAGTCCGCGGCAAATGCCGAAAAGCGGTGTCCCGCGTTCGACCGCTGCGTCAATGAGCCGGGCGGTAGCGCTGTCACGTGTCGCGTCGAGCATTCCGCGCTGCGCTTCCGTGGAGCCGTAGCGCGAGGGGGCTATGTTGGAATTGCTACCCGTCAGAAGCAGTGCATCCATCCGCGGCAGGAGGTTGATCACATCGTCTGCGTCAAGATTGTTCGGCACGATGAGAGGCAGCGCATCGGCGTTTCGGCGGACTGCATCCAGGTAGCGTTCCTTGACGATCTGGGCGTCCTCTCCTTCCACGGAGCGCCTGCAGGCGATGACGCCGACGACGGGCAGTGCGGGCATTTTCGTGTTCCTTTTGAATTCAGGCCTGAGGCATATAGAGCATTATGCGGACCGGCAAAGAGATGCAGCGTCCTTCATGTGCCCGGATGGACGCTGTAGTGTCTGGCACAATGCCACGAAAATGCGGCACGCCGGGAAAGAGACTGGCCCAATAGCGAGTACGCAGGCGATCTGGTAATCGAGGAGCCGGCCAACGCCCGGATGATGATTGAAGCGAATGATGGCGGCTCGTTTCAGCAACTGCGACGGCCCGATGGACGTCCGGTCCACAGTCGGCGCGTCAGGCGACACCGTGAAGTCCGCCTAGGGCGGTCCGGAACCGGGTCGCCACCGTCGATGCCAGAACGGCCTGCATCGAACCAGACCTCCAGGGGAGGACGGACATTGCGAGCGCCTCAATGCGTGGTTCCGGGACAAGATGCTCATGCGGGTAAATCCCAATCGAGCAATGGAGAGCGTTCGACAACGTCAGGAGACCTCACAGTGCTCTGGACGACCGCCTGCCGACGCTGGAGACCGTCATAGCGATGGGCCAGAGGCCGGTCAGGTTCTATATCCTAATTTTTGCAGAACAGGTCGGCACAAGAGCCAGCATCCGTGCGACGGCCGACGCCTAGTACAATCGCACTATCTGGTCCGCCGTCCGCAGCGGTGCTATTCGTCGCTGGCCGCCGATTTCCAATCAGAAGGGCAGACTCCCATTGCGCCATGACCGGATTATCATCGCCGATGATCACCCTGTATTCCGGGATGGCCTGGCACGGCTCATTCAGCGGCAGCAACCTGAAGCAGAGATCCAACAAGCTGCGACCGTCGAAGAAGTTCTGACGCTAGCCTCGAAAGAACCGACACCGGATACTTTCATTCTCGATCTGATGTTTACGACCGGCAATCTGGAAGCTTCCCTGCCAACGCTGCGCCAGCGCTTTAGCCGTGCCTCAATCATCGTTGTCTCCATGATCGACGACATGGAGACCGCAAAGCGGGTGATGAGTGCCGGTGCCGATGGCTTCATCTGCAAGAGCTTGCCGCCACACGAAATCATGGCTGCAGTCGCTGCGGTGCGCGATGGTGACATGGTCCTGCAACTGGCAGCCTCTGGTTTGCCCATAGGCGAAACCGACGCGCCCCTTCGTGGCCTGACACAGCGCCAGATCGATGTTCTGCGCCTGCTTGCCTGCGGGCTGAGCAACAAGGAGATCGGCCTCAGATTAGACATTTCTCCCTTCACGGTGCGAATTCATGTCTCCGCGGTTCTCAAGGCGCTGAGCGTAACGACTCGCGCCGGCGCCGCCGCCAAGGCGATTGCCTTGGGCCTGGATCAGTCACCCTGAGGCCACGGCCTGGGCTGTCAAAACAGAGCGCAACTCGGCCGGGCGAACCGGCTTTGCAAGGATGGGTATGCGATCATCGCCAAGATCCTGTCGAACGCGCATTTCGTCGTGCCCCGTCACGATGATGGCCGGAATCGCGCGCCCTACCAGTTGACGGACGACTGCGATGCAGTCTGCACCCGTGCGCTTGCCGCCCAGATCGTAGTCTGAAATTACGACATCCCAGCTCACTCCCCTAACCGGAATGCCTGTTTCAGCCTGAACGACACACCCCCATTTCTGAAGCAGGGTGGCACTGGCCAGGAGCACGTCTTCGTCTTCCTCAACGAGCAGTACGCGCATGCCCGATATCGCGGAATGCATCGGCACCGTCGTCGGTTGCGGCGCGGGCACAACCTGTTCAGCGCATGGCACCAAACCGGCAATTGCCACCGATGTGCCCCGCCCGGGAACCGAGCGCAGGGTGACATCCAGACCCATCAGCCCCCCGACACGGCGCACAATCGACAGCCCAAGACCCACGCCTTCCACGTCACGGTCACCACGCTCTCTCACCTGGTAGAATTCGTCGAAAACCTGCTCGAGATGCTCATCTGGTATGCCGGGGCCGCGATCATGCACCTCGATCGTCAACTGACCGTTTCGCCGGCGACAGCCAACCAAAACAGGCGAACCGGGTGCATATTTAAGTGCGTTGCTGACGAGGTTCTGAAGCATGGTCGACAGCAATGCGGCATCAGCGCGAACGACACTTCTGCAGTGCACCGATCGCAATTCCACATCCGCCCATTGCGCCATCTCCGAATACTGTCGCACCACCTCTGCGATCACGTCACCGATGAGCACGGGTTTCAACTTCGGCTTGACCTTGCCACTGTCCAGCGTCGCAATGTCCAGCAATGAGCGAAACAGACCAGCGACACCGTGTAGGGAACGATCGATGTTCTCCACCATCTGCCGTTCTTCCCTGCCAAGTCCGGCATCACGCAGGCACGCCGTGAACAGACTGATCGCGTGGATTGGCTGACGCAGGTCGTGGCTCGCCTGGGCGAGGAAGTTCGATTTGGCGAGGCTCGCCTCACGGGCCTCATCCAGAGCACCGCGCAACGCGCGCTGCAGACCGTCTATATAGGCTGGTACGATCAAAGTGGTCAGAATCAGGGTGATAACCACATACGGATCATTGCGCCACTCGGTGTTGAAAACGGTGGCGATAGCAATGGTGGCCAGCGCCATGCAGGTCGCCACCAAAAGGTAGCGCGAGCCGAACCGCATGCCGTTGCCAACAGTCACCCACAACAGCGTTGCGTAAACTGGCAACATGGCCATGCCACCAACCGACATGGCGAGCGCCATTGCTCCGTAATCGCCAAACATTGCCAGCAACCGGCGCCAGACAATGTGTCCAGGCTGCCGCGTGATGTGCAACAGCAGCAAGAAGGACAGTGGCACATATGCGACGACGGCAATGACCGCGAGCCACTCCCATATCGTATCAAGCCCCTGTAGGGCCAATACGGTGATGATGTAGACATCGAACAGGGGGACAAGGACGATCCGCACAAGCGCCTGGCCGCGCTCTGCATCCACCTTGCCCGTCGCAACCACCAGATTGCGAACGAGCCATTTGCGAAAGTCTGCAACGAAAGTGGCTGCCGTGTTCCCCATCACACCTTTATCCGCTATTGCGCAACGATTTCGACACGGCGGTTGCGCGATCGGCCACTCTCGTCGGCATTGCTCGCAACTGGCGCCAGGGAGGCCACGCCTCTGGCGATCAGGCGTGTTCGTTCAATACCGTAATAGGCTTCAAGCCGCGCCACCACGGCAGCCGCCCGTGCCTCCGATAGGACCGTATTCGCCGCCAGATCACCCACATTGTCGGTATGACCCACGACATAGACCTGCAGATGCGAATTCGCCCGAAGCAATTCTGCAATCTGATCCAGGGCGGGGCCGGATTCCTGCTTCAACTGTGATTTGCCGGTGTCGAAGTAGACGCCCTGTACGGCCACATGGCCCTGGCGTTCCAGAGAACGCTGCAACTCCCCCGCCTGCAACACGTCTACCTGATCGGTCCGCAGCGCAACCCCCTCCACGACCTGCTGGTACAACAGCGTTCTGTTGTTCGACGTGTCCTCCACAACGTGCAGGAACACATGGAAAACGCCATCAATACTCTCCTGCGAAGCCAAAAGGGCCCGCTCCGCTGTACCGCCAAAGAAAGCATCGCCGAATCCTTGCGGCCGAACAGTACCGCTGTTGGCGATAAATGCCATCATGTCGACGCCGCATGTTTCATGGCTTTCACACGCAAACACCGTCTCGAAGCCCGCCTGTGCCAGCGCACTCTCATAATTGCGCATAACCTCCAGCGCCGAGCGCTCACCGGCGATGCGATAGCCGATCCGCGTGATCTTGCCTTCGACTTCAAGCAGATCTCCAGGGGCCTCGCCATCGTCGATCCTTCCAGCCGGCAGGATCGCCACATCGAAATCCCTAACCTGATACGCTCGGATCGTTGCCGTAGGAAAACGGCTCAGCAGTGCATGATCCGAGGCTCCTTCGACGTCTTCCGCGTAAGCCGCGCTCCCCAAAAATGCGCTGCAGATCAACACCGTTCTAACAAAACACTTCCACACGGATCGTCTCCTTCCTCTTTTTCGACCCCGGTTTGTCGGACCGCCCCGCATCACAATCCTGTCGCGCCAATCCGGTTCTGGAGTTGCTCACGCGGGACGAGATCTTGTGATGAAGCCAGGTTTAAAACCCTGTCCGTCATAGCCAGTGTCGATTCGCGATGAGCGATCACAACACGCGTCATCCGCAGCTTGCCGACAGCCAGATTGATAGCCTCTTCGTTGGCGTTATCCAGGTGACTGGTCGCCTCATCCATCAGAAGTATTGCCGGTTTTCTGTAGATCGCGCGTGCGAGAACAATTCGCTGCTTCTGGCCACCGGAAAGGGCGCTGCCCATGTCGCCGACGAGCGTTTCATAGCCCATCGGCATGCTCGCAATCTCATCGTGAACTGCTGCCATGCGGGCGCAGGCAAGAAGCCATTCGGAGTCTGGGGTCATGTCGAACGACGCAATGTTTTCTGCGATTGAGCCGGCAAATAACCGATCGTCCTGCAGCACGCAGCCCACACGACCGCGATAGGCAGAAAGACCGAGGGATGTCATGGGAACTCCGTCTATCAGCACCTGACCGGAGGTCGGCTGGGCAAGTCCGGCCAGCAGTTTGAACAACGTAGACTTGCCAGATCCGGAAGGTCCCGCAATACCAAGGCATTCACCAGGCGCAACGCGGAAACTGATGTTGTTCAGCACTTCTGGCTCGTTGTCAGCATAGCGAAACCGGACGTTTGCGAACTCGAGCGCGCTGGGTCCTTTCGCCAAAAAGCTCTCACCGGCGGTGGCCAAGGATTTCCGCTCTTCTTCCTCCGGCTCAGCCAAGGCAATATCGGCAATGCGTTCTCCATGGAGCGAAAGCATCACGAATTGCAGGACCGTATCGATGAAACTGTTGATGCGGGCGACAAACTGATCTTTGTAGGCGAGGAATGCCACCAGCATACCGATGGACAGATCGCCGACCAGAATGGCCCTTCCGCCGAGATAGATGAGCAGCACCCGGTCCAGACCGAAGAGCGCACTACCGGCAGCCGAGAACAATACGTCGAACTTTCCGACCCGCAGTTCCGCATTCACCCGATCGATAAGATGGTTGATCCAGACGCCCCGGCGTCTTTCCTCAAGATTGAGAACCTTCAGACTGCTTATGCCGCGAACCGATTCCATGAAGTGAGAGTGTTCGTTGGCGGCGTAAACAATGGCCTCCTCCGAAATCGCCCTGTAAGGAGGATAGCACAGGAGTCTGATGACCGCGTAGACTGCGACACTCGCCAAGGCGATCATGACCAGCCAACCTCCGTAGAGCCACATCATAAGCACGAGTGTGACCGACATGACGCCGTCGAGCAGTGCCTGAATTGCGCTCGTCGTAAGCGTGCGCTGAACCGCATCAATCGAGCCGAAGCGGGATACGACGTCGCCGACATGCCGCTTGTCAAAGAAGACGAGCGGCAGGCGCATGAGCCGGTCGAACAGCGATGCTTTCCACTGAAGAGCCAGGCTCGATCCAATAAGCATCGTAGTCCAGGACCGCGCGAGTGCTCCTGTGACCTGAAGGAGGAGGAGTACAACCAACCCAAGCGCGACAATCGTTAGAAGGTCGTAGTCTGCCGCCACGATCACTTCGTCCAGTACAACCTGGAAACCGATCGGCATCGCAAGTGTTGCCAGTTCGATTAACAGCGAGATTGCAAGGATCTGGAGCGCCGCCGCACCGATACCCCTGGTGCGGCGCACGAGATCGCTGATCCTGATGCTGGTCTTCTCGTTCCTGGGTTGAAACCCCTCGGTCGGCCAAGCCTCCAGTGCGACACCAGTAAATTTCTTCGACAGTTCGGCAAGTGAAAGCGTGCGACGTCCAATTGCGGGGTCATGCAACACAGCGCTCGTCACCCCTGCTTTGACAAGCACAACAAAGTGGTTGTGCCCCCAGTGCAGTATGCATGGCAGTTTCAGTCTGGGCAGGTCTTCAAGTTCCAGCCGCAATGCGCGCGTTGCCAGCCGGAGACTGCTGCCAAGCTCAACCAGATCCCTCAGGGTCGTACCCTTGATCGAGGCCGTGAAGCGTCGTCGAATGGCTGGCAGGTCCATCGCGTGGCCGTAATGGCCGGCGACCATCGCCAGGCAAGCCAGCCCACATTCGGCCGCTTCGGTCTGCAGTATGATGGGGGTTCTGGAAAAGAGCCGGCCCGAGATCCGTGATGCAAGTTCCATCGTGGCCATGCGTCTATTCCTCTCCCTTCGTCACGAAGGAACCACCCAGGCTGTAGAGGGGTTCAAGTATCCACTGATACAGAGGGCGTGTTTCCAGGAGCAGGTGCGCTTCCAATTGCATGCCGGCCTGCAAAGGCTCTGCACGCCCATAGGCCATCACCCGTGCACTGTCCGGCTGAACGGTTATGCGATAGAGCGTTGGGGCGGTCTGCAGGTTGAATTTGCCCAGACTGAACTGGGCCACCTCTTCCGGGCTCAAATTCGCGCGTGAGATCAGCGATATCCTGCCCGAATGCTGGCCGAACTTCTGATAGGGAAACGCCTCGTATCGCAAAAGCACTTCTGTGCCTTCACGTATGAAACCGATGGCACTGCTTGGCGCCAGCAATTGTGCAACGAGCGGTCTGTCCTCCGGGACGATGGTCAGCAACGGCGTTCCTGCACCGACCGTCTGTCCCGCCAGGGTTATAATCCCCGTCACCTTGCCGTCGCGAGGCGCGGTAATCAGCAGTTCGCGCTTGGCTTCTCCCTCCGAAAGGCTCTGTTCGGCTGCAAGGATTTGCCGTCTGATCTCCGCCTTTCGGGCCTCCGCTGTCAGATCGAAACCGTAGAGCTGGTTCTCAACCTGATTGAAACGCGACGAAAGCTGGACGAGCTCCCGACGCAGGCCCGCCAATTGCGCCCGCTGAGAATTGAGCGACTGCAAGCGCGCCTCGTATTCGCGCGATACTGAAATACCTTTCGAGATCAATTGTTGCTGCCGCTCGGCGAACTCGGCCATTTGGCTGGTAAATTCTTCCCCCAACCGGATTTGCTCCTCAAGCTGAACAATCTCGCGCTCGAGGTCATGCTTTTGCGTGACGAGGCTCTGCTTTTCGATCACGTCAAGCGCCTTCTGCCTGGAGAAGGCCGCGCGCAGTTCTTCAAGCCCGTCACGGAGAACCTTCGTGATGGCGTCCTGGGTGTTACCGAGCGTCGTTGTGCTGTCGATACTGACACGATAGAGAACGTCGCCCTGGCGAACCCGCGCGCCTTCGCGCACCTTCAGCTCAGCGATCCAGCCCGCTTGCGGTGCCACCATGCGCGTCAGCCCGTCGATCGGAAGGATTACGCCGGAAACCCGGATCCGGCGTGTGTATTCACCAAAGACGAGAAAGAGCAAAGCGGCGACTACAAAGGCCAGCGAGAACCAGGCGAAAGTCGCCGTCGAGATCGTGTTGAGAACAGCCGGCCGGCCCAACCAGGACTGCCGACGCGCCTCAAGCGATTCAGCTCTATAAAGGGGAGAGTTTTGGGACATGCGCACGCCAAACGGCGAAGCGGCGTCCCGGTCGGGACGCCAGCCTCTGAACAACAGTGACCGATCCGGCTAACGGAGCTTCTTGGTCGTGCCCCGTGAGTCCGTGCAGCCACTGCCATCCGACCCCTCAGTCACACCACCGGCAACTGCATTCAACTCATCAATCGATAGCTCCCGCATCGTGCGGTCGGCTTTCTGCTCGTATAGCTTATTTCCAGACATAGCGGACCTCGATGCCACGATTGCCGTTTCGGGAGAAACCCGCCGAAAGGCTCCAGCCATTGTTGAATGAACGGTCAAAGGTTGCCCCATTGCCTCCGACAACCGGAACCGCGCCGTAGCCGAAGCCACGGTAGATCTCAATTCCGCCAGCCGCGGCGTTCATTTCATCTCTCGAAAGTTCGCGCATTTGGATTGCGCCTTCCAAATTATACCTTGGTTTCCTGCCGGTCCACGCTGCCCGTATCAAACTGGTAATACGTCACAATCGTTCCGTCAGCCTTGCAGTAACCCCATTCCTTTGTGATGTTCTGTCCGCCGGTGACACTCGCGATCTCGCAGACGCTCAATTCGCGCAGGGTCCGGTCATCCTGTGAGTGATTTTTGACAATAGTCATGGTCGTATCTCCAAATTCGAAACAGCTTGTTTCCATGGAGATGTCTATTCTTTGAGAATCCTACAGTCCATTAGTACAGATGCACTAAGGGTGTTGTGGTTTCTCGAGGACAATTGGTCATCTGGCCTGCGCCTGTAGAGTGATCCGTCTGGAGTTTTGGTGCGTGCTGGCGCGGCACTTTCAGCCCCTCCCACCGCCAGGTCCGCTCGACCCGTTTCCGTTTGACGTTCACAATCCAGCCGGCCTGGCGCAGCATCGCTGTGATGCGGCGATAGACATAGCGGCCATGCTGGAGATCGGACATACGCCGATCACCGGAAGCGCTCCACGCCATAGGGTTTCGGATCTATGGCAGGATGTCCACCGCCGCAAAGGTCGGCGATGAGCCTGCCCGTTATCGGCGCCATGGTGATGCCACTATGGCCGTGTCCGAAACCATAGATGATATCGGGAGACAGGCGCGATGGACCGATGCAGGGAATGCCGTCAGGCGTCGAGGGACGATTGCCCATCCATCGATCGACGACCCCTTCCTCCAGTCGATCCGACATGGCGGGAAATGCCCGTTTGAGATGTTTCAGGAGGATGTCGGCGCGCCGCCAGTCAGGCGCGGCACCAAGGCTGGCCAGCTCCACCTGCCCTGCGATCCTGAGGCCTGCCTGCGTCCGCGTGAAAATCATCTTCCCGTCCATCATCATGACGGGATAGCGCGGGCCACCTTCGATATCCGGCACCACCACATGGTAGCCGCGCTCCGCTTCGAGCGGCACCTGGTCTCTGCATTGCAGTGCAAGATCACGTGCGTTTATGCCTGCCGTCAGGACAGCCCTGCCGCAATCGATGTCGCCGTGATCGGTCTTCACGGCGCGCAGCCGGTTCCCCTCGAAACGGAACCCCGTCGCCCGGGCTCTTTGCTGAACCGCGCCTCGCCGGGCCGCACCTTCGACCAGACCGGCAACAAAGGCCCCGGGATCGGAAAGATTTGCACCCGCACGAATGTAGACACCGAACCGGTGATGCGCTCCAAGCCCCGGCTCGAAGGCGTGCAGCGCCTCGCCTTCCAGCTCCTGCCACTCGATGCCGTAGCGCTGGCGCAGCCCCCAGGCGAGGCCATCGGCCTCGTAGGTTGCTCTGTCGGGGTAAAGGAAGAGATGCCCGTCACGCCTGAAAAGGGAAGCGAGGCCGTTTGCCTCCGCGACCGCCTCGTAGCGCTGGAATGCACCATGATATCGGGCGCCTGTTGAGGCAGATAAACGCGCCGCGGGTCCTTGACCTGACTGCGGACCTGCCGGATGTCGCCAGGTTCAGTCCCCGTCAGAAGACGGTTCGTGAGCGCCGGAAAGATGTCCCGATCAACGATGGTGTTGCGCATCGATCGGGTACTGTCGTCCATACAGGCTTCCTTTAGCCGTCGCTGCGCTCGCTGTTTCTCTTGAGCGGCTGAACGTCCCTCGGATACCGATTGCCAAACACCGAGGCATTCTTCCCGCGCGATCGCCAGAGAGATCACGGCCCTTCCATATCGAGCCGGGACAATGGTTTGTCGGCGGCCATTGAGACGACTGTGCGTTTAACCGTACCCCCGACAGACGCCGGATCACTCCCACTCGATCGTGCCGGGCGGCTTGGACGTCACGTCGTAGACGACGCGGTTGATGCCCTTCACCTCGTTGATGATGCGAGTGGCGGCACGGCCAAGGAACTCCATGTCGTAGTGGTAGAAATCGGCTGTCATGCCGTCGACGGAGGTCACCGCCCGCAGCGCGCAGACGAATTCATAAGTGCGCCCGTCGCCCATCACGCCCACCGTCTGCACCGGCAGGAGAACGGCAAAGGCCTGCCAGATCGCATCGTAGAGGCCGGCCTTGCGGATCTCGTCGAGATAGATCGCATCGGCGGAACGCAGGATTTCGAGCTTCTCGCGCGTCACGCCGCCGGGGCAGCGAATGGCAAGCCCCGGCCCCGGGAAGGGATGGCGACCGATGAAGCTGCCGGGCAGGCCAAGCTCCTTGCCGAGCACACGCACCTCGTCCTTGAAAAGCTCGCGCAGCGGTTCCACCAGGCTCATGTTCATGCGCTCGGGCAGACCGCCCACATTGTGGTGCGACTTGATGGTCACGGACGGACCGCCCGTGAAGGATACGCTTTCGATCACGTCGGGATAAAGCGTGCCCTGCACCAGGAAATCGGCGCCGCCGAGCTTTTTCGCCTCTTCCTCGAACACTTCAATGAACAGGCGACCAATGGTCTTGCGCTTCTTTTCCGGATCGCTCTCGCCCTCCAGAGCGCCGATGAAGCGGTCGGCGGCATCCACCAGGATCAGCGGCAGATTATAGTGCTCGCGGAACATGGCGACCACTTCGGACGCCTCGTTCTTCCGCATCAGGCCATGATCGACGAGAATGCAGGTGAGCTGATCGCCGACAGCCTCATGCGTCAGAAGGGCTGCCACGGAGGAATCGACACCGCCCGAAAGCGCGCAGATCACCTTGCCGTCGCCGACCTGCTTACGGATCGCCTCAATCGCCTGCTCGCGATAGGCCGCCATCGTCCAGTCGCCCGAAAGACCGGCGATCTTGTGCACGAAATTGGAAAGGAGCTTTGCGCCGTCGGGCGTGTGGACCACCTCGGGGTGGAACTGAACACCGTAATATTTGCGCTCCTCATCGGCAATGGCTGCAAAGGGCGCGCCCGTCGAGGTGCCAACCACGCGGAAGCCGGGCGGTATGGCCGTCACCCGGTCGCCATGGCTCATCCACACCTGATGGCGGGTGCCTTTCGCCCAGACGCCCTCAAACAGCGGGCAATCATTCTCGATCTCGAGGAAGGCACGGCCAAACTCACGATGGTCGGACCCTTCGACCTTACCGCCAAGTTGGGCGCACATGGTCTGCTCGCCATAGCAGATACCGAGCACGGGAAGGCCGGAATCGAAGATCACCTGCGGCGCTCGCGGGCTGCCGATATCGACAGTAGAGGCCGGGCTGCCGGAAAGGATGACCGCCTTGGGCGTAAGGCGCTTAAACGCCTCTTCGGCCGACTGGAACGGAGCGATTTCGCAATAGACTCCGGCCTCGCGCACCCGCCGCGCAATGAGCTGCGTGACCTGGCTGCCGAAATCAATGATGAGAACTGTGTCGGGATTGGATATCGTCATGCTGAGCCTTTAATGAAACGCATGCCGCTTCGCAACCTCTAACCCTCCCGATCTCCCCGAATATCGTCATTGGTCGAGAGTGCCAGCGCTGCTAGTGCAGATTTCAATGCGGCTAGCCCTTCCTGCCCGAGCAGTTTGCGATAACGTTCTTCGAGTTCGATCTTGATGCGGTCGGCGTCCCGGAGAGCCGAACGCCCCTTGGGCGTGTGAGCAACAATTCTTGCACGCCTGTCGCGCGGGTCTGGTAGACGACGAACGATGTCTTCCCCCTCCAGCCCGTCGATCAACTGCTGAACAGCCTGCTTGGAAATCCCCATCCGTTCAATCAAAACGGACTGCGCCGTACCCCGGCTCGCCACATGCCCCAGAAGCGTTGCACGTGCATCGGTCATCCAGTCATGTCCTGCCGCGCGCATCGCACGAACGAAGGCCGTCTGCCAGGCGCGGTTGGCTTTTGAAAGGCGCCACCCCAGATGGTCGGGCCAGGCTTCAGACTTTTTGTCAATACTCTTGACCATTCTTCAATCACACCGTATTTGTCAAGCTACTTGACTACATAGATCACTGTGGTGATCGACGCAAACCGACACCGGAACGCTGGAGCACGTCATGACCATTCTCACCAGAGAAAACCTGCAGTTTCTGATTCCAGGCACGACGCATATTCTGGAGCACAACGGAGCAGATGCCTTCGTCTATCTTGGACAGGACGGAAAGGGGCACATGCTGCTGAATACCGGCGAAACCCGTTCGGGCTCATGGCGTCTTCTCAACGATGGCTACGCAACACACTGGGACGGCGGACAGAAAGGCGACTGGATGCTGGACGCCACCGCCGACGGGCTGTTTTATGTGTCACGTGATGGAAGCCAGCGCCTCAAACTACGCGGCATTCTGTTCGGCAATGCGAAGAACCTGCCGCAGTGAACGGATCAGCCGCCGAGCAGGCCATCGGCAATGGCCCGTTCGAGACGGTCCACCGCGTCGGCAAGCTTTTCATCGATGACATGCAGATATTCGGTCCAGTCGTTCACGTGCTGCAGTTCCGCCGCCCCGTCGGAGATACCGCGCAGCGCCACCAGATCGAGACCGAATCGCTGGCAGGCGCGCAAGACGGCAAAGGTTTCCATATCCACCATGTCGGCATTGATGGCGTCGTAGGCGGCCCCTGAAATCACGTTGCCGCCGGTCGACAGCGTCGCCTCGGGAACGCCCGGAATGCGATGCGGCAGCGGCATGATCGCCGGATGATCTAGGAAAGGCGTCACACCTTTCTCAAATCCAAGCGGCGAAGCATCCATGTCGCGGTAGGAGACCGAAGTCGCCTGATAGACTTCCGTCTGCTTCAGACTGCGGCTTCCGGCGGATCCGAGAGAAACGAGCAGATCCGGCAGATGGCCTTCGGCATCGAGAAGCGCGAGTTCCGCACCAAGGACCACCCCCGCCTCCACCGGACCGACACCTGTCATCAGCGGCGTGAATCGCTTTTTCAGATGCGGTCCGTATTCGGCATCCGCCGCCATGACGAAGAGAACGCGTTTTCCGGCGAGCATCGCCGGCTCCACCGGTGCCCGCGTCATCCCTCGATTCCCTCGCGTCCGATGATGGTCATCATGGTTCCGGTCATGGTGGCGATCAGTTTGGCGTCCCCCTCGGACGAATAGGCGTAGGCCTGCCCGTCAGCCACGATGATGGTGCGACCGGGCTTGGTGACGGTGCCGCGAAACAGGAAACGCTCGCCGCGCCCCGGTGCAAGCAGGTTGACCTTGAATTCGATGGTCAGCACCGCCGCGTCCTCGGGCATCATGGAAAAGGCCGCATAACCGCAGGCCGAATCGAGCGCGGTGGAGATCACGCCCGCATGGAGAAATCCGTGCTGCTGGGTCAGCGCCTCTGCATAGGGCATCTCGATCTCGACAATGCCCGGCGTCACCAGCGTCAGCTCGGCGCCGATGGTCTGCATCATTTTCTGACGGGCGAAGCTGGCGCGAACGCGGGCTTCGACATTGATGGGGTTTGCTGCCTTGCTCATTGTCTCGCCACGCCTGCCTCAGACGCGCTCCAGTGCGGCAAAATGGAAGCCGTCAGTCGCCGTACGGCCGGGTGAAAGGGCGATGCCCGTGGTTCCGTCAATTCTCGCCTTCGCGGCCTTTCCGGAAAAGTGCCTTTCCCACAGTGCCTCATGGTCCACCGGGCGGAAATCCGGATTGGCTTCGAGGAAGGCCCGCACCTGATCGTCGTTTTCCTCTGCAAAGACCGAACAGGTGATATAGGCAAGCCGCCCACCGGAACGCACGAAGCGCGCCGCGCGCCGCAGAATTTCGGCCTGCTCCGCCTGCCGCTGCTCGAGCTGTTTCTCACCGAGCCGCCATTTGGCATCTGGTCTGCGCCGCCAGGTGCCTGCTCCCGTGCATGGCGCGTCGACAACGACCAGGTCGAGCCGTCCCTCATGCGCGGCGAGCGCTTCCTGATCGGCCACCGCCTGCACATTGCGGCAGCCCGCCCGCTTCAGGCGCTCGAAAATAGGCGCAAGTCTCTGTTTCTCGGCGTCGAAAGCCTGAATCTGGCCGGTGTTCTCCATGGCCGCCGACATGGCGAGCGACTTACCGCCAGCGCCGGCACAATAGTCGAGCACCTGCATGCCCGCTGCGGCTTCGGTGAGAGCGGCAACGATCTGCGAGCCCTCGTCCTGAACCTCGAACCAGCCCTTTTGAAAGGCGGGCTCTGCCTGCACATTGGGATGCCGTCCCTGCCCTTCGATCGGGCCGATGCGCAGACCCTGCGGCGCAAGTTCACTCTCGTGAACGCCGGTGCGTGCCAGCGCCTTGGCCACCTTTTCGCGCGTGGATTTTAACGTGTTGACCCGCATGTCGAGCGGCGGGCGTTCCGCAAGGGCCGCAGCCTCGGCCACCCAGTCGTCGCCCCAGGTGCGCCTGAGAAGCGGCTCGCACCATTCAGGGCATTCCGCGCGCACGCCGTCAGGCGCCCCGCCCAGAGGGTGCGCGGCGATGCGGTCTGCTTCCTCGCCTGAAATCAGTGGCGGTGCAAAATTGTCTTCCGCCAGTGCCCCATTCAACGCTTCCGGGTCGTATCCCGCCTCGATCATCAAGGCTCCGAAGGCCAGCGCACGCGGGCTTTCTTCCTGAAACATCCAGGCCGCCGAGCGCTTGCGGCGTAGCGCATCATAGACGAGGTTGCCAATGGCAGCGCGATCCTTGGAGCCGGCGAAACGATGGGACAGGCCCCAGTCTCTCAGCGCTTCCGCAGCCGGGCGATAACGCCGGTCAATGTCTTCCAGAATTTCAATGGCCGCAGCCAGCCGTCCGCCAAGTCGCATATGACACCTTTGCCGGTTACCCGAATGGCGCACAGCTAGCCGGAAGCAGGCCTTTAGACAAGCAAAACGGGCGCGGATCGCTCCACGCCCGCACTTTATCAAAGCCTTTTCAGCCTTGCCTATTCGGCAGCGCGCTGTGGCGTCTTGCCGGTCACGGGTACGGCGTTGGCCTCATATCCATGCGCTTCCTTCAGCGCCTTGCGCACGCCATTGCCGTAGTCCGGGTGGATCTTGTCGAAATGCGCGAGTTGGCGTTCGATGATTTCACCGGGCACGCCACCCATCGCGGCGGCAATGTTGGAGAACAGCCGGTTCTTTTCTCCCTCATCAAAGAGGTTGAACAGCGCGCGGGGCTGGCTGTAATCGTCATTGCCGATGCGGTGATTGTAGCGGTCCGCATCGCCCGAGATTTTGAGCGGTGGCTCCTTGGCAGCCGGGTTCTCGACCGGACCGCCAAAGGAGTTGGGCTCATAAAATGCGTCGGGATTGCCCGTCTTGATGCCTCCGAACGTGTTCATCTCGCCATCGCGATGATAGTGGTGAACCGGGCATTTCGGCTGGTTGACCGGGATCGTCTCGTAATGCGTGCCGAGCCTGTAGCGGTGTGCGTCCGCGTAGGAAAAGATGCGCGCCTGAAGCATCTTGTCGGGCGAATGACTGATCCCCGGCACAATGTTGGACGGCGAAAACGCGGCATTCTCAATCTCGGTGAAGTAGTTGTCCGGATTGCGGTTCAGCTCCATCACACCAATGTCGATCGGGGGATATTCCGCATGCGGCCAGACCTTGGTCAGGTCGAACGGATTGTAGGAGGTTTTCTCCGCATCCGCCTCGGGCATGATCTGAACCTGCACCTTCCACTTCGGAAAGTCGCCATCCTCGATCGTGCCATAGAGCGCTTCCTGATAGCTCTCGCGGGTCTTGCCCACCACCTGCTCGGCCTCCGCATTGGTGTGGTGTTTATGGCCCTGCATGGTCTTGAAGTGGAATTTCACCCAGAAGCGCTCACCCTTGTCGTTCCAGAGCGAATAGGTGTGTGAGCCGTAGCCGTTCATGAACATGGGCGCCGTCGGCAGACCGCGGTCGGACATCAGGATCGTGACCTGATGAAGGCTTTCCGGCGACAGCGACCAGAAGTCCCACATGGCCGTGGGCGAACGCATATTGGTGCGTGGGTGACGCTTCTGCGTGTGGATGAAGTCCGGGAATTTGAGCGGATCGCGGACGAAAAAGACGGGCGTGTTGTTGCCCACCAGGTCCCAGTTGCCGTCCTCGGTGTAGAACTTCAGTGCAAAGCCGCGCACGTCGCGCTCGGCATCGGCCGCGCCCTGCTCGCCGGCAACGGTGGAGAACCGCGCGAGCATCGGCGTTTCCACGCCCGGCTGAAGTGCCTTGGCAATGGTGTATTTCGAAATGTCGCCGGTGATCTTCAAAACGCCATGCGCTCCCCAGCCCTTGGCGTGAACCACGCGCTCGGGGATGCGTTCACGGTTCTGGTGAGCAAGCTTCTCGATGAGCTGGTAGTCCTGAAGAAGAACCGGGCCGCGCTCACCCGCGGTTACGGAATTCTGGTTGTCGCTGACGGGGGCGCCAGCAGACGTGGTCATCGTGCGTTTGTCTGCCATGAAAGAAACTCCCTTGCTTGCTCTCCGGTTTTGCCCGGCTGCCGGTCTCACCTGCGGCGTGGCTTGGAACGGTTCTAAGGTATCGACGCCGCTTGATAAATTCCAATTGTCTTTAATATTCGATGCGATAATCTAAACTTATGATACGCCTCACCATCAGACAGATGCAGTATTTCGAGCGTCTGGCCGAAACGCTTCATTTCGGACGCGCCGCCATGAGCTGCGGCGTCACGCAGCCGGCGCTTTCGGCACAGATTTCTGAAATGGAATCCCAGCTTGGCTTCAGGCTGTTCGAGCGCGGCAGCGGCGGCGTACGCCTCACGGCCGAAGCGCAGGCGATGCTGCCGCGCGTGGCACGCATCCTTTCCGAGGTCCGCGATCTGGAGGGCGAGGCCAGACGGGAACGCAAGGCGCTTGAGGGTCGCTTCCGGCTTGGCGTCATTCCCACAATTGCGCCCTATCTGCTTCCCGAACTTCTTCCGCTCCTGAAGCAAAGATTTCCGCAATTGCGGCTTGAGGTGCGCGAGGCTGTTACCGCCGCTCTGGCTGAAGACACTGCGTCCGGTCGCCTCGACGCCATGATCGCGGCCGAACCCGTCGAAGACAGCCGGCTCGCGCCCGACCTCCTCTTTGAGGACCCGTTCTACCTCGCGGTGCCGACCGCCGACGCTGCGCGCATCGCCCCGCCCGTGGCGCAGGAAAGCATGGCGCTGGAGCGGCTGATGCTTCTGGAAGACGGCCATTGCATGCGAGGCCAGGCGCTCGAAATCTGCGGGCGGGTCAAACCGGTGACGATGGAGACCTTTGGCGCAACGAGCCTGACGACGCTTTTGCACATGGTGTCGCATGGGATGGGTGTTACCCTCATTCCGCGGATGGCGCGCGCCTCGGCGAATCTTCTGCCGTCCGTCAGCGTGCTGCCGTTTCTCGATCCCAGCCCTTCCCGCAGCATATGCCTCGCGGGCCGCAAGTCCAACCCGCGAAAAGACGATTTCGCGGCTTTGCGCGAGACCGTTCTTCAGGCGCACGAGGCTCTGCTCGCACGAGGGTAATCTTCATCCCGCGTTCCAGAGCGTCAGCGCAAGCAGCCCCCACATGGCGCCCAGTGCGAGAAACCCAAGCGTGAACATCGGCTGACGAAAGCGTATCCGGTTCGAGGTGACGTGCACAAAGGCGTGTGCATAACGCGACAACACGAATGCCCAGGCCAGCCAGACTGCAACCGGCCCCGCCCCGCCCGTTACAAACAGTGCCAGGCATACCGCGTGGAAAAGCACCGGCAGTTCAAACTGATTGGCGAGATTGTTGCGCACAAACAGGCTTTCGACCGGCTCGTCACGGTTCTCCCTGAACTGGGAAACGCGTGCACTGCCCGTTTCCACAGCCTTTTTTCGGCGCAGGGCGATCAGCACATACACGGCATAAACGAGCGCGACATGGGCGATCATCGGCCAGAAGATTGCGTGTTGGGACATACCCCTCCCCTCCCGGTTTCCAGGCTTCCAACGCTGATTCCTGATTTTACCATCAGCATTGAAACGCAGACGTTTGGCAAGGGTGGCGCTATCGCAAGGACAAAACCATGAAAGCTTACGTCGCCGAGTGTTTTGGAACGTTCTGCCTTGTCTTCCTGGGATGTGCCAGCGTCACCGCCGGCGGATTCGGAAACCTCCTGCCACTAGGAGGTCTCGGCATTGCCGTTTCATTCGGCGTTGCGGTGATTGCCATGGCCTATGCCGTTGGCCCCGTCTCCGGCGCGCACCTCAACCCTGCCGTGACCGCCGGCGTTTTCCTGGCCGGTCGCATGCCTGTGAAAGACGTGGTGCCCTATATGGTCGCGCAGATCGCCGGAGCCGTGATCGCTGCCGCAGCACTGTGGGGCATGGCGAAGGGCTCTGATGCCGTCGCCCCCATATCCCGTGCAGCCAACGGCTGGGAGGGCGCGGGGCTTTCCCCCATGCCCACCGCCTTCGCACTCGAAGCGCTGGGAACTTTTATATTCGTGACCGTCATCCTCGGCGTAACCGCGAAGAAGCACCGGACCCCGCTGTCCGGCATGGTCATCGGCCTCACGCTGGTCGCAATTCACCTGTGCCTGATCCCTGTCACCGGCACCTCGGTCAATCCCGCACGGTCCATTGGCCCCGCGCTTTTCTCTGGCGCACGCGAAATGAACCAGCTCTGGCTCTTTATCGCTGCCCCCTTTGTCGGTGCGGCCGTTGCCGGCATCGTTGCCAGGACGACACTGATGGAACGAACCTGACGCCATGAAAAAGGGCCTTGCGGCCCTTTCTCGGAAAGCAGGTACTGGACACGCGCTCAGGCGCCGCCCGGGTAGTTCGGGCTTTCACGTGTGATCGTCACGTCATGCGCGTGGCTTTCACGAAGACCCGCGCCCGAAATGCGGACAAAGGTCGCCCGTTCGCGGAATTCTCCAAGATTTGCCGCACCCACATAGCCCATGGCCGCCTTCAGACCACCGGTGAGCTGATGAAGGACACCGCCGGCTGGGCCCTTGTAAGGCACCTGCCCTTCAATGCCCTCGGGGACCAGCTTCAGCGTGTCACGCACTTCGGCCTGGAAATAGCGGTCGGCCGAACCGCGCGCCATCGCGCCGACCGAGCCCATGCCGCGATAGGCTTTGAAGGAGCGCCCCTGATGCAGGTAAACCTCGCCCGGGCTCTCATCGGTGCCCGCGAGGAGCGAACCGACCATCACTGCCGATGCACCGGCTGCCAGTGCCTTTGCCAGATCGCCGGAGAACTTGATGCCGCCGTCGGCGATCAGCGAAACGCCTTCCCTGTCGGCGACCTCCACCGCGGACATGATGGCCGAGAGCTGCGGCACGCCGACACCGGCGACAATGCGCGTGGTGCAGATGGAGCCCGGCCCGATGCCGATCTTGACGCCATCGGCTCCCGCATCGATCAGCGCCTTGGTGCCATCCGCGGTTGCCACATTGCCCGCGATGATGCGCACGGTGTTTGAAAGCTTCTTGGCCCGCGCAACGGCGTCGAGCACACGCTGCGAATGGCCATGGGCGGTATCGATCACCAGAAGGTCCACACCAGCATCGATCAGGCGTTCGGCACGCTCGAAACCGTCATCGCCAACACTCGTTGCCGCCGCTGCGCGAAGACGCCCCTGCGCGTCCTTGCTCGCATGTGGATTGAGCTGCGACTTCTCGATGTCCTTGACCGTGATCAGGCCGACGCAGTTGCCCGCATCGTCGACGACCAGAAGCTTCTCGATACGGTGGTGATGCAGAAGCCGCTTGGCCTCGTCCTGCGCCACGCCTTCCTTCACCGTTACGAGGTTCTGATGTGTCATCAACTCGCGTACAGGCTGCGCGGGATCCGAGGCGAAACGCACATCGCGATTGGTCAGAATGCCGGCCAGCCGCCCGGTCGCATGCCCTCCTGCACCACCATTCTCCACCACAGGAATGCCGGAGATGCCGTGTGCGCGCATCAGGGCCTGCGCTTCGGCCAGTGTCGCATCAGGGCCAATGGTGATCGGGTTCACCACCATGCCGGATTCAAACTTCTTGACCTGGCGCACCTCTTCGGCCTGCTCGACCGGTGTCAGGTTGCGGTGGATAACACCGATACCACCTGCCTGAGCCATGGCGATTGCGAGGCGCGATTCCGTAACCGTGTCCATCGCCGCGGACAGGATCGGGATGTTCAGGTCGATGTCGCCGGCAATGCGCGTGCGCACATCCGTCTGACCGGGCATCACCTCGGAGTGGCCGGGCTGCAGGAGCACGTCGTCGAAAGTGAGCGCCTGGGCGCCGGTTGCTGTCTCGATGATTTTTGCCATGGCCGACCCTTTGGAATGAGAGGACGCGCGACCCCGCCACAAAATGGCACGGCCCCGCTTATGTGATTCCCTTTCAGGATTGGCGCTGGCTGGTACCACGTCAGCGCCGGCTTGAAAAGGTGGTGCTTTTTCAATGCGTGAGAATTGTTTCGTCCACACGACATGACAGCACCAACACAGCCGCACCTCTGCCACAGGACAGACGCGCTTCCCGGTGCTATAGCCCGGACGCTGATCCGGACTGCCTGTCCCCCCACATCTTCACCCGGCAGACCGGCACAGGAACAGAATGCCTTGAACCGCACACTGCCGCTCATACTCGCCGTCGCGCTCTTCATGGAGCAGATGGACTCAACCGTCATCGCCACGTCGCTGCCGGCCATCGCTGCCGATATCGGCACCAGCCCGGTAACGCTGAAACTCGCCCTGACGAGCTATCTCGTTTCTCTGGCGATTTTCATTCCGATCAGTGGCTTCATGGCTGACCGCTTCGGCGCCAAGCGGGTTTTCCGCATAGCCATCGCGGTCTTCGTGATCGGTTCCATCGCCTGCGCCTTTTCCAATTCGCTGGGGGCGTTCGTGCTTTCGCGATTTCTGCAGGGGATGGGCGGCGCGATGATGACACCGGTCGGCCGCCTTGTTCTCGTGCGTGCCGTGCCACGCGAGCAGCTTGTGAAAGCCATGGCCTGGCTGACAGTCCCCGCTCTGATCGGTCCGATTGCCGGCCCACCGCTAGGCGGCTTCGTCACCACCTATTTCTCCTGGCACTGGATCTTTCTGATCAATGTGCCGATCGGGCTTCTGGGCATTGTCGTCTCCGGTTATGTCCTGCCCGATTTCGCAAGGGAAGAAACCGGGCGACTGGACCTTTCCGGCTTCCTGCTTTGCAGTATCGGCGCATCGGGACTGGTGTTTGGCCTCTCGGTCATCAGCCTGCCAGCCCTGCCGCCCGTCATCGGTCTTGTCACGGTGGTGATCGGTGTCATGGCGGCTGCGCTTTACGTTCGCCACGCCCTGCGCACCCCACGTCCCATTCTGAATCTCAGCCTTTTCGCCAACCGTACCTTCCGGGCGGCCATCATCGGCGGCTCGCTGTTCCGCATCGGCGTCGGCGCTGTGCCGTTTCTGCTGCCGCTCATGTTTCAGGTGGTGTTCGGTCTCACCCCGTTTCAGTCGGGTCTTCTGACCTTCGCATCGGCATTCGGTGCCATCGCCATGAAATTCATTGCCACCACCGCGCTGCGCCTCGGCGGGTTCCGGGTTGTTCTGGTCACCGCGTCGGTGCTTGGCGGCGCGAGCATCGCCGTCAATGCGCTCTTCACCCCTGCGACACCGCACTGGGTGATCATCACCGTGCTGGTCGGGTCCGGCCTTCTGCGCTCCCTGTTCTTCACATCGGCCAACGCTCTGGTCTTCGCCGAGCTTGGCGACCGGGAGGCAAGCCAGGCCTCCACCATCTCAGCGGCAGCCCAGCAGGTAAGCATCGCGCTTGGTGTCGCTGTCGGGGGAGGAATCCTGGAGGCGTCCGCCTTCATTACCGGAACGGAGCTGGGTATCGACGCATTCGTCAACGCATTCCTGATCGTCGCCGCGCTTTCGGCGCTGGCGGCCGTACCGTTTCTCACCCTGCCGCCAGAAGCCGGCAGCCGGGTTTCCGGTCACAGCAGACGCCGCGGCAGGCTCACCGAGCCGGCACCGGCGGGCGAGTAGCTACTCCGCGCCTGCCCTCAACCGTCGTTTTCGGGATCGGCTTCGGAGCGGCCCTTGAACCCCTTGGCCAGAAGATAAAGCTCGACGGATTCGGCGCGCGAAGCCTGGGGCTTCACGTGGTGGACGGATTTGAAATTGCGCTTGAGCTGATCGAGCAACCCGGTTTCGGCGCCGCCCTGAAAGGTCTTCGCCAGGAAATGTCCGCCAGGTTTCAGCACGGAAAGCGCGAAATCCGCCGCCGTCTCGCACAGATGCATGGTGCGCAGATGGTCGGTCTGGCGATGCCCGGTGGTCGGCGCAGCCATGTCGGAGATGACCAGATCCGGCGCTTCACCAAGCGTCTCCAGAAGGCGCTCCGGCGCATCATCGTCCAGAAAATCCATCTCCAGAACGATCGCGCCCGGCACGGCATCCATGCCCAGATAATCGATGCCCACCACGAGCGGGTTTTCAGGCGTGGATCCAACACGCTCGGCCGCGACCTGACACCAGCCTCCCGGGGCCGCACCGAGGTCGATCACCCGTGCCCCCGGAAAGAGCAATTTGTGGCGGTCGTCGATTTCCGTCAGCTTGTACGCCGCTCGCGAGCGCATGCCCTCGGCTTGCGCGCGATGCACGTAGGGGTCGTTCAGGTGCCGTTCGAGCCAGCGGCGCGACGAATTTTTCAGGCCGCGCTTCTTCTTGACGCGTGTCTTGAGCGCGCGCGCCCCGCCCGCCTTGGCCGGTTTCTTGCTCATCCGCCCAACCTCATGTCCCTCGTCCCATCCGCCGCCGGCGCCGCCAGGCACCATCGGCGGCCATCATTTCGTTCAGCATGCCTTCGCGCAGGCCGCGGTCGGCCACCCTTAACCGCTCCGAGGGCCAGCGCCGGCGGATCGCCTCCAGGATGGCACAGCCGCCGAGCACAAGGTCGGCGCGATCCGCGCCAATGCAGGGATTGGCCTTGCGCTGTTCAAAATCCCACGAGAGCAGCGTGTCGATCATGCGGTCGACATTGTCCCGCTCCATCCAAAGCCCGTCGACCTGTCGGCGATCATAGCGCGCCAGTCCCAGATGAACGCCGGCAAGCGTCGTGACCGTTCCAGAGGTTCCGATGAGATGAAACCGCCCCCCTGCAGCGATCTTTGAAAGCCGCCCGCCATCATCGAACCGGTCGAGCATCTCGCCCACGGCGTCGACCATGGCGGAGAAGGTTTCGCGCGTCACATGGTGGCCGCCAAAGCGCTCGGCAAGCGACACCACGCCCACGGGCAGTGATGTCCATGCGACGATATGATCGGCGAGCCGTGGCGTGCGGTGCCGCGAAATGTCCACGAGGGCGATCTCGGACGATCCGCCGCCAATGTCGAACAGCACCACGCCCTCCGTGCCGCGTTCCACCAGCGTGCTACAGCCGGCAACCGCCAGCCGGGCCTCGGTCTGCCGGTCGATGATCTCCAGTGTCAGCCCGGTCTCGTGTTTCACGCGTTCGATGAAGGCTTCGCCATTTTCGGCCGAGCGGCAGGCTTCCGTTGCGATCAGCCGCATGCGCCGGGGCTTCCGGTGCCCGAGCTTTTCCGCGCAGATGCCAAGCGCCGTGACAGCCCGGTCCATCGCTGCTTCGCTGAGGCGACCTTCAAGGCTGAGCCCTTCTCCGAGGCGCACGATCCGCGAAAAGGCGTCCACCACGCGAAAGTGCCCGGGCCGCGTCGGCACGGCCACCAGAAGCCGGCAATTGTTGGTGCCAAGATCGAGCGCGGCATAGGACGTGCGCTGGCCTTCCTGCGCCGATTCGCGCCGCCTTGCCGGCTGAGGCCGGTTGAGCTTCCCGGTCTCCAGCTGAGGCGGGGCCTCCTGCTGGGTAGCGGCCTCTCCGACTGCACCGCGCACGAAGGCGCGGCGCCTGCGCCGCTTTCTGCGCTTTCTCTTCGGGGGCTCCCCATCCGGGCGCGAAGAACCATCCGCATGGGCCGCTTCGCCCTGCACACGCGCCTGCGAAGCGCCTTCGTCACGCGATTCTCCAGAGGATGCGTCCTGCGCCGGGCCCTTTGCCGCACCGGGGCGCGTGGCCCCGTTCCGGCGCGACTTCTTTCGCCTGGGCGAGGCAGCCGTCTTGCCCGTACGGGCAGGCTGTCCGGCCGACCGATCGTCGAAGCCGAGGGAAGAGCCCCCATCCGACGCGGCATCCCGGACGACCTCATTTACCGGCGAGACCTCGCCGTGGTCGTGGTTTTCCACCGCTATTCCTTCGCCGCCGCGCAAGCCCTTTTGGGCGCAGCAGGCAGCTCATATCGTTTAGTTGGCGGCAGAGTATCAGCCATAGCAGGTTTCACCAAGAGCGGTGTTGGCCGGAAACGCAATGATCTCTGCACGGCCGGAAATTTTGTCTTTGTCAGAATTGAATCCGCATCCGCCCTTGACTATAAAACTCATATCGCTAAATAGCGTGGCGAAAGCGGCCAGCGCCGCCTGCTGGGGAATAGGTTAACGGTAGACCCACGGACTCTGACTCCGTTAGTCCTGGTTCGAATCCAGGTTCCCCAGCCAAACTTTTCCCTACATTCGCAGTTATCGCATTCTCGCGCAGAAGCCAGCGACTGCATTCCATTTCCGGGATTGGGCGATCTTCAGCCTAGTGCTCCATGACGAAATGATCGGGCGCCACCTCGATCATCCGCCGTTCAGGCTTTTCCCAGTCGAGCGAACGCACCGGGCTCTTCAACTCATCGGCAATCAGACCACGCCGCCGGCCCCGCGTGGCCGGATCGGGGACCGGCACGGCATCAATGAGCTTTCGCGTATAGGGGTGGCGCGGGTTCGACAGAACTGCATCCCGCGGGCCGATTTCAACGATCTCGCCCAGAAGCATGACAGCTATACGATGGCTGACACGCTCCACGACGGCGATGTCATGACTGATGAAGAGATAGGCGAGGCCGAGTTCGCGCTGCAGATCGAGCATCAGATTGACAACCTGCGCCTTGATGGAGGCATCGAGCGCGGAGACAGATTCATCGGCAACGATCAGGCTGGGCTCCAGCGCAAGACTGCGGGCGATGCAAACGCGCTGGCGCTGCCCGCCCGAAAACTCGTGCGGAAACCGCAGCGCATGCTCACGGGTGAGACCGACCAGTTCCAGCAGATGGGCAACCTTGTCCTGCGCCTCCATGGGATTGCCGAGACCGTGCACCCGGATCGGTTCGGCGATAGCGGACCCCACCGTCTGGCGCGGATTGAGCGATCCATAGGGGTCCTGAAAGATCATCTGCATGCGCCGGCGCGCAGCACGCAGGCTGGCTGCATCGGCATCCATAAGGTTTTCCCCCTCGAACGAAACGCGGCCAGCGACCGGCTCGACAAGCCGCAGGATGGAGCGACCGGTGGTCGACTTTCCGCAGCCTGATTCACCCACCAGCGCCAGGGTTTCGCCGGCGCGGACCGAAAACGAAACGTCTTCCACGGCATGCACCTGGCCCCTGACGCCGCCGAGCAGGCCACCTCGCACGGCAAACCGTGTCGTCAGACCCTCAACGTCGAGAATGGGCGTACCGCGTCGATCCGGCTCATCGTCCGGTTCGGGGCCCGGGCCGGACACATCCATTGCCGGAAAGCGGCGCGGCGTCCGGGTGCTGGAGAGCGAACCCAGTTTGGGCACCGCGCCCAGCAGCATCTTCGTATAGCCCTCCTTCGGCGCGGTGAAGAGCTCCGTGGCGGGTGCTTCCTCAACCTTGTCGCCCTTCAGCATAACGACCACGCGATCGGCGATCTCGGCAACCACGCCCATATCGTGCGTGATAAACATCACCGACATGCCAATCTCGTTCTGAAGCTCCCGGATGAGTTCGAGGATCTGGGCCTGGATGGTCACGTCGAGTGCCGTCGTCGGTTCGTCGGCGATCAGCAGCTTGGGCTGGCAGGCGAGCGCCATGGCGATCATCACGCGCTGGCGCATCCCGCCGGAGAAGCTGTGTGGATGCTCACCCGCGCGTCGTTTGCCGTCGGGTATGCGCACGAGCTCGAAGAGCCGCTGCACCTCCGCCTCTGCCTGCGCGGCATCCATATTGCGATGGCGGCGCAGCGCTTCGGCCACCTGGAAGCCGACCGTGAGCACAGGGTTCAGGCTCGTCATGGGTTCCTGGAAGATCATCCCGATCTCACCGCCACGCACATCGCGCATGGCCTCTTCATCGAGCGTGAGAAGCTCCCGGCCATCCAGTTTGATCGAGCCCTCGATACGCCCCATGCCCTGCTGGATGAGCCGCATGATCGACAAAGCCGTGACCGACTTGCCTGAACCGGATTCGCCGACAACGGCAACGGTCTCGCCCCGGCTGATGTCGAAGCTCAGATCGCGCACCACGGGCAGCCAATTGCCATCGACGCGAAAGGAGGTGGTGAGCCCCTGAATGGAGAGGATGGGCGTGGTCATTCTTCACCCCGCAATCTTGGGTCGATGGCGTCGCGCAACCCATCACCGAGCAGGTTCAGGGCGAAGACGACGATAAGGATGGCGATGGACGGGAAGAGGGCCAGCCAGAAACTGTCTAGAATGTTCTCGAACCCCTCACGGATCATGCCGCCCCAGGTGGCGGTCGGCGGCGCAACACCCAGTCCGATGAACGCCAGCGATGCCTCCACGCGAATAGCCGTGGCGAGCCAGAGCGATCCCATGACGAGAATTTCCGGCGCGATGTTCGGCAGGATGTGGCCGAACATCAGCCGCGTGTCTGAATAGCCCAGCGCCCGCCCCGCCTCGATGAACTCGCGATTTTTGACGGCAATCGTGGGCGCGCGCGCGATACGCGCAAAGGGTGGGATGGCCGTCAGCGCGATGGCGATAACCAGATTGGCGATGGACGGCCCGAGCATTGCAACGACGATGAGACCGAGGATCAGAGACGGAAAGGCCAGAAGCACATCCATTATCTGCATGATGATGATGTCGGTTCGCCCGCCATAATAGCCGGCGACCATGCCGATCAACGTGCCAAGAACCATGGCCGAGCCGATGGCGAGCAGGCCGATGGCGAGCGAGATACGCGCACCCCACAGAATGCGCGACAGCGTATCCCGCCCATAATAGTCCGTGCCGAACCAGTGCTCGGCGGATGGTGGCTTGAGGCGGAAGAGAATGTTCTGGTCGAGGGGATCGTAAGGCGCAATCCACGGCGCCAGTATCGCCAGCGCAGCGACAATCAGAAAAACGCCGAGCCCCACCCAGGAGGTCTTGTTGGCGTTAAACGCCTTCAAAAGGCCGCTGCCGGTGGCGACGAGTCCCCTGCGCAGATAAGCGGCGCGGGAGAGGGAAGCTGCGGTCGACTGGGTCATGAATATTTGATCCTCGGGTCGATCAGGCCGTAGGTTAAGTCGGTCAGGAGATTCACCAAAACGACGATCAGCGTGTAGATCACCATCATGCCCTGCAGCATGGTGTAGTCGCGCTGATTGAGCGCACCGATGATCAGCTTTCCAAGGCCGGGGCGGTTGAAGACGATTTCAGTGAGCACCGAATTGCCGATCAGGATACCGAGATAGAGCCCTACAACCGTAACCACCGGGATCATGGCGTTGCGCAGGCAATGCCGCCAGATGATGGTGGCAAAGGCCAGTCCCTTGGCGTAGGCCGTGCGCACATAGTCCTGATTGAGTACCTCCAGCATGGCTGAACGCGCCACGCGGGTGATGTAGGCCGCCATGATGAGGCCGAGATTGATCGCCGGCAGCGCCAGGTCGCGCAGGCGTTCACCCAGTGTCGTGCCCTGCCCGGAGCTGATCACCGGGAACCATCGGAGCTGGATGGCGAAGACCAGAAGCAGAAGAACCGCGGAGACGAAGGCCGGGAAGGACAGCCCGAGCAGCGATGCCATGCGGGTGATGTAATCCGGCAGTTTGTTGCGCCTGACTGCAGACCAGACACCGAGCGGAACCCCCACCACCGCGCCCAGGATGAGCGAAACGATTGTCAGTTCGAGTGTTGCGGGGAGAACCTTCAGGATTTCCTGAATGACGGGACGCCCGGAAACCATGGAGACACCCCAGTCTCCAACGACGACCCCGCCCAAGAACTGGAAGTACTGAATGTAGAGCGGCTGATCGAGGCCGAGCCGGGAACGCAGGGCAACCAGCGCTTCCTGGCTGGCCTGGTCACCGAGGATCGCCATTGCCGGATCGCCCGGCAGAATGCGGACTATGAAAAAAACGATGGTCAAAACGGCAAAGAGCGTGATGACCGCGAAGCCAAGCCGTTTCAAGACGAATGCTGTCATGGCACCTGTCGGTGCACCGATGTCGAACCGGCGGCGCTCCGCCCCTCATCAGCCGACGAGGGGCGGGACCGCTGAAGAGACCGGCGCGATTCCGATCCCTATTCAGTAAAGTGGGCGGCTTCGGTCACCGGCGGGCTCAGATTGAGCGAGCCGTTCACCTCCACACCGAGATCGAGCGTATCCTTCCAGGCCCAGAGCTGCAGGCTCTGCACGATCGGGACGGCGCAGACCTCGTCCATGATCTTACGCTGTGCCTCGGCCCACAGTTCGAGCTGCCTGTCGGCATCCGTTTCGACACGCGCCGCGGTGATCTCGTCATCGGCCACCGCACAATGCGAGAAATTGGTCACTGCCGTTGGCGTGCCGACAATGGCGTCGGAATGGAAGAACTGCGACAGATAGGTGTCGGCCACCGGAAAACGCGCTGCCGCGTAGTGGGTCACCTGACTGAGGTCCTTGCGGATCTGCTCATGAAAGGTGGCATGCTCCACCGTCTCGATTTCGAGATTGATGTCTGCTTCCCGCAGCAAGGCCTGAATGGCTTCCATCGTCGTGATCATGCCCGGCAGCGTGGTGTGGATCGCCTTGATGGTCACGCCATCGGGATGACCGGCCTCGGCGAGCAGGGCCTTCGCCTTTTCGATGGAGTATTCATAGGTCGGCACATCGTCGGTAAAGCCGAGATACCCCTCGGGCACCGGCGAGATCGCCGCCAGCGTCACATCCGGCCCCTTGAACTGCACCATCGCATCGCGATTGATGGCATGCGCCACGGCTCGACGCACGCGCACATCGTCAAGCGGCGGCATCGTCATGTTGAGATGAATGACCGACATTTCACCGGGCTTCATCACCGCAACCTTCGTACCGGGTATTTTCGAGATGCGCTCGACCCAGGTCTGGTCCTGCTTGCCGTAGATCATGTCGATCTCGCCTGATTGGAACGCCAGGTCGCGCGAGGCATCAGACGGGATGTAACGGTAGTAGATTTCCTTGATCTTGGGCTCGCCCCGGAAATACTCGGGATTGGCCACCAGCTTCACATATTGCTGCGGCTGGTATTCCTCGAACATGAAGGGCCCGGTGCCGATCGGTGTGCGCTCAAAATCGGCGCCCAGCGCCTCGACCGCGTCCTTACAGACGATGTTGCCGCCGTGATAGGGCACAAGCATGCCCAGAAGGCTGGGAACCGGGTTCTTGAGCTTGATGGTGACCTCATGGTCGCCGGTCGCCTCAACGCTGTCGAAGGCGCTGTAGTCCTTGGCGAAAGCCGAAACATCGGAATTTGCCGAGCGGTTGAGTGAATAGACCACGTCCTCGGCGTCGAGCGGACCATAGTCGCCGTGACACTCAACGTCCTCGCGCAGCTTGAAGGTCCAGGTCAGCCCGTCATCCGATGCCGTCCAGCTTTCGGCAATGTCGGGCTCGATATCGGCGGGGCTTGCCTCACCGGGCTTGATGCGCACCAGACCGTTGAACATCCAGTGCAGAAGCCCCTTGTCTGGCGTGGACGTGGCCACATGCGGGTCGAGCTTGCCGGCATCGGCACTCCCCATGCCGATATTCAGCGTCTCGCCCGCAGCGAGCGCACTGCCTGCCATCAGCAGGCTTATTAATGTTGTCGCGATTGTTCTTTTCATTGGTTCCACCTCTTCGCGTTTCGATCTGTCGTGACGTGCTCCCTAAAGCGTGTCTTCGAGCCGGCAGTTCACCAGCATTTCAGCCATCGCCGCCGTGTTCGGGAGGGCGATGGCAGTTGCAGCGAGCTCGGCGAGGTCGCCGGGCTCGATCATCTCCTCGCGCGCCACCTTGGTGACGCCGGCGGTGAGATCGGTTGCGACGAAGCTGGGGCAGAGTGCGGTGGCGCGAACGCCATGCTTCCACCCGATGCGGCGTGTGCCGTGCGTCAGCGCCATCATGGCATGCTTCGTCATGTTGTAGGCGATGTTTTCATTGCGGACCCGCTTTCCCGAAAGCGAGACCACATTGACAATGCGCCCGCTTCCAGACGCCTTGAGATGCGGCAGGCAGGCGCGGGTAAGAAAGAGAGGCCCCTTAACATTGATGGTCCAGAGCGCATCGAGATCGGTTTCCTCGCCTTCTTCGATTGAAAACGTGTTGGAGGTGCCTGCGTTGTTGACCAGCGCGTCGAGGCGGCCGAACTTGCCGAGCGTGGCAGCAACCCAGTCGTCATGTGTCCGGCGATCGCTTGCTTCGTAGCGCGCGCAAAGCAGTCGGTCGCCCGCAAGATCGGCAAACGTCGCCTCCAGTGATGCAGCATCCCGAGCACCCGCGCTGACCGCATATCCCCTGGCGTACAGGGTCTCGACCAGCGCCCGGCCGATCCCCCGGTTCGCACCCGACACCATCACGACGCGCCCTTTTGGATCAAGCACCTTTACCTCCAATGATGCATTTCCCGGTCATTCGCGCCTCCCCCAATTCATCCCTAAAGCCATCCCCCTAAAATCATCCATGCAATGTCAGCGCGGCCTGCTGCCCCGGCTTGCTCTTCAAGAAGCGCTCGAAACAGAAGGCGGAAACATCCAGCTTTGGCGGCATTGCCATGACGAGTTGAGCCGCCAGTGCGCCGGTTGTCGGCCCGATGCCGAAACCATGACCTGAAAAGCCCGCGGCAATCACAAGATTGTCCACGCCTGGAACATAATCGATGACCGGCAGCGCGTCGGGCGTCAGATCGAGCACGCCGCCCCAGACATTTTCGATCTCGGCCTCGGCAAACCCCGGCAGAACGTGCGAGACTCTGGCGATCGTCTCCATGATCCTGCCCATGGATGTGCGGGCAACCGGCCCGCCATCCGTTTCATCGAGTGCGCCCCGCCAAATCTCCGCACCACTGGTGGCACGCAGATGCCCGGTGACCTCCTGGCGCACGGCCATATCCGCATTCGCCACGCCCAGCACCGGCGCAAGCATGGGGGGAAGGGCCGCACTGCGCAGAACCGTGACAAGGGGCCGGCGCAGCGGGATGGCCAATCCCAGCGGTTCAAGAAGCGTGTTTGTGAGGATGCCAGGCGCTGCCAAAATGGCGCCGGCGGAAATCGTCCTTGTTCCCGTGACGGCGCCAGTCGCGCGCGCGCCATTCACCTGCAGATGACGCACGCCTTCCCCAGTGGAAATCTTTGCCCCCTGACGCTCAGCCAGGCGCAGATAGGCATTTACCGTGGCAACGGGATCGGCATGACCGTCCGTCGGACACCAAGAGGCGGCCAGAACAGCCTGAGAGAGGGCGGGCACAATCTCACGCGCCGCTCCACCATCGGCCAGAAAGGAAATGTCGAGCCCAGCCGTCTTCTGGTCCTCGACCAGCGCCTTCACCGTCTCCATTTCAGTCTCGGTGCGCGCAAGACGCAGGTTGCCCTCCTGTCGATAGGAGGTCCTTGCCTCAAGTCGACGGTCGAGTTCCTGCCAGCGCTTTACGGCGTCACGCGCCAGCGGCAACTCGGCCGGATGGCGGCCCGACTGACGCACGCCGGCCAGCGTCCAGCCCGATGCCATGGCCGCCGGTCCGTATCGATCGACCACCTCCACTTTTGCGCCCATCTCGGTGAGCTCGAGCGCCGCCACGGCACCTGTTATTCCCGCCCCGATGATCAGAACGTCAGGCGCGCTCATGCGGCGGCCCTCCTCGAAAACCGGGAAAGCGCAAAGGGTGCCGGGTCGACCAGAGGCACTTCCCCGGCCGTCATCTGCGCGGCCAGCAGTCCAACCCCCGGCCCAATGCCGAAACCATGGCCGGACAGCCCGGTTGCGATCAGCAGCCCCTGCCAGCCCGAAGGCGTGTCGACGACCGGGATTTCGTCGGGCATGACGTCGATCATACCGCCCCATGTTTCGGCAGGTCGGGCATCGGCAAGCTGCGGATGCAACCCCCTCGCCGCCTCCATAACGTTTGCCAGAAGACGAGGATCGGGCTTTGGGTCGAGAACACGCGTCCGCTCGAACGGCGTTTCATCGTCGGCATTCCAGCGAGCGGCCCCCAGCGGGCCAAAGAAATCGCGTCCGGCCTTGATCGTCATGATCCGCCAGCGATCACGCAGGACCGGGAGAAAAGCGCCAAAATGGCGAAAGGCGGCGGGGATAAGCTGAAACTCGGCCGCACCGCTGCGAGCGATCGTATAGCCGCCATCCAGACGCCTGCGCACGGAAGCCCGCGTGGCGCCAAGGCCGCCGGGCACGATTTCCGGCGCCGGCGTGGTCCGCAACACCGAAGACTTGACGGCGAGTTGAGGAAAATTCAGGCCGAGATTCTCCAGAAATGTGCGCGACCAGACACCGCCCGCCAGGATCGCCGCCCTGCAGGAGATCTCGCCATGTTCGGTCACAACCCCGGTGACCGAGCCATTCGCCCGTTCGACAAGCCGGACTGCACAGTTCTCAATGATGGTAACACCGAGTTTCGCCGCATGGCGGGCCATGGCCGGAACGGCGAGCCAGGGCTCCGCCGTGGCATCCGAAGGGGTGTGTATTGCGCCTGCGAAACGGCGGTCGCTTCGCCCCAGCATTCTGTCGGTCTGGGATGCGGAGAGGAGAACGGTGTCGAGCTGAAACGGCTTTGCCGCCTCCTGCCAGGCCTCATGAGGCGCAAACTCCGCCTCGTTTTCAGCCAGATATGTGGTGCCACGAACGCCATAGCCGATATCCGTACCAAGCTGCGGCGCGAGCCGCGCCCAGAGACGCGCACTTTCGATCATGAGCGGCAACTCGCGCAGATCGCGGCCCGTCTTGCGAATCCAGCCCCAGTTTCGGGAGGACTGTTCGCCGGCAATCCGGCCCTTTTCGCAAAGTACCGTCGGGATTCCGCGCTCTGCCAGATATATCGCCGCCGTCACCCCCACAATGCCACCGCCAATGATGACCACATCGGTCTGGCGGGGAAAGGAAGACGGGACAGCCTCGTCCTTGGCCCTGGTTCCGTTCACGTTCATGCCCCTCACATGAGCCGGATGGATTTATCCTGTCAGTGAACGGCTGGAGGGGCTATAAGGCAAATAAGGTTTCATTCCATCCCTATCAGGAAATCTTATAGCAGAATGCTCAGTCAGAGATCCCTGGAAGCTTTTCGGGAAGTCATGCGGACCGGCAGCGTGTCGGGCGCGGCGGAAGAGTTGCTGGTCTCCCAGCCCGCCGTCAGCCGCCTGATCCGGGAGCTGGAAGAGCGGCTCGACCTGCGCCTGTTCACACGCCATGGCGGGCGCATCGTCGCAACACCGGCAGCGCACGAATTCTGGCTGGAGGTGGAGCGCAGCTTTACCGGACTGAAGCATATCGAGCGCGCCGCGGAGCAAATCAAACGAGGACAGCGCGCGACACTGAGCATAGCGGCTGCGCCGGCTTTCGCTCAGGCCGCATTGCCGCAGGCGGTGGCCGAGCTGCTCGTGTTGCGCCCAGAATTCAGGGCCGAGTTCTTTTCCATGACGACATTGCCCGTGGTGCGCCAGGTGGCGCTCAGGCAATGTCAGATCGGGTTCGGCATTCCGACGCAGCACAAGTCCGAAATCGATGTGGTCAGGACCGGAACGCTCCCCTATCGCTTCATCGCGCCCGCTGGACATTTCCTGGGGCAAAAGCCGGCAGTTGATATAGAAGATCTCTCTGGTCTCGACTTTGTGGGTTTTGTCGATTCAACCATGACAGGCCGAAATTTCGACCGCCGTTTCGCGCGAATGCGCAAGCCTCCGGTTGTGAAGATGCGCAGCTATCTGTCAATCGTCATCGCGGCGCTGGTCCGGCGCGGTCTGGGGATTGGTCTGGTTGATCCGTTCACCGCAGAAGAGCATGAGCGCGCGGGCGGCATCGTCCGGCCGCTCATCGCCGACGAACGCTTCGAATACTCCGTCATCAAGCCGCTCGGCGAAAAGTTAAGCCCGGAATGCGAGGCGCTGGTGGAAATTTTCGAGCGGCTGGCCGAAGCTCATCGCCACTAGATCGTGCAGAAAAATATTTCCTACGACTTAATTACATTCGTAAAAAATAATTTAATTATAAATAATTATTAACATTTAAAAATTAATACTTAAATTCAATATATTATTGACTGCTTATGGAAGCCACCTTAAAGAGAATTTGAAGAGTATATCTTCTTCTTCAATGAAATTTCCAATAATTGTAATATATATCCAAGAGAATTTTATGACCATTTCCGAAAATCGAAGCAGTGCATCACATGTCGTAGCAGTTTCTGTGAAGCGTTTGGCAAAAGGCGTGAAACCCAGCCTTACACGCCCGGAGTGCACTGACAGCCAGCCCATCTGAGCAGCCCGGCAGGGAGGGCCGGTTTTGCCCCTTCCTGCCGCGCGAATTCAAAGGCTCATGTCGACCAAGGATGCACGGATGCACCAAAGCACGCTCGCTACAGAAGCTCCTTCATTTTCGCTGGACAGGGAATTTGTTCGCGAGTTTTGCCATGACGTTCTGGAGGTTGACGGCCAGTTGCAGTCCCTCGGGGATACAAAGAATGCCGGAGTTCTCGAACATTTGAGTTGCCAGTTCAGATCGAGATTTTCCGACACAGTGGTGGATATCGAGACGCAGATCGCGCACAAGGCGTGCGGTATAGCAGTCGTTGATGTGCCTTCAGTCTATGAAGACGTCACCGACGATGCGATTGCTGGCGCACTCGTCTCAATCGCCGCTACCTCCGCGCTCATCAAGCCGTCGAAAGATATCGAAAATCTCACCCCTTTCACGATGTTCAGCGCCTCTTGCGAAAGCAGCAGAGCACTCAGGAAAGCCGGCCTGCCAGACATTTCACCAACCGATATTCTCGATTTCCACTCAGACGGGCTCATCTGCGGCAAGTCGCTCGGTGTGCCCCGCTATATCGCGATCTACAACACCTTCATCAACTATCGGAAATGCGGTTTCTTCTATTGGGTTCCGACCTCCTCCATCGAAGCACTGCCAGAACACCTTGCTAGGATCGGCCTTGATGACGACTTCACATTCGAACTGACGCCGGCTGTGTACGGCGAGACCGGTTCCAAAATCGATAGAATTGTTGAACGCAGGGTCAGAACCGCAATTTTCAGGAAAGACGTTGATGGAAGTATCGTCACGTTCATGAACGGAAAGTTCACGGGAAAAGATGGAGCAGATGCCGATTTCACCTGGCCACTGAAGGCATTTCAGAACTCAATTGCCAAAAATCCATTCAGATATGCCGTGGAGCAGAGGTCGCGCCGGTTGATCATTTTGAACAATTCCAGCGGGTTCCACGCACGGGATATATTTGAGGATCCTGTCGAGGGGCACGAAGAAACCCGCAACTACCTAAGAAGTGTTTCGGCCGAAGCGTTCCATACGGGACACCTCCTGTAGATTGTGTTGCCGCTTCACTCGCCGGTCAGGACACGCTCGGCAAAAGCAAACCGGTGTTGGCGGAGTAATCGACTTGACAGATCAGGCGCCTGCGACCCTGCCTGCCCGGCATCTCCGTAATCGAGCGACGATCGAGTTTGCCGTCATGGCATTCTCTCTGGCTTCCTTTACAACCATTGGCCTCAGCCTCGTTGTCACCTCATGGATCGCGGCAGTCGAGGGATCGGTGTTCCTGGTCGGGCAGCTGTTTTTCGCCAGCAGCACCACCGCGCTCGTTTTCTCCATTTATGCCGGCGTGGTCACCGACCGGAAAAACCGGCTTTTGATCATCCGGCAGGGGCAGTCTCTGAGGATTCTGGGGGTCTGCGCGCTGGTCGTCGCTACACTGGGCACGTCAGCCGCCCCCTGGCTGTTTGCCTATGCGGTTCTCTTTTCGCTGGGGACGGTCCTCAATGCCGGCGCGCTGGATGGCATTGTCCAACTGGCGGTCGATGAACAACAGCGTATGAAGCTCGCTATCCGCGTCTCGATTTGCCGTCAGCTTGGCATTCTATGCGGGACGGGCCTTGGGGGCGTCTCGCTCCATCACCTTCCGGCGGTCTGGCCGGTGCTGTTGATGGCAGTGCTGATGATGGTTCAGTTCGTCATAATCAGTCTCTTCTTCGCTGACTACCAGAACGCGCCTTCAAAGCCGCCAGGGCACGTCATCTCTGCATGGAAGGGAGGGCTGAGGTCTATCCTCGGGCAGCCCCGGCTCGCCTTCACCATCCTGACCATAGGGCTGCTTTTTTCTGCGTCCCAGATGGCAAATGTCCTCGTTCCGGGTTTTGTCAGGGACAGCCTGCAACAGGGCAGCGATGTTTATGGCCTTCTGGAGATGGCTTGGGCGGCCGGAGGCGGAGCGGCCCTGGCGACTGCGGCGGTGCGGACCAGATTGTCCGGCGCCCATCGCCGGGAGCTTGTGATTCTCATCATGGCCGGGGTCGCCATGGTGGCTTTCGCCAGCTCGAGAAGCCTCCCATTGCTGGTCGCAATCTATGCGATCCTCGGCGGAATGTTCGCATGGGGAAGAGCCATATGTGACGGTCGAATACTGATTCTGGCGAAAAACGAGGAAATCGGCCGTGTGCGGGCAGCCACCTCGATGGTGGTCAGCCTGCTGGGCATGGCAATCTACATATCGCCCACAGTCATCGGCAGCGAAGATGCAATCCTCTACTATGTCTCATGGGGTGTGGTGCTATCGGTCGCCGGCGCCGTGATGCTGGGCCTCTGTGCCCGGGCAGGATGGAATTGAAAACCCATGCCCGCCGCAACTGGCAGAGTTGCGCACGATTGCACCACGAACGTGGCATCACGCGCTCTGGCGTGATACCGATGCCACCTTCATCCTTGAAGCCTGCAAGGGAGGGTTGCGGTGACGGTCGATCTTTGGACACAGTATCTGCCAGGTCTGGCTCTGATACTTTCGATTTTCACCATCGGCGTTGCGAGCCCCGGCCCTGCAACCCTCATGATCATGGGAACGGCGATGTCACGGGGGCGCCCGTCGGCTGTGGCTCTGTCGCTCGGCGTCGTAACCGGTTCAATGTTCTGGGGATGCTTTGCCGCATTCGGTTTTGTCGCCGCCATAAAGGCATCTGCGGAACTCTTTACCGCCATGAAGCTGGCCGGCGGCGGCTACCTCCTTTACCTGGCGTTCAAATCCTGGCGCTCGGCCATGGCTAGAGAAAAGCCGCAACAGGTTCAGGCGATGCAGCCGGTCAGCATCCGCCGATGCTTCGTCCAGGGCCTGCTGATACATCTCACCAATCCAAAGGCACCGCTGGTCTGGCTGGCGACACTTTCTGTCGGCATGGGAAACACCGCTCCCCTGCCGCTCCTGATGCTGACCGTGCTGCTTTGCGCCTTCATGGCGATGATCGTCTTTGTCGGCTACGCATTTCTGTTTTCGACAATGGCGGCGTCGAGGTTTTACATGTCGTTCCGTCGCCCTTTCGATGCCGCGCTGGGTTTCCTGTTCGGTGCAGCAGCCATCAAGATACTGACTGCCAAGGCCGCTTGAAATTGCTGAACGGCGGTGGTTATCGGGGTGGGCTGCGTTGGCCTGTTCTGGTCCTTAAAAACTGCACCGCCCATCGAGGTGAACCGCGCCGGGTTTGCCGGAGGCTCCAACTCCTGAGTAGGATGGAGCACGATGAGCAAAACGACGAACAAGTTTTCCCCTGAAGTCCGCGAGCGGGCGGTTCGCCTTGTGCTGGACAATGAAGGCCAGCACGGGTCTCGCTGGCAGGCGATCGTATCGATTGCGGCGAAGATCGGCTGCTCTGCGCACACGCTGAACGAATGGGTCAAGAGATCCGAGGTTGATAGTGGTGCGCGGGCCGGCATCCCGACGGAGATGACCGAGAAGATGAAGGCCCTGGAGCGGGAGAACCGTGAGCTTCGTCAGGCCAACGAGGTCCTGCGCAAGGCGTCAGCATATTTTGCCCAGGCGGAGCTCGACCGCCCATTGAAGCGATGATTTCCTTCATCGATGAACATCGCCCGGTGTTCGGGGTCGAGCCGATTTGCAGAGTTCTGCCAATTGCCCCGTCGACTTATTACGAGAATATCACCAAGCGGGTGGACGTGGATCGTCTGTCGTCCCGCGCTCGCCGCGATATCGCTCTGAAGATCGAGATACGCCGTGTCTTTGAGGAGAACTTCCGGGTCTATGGTGTGCGCAAGGTCTGGCGGCAATTGCAGCGGGAGGGTTTCGATGTTGCCCGCTGCACGGTGGCACGGCTTATGAGGGCTATGGGGCTTCAGGGGATCATTCGTGGCAAGCCGGTCAAAACGACGTTCCCGGACAAGTCGGCCCCCAGTCCGCTCGACCGTGTGAACCGCCAATTCAAGGCACCGGCGCCGAACAGGCTCTGGGTTTCGGACTTCACGTACGTGGCCACCTGGCAGGGCTTCGTCTACGTCGCCTTCGTCATCGACGCATTTGCCCGGCGTATCGTCGGCTGGCGCGTCAGCCGGACGGCGCATGCGACCTTCGTTCTCGATGCCCTGGAGCAAGCGCTTCATGATCGGCGTCCCGCCTACGGCGGCGGCCTCGTGCACCACTCCGACAGGGGAGTTCAATACGTGTCCATTCGCTATTCCGAGCGACTGGCCGAGGCCGGGATCGAACCGTCGGTCGGCAGCGTCGGTGATTCTTATGACAATGCCCTCGCCGAAACGATCAACGGTCTCTTCAAGGTCGAGGTCATTCATCGGCGCGGGCCGTGGCGAAGCTTCGAAGCCGTCGAGTTCGCAACACTCGAATGGGTCGACTGGTTCAATCACCGGCGCTTGCTGGAGCCCATAGGAAACATCCCTCCGGCTGAAGCTGAGGAACAATATTACGCCATGCTCGATCAAACGGCCGTGGCCGCATAACTTAAACCAAATGGCCTCCGGCAAACCCGGCGCGGTTCACTGGCGAGCTCAACCCCGATCTCGAGAGGTTCGGTCGAGCTTACCGAACCTATAAAGCAAGAGGGCCCAAGACTGGTTAGCGGAACAAGTTGCAAAGCCGTCATTCCGCCAAGCCCCACATGTAAACACCTCACGCCGATTGGTTGCCTCACCCACCGAGTAAGCAACATCCCTTGAACGCATTCCCGCCACTTCAAGGAAGTTCGACCCGAGACAACAATATCCGGCGAGAGAAAAGAAAAAATGCCATCTGTCCAAACTTCCGCGACACTGCTCATTTTGAAAATAAACACACGCCTCGAAATAAAACTATTAAATTAAACATATTTACTATAGAATCTAGCTTTAATTATATAAATAAGCCTCCTTACTGCAAGCTTTGTTGCGCGAAAAAAACCCTCCTGTCCTATCCTGGTGAAATACGAAAAAACCATATCAAAATTAATAAAATTATCTGATTTTCTATATATTTTTACACTTTTATCAATTCCGAATCTAGAATCACTCACCATTACATTCGAGACAAAATCGGTATCTATGCACCTTCCAGGCTTGGAATATATATCAAACAGCTTTTCGGCGATTTTCTTCGAATCGTGATTTTCCTCACAATACCTTCTGGCACGATAACTTAAATCAACTCGACGCATATTGTCCTTAATCAAATCAGCGAGAACTTCGGCGACATCATCCGGGGAGGCAACAGCCAATGGCGGAACACTCCCCAAATGATGCCTAAGATCATCCCGGATATAACAGATAACAGGCTTCCCCAACGCCATCGCTTCAACAGCAAGGACACCGTACCAACCAATCCGGAGTTGATCAATAACAATATCCGCACGCTCGTAGACCTTTCGAGCCTCCTCGTTCGACACCCCCTCAACAAGCCTGAAATCAAAGCAGAGACCTTGCGCCCTCAGACGCTCTACCGCGTCCAATATAATGCGAGTTCCCTTGACGCCTCGCCTTGAAGGAGCATGAACAACAAGCGGGCGCTCGACATCGGCACGCACCCCCACAAAAGACCAACTTTCAAGATCGATCGCGCGTTCAATTATTTTCGCGCCAGGCACATAACTCTGCAACTCAGGATCCGTCACAAAAACACCATCCGCTACAGCAGAAACAAAATTTATATATTTTCTCTTTTCCACTTCCGGAAAATTCGAGATCGTCAAATCTTCATCATCATCGACGTAGTGATAAGGGCTCAATTTTCTAAACTCTGACTGGATCCTTACCTCACTACCTCTGAAATGAACATAAACCTTTTTCCCAGAGGCTCTGAGAAGGAGAATATCGTATCCAGATGGAAAAGACGTATTCTTATTGTTGTAGAAAAATCCCCAGCCATGAAGATGGAATACATCAAACTTTTTTTCAACAGAATGGAAAGCGCCAAGCATATTTTCAGGTTTTTTATTTAAAACCGGATAATAAATATCTGAGCGGTAGCCATACTTCGAAGGAAAAACCGAGAAGCTTCGAGCGCTGATTCCGTCAATGTTATTTAGCGCATCCGCAAGGATAGAGGGTTGTCCGGCGGATCCGAACAGTCCATGAAGAACCCGAATCTCGCCAGCCTTTTTTTCATCGTTTTGCAATGGGTTGGCGACCTCCCCTTCAATCCCCTCGACACGCATATAGAGGGACACCAGCTTGGCCTCCTGCCCTTCCCACGCGTATATCTCGATTGCTTCATCTTGGTCTTTTCTAAATCGCTCCAAATTATCAACCCGGCTCGCCAGCGTTGCCTCAATCGCCTCAACCACTAGGTCGGGATTATCAAAGTCGACGACCTGCCCTAGTGAAAAACGTTCGAAGAACGTTGTGAGCGCGCGTAGCTTGTGCGAAACGACGGGCAGCCCCGCAAAAACATAGTCAAAGAGCTTGTTGGGCAGCGACATTTCGGCATTGCCGTAGTTCTCGATCGGGATTACTCCGAGATCAGCCTCGGCAACGAAGCGCGATACCTGAGTGGGCGCAACATAGGGCAGCCAATGCATGCGCCCAGATACACCTGCTTTTGAAGCCTTTTCTTTCAGCGCTGCCACGAACTCCCCCCTATTCTCGGTCAATAGCACGAAGTGAAGGTCGGGCATTTTTTGCAGAACGGGGATCATGCGTTCGATGCCACGCATTGGCTTCACATTTCCCGCATAGACGGCAATAGGAGCCTGCGGAACGTCAATCATGCTACGCAGTCTTCCCATGGGCGCCGGCGTTGTCGGCCGCATCGCCGGAGAGTTGAAGATAACCGTAACGGGCCGCCTGAACGCGTAGGTGCTTTCGAGCTCATCCTTAAGCTCTTCGGTCACGGTAATGACGTGGTCGGCATCGGCAATCATCTCGCGTTCAAAATCGAGCGCGGCGTTGCGAATATGTGCATCAATGTGGCTACATCCTGCAACGAACTCGTGGACATCGTGTATCCAAGTAAGTGGCCAGCCACCCTCATCTTCGGCGAACCGCTTGATGTCATGCCCCACCGGCAACATGAACATGTCGTGAGTATGGATACAACTGGGTCGAAACTGCCGGGTGAACGCGCTCACCTCTTCTCGAAAACGCTGCAAGCCGTAGCGGCGCTTGCGTATAGCGAAATCCAAATCGCTTTCTCCAGCCTCTCTGACAAGATCGGTCCGGCTGCGATGGGGAAAGAGGACACAACGCATCCCGTGAATAAATGTCTCTTCCGGCGCTTCGTCCCGGAGGCGCCCCTTTTTCATGCCAATCAGCACAAAATCGGGATAGACTCGGCGCATTGCAGCTGCCATCTTCAACACTCGATTGTCATTCTTGATACCGTTGAAAACGACCATCATTCCTTTGCGCGACATCGGTCAAAACCCCTTTAGTGTACTGCGAACACGCATAGTCGTCCTAGTTCAGCAGCTATGAAACGGCGAATCACAAACCCCAACGAACCTACACGCAGAAAACGGCGCCAACCACTAAACACCTGCATATACCCAAGGCTCATCTCCAGACTTCTTGATAGGCATGACGCGGTCTTCAAAGCGCAAAACCTCAGCTTGAAACTCGTCGCAGTCTAAAGTTAGAACGCCCTTAGATTCACAAATCTCGGATTACCTCATGACCCTTATCGAGAAGCTGCAAGCTAAAAGTGCGCACATCGGCATTATTGGCCTAGGCTATGTTGGAATTCCCTTGGCGCTACGCTTTAGCGAGGTCGGCTTTCATGTTCTTGGTTTCGACATAGATGATCAACGTGTCGATACGCTGAATTCCGGAAAAAGCCCGATTGAGCACATCTCGTCAAACGACATCAGACGGATTACGGAGCATGGCTTCGAAGCCACCGCGGATTTTTCCCGTATCGGCGAGGTCGACGCGATCATCATCTGCGTTCCTACACCGCTGAGCAAGCACCGCGAGCCGGACCTGTCTTTCATTACCGGAACGATGGATGCAATCAGTCCCTATCTGCGGAAACAGCAAGTGGTTTCGCTGGAAAGCACAACCTGGCCTGGCACAACTGAAGAGGTTCTGAAACCCTATCTGACTGACCGTGGCTTTGAAGTCGGCCGCGACATCTATCTCGTTTACTCCCCCGAGCGCGAGGATCCTGGAAACCCTGATTTCACCACGCGAACCATACCCAAGGTTGTGGGGGGCTCCTCAGTTGAATGCCTGAAAGTAGGAGAGCTTCTCTACGCACATGCGGTGGATAGGGTTGTTCCTGTCACATCCACCCAGGCGTCTGAGTTGGTGAAACTCCTGGAGAATATTCACCGGGCGGTAAACATTGGCTTGGTGAATGAGATGAAAACCATAGCCGACAGGATGTCGATCGACATTTATGAGGTTATTGATGCGGCCGCTACCAAACCGTTCGGCTTTACGCCCTATTATCCTGGTCCAGGCCTCGGGGGACACTGCATACCGATCGATCCATTCTATCTAACTTGGAAAGCACGCGAGTACGGCCTCAATACGCACTTCATCGAATTGGCAGGCGATACCAACCGCAATATGCCACGCTGGGTGGTTGGGAAGGTGGCCGACGCCTTGAACGACCACCAGAAATCTCTGAACGGAGCGCGCGTTCTCGCGCTGGGTATCGCTTATAAGAAGGATGTTGATGACGTTAGAGAATCTCCGTCAATCATGGTGATGGAACTGCTTCGAGAAAAAGGGGTCCTGGTCGAATACTCTGACCCTCACGCTCCTACCTTCCCGAAGATGCGCGAGCACAGCTTTGATCTTTCGTCAGTGGATCTGACACCCGAGACCCTGTCTGCCTACGATTGCGTGGTGCTGCTGACCGACCATTCAGCATTCGACTATGATCTAATCCTGGAGCATGCACCGCTCATCATTGATACAAGAGGGAAATATCGGGGCATCAACACCAAGGTTGTAAAAGCGTAGCGCTGCTTTGGAAGCGTAGAAGCCGGTTCGCAGTCGGCACAGAAAGACAGCGATGAGGATTGCACATCTGACATCTGCTCATCCGCGCTTCGACGCGCGTATCTTCCTGAAGGAGTGTGGCAGCTTTGCAAAACGCGGCCATGACGTTGTGCTCATCGTCGCGGATGGGCAGGGCCCTGCCTGTGTGGGTGGTGTGGAGATCGTGGATGTTGGTTCGGCTTCAAGTAGGCTCAGACGGATGACTGGAGCCGCGAGGCGCGTCGTCAGCCGGGCCGCAGACCTGAACTGTGACGTCTATCATCTTCACGATCCGGAACTCCTGCCGTATGCTTCTCAGCTTAAAAGGATCGGCAAGGTGATATATGATGCACATGAGGATTTGCCGAGCCAGATTCTGTCCAAACCATACCTAAATCATCGAATGCGCATACCTGTTGCCGCTCTGGCTGCCAAGTTGCAGTATCACTTCTGCAGACGGTTGGATGGGGTAGTCTCCGCCACTCCTCATATCCGCGACACGTTTCTCAAGCAGAATATCGAAAGCATCGATGTAAACAACTTTCCCATCCTGGATGAGTTCGGCAGCGTTGATAATTCAGTAACGCAAAGAGAAGCTCAAATTTCCTATATCGGGTCAATTAGCCTGACGCGCGGTTTTAGAGAAATCGTGAATGCTAGCCAACTTGTAAAATCGAATATCACGATAAACATCGCGGGGCCAATTGGTGATGAAAGCCTGCGTCGTGAAATTCATAGCGGAGGGCGCATAAAGGTACATGGCTTCCTCGAAAGGGAAGACGTGCGGGAGTTGCTCAGTCATTCCACCGCAGGCTTGGTTACTCTGCATCCCACGCCAAGCTACCTGCACGCCCTCCCAGTGAAAATGTTTGAGTACATGGCGGCCGGAATACCGGTTATTGCGTCTGATTTTCCTCTGTGGCGGCATATAGTCAACCAAAACGATTGTGGAATTTGCGTCGATCCCCACTCACCCGAGGAAATTGCTCGGGCGATGAATTACTTTATCGAACACCCGGAGGAGGCGCGTCGAATGGGTGCCAACGGTCGCCAAGCCGTTGAAACCATATACAATTGGAAAACAGAGGAAGATAAACTTATGAATTACTATGAATCAATAACATCAAAGGCGATAAAATCTAATAAAGTTAATTAAAATTATGAATTTTTCGAATTAATATTTTTAATTTACTCACTTAATTCTTGACACATTCTTCTCTAATCTAATACAGGAGCGCTTATGCCATCGATTGCTCACATGGGCTACGGTTACTGGGGCAAGAACATCGCCCGCAACCTTGCTGAGCTCGGCTTTCTTAAGGCTGTTATCGACCCCGATCCGGGAGCTGCCCAGAACGCGGCCGGCACGCTTGGCGTGACCGCGGCGTCTTTGGATGAAGTCCTTGCTGATCCGGGTATAGACGGGCTGTCGATCGCATCTCCTGCAGAAATGCACTTCGATCATGCAGCGGCGGCCCTTCAAGCGGGAAAGCATGTTTTCGTAGAGAAACCACTTGCATTGAAAGCCGACGATGCTCGCGCATTATGTGCCCTTGCAGAAGAAAAAGGGCTTGTTCTGATGGTCGGTCATCTCCTTCAGTATCACCCAATCTACCGCAAACTGAGAGAGCTCGTGGAAGACGGTGCATTGGGTCGAATTCTATACGCGTACTCCAATCGCATGTCGCTCGGAAAATTTCGCATAGAAGAGAACGTTCTTTGGTCCTTTGCCCCGCACGATATTTCGATGCTGCTTGGCATTTTCAACGAAGAGCCCTCCCATGTGAGCGCACAGGGGAATACCTCCTTTACCCACGGTATCGCGGATATTGTGACCGCTCAGATGCATTTTCCAAGCGGGGGCAGTGCCCATATTCAAACCTGCTGGATGCACCCATTCAAGGAACAGCGCCTCACGGTAATCGGCAACAAAGCCATGGCGGTATTCGAAGACAGCAATCCCAACTGGTCGGAGAAACTGAAACTCTATCGGCACAGTTTCGACACAAGCGGTCCCGTCCCGATTCCGCAGAAAGCGGATGCCGAAACGGTAGAGGTGGAACCAGCAGAGCCTCTAAAGAGCGAATGTCTGCATTTCGCTCAATGCATCGATGGGAAACAGAGGCCCAGAACAGACGGAGACGAGGGGCTGCGTGTTCTAACCGTTCTCGAGCGAGCGGAAAGCGCACTCCAGAGAAATCTTGAGTTTCAGCAATCACGAGGGCTCTGAGGATGACTGATACTGCTTTCTTTGTTCACGAAAGCTCCTACATAGATGATGGCGTTGTCTTGGGCCGGGGAACCAAAGTATGGCATTTTTGCCATATCCTTACCGGCAGCCAGATCGGTTCAGCCTGCTCGATCGGACAGAATGTCATGATCGGGCCCGAGGTTTCTGTAGGAAACAACTGCAAAATCCAAAACAACGTCTCGCTTTATAAGGGCGTTGTGTTGGAGGATGATGTTTTCTGTGGTCCCTCCTGCGTCTTCACCAACGTCTTAAATCCTCGGGCAGTGGTCGCGCGAAAGGATGAATTCCGTCAGACAACTGTGAGACGCGGGGCCACGATCGGTGCGAACGCCACTATCGTATGCGGGAACGAACTGGGTGAGTACTGCCTTGTCGCCGCCGGGGCAGTGGTGACAAAGCCTGTTCCAGCGTATGCTTTGATGGCCGGTGTCCCGGCCCGCCGTATCGGATGGGTGTCTCGTGCCGGAGAAATTCTGGATGAGGATCTCATTTGCGCCAGAACCGGAGAACACTACCAGCAGATCGATGAGAATACGTTGAAGCGCATCTCGTAGCGCGGTGTGGGCCTCTCGAGCGCCTGTTCGCCAGGGGACAGGATACAAGTGGAGCCGCTTCTATCCTGCGGGCGGGCCATCATATAGCAATCACATCTCAGGCGCGTTCAATGGCTTCGATGTAGTTTGATGCGATCCGGTCGTAATCATGAATCTTAGCAGCATATCTGCGTCCACGCTCTCCCATTTCGGCTCGCTGGGCAGGTGTCAGAGCTTTCAGCGACAAAATAGCATCAGCAATGTCACGGGCCCGATCACTCCCCGTAACGACACCGCACTGAGCTTCAGAAACAGGATTGTATGATGCATTGATCGGCAATATAATCGGCAATGCCGCCTGCATGAAATCCATGATCTTGTTGAAACTGATTCCGTATCTATAGACACTCGGGGTATCCCTCGCACCGGCATATCCAACGTCTGAATGTCTGATCAGCCAAACCGCCTCCTCATATGGAACGGTCGGACAAAAGACGACGTTGTCCAGCGCCCTTTCGTCGGCAAAAGCCTTGAGCTTGCTGGTCTCCCTGCCTTCACCGACGAGCATTACGCCCAGTTCCTCCGATACCCCCTGCTCTTTAAGAAATGAAATCGCGTTCAGAAGACGATCAAGCGCGTTGGGGGCCCCCTGAGCCCCAGGGTGTATTACTATCAAGCGCCCTTCCCGACGCCAGGCTTCGATCTTGGAAAATGCCTCGGCTCCGAAGGTACTTGTGGGTTTCGAGCCTACAAATTTCCCAGTGTTTGTCCCGTTTGGCACGTAAACAAAGCTGGGCGGCGTTTGAACCATTGTCTGAATGTGTTCATGCGCCCCTGCAAGCAGAGATCCAACAAGATCTGAAACCCTGTAAGCGAAGCGCTCCACCATACCGCATACAATTACGAATGGGTGCCATGCACTTGTTCCGTTTATTTCCACAACAGACAGTGGCCAGATATCCCGTATCTCGAAAACGAGCTTTGCCCGATGCCGGCGAGCCAGCCACCAGGCTGGCACCACGGCGAACGGATGGGGTGACGATACGATGACGACATCAGGCGGATCGATATCCCGCCGCCAAGCCAATCGCAACGCAGAGAAGCAGTAGTCCGCCATGTTCAGGAGACGGCCAACGCCATTTCCTTCATATTGGCGGGCGGGCAACGCGACATAGCGAACACCGTTGATGGTGTTCTCCGGCTCGAGACCCGCGTGGCTTTCCAGTTGATGATGATATTGTGCGACAAAGACAGTGGTTTCATGCCCGGCTGCAACCCACGCGCAGCCCAGGTGATATGCGCGCATAAACTTGCCGATGCCAGGGCCGCCGGCGTAGTGGTTCAGATACCAAACATGCATACAGGGAACTATACCTTCCAGCCCGTCGGACAAATTGGTCCCAGCGCTGATTGGTGACAACGCCTGCCGCCCAAAGAAGCATCACCGAAAGCCAACATCAACACGCAATCCGCCTGCATATGCCGCATCGTCTTCCACTGGTTAAACCAGGTTCGACTGTTTGGCTTGCTGTCATCGCTTTGGCAAGCTAAACACGACCGGATCGCACTTCTGAGCCAATGCACCTCCAGGCCAAAACCGGTGCACCAACCCTCTCTTTCTGGGAAACACCCAAGATGCCCATAGCGTTTATTGATCTCGCAGCCCAACAGGCACGCATCCGTTCAAAGCTGGATAGTGCTATTGCCCGCGTTCTCGACGAAGGCGCCTATATCATGGGCGCGCAGGTTAAGGAACTTGAGGACAAACTGGCAGACTTTTGTGGTGCGAAGCACTGCCTCACCTGCGCGAACGGCACAGACGCGCTGCAACTGGCGCTAATGGCGCTAAAGGTCGGCCCCAATGATGCCGTCTTTGTTCCGTCATTCACTTTTGCTGCGACGGCCGAAGTGGTACCATATGTGAACGCAACGCCTGTGTTTGTCGATTGCCTGCCCGATACGTTCAACATGGATCCAGCGAGTCTAAAACGGGCCATTGTTTTCGCACGCGAGAAAGGGCTGAGACCTGCCTGCGTCATCCCCGTGGATTTGTTCGGGCTACCTGCTGACTACGATTCAATCATCGAGATCGCTCGCGAAAACGGCATGACAACCATTGGTGATAGCGCGCAGGGCTTTGGTGGTCAGTATAAAGGCCGCATGGTTGGCTCGATTGCCGATATCACAACAACCTCCTTTTTTCCGGCCAAACCGCTTGGTTGTTATGGCGACGGCGGCGCGCTGTTCACCGACGATGAGAGTTTAGCAGATCATATTGAATCTCTTCGCGTACACGGCAAAGGGCAGCACAAATACGACAACGAACGTATTGGAATGAACAGCCGTCTTGATACACTTCAGGCTGCGATCCTGATTGAAAAGCTGGCGATTTATCCAGAAGAAATCGTTAGCCGTCAAAAAGTTGCGGAGATCTACAACGCAGGTTTGTCCGCGGATTTTACAGTTCCAGAAACCCCTGACGGACTGAAAAGCGTTTGGGCACAGTATACTCTGACCATGGCTTCGGAAGCTGATCGCGCGTCATTGCAAGCGCGAGCCCGGGACGCCGGCGTCCCGACCGCAATCTACTATCCTCTCCCCCTTCATCAACAGAAAGCATACCGAGCCTTTCCGGCTGACCCGGAAGGCTTACCTGTGAGCGAAGACATTGCAACGCGCGTAGTCAGCCTTCCAATGCATGCCTACCTTGACGAACAGACGCAAGAAAAGATCATTGCAGCGGTCACGCGCTAAGGGATAACTAGCTCAAAGGACGGATACGGCGCCAGCGGTCTGACGATTGAGTTCAATTGTGCAGGCACGTAAAATAGGAGTTGAAAGAAGGTGGAAAATCGGTCGTTCACCTGAATCTTGGTTTCCCGGCGCTTCCAGAAACGAACTCCTGGCGCCACATTCCGCCGTTACTACATGCCGCAACGGCTTCAGCGAAATTTGCAAAGAGTACTGGATAGTTTTCTGATGAACATTTGGAAAAGCATTAGACCGTACATATCTGGCGCGGTTCGCTTCTTCCACATCAGTTATATCGAAGCGAAATCACGCAACCGAGGTGCATATCTCGGGATTCTATGGATTCCGCTTTCTTCGCTAATATTCTCGGCGACACTTGCGCTGATTTTTCGTCATTCTGACACGCTAGATCCTATGAGTTTTTTTCTTTATGTTCTAGCTGGCTACGTCTTCTGGAGCCTCATATCCAGCACAATAACCGGAAGTACCGACATTATACAAACCAAGTTTGATTTTGCAATACACAACAATCTCACACTAGTTGGTCTTTTTTCTAAGAACATCGTTGATCGCCTCTTTGAGTATTTTATAAACGTTATTTTAATAATGTTTATTATGATAATATTTTCTCCGGAAGATTTTTTGTCGTCTATACTTCTTTTTCCTGCATTTATTGCACTAACAGCCATAACATCATTCGCCGCCTCATATATAGTTAACATTACTGTAATTTTTTTTCCGGATACACGCTCTATATTTAATGTTGGCGTAAGATTTATGTTTTTTGCTTCGCCTGTTTTTTGGAGTGCAAACGAAAGTTCCAACGGATTGAGGTCGCTTTTGGTTCAATATAATCCGGCGGCATACTACTTATCGCTGTCGCGCCAGGTTTTTGGCATTTCACCAATCGAGACAACGGCTTGGGTTGTTTGCCTGGCAATTTCTGCAGTGTTGTGCCTCACCGGTTATATCGCGTATCGTTACTCGCATGCTTTCGTTCGGAACTTGAAATAGCACCATGGCCAGAATCGACATTCAGGAAGCCAGCGTGAGCTACTTCCTCCGAAAGCAGCGGCACCCAGACGGCAGCTTGGAGCGCGGTTCTGTTGGCGCACAGATTATCGTCGGTCGGCGATATCTAGAGATAACAGCCCTGAAAAATGTTTCATTGTTGCTGAAGGATGGTGACCGTCTCGGCCTGGTAGGAATCAACGGCTCAGGAAAATCCACATTGCTCAAACTGTGCGCTGGCGCGCTTGCCGCTCAGGAAGGCAAGGTTACCATCGAAGGCCGCGTCAGCCCCCAGTTTGCCTTGGGGTCAGGTCTCCAGCAAACACTGACCGGGCGTCAGAACACCGAATTGAAGTGCCTCTACATGGGCGTGCCACAGAGTGCGATCGCCAGCTATATTGATGAGGTGAAGGAGCTTTCCGGGCTCGGGGGTTACTTCGAGTTGCCTATGCGCAGCTACTCGGCGGGAATGCGCTCGCGACTGGTTATGAGTCTCCTAAGACTTGTACGGGGTGAAATTCTCATCATGGATGAGTGGATCAACGTCGCAGACCCGTCAATGAACACCACGGTCAGTGGACTTCAAAAACAACTCGTCGAGAGAGCGAAAATTCTGATGTTGGCCAGTCATTCCCAACGGGTGCTGGAAGACTGGGTGGATAAACTCGCATGGCTGGACCAAGGTGAAATTCAGGCGATTGGGCCCGTGAAAGATGTCTTTCGCGAGTACAATATGTGGATGAAAAATCGATAAGCGACGGAACCGAATAGATGATATGAAGCTGTAGGCTTCATCCCCGTTTGGTCCCCCCTCAGTCACACATCGCTCTGAGCGCGCCGACGTCAATCACTTCCACTGTGCGCGTGTTCGCCAGGCGCACGAGCCCCCTGGATTTGAATTTCGAAAAGGTCCGGGACACGGTTTCGATCGTCAGGCCGAGATAGTCGCCAATGTCGGTGCGCGACATCGCAAGCTGCACCTCGCGGTCGCTGTTCTGGCGTTCCATCATGTCGAGCAGAAAGGCGGCAACGCGTTCGGCGGCGTTCTGCCGGCCGATCACGAGTAAGTGCTCCTGGGCCCGCACCAGTGCGGCCAGAGCGGCATCCAGCGTCTGGCGCCAGTTGGTCTCGCTCGCCGGCTGCCGGAAAACACGGATGCCCGCATGGCCCACAGCCTCGGCGAAAAAATGATGCTGGCCGTCGGCCTCGAAACCGAAAACCTCACCGGCGATGTGGAAGGCACTGATCTGACGCCGGCCGTCGGCAAGAAGGCGGTAGAGGCGGACCGCGCCAAACTCGACCTGATAGAGCGCACTGGCCTGCTCGCCCTGTGCATAGATCTCTTCGTTGGCATCGTAGAAAACGACCTGGTGAGGCTGATCAGGCGAAAAGGATGCGGGCGTCCTGCGCGGCTCGGCGCGATGCCGGCCTGCGCCGAAAGGAATATTGAGCGTTTGGGCGGTTGCGGCCTGTGCAAACATGGGTGCCTCCGTCATGTGACGGTCCCTATGTGCCGCGATCGCAGGCCGCGCGAAATTCGGTTTTTCCCCTACGGGAATCTACGTAGCGCCGGCTTTTCCCGGCGGCCCGCCCCCTCCAGAAGCGCCTGAACCGCATTCACCACTGCGCTGCCCAGAAGTGGTTTTTCAACAGTGCGCATGTGCTCGGCCTGCGGCATTTCCTGAAGCGTGTCCGCGAGAAGAACAAGCGGGCCTTCATCTGCGGCAAGCCGGGCAATCGGCATTCCCGCCTCGATGAGAATGTCATGGTCGACAATCATGCAGTCCGCATCCGCGCGCAGGCGCAAGGCTTCCTCAACATTGTCCGGTACGACGACATCGAACCCCTCCGTTTCAAGCATGAAACGCAGCGACAGGCGAAAGGCGGAATCAGGCGCCACCACGAGAATCGTTCCAACCACACCGGCATCTCCTCACTGCCGGGAGAATGCGCAATCCGCCACGGCAGCACGCAATGTCAGCCTTGGTCGACCACAGCGCATTGCGCTGGATCAAAATGCCGCATGAATGGCGTTTGTCAGTGCGCCGTATCGCCGGCCAGCAGGGCCATCCGCACCAGCTCTGGCAGATTTCTGGCCTGCATCTTGGCCATCACATTGGCCCGGTGCACTTCAACGGTCCTGGGCGAAATGTCGAGTTCGAAAGCGATCGTCTTGTTGGGCAGGCCCGCGACGATGCGATGCATGACCTGCTGCTCGCGCTCGGAAAGCTGCTGGACCCGCTCGCGCACTATGCCGGCATCCGCGTCTGCCTGAGGCCTCGTTTCCAGTTGCTGGATGGCCCGTGAAACGGCGTCCATAAGCACGTCGTCGGAGAAGGGCTTTTCGATGAAATCCAGCGCCCCGGCCTTCATGGCCTCCACGGCCATCGGCACGTCCCCATGCCCGGTGATGACAATGGTCGGCAGCATGTTTCCATCCTGGCCCAGCCGGCGCAGCAGTTCGACCCCGCTCATGTCGGGCATTCTCAAATCGGTGATCAGGCAGGCGTTGCGCAGGCCGGGCGCACTCTTGAGAAACTCGGTCGCCGAGCTGTGCACCCGCGCTGCGTGGCCGGACATGGTGAGCAGAAAGGCCAGCGACTTGCGAACCGGTTCCTCGTCATCGACAATGTGGATCACCACGTCTTCAGGCATTCTGCAATTCCTGTTCTTTCAGTGCCGGCAGTGTGAAACGGAAGGTGGTGCCTTCCCGTGAACTTTCGATCAGTCTCAGCATACCGCCATGGGCTTCCGCAATTCTCTTGGAGATGGCCAGGCCGACCCCCATACCGCCCCGCTTGGAGGAAACGAAGGGCTTGAACAGGCTTTCGGCGATCTCGTCCGGTACGCCGGAGCCCGTATCCGACACATCGATATCGATCGCGCCGGCTCCATCAGATGCGACTGAGACCCTGAGCTCGCGCTGCGTGCTTTCGCGCATGGCTTCCATCGCATTGCGCATAAGGTTGATCAGGATCTGCTGGATCTGCACCCTGTCCACAAAGACCTCTCCAAGCCCCGCTTCGAACTCGAAAACCGTGCGGATTCCAAGCTCGCGCGAGCCCATCAGCGCCAGCGCAGCAGCTTCCTCGACAAGGTTCTGCAGGTTCTCCGCCTGCTTTTCGCTTTCGCCGCGCGTCACGAATTCACGCAGATGGCGGATAATCTGCCCGGCGCGCAACGATTGCCTTGTGGTTTCTTCAAGAGCGTCGCGCATCCGCTCGGCAACAGGGTGGTCGAGGTCGTTCAGGAGGCGTTTGCAGCCCTGCACATAGTTCGACACAGCGGAGAGCGGCTGGTTCAGCTCATGAGCAAGCGTCGAAGCCATCTCCCCCAGCTCGTTCAGCCGCGCCAGCCTGGCAAGTTCTGCCTGAACCTGCTCCATCTGCGCCTCGGTCTCGGCCCGCTCGGTCAGATCGCGTATGAAACCGGTGAAATAGGTGTGCCCGCCGCTTTGCATTTCGCCCACCGCAAGCTTCATCGGGAAGGTCGAACCATCCTTGCGGCGCCCGACGACCATTCGGTCGATACCGATGATCCGCCGCTCGCCCGTGCGTTTGTAGCGCTCGATATAACCGTCATGCTGCCCCTGATACGGCTCCGGCATGAGCATGCTGACGTTGCGGCCGCGTGCTTCTTCTTCCGTGTAGCCGAACTGGCGCACCGCAGCCCGGTTGAACGAAATCATGATCCCCTTGTCATCAATCACCACCGTGGCATCCGGCACAGTGTCGAGAATGGAACTCAGATGCGCGTCCCGTGCCGCCAATTGCCGGCGAACCTGTCGGCCCGCGCCCTGAGCATTAAAATAAGCACCGCCCACATGGGCGAGCAGCACCAGAAACGCAATCAACGCAGCAAAGGCAGGAATGGAAAGCGGCAATGCCGCCAGAACACCAATGAGAGCGATGGCGCACGCAGTCAGTGCGACAGCCACAAGGCCTGCTGTGCGACCGCCGAAGATGGACGCATAAAGTGCAATGAGAGACGCCAGAAACAAAATCCACGTGTCGCCGAAGGCTGTGCCCAGCCAGAGCCGCGCCGCCAGCAGCACGACGCTTCCGCCGATTGCTATGGCGTACCCCGTCACACCGGCACGGCGGGCCGGTTCAGCCAGATCGAATTCAGGACTCACGCTCGCCCCTTCGCACGCAGTGCCTTGTCGCATGCATTATTTCGATCGCAGAGACATACCGCAAGTGACGTGCTGACGCGGGGCGTGGTGGGCAGTCGCTTTTCCCGCACGACATTTGATCCAGCGCAAAGACGCCCCGCCAAACAGCCGCCAGACTGGGCGATCACAGAGGATTATGCTCATGACGCGCATTTCGAAAAACATCGAAGCCCGTGCAAAGCTGATGGGCAAGATGATGGATCGCTGCGATGTCGATATCCAGCGACTGGCCGCGGAGCGTCTTGGCCTCACGCTTGCTTCGGCGATTCGGTCCTGTGGCCTGTGCCGCAATGCAGTTTCCTGCGAGACATGGCTGGCTGCAACAGCAGGCGAAACAGCGCGCACGCCTCCCTCATTCTGCCCCAACGCCAAAGTCTTCGAGGCAATGGCCCGGACCGTCAGGGAAAATGCCCATAGCGATCGGCCCGGCACAAACGCCTGACAGTTCCAGTCGCATGCGCGGCAATTCAGCATTCAATCCAGTCTGAAAACCTGTCCGAACGGTGGTTCGAGTTTTTTTTCAAACACCATGTGGCAAGAAAAGCCGGGCGGATGCTTCCCCCGAATCCGCCCGGCCGCCATCGCGCTTCGCCGCCAGTGGTTGAACACGACGGCAATTTAGGCACGACGGCAATTCCAAAAAGCGCTTTCTGAGTTGACCTCGTCCCGCGCCCACAATCTGTTTATCGCGTTCCCCAGAGCATCGGACCGAAAAGTGGAATCCGGTTTTCGGATTGTTCTGATGCTCCATCAATAGTTTAGGGTCAGGATTTGCGCTCGCTCAAATATCGCTGCGTAAGCACGGAAAAATGCGATCAGGCGCGAAGCCACACACATCACACCGCAGCGGAATGGCGTGCCCCGCCCTGCTTCAGATACTGGTCGAACAGGGCTGCCGTGAAACGCACAAGCGGCCGCGCGTCATCGCGCACGGTGAAAACACCCGCCTCCTCGACCAGGCCTGCAGCACTTCCGGGTTCCTGCAATCGGGCGCGCGCTTCGGCAACGATCCTGCGGCCGCATTCGCCAAACCGGCGCACGGCCTCATCGCCCGAAAACGCGAAATCGCACATCAGCCGCTCGATCACCCAGGCGCGGGCGTGATCCTCGTCGCTGAGCGCAATGCCGCGAACGGTCGCCAGATTGCCTTCGCGCACCATCCGCTCATACTGCGTGGTCGCCGGCATGTTTTGGGCATAGCCCTGCGGCAGCCGTGAAACCGAGGAAGGACCAAGACCGATCAGTGTGCGGCACGCATCCTCGGTATAACCCTGAAAGTTCCGGAAGAGCCGCCCTTGCCGCGCGGCCACCGCCAGCGGATCGTCCGGCTTTGCAAAATGGTCAAGCCCGATCGCCTCATAGCCCGCTTCCCGAATAATGCGCGCTGTCTCTTGCTGCTGCTCGAAGCGCTCCTCAGGCCCAGGCAGCCAGGCCTCATCGATCATGGTCTGGTGCTTCTTGAACCACGGCACATGCGCATAGCCGAAAAGCGCGATCCGGTCCGGTGAAAGCGTCAGCGCCTGGCGGATCGTGTCGGCGACGCTTTGAAGCGTCTGGTGCGGCAGACCGTAGAGCAGGTCGAGATTGACCGACCGCACACTCCGTGCCCGCACGCCATCCACCACCGCCTTGGTCTGTTCAAACGTCTGTTCGCGGTTGATTGCCTTCTGGACCCTTGGGTCGAAGTCCTGAACGCCGAGACTTGCCCGTGTCATGCCGATTTCGGCGAGCGCGTCGAAGCGGGCTTCGTCCATGTCGTTGGGGTCTAGTTCCACGCTGATTTCGGCATTGTCGGCAAAATTGAAGGCCGTTCTGAGCGCGCTGCCCAACCGCACAATGTCATCCGCACGCAGCATGGTTGGCGAGCCGCCACCGAAATGGAGCGCACGGACCCGCCCGCGCCCATCCAGAATGTCACCCACCGTGCGGATCTCGCAGAAAAGCGCATCGAGAAAGGCAGCCACGGGCTCATAGCGGCGCGTCATCTTCGTGTGGCAGGCGCAGAACCAGCACAGCCGGTCGCAGAACGGGATGTGCACATAGAGTGAAAGATCGTCCCCTTGACCCGTCTCGGCCAGCCAGCCGCGAAACGTTTCGCCCGTCACGCCCGCATGAAAATGCGGCGCGGTGGGATAGCTCGTGTAGCGCGGCACCGCCTCCGCATACCGGGCGGCAGCCCCTGTTCCGCTGATCTGTTCTCCTGCGCGCTGCATGGCAATCATCCCCTGATGTCCGAAAAGCGTCTTTTCACGCAGGCGCGCCGTTGGCTTTGACGCAGATCAAGGCGCGGCTGCCCCCATTGCCCGAAGTGTGACGCGTGAGAATCGGGGAACGGATTCCCGCAAGCTTTTTGAACTGGGGAAACAGCAATGAGATTTGGCACCGAGATCGTACTGGTCAGCCTGGCTGCGTTTGCAGCACTGGCCGCTGCGGGTCTGGCGCAGGATTCAGCCTTTCAGGCCCATATGTGGGTCCTGTTCTTTGTCCTGCTCGGATCGGCGATCGTATTGATGCGCAACACGCACTTCGCGCCCGCGGGGGCAGCATCAATTCCGTTAAGGCCCGACACTGACGCCTATATGGACGGCCCGGTGCGCTATGGCGTCATCGCAACGACGCTGTGGGGCATTGTCGGGTTCCTCGTCGGCGTTCTGGTCGCACTGCAGCTCGCCTACCCCGACCTCAACATCGAGCCCTGGTTCAATTTCGGCCGCACGCGCCCGCTGCACACATCCGCGGTCGTCTTCGCCTTCGGCGGCAACGCGCTCATCGCCACGTCCTTCTATGTGGTGCAGCGCACCTGCCGGGCCCGCCTCTTCGGCGGCAATCTCGCCTGGTTCGTGTTCTGGGGCTATCAGCTCTTCATCGTCATGGCGGCGACCGGCTATCTGCTCGGCATCACCCAGAGCCGTGAATATGCAGAGCCCGAATGGTATGTGGACCTGTTCCTCACCATCGTCTGGGTCGCCTATCTCATCGTCTTCCTCGGCACGATCCTGAGGCGCAAGGAGCCGCATATCTATGTGGCGAACTGGTTCTACCTGTCGTTCATCGTGACCATCGCCATGCTGCATGTGGTGAACAACCTGGCGGTTCCGGTCTCGCCCTTCGGTTCCAAGAGCTATTCGCTTTTCGCCGGCGTGCAGGATGCGCTGACTCAATGGTGGTATGGCCATAATGCGGTAGGCTTCTTCCTGACCGCCGGCTTCCTGGGCATGATGTACTACTTCATCCCCAAGCAGGTGAACCGCCCGGTCTATTCCTACCGCCTGTCGATCATCCACTTCTGGGCGCTGATCTTCCTCTATATCTGGGCCGGCCCGCACCATCTCCACTACACCGCCCTGCCCGACTGGGCGCAGACGCTCGGCATGGTGTTCTCCATCATGCTGTGGATGCCATCCTGGGGCGGCATGATCAACGGCCTGATGACGCTTTCGGGCGCCTGGGACAAGCTGCGCACCGACCCGATCATCCGCATGATGGTTCTGGCCGTCGCCTTCTACGGCATGTCCACTTTCGAGGGCCCCCTGATGTCGGTCAAGGCCGTCAACTCGCTGTCGCACTACACGGACTGGACCATCGGCCACGTCCATTCGGGCGCACTCGGCTGGGTCGGCATGATCACCTTCGGCGCGCTCTATTATCTTGTGCCGAAGCTGTGGAACCGCGAGCGGCTTTATTCGCTGCGGCTCGTCACCTGGCACTTCTGGCTCGCAACCCTCGGCATCGTCGTCTACGCGGCCGTCATGTGGGTGTCGGGCATCCAGCAGGGCCTGATGTGGCGCGAATACGACGATCAGGGCTTCCTGGTCTACTCGTTCGCCGAAACCGTCGCCGCCATGCACCCCTACTATGTGGTGCGCGCGCTGGGCGGTGTGCTCTTCCTGCTCGGTGGCCTCGTCATGGCCTACAATCTGGCCATGACCATCCTTGGCCATGAGCGCAAGGAAGCGCCGATCGGCGGCGCCGTCGCCCAACCCGCCCCTTCCCTTCAAAGTGCCGGTTAAGGAGCCCTGACGATGGCATTGCTGGACAAACACAAGATCATCGAAAAGAACGCCACGCTCCTTCTGGTCGGGTCGTTCCTGGTGGTGACAATCGGCGGCATCGTCGAGATCGTGCCTCTGTTCTATCTGGAGAACACGATCGAGAAGGTAGAGGGCATGCGCCCCTATTCACCGCTGGAGCTGGCCGGTCGCAACATCTACATCCGCGAGGGTTGCTACACCTGCCACAGCCAGATGATCCGTCCCTTCCGCGACGAGGTGGAGCGCTATGGCAATTACAGCCTCGCCGCCGAATCCATGTACGATCATCCCTTCCAGTGGGGGTCGAAGCGCACGGGGCCGGATCTCGCCCGTGTCGGTGCCCGCTACTCCAACGAATGGCATGTGGATCACCTGATCGAGCCGCGCTCCGTGGTGCCGGAATCGATCATGCCCAGCTACGCCTTCCTCAAGGACACGCCGCTGGAGATCAACGATTTCTCGACCGAGTTGATCGCCAATCTGCGTGTCGGCGTTCCCTATACGGAAGACATGATCGCCAACGCCAATGCGGATATTCGCGCCCAGGCCGACCCCAACGCGGACACGTCCGGTCTGGAAGAACGCTATCCCAAGGCGGTGCTCGGCGATTTCGACGGCAACCCCGATGCGCTCACCGAAATGGATGCGCTCGTCGCTTATCTGCAGATGCTCGGCACGCTGGTCGATTTCTCGACCTATGACGAAGCCGCCGGCTACCGCTGAGGAGAAAAGATCATGGAAGCCTATACCGCGCTCCGCCAGTTCGCCGATAGCTGGGGCCTTCTCTTCATGGCCGTCTTCTTCGTCGGCACGGTTCTTTTCGCCTTCCGCCCGGGAAGTAGAAAAAGCGCCGAGGAAGCCGCCCGCATCCCGCTGAAGGACGATTGAGATGAGTGAGAAAGAACATATCGACGAGGTCTCCGGCGTCTCGACCACCGGCCATGAGTGGGACGGCATTCGCGAGCTCGACAACCCCATGCCGCGCTGGTGGGTGTGGACCTTCTACGCCACGATCGTCTGGTCCATTGGCTACACGATCGCCTATCCGGCATGGCCGCTGATCAGCGATGCCACCAGGGGCGTGCTCGGCTATTCGAGCCGGCAGGAACTTACCACCACCATGGAGGCCGTTTCGGCTGAGCAGGCGGATTTGCGCGCAGCCATCGCCGAAAAGCCGCTGGATGAAATCCTCGCCGACGAAACGCTGCGCCGTTTTGCCACCGCAGCCGGCGACGCCGCCTTCAAGGTCAACTGCTCGCAGTGCCATGGGTCCGGTGCGCAGGGCTCTGCCGGTTATCCCAACCTCAACGACGACGACTGGCTGTGGGGCGGCGACATCGAGGCGATCCATCAGACGATTGCGCACGGTGTCAGGTTTGACGGCGACGACGACACGCGTTTTGGCGAAATGCCGGCCTTCGGCGACATTCTGAGCGGTGAGGAGATACGTCAGGTGGCGGCCCATGTGGTCTCCTTCACCGGGACACCGTCCGACCCGGCTCTGGCGGAAGCCGGTGCGCAGGTCTACGCCGACAATTGCGCCTCCTGCCATGGCGATGCCGGACAGGGCGACGTGACCTTCGGCGCGCCGAACCTCGCCGATGCGATCTGGCTCTACGGTTCCAGCGAAGCCCAGATCGCGGCACAGGTGCGCCAGCCCAGACACGGCGTAATGCCGGCCTGGCAGGAGCGCCTCGGCGACCCGACGGTCAAGCAGCTTTCGGTCTACGTCTATTCGCTCGGCGGCGGCGAGTAGACACACACCCACAACGAATCCCGGCCAAACAGGCCGGGGTTCCGCCTCCCTGCCTCCTGCTTTGATCGGGATCAATGCCCGACATGTTCCCGGCCGCTAGACGATAGGCTCAAAGAGCAGTTTGCGAGCCGCAGAAATGACACTTGCCACCGAAACCGCAGCCAGCAACACCGCCTCGGGAGATGCAGTCGAGCGTATCGACGCCGAAGCGGTAAACACCGCCGGCAAACGCCAGCCGCTCTACGCTCCGCGCAAGAAAATCTTCCCGAAACGCGCTTCCGGGCAGTTCCGCCGCTTCAAATGGCTGATCATGTTCGTCACGCTCGGCATCTACTATCTCACCCCATGGCTGCGCTGGGATCGCGGTCCCTACGCACCCGATCAGGCTGTTCTTGTCGATCTCGCCAACCGGCGGTTCTATTTCTTTTTTATCGAGATCTGGCCGCAGGAATTTTTCTACATTGCCGGCCTGCTCGTCATGGCCGGCATCGGTCTCTTCCTGATCACATCCACGGTGGGCCGGGCATGGTGCGGCTATACCTGCCCGCAGACCGTCTGGGTCGACCTCTTCCTCGTGGTCGAGCGCGCCATCGAAGGCGACCGCAATGCCCGCATCAAGCTCGATGCCGCACCGTTCACCGCCGGCAAGCTCGCCAAACGCTCCGCAAAACACCTGATCTGGGTGCTTATCGCCGTGGCGACCGGCGGCGCCTGGGTCTTCTATTTCGCCGACGCGCCATCGCTTCTCGTCGATCTGGCAACCGCTCAGGCTGCGCCCGTCGCCTACATGACCATCGCCGTGCTGACGGCAACCACCTATCTGTTCGGCGGCCTCATGCGCGAGCAGGTCTGCACCTATATGTGCCCGTGGCCACGCATTCAGGCCGCCATGCTGGACGAAAATTCGCTCACCGTCACCTACAATGACTGGCGCGGCGAGCCCCGCTCGCGCCATGCCAAGAAGGCGGCCGCCGAGGGCAGAACCGTGGGCGACTGCGTGGACTGCAATGCCTGCGTCGCCGTCTGCCCCATGGGCATCGACATCCGCGACGGCCAGCAGCTCGAATGCATCACCTGCGCGCTGTGCATCGATGCGTGCGACGGCGTGATGGACAAGCTCGGGCGCGAGCGCGGTCTCATCTCCTACGCAACACTTTCCGACTACAACGCCAATATGGCGCTGGCGACAGCCGGCGGCACGGAGACCATCAATCCCGACCGCGTGCGCCGTGAAGGCGGCGGGCTCTCCGATAAGGTCGCGCATTTCCACTGGCGGAAGATCTTCCGTCTGCGCACCTTCGTCTATTTCGGTGCGTGGTCGCTCGTTGGCCTCGTCATGCTCTATGCCCTGCTGACGCGCGACCGGCTGGAGGTCAACGTGCTCCACGACCGCAATCCGCAATATGTGCTTCTGTCGGATGGTTCGGTGCGCAATGGCTATACGGTCAAGCTCTTGAACATGATCCCGGAACCGCGCGTGATCCTCGTGTCGCTCGAAGGCCTCACCGGCGCAACCATGAATGTGGTCGGGCTCGACCAGCCGGACGACCGTTCTGCAGCCGTGCCTGTCGATCCGGATCGTCTGCGCGAGGTGCGCATCTTCGTCACCCTGCCGGCAGACCGGCTGAGCGCGGCAGACACCTCATTCCGCTTCGTCGTCGAAGACAAGGCGAGTTTCGAAAGCGATGTCTACAGGGCAAGCTTCAACATCCCGGAGGGTTCACGATGAGCGGCAAAGTGCAGAAGCAGAAGGAATTCACCGGCTGGCACATGCTCGCCATCATGGTCGCCTTCTTCGGGGTCATCATCACGGTCAATCTGACCATGGCCTTCTACGCGCAGTCGAGCTGGACCGGCCTGATCGTCAAAAACACCTATGTGGCGAGCCAGACCTTCAACGAGCGCGCGGAAGAAGGCCGCCAGCAGGCAGCACTCGGCTGGAAGGGTGAGCTTTCCGTCGACGGAGATGCAATCACCTACCGCCTTCTCGATGCGAGCGGCGACCCGATCCCGCTCGAGAGCGTCACAATGGTCATGCACCGTCCTGTCACTGCCGACGAAGACGTTTCCCTTCAAATGCAACGTCTTCCCGATGGCGGCTTCGGCGTGGATCACGGCCCCGGCGACGGCACCTGGGTCATCAACATCGCTGCAGAAGCGGGCCTCGCCCATCCCTATCGCGATGTGCGGCGCATCACCATTGCCGGCGGAGAACTCAGATGAGCTGCTGCGCCCCCGGCACCGAAATGGCGCTGGAAGCCGAACAGGCCCGTGAAGCCGGTCCGCGCGCCGAAGAACTCGTACTCGCAAGCCGCTCTGTCGGAGACGGGCTGAAACAGACCGATCTTTCGGTTCCCGGCGTTCATTGCGGCGCGTGCATTCAGACAATCGAATCCGCCCTCGGCAGGCTCGACGGCGTGGCAGGTGCGCGTGTCAATCTCTCCACCAAGCGCGTCAGCGTGAAATGGCGCGAGGGGGCGCTGCCGCCCATCATCGACACGCTGAACAGGCTCGGCTACGCCGCCCACCTTTTCGACAGTGTCGAGACCGGCAGGGATCCCGTTCTCTCCCAGCTCATCCGCGCCGTGGCGATCTCCGGCTTTGCCGCCGGCAACATCATGCTTCTTTCCGTGTCTGTCTGGTCGGGTGCGGAACAGGCGACGCGCGATCTCTTTCACTGGCTTTCAGCGCTGATCGCCCTGCCCGCGCTGGTGTTTGCCGGTGGCATTTTCTACCGCTCGGCCCTCAATGCGCTCCGCCACGGACGCATGAACATGGATGTGCCCATCGCGCTTGGCATCTCGCTGGCCTACGGGCTCAGCCTCTACGAGACCATCAACAGCGGCCAGCACGCCTATTTCGATGCCTCCGTTTCGCTTCTCTTCTTCCTGCTGATCGGCCGTACGCTCGATCACGTGATGCGCGAGCGCGCGCGCACCGCCGTCAAGGGGCTCGCCCGTCTGGCGCCGCGCGGCGCGCTGGTTATTGCCGCAGATGGCGGACGCGATTACCTCCCGCTACAGGAAATAGCAGCCGGAATGAAACTGGTCGTAGCCGCCGGTGAGCGCGTGCCCGTCGACGGCATCGTGATAAGCGGCTCGTCCGAACTCGACTGCTCCATGGCCACCGGCGAAAGCGCACCGCAGCCGGTGAAACCCGGCAGCGATCTACGCGCCGGCATGCTCAATCTCACCCAGCCGCTCATCGTTGAGGCAACCGCCACCGCCGAGACCTCCTTCCTCGCCGAGATGATGCGCCTGATGGAGGCGGCAGAAGGCGGGCGGGCGCGCTATCGCCGGCTGGCGGACCGTGCCTCGGCACTCTATTCGCCCGTGGTTCACGCCACCGCCTTCCTCACCTTTCTCGGCTGGATGGCGGCAAGTGGCGACTGGCACCGCGCCATCACCATCGCCATTGCCGTGCTCATCATCACCTGCCCCTGCGCGCTCGGCCTCGCCGTGCCTATCGTGCAGGTGGTTGCCGCGCGGCGTCTCTTCGAAAACGGCATCATGGTCAAGGATGGCGCGGCGATGGAACGCCTCGCCGAGATCGACACTGCCGTCTTCGACAAGACCGGGACGCTGACGCTCGGCATCCCCGAGCTGCGCAATACGGACGAGATAACGCCGGATGCATTGTCAACCGCCGCCGCCCTTGCCGCACATTCCCGTCACCCCTTCTCGCGCGCCATCCTGCGCGCTGCCGGTTCGCTACGTGCGACGGATACGTTCGACAGTGTTGAGGAAATACCGGGCCTCGGCATCGAAGCCCGCGCGGGCGAGACCGTCTGGCGGCTTGGCCGCGCAGGCTGGTCGCTCGGCAGCCCGAATGCGCATGAGAACCAGGCAGGCGGCACAGTCCTTTCCCGCGATGGCGAGGAATGCGCCACGTTCCGGTTCGAAGACCGGCTTCGCCCCGGGGCGAAAGAGGCAATTTCTCACCTGAAAGAAAACGGCGTCGCCGTGGAAATCATCTCCGGCGATAGCGCCGATCAGGTGAAGGATATCGCAGCAAGGCTGGGCATAAAGCGCTTTCAGGCAAGCGTCCTTCCCGGCGACAAGCTTGAGCGCATGCGTGCGCTTGCCTCCGAAGGCCGCAAAGCGCTGATGGTTGGCGACGGGCTGAACGACGCCCCCGCCCTCGCCGCCGCTCATGTCTCCATGGCGCCTGCCACGGCGGCAGACATCGGCCGCAATGCCGCCGACTTCGTGTTCCTGCGCGAGACCATACTGGCCGTTCCGCTCGCCCGCGACGTGTCGCGCCGCGCCGGCCGCCTGATCCGGCAGAATTTCGGTCTCGCCATTGCCTATAACGTGCTGGCCGTGCCGATCGCCGTTCTCGGCCATGTCACGCCGCTGGTGGCGGCCATCGCCATGTCGCTCTCCTCGCTGATCGTCATCGGCAATGCGCTGCGCCTGCGCACGGACCGGCGTCTGGCCGGCGCCGCCGAAACGTCTGATCCTGCGGGCAAAAAAGCGCAGCGGCTTGTCGAGGTGGCAGCATGACCAATCTCGTCATCCTGATCCCGATAGCGCTTTTTCTGGGAGCCGCCGGCCTCGCCGCCTTTCTCTGGTCGCTGAAGAGCGGCCAGTATGACGATCTCGACGGCGCCGCCGAGCGCATCCTCATAGACGACGATGCGCCCGATGGGACGAAATCCGAAGACGATTAACGCACCACCAGCACCGAGATCGAAGCGTGCCGCACCACGCGCGCGGCGTTGGGCCCGATCAGATAGTCCTCCGGGCTCGGCCGCGCTGCCGAAAGCACGATCAGATCGGCCTTGACCTTATCGGCATAGCGCAGGATTTCCCGATAGATCGAGCCATGGCCGACAATGTGCCGGTGCTTGATCTCCGCCGGCACGTGCTTCTTCGTGAAGTCGTGCAGCGCTTCGTTGGTGTGCTGGATGGCTTCCTGCTCATGGCCCTTCGGGAAGAAACCGCCAACGATCGACATGCCGTAATCGGGCACCACCGTCATCACATGCAGCCGACTGCCGAAGGTGCGCGCGTAGTCCACCGCCGTCTCAAGCGTGCGGACCTCGTCATCGGCATGGCCGAGATCGATCGAAACGAGAATGTCCTTGTACATGGAAATACCTCTCAGGCTTCAGCCGAACGTGGCGCACCGGCTTTCGGATTGCCCGCCAGCGTGCCCCCGCGGCGGCGCTGGAAGAACATCACCAGCACCAGGAGAAGCGCTGCCGGAAGGTAGAAGATTTCACGCGGCATGCGCCCTTCATTGCTCACTTCGACCGCCGTGATCCGGACAGGCTCGTCGGCATAGAAGTCCAGGCTCGAAAGAGTCTTGCCTGCCAGGCTGTTCATGTCGAACGGTTCTTCCAGAAGCACCTGTTCGCCGTCGATCTGCGCGACCAGGCCGGTCGCCGCCTCAAAACGGGATTCACCGGATTCCCCCGCAGCCCCAAGGTTGAACGCCATGGTGCGCTCATCCATCTGGTCGGGGTCGTCGAAATTCGGCCCGCGGATCGTAAAGCGGATTTCCGCATCGTCCGGCTCCTCGGCCACTGCCTCGAATATCTTCGCGGGCTCTGTGGTGATGTAGGGCGGCTGTACCAGATCGAGGAAGAAACCCGGACGCAGCAGCATGAAGGTGACGAGCAGCAGCGCGATGGATTCCCACCACCTGTTGCGCGCCATGAAAAAGCCCTGCGTGGCGGCGGCAAAGATCAGCATCGCCACCGTCGCCTGCAATGTCACCCAGACCGCCTCAAACCAGCTCACATCGATAAGCAGCAGGTCCGTGTTGAACACGAAGATGAAGGGCAGAAGCACCGTGCGTAGCGAATAAAAGAACGCCGTGAAGCCGGTCTTGATCGGGTCACCGCCCGAAACGGCGGCAGCCGCGAACGAGGCAAGCCCCACCGGCGGCGTCACATCCGCCATGATGCCGAAATAGAACACGAACATGTGCGCCGCGATCAGCGGGATCAGAACGCCATTGGCAGCGCCAAGCTCCACGATCACCGGCGCCATGAGCGAGGAGACGACGATGTAGTTCGCCGTCGTCGGCAGACCCATGCCCAACACCAGACTGATCAGCGCCGTGAAGACGAGGATCAGGAAGATGTTGCCGCCCGAGAGCAGTTCCACGAATTCGGCCATCACCTGACCGATGCCCGTCAACGTCACCGTGCCGACGATGATGCCGGCTGCCGCCGTCGCGCAGGCAATGCCGATCATGTTGCGCGCACCGAGGATGAGGCCGACCACCAGATCGTCGAAACCTTCCTTGAAGGCCGCCCGCTGCTCGGCGCTCTGCAGCCCGCGGAACAGCGCCTTGAGCGGCTTCTGCGTGACGATGATGACGATCAGCAGCAGCACCGCGTAGAAAGCCGAGAGCCCGGGCGACTTGCGCTCGACCATCAGCGACCAGACCAGCACGAAGAGCGGGAGCAGGTAGTGCAGACCCGTCTTGATCACCTCACGGGCGATGGGCAGTTCCACAACCGGTGCGTTCGGATCGTCCAGCTCCAGGTCAGGTGATTTTGATGCGTACCAGATGAGCGCCAGATAGGAGACCAGCAGGGCCAGCATCAGCACGGGACCGGAGAGCCCCGGCAGCACGAACTTGATGAAATTGATGGCATAGTAGATCGCGCCAAGAAGGATGACGATCGACGCGATGACGATGCCCGAGCGCATCAGCGCGATCATGGCCGGATGCGTCTCACGCTTTTCAAGCACCGGAAGATCGTTCTTCACGGCTTCCAGATGCACCAGGTAAAGCAGCGCGATGTAGGAGACGACAGCCGGCAGGAAGGCGTGCTTGATGACCTGCAGATAGGGAATGCCGACATACTCGACCATAAGGAAAGCGGCAGCACCCATGACAGGCGGCATGATCTGGCCGTTGACCGAGCTCGCCACCTCGACAGAGCCCGCCTTTTCCGGCGAGAAGCCGACCCGCTTCATCAGCGGAACCGTGAATGTGCCGGTGGTGACCACATTGGCGATGGAGGAGCCGGAGATAAGGCCGGTCATCATGGAGGCAAGAACGGCAGCCTTGGCCGGTCCGCCGCGCAGATGACCAAGCAGCGCGAAGGCCAGCTTGATGAAGAAATTGCCTGCCCCCGCCCGGTCGAGCATCGAGCCGAACAACACGAACAGGAACACGAAGGCGGATGAAACGCCCAGCGCCACGCCGAACACGCCATTGGGCGAAAGCCACATCTGCTCCATGGCGCGACCGAACGAGGCCCCGCCCCAGCGAATCACGTCAGGCAATAATGCCGAGGAGCCGAAGAAGACATAGGCGAGGAAGACGATGGCAACGATGGCGAGCGGCGGTCCGAGCGCCCGGCGCGCGGCCTCCAGAAGCAGCACCATGCCGATGCCCGCGACCACCAGGTCCTGTGTGATCGGCAGGCCCGGGCGCTGCGCCAGCGCATGGTAGAAAACGAAGATGTAGAGCGCGCAACAGGCCGCCAGAATGGCCAGCACCCAGTCGGAAACGGGTATGCGGTCACGCGGGCTGGATGACAGTGCCGGAAACGCCATGAAGGCGAGGAAAAGCCCGAAGGCCAGGTGAATCGCGCGCGACTGGGCGCTGTTGAACACCAGCGACAAACCGGTCGCGCTGCTGAGCATGAATGGCAGGGGGGAGGCGATATAGAGCTGGAACAGCGACCAGCAAAGGGCAACGCCGGCAATGATGTATCCGGCCGTTCCTGCCGGATCGCGTGCACCCGTATCTGCGGATGCAACCAGATCCTGCAATTCGTCTTCATTGAGCGGAGCGGTGCTCTTCTGTGTGTTGTCCGGTTTCGTCACCATATCCCCAATGCCCCCTCGGCAAAGTTTATTGTTATCGGGAAACGGAGAGGCGTCCGCGCTTGTGGCGGACGCCTCGAATGGTCGCGGCTACTCGAGCAGGCCTTTTTCCTTGAAGTAGGCTTCCGCAGCCGGATGGCGCGGTGCCGATGCACCGTTCTGCGCCATACCTTCAGCCGTCAGAACGCCGAATGCCGGGTGCAGTGCCTTGAAGCCTTCGAGATCGCTGAACACGGCGTCGACAAGTGCGGTCACAACGTCATCGGGCACATCCGCCGAGGTCACGAAAGTGGCGCCCACACCGAAGGTGGAAACGTCCGAATCCGTTCCCTTGTACATGCCGGACGGAATGGTGGCCTTGAAGTAGTACGGATTGTCGGCAACCAGCTTGTCGACCGCTTCACCCTCGACGGAAATGATCACCGTGTCGCAGGAGTTCGTCGCTTCCTGGATGGATCCGGACGGGTGACCGACCGTGTAGGCGAATGCGTCGATGTTGTTGTCGCAGAGCTGGCTGGCCTGCTCAGCCGGCGCGAACTCGGCTGCGAGCGCGAAATCGTCATTGCTCCAGCCATTCTCGGAGATCAACAGGTCCATGATGGCACGCTGGCCCGAACCCGGGTTGCCGATGTTGACGCGTTTGCCCTTCAGATCCTCAAACGAAGAAATGCCGGCATCGGCGCGGGCCACGATGGTCAGCGGCTCGGGATGCAGCGAGAAAACGGCACGGAGCTTGTCGTTCGCTTCCTCAAACGGCTCTTCACCTTTTGCGGCCTTGTACTGAACGTCGGACTGGGCAACGCCGAATTCCAGCTCGCCGCCCTTGATCGCGTTCACATTGTAGACCGAACCGCCGGTCGATTCGACCGAGCAGCGAATGCCCGTCTCACGCCGGTTCTTGTTCATGAGGCGGCAGATGGCGCCACCTGCGGGGTAATACACACCGGTCACACCGCCGGTGCCGATGGACACGAAGCGCTGCTCCTGGGCAATGGCCGCACCGGTCGCCAGCGAGCCGAGCATCGCGGCCGCGAGGCCAAAACCGAGAATGCGATGAGGTTTCATATTGCGTCTCCCTACTGATGTTACGCGTTTGCGCATACGTGCACGTCGAAAGATGCTGCGGTCAGTTCGAACCGGCGACCGCAGTCGGGCATTGCGTGCGAGATGCCCGGCAAAGCGCAGTCCGAAAAAGACCCTGCGCAAAGCGTTAAACGCCCCCCGCCTCGAGTCAATGGCCGGAACGCGCAATTTGCAAAAACCTGCAACGGCAGGCTGTGTCAACACAGCCAGCGGACCATACACAAGCTTCTGTTTTTAATGTTTAATATTCTCTCCTCCTCCGTTTACGTAAATTACGCTGTCGCGACGTCCATGGCCTCCCCGAGACGCTCGACGATTGTGTCCGCAACCACCCGGTCAATGATGAAGGGCGGTGCCAGCAATATATGATCACCGCGCGTTCCATCGATTGTGCCGCCGGCCGGATAGACCATGAGACCGCGCTGCATCGCCTCCTTCTTCACTGCCGCGTGGACGCGGCGCGCCGGGTCGAAAGGCTCTTTGCCCGAGCGATCCGCGACCAGTTCGAGACCTAGGAACAGGCCCCGCCCGCGAATGTCGCCCACATGGGCGTGGTTGCCGAAACGCGCTTCAAGGCGCTCGCGCAGATAGCCGCCCATCTCGCGCACATTGGCCAGAAGCCCGTCGCGCTCGATCACGTCCTGCACGGCCAGCGCGGCGGCGCAGGCCATCGGGTGGCAGATATAGGTGTGACCATGCTGAAAGAGGCCCGATCCTTCCGCGAAGGCATCGAAAATGTGCTGCCCCAGAAGCACCGCGCCGATGGGCTGATAGCCGCCGCCGAGCCCCTTGGCGATGGTCATCATGTCCGGCGCGATCCCGTCCTGCTCGCAGGCATGCATAGTGCCCGTGCGCCCCATGCCGCACATCACCTCATCGAGAATGAGCAGCACGCCATAGCGGTCGCAGATCTCGCGGATGCGTTTGAAATAGCCGCTCACGGCCGGCACGGCACCCGCCGTGGCGCCGACCACCGGCTCGGCGACGAACGCCATCACCGTGTCCGGTCCCAGTTCGTTGATCCGGTCTTCCAGCGCCTGTGCCGCGCGAAGGCCATAAGCCTCTTCGCTCTCTCCGGCCTCCTGATAGCGATAGGCATAGCAGGGGTCGATGTGATGCGTTTCGATCAGGAGCGGCCTGAACGGCTCGCGACGCCACTCATTGCCGCCGGTCGCCAGCGTGCCCAGCGTGTTGCCGTGATAGCTCTGCCGGCGGGCGATGATCCTATGCCGCTGCGGCTCGCCTTTTTCGACAAAATACTGGCGCGCCATCTTCAGCGCCGCCTCATTGGCCTCCGAACCGCCGGACACGAAATAGGCATGGCTGATGCCCTCTGGCGCACCGGCAATCAGGCGGTCCGCAAGCTGCTCAGCCGGTTCGTTGGTGAAGAAGCTTGTGTGGGCATAGGCAAGCGTCTCCGCCTGTTTCTTCAGGGCGTCCACCACGTCGGGATGACCGTGACCGAGGCAGGAAACGGCAGCACCGCCGGAGGCGTCGACATAGGCTTTGCCAGCCGCGTCGAAAAGTTCGACCCCGCGGCCACCTCTGGCAACGGGAAGGGAAGCGTGAATCTGACGATGCAGAATGTGTGTCATCTGGATTTTCCGGAGCGATGCGCACGCGGCGCGGGATCGAACAAATGCGTATTGAGACTGGAAAGCAGCGCTTCGGTCTTGGCGATTTCCGCGAGCGCCTCCTCGCCTCCCTCGCCGGCAACGAGCGCCGCCAGAATTTCGGCGGCCGCAAAGGCCGGGGTCATCGTGTGCAGAAAGGAGGGGCTTTCCGTCGAAACGATCACGCACTGGTCTGCGAGGCCCGCCAGCGGTGAGACGGTGCTGTCCGTCAGCGCAACCACGGTCAGGCCCAGCGACCGGGCACTGGCCGCCGCCTCCACCGTCGCCCGCGTATAGGGCGCAACCGTGGTCACGAAGAACACGTCCTCGGCTGTCGCATGGCGCAACCTGTCGAGCCCAGCCCCGTTCATATGGTCGAGCAGATGCGCCTTCTCGCCGAGGAAGGTCATCGAATAGGCAAAATGCGCCGCCACCGCATGGCTGGAGCGCAGCCCGAAGCAATAGATGCGGCGCGCTGCGGCCAGGGTTGCCGCAGCGCGCGCCAGCGCTTCCAGCGTGCCGGCGTCAGCGAGATTGCCAAGCTGGGCCGCCGTCTGCGTGGCGATATCGCGCGCCAGCGCATGACTCCCGCCCTGCCTCTGCCTGGCAACCTGCTCCCCCGCCTTACCGGCAAAGCCAAGCGCCTGTTCCTTCAGCGCGTCGCCGTGAAGCTGACGAAGCTCGTCATAGCCATCGAAGCCGAAACGTTTGGCGAGCCGCGTCATGGTCCAGGGCTGAACGCCCGCACGCCGCGCCTGCTCGCGCATGGAGAGAAGCGCCACATCACCCGGATTGTCGAGAATGTAGCGCGCCGCCGCGCCAAGCTGCCCCGGCAACTCGTTGAAGGAAGCGGTAATGCGGTCAGCAAGCGTGGCGCGATCCATGATCACGCATCCTAGACGGGCGCTTCAGCATATGCAACAAGTGTTGCATCCAATTTATTTATGCATCAAATGGAGTATTCCGTGAGCGCCCACCGCGCAGCCATCGCCGTCGCTCCCAATGGTGGACGACGGACCCGTGCCGATCACCCCGCCCTGCCCCAGACAGCCAGGCAACTGGCAGAGGCTGCATCAGCCTGCCTCGATGCCGGAGCGGCCATGATCCACTGTCATGTGCGCGACGATCAAGGGCGCCACATCCTCGATGCCGATGCCTATCGCGATGCCATAGGGGCCATCCGGAAAGCCGTGGGCGAGCGGCTTGTCATCCAGATCACCACCGAGGCGGTGGGGCGTTATGGCGTGCACGAGCAGATGGACGTGGTGCGCCAGGTGCGCCCGGAGGCGGTATCGCTCGCCCTGCGCGAACTGGTGCCCGACGCCTCGCACGAAGAGGAGTTTTCAAAATTTCTCTCCTTCATGCGCGCCGAGAACATTGCCCCGCAGATCATCCTCTACCATCCGGAAGAGGCGCTGCAGCTCAAGCGCATGATGGCGCACGGCCTCATCCCCTTCCCCGACATTCCGGTTCTCTATGTGCTCGGCCGCTACACGGAAGGCCAGCGCTCCGACCCGGCCGATCTCCTGCCCTTCCTTGACGAGGCCATGCCGGATTTCGCGCATTTCATGGTCTGCGCCTTCGGTCCGCGCGAGGCTGCCTGCGTCACCGCGGGCTGCCTGCTCGGCGGCCATGCGCGCGTGGGGTTTGAAAACAATCTCTATCTGGCCAGCGGTGCCATCGCGCCGGACAATGCGGCCATTGTTTCCGGGGTGGCAGAAACGCTTTCGGCCCTTGGCACCCCGCTGGAGACTGCGAACGGCCTGCGCGAAAGCTGGGGGCTCGGCCCACCGGCAAAAGGTCGCTGAGACTTCCCGCCTTCTCCGGTAGACGCCGGGAGGACGCATCACTACATGTGAGCGATCTGAATTGCCTCTCTGGAGTTTCTCATGGCGATCCGCATCAAAGCAAAAACCTATGGCCCCTTCACCACCGCCATCGGCCCCGGCAAGGTGATTCATGTCGACACCGCGCCGAAGCAGACTGTCGCCATCACCTCGCCCTCCACGGAAGAGGCTGGCACGCCCGTCGACTTCATGATCTCCGCGCTCGGTGCCTGCCTTGCCCTCTCCTTCCATCACGCCGCGCAGGAGATGAAAATCGATGTCGGGCAGGTCTCCGTCGAGGTTTCCGGCAAGAAGGCCGAGGACCTGCCCGACCGTATCGGCAGCTATGACGCCACCGTTTCGCTCGACACCATGCCCGGCGAGGAAGAGTGCGCAGAGCTGATCAAGCGCGCCAAGGCCCGCTGCACGGTCTCCAATTCGCTCAATGGCGCGGTCAACATGAAGATGGTCGGCTGATTGCTTTTCCATTGCCGGGTCGATTGACGACGCTCTCCCCTTCTCCCATACAGAAGCCGCCTTGCGGCGAACCATGGGAGGCAGGTGCATGAACTTCACGCGTGTGAACGGCGTCGTCATTCATCACGAAGTGCGCGGAACGGTCGGCAAACCTGTTCTCGTCTTCTGCAACTCACTTGGAACCGATTTCCGCATCTGGGATGCCGTCGTCGGGCGGCTCGAAGCCGACTACCGCATCGTTCTCTACGACAAGCGCGGCCATGGCCTTTCCGAAGCCACGCCCCAGCCCTATGCGATGACCGATCACGTCGACGATCTCGCAGCCCTGCTCGATCATCTCGACATCACGGGCGCGACTATTGTCGGCCTCTCCGTCGGCGGCATGATCGCGCAGGGGCTTGCCGCGCGCTGGCCGCATCTCGTCTCCCGCCTCGTGCTGTGCGACACGGGCCACAGAATAGGCCATGACGATCTGTGGAACAGCCGGATCGAAGCCGTGAACACCAAAGGCATCAAAGCCATCGCCGACGGCATTCTCGAGCGCTGGTTCACGCCCTCTTTCCGCGCACCGGACAACGATGCTTTCGTCGGCTACACGGCCATGCTCACCCGCACCACGGTCGATGGCTATGCCGGCACCTGCTACGCCCTGCGCGATGCCGACCTAACCGAATCCACCCGCGCCCTGAAGCTGCCCACGCTCTGCATCGTCGGCGATCAGGACGGTTCCACCCCGCCCGAGCTGGTGCAGGAACTGGCGGACCTCATCGGAGGTGCCCGCTTCGAAATCATCGCAGACGCCGGCCACCTGCCCTGTATCGAACAGCCCGAGGCGACTGCCGCCCTGATTGCAGATTTTCTGCGCGAGACCACGCCCGCCGCCTGAGACGCCGCGCCCCGCATGTAGGATGACAAGAGGACCCCGAATGAGCGACACCGTAGAGATCACCCGTGACAATGGCATAGCCGTCCTCACTCTGGACAATCCGCCGGTCAACGCGCTCGGCCACGCACTGCGCGCACCTCTCTTCGAAGCGCTTGGAGAGGCCAATGCGGACGATACGGTTCAGGCCATCGTCATCGCCTGCGCGGGTCGCACCTTCATTGCCGGTGCCGACATTTCCGAGTTCGGCAAGCCGCCGAAGGAGCCAAGCCTTCCCGACCTGATCGAAAAGCTGGAAAGCATCGACAAACCCACCGTTGCCGCCATCCACGGCACGGCGCTCGGCGGCGGGCTGGAACTCGCGCTCGGCTGCCATTACCGTATTGCAGACAGGTCCGCGATGATCGGCCTGCCCGAGGTGAACCTCGGCCTCATTCCCGGCGCCGGCGGCACGGTGCGCCTGCCGCGTCTGGTGGGCCCCGAAGCCGCGCTGAAGATGATCGTCTCCGGCAAACCGATCGGCATGGATGAAGCGGTCCGGCTCGGTGCGGTCGACCGCGTGGCCGAAACGGACCTTGTTGCAGAAGCCATCGCCTTCGCCCGCGAGAAGGCGGCCTCCGGCAACACGCACCCCCACATCCGCGCACGCGCCGAAAAGCTCGCCGTCGACCTCGCCGCCTTTGACGAAGCGGTCAAGGCGGTGACGAAGAAGGCACGCGGCCTCACCGCGCCGCACACGGCGGCAGAAGCCGTCCGCAACGCCATCACCATGGAGTTCGACGCAGCACTCGACCGCGAGCGCGAACTCTTTCTGGAGCGCCGCGACAGCGAAGAATCCGCCGCCCAGCGCCACCTCTTCTTCGCCACCCGCGAGGCGACCCGCGTGCCGGGTATCCCGCGCGAGACGGAGGCGCGAAAGATCGCGCGTGCCGGCGTCATCGGTGCCGGCACCATGGGGGCGGGCATCGCCATGGCGCTTGCCAATGGCGGCATTCCCGTCACCATTCTGGAGATGAACGAGGACGCCATCGCGCGCGGTCTCGCCCACATCGACAAGACCTATTCGGGATCGATAAAGCGCGGCTCCATCACGGCTGAGGAAAAAGAGGCCCGCACGGGCCGCATCTCCGGCACCACCCACTATGCCGACCTTGCCGACTGCGACATCGTCATCGAAGCCGTTTTCGAGGAGATGGGCGTGAAGCGTCAGGTCTTCACCGCGCTCGACCGCGTGCTGAAGCCCGGCGCCATCCTCGCCTCCAACACCTCCTATCTCGATGTCAACGAGATCGCCGCCACCACCAGCCGCCCGCAGGATGTGGTCGGCCTCCATTTCTTCTCGCCCGCCCATGTGATGAAACTTCTGGAGATCGTGCGCGGCGAAGAGACAGCCCCCGATGTCATCAAGACGGCGCTCGCGCTCGCCCGAAAAATCGGCAAGGTTCCGGTCGTGGTCGGCGTGTGCAACGGCTTTGTGGGCAACCGCATGCTCGCCGCCCGGCGCGAGCAGAACGAGGACCTGCTCCTTTCCGGCGCGACGCCCGAACAGGTGGATAAGGTTTTCACCGATTTCGGCTGGCCCATGGGCCCGTTCCAGATGGTCGACCTCGCCGGTCTCGACATCAGCTGGAAGCACCGGCAGTCGCAGGGTCTCACCGCACCCATCGCCGACACGCTTTGCGAGGCAGGCCATTTCGGCCAGAAGTCCGGGCGCGGCTTTTATCTCTATGAAGAAGGCTCCCGCACGCCAAAACCCGATCCCTTCGTTGAGGAGCTCATCGAGAATAAGGCAGCCGAGCTTGGCGTGGAACGCCGCGAAATCAGTGCGGACGAGATCACCGAGCGCACGCTCTACCCGATGATCAACGAGGGCGCGAAGATCCTCGAAGAGCGCATCGCCGCCCGCGCCTCCGACATTGATGTCGTCTGGGTCAATGGCTACGGCTTCCCAGTCGCCAAGGGCGGGCCGATGTTCTGGGCCGAGCGCTTCGGCATCAAGACCATCGTCGAGCGGCTGGAGCACTGGCACCGGAAGACCGGTAATCCCGTTTTCGAGCCCGCTCCCATCCTTCGCCAGCTCGCGCTGACGGGCGGTGGCTTCGGCGATCTTGTTTAGACAACTCGCCGTCATCCCCCTTGGCATTGAGGCAGGCGTGACCCCATATTCAGATCGCCTTTGATCTCGTGGCGACGGAGTTGCAGAAATGACCGAGTTTACACCGATAGCCTCACTCGCCGGCGGCGCGCTGATCGGTCTTGCTGCAGTGGTGCTCATGGCCTTCAATGGCCGGGTGGCCGGCATGACGGGCATTCTGTCAGGCCTCCTACCCCCTCAGGAGAGTGCCTGGCACTGGCGCGCCGCTTTCATCATCGGCGCGATTGCCGCACCCCTGTTCCTGCTGGTGAGCGGCACGGCAATTCCCTTTCAGGTCCCAGTCTCCACCGCCGCGCTCGTTATCGGCGGTTTCCTTGTCGGCATCGGCGTCACCTTCGGCAATGGCTGCCCCAGCGGCCATGGCGTGTGCGGCATATCGCGCGGTTCCATCCGATCCATCGTTGCCGTCATCACCTTCATGGCCACCGCCCTCATCACCGTGTTCATCATTCGTCACGTGATCGGAGGCTGATTGATGAAACAGCTTGTTGCAGCCCTCGTCGCCGGCCTTCTGTTTGGTGCCGGCATCGCGCTATCGGGCATGATCAACCCCGCGAAGGTTCTGAATTTCTTCGATCTCGCGGGCACCTGGGATCCAAGTCTCGCCTTCGTCATGGGCGGTGGGCTTGCGGTCGCGGCCCTCGGCTACAGGCTCCTCTTCGGCACGCGCGTGAAGCCATTTTTTGCCGAGCGTTTCCAGCTTCCGACGCGAAGCGATCTCGATCCGCAACTGATCGGCGGTGCCGCCGTATTCGGCATTGGCTGGGGCATTGCGGGCTTCTGCCCGGGTGCGGCGATCCCGGCCCTTGGGCTCGGCTATTCGGACACGATCGTGTTCCTCGCCTCGCTCATCGCCGGCATTCTCGTTGCCAAATCCCTCAAACGGCGCTTCTCTGCCGCCGAAAAACGCGTCACTCAGTGAGGAAAACCATGGATATCAAGAAAATTTCGGATGACTACGCGGTGTCACCGCAGATCGCCGTGGAAGACGTCGCCGCCATCAAGCAGGCCGGATACAAGAGCATCGTCTGCAACAGGCCCGATGGCGAGGACGCCGGACAGCCCACGGTCGAGACCATTTCGAAAGCGGCGAAAGAGGCCGGTCTGTCCTTCCGTCATGTGCCGGTCGTTTCCGGCGCAATGACAATCGATGACGTCACGGACATGGCCACCGCCCTCAGGGAACTGCCGGGCCCTGTCTTTGCCTATTGCCGCAGCGGTACCCGCTCGGCCAATCTCTACGGCATCATTCAGGAGCGCGGTCTCTAACCGCCCCGAAGCGACTTGGGGTGGCAACAGCGCTGTGCGTGGTTCGACAAGCTCACCATGAGGGAGGGTGTAGGGGCTGCATTGCCTGTGGTGGGCCGCACGAAGCGACCTCCCTGCAGAGCCAAACATCCCTCATGGTGAGCTTCCTGAGTATGTCGAAGGGCGGACCACGCACCCCATCAACGCAAGCGCCCCCACCCCGCCGTCAGTATAGCCAGCGCATCAGGAACAGCGAGATCGCCGGGAACAGCGTCAGAAGCGCCACGCGCAGAATGTCGCTGATCACGAAGGGCATCACGCCACGATAGGTCGCCGAAATCGGCGTGTCCTTCGCCATTGAGTTAAGGACGAAGAGGTTCATCCCCACCGGCGGCGTGATCAGCCCCACCTCCACCACGATCAGAACGAGAATGCCGAACCAGATGGCAAACTCCTCCGCCCCCAGCCCGAAATCGAGGATCGTGACGATCGGGAAGAAGATCGGAATGGTGAGCAGGATCATCGATAGCGAGTCCATCACGCAGCCGAACACGAGATAAAGCAGCAGGATCAGCGTCAGCACCATCCACGGGCTGTAGCCCTGCTCACTCACGAATGCCGCCATCTGCTGCGGCACCTGCGCCAGCGCCAGAAACGAGTTGTAGAAGCCCGCCCCCAGAACGATGAAAAAGATCATCGCCGTGGCGGTTGCCGTGGCAAGGATCGATTCAACGAAGGTCTCGCGGGTCAGCCCGCCATTGACGAGCGCAATCAGCCCCGTGCCGGCAGCCCCTACGGCAGCGCCTTCCGTCGGTGTGAAGACGCCAAGATAAATGCCTCCGACAACCGCCAGAAACACCACCAGAACCGGCCATACGTCGAGCAGCGCCCGCGTCCGCTCCGCATAAGGCGCACGCTCGCGTGTTCCAGCCGAGTCCGGCCATAGCCGCACATAGATCGAGATCGCAATCATGTAGCCGATGGCCGCAAGGACACCCGGCACAAAAGCGGCGACGAAAAGCTTGGCGATGTTCTGCTCGGTCAGGATCGCATAGATGACGAGAATGACCGATGGGGGAATGAGAATGCCCAGCGTGCCGCCTGCCGCGAGCGTGCCCGTGGCGAGCGCGCCCGAATAGCCGTAGCGGCGCAGTTCCGGCAGTGCCACCTGGCTCATGGTCGCCGCCGTCGCCAGCGAGGAGCCGCAGATGGCGCCAAAACCCGCACACGCACCCACCGCCGCCATGGCGACCCCGCCGCGCCTGTGCCCCATCCAGGTCTCCGCCGCCTTGAACAGCGCCCGCGACATGCCGCCCAGCGTCGCGAACTGTCCCATCAGCAGAAACAGTGGAACGATGGAGAGCGAATAGCCCGAAAAGGTGGAATAGGTCTCGTTTTTCAGTTTGGCCAGCACAGGCGTCACATTGCCGAACACGAGCCAGCTTCCGCCAAGCCCGCACAAGAGCATGGCGAGACCGATGGGCAGACGCACGAAGATCAGAAGCAGGAGAAGCGGAAAGGACCAGAGCCCGATTTCAAGATTGGTCAATGGAGGCTCCCCTGTCCGGGCTCAGGCATCGGTGTGCCAACCTTCAGTTCGCGATAGCGCACGAGGATCATGTAAAATGACACGATCACCGCAATCACCGCCGCCACGAGGCAGGCCGCATAGGGCCACCAGAGCGGAAACTGCAGGATGAAGGTGGTCTCGCTATAGCTCAGCTTGTCGAGCATGCCGTAATAGAGCTGAAGGGCGATCAGCACGAGAACCAGCGTCATGATGATCTCGGTCACCAGGTCGATGACGTGGTTGACGCTGTTCGGCAAAAAGGTGGTAAAAATATCCACCGTGGCGTGCCCGCGATTGAGCTGACACCAGGGCAGAAACGCGAATACCGCAAAGCCGACGCCGGCCTGAACCAGCTCGAAATCACCAGGTACGGGTCCAAGGCCGAAGCGCACCAGCGCACGCCCGGTGATGCTGGCCACGGTCATGATGATGACCGCCGCCAGAACGAGACCGCCCAGAATGGCCATCACCCTGGCCAGCCAGACAACAATGCTCGATAGTCTCATGCCCCTTCCCGTCCCATGACCTTCCCGCCTGGTTTTCTCATTTTGCGCCGGGTTCGAAAACGTTAGCCAGCGGTTCCCGCCTTCGCAAGCTTGCGCCTCGACACGATAGAGCGGTTAACCGTTTCACGGAAACGTCTCCCCGCATTTGCGCGGGTGTCAGGTGTTTCCACCCGACTGCAAAATGCTCAACCGTGTCCAAAAAACGGGGCAGGCCTCGCAGCCCGCCCCGTCTCTCATGGCCGTGTCAGCCTCACTGGCTGGTATATTTTTCGATCAGGGCACGGGCCTCGTCGATCAGCATCTGGCCGTCGATCCCCTTGTCCTTCATTTCGGTCACCCACTGTTCGTAGACGGGTGCCGCCGCCTCTTTCCAGGTTTCCGTGTCTTCAGCGCTGATCTCGATGATGTTGTTTCCGCGATCGACCGCGATCTTGCGGCTTGGAACGTCCGCACCGGCCTGCGTCCTGCCGGCAAATGCAGCGAACTCCTGACCGGAATTGTCGTCGAGCACTTTCTTCAGGTCATCCGGCAGGCTGTCATACTTCGCCTTGTTCATCGCCAGCACGAAGGTCGTGGTGTAGAGCGCATGATCGCCGCCAAACTCCGTGTGGTTCGACACGAGCTCCGGCACTTTCAGCGCCGGCGTGACTTCCCACGGGATCACGCAGCCATCGATCACGCCCTTGGAGAGCGCTTCGGTGATCTGCGGCACAGGCATGCCGACAGGCGTCGCGCCAAGCTGGCCAAGCAGCGAGTTGATGATGCGCGTGGGCGCACGGATCTTCATGCCTTTCAGATCCTCGAGCTTCTCGATCGGCTCCTTGGAGTGGAGCATGCCCGGGCCGTGAACCCAGACACCCAGCACATGCGTGTCCTTGAACTCGGTATCCTTCATGTGCTTTTCGAACAGGTCCCAGTAGGCGCGCGAGGTCGCCTCGGCATTCGTCATCATGAAGGGAAGTTCGAACACTTCCGTCGAAGGGAACCGGCCCGGATTGGAGCCCGGCAGGGTCCAGACGATATCAACGATGCCGTCACGCGCCTGATCGTAGAGCTGCGGCGGTGTGCCGCCGAGCTGCATGGCGGGGTAGCGCTCGATCTTGATGCGCCCACCCGATTCCTGTTCCACCTTGTCCGCCCAGGGGTCCAGAACCAGCTTCGGCACATTGGCCTGCGGCGGCAGGAACTGGTGCAGCCTGAGCGTTACCTCCTGCGCCCATGACGAGGCCGTGGCCCCGATGAGCCCGGTGGCGGCGACGGCAGCCGCCAGGGCCAGTTTTCTGACGGAAAATGGTTTCATGCTTCTCCTCCCGATTGCATGCCCCGAAGCGTCGGAAACGACGCTCTATGTTCGCCGGCGATACCGTTTGAAGCTTCTCCCATCTCCGCACGATCGCCTGAGAGCCGAGTATCCACTGGAATCCCGCCCCTCGTCCACCGCGACTTTAGCGGAAATTATGTAACAATAAAGAGGAATTCCCTGCCATATTCGTAACAAAAGAACGTCAGAGCGGCAGGGCGCCGGTTTCCTTGAGCGTTTCGAGCACGATGGCGCTCTTCACATGCTGCACCGAGTCATGAGGCAGGAGCACGCCATTGACGAAATCCGACAGCGATTTCAGGTCGGGTGTCACCACTTTGAGGATGTAGTCCATTTCGCCCGTCAGCGCGTGCGCTTCCTGCACTTCGGGCAGACGGGCAAGCAGTTCGCCGAAACGACGTGCATTGTCGGGGTTGTGCGTGGCAAGCGTCACCGTGATGATGTTGACGAGCGGAAAACCGAGCCTGTCCCGGTCGAGCATGGCCACATAGCCGCGGATATAGCCTTCTTCCTCGAGCCTTTGCCGGCGGCGCGAACATTGCGAGGGGGACAGGTTCACCCGCTCCGACAGATCATTGTTGGTCAGCCGCGCATCGACCTGCAAGAGCGATAATATCTTGCGGTCATAACCATCAACACGCGCATCAGCCATGCAATTTTCCTCCTTGATGCATGATAGGTGCGCATTTCTCCCAAAACACGCCCCATAATGCAAGCCGCGTGCAATCCAGGAAGCGTAAAATGTGCATATGACGTTTGAACACATCCGTATGTTCCCAGATGAGGAGGAGTTAATCCATGGGCCCGTTCCCCCACGACGCACCGCCGCCGAAAATCAGTGAAGAAAACCCCGCCGGCACCGATGGCTTCGAGTTCGTCGAATTTGCCCATTCGGAACCGGAGAAACTCGCCGAACTGTTCACGAAGATGGGCTACACGGAAGTCGCCCGCCACAGGACCAAAAAGGTTTCCGTCTGGCGGCAGGGCGACATCAATTATATCGTCAACGCTGAGCCCGCCAGCCACGCCATGCGCTTTGTCGAGGATCACGGCCCGTGCGCGCCCTCCATGGCCTGGCGTGTGGTCGACGCGAAACACGCTTTCGACCATGCGGTCTCCAAGGGTGCCGAGCCTTATGAAGGCAATGACAAAACACTCGACGTGCCCGCCATTGTCGGCATTGGCGGCTCGCTGATCTATTTCATCGACACCTATGGCGAGAAAGGGTCTGTCTACGACGCGGAATTCGAATGGCTGGGCGAGAAAAACCCGCGACCTGAAGGCGTCGGCTTCTACTACCTCGACCACCTCACCCACAATGTCTATCGCGGCAACATGGACAAATGGTGGGATTTTTACCGTGAGCTTTTCGGTTTCTCGCAGATTCACTATTTCGACATTGACGGTCGCATCACCGGCCTTGTCTCCCGCGCGATCACCAGCCCTTGCGGCAAGATCCGCATCCCGCTCAACGAATCGAAGGACGACACGAGCCAGATCGTCGAGTATCTGAAGAAGTATAAAGGCGAAGGCATCCAGCACATCGCGGTCGGCACGGACGGCATCTACGACGCCACCGACAGGCTCGCCGACAACGGGCTCAAATTCATGCCAGGCCCGCCGGAGGTCTACTATGAGAAGAGCTTCGACCGTGTGCAGGGCCATGACGAGCCCATCGAGCGCATGAAAAAGCACGGCATCCTGATCGATGGCGAAGGCGTGGTGAATGGCGGCATGACCAAGATCCTCCTGCAGATCTTCTCAAAGACCGTCATCGGACCGATCTTCTTCGAGTTCATACAGCGCAAAGGCGACGAAGGCTTCGGCGAAGGCAATTTCCGCGCCCTCTTCGAAAGCATCGAGGAAGACCAGATACGCCGCGGCGTCATCAAGGTGGATGCGGCTGAGTAATTTACACATCGCGTGCAAAACATTTTTCAAAAAGACCGCCGAAAGGCGGTCTTTTATTTTGCCGTCTATATATTTCTAAATACAAATGTCATACATCCATAATAAAAGTGAAATGGTTCAAAATATTTACTCAATATTACCTTTTTTAGTACGCCAGACAGCGCGATGATACCCCTTGGCCAAACAGGCAAGGAGTACAAGATAATGCAACGCGCATTTGGACGGATGTCACGCCGCGACCTCCTGACGATGATCGGTGCAACGGCCGGCGGCGCGGCTCTCTACCAGGCGATGACGACGCTTGGGCATGCCAGGGCATCGACCTATCAGGGACCGATCAAGCTCCAGGGCGATCCCGGGGCAGTGAAGGTTCTCATTCTTGGGGCGGGGCTTGCCGGCATGGCAGCGGCGCTCGAGTTACGGGCGGCTGGCTACGAGGTCGAGTTACTGGAATTCCGGGAAAAAGCCGGCGGACGGTGCTGGACCTTACGCGGAGGCGATACCTACGCGGAGCTTGGCGGTTTCCAGCAGGAGATCAGCTATGCCGAAGGCAACTATTTCAATCCCGGCCCCTGGCGCATTCCTCACCACCACCATGCCGTCCTTGACTATTGCCGGCGCCTCGGCGTCAGGCTTGAGCCCTTTATTCAGAAAAATCACAATGCCTATCTCCACTCCGTCAACGCCTTTGGCGGGCGGCCTCAGCGTTTTCGCGAGATCGCCACCGACTATCGCGGCCACACTGCCGAACTCCTCGCAAAAGCCGCCAATCAGGGTGGGCTCGATGAACTGGTCAGTGATGAAGACAAGGAGATGCTGCTGGAGTCGCTGCGCATCAGTGGCATGCTCGACAAGGACTACACCTATGTGAAGGGGCTACACACCAGCGAATACCGCGGCTTCCAGAGATGGCCGGGTGGCGGTGTGGGAGCCGCGCCAAGCCCCTCCGAACCGATTGGCCCAAGTGCTATTCTTCAATCACGCTTATGGCAATGGCTTGGTGAAGCCGAGACCGTCGATCATCAGGAAACAATGTTCCAGCCCGTCGGCGGCATGGACATGATCGCACTGGCGTTCGAGCGCGAGATCAAGGACCTGATCCGCTACAATTCGAAGGTCACCTCGATCCAGCAGGACGAGACCGGCGTGACCGTAACCTATGAAGACACCGGCAGCGAAAGCGGCAAACAGGAAACCCGGGCTGACTGGTGCATCTGTACCATTCCGTTTTCCATCCTCGGCCAGATCGAGAACAATTTCTCAGACGGGATGAAAGGCGTGATCGACAAGGTTCAATATGCCGGGTCCGTCAAGTTCGGCCTGGAGTTCAACCGCCGGTTCTGGGAAGAGGATGAACAAATCTATGGCGGCATCTCCTATACAGATCTCCCCATCTCCCTAATCGGCTACCCCTCGGGCGACTATCTCTCCGGCGGCAAGGGTGTGCTCGTCGGCGGCTATAGCTGGGACGCCGCAGCTTATCAGTTCACCGCCATGGAACCGGAAGAACGCATCCGCAAGGCCCTCGAGTACGGTGCCATGATCCACCCGCAATACCGGAAGGAATTCTCCAGCGGGGCGAGCGTCGTATGGCATCGCGTGCCCTGGGCGCTGGGCTGCTACGGAGTCTGGAAGAATAGGGAAGCCGATTACAGCCGGGCAACACGGTTCGACGGTCGCACACTGATGGCCGGCGAGCACATTTCCTATCTGCCGGGATGGCAGGAAGGAGCGCTCCTCTCCGGCCTGGACGCCATCTCCCGCCTCCACGACCGCGTCCTGAACGGGTGACAATTTGAGTGTAAAGGAGCCCGCCATGCGAACGAAAGCCTTCGTGCTGTGCTTCGCTGCTTCGATGACGTTTGCCGCCTCTGCGCATACCGAGGACGGCGCACCAGCCAGCGATGCTGGCAGGATTACGGCTACCGGTGGCGAAAACATCTACAAGGCCATATGCCAGGGTTGCCACATGCCCGATGGGAAAGGCGCGACCGGTGCTGGCCGCTATCCCTCCCTGGCAAGCAATGAAAATCTCGAATACCCCGAATATGCGATCTTCGTCATTACACATGGGCAGAAAGCCATGCCGGCAATGGGCGATATGCTCACCGACCAGCAGATCGTCGATGTGGTGACGTATATCCGGACCCATTTCGGCAACAACTATACCGACGAAGTAACGGCGGACCAGATCGTCCCGCCCTGGCCCTGAGCGCGCTCGCGGCAGCCGGTGCGCCTGAACCTTCAGGTTTGCCCTGCCTGGTCGCCACGCGCGGCCCTGAGTGCCGCGCGGATCACCTTCAGGTCGCCCACCTGATTGGCCAGAAGCAGCACGAGCTTTGCGTTGAGCCGCGCGCTTTCTTCAAAGCTCAGCCCCTCATGCGCCGCCATCAGCGCGGCATAGAAATCATCGCCTGCCGCGCCCAGCCGGTCCTGGCCGATCTCGATCCTGTCCATCCTCATTCCCTCCCCATCGCATGGGTCATCGCCGCCGCGATCTCATGCGCGTCCGATGCCGTGAAAACCGCCGCCACATGCTGGTCGGGCCGCACCAGATAGAGCCGCCCCGCGCCGTAGCGGGCGGCAACCACACCTTCGCTATCCTCGACATGTGCCACGCCATCCACCGCCGAAGCGCCGGGCTTCGTCACCTGCACCACATGCAGCCCGGCCGGCAGGCCGATGGGTGGGTCACAGTCGACCGCCAGAAGCACGAAACCGCCACCCGCTTCGCCTAGCAGCCAGGAAGGCTTCCCCCCCGCCAGCACTGGCGCATCGGCCATCGCCATGCCCGGCGCAAGCGGGCTCTCGCCATCCCACGCCGCCTGCAATGTGCAGCCAGCCAGCGAACAGGGCTTTGACAACCGGCCCGAATTCACCAGCCGCCGCGCGAAATCGTGATCCGCCGAAAGCGCCAGAACGCTGTCGCGGAACATGCGCTCCATGTCGCTCTTCGGCGTCATGAAAGAGGTCGACCTCGCCGAGTGCAGAATATTCTCGTCAGCGCCCAGAATGCGCTCCTCGTCATAGGTTCTGATCAGCGAGGCCGGCGCCTCGCCCTTGACCACAAGCGCCAGCTTCCAGCCCAGATTGTCGACGTCCTGAATGCCGCCATTGCCGCCGCGCGCGCCGAAAGGCGAAACGATATGCGCGCTGTCGCCGGCAAAGATCACGCGATCATGCACGAAGCGCTCCAGCCTGCGGCACTGGAAGGTGTAGACCGATACCCAGTCGAGCTCGAATTTCGAATGCCCGATCACCTTGGCAATGCGGGGGATGACGTTCTCCGGCTTTTTTTCCTCGTCCGGATCCGCATCCGGGCCAAGCTGCAGGTCGATACGGTAAATATCGTCCGGCTGCTTGTGCAGAAGCGCCGACTGCCCCTTGTGGAAGGGCGGCTCGAACCAGAACCAGCGCTCGGAGGGAAAGTCCGCTTTCATCTCCACATCGGCGATCAGAAAGCGTTCCTCGAACACCTGGCCCGCAAAATCGAGCCCCATCATGGAGCGCACAGGTGAACGTGCGCCATCGCAGGCGATCACCCAGGCGGCGTCCATTTCATAGGCGCCGTCCGGCGTTTCCACCCGAAGGCGCACATCGCCGCCCGTCTGCTCAAGCCCGACAACCCGGTTTTTCCAGCGCAGATCAATCCGGTCGGAAAGCTCACCCGCCCGTTCCACCAGATATTGCTCTACATAATATTGCTGCAGGTTGATGAAGGCGGGCATCTTGTGCCCCTCCTCCGGCAGAAGGTCGAAGTTCCACACTTCACGGTCGCGGTGAAAAAGCCGCCCGACCTGCCAGGTCACGCCCTTCTCAACCATCTGCTCACCCACCCCCAGCCGGTCGAAAATCTCCAGCGTGCGTTTGGACCAGCAGATGGCCCGGCTGCCCAGCGATACGACATCGTTGTCGTCGAGCACGACCACGGAAACACCGCGCTGCGCAAGGTCGATGGCGGCGGCAAGCCCCACCGGCCCGGCGCCGACGATGACCACCGGATATTGCCCCACATGCCCGCCGGCAAGCTCCGGAGGCTTCATGTATGGAAAGGGGTTGTAGGCGTAATGCGGCATTGAAATTCACCCTCCCTTCGCAGCCGCTTCTCCTCAGAAAAGAAGCGGCTCATACCTCTTCCAGTTGACGACCCTCAACTCCGAGCATGAGATCGGCGGTCGTAAAAAAACAGCGCCAGCGCCGACGCCCCCTTCTCCCCGCGAGCGGGGAGAAGGTAAGGATGAGGGGCAAGCGCCATCGGCAATCAGCGGATGCGCGGCAAAACCATCCTCAATCAGGTCGCAGCCAGCCCCTCATCCCCCTGCCGGGACCTTCTCCCCGCGAGCGGGGAGAAGGAAGCCGGGATCGCGAGCGGCGCGCGTCCTTCAAACGTCGCTCCGGCCCGCTTCATCACGTTACCCCTGCAGCGCGTCCCACATCTGCCGGTCGCGCTCTGCGGTCCAGATGCGTGGGGTGTCGATGCCCAGTGCCTCGTCATAGGCCCGCGCCACGTTGAAGGGCAGGCAATGCTCATAGATCGCATAGTCGGAGAATTTCGGATCGCACACCGCACGGCAGGCGTCCCATGCTTCCTTCAGCGTTCCGCCGCCCTGCGCCACGCGCGCCACCGGCTGATAGGTGGACATCACGAAATCGCTGGTCAGATCCAGTGCTTCATTGACCATGGCCTGCCCCACCAGCGCACCGCCACGTCCCGGCGCAATGGCGTCGAGGTCGAAGGCGCGGATTTCCTCCAGTGTCGTCGGCCAGTCGTGGAAATGCCCGTCGCCGCAATAGCAGGCCGAGTGATGCTCCACGATGTCGCCGGTGAACATCACATTGGCGTCCGACACGAAGGCCACGATGTCGCCAGCCGTGTGCGCCCGGCCAAGGAACATCAGGTCCACCCGGCGCTTGCCGAGATAGACCGTCATGGAACTGGAAAAGGTCGTTGTCGGCCAGGTCAGACCGGGGATCGATTCATGCCCCTGAAAGAGACGCGGGAACCGCACGAATTCCGAATCCCAGTCCTCCTTGCCTCGCTCCACCACCATGGAACGCGCCTTGTCGCTCATGATGATGGTCGGCGCCCTGTAGGCAGAAGCACCCAGCACACGCACGGCATGGTAATGCGTCAAAACCAGATGGCTGATCGGCTTGTCGGTAACGGACCGCACCTTCTCGATCACCTTTTCGGCAAGGCGTGGTGTTGCCTGTGCCTCGATGACCATCACCGACTCGTCGCCGATGATGATGCCAGAATTGGGATCACCCTCGGCCGTGAAAGCCCAGAGGTCCCGCCCGATCTCGTCAAACGAAATGGTTTTTTCTGTCAGGTCACCTGCGGATGCGAACTCTTTGGCCATAACGCGCCTTTCTCATTGACTACACTATGCCCCGACGACGACTGCCAGGGACTTCAGGATATTCCAGGGATCAAGTGCACTGAACACGACTGCGGACACCGCCGAAATCAGCGTCCAGGCGATCATCAGGCGGGTCAGTATCGAACCGCTGTCGATCCGGTATGCACGCCTCGAGAGCCATACATTCACGCCAATGACGGTTATCACGAAGATGAAGGACAACGTGATGCCCAGCCATTGAGGCGCGGTGGTGTAAAGCGCATCAAAAACTGACTTTAACAACCACGCCAGGATGGAAATCCCGACAAGATTGAATACCGCGAAAATAAGCGCCGTGCGCTTGAGAGGGTCGAGTGCCATTTTCAGGGCTCCTGATAGTCCTCGACGCGCTGTTCGATGGCGCCGAAGATGGAATGGCCCCCACTGTCTTTCATCTCGATACGCACCGTATCGCCGAAGCGCAAGAAAGGCGTCCTCGGTTTACCGTGTGCTATCGTCTCGATCATGCGGATTTCAGCGATACAGGAGTAACCAACCCCGCCCTCGTCAACCGGTTTGCCCGGGCCTCCATCGAGCTTGTTGGAAACCGTACCCGAGCCGATGATCGCGCCGGCGCAGAGCGGACGCGTTTTGGCGGCATGGGCAATCAGCGTCGGGAAATCGAAGGTCATGTCGATGCCCGCGTCGGCCCTGCCAAAGGGTTTACCGTTATAATCCACGCAGAGCGGCAGCGAGACCTTGCCGCCATCCCATGCCTCGCCGAGTTCATCAGGCGTTACCGCAACCGGCGAGAAGGCCGAAGACGGCTTCGACTGGAAGAAGCCGAAGCCCTTGCCGAGCTCCGCCGGAATCAGCCCGCGCAGCGATACGTCGTTCACCAGCATCACCAGTCGGATCGCATCCCGCGCCTGTTCCTTTGTCGCGCCCATCGGCACGTCGTCGACGATGACCGCCACTTCGCCTTCCATGTCGATGCCCCAGGCCTCGTCAGCCATGCGAATGGGGTCGCGTGGTGCCAGAAAAGCATCCGACCCGCCCTGATACATCAGCGGATCTTCCCAGAAACTCGAAGGCATCTCCGCCCCACGCGCCTTGCGTACCAGCTCCACGTGATTGACGTAGGCCGAGCCGTCCGCCCACTGATAGGCGCGCGGCAATGGCGAATGCGCATCATGCTCGTGAAAGCGTTCGGCAGGCACCGAGCCGTGCTCCAGGCTTTCGGAAAGGGCTGCCAGATGCGGCGCGATGCGCGCCCAGTCGTCCAGTGCCGCCTGCAGCGTCGGCGCAAGGAAGGATGCGTCCGTGCAGCGTGTCAGATCACGGGAGACGACAACCAGCCTCCCGTCGCGCGTTCCGTTCTTGAGCGTGGCGAGTTTCATGCAGTGTCCTTTATGCGTTGGGGGAGACGCGCAATCGGCGCAGGTCCAGCGAACCGGCGCCGATCATATCTTTTGTGGCCGCTCCGGTCGATCAGGACCAGTCGCCTTCCGGCGTGCCGTTGAAACGCTTTTTCAGATCCTTCCAGCAGTCGATGTAGTTCTCCTGCAGCGTGTCCGTTTCAGCGGCGTAGCGCGTCAGATGCTGGGGAAAGCGTGTCTCGAACATGAAGGCCATGGTCTCTTCCAGCTTGACCGGCTTCAGATCCGCCTGGCTCGCCTTCTCGAAGCCGAAGGCGTCCGGCCCGTGCGGAAGCATCATGTTGTGCAGTGAGGCGCCGCCCGGCACAAAGCCCTCTTCCTTGGCGTCATACTGGCCTTTTATCAGCCCCATGAACTCGCTCATGATGTTGCGGTGATACCAGGGCGGGCGGAATGTATGCTCGGCCACCATCCAGCGCGGCGGGAAGATCACGAAGTCGATATTGGCCGTTCCCTCTTCGCCCGAGGGGGCCGTCAGCACGGTGAAAATCGATGGATCGGGATGGTCGAACAGGATCGCCCCCACCGGCGAGAAGGTGGATAGATCGTATTTGTAAGGCGCGTAATTGCCGTGCCAGGCCACCACATCGAGCGGCGAATGGTCAATCTCGGTCACGTGGAACTGGCCGCACCATTTGACGAACAGCCGGCAGTTTTTTTCCTTTTCTTCGTACCAGGCGACCGGCGTCTTGAAATCGCGCGGGTTGGCGAGGCAGTTGGCGCCGATCGGACCGCGATCCGGCAGGGTGAACTTGGCGCCGTAATTTTCGCACATATAGCCGCGCGCCGGCCCGTCCATCAGCTCGACCTGAAAGATCATGCCGCGCGGCATGACGGCGATTTCGCCGGGCTCGATCTCGATGATGCCCATCTCGGTCTTCAGTCGCACGCCGCCTTCCTGCGGCACCAGCATCAGTTCGCCATCGGCGTTGAAAAAATACTCATCCACCATCGAAATGTTGAAGGCATAGATGTGGGCCGCCATGCCCGCCTGCCCCTGCACGTCACCTGCGGTCGTCATCGTGCGCACGCCGGCCAGGAAATCGGTTTCCCTGTTTGGGATGGGCGTCGGATCCCAGCGCAGCTGACCAAGCGCCAGCTTATGGTCATGCACATTGGGTGCAGATTTCCATTCGTTGAAGCTGACGGCCTTGAAGCGACCTGTGTGCTTCACGCTCGGCCGGATGCGGTAGAGCCAGGAGCGTTCATTGGTCCCGCGCGGCGCGGTAAAGGGCGAACCGGAGAGCTGCTCCGCATAAAGCCCATAGGCCGGCTGCTGCGGCGAATTCTGCCCCTGCGGCAGCGCGCCAGGCAGGCTCTCTGTCTCGAAATCATTGCCGAAACCCGGCATGTACTGCACGGTCATTCGATCCTCCATGCAACGGGGAATTCAGGAATTGGTTGCAATCGTAACCATGGCGAATGTAACTATCAACGACGCGGGAAGAGAAACCTGCCGCGTTGCAAAGGAACACCATGACTGACCGGACCACGCTCGCCCTGGAAGATTTTCTGCCCTACCGCCTGACGCGCCTCACCGACGCGATCAGCCGGGATTTCTCGCAGGCCTATCGCGCCCGCCTGGGGCTCACGCGGCCGGAGTGGCGCACGCTCGCCACCATCGGCCAGTTCGGCACGATGACGGCAACCGAGGTCGGTGCGCATTCCTCCATGCACAAGACCAAGGTCAGCCGCGCCGTGGCCTCGCTGGAAACCCGCCGCTGGCTGGTCCGCACGCCCGACCCGCAGGATCGCCGCGTCGAGCGGCTGACACTCAGCAAAACCGGCCAGAAGGCCTATGAAGACATGGTGCCCGTGGCCCGGTCCTTCGAAACGGGATTGCTGGAACGCATGACACTGGAGGAGCGCGCAGCCCTTCTCGCCGGCCTCGCCGCGCTCGAGCGCACGACCTTGACGGAGTAGCGTTCACATCCCATATTTATGGTCAAATTGACCAGTCAAAATGACCATCGAGATGAAAACACTGACTGCAACAGAAGCAAAGTCCCGGTTCGCGGCCCTTCTTGGTGATGTGGAGCGGGGCGAGACCATACTCATCACACGTCACGGCAAGACGGTGGCGCGCATTGTCCCCGATCAGATCGAGACGGCTGCGCAGACACGCGCTGACAATGCGGTCCGGAAGCTGCGCTCCCTGCGCGATACCCTTCCCAAAACCGCGACGTCACTGGACGACATGCTTGCATGGAAACATGAGGGTCACCGCTATTGACGCGGTTCGTGCTCGATGCGTCAATTATCGCCGCCTGGCTTTTGCCCGACGAGGATCATGATCTGGCCCTGGCGGTGCAGGAAAGTCTTCTCACCTCACAGGCCATCGTGCCGCCGATCTGGTGGTTCGAGATATGCAACCTGCTTGTCATGTGCGAGCGCCGAAAACGACACACGCCGGCCATCACAAAGACCATCCTCGATGCGCTTTACGACCACCCCATCCTCGTCGATGACGACATCGACCCTACGGCAATGCTACGCCTCAGCCGCGCGCACGAACTGACGGTCTATCACGCCTCCTATCTGGAGATTGCACAACGCCACGCCGTGCCGCTGGCAACGCTCGACCGCAGGCTGGCACAAGCGGCGATGGCCGAAACGATCCCCCTGTTCGCCTCGTAAGCGGCTACCAGCTCATCACCACCTTGCCGGCCTTGCCGGAGCGCATGGCGTCAAAACCGTCGCGGAAATCATCCGCCTTGATGCGGTGGGTGATGAGGTCGCGCACATCGAGCCGCGTCTGCACCAGCGCGATCATCTTGTACCAGGTCTCGAACATCTCGCGTCCATAGATGCCCTTCAGGTGCAGCATCTTGAAGATGACCTTGTTCCAGTCGATCTCGAAGCCCGCCGGCGCGATGCCGAGAATCGCGATCTTGCCGCCATTGTTCATGGCGTCGATCATGTCGCGGAAGGCGGGGGCCGCGCCCGACATTTCAAGCCCCACATCGAAGCCCTCGGTCATGCCGAGCTGGCGCATCACTTCCGGCAGCGTTTCGTCCGCCGCGTTCACCGTGTGCTGAACGCCAAGCTTTTTTGCCAGCTCCAGCCGGCCGGGATTGATGTCGGTGATGACCACCTTGCGCGCGCCCACGGCCTGCGCCACCAGCGCGCCCATGATGCCGATGGGCCCCGCCCCCGTTACCAGCACATCCTCGCCAACAAGGTCGAAGGAAAGCGCGGTGTGAACGGCATTGCCCAGCGGATCGAAGATCGCCGCGATCTCGTCTGGAATGTTGTCGGGGATCGGCACCACATTGTGCTGCGGCAGTGCGATGAATTCGGCAAAGGCACCCGCGCGGTGAACGCCCACGCCCAGCGTGTTGTGGCACAGATGCCCGCGGCCTGCCCGGCAGTTGCGGCAATGGCCACACACGATGTGCCCCTCGCCCGAAACCCGCTGGCCGGGTTTGTACTCCGTCACCGCCGAGCCCACTTCCGTCACCTCGCCGACGAATTCATGCCCCGTCACCAGCGGCACCGGCACGGTGTTCCGTGCCCACTCGTCCCAGTTCCAGATGTGCACATCCGTGCCGCAGATCGCCGTCTTGCGCACCTTGATGAGCACATCGTTCGGCCCCACCTCGGGCACCGGAACGCGCTCCATCCAAAGCCCCTCTTCGGGTTTGGATTTCACGAGCGCCTTCATCATGTTGGACATGGTCGATTATCCTTCCAAAGCGAAATCCTGAGCAATTGGCGTGGCCGCCCGCCCCTCACCCTTACCCTCTCCCCGCTTGCGGGGAGAGGGAGGCACCAACGTTTCCGCCATCTTCCTTCTCCCCGCTTGCGGGGAGAAGGTCCCGGCAGGGGGATGAGGGGTCGGTGCCGGCCGTTCCGCCACTCACCCGACCACCCCAAGCTCACGCCCCACTTTCGCGAACGCCTCCACCGCGCGGTCGATATCCTCGGCCGAATGCGCCGCCGACATCTGCGTGCGGATACGCGCAGCCCCTTTCGGAACCACGGGGAAGGAGAAGCCAATCACATAGATGCCCTCTTCCAGAAGCCGCGCCGCCATCTTTTCCGCAAGGGCCGCATCGCCCAGCATCACCGGAATGATCGGATGATCGGCACCGGCAAGCTTAAACCCGTTTTTCTCCATGCCCGCGCGAAAGCGCGCCGCATTGTCGTAAAGCCTTTTGCGCAGGGCCCCGCCGCCCGCCACCATGTCGAACACTTTTAGCGAAGCCGCCGCGATCACCGGCGCGAGCGTGTTGGAAAAGAGATAGGGCCGCGAGCGCTGGCGCAGCCAGTCGACCACTTCCGCCTTCGCACAGGTATAGCCGCCAGACGCGCCGCCCAGCGCCTTGCCCAGCGTGCCCGTCATGATGTCGACCCGCCCTTCCACGCCGCAATGCTCCGGCGTGCCGCGCCCGTTCTCACCCACGAAACCGACCGCATGGCTGTCGTCCACCATCACCATCGCATCGTATTTTTCCGCCAGATCGCAGACCGCGCCCAGATTGGCGACGATGCCATCCATGGAGAAGACGCCATCCGTCGCGATCAGCCTGAAGCGCGCACCTTCCGCCTTCTTCAGGCATTCCTCAAGTGCTGCCATGTCGTTGTTGGCATAGCGGTGGCGCTCGGCCTTGCAAAGCCGCACCCCATCGATGATCGAGGCATGGTTGAGCGCGTCGGAAATGATCGCATCCTCCGGCCCCAGCAGCGTCTCGAAAAGCCCCGCATTCGCATCGAAGCACGAGGAATAGAGGATCGTGTCCTCGTAGCCCAAAAAGCCGGAAATCTTCGCTTCCAGCTCCTTATGCTCTTCCTGCGTGCCGCAGATGAAGCGCACCGAGGCCATGCCGTAACCATAGCGGTCCAGCGCGGCCTTCGCCGCCTCGCGCAATTCCTCATTGTCGGCAAGGCCCAGATAATTGTTGGCGCAGAAATTCAAAACCGTCCGCCCGCCGCTCTCGATCTCAGCCGACTGCATGGAGGTGATGACCCGCTCGGACTTGTAAAGCCCCGCCTCCTTCAGGCCATCGAGTTCCAAGCGCAGATGGGAAAGAAAGGACGCGGTCATGAACACCTCGGATCGAACGGGGACAGGCTTTCCCTCCTCTACTACAGAGTGCCGCCGCTTTCGACCACCTGCTTTTCTGCAAACTCTGTCCGCCACATCTCAAAGCTCCTCCACGTCATCCCGGCCGAGCGGAGCGAGAGCCGGGACCCATTGAGAAGCACGGCCGCGTGCCGCAGAGGGCTCACAGTGTTGTGCAAAGTGAAAACCGGGCCGCACCCTCCCACACTCTGCCAATGGGTCCCGGATAGCCTCCGGCTTCCGGGATGACGCGGAGTTGGTGGGCAAAAAAAGAGGCAGGCACCGCAGCACCCGCCCCTTCTCAATTCACCAGCGCGATACGCGCACTCACCCGATCAGAAAAACGCCTGCAGCCCCGTCTGCGCGCGGCCGAGGATCAGCGCGTGAACGTCATGCGTGCCCTCATAGGTGTTCACCGTCTCCAGGTTCTGCGCATGCCGCATCACGTGATATTCGATCTGGATGCCGTTGCCGCCATGCATGTCACGCGCCATCCGCGCAATGTCCAGCGCCTTGCCGCAATTGTTGCGCTTGACGACCGAGATCATCTCCGGCGCCATCTTGCCCTCGTCGAACAGCCGGCCAACGCGCAAGCTCCCCTGAAGCCCAAGCGCGATTTCCGTCTGCATGTCGGCGAGCTTCTTCTGGAAAAGCTGCGTCTGCGCCAGCGGCCTGTCGAACTGCTTGCGGTCGAGCCCATATTGCCGCGCCCGGTGCCAGCAATCTTCCGCCGCGCCCATCGCGCCCCAGGAAATGCCATAGCGCGCGCGGTTCAGACAGCCAAACGGCCCGCCCAGCCCTTCCGCATTGGGCAAAAGCGCATCCTCGCCCACTTCCACGCCGTCCATCACAATCTCGCCGGTGATCGACGCACGCAGCGAAAGCTTGCCGCCGATCTTCGGCGCGGAAAGCCCCTTCATGCCCTTTTCCAGCACGAAACCGCGGATCTTGCCGCCATGGGCCGCCGATTTCGCCCACACCACGAACACATCGGCAATCGGCGAATTGGAGATCCACATTTTCGAGCCGGTCAGCCTGTAGCCGCCATCGATCTTGTCGGCGCGCGTCTTCATGCCGCCGGGGTCGGAGCCCGCATCCGGCTCGGTCAGGCCGAAACAGCCGATCCACTCGCCCGACGCCAGTTTCGGCAGATATTTCTTGCGCTGCTCTTCCGAGCCATAGGCATGGATCGGGAACATCACCAGCGAGGACTGCACGCTCATCATGGAGCGATAGCCCGAATCGATGCGCTCCACCTCGCGCGCCACCAGCCCGTAGGACACATAGCCCGCGCCCACGCCGCCATATTCCTCCGGCACCGTCACGCCCAAAAGCCCCGCCGCGCCCATCTCGCGGAAGATGTCCGGGTCGGTTTCCTCGTTCATATATGCATGTTCGATGCGGGGGGCGAGCTTGTCGGCGGCGAAGGCGGCAGCCGCATCGCGGATCATGCGCTCTTCATCGGTGAGCTGCTCTTCCATGAGGAAGGGATCGTCCCACACGAATGTCGATCTGGACGATTTCGCCGCGGATTTCTGTGCTTCCATATTCATTCATGCCTTCCTGATGCGGTTGCGCTCTTTCAAGCCTTCTGCAGCCAGATGATCTCACCTGACCTCCGCGCAAATGCGGAAAAACCCTTCGCCAGAGGGTGCCTTGCGCGCCGCAAGGGCGCTTGCACTCCTGACGCCTGAGCGGAGCATACAGCATCCTATGCGAGATTGCTTCAAGCTTAAAATGATTTTTTGGAAGGGGATTGTGACGGGAGGGGATGGATGGGGGGGGGGGGGGCAAATGCGGCAAAGGGACCGTTAGTTGCGCGACGTGCAAAGGTCGATAGGGGCGGAGAGCGGAAGTTCGCTGCGAGTCGCGCGAAGATCTGCTTTTCGCTACGCATTCTTTGAGCTGAAGCCTGAGTTCCAAGACTAGACAAGGCGTGTATCTGCAAAGAATTCTCCAGGGGGTTCTCCCTAGCGTAACGTCTCTCCCCTTTGCTGCACTCGAACAGCATAGTTGATGCCAAAATGCGTGCAATCCCTCCTCAGAAATGCTGTTCTACCTGTATATGCAGTCAAGGGACGAGTCGCTTTGTCGAAGATCAACAAATCAGATATTTATGAGAAGAACCTGAATTTTTTGGTTGGCTCAGGGGCATCATATGGCTTACTGCCGACCCTTGCCCTAAAAGTTAAGAAGAATGGCTCTGATGAAACACATACGGTTGAGACGCTGGCAACCAAGTACGAGGAAGATCACGACTTCTTAGCGCATCTTTTCTCTTGGTATGTCCAAGAAATTATTCTTCCTGCCGCTGAGTATGATCCCGGCGACGTGTCCATGAACACCGAGCAACAAAACACAGCGATTGATAACTACCGTAAGTTCCTGGAAACGATCCTGAATATTCTCAGCAAGAAGAGTCACAAAAAAAGGGCTAATATCTTCACAACTAACTACGATGGGATGATTGCCCACACGGCGGAGGCACTTCTGCGGCTTGGCTCTTATGACTTCCATCTGAATAATGGAACTGATGGATTTGTAAAGCGCACTTTGAATGCACGAAACTTTGGACGGTATTTTCAGGACCACGGGGTTTTTGATCGTCACTCCAAGAGCGTTCCCCAAATAAACCTGATCGAGCTTCATGGAAGTGTTTATTGGTACAAAGACGGTGAAAAAATTGAGGTTTCCTATGATCTGGATCGTGCAAAGAAGCGAATGTCGAAAGTTCCTTTGAGAGAAGATCAGGACTTTTTCGAATATTTGATGGATGCAACCAAAACGGATGAGGATCTAAATCCTCCTCCAGACATCACGCTTACACAAAACGATGCATTTCAAAATGCGTACAAAGCTCTTCCGATTGTGAACCCAACGAAATGGAAGTTCTACGAAACCGTTTTCGAAGAGCACTATTATCAGATGATGCGGCTGCTGAGCTACGAGCTTGAGAAACCCGACACCGTGTTCATCGCATTTGGGTTCTCATTCGCGGACGAACATATCCTCAACCTAATAAAACGTTCGCTTTCAAACCCCTCCCTTCATATGTACGTCTGCTGCTTCAACGACGATGAGAAGCATTTGATGGAGCAGAAGTTTCTTGGCTTTGCGAATGTTGAGTTAATACGGGTAGACGGGGCTCTCGACTTTACGGCTTTCAACGATGAAGTGTTCACAACGAAGCCAGCGAGTGCGTAACAATGAGCATTCAAATTGGCGAAGTTGTAGCGGTAATGGGCGTCGAAGTTTCTGTCAGAGCCTTCGAGAACTCAAACCATGAGACGCACTTTTTCAATGGCAAGAAGTTCAAAGGAATCTCTATCCGGGAATTTATATCCATTTCGCACGGCTTCCGCGAAATTGTCTGCACCATTGACGGTGAATACTTGGACGAGAAAGATTATGAACTTGAGGCAAACGAAAAATTATTTACTAGAAAGTTAAAGTTAAGACCAATTGGATATTTTGAAGACGATGAATTCAAAGATGGGATCAAGTACCTACCCAAGATCGGCGATATTGCTAGGCTTCTATCAGAGCAACAGGTTGCTAGCGTCTTTGAGAGCAAATCTCATGACGGTTACGTTATCGGAAAGCTCCTAAAAGAAGACTTACCAGTCTCTCTTCCTTGGCAGAAGCTATTCAATACACATATGGGAATCTTCGGCAATACGGGGAGCGGAAAGTCAAACACTCTGACGAAGCTGTTTACGGTGCTTTTCGAAAACAAGCGGGAGAGCATTGGAAATACCAGCAAGTTCGTGTTTCTGGATTTCAACGGTGAATACACCGGCGGACAACTCGTGGGAGCCGAGCAGAAGCAGATTGTCAGGCTGACAACTCGGGACTCAGAAGGCGACCGGTTCACGCTTCTAGATGATGACTTTTGGGATGCGGATACACTCGGCATCCTATTTCAGGCTACCGCCTACACTCAGAAACCTTTTCTTCGTCGCGTTATTTCCGGACGGAGAGCATTCGCGAACATCGAAGACAGCTTATCACGCTACGCACAAGCAACGCTAAAAAGGGTTCTCCGCTCGAACGACCCAAGTGTTGAAGCGTTGGAGCAAATTAAATCACTGGTAAAAAATCTACCAAATGCAACTGAATTGCATAGTTTGCTTGAGCGTGTTGGTTTGAGAAGTGTGGCTGATGCCAATAGTTTTCACGTTGGCTCCCCTCCTACTTGGCGTTTCCTAGCTAACGACGATGATTATTTTCAAGCCACATTTGAACCGCTTATTAGTGCACTGAATTTGACCGATATCTCTGGCTTTTCCGAGTTGCAAGTCCGAGCACGATTGCAAATTGTTCGAGATGTTCTTTCCGGCTCAGCCCAGTATGAGCATATTCAGCCATTGTTGGGGCGTATCGACAGCCTGAAAGATGATTTCTCGAAGGTTGTTGCCGTCGGGCCGAGCGAAAAAGCTAGCGCGCTAGTTACCGTTATTTCATTGCGTGAGTGCAAACAGGACGTAAAGAAGATACTCCCTATTCTCCTTGCAAAGCACTTCTGTGAACAGCACAGAAATGTTGTTGCAAGCCCTCCCGCGACGACGCTTCATCTGGTTATTGATGAAGCACATAACATTCTCTCGCAGCAGTCAAATCGTGAAGCAGAGAGCTGGAAGGACTACCGTCTGGAGCTGTTCGAAGAAATTGTCAAAGAGGGCCGTAAGTTCGGAATATTCCTTACTCTCGCAAGCCAACGACCTGCTGACATCTCCCCTACTATCGTCTCGCAACTGCACAACTATTTCATACATCGATTGGTGAATGACAGGGATCTTGCGCTTTTGGAAAACACGATCTCGACGTTGGATAGCCTTTCGCGAGGGCAAATACCGACGCTACCTCAAGGCGCATGCGTTGTAACAGGAACCAGTTTCGACATTCCGATGCTTATGCAGGTTGACAAGCTTCCGAAAGAGCAAGAACCGGACAGCAGCGATGTAGACCTCGTAGAACTGTGGAGCAGTGATGACGGCTGACTTTCAATTGCTGGAGCCATTCTCGCTGACTGCGGCTTCAGGCTGATATACCTTCCGTTGGATGGGTTCTTTGACAAAGACCCTTTCCTCTTCTCATTCCATTCCCCCAAATTTATCCCCGCCCCCAAAACCTCACCTATAATCCCCCCATCGCCCTTGTCGGGAACCGGGTCCGGAGCCGGGGATCAGGAAGGGCGGCGGCAGCCTCCCCCTTGGGCATCGGTGGTCCAGGGCTTGTGAGGGCCCGCGACAGGCCGGCGGCCGGTTTCAAGACCGGTTGCGGAGAAACCGCTAGGGCGCACCCCGCCCGAGTGATCGACCAACAGTCGGGACAGCGGCCGGACGGGCGGCCCGAGGGTCGCACTACTATCTTAGACGCGCGACGCTTTGGCCGCCCGTCTTCCCAAAGCTGTTCAAACCCCGGCGGCGAAGCCGTGCGGGAGCGGAGGTGTGCCCTCATGGAAAGCCGATCGAGCCGCATCTCCACCCCCGTCATCCCGGAAGCCGAAGGCTATCCGGGACCCATTGGAAGAGCATTCAGGGCGCGGACGGGGTCTCGCTCGGGATGACGTGGAGATTCGGAAGCCGAGCCCACACAGCCCTCATCCTGAGTTTGTCGAAGGGCGAGGGCGGCATGAAGCGCGGCAGCGGCAAGCGTGGTGCATGCCTTCACCCCCGCCCTTCGACAAGCTCAGGATGAGGGTGAAGGCACGGTGATGCGGCGACCGTGGAAAGGCACCTGCGCATGCGCCCCCTTCTCCCCGCGAGCGGGGAGAAGGTGAGGATGAGGGGCGAGCGGTGAAGGTGATCAATGAAATGCAGCCAGAAATATCGTGTGCTGGCGCTCGCCCCTCATCCGCCTGCCGGCACCTTCTCCCCACAGGTGGGGAGAAGGCGGCCTTCATCACCGCCCCACCCTTCTCCCCACCCCCGAATCCCCGTAAAATCGCGGCCATGACCATAGCCCCCCGCACCATCCGCCAGCTCACCGATACCGTGATCAACCAGATCGCCGCCGGCGAGGTGATCGAGCGGCCGGCGAGCGTGGTGAAGGAGCTGGTGGAAAACGCGCTCGATGCGGGCGCGACGCGCATCGAGGTGGCGACAGCCGGCGGCGGGCTGTCGCTGATCCGCGTCACCGACAATGGCGGCGGCATGCCGCCGGAGGAACTGCCGCTCGCCGTCTCGCGCCATTGCACCTCGAAACTCGCCGACGATATTCACGACATTCGCTCGCTCGGCTTTCGCGGCGAGGCGCTGCCCTCCATCGGCTCGGTGGCGCGGCTTTCGCTGCGCTCGCGGCCCGAAGCGGCCGACAGTGCGGCGGAGATTTCCGTTGAGGGCGGGCGCGTCTCGGCCGTGAAGCCCGTCGCCGCCAATCGCGGCACGACGGTGGAGGTGCGCGACCTCTTTTTCGCCACGCCCGCAAGGCTCAAATTCATGAAGAGCGAGCGCGCCGAAACCGCCGCCATCACCGAGGTGGTGAAGCGCATGGCGCTCGCCTTCCCGCATGTGCGCTTCACACTGACGGGCTCCGACCGCAACACGCTGGAGCTGCCCGCCGTGCCCGCCGATGGCGAGGGGCTTCTGCGCCGCATCGCGCAGGTGATGGGCCGCGACTTTGCCGAAAACACGCTGCCCATCGAGGCCGCGCGTGAAGGCGTTTCCCTTTCGGGCCATGCGTCGATCCCCTCCTTTTCGCGCGGCAATGCGATGCTGCAATATTTCTATGTGAATGGCCGGCCCGTGCGCGACAAGCTGCTCACCGGCGCCATTCGCGGCGCCTATATGGATGCGCTGCCGCGCGACCGGCATGCGGTGGCGGCGCTGTTCATCACGCTCGATCCGGCGCTGGTCGATGTCAATGTGCACCCGGCCAAGGCGGACGTGCGCTTTCGCGATCCGGGGCTGGTGCGCGGGCTGATTGTCGGCGCGATCCGCCATGCGCTGGAAATCAGCGGCATGCGCGCCTCCACCTCCGGGGCCGACGCCATGCTCGCCGCCTTCCAGAGGCCGGAGCAGCGGGCAGCGGGCCACGCCGCGCCTCAGCGCTACACGCCGCCACCCCGCCCTGCAAATGGCTGGAGTGCGGCCACCTCCCCCACCCGCCCGCTGGAGATGAGCACGGCACCGGGCTTTGCCGAGCCCGGCCAGGCGGCGTTCGATGTGGGCGCGGCCCTTTCCGCCGATGCACGCGCGGGCGAGATGGAGGCGGCGCCAGAGCTGATGCGCACCCCGCTCGGGGCCGCGCGGGCGCAGGTGCATGAAAATTACATCGTCGCGCAGACGGAGGATTCGCTCGTCATCGTCGACCAGCACGCCGCCCATGAGCGCCTCGTTTATGAGGCGCTGAAAGGGGCGCTGCATGCCCGTCCCCTCCCCGCGCAGATGCTGCTTTTGCCGGAGATCGTCGACATGCCGGAAGAGGATGCCGACCGGCTGTCCGCCCATGCGGCGTTCCTCGCCCGGTTCGGGCTGGGGCTGGAGCGGTTCGGCCCCGGCGCCATCGCCGTGCGCGAAACGCCGTCCATGCTGGGCAAGGTGGATGTGCCGCAGCTGGTGCGCGATCTCGCCGACGAGATCGCCGAGAACGATACCGCCGACACGCTGAAGGAGCGGATCGACCACATCGCCGCCACCATGGCCTGCCATGGCTCGGTGCGCTCGGGGCGGCGGCTCAGGGCCGAAGAGATGAACGCGCTGTTGCGCCAGATGGAGGCGACGCCCGGCTCCGGCACGTGCAATCACGGCCGCCCGACCTATATCGAACTAAAGCTGACCGATATCGAGCGGCTGTTCGGGCGGCGGTGATGCGATGCGCTTGACCTTGGCCTCGAAATATGGCGCAAGGAACCCGATGAGAGGTTTTACCGATGAACCGTTTTGAAGGACCCGGCGCCCGCGAGGCGCGCATTCGCTATCTGGATGGCGATTTTCAGGTCATGACGCCCGGCGCCTTCGTGCGCTGCGCCGTGACCGAACAGCCGATCCAGCTCGACGATCTGAAATACTGGAGCGTCGCGCGGCAGGAAGCCTATGTGAACGCCGAGACCTCGCTCGCCCGCGAGCTGGAAATGCATCCGGAACTCAGGAAGCGCGGATAGAGCATTTTGCAGTCAGGTGGCATCACCTGACGTCCGCACAAATGCGGAAAAACAAGAGACACCTATTTCAGAATGCGCTCGCGCCAAGCCCCGATTGTGCTTTCGATGATGGTCACCGGCATGTCGGGCGCATCGAACTGCGCTTCCACCTGCAGCACACGGCAGTGTTCGGCCAGCGCGGAAAGCGCCTCGCTCCCGCCGCGCAGCCGCACGAGATCCTTCTCGGTGGTGATGAGCTGAAGCTCCCCCTTCTCCGCCGCCGCGATCAGGTCGCGCGCATCGTCATCATCGTAGGGGTGATGATCGGGAAAACTCTTCCCCTCCACCACCGCGCCGCCGGCTTGCGCCACACTGTCGAAGAATTTCTTCGGGTTGCCGATCCCGGCGAAGGCGAGAAACCGCCCGCCCTTGATCGCGCGCACGCCGCGCGGCTTGAGCCTGGCATGAAACACCGGTCGCCCCGCCCGCGAGGCCTTGCGCACCACATGGTCGGCCGCACTCCCTTCGCCCATGGTGAGAAGGGCGTCGGCATAGCGCAGCTGGTCGATCAGCCGCGCTCTCAAAGGCCCGCCGGGAATGACATGGCCATTGCCCAGCCCGCGCCGCGCATCCACCACCATTACCGCATAATCCATGTGCAGCCGCGCGCTCTGGAAGCCATCGTCCATGATGATGAAGTCGCAGCCAAGACCAATCAGCTCGCGCGCGCCCGTCAGGCGGTCGGGGGCGACCAGCGTCGGCGCATGCCGCGCCAGTAGCAGGGGCTCGTCGCCCACATGGCGTGAGAGGTCTTTCTTCGCATCCACCAGATGCGCCGTCGCCATCGAGCCGCCATGCCCGCGGGTGAGAAATCCCGGTTTCCGACCAAGCTTCTTCGCCTGTTTGGCAAGCGCGATGGAAACCGGCGTCTTGCCCTCGCCGCCGACGGTGAAATTGCCGACACACAGGACCGGCACATCCACCTTCGCCCGCTTTGCCGAGGCCATCCGGTATCCGGCCACGAGGCCATAGAGCGCGGACAGCGGCGAAAGGCTCCAGGCCCGCCAGTCCGCCGCCTCCCACCAGAATGGAGGTGCCTCGCTAGCCATGCCCCTCGTCGCCCTCGAGCCTGCTCTTGACGATCAGCGGATGGATATACGGGTCGAGCGCCTGCAGTGTGCGGTTCAGCGCGCCAGACATATCGTCGACTGCAGCGCGCCCCGCCTTGATCATGGTGCGGCGCGCCGAGTAATTGTTGAGAAGGAAGTTCACGCCACCGGCCAGCATCTCGCCGTCGCGCACCAGCCGCGCCCCGCCGGCGTCGATCAACCGGCGATAGGCATCGCGGAAATTCTGCACATTGCAGCCTGAAAGCACCGCCGTGCCCAGACGAGCCGGCTCGATCGGGTTCTGCCCGCCCGACTGCACCAGCGAGCGCCCGACAAAGGCCACTTCAGTCAATCGAAGATAAAGTCCCATCTCGCCGATCGTATCGCCAAGCAGAATGTTGGTCTCCGCAAGGACCGTATCGTTACGGCTGCGCCGCGCCACCTTGAGGCCGCGGGCGGTGAACTCTTCTTCCAGCGCGTCCGCCCTTTCGGGATGACGCGGTACGATGATCGTCAGAAGGTCCGGGTGGCGGGACTTCAGCTTTTCATGCACATCGGCGGCGATCGTCTCTTCGCCTTCATGGGTGGAGACGGCAGCCCAGGTTTCCCGGTCGCCAATCTGCTCTTCAAGCGTGGCAAGCGCTTCCTTCTCCACCGGTGGCGCATGGGTGTCGACCTTGAGATTGCCCGAAACGGTGACCGGTCTCGCCCCCAGTGTGCGGAAGCGCTCGCCATCCACCTCGGACTGCGCCACCACATGGGCAAGGTTTTCGAAAAGCGCCTCGGCCAGATAGGCCCGCTTCTTCCAGCGTTCGAAGGAGCGGTCGGAAAGCCGGCCGTTGACGAGCACCTGCGGCACTCGCCGCGCACCGAGCTCGAGAATGGTCATCGGCCAGATCTCAGACTCGGCCATGATGGCCAGATCCGGCTGCCAGTGATTGAGAAACCGGCTGACGGCCGGCTTCAGGTCGAGCGGCACATATTGGTGGATCACGCCCTCGCCAAGGCGTTCTTCTGCCACCTGGGCAGAGGTCACGGTTCCGGTGGTCAGAACAATGTTGATCCCATAGCCCAAAAGATGCTCGATCAGGCCGATCACGGCCATGGTTTCGCCCACGCTGGCCGCATGCATCCAGATCAACGGGCCGTCCGGGCGCGGATGGCCGGCGCGTCCATAGCGCTCGTGCCGGCGGACGCGGTCCTCCTTGCCCTTTCCGGCGCGCCAGACGATGTAGCCACCAATCATGGGGAAGGCTGCTGCACCCACCCAGCGATAGGTTGTGAGGATGGCGCGCGCCCAGCGTTCACTCATGGTTCACTGACCGTCGACCAGGGAGTAGGCCTGCCGCGTCGCCTCATTGAGCGAGTTGGTAACCTCACGGCGCTTCTCTTCCATTGTCGCCTCGTCCGCATCGGACGTGACATAGATGGGTTCGCCCAGGATGACCGCGCTTCGGCCAAAAGGCAGGTTGATCGTGGTCTTGTCCCAGGTCCGTTCCAGCACCTTGCGGCGGCTGGTGGCAATGGCAACAGGAACGATGGGGCGACCGGAAATGCGCGCCAGAGTGACGATGCCAAGTCCGGCTTCGCGCGGCGTGCCATGCGGAATGTCGGCGATCATCGCAACATTGCAGCCACGATCGATGGTTTTTTTCAGCATGATCAGCGCCTTCGCACCGCCTTTGCGGACGTCGCGCTCCCCCTTGCGGCCACCGGAGCCGCGAACGGTTTCAAAACCGAGTTTTTCCGCCACGAGCGCGTTCAGTTCCGCATCGGCGCTGCGGGAAAACATGGCCACGATTTTGTGCCGGCGGGGATTGATGGCCGGTCCCAGAATGTGCTGGCCGTGCCAGAGAGCGGCAATTGCCGGCGAATGGGCGTCGATTGCCGCCTGCAGGTCGTGCGATCCCTCGACACGCGGATTGGTGCGGTCGATCAGGCGAATGGCGCCCGCCATGAGCGTTGCCAGCGCCTGTTTCACAAAGCGCGACTTCGCCAGCGGCTTGCGAATACGACGCCACAGCTCCTTCAAAGGGCGCGGGCCGGTCTTCTTCCGATTGGCGGTCATGGCAGGGGAAGGCGCACTCGCCTTGTTTTCCATATGCAGTTCCTTGCTATCCCCAGGGGCTATCCCCGGCTCTCATCGGACGCAGGGTCCAGCAGGCGGTGAAGGTGAACGATGAAATAACGCATATGCGCGTTGTCAACGGTCTCCTGCGCCTTGGCGCGCCACGCCTTTTCCGCGGATTTGTAATCCGGATAGATCCCGACGATATCGACCCCGTCGAGATCGCGGAATGTTACGCCGGTCAGCGACGTCAACTCGCCGCCGAAGACCAGATGCAGAAGCTGGGAGTTCTCTTTTTTCTCGGACATGTTCGAGCCCATTTGCAGACGAATGTGGCAATAAGCAAATCGCTAACCGCCCGTGTAGAGGAATTCCTGAGATTTTGGAACCGCAAACCCGCTCATTCACCGATTGAGAGCGTTTGCGTCATGGCCTGCAGGAGTGAGCCACTGCCGGCAGCCAGTGCGCCCTTCTTGAGATCAGGCCCCGCATAGGAGGGCGTGTTTCCACTGGCGTCCCTGATCACGCCTCCCGCCTCGCGGAGGATCACGTCGGCAGCCGCCAGGTCCCAGTCATGCGCGTTGGGTTTGACGAAAGTGGCGTCAAGCGCCCCGCTCGCGACCATGGCGATGCGAAAGGCAAGTGACGGCACATAGCCGTAAGCCCTGGTTTTTTGCAGAATTTTGGAAGGCAATTCAGAAACCATCGCCTTGGGACCGGCAACAACAAACGCATCGCCTTCCGGTTTTACCGCCAGGCGCTCCCCGTTGCGGAATGCGCCTCCGCCCCTCAATGCATGATAGGTTTCAGAAAGCTCCGGGCATTCGAGAACGCCCACAATGCTCTCTCCGCGATGCACCACACCGATGCTGACACACCAGATAGGCCGCCCGGCAATAAACGCGCGTGTTCCATCGATGGGATCGACGACAAACACCCGCTCACGGGCCAGTTCCTGATCTTCCAGTGCCGTTTCTTCCGACAGCCAGCCATAATCGGGGCGCGCTGCAAGGAGTTCTTTCCTCAAAAAGCGGTCGACCGCATAGTCAGCCTCGCTGACCGGCGAAACACCGCCTTTCCACCAGACCTCGGGATCACGACGGAAGTATTTGAGCGCGATGGCTCCCGCCTCGCGCGCCACATCCGCGATCAATTCGAGATCGGCTTCAGGTGCCGCCTTCTGCGGTTCACTTTCCGGCAAGCGTCATGCCTTCCACAAGCAGGGTCGGAGCGGCCGTTCCAAAATTGCGGTCGATGTCACTGGCCGGTGTCATGTTGAGGAACATATCCTTCAGGTTCGAGGCTATGGTCACTTCCGAGACCGGATAAGTGATCTCGCCATTCTCGATCCAGAAACCCGCCGCACCGCGGCTGTATTCACCGGTCACGAGATTTACGCCCTGACCGAACACTTCGGTGACGTAGAAGCCCGAGCTGATACCCTTGATCAGCCCTTCCGGCGTTTGCGTGCCGGGTTCAAGCGCCAGATTGGTGGAGGACGGATTGACAGACGAGGCGCCGCGCGTCCCTCGTCCATTGGTGCCCGAAAGACCGAGCTGACGGGCGACCGAGGTCGACAGGAACCAGTGTTTCAGGAAACCGTCCTCGATCATGACAAGCCGTTGGCCGGCAACGCCCTCGCCATCGAAAGGCCGTGAGGAAGGCCCCCGCCTGCGCTGGGGGTCGTCCGTCACCGTTATGCCGGCAGCCGCAACCTTTTTCCCCATCATGTCGCGCAGGAAGCTCGACTTGCGCGCAACCGATGCGCCATTGATCGCCGAAGCCAGGTGGCCGGCAATCCCGCGCGCCACGCGCGGGTCGTAGACGACCGGGTAGCGGCCGGTGTCCACCTTGCGGGGGTTGAGCCGCCGGACGGCCCGTTCACCGGCGCTGCGACCGATCTCTTCAGGTGCGTCGAGATCGACGAAATGCAGGCGTGAGGAGAAATCGTAATCACGTTCCATTCCGGTGCCTTCGCCGGCCAGAACGCTCACGGACCGGGAAAAGCGTGTCGCTTCATAGGCACCGATAAACCCTTCCGATGTCGCAAGCACCAGACCGCCCGAACCTGCATTCGCCCCACTGCCCGATGAATTGGTAACGCCGGACACATCGAGCGCCGCAGCTTCGGCGGCGAGCGCATCCTCCTTAAGGCGCTCGGCGGAGACCTCGGTTGTGTCAAAAAGATCGAGATCGGCAATGGCATGCGCGAGCATATCCGGCTCGGCCAGCCCCTGATACGGGTCCTCCGGCGAAGCCTTCGCCATCGCGACGGCGCGTTCGGCCAACGGGGCCGGATCGGCATTCGCAGGGGCCGAGACACTGGCGACCCGCCTGCCAACGAACACGCGCAACGACATGTCATCGCTTTCGGACGCTTCCGTGCCTTCCACTTTGCCTAGCCGGACCGACACGCTTCTCGAGCGTGCGCGCACCACCACCGCATCGGACGCATCGGCACCAGCCTTCTTCGCAGCCTCCACAAGGGCAACGACCCGATCGGTCAGTTGCTGCTTTTCATTCTGATCTGTCATCGTAGTCCTGGCTGGAAATTGGTCGCGCATGGGAAACACCGGTCTGTTCCATTTATGATTCGCAGCGCACATGTGCAATGGTAAGCTGAGATTCCCCGGATACGCCCCGAGATACGCTGGAGACCCGATGGCCGTCGAAGCTGCTGCTGCCCCGCTCTACTACGAACCTCTGCTGCTCCTGGGCGGTGCAGTGATCGCCGCGCCCCTGTTCGCCCGCATCGGTCTTGGCACGATCCTCGGCTACCTCGCCGCAGGCATCGCCATCGGCCCGGTTCTCCTGCTCATATCGGACGGAGAGGAACTGCTCCACGTGGCAGAGCTCGGCGTGGTGCTGCTATTGTTCATCATCGGTCTTGAGCTGAAGCCGGCGCGCCTTTGGGCGATGCGGCGCAGCATATTCGGCATGGGGCTGATCCAGGTGACCGTGACCGGTGTCGTCCTCGCCATGATCACGCTGCTTCTGACGGATCTTTCCTATGGCGCCGCTTTCGTGGTCGGCTTTGGTCTTGCCCTGTCATCCACCGCATTCTCGGTACAAACGCTGGAATCGCAGGGGGCGCTCAACAGCCGGTATGGGCAGACATCCTTCTCCATCCTGTTGTTTCAGGATCTCGCAATCGCCCCTCTCCTGGCACTGGTTCCGCTGCTTTCGCCCGGTGGCGAGGGGGCCGAAGCCATCAGCCTCGAACGGTTTGCGCTCGCCATTGCCAGCGTGATCGCGCTGATTGTTGCCGGGCGCTATCTGCTCAATCCGCTCTTTCGCGTCATTGCCAACACCGGTGCGAAGGAAGTGATGATCGCCGCAGCGCTTCTGGTGGTGCTCGGCTCCGCAACGGTGATGCAGATGGCCGGGCTCTCGATGGCGCTGGGGGCATTCATCGCCGGTGTCCTGCTCGCAGAATCCTCTTTCCGGCATGAGCTGGAAGCCGATATCGAACCCTTTCGCGGCATTCTTCTTGGCCTGTTCTTCATGGCCATCGGTCTTTCGCTCGACCTGCGCATCGTGCTGGAAAACTGGCTGTCGATCCTGATCGCCGTGCCCATCCTGATGCTGGTGAAGGCCGTTATTCTTTACGGTATCAGCCGTGTCTTCGGCTGTGAGCACAACGGCGCCGTTCGCGTTGCAGCCCTGCTGCCACAGGGCGGTGAGTTCGGTTTCGTGCTGTTCACGGCCGCCGCCTCGGCTTTCATTTTCCCGCAGTCTACTGCATCCCTGCTAATCGCCATCGTCACCGTTTCCATGGCGCTGACGCCGCTTTCCGTGCGGCTTGGCGAAATGCTCATCCGCACGGAACCGGCAGAAGAGATGGACGAGGATTTCGAGGGTGCGGGTGCCGATGTGATGATGATCGGCTTTTCCCGTTTCGGGCAGATGGTTTCGCAGGTGCTGCTTTCGGGCGGAACCGAGGTGACCATCATCGATCATTCAGCCGACCGGGTGCGGGCTGCCGAGCGTTTCGGGTTTCGCATCTATTTCGGCGACGGCCGGCGCATGGAAGTGCTGGAAGCAGCGGGCATCCGCAACACGAAGATCGTGGCTGTCTGCACCAACGGCGCAACCGCGACGGATCAGATCGTCAATCTGATCCGCGACGAGTACCCGCATGTGCGGCTTTACGTGCGCTCGTACGACCGGGCCCACACGCTCTCGCTGCGCGACCGCGACGTGGAGTATGAGATACGCGAAACCGTGGAATCAGCTCTCATTTTCGGCGGCAGGACCCTGCAGGCGCTGGGGACCAGCGAAGAGATCGCCAGCGAAATCGTCGAGGATGTGCGCCGGCGCGATGAGGAACGGCTGGCGATCCAGTCCGTCGAAGGCATTTATGCCGGAAACGACAAGATGCGCGTGCGTCCGGTCACGCCCGAACCGCTGATCAAGCCGAAGCGCGAAAGCCAGCGGATCGATCAGGACGAAGAACCCGTTGGCTAATGCATGTCGCTTTCAAATGAATTCATTTGAAAGACAACGAACATGCATTATTTCAAAGTGTTACAGCGTCCTTTGCGCGCCTTATAAGACGCGCGGCGCTGTAGGGCATTTTGCAGTCAGGTGGAATCACCTGACGTCCGCACAAATGCGGAGAAACACACAGATAGAGCGGAGCGGCGTTCCGTGAAACGGTGAACCGCTCTATCTGATATTACGCGCGGGCTTTTTCGAAATCGGCGACGGCAGCGTCGATGGCGCGTTTCAGTTCTTCGCGAATGGCTTCGGTTTCGGCGAGAATCGCGTCGATTTTCATGAAATCGAGCACGCGAAAGCGCGAAACGGCCGGGCGAATGAGAATATCCGGGCGCCCGTGTTCCAGCTTCATGGCGATGATCGACTGCATCATCAGCTGGCTTGCGCCGAACATGAGCTCGATGGAGGTCGGAGGCTTGCCGCCCGTGTCGTTCGGTGCGCCCACGACGTCGACGGCAATCAGAATGTCGGCACGCCCCTCGACCAGATCGAAAGGCACGGGATTGTAGATTCCGCCGTCGATCAAAGTGCGCCCGGCCCGCTCCACGGGACGGAACACAGCCGGGATCGCCGCCGACGCGGCGAGCGCTTCCGCAAGGGCTCCGCTTTCAAGCACCGCTAGCTCGTGGCGGAAATAGTCGGTGGCGGTGACACGCAGCGGAATTTTCAGTTCTTCGAAGGTCCGCGGCACACCCGCCGGCAGGAATGCGCTGATGATGCGTTCCGCGTTGAACTGGCCAACGCGAAAGCCGCCTTCCATCATTTCGGCGAAATTTCCGGGCCGCGCTTTCCACAGGCGGCTGGCGACCTCGGTGCGGCTGCCCAGAATGGCGCGCGCATGGGCGTGGATGTCCTTGCCGCTGATGCCGGCGGCAAAGCCCGCGCCCATGAGCGCACCGATGGAGGAGCCGGCGATGACGGTCGGCGTGATGCCCAGCTCATCGAGCGTTTCGATGATGTGGATGTGCGACAGGCCGCGCGCGCCACCACCGCCGAGCGCAAGCGCGAAGCTTGGTCCGCCGGCTGGCGCCCTGCCTTTCGTCTCGTCGTTCGCCAACGCCGTTTCCATCCGTCAGCCTCCGTTCTGGGCCTGCTCCGCAGGGCCGACCACCAGCAGCGCGGGTTCCTGTGAAAGAAGACGCTTTGCGGCTTCCTTCACATCGTCCAGCGTGACGGCATTGATAAGATCGGCGCGGCGCCCGAGATAATCAATCCCCAGATCGTCCTGCTGCAACCCGACCAGCGTGCGGGCGATGGCAGTGGAGGAATCCAGATTGTTGATCGCATAGGAGCCGATGACGTAGGTCTTGGCCGCTTCCAGTTCCTGCTCCGTCGGGCCCTCGTCGCGCAGGCCGGCGATCACATCCTCGATGACCGAAAGCGTTTCACCGGCCCGTTCGGCGCTGGTGGCCGTCTGGATGGCGAGCGACTGGGCATGGTCGCGGCTGTGAAGATAGGACGACGCGCCATAGGCAAGGCCGCGCTTCTCGCGCACCTCGTTGAAAAGACGCGAGGAAAACACGCCGCCGCCGAGTATCTGGTTGAGCAGATAGGCGGAGAAGAACTCCGGATCGTCGCGTTCCACGCCGGGATAGACGAGCTGCAGCGTGGCCTGCGGCAGGGGGTATTCGACGCGGATTTCCTGGCCGAGCTTCGGCGCGATGTCGGCGACGGGCTGAAGCCCGGCCTCCTCCGGCAGACCGCCGAACACCGTGTCGAGAACACCGGCAAGACGCCCGGCATCGATCGCGCCCACAACGCCGATGGTCAGGTTCGAGCGGGCAAAGACGCGGGCATGGAAGGCCTTCAGGTCTTCCGGTGAAATGCTGGCCAGGCTTTCAAGCGTGCCCTCGTCGGGATGGGCGTAAGGATGGTCACCATAGAGCGCCTCGGAGAGTTTTAGAAAACCCTGCTTGCGCGGATCGCGTTCGTCCGAGCGAATGCCGACGGCAATCTGGCTGCGGATACGCTCGACCGGGTCGGCATCGAAGCGCGGGCTGGTGATGGCAAGCCGCACCAGGTCGAGAACCTCGTCGCTGTTTTCGGCAAGCATCCGCACCTGCCCGGATATCTCGTCGGAGTTGGTGCGAAACGACATTTCCGCGCCCAGTTCCTCCAGCTTCAGCTGAAACGCATCGGAATCGAGATCGCCCGCGCCTTCGTCGAACAGGCCGGTCATGAGATTGGCGATACCCTCCTTGCCTTCCGGGTCCTGCGCGGAGCCACCCTTGAAGGAGAACTGGAAGGTGATGATCGGCAGCGAGTGATCCTCGACCAGCCAGGCTTCGATGCCTTTCTGCGAGGTCACATCCTGTATCTGCACCGCCGCCTTTGCGGGCACGACGACGAGGATCAGGGCGAGCAGCGCCCCCGCGTTCAGGAAACTGCGCATAAAAACACCTGGATGAAAATTCAGTCTCTGTCTCACGAGCGGTCTCCCTCTTGCGGAAGGAGGTAGCCCTTCACGGCATGATCCATGTCGAGATAGCGTCTGGCGGCGGCCTGAACGGCCTCGACGGTCACGGCGTCAAGCCGCTCCGGCAGGCCGGTTATGTCCTCAACCTTGCCGCCCGTCGCCAGGACGGCGCCGAAAAGGTTGGCACTGCGCACCTGGCTGTCGCGCATGAAAATCTGGTCCCGCAGGATTTTTGTGCGCGCGGTCTCCAGTTCCTCCGGGGTAATGCCTTCGTTCCTGATTTTGTCGATCTGGGCCACAAGCGCGGCCTCGACCGTTTCAAGATCGGCACCGCCGCGCGGCTCGCCGTAAACGACGAGGGCGGAATAATCATACGCCGCACCCTGCAGATAGCTGCCGGCGCTGGACGCGATCCCCTGCTTGACGACGAGATCCTGGTAGAGCCGGCTGCGCAGCCCCTCGCCCAGAACCTCGGACAGGATGGCGAGCGCCTCGAATTCACCCTTCGCGGCCCTGCGCGCGGAAGGCACATACCAGTTGATCGACAGGTTGGGCACGGTGACGCGCGGATCGCGGAATGTGACATCGCGCGTGGTCTTCTGGTCAGGCTCCATCGGGCGGGCGCGTGGCGGCAGATCGGGTCCGCGGGCGATCTTGCCGTAGGTCTCTTCGGCCATCGCGCGCACCGCATCGGCGTTCACGTCGCCGGCAACCACCAGAACGGCATTGTTGGGCGTGTAAAACCGGTCGTAGAAGCTCTTGAGGTCGTCGTGCGTAAGCCCCTCGATCTCCTGCTGCCAGCCAATGACTGGAATGCCATAGGGGTGATTCTGGTAGAGCGTGGCATTGAGCTCCTCCGAGAGAATGGAGGATGGCACATTGTCGGTACGCTGGCGCCGCTCCTCAAGCACCACCTGGCGCTCGGTCTCGATGTTCTCTTCCGAAAGCACCAGATTGCGCATCCGGTCGGCCTCGAAGCGCATCATGTCCGGCAGTTCGGACGGTGCGATCTGCTGGTAATAGGCCGTGTAGTCATAGGAGGTGAAAGCGTTCTCACTGCCGCCCACCGCTGCAATTGCCGCAGAGAACTCGCCCGATGGATAGGTGCTCGTGCCCTTGAACATCAGGTGCTCAAAGAAATGGGCGATGCCCGATTTTCCCGGCTCCTCATCGGCGCTGCCCACCTTGTACCAGAGCATGTGCGTGGCAACAGGCGCCCGGTGATCCGGGATGACGACAACGTCAAGGCCGTTTTCTAGGGTGAAGCTGGAAACGGCAGTGTCATCCTCGGCTTCCTGCGCGGTGGCTATGGACGGCGCTGCGACTGCAACGATGAAGGCGAACGCCGCGCTCAGAGCGACATTCGCTATGGAATTTCTCATGGACAAGCCCTGTACGGTTTGTGGTGCGCCCGCGCACAATGCCACGGGCTCATGACAAGGCAAAGCTATCGGCGCAAAAGTGACGAAACTCAGGCGCGCTCGGCAAAGGTTGCGCAGGAGGTACCGTATTCACGCCGTTCAATGAGCCGAAAACCTTCCGGCGGCTGGAACGGTGAGCCTGCCGCTTCCTCGACCATGACCAGCGCGCCGGGTGCAAGCCAGCCACCGGCCAGCGCGGCAGCGAGCGCCTTTTCGCCAAAGCCCCTGCCATAGGGCGGGTCGGCCAGAACGACATCAAACGGCTGTATCGTCCCCACCTCGCCGATCCGCGTCGCATCGCGGCGGAAAATCTTGGCGCGCCCCTGAAGGCCGAAATTCTCCACATTGGTGCGGATCAGCGCGCGGGCGGCAGCCGCCTCCTCGATAAAGAGCGCAAACGCGGAACCGCGCGAAAGCGCCTCGAGCCCGAGCGCGCCCGTGCCGGCGAAGAGATCCAGCACGCGCGCGTTTTCCAGCCGGCCGGCATGGCGGTGCTCGAAAATGTTGAACAGCGCCTGGCGGGTGCGGTCCGTCGTCGGCCGGATCGCGTCCGACTTCGGCGCCGCCAGCGTGCGGCCGCGAAACTCCCCGCCCACAATGCGCATGGGTCAGCCTTCCCCACCGGGTTTGCCGGGCTTGCGGCCGCCGGGACGTCCCTTGCCGGGGCGCGATCCGCCACCCGGCTTGCCCGAGAACCTGCCTGCCGGCTTTCCGGAGGGCTTGCCGCCGGGCTTGCCGAAACGCCTCTCCTCTCCGGGCTTTCCGCCAGGTTTTCCGCCTGGCTTGCCACCCTTCGAGAAACGGGGCCTGTCACCGGAAGCCGGGCGGTCGTCGCGCGAACGGAAGGGCCTGCCTTCCCGCGTCTCGCCGGCGGGGTTTTCGCTTTTCGAAAAACGGGGCCTGTCGCCACCGCGCGCGCGGTCGCCCCGCTCCGGACGATCCTTGTCGAATGGCTTGTCCCCGCGTGAACGGAACGGCTTGTCGCCACGTGCCGGAGCGGGCCCTTCCCGGCGCGGCTTGCGCGGCTTCTGCGCCCGCTCGTCGGCCTCCGCCTCGGCTGCGGCCTGTTTGCGCTTTCCCTGCGGGCGCGCACCGGGCGCCATCCACACATGGCTGCCGCGGTTCTGGCGCGGTCCGCGCTCCTCTTCACGACGACCGGGACGTGAAGTCTGGAGCCGGTCGCGCGCGGCCTCGCGTTTTTCCTCGCGGTCGCGCTTGCGGTTTTTCACAAAGGTCTTGCCACCCTCACGCTCGCGGCCACCCTGCTTCTCCTCCGCGTCGCCGTCGCGCGGCTTGCGCTCGGCGCGAACCGGCTTGTTGGAGAACGGATTGACGATGGGTGCGTCGAAATTCGCACCCGCCTTCTCGATCAGGCGTTCGCCAAGCTGATCGCGCAGGGTGCGGCCCTTGACCTCCTGCACCTCACCCTCGCCCAGCGTGCCAAGCTGGAAGGGACCGTAGGAAATGCGGATCAGGCGCGTGACCTCGAGCCCCAGCGCGCCGAGCACGTTCTTGACCTCGCGGTTCTTGCCTTCGCGCAGGCCGAGCGTCAGCCACGCATTGCTGCCCTGCTCGCGGTCGAGCGTGGCCTCGATTGCGCCATAGAAAACGCCATCCACGGCGATACCGTCCTTGAGGCCTTCAAGAGCTGTCGCATCGACCTTGCCATGCACGCGCACGCGATAGCGGCGCAGCCAGCCGGTTTCCGGCAGTTCCAGCGCGCGCGCCAGCCCGCCATCATTGGTCAGGACGATCAGACCTTCCGTGTTGATGTCGAGACGACCGACCGTGATCAGGCGCGGCAGACCTTCCGGCAGCGCGTCGAAAATGGTCTTGCGGCCTTCCGGATCGCGGTTGGTGGTGACCACGCCACCGGGCTTGTGGAAGAGAAAGAGCCGCGTGCGCTCAACCGCCGGCAGCGGTTCTCCGTCCACCAGAATGCGGTCGGAAGCGCTCACATTGAAGGCCGGAGAATCAAGAACCCTGCCGTTGACCGTGACGCGGCCGGCCTCGATCATCGCTTCGGCATCGCGGCGTGAGGCAACGCCCGCGCGCGCCAGACGCTTGGCAATGCGCTCGCCACCAGCCTTGTCGGCCTCCTTCGGGGTCGCGTCCCTGCCCCTGTCCGGCTTGCCCGGTTTCTTTTCCCGCTTGGTGTCGTTGGGTCGGTCTTTGGTCATGATGGCCTTTTGCCCTGGGATTCCGTCTTGCGCCCCATGCGCCGGAACCACTCCAGTGTTTTAATCAGAGATCGGACTGCAGGAAAATCGATTCCGAATTCGCACCCGATGCTATAGAGGCGGCTATAGCATTTTGCAGTCAGGTGGAATCACCTGACGGGCGCATAAATGCTGAAAATAGCAAGATTGAGCACCCTTCCGGGCGCTTGGCGCTCTAGGTATCAATTCGCACCGCCAGTTGCGAGCAAAAAGATTGATGAGACCGACGAAAGCGAACTACACCAGCTTCATGGATGCAGCACTCGAAGAAGCACACCTTGCCGCAGAACGTGGCGAGGTGCCGGTCGGTGCAGTGATCGTGCATGAAGGCAGGGTGATCGCGCGCGCGGGAAACCGCACCCGCGAATGCAACGATCCGACCGCCCACGCGGAAATCGTCGCTATCCGCGCGGCCTGCGATCTTCTGGGTTCGGAACGGCTGGTCGACGCCGATCTCTACGTCACGCTTGAACCGTGCGCGATGTGCGCCGCCGCGATCTCATTTGCCCGCATTCGCCGTCTCTATTTCGGAGCCGGCGACGAGAAAGGCGGAGCGGTGACCAATGGCGCGCGCTTCTACTCACAGCCGACATGCCATCACGCACCGGATGTCTATCCCGGTATTGGCGAGGCGGAAGCCGCTGCATTGCTGAGGCGCTTTTTCAGGCAGCAGCGCTAAAAAGAAAAGCGGGCGCACGGCCCGCTTTTATGGGAATTTCTATCAGGAGCCCCAGGGCCACAGACGGCGCAGGTCGAAACCGCCGCCATCCTTCTGCGCGGCACGTTTTGCGGCGCGGGCCTTCTTGGCCTCATCCTCGCCGAGCTCGCCGGTGGGTGCGCTGTCGGCGGGCTGACGATAGTTGACCGGCGGCTCGCTCAGATAGCGGCGGGTGGTCGGGCTTCCCTGTGCGGTGGCAGCGCGGCGCTTGAAGTATTCTTCGCGCTGCTTCTTGGCCATTTCCGGGTTCACAAAGCCATCCTCATTACGCGCATTGACACCAATGTCGCGCTCGATGGGAGACTTGTAGAACGGATTGTCCTGATTCTCGGTCGCTTCCGCGCGAATGCGTGCGAGGCGCTCTTCAGGCGATTCGGGCCAGGCGGGGTTGCCGGCGGAGGCAACGTCTTCCTGCGGCGGCGGCAGAACCTCGGTCGAAGAAGGCATGACAATGCCCGCGCGCGGCTTGTATTCTACGCGTTGCCTGTCCTTCGGGCCAAGCGATAGAACGCCGGTGACATCTTCGAGCAATTGCTGATCGGCAGGCTTGTCGGTTCCGTAAGTCGGTGCACCGATGCAACCGGACAAAAGAACGGCCGAGAGGCACAAAGTGCCCGAAGCCGCAACCATGCGCGCGGAACGCCGCGACGTTGTGGTTTCCGTTCTCTTCACTGCCACCTCTCTCCCAGAACGCTGCCGGCAAGGCAATGCATTCTGCTTGTCGTCCCGTTGTACCAGACCGTCGGGAAACTCAAATCACGCATGTCGCGCACGAATCCGGCGACAACGTGGCATCCTTAACCCGGCGGCATTTGTAGCGAAGGAGGCGGCGGGAAGCAATCGGCCGTGCCGAAGCTTCCCCCACCAACCGTTCAAAGGCGGCCGAGCGCCTGGAGTTCATGCAGCGCTGCCGCATCGCGTGCCGACACATCCGGAAATTCCGGATCGGAGCCCACATCGTCCGTGTAGCGCCAGGAACGCGCGCATTTCTCGCCCGTCGCTCGCGCAAAAACGACGCCGACACCCGGCACCTCGTCCAGCGCGAAGGCACCGGCAGGCGGTGCCTCATGGCGAATGTCGATGCCGGAGGTGATGCAGATTTCGGCCATGTCGCGGTCGGCGATCGCCTTTTGCAGCTCCTCATCGTTCACATAGACGACCGGGGCCGCCTCCAGCGAGGAGCCGATGGTCTTTTCCTTGCGCTCGATCTCCAGCGCGCCGGTGACGACACGGCGGACCTGACGGATTTTCCGCCACTTCTCGGCAAGCGCTGCATCGCGCCATTCCTGCGGCACGGCGGGGAACTGCTCCAGATGCACCGAGCGCGCTTCGGGATGACGCTCAAGCCATGCCTCTTCCATGGTGAAGGGCAGCATGGGCGCAAGCCAGGTCACGACGCAGTCGAACAGGGTGCGGACCACCTGGAGCGAAGCCTTGCGGCGCGTGCTCGACGGCGCATCGCAGTAAAGCGCATCCTTGCGGACATCGAAATAGAAGGCCGAAAGCTCGACCACCATGAAATCGAGCAGCGAGCGGATGATGCGCTTGAAGTCGAAATTGTCATAGCCCTTGCGCACCAGCTCATCGAGCTCGGCCAGACGATGGAGCATCAAGCGCTCCAGCTCCGGCATCTCGGCCAGCGGCACATCCTCGCCCGTGTCATGGGCCAGCGTGCCGAGCATCCAGCGGATGGTGTTTCTGAGCTTGCGATAGGCATCGACATTGGTCTGGATGATCGCCTTGCCGAGACGCTGGTCTTCCCAGTAATCGGTGGTGGCGACCCACAGGCGCAGAATGTCGGCGCCCGACTGGTTCATGATGTCCTGCGGAAAGGTCTGGTTGCCGAGCGATTTCGACATCTTGCGGCCGTCTTCCGCCATGGTGAAACCATGGGTGATGACGGTGTCGTAAGGCGCCCTGCCCCGCGTCGCACAGCTTTCCAGCAGGGAAGAGTGGAACCAGCCGCGATGCTGGTCGGAGCCTTCCAGATACACATCGGCGGGCCATTTCATGTCCGGCCGGTCTTCCAGCGTAAAGGTGTGGGTGGAGCCGGAATCGAACCAGACATCGAGAATGTCCATGACCTGCTGCCACGGCTCGCCGGCACGCTCGCCCAGAAAACGCTCACGCGCGCCTTCGGCAAACCATGCATCCGCGCCCTCGGCCTCGAAGGCGTCGAGAATGCGCTGGTTGACGGCCTCGTCCTGAAGCACATTGCCGTCTTCATCGGCAAAAACACAGATCGGCACGCCCCAGGCCCGCTGGCGGGAAAGCACCCAATCGGGCCGGTCGGCGATCATGGCGCGCAGACGTGCCTGACCCGCAGAAGGCACGAAGCGGGTCTCGTCGATGGCCTTGAGCGCACGGCTACGCAGTGTGTCGGGTTGGTTTGCGCTCACGGCCGTACGCTCGCTAGGCGAGCTGGCCTCCGCGTGGGCGGGCGAAACATCGCCCGGCGTCCGGTCGGACGCTCGGCCTTCTACCGGAAGGCCGTAGCCGCCAAGATCCTTGTCCATATAGACGAACCATTGCGGCGTGTTGCGGAAGATGACCGGCTTTTTCGACCGCCACGAATGCGGATAGGAGTGTTTCAGGCGGCCACGCGCGAAAAGCATGTTGCGCGCGATCAGCGCCTCGATCACGGCCTTGTTGGCGTCGCCTTTCTTGCCCTTGTCGTCGATGACGCGCGCCGCGCCGCCTTCGCGGTCGGGACCGAAGCCCGGCGCATCCTTGGTGAAATAGCCCGCGTCGTCCACGGTGAAGGGGATGGCCGGATCGATGCCGCGTGCCGCAAGATCGCGGGCCGCATCCATCCAGGCGTCAAAATCCTCGCGGCCATGGCCGGGAGCGGTGTGGACGAAGCCGGTACCGGCATCGTCTGTGACATGATCGCCGGCAAGCAGCGGCACGGTGAAATCATACCCGCCGCCGAGGCCCTTGAGGGGGTGGGCGCATTCGAGGTTGGAAAGCATCTCTGCGGACACATCGCGCAGACGCTTGTATTCAAGCTTTGCCTTGGCGAAAGACTCTTCCGCCAGCGCATCGGCGAAGATCAGCTTCTCACCCGCCTGCGGGCCAAAATCGTTTTCCGCTGCCGTAACCTCGAAGAGGCCATACGAGATGCGCGGCGAATAGGCGACAGCCCGGTTGCCCGGGATCGTCCAGGGCGTAGTGGTCCAGATAACCACGTTGGCCTTGAGCATATCAGAGATAGCGGCCTCGCCTTCCGCTCCTCCAATGCCTTCGGCACCGACGACCGGAAACTTCACCCAGATCATGTCGCTTTCGACATCCTGGTATTCCACTTCCGCCTCGGCGAGTGCGGTGCGCTCCACCACGGACCACATCACCGGCTTGGAGCCGCGGTAGAGCTGGCCGGACATGGCGAATTTCAACAGCTCGCCGGCGATCCGCGCCTCGGCGTGGAAGTTCATCGTCGTATAAGGGTTCTTGAAGTCGCCCTCGATGCCCAGACGCAGAAACTCTTCCGACTGGACCTTGATCCAGTGGCTGGCGAACTCGCGGCATTCCTGACGGAACTCGTTGACCGGAACCTCATCCTTGTTCTTGCCTTTGGCGCGGTACTGTTCCTCGATCTTCCATTCGATCGGCAGGCCATGGCAGTCCCAGCCGGGCACATAGTTGGAATCATAGCCGCGCATCTGGAAGGAGCGCGTGATGATGTCCTTCAAAACCTTGTTCAGCGCATGACCGATATGGATGTTGCCATTGGCATAGGGCGGGCCGTCATGCAGCACGAATTTTTCGCGCCCCGCCGCGTCCTCGCGCAGGAGGCGGTAAAGATCCATCTCCTGCCAGCGGGCGACGATCTCGGGCTCCTTCTTCGGGAGGCCGGCGCGCATGGGAAACTCGGTCTGCGGCAGGTTGAGGGTCTTGGAATAGTCGATCTTTTCGGACGTATCGGTCATTTTATCGCCGTGAGGTGGGCAAAGCGTCGGAGGGCTTCGCCATAGCCATTATGGAAAATCGGAAAATGCGCGTTTGACGCGCGGCAGAACCCGGACCTTCCGCAGCACTCAGGCCGCACGGAAGGCCGGGCCAATAATTCGTATGGCAATCGGTATGAAACCGGCGCGTGTCATCATGGGAAGGGCTTTTAGCCGACGCTGCGCCAAGAATAAAGAGGCGAATGGCCTCACACGACCAACCCGTCGAATGCGAGCACCGTATCGAGGGCGGATATGGGCTTCACCCCGGCAAGCAGCGCGCGGGCCTCCGCCTCGTCGCGCTTCATCTGCGCCACCAGCGGGTCGAGCCCGTCGAACTTCTCCTCGCCGCGCAGGAAAGAAAACAGCGAGACCGAGCAGGTTTCGCCGTAGAGATCGCCGTCGAAGTCGAACAGGAAGGTTTCCAGAAGCGGCGCGCCCTCTTCCGTCACGGTCGGGCGGCGGCCGAAGCTGGCAACGCCATTGTGCAGCGTGCCATCGGCCCGGCGAAAGCGCACCGCATAGATGCCGTGGCGCAGATCGGTCTCAGGCGGGAGCGCCATGTTTGCCGTCGGGAAGCCCAGTGTGCGGCCAAGCTTCTGGCCACCGCTCACCTCGGCCTCCACCGTATGGCGATAGCCGAGAAGACCGGCCGCTTCCGCCACTTCGCCCTCTGCCAGAAGACCGCGAATGCGGCTTGAGGAAATGACCGCTCCGCCTTCGTCGGCATAGGCATCGACCACAGTGACGCCGAAACCGTTTTCCTTTCCTGCGGCTGCGAGAAGTTCGGGCGTGCCGCCCCGGTTTTTTCCGAAATGAAAGTCGAACCCCGTCACCACATGGGTGATGCCAAGGCCCGCAACCAGCACGGAGCTGACGAATTCCTGCGGTGACAGGCCGGAGAATGCGCGGTCGAAGTGCTGTTCGACCACCACATCGAAGCCGAGCGCGCCGAGTAGTTCGGCCTTCATGGGCGCAGGCGTGAGGCGAAAAAGCGGGACATCGGGCCGGAAGACCTGGCGCGGGTGCGGCTCGAAGGTGAGAACGAGCGCCGGCACTCTTTCGCGCCGGGCGATCTCCAGCGCGGGTTCGAGCACCGACTGATGCCCGCGATGCACACCATCAAAATTGCCGATGGCGACCACACCGCCGCGCAGCGCGGCGGGCAAATCCTTCAGATATGCAATGCGCTTGATCGGACCGGCCACGCGCACACCCTATCTGAGACGCGGAATGGCCGCCACGGGATTGTGGCCGTGCGTTTCCAGAAACGCGGCGAGCCGCTCGGGCTCTGGCCCCTTGCCGTTGCCATATTCGCGCGCATGGATGCCATCGGTGACGAAGAGCACGTCGATGCCGTACTGATCCGCGCCCTTCACATCCGTCAGCACGCCATCGCCGATGGCCAGAGCCCTGTCGCGCGCAAGCTCGCGCCCCATGATCTCGCCAGCCGCCTTGAACGCCGCCTCATAGATCGGACGATGCGGCTTGCCGGCAATCAGCGTGCGGCCGCCCAGAAGACCGTAGTCGCGCGCCAGCGCGCCGGCGCACCAGATATGCCGGTCGCCGCGCTCAACGATGATGTCGGGATTGGCGCAGATAAACGGAAGATCGCGCATCCTGAGGCGCTCCAGCATTTCCGCATAATCCTCGGGCGTCTCGTTCTCGTCGTCGAACAGCCCCGTGCACACCACGCCCGAAGCCTCGAAATCCTCGACAAGATCCACGTCGATCCCGTCGAAGATTGCCTGATCGCGGTCCGGTCCGATGTGAAAAAGACGGCGCGGCGCGGTGCGGATCAGGTCGCGGGTGACATCGCCGGATGTCACGACGCGGTCCCACGCGTCGTCGGGGACGCCAAGCACGCCAAGCTGCTCCTCAACGCCCCGGTGCGGACGCGGCGAATTGGTGATCAGCACAACCGCCTTGCCGGCGGCCCGTGCCCGCGAAAGCGCTGCGCACGCCTCTGGAAAAACGCTGACGCCGTTGTGAACCACGCCCCACACATCGCACAGGACGGCGTCATAGGAACCGGTAAGGCGGTCGAGTGTATCGATGATCTGCGGGGCCTGTGGCATGGGAAAACGGGTCGTCTCGGACATTTGAGGATGCGGCGGGAATGGCTCAGGCCGGGAATTATCGGATGCGGGCTTCGCTGTCACCCGGTTTTATCGGCACGGGCAAATTGCCACGCATTTGCAACAGGGGGTTAACCCGGTGGGAACCAATAAAACATCCGCGATCGCACCAGTTACGACCGGTTAAGCACTCAAGGGCGAATTTGGGCCAGCACTGATATTGGGGTGGCACAAATGCTCAGGAAATTCGTGCATGACCGTCGCGGCAATTTCGCCATGATGACGGCGCTTGCCATGGCGCCGATCATGGGTGTTGCCGCGCTCGTGGTGGATTACAGCCAGATTTCGCGCCAGCGGCAGATGACGCTCAACGCGCTGGATGCGGCCGGCATCGCAACCGCCCGCTATCTCACCCAGGGTGCCACCGACGAGGAGGCCAAGGCCTACGCACTGGACTTCTTTAAAGCGAACCTCGGCGGCGTGAAGCCGGAGAATACGAAACTCATCATAACCCTGCCCAATCAGAACACCGGTGGCGGCACGCTGAAGCTGGAAGCGGAACTGAAGTACGCCCCGATCTTCTATCCCGTGTTTCAGAAGCTGCGCGGGGAGGCTGCCGATGCGGAACAGAAAATCGATTTCCGCGCACAAAGCGAGGTCCGGCTCAAAAACACGCTGGAAGTGGCCCTCGTGCTCGATAATTCGGGCTCCATGGACTACACTTCGACCGGCTCTTTCGAGAAGCGTCTGGCAATCCTGAAGAAGGCTGCCAAGGAACTGGTGAAAACCATCGCCGCCGAAGGCGCGCAGATGAAGCAGATCCAGAAACCGGTACAGTTCGGCGTGGTACCGTTCGCGGCTTCCGTGAATGTGGGCGCGGACAATGCCGGTGCAAGCTGGATGGACACGGAAGGCCGCTCGCCCATCCACCACGAAAATTTCGACTGGTCGACCATGAAGGACGACAATCCGGACAAGCGCGTGGAATTGTCCGGTGGCGTCTACTACAAGCGCGGCGGCGCCTGGGGAGACGAGGTGGGCCAGAAGGTCACGCGGTTCACGCTCTACAACGAAATGAAGCGGATCGTGGGCACCCAGCGCGAGCGCGAGTGGGGCTGCACTAATTCCTGGGCTGGACACTGTTTCACGTATGGCTGGATTTACAAGGACGTCGATGTCACCGCTTCTTACACAAACTGGGGCGGCTGTGTGGAGATGCGTCCCTACCCGTACAATCTGAACGACGATGCGCCTGTCAACAGCAGACCCGAGACCTATTTCGTTCCCATGTTCGCGCCCGACGAAACAAACCAGACGGATGGGGGGCGCCCCGCCAACAACAACTGGTGGGATGACGATGACAATGTGGGAAGAAATCCCGCAAGGGATCTTGCCTACATGCCCAAATACTTCAAACCTTCGGAGACGGCTGCAACCGGGGCCGGCGAAGGGCCGAATGCGAGCTGCACCACAAAGCCGATCACGCCGCTGACCGATGTTGGCAAGGTGGAAGGGCTGAACAAGATTAATACTGCCATCGACGGCATGGATGCTGGCGGTGCAACCAATGTCACCGAGGGTCTCGCCTGGGGCTGGCGCGTTGTTTCCGGCCGCGCGCCGTTCAGCGAGGGCCGTCCGGACACCGAAAAAGGCAATGACAAGGTGGTGATCGTTCTGACCGACGGCGCCAACACCTACTACACGCCCACAAGCATCACCGCGCAGAGCTATTCCGGCTCCAATTATCGCTACGGCGGAAACGACCTCGCCGGTTCGAAGTCGATCTACTCCAACTATGGCTATGTGCGGAACCGGGCGGGCGAAAGCCGTCTTTTCAAGGGCGCCACCGGTGTCAGCGAATACAACTATTCAAACAGCAACTATTCGGCGGCGATGACCAGCCATATGAGCGCCATCTGCGAGAACGCCAAGAGCGACAACATCATCGTGATGACGGTCGCACTCGATCTCGACAGCCGCGATACCACCGAGAAGAAGCAGATCGATGCACTGAAGGCCTGCTCTTCCGACTCGCGCACGCGCAAGGACGGCAGCGGCAAGCCGGTGAAACTCTTCTGGAACGCCACGGGCGGCGATCTGGACGATGCCTTCAAGGCCATCGGCGACGAGCTTTCCAACCTGCGCATCGTCGGCTGACGCCAAGCGACCTCCCGCGTCGGCCTTGCCGCTTCGGTTCTGATCGGCTAGGACAGCCGCGCCCCCTTTCAGGGCGCGGTTTTCTTCTTTTCACGGACGGATTTCGACATGGCTAAAAAGGCTGACAAGACCCGGGCGAGGCTCCCACGCGGCTTTGTCGACCGCCATGCGAGCGACATTCGCGCCGTGGACGAGATGTGCGCGAAGATCCGCGAGGTTTATGAGCGCTATGGCTTCGACCCGGTCGAGACCCCGATCTTCGAATACACGGACGCACTGGGCAAATTCCTGCCCGATCAGGACCGGCCCAATGAGGGCGTGTTCTCCGTTCAGGACGATGACGAGCAGTGGCTCTCGCTGCGCTACGATCTAACCGCCCCGCTGGCCCGCCACGTGGCCGAGAATTTCAACGACATCCAGCTTCCCTACCGCACCTACCGGGCGGGCTATGTGTTCCGCAACGAGAAGCCGGGACCGGGCCGTTTCCGCCAGTTCATGCAGTTCGACGCCGACACGGTGGGGGCACCCGGCGTCGCCGCCGATGCCGAAATGTGCATGATGATGGCCGATGTCATGGAGGCGCTCGGCATTGCCCGCGGCGACTATGTGATCCGTGTCAACAACCGCAAGGTGCTCGACGGCGTGATGGAGGCAATCGGCGTCACCGACGAGGCGCAAAAGCTGACCGTGCTGCGGAGTCTTGATAAGTTTGACAAGGTGGGACGCGAAGGTGTTGCTGAGTTGCTTACCAGTGGTCGCCGCGACGAAAGCGGCGACTTCACTCCTGGAGCTAATCTGCCGGGTTCTGCTGCAGAAAAACTACTGAGACTTTTTCAGCGGCCAGAGATTATAAGCGGGGAAGAAGAAAATTTAGCCGTCAAGTTCGGAGATGCCGTAGCTCAGTTCTCTCTTACTTGGAAGCAGTACCTTCAAAGCTTTAAAGTCAACGGCGAACCTGTGTTCGCATCGGGCGATACGGGACAAGTGGATATAGCTTGGACAATTCCGATCTCGTTGGCCTTGGCAGATCCGGTAGGAGACCCAACATCTGGCTTCGTAGGCGTTAGCGAGCTTCTAGCGATTTATACGCAAATTCAAGCTGCCGGATACGGCGAAGATCGCATCAACATCGACCCCTCCGTCGTGCGTGGCCTCGAATACTACACCGGCCCCGTTTTCGAAGCAGAGCTGACCGCCGAAATCCCCAACGAGAAGGGCGAGATCGTGCGCTTCGGCTCCGTTGGCGGTGGCGGGCGTTATGACGGGCTCGTCTCGCGCTTTCGCGGCCAGCCGGTTCCGGCGACAGGCTTTTCCATCGGCGTGTCGCGTCTGGCGACCGCGCTCAAGAATCTCGGCAAGCTCGGTCAGGATCCCGTCCTGCCGCCGGTGCTGATCACCGTCATGGATGGCGACACGGAGGCGATGGCGAAGTACCAGCAGTTCACGCAGGCGCTGCGCGCTGCCGGCATTCGCGCCGAGATGTATCAGGGCAACTGGAAGAAGTTCGGCAACCAGCTCAAATATGCCGACCGCCGCGGTTCGCCGCTTGCCATCATTCAGGGCGCGGACGAGCGCGCCAATGGCGAAGTGCAGATCAAGGACCTGATCGAGGGCAAGAAGCTTTCCGCCGAGATCGAAAGCAATGAGGAATGGCGCGAGGCCCGCGTGGCGCAGCTGACCGTCAGCGAAGACGAGCTCGTCGAGACGGTGCGCAAAATGCTTGCCGCGCAGGCCGGCGGGGCTGCGTGATGACAGCCGCCGATGCCAACGCCGTCATCCCGGCCGACCGGAGGGAGAGCCGGGACCCATTGGAAGACCGCGACAGTGCGCGGCCCGGTTCCGATCTTGGCACCCGTCAGCGCGGCGGGCTTCTTCTGCGGTGGCCGGCCGCACCTCTCAATGGGTCCCGGCTCTCCCTCCGGTCGGCCGGGATGACGGACGTCAGCTTCTTCAGGGACACGCCCCAATGACCCTGCGCGCGCCCGACTTCGCCGACGACATCTTCGCACTCTTCAATGAACGCGAGGCGGAGCTGACCGACATCGCCATCATCCAGCCCGCCGATCCCTTTCTGGACATGGCGGGCGAGGATCTGCGCCGCCGCATCTTCCTGACGGAGAGCGAGACCGGCGCCAATCTCTGCCTCAGGCCGGAGTTCACCATTCCCGTCTGCCGCGACCATATCGAAAAGCGCGCTGCCACACCGCAGCGCTATGCCTATCTGGGCGAGGTGTTCCGACAACAGCGCGAGGGCGGAGCCGAGTTCTTTCAGGCGGGCATCGAGGATCTTGGCGCAAGCGACCGCGCCGGCGCGGATGCGCGCTCGCTGGCCGATGCACATGCGCTTTTGACGCGTGTTCTGCCGGGCCATGCGCTCTCCGTCACACTTGGCGATCAGGCCGTGTTCGAGGCGGTGCTTTCGGCCCTTGGCCTGCCGCGCGGTTGGCAGATGCGCCTTACCCGCGCCTTCGGTTCGCAAAAGCTTCTGCAGGCCGCCCTCGACGATCTCGCCAACCCGCAGGGGGCAACCAATCTGCCACGCGCGGTTGCCGGGCTTGTGGCCCGTGGCGACGAGGCAGCCCTTGCCGAGCATGTCAGCGTGGTCATGGAAGAGACAGGCCTTTCACCCTCAGCCGGACGCACGCCGCAGGAGATCGCCCGGCGGCTGATCGAAAAAGCGGAACTGCGCAGCGTGCGGCTGACGGACGAAGCGATGAGCGCGCTCAAGGCTTTCGTTTCCATGCGCACGCCGTTTGCCGAGGCGGGCGAGCGGCTCTCGGCTTTCGCCGCCGACAACGGGCTGATCCTCGACGATGCGCTCGAAACCTTCGCCGCGCGCGCTGAGCGGATTTCTGCCGAGGGCCTGCCGCTCGACGCGCTGACCTATGATGCCGGCTTCGGCCGCCCGCTCGATTATTACACCGGCTTCGTGTTCGAGATCGCCTCTCCCACAGGCACGGTGTTGGCTGGCGGTGGGCGCTATGACCGGCTTCTGACCCTTCTGGGCGCGGAGACGCCCATTCCCGGCGTCGGTTTTTCCATCTGGCTCGATCGCGTGGCAGGTCTGAAGGAGACGGCGGCATGAGCATCACCCTTGCCCTGCCCTCCAAGGGCCGCCTGAAGGAAAACGCGCTGGCACAGCTCGAAAAGGCCGGCCTGACCGTGCACCTGCCGGAAAACGACCGGCGCTACCGCGCCGAGCTCGAAGGCGTGGACGGTGTCGAGATCGCCTTCCTTTCCGCATCCGAAATCGCGCGGGAACTGGAGCGCGGCACGGTCGATCTCGGCGTGACCGGCGAGGATCTCGTCCGCGAGACCATTCCCGACTGGCAGCGCAAGGTGGAGATCGCCGCAAGGCTGGGCTTTGGCCGCGCCGATGTGGTGGTCGCGGTGCCGGAGGTCTGGTTCGACGTGTCGACCATGGCCGATCTCGACGATGTCGCCGCCGACTTTCGCCACCGACACGGACGCCGGCTCAGGATCGCCACCAAATACTGGCGGCTGACCCAGCAGTTCTTCTCGCAAAAGCACGGCATTCAGGTCTACCGGATCGTGGAAAGCCTCGGCGCAACCGAAGGCGCGCCGGCAGCGGGTTCGGCCGACGTGATCGTCGATATCACCTCGACGGGATCGACGCTCACGGCCAACCATCTCAAGGTGCTTGACGACGGAATCATCCTTCGTTCCGAGGCCTGTCTCGTGACAGCCCTTCGAGAGCGATCCACGGGTGACCAGGCGGCTCTTGACGCGTTGACGGAGCGGTTTTCAGGCTAGGTTCGTTTTCTGCAATTTCGACCGGAATTCCGGAAAAATCCGCAAAATGAAACGGAATTTCACCGTTTCAGGCGGTTTTCGGGAATTTCGGCCGCGCCATGAATGACGCCGTCCAGAACGCCCCGACCATGACCAGTGTCGCGGCGAAAGCGAGCATCAGATAAAGGTCATATCCGCCGCTTGCCGCCCATAGGGCAGCAACGCCCAGAGGCGCAACCGCCTCCACCATGCGGGATGGGGTGATCAGCGCGCCATTGATCGCGCCATAGGCCTCGCGGCTCAGCATTTCCGGCACGGCCAGCCCGCGCACGATGGTCATCATGCCATTGGCAGCGCCATAGAATGCGGCAATGGCAGCAATCACAAACATTTGCGGCGGCGCAAAAGCGTAGCCTATGAGCACCAGCGGAAACACGCCCACCATGATCGCGCCGATGCGGCGGACGGGTGCGTCGGGCGCAAAAGTCCAGATGGCAATGCGGCCCGCCACCTGCGCCGGGCCGATGACGGCGACGATGCTGACGACTTCCCCTGCACTCAATCCACGTTCGAGGAGAAGCGGGTAAAGGTGAAAGCTCAGGCTGGAGAAAACGCCGGCATAAAGCACGAGAAACAGAACCAGCGCCCAGAAGACCGGCTGGCGAAACGCCCAGAAAACGGCAGCGCGGCCGGCGAGTTCGGGCGTTCCGGTTTCCCTTGCCGGCTCTTTCGGCCTGTCTTTTGTGGGGTCGATCACCGCGACATAGAGGCTGGCGCACAGGAAGGCGTTGATTGCGCCCAGCACCATCAACGCACCGCGCCAGTCGAGCATGTCGATAAGCCATTGAACCAGCGGCACGAACACGGTGCTGGCGAAGCCGCCCCAAAGCGTGAGCGCGGTGATGGCGCGCCGCGCCTCCAGTGCGCCGACGCGGCGGGCGAGCACAGCAAAGGCCGGTTCATAGAGGGTGGCCGCCTGAAGCCCGCCAAGCAGCGGGACGACGACGTAGAACAGGGCGATGCTGTCGACCTGTGACCACAGGAGGTAGAGAAGCCCGGCCATGAGCGACGCGCCGCTCATCACCCAGCGCCCCTGCCCCCGGTCGATCGCCGCACCCACCGGATAGGCGGCGAGTGCAGCGAGGATCAGGCCCGCCGTGGCACCGCCATAGAGAAGCGGCTTTGACCAGCCAAGCTCCATCCGCATCGCTTCGGCGATGAGCGGGAAACTGTAGAAGATCGAGCCCCAGGAACAAATCTGGGCAATGCCGAGCGCCGTGATCATGCGCCTGTAGCCAGGCTCTGAAACGGAAGCGCTCGCCATCTTCACTTTCCCCTCAGCCCGGAGGCCCGACCGTTCCCGCGCACACAGGGATTATTCGTCAACCACACGCAGGCGCAGTTGTCCGCCACCCGGTCCGCCCTCATCGTTCGACTTTTTGGGCGCCAGACGGTTGTCGCTTCCTCCGGACTTTTCGGCCTCGCCCGCGCCCAGCTCCAGCGCCTCGATCTTCGCCCCGCGCTTGGTGACCTTGTCGGTCGAGGTGAGGATCATGTCGATGTCCTTGTTGGCCTGCATGAAATGGGTCTGCAGCTTGCGCACCCGGTCATCGAGCCGGCTGACATCCTCCATCAGGCGCACCACTTCGGCCTGGATCAAATGTGCCTGCTCGCGCATGCGCGCATCCTTCAGAACGGCCTGAATGACCTGGATCGAAAGCATCAGGAGCGAAGGCGAAACAATCACCACCCGTGCCCGGTGAGCACGCTGAACGAGGGTTTCGAAATTTTCATGGATCTCGGCAAAGATGGATTCCGACGGCACGAACATGAAGGCCGTATCCTGCGTCTCGCCGGTCAGCAGATATTTCTCCGAGATCGCCTTGATATGCACCTCGACATCCCGGCGAAACGCCGATTCTGCGGCCTTTCGGGCTTCGGGAGAACCACCTTCACCTTCGGATGCCGCGCGAATGGCATTCCACGCTTCAAGCGGAAACTTGGCGTCGATCACCAGCGAGGGCGCATCATTGGGCATCTTGACGACACAGTCGGGCCGGCTGCCATTGGAGAGCGTTGCCTGAAACTCATAGGCCGTGTGCGGCAGGCCGTCGGCGATGATTGCCTCCATGCGCGACTGGCCAAAGGCGCCACGCGTCTGCTTGTTGGAGAGGATCTGCTGCAGTTGCACCACCTGGCCGGCGAGCGACTGGATGTTGTTCTGTGCCGTGTCGATGACCGCCAGCCGCTCCTGCAGTTTTGCGAGGTTCTCATGCGTCGATCTGGTCTGCTCGGTGATGGACTGGCCAAGCCGCGAGCTCATGCCGTCGAGCCGGTCTGACAGGGCCTTGGTCAATTCCGCCTGCCGGCTGCCGAACACTTCGGCAATCGAGCCCATACGCCCCTGAAGCTCGGCCTGCGCCCGGGTGAGCTCGGCCATGCGGGCTTCCGCCTCGCGGGCGTGCTGGGCAGCCTCGACTGCCGCCACCGCCCGCGCGCGCGCGGCGCGCCACAGGCCGGTGACAAGCACGCCCATCAGCACAAAAAGCAGGACGCCGCCGGCAAGCAAGAGCTGGCCAAGCGTGAATGTGCTCGCGCCAAGCTGCGCCACGGGCGTGGAGAAAATGTCGGACATCTCGTTCATGCGCGGCACTCTAGACGATTCGCAATGGCACCATAAGACCAAAACGTGAACAGGCGTTCCGTATTGACGTTCCCGCAGGCAGGGCTTACCTGACTGCCATGACGATTAAACCACTTGTTCTTCTTCCTGACCCGATCCTGCGCGAAACCTCCAAACCGGTCGAGCGCTTTGACGAGCAGTTACGCACATTCGCCGACGACATGCTGGCGACCATGTATGACGCGCCGGGCATCGGCCTTGCCGCCATTCAGGTCGGCGAGCCGTTGCGCATGCTGGTGATCGACGTTTCGGAGAAGGACGAAGAGCCGGCGCCGATGGTGGTGATCAACCCGCAGATCGTTGCCAGCACCGATCAGCGCAATGTGCATGAGGAAGGATGCCTTTCCATTCCCGATTACTATGCGGAAGTGGAGCGGCCTGCCGGCGTGACCGTCAATTATTTCGATTTGGACGGCAAGCAGCAGACGGTGGAGGCCGACGGCCTGCTCGCCACCTGCCTGCAGCACGAAATCGACCATCTGAACGGCGTTCTTTTCATCGATTATCTGTCGAAGCTCAAGCGCGACATGGTGGTGCGCAAGTTCAGGAAACTCGCCAAGGACCGTCCGCCCGCGCGCATGGTCGGCTGATCCAGTCCTGCCATGTGAGGCAATTGGCCCTGCAGGGCTTGACCGGGAGCGGATAAATCCGCTTCAAGCACCGCAGGAGCGCGGGTGCGCTCGTTTGACTGACTGAACGCATCGGACACGCGGCATGGCACTTCGTCTCATCTTCATGGGCACTCCGGATTTCTCCGTCGGCACGTTGCAGGCGCTGGCTGGGGCCGGGCACGAGATCGTCGCCGTCTATTCGCAGCCGCCGCGACCTGCCGGACGACGCGGACTGGAGCTCACCAAGTCGCCCGTTCATCAAGCGGCCGAAGCGCTCGGTGTCGAGGTGCGGACGCCGAAATCGCTCAAGGGCGAGGACGAACAGGCCGCGTTTGCCGCGCTAGAAGCGGATGCGGCCATCGTGGTGGCTTACGGGCTTCTTCTTCCAAAGCCCATTCTGGAAGGCACACGGCTTGGCTGTTTCAACGGTCACGCCTCGCTTCTCCCCCGCTGGCGAGGGGCTGCACCGATCCAGCGCGCGATCATGGCCGGAGACACAGAAACCGGCATGATGGTGATGAAGATGGACGAAGGGCTCGACACCGGACCCGTGGCCATGACATCCCGCGTTGCCATCACCCCGGACATGACCGGCGGCGAACTGCACGATGTGCTGAAGGAAACGGGCGCTTCTCTCATGGTCGAAGCCATGGATGCGCTCGAAAAAGGGGCGCTCACGCTGACACCGCAGCCCGAGGAGGGCGCGACCTATGCCAAGAAAATCCTGAAGGATGAAACCCGCGTCGACTGGAACAGCCCTGCCCGCGCGGTTCACGATCACATTCGTGGGCTTTCACCCTTTCCCGGCGCCTGGTGCGAAATGACCCTCGGCAGCAAGCCGGAGCGCGTCAAGCTTTTGCGGGCCGAACGCGCCGACGGCAAAGGCGCGCCCGGTGAAGTTCTGGACGACGCCCTGACGATTGCCTGCGGCGATGGCGCGGTGCAGCTGACCGAAGTGCAACGCGCAGGCGGCAAGCCGATGCGCGCCGTGGACTTCCTGCGCGGGGCGAAGCTCGGCAAAGGGACCGTGCTTCCATGATTGCCCTGATTGCACTTCGCGCGGCCAGTCCCTCAAGCGCGGGCGGGCTTTGACCATGGCGCGTTTTCGCATCGACATCGAATATGATGGTGGCCCCTATTTTGGCTGGCAGCGGCAGGCGACGCACCATTCCGTGCAGGCGGCACTGGAGAATGCCATTGCCGCGTTTTCCGGGGAGGAGGTGACACTGTTTGGCGCGGGACGCACCGACACGGGCGTTCATGCGCTGGCACAGGTGGCGCATTTCAACCTCTCGCGGGATTGGACCGCCCGCACCGTGCAAAATGCAATCAACGCACATCTCGCCATGGCGGAAGAGACGGTTGCCGTGATCGAGGCCGCGCAGGTGCCGGACGATTTCGACGCGCGGTTTTCCGCAAAAGCCCGGCACTATCTCTACCGCATTCACAACCGCCGCCCGCCCCTGACCGTTGACCGCGCCCATGCCTGGCATGTGGCGGCACCGCTCGATGCGGAAGCCATGCACGAGGCGGCGCAGCGGCTGGTGGGAACGCATGATTTCACCACGTTCCGCGCCGCTCAGTGTCAGGCAAAAAGTCCGATCAAGACGCTGGAAAAGCTGGAAGTAACGCGCAATGGCGAATTCGTGGAAATCCGCGCCTCGGCCCGCTCCTTCCTGCACAACCAGGTGCGGTCCTTCGCGGGAACGCTGAAGCGTGTGGGCGAAGGTGGCTGGAGTGCAGACGACGTGACGGCGGCGCTTGAAGCCCGCGATCGCAAGGCCTGCGGCCCGGTCGCCCCGCCGCACGGGCTCTATCTCACGCGTGTGGACTACTGAACGATCTCCGCCGGCCGCGCGGCCTTCGGCACCGGCCATGACAAGGTGACACCCGGCTGCGGTGGCCGCTCCAGATAGGTGGAGAGCACCACATAGCTGCGTGTGGCCTTGACGCCCGGCGTGTCATAGAGACGGGCAAGAAGACCTTCCAGCGCGCGGGTCGAAGCCGCGCGCACTTTCAGCAACATGCAGGCATCGCCCGCCACCGAATGCACCTCTTCCACCTCGGGACACTCGGCGATTGCCATCAATGCCGGCGTCTTGCCCCAGCCGCTCGTGTCCACATGGATGAAGGCGAGCAGCCCCTTGCCCACCGCGCCCGGATCGATCAACGCCGCCATGCGGCGAATCGCACCGCTTTTCTTGAGCCGCTTGACCCGTTCATGGGCGGCGGGTGCAGAAAGGCCCACCCGCTTGCCCAGCTCGGCGTAGCTGACTGTCGCATCCTCGACCAGAACGGCTAATATTTTTCGGTCCATCGGGTCCAGCTGCTGTGTCGCGGCAGCCAGCGAGCGAATATCATCTGTTTCTTTCATGGTTCGGCATTTTCCGATTGATGCTTAATTTCATTCGGTCACTATGCGCTTATGTCGAAGATCAATCAAACGCCTATCGAAGAGCCTCTGGCGCTCGCGCTCGACGGCCGCATTCCGCCGGCCGTCTTTCTGCTGACGGGATGCGTCGCCGTGATCGGCTGCAACTCGCTTGTTCTATCCCCGATCGCACCGGAGGTTTCACGTTCGCTCGACGCTTCGGTTCAGGGTGTGATGATCGCCTCGGCCGCTTTCGGCCTGGGCACGGCTGGCAGCGCCCTTTTTCTGGCGCGCCATATCGACCGTCTCGGCGCATGGCGCATGCTGCGGCTGGCCTTTGCAGCGCTTGCAGCCGCACTCGGTGTCAGCGCGCTCGCCCCGGTTCTGGCGATGCTGGTGGCCGCGCAGCTTGTCGCGGGGCTTGCTGCGGGCGTCGCCCTGCCGGCGATCTATACCAATGCCGCTACGGTTGCCCCTGCCGGGCGCGAGACGGAAACCGTGGGGATCGTTCTGACAGGCTGGACGCTCAGTCTTGTCGCCGGTGTCTCTCTTTCAGCGGTGCTGGCAGACATATTGCACTGGCGCGCCGTGTTTGCCCTTGTATGTCTGCTGGCCGTGGGCGCCTTTCTGATACTGGCTCTCAACGGGCGGCGCGACACGCCATCCGACGAGCCCGCCATGGCGCCGCTGGCAGCCCTTCGCACGCCGGGTCTTCTTCCGCTGCTGCTGGCCTGCGGTGCTTTCATGGCCTCGTTCTACGGCGTTTATGGCTATATCGGCGCCCATCTTGCCGGTGCACTTGGCAAACCCGTTAGCGCGAACGGACTTTTGACACTGGTCTACGGGCTCGGATTTGGCGGAGCGGTGCTGCTCGACAGACCCGTTCAGCGCCTCGGCGCTCACAATCTTCTGCCCTTTGCCTTTGCCTTCGTGGCTGCGATCTACCTCTTCATGATGTGGGGTGCGCATAGCTTTGGCATCCTGCTTGCCGTGGCCTTTGTGTGGGGTCTGGCAAACCATCTCGGTCTCAACATGCTGATCGTGCGGCTGAGCGGCATCGCGCCCGCCAGACGCGGGGCGATCATGGGGCTGAACAGTGCCACCACCTATATCGCCGCCTTTGCCGGCACGCTGGGCTTCGGCCCTGTTTATGCCGGGTTTGGACTGCCAGCGGCCGCGGCAATGGCAGCCCTCCTGACGCTGGTTGCCGCTTTGTCGGCCGCGCGCTGAGAGACTTGCTTGGGCCCTGCCCCTAACCCACTCCGCGCGACAGGCCAAGCAGCCCTTCTGCCGTGAAAAGCACCGCGAGGGACGCCGCAAACATGGCCGCGAACACAGCCGTTGCGACGGCTGGCCCCTTGCCGATGGCGACATTGGTGAGGCGCCAGGACAGGATCATCGTGCCGATGAAAACGAGGAAGGTCAAAAAGCCCGTGAGATCGGCAGCCTCCGGCAAAAGCAGCTGGAGGAGCATGACAGGAAGCATGACCCAGGAAAACAGGGCAGAGGCCCAGTTGCTCGCCACCACGTAATGCACGAAACGATCAGCAACGCCGGCTGGGCGCGCGGCGAGCGCCAGAATAACGTAGGGCAGGACCCAGGTCGCCAGGTCCGTCAGCAGCAACCGCGCGAACAGTGAAAAGCGGGAGCTGAAAACATCTGCACCCGCCAGTTCGTTGGAAATCGTCACCCATCCCACCACCATGGGCGGAACAGCGACGAGAATGGCGAAAAATGAATTCCAGAAACCGTCCGCCGACAGATCAAGCAGGCGCAACCCCTCCGAACGCCCCATCATCATGCGCCAGACACCGGCAAAATACTGCTGGATCTCGGCGAAGGAGGGCATTCAGGCAAACCAGTCTTGAAGAAAACGCAGATAGATCTGCGTCAGGGTTTCAAGATCGGACAGCGCCACCCGCTCATCGACCATGTGCATGGTCTGGCCGACAAGACCGAACTCCACCACGGGGCAATGGTCCTTGATGAAGCGTGCATCTGAGGTGCCGCCGGAGGTGGAGAGTTCCGGGCGTACACCGACTACGGCCTCGACCGAAGCCGACAGGGTTTCGACGAGTTTCTCGTCCCGCGTCAGGAAGACGGGGCTCGGGCGGCCAAGCCAGTCAATGTCGAAATCGACTGGCTGTTCGGCGCCTTTGCGCAGGCGATTCTCTTCTGCGGCGCGGTCGAGCCTGTTGTGGATTTCGGCCTGCAGGCTTTCCACGCTCCACGTGTCGTTGAAGCGGATGTTGAAGACCGCTGTCGCCTTTGCGGGAATGACGTTTGTCGCCGTGTTGCCCACGTCAACCGTGGTGACTTCCAGATTGCTCGGCTGGAAATCGACCGTGCCTTCATCGAAGGGCTTTTCGAGGAGTGCGCCAAGCAGCTGCATGAGGCCCGGCACCGGATTGTCTGCCCGGTGCGGATAAGCCACATGACCCTGGCGACCATTGACGGTAATGCGGCCTGTGAGCGAACCGCGCCGGCCGATCTTGATCATGTCGCCAAGCCGGTCCGGATTGGTGGGTTCGCCGACGATCGATGCGTCCCACTTCTCGCCGCGTTCCACGGCCCATTCAAGAAGCTTGACCGTGCCGTTGATGGCGGGGCCTTCCTCGTCACCGGTGATGAGGAAAGAGACGGAGCCTTTCGGCCTGCCGCGGGTCTTCACATAGCGGGCGAGTGCGGCCACGAAGCAGGCAATGCCGCCCTTCATGTCGACGGCACCCCGGCCATACATCTGGCCATCGGCAATGGCGGCGGCAAAGGGCGGGTGCTTCCATGCACCTTCATCGCCGGGCGGCACCACATCGGTGTGACCGGCGAACATGAGGTGCGGGCCCTCGCCTGCAAGCTTGCCATAGAGATTTTCGATGTCGGGCGTGCCCTCTTCGGAGAAGATCGGGCGCTCGACCGAGCAGTCAAGCGCCTTCAGCATGCCCTGAAGCACGGAAAGCGCCCGGCCTTCAGCCGGCGTGACGGAGGGGCAGCGGATGAGTTCGGCGAGATTCGCGGCGGGATCGGTCGGCAGTGTCATGCGCAAGGGATAATCCAACATCAGGCCGCTGTCACGCAACAAGCGGCCCAGCCTTTCGGCTACTGCTTCGGCGCGTTTGTCCGATCACCATATTCGTTGGCGCCCGCATCGCCCGGATAGAGGCAAAGCACGATAAAAGCGAGGATCGACACCATCGGGATGAAGAGCGAAACGGCAAAAATGCCCGGCTTGCCGAAATCATGCAGACGCTTGACGCCCAGCGCTACGGACGAGAAGACCGAAACCACAGCCAGACCCCAGAAAAGCAGGGCCCATAGGCCGCTGGCGCCGCTCCCTTCCGGCGCCAGGGTGAAGCGATAGAGCACAAAGATCTGCAGGACAATGAGAAGCATGCCCGCCAGGAAAAAGGCGGCACGGCTCACCCGTCCGGAAAATCCGAAAAACAGCCAGGCCATCTGTCCCTTGGGCATTGTGCTTCTCCGCAGGCCGGTCAATCGCGCAGGAGTTCGTTGATCGACGTCTTGGAGCGGGTCTTTTCATCGACGCGCTTGACGATCACGGCGCAGTAGAGGCTCGGACCCCAATTCTCGCCAGGTACGTTTTTACCAGGCATGGTGCCTGCGACGACCACCGAATAGGGCGGGACTTCGCCGTAGAACACTTCGCCGGTGGCGCGGTCGACGATCTTGGTCGACTTGCCGATATAGACGCCCATGCCGAGCACGGAGCCCTCACGCACGATGCAGCCTTCGACCACCTCCGAGCGCGCACCGATGAAGCAATGATCCTCGATGATGGTGGGACCGGCCTGCATGGGCTCCAGAACGCCGCCGATGCCGACGCCGCCGGAAAGATGAACATTCTTGCCGATCTGCGCGCAGGAGCCGACGGTGGCCCAGGTGTCGACCATGGTGCCCTCGCCCACATAGGCGCCGAGATTGACGAAGGAGGGCATCAGCACGACGCCGGGCGCGACATAGGCCGAGTGGCGCACAACTGCATTGGGAACAGCGCGGAAGCCGGCCTTCTCGAACTCGTTGGCGCTCCAGCCGTCGAATTTGGAAGCGACCTTGTCCCACCAGACGGCATCCCCGGGCCCGCCCTTGATGACCTGCATCGGGTTCAGCCGGAACGAAAGCAGCACTGCCTTCTTGAGCCACTGGTTCACCTTCCAGGAGCCGTCCTCCTGACGCTCTGCAACACGCGCCTTGCCGCTGTCGAGCAAATGAAGCGAGGTTTCCACCGCATCGCGAATCTCGCCGCGTGTGTCTGTCGAAACGCCGTCGCGCTCGTCGAATGCCTTTTCAATTGTCTTTTCCAGCGCGGCGGCATCGGTGTTCGTCATGCTTGCGGCTCCATTGAACAAGCTGTTAAGGGCTCAGCCATAGTTTGGGAGAAGGACCCAGATCGGCGCGGAAACTATGCGAAGCGTCACTAGGGGTCAATCTCGGGATCGCGCGGGGACGCGCCAACGGACGGATAAATGACGATGGATTCAAAAGACGAGAACGGCTGGACACCTCTACCGCATTCCGATGAAGACCTGCGTCGTGCAAGACAGGTGCCCGATACGCCGCAGACGCGCGCGGAAACCTATCGTCTTGCCTGGGACGACGAAGATTTCATGACCCGGCGCGAACTGCGGCCGGTGCGCCTGCAGCTCGAACTCCTCAAGCCGGAAATGGCACTTGCAGAACGTGGCATCCGATCGACGGTGATCCTGTTCGGTGGCGCGCGCCTGCCCGAGCCCGGTGGAGAGGCCTGGGCCGCCAAGAACGAGACGCAGAAGAAGAACCTCGAAAAGAACAGCCGCTACTATCAGGAAGCCCGCAAATTCGCGCGGCTCTGCTCGGAAGAATCGGCCAAGTCCTATTACCGCGAATATGTCGTCGTAACGGGCGGCGGACCCGGCGTGATGGAAGCCGGCAATCGCGGTGCTGCCGATTGCGGCGCCCCCTCCATAGGCCTCAACATCGTGCTGCCGCATGAGCAGGCACCGAACCTCTATGTGACGCCCGAGCTCTGCTTCAACTTCCACTATTTCGCGATCCGCAAGATGCATTTCATGATGCGTGCGAAGGCGGTCGCCGTGTTCCCCGGCGGCTTCGGGACAATGGACGAACTGTTCGAGACGCTGACCCTGATCCAGACCGGGCGCATGGAGCGTTTACCGGTGGTGCTGTTCGGCAAGGATTTCTGGGAAGGCGCGATCAATCTGGCCTTCCTGGCCGAACAGGGCACGATCTCGCCTGGAGACGATGAGCTGATCACTTTCGTCGACACGGCCGAGGAAGCCTGGGCGAAGATCGCCGAGTTCTACGAACTCTGATCCCGAATGCCGTCATGCCGCAGTCCGCGGCACTGGCGGCATGAACGACAATCGGCTAGGCATTTGCAGATGATCCCATGCCGAGGCAATACAAGCTGGTTTGGAAGCCTGCGCCGCGATGCGAAGCTTTTCGCGGCGGTCGGGTGTCTTTCTCTGCTCATGGGGCTGCTGCAGCCGCTGGCCCTGGCTGCGGCTGCGCCGGCATCCTACGGCTTCGTCATCTGCACGACTTACGGGATTGGAACAGCCTCCAATGACAGCCGTGAACATCCCCGCACGACCGAATGCCCCCTATGCGTGAGTAGCCATACTTGCGGCTTTCAGTTTTCATCGTCCACGTCGCAGCTTCCGGCGCTGGTGCTGCCAATACCGCAAGAGAACGGTGCCGCTGTATCCCATTGGGGCGACGGACCACATGCCAACCCTGCCAGCGACACTGCACACGGCATTCGCGCGCCCCCTGCCCCTGCCTGATCTTTTAAAGCCCGGGTTTCCGGCAACTCAAAGCTCAGACATGAAAGGCAGAACCATGCGTTTAAACATTCTTATCGCGGCAGCGGCTGCGTTCCCGCTAATCACAACGGGAGCAGTGGCTCACGGCACGAATGCCGACCATCACGCCTCCAATCAAGGGGCCACGGAAACGACCGCGGACCACCACGCCGTTGAGGCCGGCGATCTGAAAATCGCACACCCCCGGGTGCGGGCCATGCTGCCCGGTCAACCGTCTGGCGGCGGATACATGGTCATCGAAAACACCGGCACCGACGATGACCGGCTGTTGACCCTGACCTCGCCACGGGCCGGCAAGGTGGAGGTCCACACCATGGAAATGAACAATGACGTCATGGTCATGCGCCCGGTAAAGGGCGGCCTGACGATACCCGCCGGCGAAACGGTGACGCTGGAACCCGGCGGCCTGCACGTCATGTTCATGCAGGTGGAAAAGGGTTTTCAGGAGGGCGAATCCATACCGCTGACGCTCGAATTCGAGAAGGCGGGAAAGGTCGATCTGGAGCTCACCGCAGGCCCGGCACGCGGCAGCGCGTCCGATACCGGGCACAGCCACTGACGCCGAGACGCGGCCTCCCGCTGGAACGGTTCACCGTCTCATGGAAGCGCCGCTCCGCTCCATCTGCCTGTTTTTGCGCATTTGTGCGAACGTCAGGTGATTCCACCTGACTGCAAAATGCTCTACAGGGCGGCGTCGGCCTGGCCGGCGCCTGCCCGAACATCCTCCAGACGGGCTTCGTCGGGCGTTCGAGGACGGTGAACCACGGACACCAGAACGAACGAAATGATCATCAGGAGATACCACGAGCCCAGCTTGGAAATGGAAACCGGCGTCCATCCACCGGACTGATCCGGGTAGATCCAGGCACGCGACCAGGTGCCGATGTTCTCTGCAAACCAGATGAACAGCGCCACCAGCAGAAACCCGAGCAAGAGCGGCATCCGATGGCGAAACCGAAACACGCGGTAGTGCACGGACGTGCGCGCGAAAAGCAGCGCAGTGGCCGCAAAGAGCCCATAGCGCACATCGACCGTATAATGATGGGCGAAAAAATTCACATAGATCGCTGCCGCCAGAGCCAATGTCATCCAGAAAGCCGGATAACGGGTATAGCGCATGTCGAAAATCCGGCTGATGCGGGCGAGGTAGGACCCCACGGCGGCATACATGAAGCCTGAAAAGAGCGGCACAGCGGCGATGCGGAAGAAGCTCTCTTCCGGATAGATCCACGAGCCGGCCGAAGTCTTGAATATCTCCATCACCGTGCCGACCACGTGGAAAATAAGGATGACCTTCGCCTCAGACGGTTGTTCTAGGCCGGCGGCCAGCATGACCATCTGTATGGCAAGCGCTGCCAGAAACAGGAAATCGTAGCGCGCCAGAAAGGCGTTTTGTGGCCACAGGTAGTGTGTTGCGATGATGAGGGCGAGGAGCAGCCCGCCGAAAAGGCAGGCCCATGCCTGCTTCAGCCCAAATACGACGAACTCAACCAGAGCGCCCGCCAGACCGTGCGCAGGCAACCTGTCGAGCACGCGATGCGCGAGTGCGTCGATGCGCGCTTCAAGAGACGTGAAACGCCGCACCGGCGTCAGGCCTTCATCGCCGCTTCGAGGAAGTCCGCGAGGTTGTCGGTAACGAAGTCGACATCGTCTTCCTCGTTCGCGTCCTGCTCCCATATCTCGGTGAAGGTCGGCTCGAAATTGTTGGGTACGACCAGAACCGTGGTCATGCCAAGCTTCTTCGGCACCGCCAGATTGCGCGCCAGATCCTCGAACATGACCGCGTTTTCGCCCACCACCCGATGCAGGGCGACAAACTTGTCATAGGTGGCCGCAGCCGGCTTCGGAAGAAGACCGGCCGCAACGATGTCGAAAATGTCGTCGAAATGGTCGAACACGCCGAGCTGGCGCGCCGCACGCTCGGCATGACCGCGATCACCATTGGTGAAAATGAACTTGCGGCCCGGCAGGGCCCGGATCGCATCACCAAGCCTCGGGTCGGGATCGAGCCAAGAATAATCGATGTCGTGCACCTTCTCGAGAAAATCATCCGGGTCGATGCTGTAGCGCTCCATCAGCCCGTTGAGCGTCGTTCCGTATTCCCGGTAGAGGTTTTTCTGGAGCGTTCTGGCTTCGTCGCGCTCCATCTGCAGGAGTTCGGACACATAAGCCGTCATCTTCACGTCGATCTGCGAAAACAGATTGCTGTGATGCGGATAGAGCGTGTTGTCGAGATCGAACACCCAGTCGGTGACATGGGAAAAGCGATCTGCGGTGATGCGGTGGGCTGAGAGCTGGTTTGTCATACATTCCTTATGGCAGACACGCCCCTTGCGCGACAATCTGCACAACCGGCTTTTGCAGAGCATTCGTGTCGGCTCGGGCGGTAGCCCAGTTTGGTATACCGATTTGTTCCGTCTGCGCCTTGCGCAATTTGCATCGGGATAGCAAAAGGCGCGGCATGGAACTCTGGATCCCGATCACCATCGCCGCAGCCTTTCTGCAAAACCTGCGCTCCGTTGGCCAAAAGCACCTCAAAGGCGTGATGGGCACGACGGGCGCAACCTTTGTGCGCTTCGGCTTCGGCATGCCGTTCGTTCTTGTCCTGTGGCTTCTGCTGCACTCGGCCGCCGGTTACGAGTTTCCGGAAATCCACGGCACGTTTCTCGCCTGGACGCTGCTCGGCGGACTGGGGCAGATTTCCGCGCAGTTTCTACTGATCTATCTGTTTTCCTTCCGCAATTTTGCGGTCGGCACGGCCTATTCGCGCACCGAACCGGCGCAGGCGGCCATCTTTGGCCTTGTGCTGCTTGGCGAAATGGCAGGCTTCGGCGCGCTCATTGCCATCGCGGTCACGGTGATCGGCGTGATGCTGATCTCGGTCGCCCGCGTGCCGATGAGCTGGGGCAATCTGTTCCGCTCGCTCATCAGCCGCACAGCGCTGATCGGCCTTGCCTCCGGCACGCTTTTCGGCGTGACGGCCGTGGCCTATCGGGCCGCCTCGCTTTCTCTCGGCGGACCGAACTATCTGATGCAGGCGACAACGACGCTGGCCGTTACCATCACGTTCCAGACCGTCATCATGCTTGCATGGATGCTCTGGCGCGACCGCGCCGAGGTGGGGCGCATCGCAAAGGCGTGGAAGCCTTCGCTTTTCGTGGGCTTTGTCGGCGCTGCCGCCTCGCTCGGCTGGTTCACGGCCATGACGCTGCAACAGGCAGCGGTAGTGAAGGCGCTGGCGCAGATCGAGATGATCTTCACCTTCGCTTCATCCGTGTTCTTCTTCCGCGAGCACATCAACCGCACGGAAGTGGCGGGATGCCTGCTGATCGTCGCGGGCATCGTGCTTTTGGTGCTGCTTTAGATGTGGTGCGTGGTTCGACAGGCTCACCATGAGGGGCGTTTTGGCTGCCGCCCCTGAGGCACATCTGTGAAACAGACTTTCTGCCAGGCACTCCCCTCCCTCATGGTGAGCCTGTCGAACCACGCACAACGCTGTTGCCGCGAATTCGGAAACCCGCTTGCGTTTTCGGGCCAGTGTCACTGGCTCAAAAAATCAGGCACCGGTCTCGACGGAAAGGCCGGCGGCTTTCCAGTCGGGGAAGCCGGCGTTCAGGAGGCGTGTCCTGATGCCCTTTCGGCGCAGCAGGGCGGCGGCATTGACCGAGAGAACGCAGTGAGGCCCACGGCAATAAGCGATCACTTCATGCTCCACGGGCAGCGCTGAAAGGCGCTCTTCCAGCTCTTCCACCGGGATGTTTATCGCGCCCGGCAGATGGCCCATGGCAAACTCCTCGCGCGGCCTGACATCGAGAAGCGTCACGGAGGAATCGCGAAGGCGCTCCAGAAGCTCTTCGCGTGAAATGCCCTCCAGCCGTTCGGTCTGGTTTACGCTGTCGGAGATGACCGACTGGATTTCGGCCCGCCGATGCTCGGCAAGATATGTGAGCGCGGCAAGAAGCTCGTTGATGGGCCCGCTGGCAAGATCGTAGAGAATGCGCTTGCCATCGCGCCTTGCCACCACAAGACCGCTGCGCTTCAAATGCTGCAGATGCTGCGAGGTGTTGGCGACCGAAAGGCCCGTCAGTTCCGCAAGCCGCTCGACCGAGCGCGCACCCTGCGACACATGCTGGAGAAGCATCAGGCGCTGGGGACTGCCCAAAGTGCGCGCGATCTCCGCGAGTTCGGTGAGAAGGGCAAGCTGGGCGCGTTCGATATCCATTTGCAACATATAGGAAAAATAGCTTTATCAATCAATCTATTGAGTGTTCTCAATCCAGGGGTGTGGGAGGGCGAGTGACTGCGTTGCCCTTCCCGCCACTGGCAAGGTGCCACCGTCAGGCGGCACCTTGCCAGTGGCCTTGAGAATGGGACCTAACCCGGTGACTACTTTTACTCTGCCGGGTGCGTTGCAGTGGCTGCAATCCGCCGGCCTGACGCAAAGGACAGAAGTGCCGCCACCAGATAGGCGACCGCTGCCGTGCCGAACGCCCAGGCATAGCCTGCGACGGTGTCGATCTGCGTGGCCGCCACCGCCATCAGGATCGCAAGCCCCACGGTGGGGCCGAGCTCCATCGCCGTGTTCATGACGCCGCCGGCGAGGCCTGCCCGGTTCTGGGGGACGTTTGCGGTGGAAAGGACTGCAGAACCGGAAAAGGCGAACGAGATGCCAACCGCCACAAGGACGATCCCCGGCAGAAGGCCCGGAAGATAGCGCGTATCGGGCGCAATCTGCGTGAGCAGCGCGAGCCCGACGGCGGCGATCAGCAAGCCGATGCCGGTCATGCGGGCCGGCCCGAAACGGCCGACCAGCGGACCCGCTGCCCGCCCCATGGCGATGAGGGCCACTGCGAAGGGCAGGAAGGCCATGGCCGTCATGAAGGGCGACCAGCCGAGCACCTGTTGCAGATAGAGGGAGAGCACGAAGTTGACGACGCCCGAGCCCGCTGCCGCCAGAAACATGCCGAAAAGACCGGTCAGGCGCACCGGCTCCAGAATGAACCCCGGAGGGAGAAGCGGATCGCGGACGCGGCGCTCGATCGCAAAGAATGCGGCGAGCAGGACAAGGCCTGTCAGCAGGGGGACAAGCACCATGGCGGAACGCCAGCCATGATCGTCGGTGGCGATGAGCGCAAAGCTCGAAAGGGATATGCCCAATGTGGCGAACACCGCGCCAATGGGATCGAGGCCCGGTCTGCGCTCCGTGCTTTCGCTGACCCCGCGTGGCAGAAGCCCCGCCGAAGCACTCAAACCGAGCAGGGAGACCGCCACCGGCACGGCAAACATCCAGCGCCACGAAATCCAGCTCGTCAAAACGCCCGATACGATGAAGCCGAGCACCGCGCCCAGAACGGAGACACCGCCCCAGGTGACCATGGCGCGGCCGAACGCCGCCGGCTCCGGAAAGAGCGCTCGAAGAACGGCCATGGCGGCGGGGGCCACCATGGCGCCGCCAACGCCCTGAAGGAGACGCATCGCCACAAGAATGCGATAGCTGGGCGCCAGCGCCGCGATGGCCGACGCCACACCGAAGACGATGAGACCGATGGCAAACATGCGCCGGCCACCGAAACGGTCGGCAAGCCTGCCGCCGAAAAGAAGCAGGCCGCTGAATGGCAGCCCATAGGCTGCAAGCACAAGAAGCAGGTCCGCCGCCGTCAGGCCGAACTCACCGGCGATGATTGGCAGCGGCACGGTGATGAGCGCGATGGTGAAGATGAGCGTTGCCTGCACGGTCGCCAGAATGGCGAATGCGGGCGAACGGGCGATTGGGGGAGCTTGGTGCATGGGAGCCATGATTGTCCTGTAGCTGTGGAGGGACCTGAAGCCGATCCGAGACGGCGCACGCGTTGAGCGCACAGAGCCACCGCATCTTTCCGGCCTAATCAATCATTCAATTACATAATTGAATGATTGATTCAAGACGACTTGAGGACCCGCCTGCAGGATACTTGCCGACCTGGTCGAGGCATCAGCGACGGGGTGATTTTGCCAGACGATTGCGCGAGGGTGGGGACCGCGCTCTGACACCAACGGGATGGTGTCGATGAAAGCAGCGCTGCGCGCATCCTGCACTCGGGGCGTGCGGTTCGGCGGGCTTGAGCTGCATTGGGCTATGGAAGTCGGGGGGTGCCGGAATGGCTCACCGTTTCCTGAAACGCTGCGCCGCTCCATGCGTCTGGTAATCCGGTTCTATGCGATGACGGGTGATCCCACCTGACGGAATCCTTCTGCAGGATCAGCGCCGCATCTCATTCTGGCGCGGCAATCTTCCAGCGTTCCAGACGGCCCTGCCAGACGCAGAAGCGCCGGCCAGCCACCTCCCAGCCGACTTCTGCGGCGTGTGGGATCCAGCGGCTACCGACCCGGCGATAGTCGCTGAAAGCACCGTGCCACGGGCGCTCCCGCAGGCCTGTCTCCTCCTGCCGTGGCCGGTTGTGAGCCGTGACGGTTGCAACGTGGCCATTGGCATCCAGCGTGAAGATCACCGATGCCTCGACCGACCCGATATTTGCCGTCGCCCGTAGACTGCCATTCGGCAGGCCCTCCCAGCGCAGGTGGCTGTTGTGCAGGATCGCATCGGGGGCCCAGGGCAACTCCGCCAGATATCGCATGAGCTCGCCCTTTGTGAGCGCATCGGAAGCATGGGAGCGGTTCAGAGGCACAACCCCGAACAGAAAAAGGCCCGCTTCCGGCTTCCCGTTCATGACACCGTCCCTGACGGTCAGAGCACCGAAAGGCCCTGTTCTTGCGACCCAACTGAATGCGGGGCTTCCAAGGGCGATCCACTGGTGCGCCGTAAAGCGCATCCAGCGGCTTTGCTCACCTGTCCGCAGCCGCCCGGACTGGGCAAGCGTGACCCGGTGCCCGGCAGACGTGGCCGAAGCACCCAGTCGCGCTGCAAGCTCGCGGGCTGCCCGTTGCATCAGATACCGTCCCAGGCCGACGCCGACTCTCCGCTTTTCCGTTCGGAGAACAGCTCCAAAGCCGCATTGATGCCGTTGATGGCGGCCGGCCAGCCACCATAGGCGGCCATTTGCAGGATCACTTCCAGGATTTCGCGTTCGCTTGCCCCGACTGCGAGCGTATGCTCGATGTTCACCCTGAGCTGAGGTGCGGTTTGTCCACCGAGCGCCGTCAGCGCCGCCACGGTGGCGAGTTGCCGCGTTTTGAGATCGAGACCTTCCCGGGCATAGAAGCGCCCATAAGCCCCCTCGATCAGCGTTTCGGAAAAACCCGGAAGCGCCGCATCGTAGCGTCCGGCCAGGATGGCCTCCAGATCGGGATTGAGCGTTTCCGCGATCGCGCGTCCCTTCTCAAGCGCGCTGGCGGTTGGTCCCATCTCATGTGTCAGGTCGGTCACTCTCGTCTTCCTTCCTGCCGCCCTCGGCGCGATGGCGCGCTTCGATTTCGGCATAATTCATGATCTTGTAGTCGAGCAGTTCGACGCATTCCTGGAGCCCGGCAATTTTTGCCAGAACCGCCGCGCGTTGACGCTCAAGCATGCCGCGGCGTTCGGCCGACGTGTCATCGCCCTTCCGACGCAGGCTTGCATAGGTCTCCACATCGGCAAGCGGCATGCCTGTTGCCTTGAGCATCTTGATGAAACCGAGCCAGGGGACGATGGCGTCATCATAGGCCCGCTGGCCGCCCTGCCGCCATGGCGGGTCGATAAGCCCCAGCTTTTCGTAATAGCGTAGCGTATCGATGCTCAGGCCCGTACGCCGCGCGACCTCGCCTATTTTCATGCGGCCTCCATATGGGCTGAAAGCGCTTCTTCAAGCCGGGCACTGTCCTCACAGAACTGATAGTGCGCGATCTTTCCGTCGCGCACGCGGCAACGCAGAACCCATTCGCTGAAGAAGCGCTTTCCGGTGGCAGCGACGGTGTGGTCGAGCTGACCGCTGGCGAAGGCCACGCCCTCGCCCGCTCCAAGGTGCTCCACGGTGAGCGACTGATTGCTGAAGGTGTTGCCGAGCGCGGCGAGAAAGGCGCGAAATCCTTCATGCCCTCTGCGCGCTCCGTAAGGCGGAACAGACGGTTTCGCTTCCGCTCGAACGCCAATGAATACGGCATCCGCGGCCACGAAGGCGCAGGCCGCATCGACATCGCCCGCTTTCAGCGCCGCAAGGAATTTCTCGATGATGTTCTGCTCATGCATATGTGCATCTCCATAGTGTGCACATATGCATCTACTTTCTGGAGTGAACTCCAGGTCAAGCGGTTTCTGGCGATTCTATTGTCCGTGCCCTCACGGAACGATCAGCGTGCCCGCACCATGCTCGGTGAAGAGTTCCAGAAGAACGGAGTGCGGGGTCTTGCCGTTCAGGATCACGACGCCCTCCACACCGCGCTCGATGGCCTCGATGCAGGTTTCCACCTTGGGGATCATACCGCCGGAGATCGTGCCATCCCTGATGAGCGCGCGCGCCTCTGAGACGGTCAGCTCGTCGATCAGCTTCTTGTCTCTGTCGAGAACGCCGGGAACATCGGTGAGGAACAGAAGACGCGTGGCGCGCACCGCGCCCGCGATTGCCCCGGCGAAGGTGTCGGCATTGATGTTGTAGGTGTGGCCGTCGCGGCCCGGCGCCACCGGTGCGATGACGGGGATCATCTCGGAATGGGCGAGCAGATCGAGCAGCGTGCGGTCGACCTCGACCGGCTCGCCGACAAAACCGAGATCGAGCACGCGCTCGATGTTGGAATCGGGATCGACCACGGTCTTGTGCGCCTTTTCGGCGAAGACCATGTTGCCGTCCTTGCCGCACAGGCCGATGGCCCACTCGCCCTCGGCGTTGATGAGTGCCACGATTTCCTTGTTGATGGATCCGGCCAGCACCATCTCCACGATCTCGACGGTCTTTTCGTCGGTAACACGCAGGCCGCCCTCGAATTTCGATTCGATGCCCATTTTCTTGAGCATGGCGGCGATCTGCGGTCCTCCGCCATGAACGACGATGGGGCTGACGCCGGACTGCTTCAGGAGTGCGATGTCGCGGGCGAACGCCTGACCAAGCTCCGCATCGCCCATAGCGTGGCCGCCATATTTCACGACGATGGTCTTGTTTTCATAACGCTGCATGTAAGGCAGTGCCGCCGAGAGAAAGCGGGCCTGGGCTTCAGCAGTTTCCGTCATGTCCGTCATCGCGTTGTTCCCCAAAGTCAAAACGGCGGTTTCTTAAAGCATTTTTCGCGGCAAGTGAAACGATCTTGCAGGCGAGCCGGCAAAAAGCTGCGTTCTAGCCCCGCAGGCAGGCTTGCCTTTGCGCGAACGTGCGCTAACTCTGTTGCGAGCCTGCCTTTCCCATTGTCAATTTTGCACCTAATCTCCCCTACATGACACCAGACGAGATAACGAAGCTGATCTTTCGCACCGCGCTCAGGGAGCGTGCCGCGTTTGACCTTCTTTATCGGCACACCAGTGCGAAACTCTTTGGCGTCTGTCTGCGTGTCTTGAAAGACAGGGCGGAGGCCGAAGAGGCCTTGCAGGACGTTTATATAAAAATCTGGACCAAGGCCGACCGGTTCGCCGCGACGGACCTCAGTCCCATCACGTGGCTGGTCGCGGTGGCGCGCAATCATGCGATCGATCGGCTGCGGGCACGAAAGACGCCCGCTGCGGAGCTGGATGAGGCGCAGGCGATTGCCGATCCAAAGCCGGATCCGGAGAGACAGGCCGAGGCCGGCAGCGAGCGCCGGCGGATCGATGCCTGCCTCGGCGAGCTTGAAACCGACCGAGCCACGGCGGTGCGCGGGGCCTATCTCAACGGTGACAGCTACGCCGAACTTGCAGCGCGTTTCGATGTGCCGCTCAATACGATGCGAACCTGGCTGCGGCGCAGCCTTTTGAAGCTCAGGGAATGCCTGGAACGATGACGGTGGCAGACGAACACGGACCGGACAGGCGCGACGACGATCTCGTTGCGGCCGAGTATGTGCTCGGTGTGCTCGCAGCCGAAGAGCGCGCCGCTGCTGCGCGGCGCATCGAAACGGAACCGGACTTTGCGCATCTCGTGGAGCACTGGGAAGCCCGTCTTGCCCCCATGGCGGACGCCTTTGAAGCGGTGGCGCCCCCGGCAAACGCGAAGTCCGTCATCGACGCACGGCTTTTTGGTGCCGCGCCGTCAGCGCAAGACAAGGCCGGCCTATGGTCGAGCCTTGCCTTCTGGCGCGGTATCGCGGTGGCGGCACTCCTGGCATTCGGCACCTATGTCGCCCTCACCTATACGAGCCTGCCCTTCGGCAGCCAGCCGCTTGAAGAGCAGCGCTTTGTTGCCTCGCTCGCTCATGACGATACCGACGTGCGCTATCTCGCAGTCTATGACAGCAGCAAACGCGACGTGGCGCTCTCCCATGTTTCGGGTGCACGGCCCGATGGGCGCGATTTCGAGCTCTGGGCCATCGAGGGCGATAAACCGCCCGTCTCTCTCGGCGTGATTCCGGTCGGCTCGAGCGTGCACGTGGCACTCAGCGAGGCGCTCGGAGCGGCCATCGATGCCGGTGCCGTTTTCGCCATTACAACCGAACCGCTGGGCGGTTCGCCCTCGGGTGAGCCAACCGGCCCGGTGGTTGCGCTCGGCGACCTGCGCGATATCTGATTTCGGGCTTTCCAAAAAAATAAACCAGATTTTTTGAAACTTCCCGGAGTGTCCCTCCGTGTTTCCTCATGTTCCCAAAAACGGGCCGACCACGAAGGCGGTCCCGCAAACGAACCTGAGGAGTTCAAACATGCGTAAGTTCACTGCTTCCCTTCTCGCCGGCTCGCTCGCTCTCGCTTTCACGGGATCGGCTCTGGCCGAAAACCCGATGGTTGGCGGCGCAGCGATGTATGCTGACAAGACCATCGTCGAAAATGCGGTCAACTCGAAGGATCACACCACGCTGGTCGCGGCCGTGAAGGCTGCCGGCCTGGTCGAGACGCTTTCGGGCGAAGGTCCGTTCACCGTTTTCGCACCGACCAACGCCGCTTTCGAGAAGCTGCCCGACGGCACTGTCGACACGCTTCTGAAGCCCGAGAACAAGGAAACGCTCGCAACGGTGCTGACCTGCCATGTGGTGGCGACCGAAGCCATGTCCGATGCCATTGGCAAGATGATTTCCGACGATGGCGGCAACCACCCGGTCAAGACTGTCGGCGGCTGCATGCTGGAAGCCAAGATGGACGGCGACAGCATCACGCTGACCGACGAGAACGGGAATGTGGCGACCGTCACCATCGCGGATGTGGATCAGTCCAACGGCGTTATCCACGTGATCGACACGGTTCTTCTGCCGAAGGGCTGATTGGGTCCCTGCAGAAGGACAGGCAGGTTCCGAACGGGGCTTTCGGAACCGCGAAGGGCGGCGCATTGCCGCCCTTCGCACCTCACACCGACTTGACTTTGAGGTGAAGGCCGATCCGGCTTACGGTCCGCCGGAATTTGATGCGCACCAGAAGCGCAAAGGAGCTTGACGATGAAACGCCGCAAATTTCTCTATGGCACCGCTGGCGCCCTGGCTGCCTTGACGGGCGGAGCTTTCGTGCTGCGCGACCGGCCCGGCGGCAGCGCCATGGCTGAAACGTTCGAAATCACCAAAACCGAGGAAGAGTGGCGCGCGATCCTGACGGAACAGCAATTCGCCGTGCTGCGGCAGGAGGCAACGGAACGCGCCTTTACGAGCCCGCTCAACGATGAGAAGCGTGCCGGCCTCTTTCACTGCGCCGGCTGCGATCTGCCGCTCTACTCATCCGAGGCGAAATATGATTCGGGCACGGGATGGCCGAGCTTCTGGGAAGCGCTGCCCGATGCCATCGGCACAAGGCCGGACAATTCCCTCTTCATGACCCGCACAGAGTGCCATTGCCGGCGCTGTGGCGGCCATCAGGGCCACATCTTCGATGACGGCCCGCCGCCGACCGGCAAGCGCCACTGCATCAATGGCATTGCTTTGACGTTCAAACCGGGTGCAACAACGCCGAGCTGAAGTTTCCGCGCTCAGCCGTCGGTCACGGCGCGGGCGATGGCGTCGCGCAGTTCGTCCATGCCGTGGCCCTTTTCCGATGAGGTTGCGACAATTTCCGGAAAAGCGGCTGCGCGTTTCCTGAGCTGCGTCTCGGTGGCGGCAAGCAGTTTTTCCACCGCCGGCTGCTTGATCTTGTCGATCTTGGTCAACACCACCTGATAAGAGACTGCGGCCTTGTCGAGCAGGTCCATCACCTCCTCGTCATTCTTCTTGATGCCATGGCGGGCATCGATCAGCAGGAAGACACGCTTCAGCGTGACGCGCCCCCTGAGATAGTCGAAAACCATTTCGGTCCAGGCGTCTACCTGCGCCTTGGGTGCCTTGGCGAAACCGTAGCCGGGCATGTCGATGATGGCCATGGGCGGCAAGTCGCCATCCGCACCGGAATAACCGTCAGGAACAAAAAAGTTCAGTTCCTGCGTGCGGCCGGGCGTGTTGGATGTGCGGGCGAGACCACGCTGGACAATCAACGCGTTTATCAGCGACGACTTGCCGACATTCGAGCGGCCGGCGAACGCCACTTCGGGCGGCCCTTCCGGTGGCAGAAACTTCATGGCCGGCGCACCACGCAGGAAAACCCACGGACGCAGGAAGGTCCCGCGATCAATCTGCGCCCTGCCGGCGGCTGCGCCATCCTGTGATGCGTTCACGCCATCATCTCCATTGCCGTTCAGATCACGGCATCAAGACTGACGGGGCATTTGTCAACTGCGCTGTTGCGGAAACCGTATTTTGCAGGTCATTCAGGCGGTGCCGAGAACCTGCATTCCGCCCAGATCACGTGCGCGGGGCCTGCGGCTCGCCTCAAGCAGCGCCTGGCCGAGATATTCGAGATCGCAGGCTTCCTGCGGGCGCCAACCGCAGGAACAACAGGCCGGCTCCCGATGTGCTGCGGCGGTCTCGCGATAAATAAGCCCGATGGCGCGCACCGCCTCGCGCATGACAACCATTGGCGGCAGGCCGGTCCGGCGCATCAGCTCGCTCATTTCCTTCATCATCTGCATCTTGAGATGCGCTTCCGCCTCCTGGCGGCGGCGTTCAAATCCATTCATCGGTGCCAGTCAATCCTTCTAAGTGCGCAGAGTTTCTGCGCGAGATCCCCTCGGCGACCTGCATTCCGCCCGCCATCGCGTGCAATTCGCCACTGGCCTCGTCGAGTTCACGCATCGTCTCGAAGAGCGCTTCGCGGTCCCGGCAGTGGGCGTCGAACAGGGCAACGAAGATCGTGTTGCTGCCGTCATGCGGCTCCGGTGCGTCATTCGCACGTGCCAGGCTTTCGGCGGCAGCCCGCTTGGCGGCCTGCACCTTGGAACGCAGCCGCTCCACGCGCAGATATTTGCCGCGGTAGCGCTCAAGCTCTTCCGCTTCAAAGGCATGATGGGATGCAAAATCGTCGATTGGGCTCAAATGCATCATGTCACTCACCTCTCGGCCTCCGGTCGCCTCTGATGAACAAAGCGACCGGAGACACAGACACAATACTATACTAAAAATGTCAAGTTTAATGATGCGGGCGGCGGTGTGGGTTCAGGCGGCTGCCGCAAGAGCATCAAGGTCTGCACCGCGGATGGCAGCAAGGTTGCGGCTAATCTTCTCCGCAGGCCAGTTCCACCAGGCGATCTCAACGAGGGCGGCAACGGTCTCGGGCGCAAAACGCACACGCAGGACCCGCGCCGGATTGCCCACGGCGATGGCGTAGGGGGGAATATCGGAGGCGACGACAGCGTGGGCTCCGATCACCGCCCCATCGCCGATGGCGACACCCGGCATGATCTGCGCCTGCCGCCCGATCCACACATCATTGCCGACGATCGTGTCACCCCGGCTGTGCTGGACATAGGCCTTGCCATCAAACCCCTCCTCCCAGCCATTGCCGAAGATATTGAACGGGAAGGTGGAGAAGCCCGTCATGAGATGGTTTGCTCCATTCATCACGAATGTGGCGCCGTGGGCGATGGCCACGAACTTGCCGATAACCAGCCGGTCGCCGAGAAAGTCGAAGTGATAGAGGACGTTCCGTTCCTCGAAGCGCTCCGCGCCGCAGGGATCGTCGTAATAGGAAAAGTCCCCCACTTCGATGTTGGGCCGGGTAATGAAATTCTTGAGAAAAACGGTTCGGGGAAAGCCCGCCATCGGATATGGCGTAGCAGGATCTGGCCCGTGCATGCAGACCTCCTTGATCAAAAAGGGGAAATAACCAACCACCTCCGTCAAACGGCAAAGGACCGGACCTCAAGCCCCGGCGGCGTGTTCTTCGGTCCCCTTAGCTGATCATCGAAGCCTCTCCCTCATTGCAGGAGCATCTTTTAGAGGAAATCCTCCGGTCAGACAATCATGCCTGCTGCACCAGTGCCACGGCAAAGCTGGCAAGCGCGGCCAGCGAAGCCAATGTGCGCACGTGGTTCCACATGCCCCATCGCGAGAGATATTCGCGCCAGAGATCGGCACCCTGCGTCGACGCCGGATCGACTTTTGCCAGAGCCTCGTTCATGGGAACGTTGAAAACGACGGTGACGAGAAACGTGCCCACCACATAGAAAAGCCCGCCGGCAACGAGCCAGATGCCGCCGGACGGCACCAGCCCGAGCAACGCCAGAACACCAAGCAGAATTCCCAGGAGCCCGGTGCCGAAGAACGCCGCGAAAAAGACGGGGTTGAGCACGGTGACATTGATCTCCTGCATGGCCTGAATGCCTGCCGGAACCGGAATGCGTGCCAGCGCCTGCATCACCGTGTTTGAAAATGTGAAGAAGAAGCCCGCCATGACACCGGCGCCGAGCGCGGCGAGTAGCGCGAGCGCGAGGACAAGTCCGTCAGTCATGGCGGTTCTCCGTTTTCTTGAGATTACGGGATTTCTTCAGATCGTGTCAGCGGCGGGCGCTGTGTTCCAGACACCTGTTGCCACCGTGCGGCGCACGTAATCCGAGAAGTCCACCGGCGGGCGGCCGAGAGCCTGCTCGACACCGTCGGCCACGCTTTCGTTGCGACCGTCAAGCACCTCGGTGAAAAGTTCGCGCATCAGATCGACCAGCGGTTCATCGAGCCCCTCATTGCGTGCACCCTCAACGAATGCACCGACCGGGATGCGCGTGAAGCGGATGTCCCGCCCGCATGCCGCGCCGATCTCGTGCACCATCTCGGGAAAGCTCATCAGGCGCGGGCCCGTGAGGGTGTAGAGCTTCCGCTCGTGGCCCTTTTCGGTCAGGGCCGCAAACGCGACATCGGCGATGTCGTCCGCGTCGACGAAAGGCTCGCGCACGTCGCCCACCGGAAGGGCGAGTTCGCCGGCCCTGATCGCATCGAGGAAGAAGGCCTCGCTAAAGTTCTGAAAAAACCAGTCGGCGCGCAGGATTGTCCACTCGGCGCCGCTTCGTCTGAAGAGTTCTTCAGCCCTTTCCGCGCCCACCTCGCCGCGACCCGACAGAAGCACCAGCCGGGTGACACCCATTTTCACGGCCAGCCTTGAGAAGGCCTCCACTGTTTCGGCAGCGCCCGGCACGGCAAGGTCTGGATAGTAAGCCACATAGGCAGCCTCAACGCCATCGAGCGCGGCATCCCAGGTGCTCGGGTTTTCCCAGTCGAACGGGATCGCAGCCCCGCGCGAACCGATGCGTACGGGTACGCCTGCGTTTGTCAGTCGCTCGGCAAGACGGCGGCCCGTCTTGCCCGTGCCACCGGTGACGAGAACGGGTTTGCTGCGGTCGGAATCGTGCCTGGTCATTTCACTCTCCATAAAGTGATAAACTCTCACATTTGCAAAAGTGATAAATCCTCATATTATGGATGTCAACAGAAATATGAGAAACACTCATAAAATGGATCAGGCATGACGGAGACAGAGACGCCCGGCGCCATCGCGGCACGCAGAATGCCCACGCAAAAGCGCGCGCGGGAGCGCGTGGAACGCATTCTTGACGTCGCGCGGGGCATCATTGCCGAGAGCGGCAGCGAGGCGATGAAGATGAGTGAGGTGGCACAGCGTGCCGGAATTTCAATCGGCTCGCTCTACCAGTATTTTCCCGACAAGGCGGCGATCATTCGCACGCTTGCGGAACACTACAACGCGCTCGGCAGGGCGTGCATCTGCGACGGGCTGGAAGAGGTTCATGACCTGGCGAGCCTCAGGAAGGAATTCACCGCGCTGATCGACGAATACTACGCGATGTTCCTGTCCGAGCCGGTCATGCGCGATATCTGGTCGGGCACGCAGGCAGACAAGACGCTGTCTTTGCTCGATCTCGAAGATGCGAGAGCCAATGCGCAGGAACTGGCGCAGGCAATGCTGCGCGCGTCACCCGAGCGCGATCCCGATTCCACCGCCTCGACCGCCCTGCTGATCATCCATCTGGGCGAAGCCACCATGCGGCTTGCCATTCAGGTGGGCGAAGCAGAGGGGCGACAGCTGGTGGAGGATTACAAGCGCATCGCCCTGCGCGAAATGCTGGGGTAGAAGCACACTTGAACATTTAAAAAAAGGAAAAAGGCCCGCTTTCGCGAGCCTTTTCGTTTGTTTGGCTATTCGGCCGGTTTCGGCTTTTTCTTGAACAGGCCTGCCAGATTGTCCCAGAGTTCGATCTTGGCGCCCTGGCGCTTCATGATCACGCCCTGCTGGACGATGGACAGGAAGTTGTTCCATGCCCAGTAGATCACCAGACCAGCCGGGAATGTGGCCAGCATGAAGGTGAAGATCACCGGCATCCAGTTGAAGATCATGGCCTGTGTCGGATCGGGCGGCGTCGGGTTCATGCGCATCTGCAGGAACATGGTGATGCCCATGATCAGCGGCCAGACACCGATCAGCAGGAAGGCCGGCACGTCATAAGGCAGCAGGCCGAACAGGTTGAAGACCGAGGTCGGATCGGGGGCCGACAGATCCTGAATCCAGCCGAAGAACGGCGCGTGACGCATCTCGATGGTGACGTAGAGAACCTTATAGAGCGAGAAGAACACAGGGATCTGGATCAGGATGGGCCAACAGCCGGCCAGCGGATTGATCTTCTCTTTCTTGTAGAGCTCCATCATCGCCTGCTGCTGCTTCATCTTGTCATCCGCGTATTTCTCGCGGATTTCGAGCATGGCAGGCTGAACCTTCTTCATGTTCGCCATGGACTTGTAGGACTTGTTGGCGAGCGGGAAGAAGATGAGCTTCACGACCACCGTGGTGGCCAGAATGGCAACGCCGAAATTGCCGAGCAACTTGAACAGCCAGTCGATGAGATAGAACATCGGCTTGGTGATGAAGTAGAACCAGCCCCAGTCGATCAGAAGCTCGAACTGGCGGATGCCGCGGTCTTCTTCATAAGCATCGACGACATTGACCTCCTTGGCACCGGCGAAGACCATGAGCTCGCTGGTGGCGGAGGCGCCATCGGCGACCGTGATTTCGTCGGTCAGATAATCGGCCTGGTAGCGCGGCTTTCCGTCGCCCGAATAGGTGTAGCGCGGCTGGAATTCGCGGCCGTTCTGCGGGACCATGGTCACCGCCCAGTATTTGTCGGTGATGCCCAGCCAGCCGTCAGAAGACATCGCCGGCGTAATGCGCTTTTCCTCTTCGACATCCGAATAATCGATTTCCTGCAGGCCTTCCTCGCCGGTCACGCCGATCAGGCCTTCGTGCAGGATGTAGATGCCGGAGGTCTTGGGCGTTCCGATGCGGGTGGTGCGGCCATAATTGCGCAGTGCGACAGGAGCACCAGAAGCGTTTTCCACCGTGTCGGAAACCGTGAACATGTAGTTCTCGTCGACCGAGAAGGTGCGCTTGAAGGTGAGGCCCTTGTCATTGGTGTAGGAGAGCGTGACGGGGCTCGACGGGGTGAGCGTCTCGCCTTCGGCAAGCGTCCACTCGGTCGAAGGACCCGGCAGCGTTCCGGCAGCCTCACCGCCCACATAGCCCGTCTCGACGTAATAGCCATCGGGGCCGGTCGAGGGGTTGAGCAGCTGAATGTTGGGCGAATCCTTCTTGACCGTGACCCGGTAGTCCTTGAGGAGCAGATCATCAAGACGCGCGCCGGCCAGATTGATGGACCCGGAAATGCGCGGCGTATCGATCTTCACACGCTCACTGCCGGCTACGGCTGCGGCCCGGTCAAGCGGAGCGGCGGACTGGCTGGCCGTGCCGGGCACGGCGCCATCACCGCCCGAAGGTGCCGGTATATCGCTGTTCTCACCACTTGAAGCCGTCCCGGCCGGGGCCGTTTCAGCAGCCTGCCGCTCTTCGATCTGGGCCGTCTCACGCTGCGCCTCGATGCGCGGGTTCATGTAGAAAACCTGCCAGAGCGTCAGGATCAACACGGACAGCGCGATCGTGATGAGGAAATTGCGATTGTTATCCATCGATGTCCTTGCCCTTTCCACGCCCGGCATCGGTTTCTCCGATGCGACGGGAAAGCTCGTCTTTCAGGGAGGCGAACGGCGCGTCAAGCACAGAACGCCGCGCCACGATCACATAATCCTTGCCGGCGGCCATGTCGTGAACCGCATGGAGGCGGCAGGCTTCCTTGAGCCGCCGGCGCACGCGGTTTCGAACCACCGCGTTGCCGACTTTCTTCGTGACTGTAATGCCCAGCCGTGGCGGGTCCTGGTCGCCGCGGTCGAGCACTTCCAGCAGAAAGAGCCGCCCGCGTCGCTTTTCACCGCGACGGACGGCCAGAAACTCGGCGCGCTTTTTGAGACGCGCCGGGGGTGGGACGGCTGGCCGGTCCGTCATCTTTCCGGCCTCGCCTCCAAACCTTATGCGGACAGCCGCTTGCGGCCGCGATTGCGGCGGGCTGCGATCACGCGACGGCCGCCCTTGGTGGCCATGCGCGCACGGAAACCGTGCCGACGTTTACGGACGATCTTGGAAGGCTGATATGTACGCTTCATTTGTTTTAATACCGCGGAGTGCGGCCCTTCTTAGTTCTGTTTCAATGAACAGGAGCTTTGCTTTCAGGGCTGGACCGAAGGCACGAATACGCGCCGCCGGACGCAAGGCCCAAGCGTGGCCGGGCTTATAGGAGCATGGATGCGCGGAGTCAATCAAAACGGCGCGAATGCGCGGCCATCGCGGCAAGGGGTCTCACCCCGTCCGGAAAACGGGCATCAGTCCTGCGGTATCTGCGCTGCCGCAAGCCGCTCGCCCGGATGCGCGCTCGCAGCCAGCCCCGAGGCCACACCAGCCCGGTCGGCCGCGCTGCGATTCTGGCTCATCTTGCGCTTGCCTTCGAGGCTCGTGATGGCAAGACGCAGCCCGACGATCCCGCGCAGTTGGCCTCGGATGAACTTTTCAGGCGCGTCCGAGACGGACCAGATTTCCGGGCGGCCCGCTTCATGCAGGGCCGTCAGGCGCTCAACCACGCTGCGGAGCCGGGTTTCGTCATCGAAGAACTCGATCGGTCCCCGCGCCTGAACCACACTGTAATTCCAGGTGGGAACGACCTTCCCGTGCTCCTTCTTGGAGGCATACCAGGACGGGGTCACGTACGCGTCAGGGCCCATGAAGATGGCCAGCGCATCGCCAACGGGCGTATCCTTCCACTGCTCGTTGGCGCGTGCGAGATGCCCATACAGGGTACCGAAAGGCCCCTCTGTCTCGTCAAGGAAGAGTGGCAGAGGGCTCGCATGGAGGCCATTCGAACCGGATGTCACCACATTGGCAAGCCGCGCCGCCCGCATCAGTTCATGAAGCGCGGGCAGATCTTCCTCGCGAAATGCGGGTGGACAATACATTCGGGTTCGTCTCCCTGAAAAACACCTGATCCTAGCGCGCACGAAGGAGTGGAAAAAGGCAGAGAACCGCCTTGCACAACAGGAAAACGGCTGTGGCGCAAGGCCTACCGGCGGCGTTCCATCCCCTGCCGGAACTGCTCGAAGATGTTTTCCACGCCGCGCTCATAGTCATCGCGCGTCTTGCGGCCGGTCTCGAACATCTGACCGAACAGGTCGTCATAGGGATTGCGGGGGCGGCCACTCGGATTGGCTTCCGGCTCGGGCTGCGGTGCGTGGCGGCTCTGCGGTTCAGGTTGCCCGGCACCCTGCCCGCCGCGCAGGAACTGGTCGAAGATTTCCCCCAGAGGGTTGTTGCCCTGACCGCCAGAGGGAGCGCCGCGGCCGGTGGAACCACCACCACCAAACATGCCCTCGAGAATCTGGCCGAGCGGGTTGTCGGACGGGCTCATGCCAGAGGGGGCCCGGCCCCGCGGCTGAGCGCCCGGCTGCTGCTGGCCCATCTGGCGCATCATCTGCTCCATGAGGTCACCGAGCATGCCACCGCCGCCAGCCTGTGCCTGGCGCGGCTGCGCGCCCTGCATCTGGCCGGTGGACTGTTTGAACAAGCCGCCCATGAGCATGGAAGCGAGCACGGGAAGCATCTGCTTGAGCATGTCCTGACCGAGCCCCGTGGCCTGTGCGGCGTGGCTTGCCACGGCGCGGCTCACATCCTTGGAACCGAACAGATGCCCCAGAATGCCATTCCCCTCGGCCACACCCTGCGGCGTGAAGGCGTTGGCGGCATCCTCGAAATATTTTGCGTGCTGGCCGGAGGCAAGCGCACCGAGAAAATTGCCGGCACCGTAGGGATCGGCCGCGTTGCGCTTCAGCCCCTGGCTGAAAGCCGGCAGGAGCGCCTCCATGGCCTCCTGCGCCTGTGCCTGCGAAATGCCAAACTGCCTGGCGAGTTGATCCACGCCTTGCCCCTGACCGGCATTGTTGAGCATCTCGAAGAGCGGAAGCATGGGTTTTCTCCTTCAATCAATCGGTGCCGGGCACCTATCGGACCATTGTTTCAGGAAGATAACCCGACAAAGCGGCTTTGTCTTTGCCGCCTTGAATGGAAGTCTAATATGCCTGTTCGAGAAACACCGGCTCGATGGAACCGTCCCAGCGGGTGTTGAAGGCATTGGCGAGTTCTTCCGCGCTGGTGGTGCCGCGCGCAACGATCTCGTCCAACGGGCTCAGGAAGCTTGCCTCATCATAGCCTTCCGGATTGAGTCGCCTGCGGGCGGAAAGCCCTTTGCGCGAAATGGCCAGAACCTCGCGGGCGATCTCACGCAAATCGTGATTGCGGAAGCGCGTGGCCAGCCCCTCTTTCGGCACCGCGTTGCGCATGGCATCCACCTCCTCGAACGACCAGTCGGCCGTGAGGTCGTGGGCGGCGTCGAGTGCTGCCTGATCATAGAGCAGCCCCACCCAGAAGGCCGGCAGCGCGCAGATGCGCCGCCACGGGCCGCCATCGGCGCCGCGCATTTCAAGAAAGCGCTTGAGGCGCACATCGGGAAAGAGCGTGGAAAGATGGTTCGACCAGTCGCCAATGGTCGGCAGGCCGTCGGTCACCTCGTCCTTGAGCGCGCCCTCCATGAACTGGCGGAAGGTAATGTGTGTGCAGTCGTGATAGCGCCCGTCGCGAAGGATGAAATACATCGGCACATCGAGCGCCCATTCCACATAATCGGCAAAGCCGAAGCGCTCGGAGAAGACGAAGGGCAGAAGACCGGCGCGCTGGTTGTCCGTGTCGCGCCAGATATTGCCACGCCAGGACTGGAGCCCGTTGAGCCGTCCCTCCGTGAAAGGCGAATTGGCAAAGAGCGCGGTGGAGAGCGGCTGCAGACGCTGGGCGACCTGCATCTTGCGGCGCATGTCCGCTTCCGTCTCGAAATCGAGGTTCACCTGAATCGTGCAGGTGCGGTACATCATGTCGAGGCCCTGCGTGCCGACCTTCGGCATGTAGGCGGTCATGATCCTGTAGCGCGACTTCGGCATCCGGGGCGTTTCGGCAAGCGACCATTTCGGACTGCCGCCGAGGCCCAGAAAGCGAATGCCGAGCGGTTCGGCGATCTCGCGCAGCTGCGCCAGATGGGCGTTGCCCTCGCGGCAGGTCTGGTGGAGCGTTTCCAGTGGCGCACCGGAGAGCTCGAACTGGCCGCCCGGCTCCAGCGAGATGGCGCCCTGCCCGGTCGGCTCGACGAGGCCGATGATTTTTCCGTCATCGTTGATGGCGTCCCATCCGAGAATCCGCTGCATGCCTTCCAGCACGGCCTTGATGCCGCGCTCGCCCTCATAGGGAACGGGCCGGTTGCCATCGACATAAAAAGGGAACTTCTCGTGCTCGGTGCCGATGCGCCATTTTTCGCGGGGCTTGCAACCCATTGCGAGATCGGCGGCAAGTTCTTCGACCCGTTCGATCGGCCGATTATCGGTGGTGTCACGGGCCATAACTGCTCTCCTGGCAAACCATCAGCGATCTGATGGACCATGCTGACAATCCGCTTCAAGTAAAAAGTGCTGACAGGAGCGTCAACCTCTCTTCACAAGCGCTTTACCGCTCCACCTATTCCCAGTCGCCCACGCTCGCCTGAATGACGGCGAGAGCGGCCACGGCTGCCGTGTCGGCCCGCAGAATGCGGGGGCCGAGCGGGATGGACGTCACGAAGGGCAGCGCGCGCAACTGAGCGCGTTCGGCCTCGGAAAACCCGCCTTCCGGGCCGACCAGAAGCGCAAGCTTCTTCTCGGTGACGCCCGAAAGCGCCTGCATGGGATTGTTGGTCGCCGCATCCTCATCGCAGAAAATGAGACGTCGTTCGGGATCCCAGTCAGCAAGAAGCCGGTCGAGTTTCACGGGCTCCAGCACCTCGGGCACGGCCAATATGCCGCACTGCTCGGAAGCCTCCATCACATTGGCCTCGAGGCGCTGCGTGCCCGGTTTGGCCACCTGCGTGTGCTGGGTGATGACCGGCTGGAGACGCCCTGCCCCCATTTCCACGGCCTTTTGCACAAGATAGTCGAGGCGTCCCTTCTTCAAAGGGGCAAAGCAATAGAGAAGGTCGGGATGTGGTGTCTGGGGGCGGGCCTGGCTGGTCATCCGCAGGCGCACCGCCTTGCGGCCGGTCTGAACCACTTCGGCATGCCATTCGCCATCGCGCCCATTGAAAACGAGCACTTCGCCGCCTTCGCGCAGGCGCAGCACATTCGTCAGGTAGTGAGCCTGTTCCCGGCTGGTTTCCACCTCGGCACCGGAAGCGAGGGCGGCATCGATGAACAGCCGCTGCAGTTTGTAGTTCGCACGCATTCCGGTCTGATGGTGGATCGACGATGCCGCGTCAAGAGGCGAGGCTTTCATGCCAGACCGGCGCATAGCCGGCCTGCAGTACGGCCACGCTCAGAGGCGGCGTGAGCAAATGAACGGCGGGCGGGAGTTTGTCGAACGACAGGGCGGAACCGTAACCCTCAAAATGCCACTCGTGAAGCAGCCCTGCGCGCAGCGCATATGCCTGCTCTCCAACAGCGACCATGGAGCCATCCGGCAGATCCGGCACGGCCTTCGAGGCAAGGGGACGTGTTTTTCCCGTCACGGCAAACCTTTGCCTGTGGAGAATGGCGTCCACATCGGGGGCCTTCAGCGCCTGATCGTTCTCCGCCGCACGCGCGCATGCCAGGAACCGCATCGCCGCCTCGCGCCGGCACAAGAAACATGGGCGGTGGCCCGCAGCAAGGGCTGTCACCTCATCGAGAAAAAAGAGCTCCGTCCATCCCGCCCTGCCTGTCGGGCTGTTCCTCCCCATCACCTCACGACGGCGCCCCCTGAAATCGCAGGCGCAGATAATCCAGGCCCCTGTCGTCCAGCGGCGGCGCAGAAGTGTCTTCGTATCGGGGTCATGGATCACACCGCGATTGCCGGTGAAGAGACCGCGCGCGGGAGTTGTATCAATGCGACCGAACGGATCAACGCGATTTTGCAGCGGCATGAACTTTTCCCCGTTTCGCAGGGGCTGTCATAAACAATGTGGGTATTGGCATATAAGTTCTTTCAATCTTAAGCTGTTTGCGTTTATAGCAACCTGCGCGGCACGGGGAGCCGTGTTTTATTGACCTTCAAGGGGACTTTGGCCGGATGACCATCGGGCGTGCGACTGTCGTTTTTCTAATCACTGTTTCTGCGTTCACGCTGATCGGGGCCAGGCTGCTTTCGGCTGGAGCCACCGGGGACCATCATCCCGTGGACGGCTACGGCATTTCCGCCGCCATGGACTAGGCCGCCTTCAGCAGGCAGCCTCGATCAAGGTCTTTTCCCGACCTTCCATCCTGAGCGCCGTCAACCGACCGCTGTGCCATGCGCCCGTGTCAAGGTTGATGCGGTTCTTACGGAGTTCCGCCGCGCGCACGGGCGTGTGGCCATGCACGATCAATTTGGGATGAAGCCCTTCGAATGCGTGGAACTCACGCCTGATCCAGATGAGATCGTCCGCCGACTGGGCATCCAGGGCGACGCCTGGCCGGACGCCTGCGTGGCAGAAGAAGAAATCACCGAAAGAAACTGAATAGGGCAGCGTGGCCAGAAACGCCCTGTGGCGCCGCGGCACTGCGCGAACGAGCGCCGTGTGACCCGGCATCATCCTCTCTCGCGATGTCAGATCGATCTCGACACCGTAGGAAAGCGCCGTCTCGAAACCGCCATTGCACGCGAACAGGCCGAACGGGTCGGGGTTCGACAGGAAATCGAGAAAGCCCAGATCGTGATTTCCGGCAAGCGTTATGACGCGCGGGTCGCGCTCGCGCAGATTGGCGAGATACTCGATCACGCCGCGTGAATTGGCACCGCGATCCACATAGTCTCCAAGGTAGACGATGCGCCAGTCGGCGGGGCGGTCATGAAGGATTTCCTCCATGAGCCGCGCATGCATCGCGGCTAGCAGATCGTGCCGGCCGTGAATGTCTCCGACCGCGTAGAGGCGCAGGCCATGGGGCGTCGAAGCCTCATCATATGAGACCCCGGCGGCCATCCCTCACCCGTCGACGACGATGAGATGCAGCGCGCGCGGCCCATGCGCGCCAAGAAGCATGGTCTGCTCGATGTCGCCGGAGCGCGATGGCCCGGTGATGAGGTTCAGCAGTCTTGGCATGTCACCTCTGCCATATTTGCGCCTGAGGCGCGAAATCACCGTTTCAAGATCACCGGCAATGTCCTTTGCGTCAATGACGATGATGTGGTGATCGGGCACGAAGTTGACGGTGGTCGGATTGTCCTTGCCCGATGGCAGAGCGACCGTGCCCGTTTCAGCAACGGCGGCGAATGCGTGGCTCACGCCGACTTCATCTTCAGGTTCGGCCCGTCCGCGTTTCACCTCAAGCGACTTCTGACTTGCCCAGTCCATGCGCTTCAGACGTCTGTCATCGCCCATGCGGACGGAGGGCGCCAGGTTCTTGGAGCGCAGATAATGGGTCACGGCGTTCGGCACATCGTCTGACTTTTTCACGCGCTCCACCGTGGCCGTGACGGCCTCGGCCATGCGGCAGAAAAGAGCGACGCGCTCTTCACCTTCCACCTGACCGCGGGCCGGAATGAGCCCGCGCGGTGTCTTTGCAAGGCGCTTTTCGACGGTTTCGCGCCGTGCAGCGTCATCGGTGGAAACGGACGCCGCCGCCCGCAGCTTGCCAAGAATGGCCTCGCGCGTGCTCATGCTGACGTCCCTCCCTGCTTCAAGGTCTCGCGGTCGCGCCATTGCTGCATGAAGGTGCGGCTCTCGGGCGCTGGAAGATCGCGGTGTCGTGTCCAGCCCCCGGCAAAGGGAAGCGAGCGGAACCAGCGGCGACGCCCGGCGAGACCCGACAGGGTCGGGATCGCCATCGACGTGGCAAGACGATAAAGCCCTGGCCGGCGGGCGAAGAACGCCCAGAAACCGAGGCCGAAGCGCTGCGCCGCTGGGTTGAGCCCCCGCTCGAACTCGCGCTCGCGCCAGTTGCGCATCATGCGCGGCAGCGGAATCTGCATGGGACAGACGGATTCACAGCGCCCGCAGAAGGTGGAGGCGTTGGGCAGATGCCCCGCCTTGTCGACGCCAACCAGCGAAGGCGTGAGCACCGAGCCCATCGGCCCCGGATAGACCCAGCCATAGGCATGGCCGCCGACCGCGTGATAGACGGGACAATGGTTCATGCACGCGCCGCAGCGGATGCAGCGCAGCATCTCGTGGAACTCCGTGCCGAGCATCGATGAGCGGCCATTGTCGAGCAGGATGACGTGATATTCGTCCGGCCCGTCGGGATCCTCCGGGCGGCGCGGGCCGGTGGAGAGCGTCGTGTAGACGCTCATGTCCTGACCGGTGGCCGAGCGGGCAAGCACGCGCAGGATCTGGCTCGCGTCCTCCAGCGTCGGCACGACCTTTTCGATTGAGGCAACGACGATGTGGACGCGCGGCAGCGTCTGCGTGAGATCGCCATTGCCCTCATTGGTGACAATGATGGAAGTGCCGGTCTCCGCCACGAGAAAATTCGCGCCTGTAATGCCGACATCCGCCTGAAAATATTGCGGGCGCAGGATCTGCCGCGCCTCGCCAAGCAAGGACTCCGGCTGCGAAAGATCGCGCCCGGACGGTAGCTCGGTGTGAACGCGGCGGAAATCCTCTTCCACCTGTTCCTTGTTCAGATGAAGTGCGGGACCGATGATGTGGCTTGGATGTTCGCCGCGCAGCTGGATGATGTATTCGCCGAGATCGGTCTCGACCGGTCGGACACCTTCCTTCTCAAGGAAATCGTTGAGCGCGATCTCCTCGGTGATCATCGACTTGCCCTTTGTGACGGTTCGTGCGCCCGCCGCGCGGCAGATGTCGAGCACGGCCTGGCGGGCATCTTCCGCCGTCTCGGCCCAGTGCACCCGGCCGCCCGAGGCAATGACCTTGCGCTCATAGGCTTCCAGATAGAGATCGAGATGTTCGAGCGTGTGATCCTTGATCGCGCGGGCGGAAGAGCGAAGATCGTCGAACTCCGGCAGCGCGTCGACCGCCTTCTTGCGCTTGCCGACGAAACCGATCTTCGCCTTGCCCATGGCACGCTGCAACTGCTCGTCGGCAATCGCCTTGCGCGCCTTCTGCTTGAATTGCGGAGACTGAATTTCCATCAGCGTCCTCCCCCGCCGATTGCCGGCTTGTCTGTCATGCCGGCCAGAACCTCCGCCACATGGCGGACCTCAACCCTGCTGCCCTGCCGATGCAGTTTTCCGGCCATGTTCATGAGACAGCCGAGATCACCGGCAAGCAGCGTGCCCGCCCCGGCACCCTCGATGCTGGCCGTCTTTTCCTCAACAATCTTGTTGGAAATGTCGGGATATTTGACACAGAACGTGCCGCCGAAGCCGCAGCAGACATCCGAATTCTGCATCTCCTTGAGCTCCAGCCCCTCGACCGAAGACAGAAGCTTTCGCGGCTGTTTCTGAATGCCGAGCTCGCGCAGGCCCGAGCAGGAATCGTGATAGGTGACACTGCCCTCGTGGCGGACCGGCACTTGCCTGATGCCGAGCACATCGACCAGGAAGCTTACCAGCTCGTGCACGCGGCCGGAAAAGGCTTCCGCCCTCGCCTCATAGGACGTACCCTTGAGAAGCGAGGGATAATGTTTCCTGAGCATGCCCGCGCAGGAGCCCGATGGCGCGACGACATAATCGAACTCCTCGAAGGCCTCGATGGTCTGGCGCGCGATGGCGGCTGCGTCTTCCCGGTCGCCGGAATTATACGCCGGCTGGCCGCAGCAGGTCTGCGCCATGGGCACCTCGACGGTGCAGCCTGCCTCTTCCAGAAGCTTGACGGCGGCAAACCCGACAGTGGGCCGGAACAGGTCCACCAGGCAGGTGACGAAAAGGCCGACGCGCTTGGGTTGGGTCATGTCTTCTTTCAACGGTTCTTCTTTCGCTGGCTCAGGTTCGCTTGCTCATGCTTGTGCCGCCTCGCCGCCGCGCTGCTGAAGCCGGAGCCGCGATATGCGCTGCCAGTCATCTGTGCGTTCGGCATGAAAGGTGGCCTTTTCGACGAAATCGATATGCGCGATCGCGGCACTGCGCGCGGCTTCCGGATCGCCGGCGGCGATTGCCGCATGGATCGCGCGGTGCTGGGCAAGCAGCATGTCGCGCGCATCCGGCAGTTCGTAAATGCGGACGCGGTTGAGGAAGACGCCATCGGCGAGCAGCCGGTAGCAGGCGCGCAGCGTGTGCAGGAGCACAATGTTGTGCGCGCATTCGCCCACCGCATTGTGAAACTCCACGTCGCAGGCCGCTTCCGCCTCGAAATCCTCCGCAGCGTGGGCTTCGTCCATCCGCGTCATGATCGCCGCAAGGAGCACCAGGTCTTCGGGCGTCGCACGTTTTGCCGCGAATTCGGCGGCGACGGCCTCCATCTCGCGGCGGTATTCCAGATAATCGGCGGTCGCCTTGTGATGCGTGGCGATCAGTTCACGCACCGGCTTTGTGAACACCTGGCCGATAATGTCGGCCACATAGGTGCCGCCGCCGTGGCGCGTGAGGATCAGGCCCCGCTCTTCCAGCGTTTTCAGGGCGTCGCGCAGGATCGGACGGGATACATCGAGCTGGCGCGCAAGCTCGCGCTCGCCCGGCAGCCGGTCGCCATCGCGCAGCACGCCCTCGAGAATCAGCGTCTCGATCTGCCGGATGACGCCATCCGCCGTGCGGGCATGCTCAATTCTGGAAAAAACCGCGTCCACCGGCTTCGCCGTCTCGCTATCCACTCTCTTTGTTGGCGCAGATTAGCGCGACCGAACACGACTGGTCAATTAATTTGCCCAATTCTGCCATCGACGGGTGCTGGCAGACACGCATTGCGCCCCGCGCAAAGACAATAGCATACTTGCAGAAGGTCCATCCTGAGACAGACGGCAAGGCACAATGAGCCAACAAGACGGGGAACAGCTTGTCGTGATCGGCACCGACAGGCCCGAGGCTTCATCCACAGAAACACTGGTGACAGGCAGCGTTATGGGCTTTCCCGCCCACGACGGGCGCGCCGGGGCGCTGGGCGAGGTGCATGCGCGGCCGCACGCGCTGCTTGAAGCGCCGCGCCTCATCATACAGCTCTCCTTCATGACCGAGGGTGGCTCGGCGGTCGACCAGGCCGTGCTTGCCGATCTTTCGCGCCGCCTTGGCGTCGCCCCGCCACAGGCCAATGCGCGCCACCACGCGATGAAGTGGGGCAAGGGCACGCTACGCTGGGAGCGGCACACGGAATTTTCGAGCTATCAGTGGGATTGTCCGATCTCGCCGCGCACCGGAAAGCCGCTTGAGGAATCCCCGTTCGGAAACGGCTTCAGCCCGCCCGGAACCGCCATATCGGGCACGCGGGTGGAAATCCGCAAATGGACGAGCGCGACGGAAAGGCTGGTCGGCGCGTTCGATCCGGCAAGCCTCGGCTATTCGGTGGTGGAAGGCGGGCGTGCCGCCGTCGCTACGGATTTCCGGCAGGATGGCGACGGGCTGACCCGCATCCTGATCCTCGAGAAGGATCTGGCGCCGGCCCGTATCGGCGCGCTCTCGCAGCGCCTGATCGACATCGAAACCTACCGCACGCTTGCCATGCTGGGCCTGCCGCTGGCGCAGTCGCTTTCGCCGCGCCTGCGACGCATGGAGGATCAGCTCGCGGCCCTGACGGCACGCATGCGCCAACGCGAGAAGCATGACAGTCACGCGCTTCTGAGCGAGTTGACGGAGCTTGCCGCCGACCTGGAGGCCGATGCCGCCGCCAGCCTCTATCGTTTTGGCGCAAGCCGCGCCTATCACGGCATAGTCGAGGAGCGGCTGGAAACGCTGAACGAGGCGCCCATGGCGGGCTATGAAACATGGACGGCGTTTCTGCAGCGCCGTGTGGCACCCGCCATGCGCACCTGTCGCTCTGTGGAAGAGCGCCAGGCCAATCTTTCGCGCAAGCTGACGCGTGCAGCAAACCTGCTGAGAAGCTGGGTGGACGTGGAAGTGGAGCGACAGAACCGCGACCTGCTCGCCTCCATGAACCGCCGCGCGCAGCTGCAATTGCGCCTGCAACAGACGGTCGAAGGCCTTTCCGTTGCCGCCATCTCCTACTATGTGGTGGGGCTGGTGGGCTATGTGGCCAAGGGCGCAAAACCCGCCCTGCCCGGCCTGTCGAGCGAAGCGGTCACCGCCGCCGCCGTTCCCATGGCCGTTTTGTGCATCTGGCTCCTGGTGCGGCGCATACGCCGCCACCACGCCCGTGAAGACGCCAATATCGGCACCGGGGCGGATTGACGCAGGCACGCTTTCCACGCAGCATTTACAGAACCGTCAACACACTGGTAAATTGAATGAACCAGTGAGGGAGTTCTGATGTCCGGCCTGAAAATGCCGCAGGCCAATGCGGCAACCCTGAAGAAGCGCGCCGAGATCGTCGCCGACATGCGCATCATCGTGCCCGGTGAAGGCGTGGTGGACACGGACAACGAAATGCGCGCCTTCGAGAGCGACGGGCTGACCGCCTACCGCCAGATGCCGCTCGTCGTGGTCCTGCCCGAAACGACGGCGCAGGTGTCACGCATCCTGAAATATTGCCATGAGCGCGATATCCGCGTCGTGCCACGCGGCTCGGGCACCTCGCTTTCCGGCGGCGCGCTGCCGCTTGAAGACGCGGTGCTTCTGGTGATGAGCCGCTTCAACCGCATTCTCGATATCGACTATGCGAACCGGGCCGTGGTTGCGCAGCCGGGCGTCACCAATCTGGGGATCACGCATGCAGTCGAGCAGGAGGGCTTTTATTATGCGCCCGACCCCTCCTCGCAGATCGCCTGCTCCATCGGCGGCAATGTGGCTGAGAATTCCGGCGGCGTGCACTGCCTGAAATACGGGCTCACCGCCAACAATGTTTTGGGCATCGAGATGGTGCTGATGAATGGCGATATCATCCGGCTCGGCGGCAGACATCTGGATGCGGAGGGCTATGACCTGCTGGGTCTCATGACGGGCTCGGAGGGCCTGCTCGGCGTGGTGACCGAGGTGACCGTGCGCATCCTCCAGAAGCCGGAGACGGCGCGCGCGCTTCTGATCGGCTTCCCATCAAGCGAACAGGCGGGCCAGTGCGTGGCCGAGATCATCGGTGCGGGCATCATTCCAGGCGGGATGGAAATGATGGACGGGCCGGCCATTCGCGCTGCCGAGGATTTCGTTCATGCCGGCTATCCGCTGGATGTGGAAGCGCTGCTGATCGTCGAGCTCGATGGGCCGCAGGCGGAGGTCGACCATCTGATCGACCGGGTGGAAGCGATTGCCGGGGAGAACGGAGCAACCACCAGCCGCGCCTCGACATCGGATGAAGAACGCGCCGTGTTCTGGGCCGGACGCAAGGCCGCCTTCCCGGCTGTGGGCCGCATCTCGCCCGATTATTACTGCATGGACGGCACGATCCCCCGCAAGCAGTTGCCGCGGGTTCTGGCGGGCATGCGCGCGCTGTCTGAAAAATACGGGCTGCGCGTCGCCAATGTATTTCATGCGGGCGACGGCAATCTGCACCCGCTCATTCTCTACGATGCAAACAAGCCGGGCGAACTGGAGAAGGCCGAGGATTTCGGCGCCGACATTCTGCGGCTGTGTGTGGAGGTCGGCGGGGTTCTGACCGGGGAGCATGGTGTGGGCGTGGAGAAACGCGACCTGATGCCCGAAATGTTCACCGAGGACGATCTGAACCAGCAGATCCGCGTCAAGTGCGCTTTCGATCCGAACCATCTGCTCAATCCCGGCAAAGTGTTTCCCCAACTGCACCGCTGCGCCGAGCTTGGCCGGATGCACATTCACCGCGGGCAGGTTCCTTTCCCGGAACTGGAGCGGTTTTGAGCGTGCCGTTCGCATCCAACTTCGCCCGCAGTTTTTCAATGAGTGGTTTGCCGTGACCGAATTCCTTCCCAACAGCGCTGAAGAGGTTCTGGAAACCATCCAGTGGGCGGTTTCCGAAGAATCCCCGCTCGAAATTGTCGGCCATGGTTCGAAGCGCGGCATCGGTCAACCGCTCCAGACCGAGCACACGCTCGATCTGTCGAGGCTGGCCGGCATCACACTTTATGAACCGGAAGAGCTGGTGCTTTCAGCGAAAGCCGGCACACCGGTTGCCGAGATCAAGGCTGCGCTGCGCGAGCACAATCAGGAATTCGCCTTCGAGCCGATGGACTACGGCCCGCTTCTCGGCGGCGAGGCTGGACGCGGCACGCTGGGCGGGCTGCTTGCGGCCAATCTCTCGGGCCCACGCCGGCTGAAGGCCGGGGCCGCGCGCGACCATGTGCTCGGCGTTCACGCGGTTTCAGGCCGTGGCGAAGGCTTCAAGTCGGGCGGGCGCGTGGTGAAGAACGTGACGGGGTACGACCTTTCCAAGGGGCTTGCCGGCTCCTGGGGCACGCTCGCCGTTGCCACCGACATTACGATGAAGGTTCTGCCGGCGGCGGAAACCGAGACCACATTGTGCATTGCCGGATTGGAAGACGCAGTTGCGACCGAAGCCATGGCGACCGCCATGGGGTCGAGTGCCGAGGTTTCGGGCGCGGCGCATCTGCCCGAAGGGGTGGTGGGCCGTTTCATCGATGGTGCGTTTTCGGGCGGCGGACAGACCGTGCTGCGGGTGGAAGGTTTTGGACCTTCCGTTGCCTATCGGATTGACCTTCTTGCCCGGCTTCTGCGTGGGTATGGAACCATCGGCACGCTGGAAGGAGATGCCTCACGCCGGCTGTGGCGCGAAATCCGCGATTGCCAGCCTTTTGCGGACGGGACGCCCGCGCCCGTCTGGCGTGTCTCCGTCACACCGTCGCGCGGTCACGAACTGGTGGACGCCTACCGCCGGGCCGCCGGTGCAAATGTCTATTACGACTGGCAGGGCGGCCTGATCTGGATGCGCATGGAGGCCGACCCCGAGGCGGAAATTCTGCGGAAAATGATTGCGCATTTCGGTGGCGGGCACGCCACACTGGTGCGTGCACCGCTCGCGGTGCGTGCGGCGACGCCCGTCTTCGAGCCGCAATCGCCGGCGCTTGCCGCCCTCTCCGCCCGCCTGAGGGAGCAGTTCGACCCCAAGGGCATCCTCAATCCGGGACGCATGGCGTTCACCTGAAGCCATGATAGATTGCCGCTGAAACAATGGAGGGCGAACCCATGAGTGACATGCAGCAGACCCCTGATGAAACCCGCAAGACGGACCGCTGGCTGGAACCCGGACCGACCAACATTCAGGTCATCTATATTCTTTATCTGGTCGGCTTCGTCATTGGTATTTCGGCTCTGGTGGGCATCGTGATTGCCTATATGAACCGCGGCAAGGCCAGCGGATGGCTCGAAACGCACTACACCTGGGCCATTCGCACATTCTGGATCGGTGTTCTGTTCGGTTTCGTCTCGGCCCTTTTGATGGTCGTCGGCATCGGATTCCTTTTGATAATTGCGGTTGCGATCTGGGTCGTGGTGCGCTGCGTGATCGGCCTGCAGGCCGTGGGCCGGAACGAGCCGATCAAGAACCCGCAAAGCTGGCTGATATAGAAGAAGCGCCGTGCAGACCAATTTCACTCCCGAGCAGCTTTCCGATCCGCATGTCGCGGAGGCGGAATCGATCCTGCGCAAATGCGTGCATTGCGGCTTCTGCACGGCCACCTGCCCGACCTATGTCACGCTCGGCAATGAGCTCGACAGCCCGCGCGGGCGCATTTATCTCATCAAGGACATGCTGGAGAACGGCAGGCCGGCCGACCGGGAAATCGTCACCCATATTGATCGCTGCCTTTCCTGCCTTGCCTGCATGACCACCTGCCCCTCGGGCGTGAACTACATGCACCTGGTCGATCACGCCCGCGCGCATATCGAAAAAACCTATCGCAGGCCGGTGCTCGACCGGCTGATGCGGTCGGTCCTGGCGCAAATCCTGCCCTATCCGTCGCGTTTTCGCGCCGCCTTGAAGCTAGCCCGCTTCGGCCGGCCCTTCGCGGGGCTCTTCCGAAATCTGCCGGGCATGAAGCTCGTCGCAGCGATGCTGGACCTCGCCCCGCGAACATTGCCGCGAAAGCCTGAAGACAGCCAGCCTCTTTCGGTGGAAAAGCGTGGACGTGTCGCGCTTCTGACAGGCTGCGCGCAATCGGTTCTCGATCCTGGTATCAACGCCGCGACCGTCCGGCTGCTTGCGCGGCTCGGCGTGGAAGTGGTGCAGAACCCGGAAGGTGAAGGGTGTTGCGGCGCGCTGGTGCATCATATGGGCCGCGAAGAGGATGCTCTGGCCGCCGCGCGGCGCAATGTGGATGCCTGGACACGTGAAATCGAGACCGGCGGGCTCGACGCGATCGTCATCACGGCGTCCGGCTGCGGTACGACCGTCAAGGATTACGGGCACATGCTGCGGCTCGACCCCGCCTATGCCGAAAAGGCTGCCCGCGTGGCGGCGCTTGCCAGGGACATCACCGAATATCTGGAAACGCTGAGCCTCCCCGAGCCGACTGTCGAACCCGGTCTCACCGTCGCCTATCACTCCGCGTGCTCCATGCAACATGGGCAGAAGATCAGCCGCGAGCCGCGCGCGCTCCTACGCAGGGCGGGCTTCGTGGTGCGAGAACCGCGCGAGGGGCATCTGTGCTGTGGCTCCGCCGGCACATACAACATTCTCCAGCCGGAGATCGCCACGCGGTTGCGCGACCGCAAGGTTCGGAACATCGAAGCGACGGGGGCGGCGCTCGTCGCCACCGGAAATATCGGCTGCATGACCCAGATCGGTTCGGGCACGGAAATGCCGGTCGTTCACACCGTGGAGCTTCTCGACTGGGCCTATGGCGGGCCGAAGCCGGCAGCTCTGCCCGACGCAATCGTGAGCCGGGAACAACGAGAGGCGGCACTGACTGCAGCGGAATGAGAAAAGGGCGATGCTCCCCCAAGCATCGCCCTTCTCCATCCACCCGGCAGTCCCCTTGCCGGGCATCCCCCGCTTATCCAGTCACTTCACCACCACATTGGTGCCGACCGGAATGCGGTTATAAAGGTCGACCACATCCTCGTTGCGCATGCGGATGCAGCCGGAAGACACCGCACGGCCGATGGTCCAGGGCGCGTTGGTGCCGTGAATGCGATAGAGCGTCGATCCGAGATACAGCGCGCGCGCGCCGAGGGGATTGGCCGGGCCGCCCTCCATTTTCACCGGCAGGATCCTGCCCTTCGCTTTTTCGCGTTCGATCATCTCAGCCGGCGGATGCCAGTCCGGCCATTTACGCTTGTTGGAAACCTTCTCCGTTCCGGTCCAGCCGAAACCTTCCTTGCCGACGCCAACGCCGTAACGCTTCGCCTTGCCGCCTTTCAGCACCAGGAAGAGGAAACGCTGCCTGGTATCGACAACAATGGTTCCTGGAGACTCGTCGGTTTCGTACTCCACGACCTGCGGCAGCCATTTGGGATCGCTCATCCGCCAGGAGCGTTCATTCAGGGGAAAGGGCTCGCTCGCACGTGGTATAAACGCCACCTTCTGCGCGTTTTTCTTCTGCTGCTCGCCACGGACCGCCATTTGATGACGCGGCCGGTAATCGCGCCGTGCGCTGTCGCGTTCACGTGCATTGCGGGCACGCTGATAAGTGCGGTACTCCACCGCCTGCTGGGTGCGATGCTGCGCCAGCACCGGCGAGCTGCGGAGCTGCATCACCCAGGGAGCGGAAAGATCAGGACTGACGAGAACCGGCGGCGGCTCCACATATCGATCCTGGGCCTGTGCCCCCCAGGAAAACAGCAGCACGGTCGCAAGGCCGGCCGCAGACAACATCGACTTCATGACAAACTTCTCTCTACCATTCGTCACAGATCAAACTGACCACGCGTTCCGAAAACAGGCTCGAAAACAGGTGGCGGCGAAGGGCAAACGCACCCTATGCGCCTGTCCGTGTCAGGATGCTGACTCGAAGCTGCAACCGAATGGTGAATCGACATCGATAAAATGCGATGTATTCAAAAAACCATTTGGCGTGGTTACCGGCGCGTTCAAAAAGCTGGTGAACATATCGCTAAACCGGGCTGATTTCACATTAACCAGGGAATTCAACACACATGAGCGAAGAAAAGACCGGCCTGATCCTCGGCGCCGACGGCAAGACCCGATGCTTCTGGCCGGGTGAACTGCCGGACTATCTCGATTACCACGACAATGAATGGGGACACCCCGTTTCCGACAATCACCGGCTGTTCGAGAAGATTTGCCTGGAAGGGTTTCAGTCCGGGCTTTCATGGCTGACGATCCTGCGCAAGCGCGAGAATTTCCGTGAAGCCTTCGAGGGTTTCGACTTCGAGCGTGTCGCGCGTTTCACCGAGAAGGATGTGGAGCGTCTGCTGGGCAATGCCGGCATCATTCGTCACGGCGGCAAGATCCGCTCCACCATCAACAATGCACAGCGCGCGATCGAACTGTGCGAGCAGGAAGGGTCTCTTGCCCACTATTTCTGGCGCTACGAGCCGCAGCCGCATGAACGCCCTGATCCCGTCGACTACAAAACGCTCACGACCAATCCGACGACGGAGATATCCACCCGCATCTCAAAGGACCTGAAAAAGCGTGGCTGGTCCTTCGTTGGCCCCACCACCGTCTATGCCTTCATGCAGGCCATGGGGCTGGTCAACGATCATATCGAGGGGTGCTGCTGCCGGGCAGCAGTGGAGAGGAAGCGCGAAGCGTTCAAGAGACCCGCCTGAGCCGGGCAGGGTTTTCCGCGCCAGATCGAAAAACCGGTCGGCGGCTGCGAAAATTGTACCAGATTCCGCGCACGAAAATCTTGACTCCGAATTTGGGGCTTACTATCTCAAAGCCGCGTTAGCACTCTTACCAAGGGAGTGCTAACGAGAGGTCCGGCGTCCGCCGGACGGAGGAAAAGCCTAATTCATCATCCGAATCAAGGGTTCAGAGAACATGGCCAACACGAACTTTCGCCCGCTTCATGACCGCGTGGTCGTCCGCCGGGTCGAGTCTGAAGAAAAGACGGCAGGTGGCATCATCATTCCCGACACCGCCAAGGAGAAGCCGCAGGAAGGCGAAATCGTTGCAGTCGGTTCCGGCGCGCGCGACGAGGCGGGCAAGCTTGTCCCGCTGGACGTCAAGGCTGGCGACCGCGTGCTCTTCGGCAAGTGGTCGGGCACCGAAGTCAAGCTCAATGGCGAGGATCTCCTGATCATGAAGGAATCCGACATCATGGGCGTCATCGGCTAATCCACGCCACCACATCAAAACGGTAACAGAGTTTCTCGAAGAAGCTCAGGAGCTAGAGAAATATGGCTGCAAAAGACGTAAAATTCTCCCGCGACGCACGCGAGCGCATGCTGCGCGGCGTTAACATCCTCGCCGACGCGGTGAAGGTGACCCTCGGCCCGAAAGGCCGCAACGTCGTCATCGACAAGTCCTTCGGCGCACCGCGCATCACCAAGGATGGCGTGACGGTTGCCAAGGAAATCGAGCTTGAGGACAAGTTCGAGAACATGGGCGCACAGATGGTGCGTGAGGTCGCTTCCAAGACCAACGACATCGCTGGTGACGGCACGACGACCGCCACGGTTCTCGCTCAGGCGATCGTTCAGGAAGGCGCCAAGGCAGTTGCCGCCGGCATGAACCCGATGGACCTGAAGCGCGGCATCGACAAGGCCGTTGCCGACGTCATCGACTATCTCGGCAACTCCACCAAGAAGATCAACACCTCCGCAGAGGTCGCCCAGGTCGGCACGATCTCCGCGAATGGTGAGAAGGAAATCGGCGACATGATCGCCGAGGCCATGCAGAAGGTCGGCAACGAGGGTGTCATCACCGTCGAGGAAGCCAAGACCGCCGAGACCGAGCTCGAAGTGGTCGAGGGCATGCAGTTCGACCGCGGCTACCTCTCCCCGTATTTCGTCACGAACCCGGAGAAGATGGTTGCCGAGCTCGAGGACGCATACATCCTGCTCCACGAGAAGAAGCTCTCCAACCTGCAGGCCATGCTGCCGGTTCTGGAATCGGTCGTTCAGTCGTCCAAGCCGCTCCTCATCATCGCCGAGGACGTGGAAGGCGAGGCTCTGGCCACGCTCGTCGTCAACAAGCTGCGCGGTGGTCTGAAGATCGCTGCCGTCAAGGCTCCGGGCTTCGGCGACCGCCGCAAGGCCATGCTCGAGGACATCGCGATCCTCACCGGCGGCCAGGTCATCTCCGAAGACCTCGGCATCAAGCTTGAAAATGTCACGCTCGACATGCTCGGCCGTGCGAAGAAGGTTGCGATCTCCAAGGAGAACACGACCATCGTCGACGGTGCCGGCCAGAAGTCCGAGATCGAAGGTCGCGTTGCCCAGATCAAGCAGCAGATCGAAGAGACCTCTTCCGATTACGACCGCGAGAAGCTGCAGGAGCGTCTTGCAAAGCTCGCTGGCGGTGTTGCCGTGATCCGCGTCGGCGGCTCGACCGAGGTCGAGGTGAAGGAGCGCAAGGACCGCGTCGACGACGCGCTCAACGCAACCCGCGCTGCCGTTGAAGAGGGCATCGTTCCCGGCGGTGGCACCGCGCTTCTGCGCGCTTCCACGCAGATCAAGGCGAAGGGTGACAATGCCGACCAGGAAGCCGGCATCAACATCGTGCGCCGTGCCGTTCAGGCTCCGGTTCGCCAGATTGCCGCAAACGCTGGTGCAGAATCCTCCATCGTTGCCGGCAAGATCCTGGAAAACGAAGGCGTCACCTTCGGCTACAACGCGCAGACCGGTGAGTATGGCGACATGATCGCCATGGGCATCGTCGACCCGATGAAGGTTGTCCGCACCGCGCTGCAGGATGCCGCTTCGGTTGCCGGCCTGCTCGTCACCACCGAGGCCATGGTTGCCGAGCTTCCGAAGAAGGACGCTCCGGCAGCTGCTCCCGACATGGGTGGCATGGGCGGTATGGGTGGCATGGGCTTCTAAGCCAGCCACGCATCGCTTGAATATCGAGGGCGCTCCTTTTCGGGGCGCCCTTTTTCATGGGCAATCCCGAGGCTGCTCAGGGCACCGCGGCCAGCAGAAGAAAGCAGAAAAACACGACCAGATGCACCGCGCCCTGCATGATCGTGGTGCGCCCCGTCGCCAGGGTGAGCATGCCAACGAAGAGCGACAGGACCAGAAGCACGATGTGTTCCGGGTCGAGCCCGAGCGTGATCGGCTCGCCAAGAAGCAGCGATGCAATGGCAATTGTGGGGATCGACAGACCGACACTGGCAAGTGCCGAGCCGGTGGCCACATTCATGCTCGTCTGGAGACGGTTCGAGGCTGCAGCACGCAGGGCCGTCATGCCCTCCGGCAGCAAGACCACAGCCGCGATGATCAGTCCGACAAAGGATTCTGCCAGCCCGAGAACGGACACCCCCTCCTCTATGGCAGGCGCCAGCGCTTCCGCCAGAACGATGACCATGAGAAGCGACACAGCGAGCATCAGACCGCTCCATGCGGTTTCTCCCCCGCCGGGTTTGACATGGACGGCCGCATCGGCTGCTGCAATGTCGAGAAAGTCGCCACGGTGACGCACGGTCTGCACAAACAGGAACAGCCCGTAGAGCAGAAGCGATACGACCGTCACGAAGACCAACTGCACGATCGAATAGTACGGCCCCTCAACGGCCAGCGTGAAGTTGGGCAGGATCAGTGTGAGCGTTGCCAGCGTGCCAAGCACACTGAATGCCGCCACAGCGCCATGGCTCTGAAAAGACTGCTCGCGATGGCGCAGACCTCCGGCCAGCAGGCAAAGTCCGACCACGCCGTTCAGAACCAGCATGACCGTGGCAAACACCGTGTCGCGCGCCACGGTCGGATCTCCTTCCGATGGCGACAGCATCATGGAAATGATCAGCGAGGCCTCGATCACGGTGACGGCAATTGCCAGCAGAACCGAGCCGAAAGGCTGCCCGATGCGAACGGATATGACCTCGGCAAAATGCACCGATGAGAAGACGGTGGCGATAAGGAACAGCCCAGCCAGGACAGAAAAGACAATGCCGGTTTCTTCAAGAAACCCAAGATGCACTGCCGCGATCAGCAGGGCCGCAGCAAAAGGGGGACCAGAGGTCCGCACCGTCTGCGCATTCGTAAAATGTCTAAACACATTCCCCCCAGAAGCCTTCAATGCATACGAGAGCCGTCTGGCTGACGGCGCGCGACATCGCCTGTGATAATCCAATGCCGGAAAGGAGCGCAATGAACAGTTTGCCGGCAGTCGCGGACGCGACCGCAGCGCGGGCCGCACGGGCTATTGCCAAATCCCTTCACCCGCGCCATTAAACGGCAGCACTTTTGGGGTAGTGGCAACAGGGCTCGTCGAGCCGCACCCGCCCACCCGACGCGCGAAATGACAATGGAGCACGATCGCATGTCCAAGACCCGCACCGAGACAGATACATTCGGCCCCCTGGAGGTTGCCGCAGACCGTTACTGGGGCGCGCAAACACAACGGTCGCTGGGCAATTTCAAGATCGGTACGGAAAAGATGCCCATCCCCCTCGTGCGGGCGCTCGGCATCGTCAAGCAGGCTGCCGCCGAGGCGAACCTCGAAAACGGCAAGCTCGACCGGAAGATCGGCGAGGCGATGATCGAGGCGGCCAGGGAAGTCGTCGCGGGCAAGCTCGACGATCACTTTCCGCTCTCCGTCTGGCAGACCGGTTCCGGCACGCAGTCGAACATGAACACCAATGAGGTGATCTCCAACCGCGCCATCGAAATCCTGGGCGGCGAGATGGGTTCCAAGAAGCCGGTCCACCCCAATGATCACGTCAATATGGGGCAGTCCTCGAACGATACTTTCCCCACGGCGATGCATATTGCAGCCGGCCGCGAGGCGGCAGCCGAGCTTCTGCCTGCGCTGCAATATCTGACCGAAGCGCTCGAAGAGAAAGCCCGGGCATTCGACGGGATCGTAAAAATCGGCCGCACCCATACGCAGGATGCCACTCCGCTCACGCTCGGTCAGGAGTTTTCCGGCTATGTGGCGGCTCTCCAGCTTGGTGCCAGACGCATCGAGGAGAGCCTGAACGATGTCTATGCGCTGGCACAGGGCGGCACGGCCGTCGGCACGGGCCTCAACGCTCCGATCGGCTTCGACAAGGCGTTCGCGGCAAAAGTGGCCGCCATCACCGGCTTGCCCTTCCGCACCGCCGAGAACAAGTTCGAGGCGCTGGCGAGCCATGGAGCGCTGAACGCCTTCCACGGCATGCTGAACGCGCTCGCCGCCGATCTCTTCAAGATCGCCAACGACATTCGCTTCCTGGGCTCCGGACCGCGCTCGGGCCTGGGTGAGCTGAAGCTGCCGGAGAACGAGCCGGGCTCTTCCATCATGCCGGGCAAGGTGAACCCGACCCAGGCCGAGGCGCTGACCATGGTCGCTACACAGGTCATGGGCAACCAGACCACCGTCAGCATCGCCGCGAGCCAGGGCCATTTCGAGCTCAACGTTTTCAAGCCGGTCGTTGCAAACGCCGTGCTGCAGTCGATCCGCATCCTCACCGATGCAATGCGCTCCTTCGCCGACAATTGCGTAAAAGGCATCGAAGCCGACGAAACGCGCATTGCCGACCTGATGCAGCGCTCGCTCATGCTGGTGACGGCGCTCGCGCCGGCGATCGGTTACGACAATGCGGCTGCCATTGCCAAGGCAGCGCACAAGAATGGCACCACGCTGCGTGAGGAAGCGCTCAAGAGCGGTCTCGTCTCCGAAGAAGATTACGAGCGGCTTGTGCGTCCCGAAAAGATGATCGCGCCGTCCTGATCGCCGCCTTTCACACCTCACCGGCCTGAAGCGCGACCGTCTTCAGGCCGGGAATTCCGGCTCATTGTCGCTCGTTTTGATAACACAGCGTAACCAATGGGGCAGTTTTTCTGCACAATCCACTGGCGTATATGCCTGATCGAAGAATATCACTTCTCACAGGAAACCCAGCAATGTCCCAGAATGCACTCGTTCTCATCGGCCGGATTCTGATCGCGGTCATCTTCATCGTTTCCGGCTTCGGAAAGATCACCAATATTGGCGGCACCGCCGGCTATTTCGGCAGCATGGGCCTGCCCCTGCCGGTCGTGACGGCCTGGATCGTCGCCCTGCTCGAGCTCGTCGGCGGCCTTGCCATCGTCGTTGGCTTTCAGACACGCATTGCCGCACTGCTTCTTGCGCTGTTCAGCGTCGCCTCCGGCCTGATCGCCCATTTCGACTTTGCCGATCAGATGCAGAGCATCATGTTCATGAAGAACATCTCCATGGCTGGCGGCCTTCTCATACTCGCCGCCTTTGGCCCCGGCGCACTCTCGCTGGAGCGGGCAAAAGTCTGACGCAGACGCCTGATCCCTCCGAAAAGCCCGCTTTCGAGCGGGCTTTTTTCATTCTCCCTGCGCTTCACGGATCGGTGATATCCATGCGACCGCGCCTCAAAAGGCGGTGAGACCGCGTATCTTTCGTTGCGCGGACGGGTCGCAACACGCATGTACGGGCCTGTTGCCGCACGACATGGAGCCTTTGGCGGCGGAGACCCGAAAGATGACGATGATGCAGACGACCGAAAATGGCAGCCACGAAAACACAAGGCGCTCGCCTCTGAAGCGCTTTCTTCCGCTGCTCATCGTGCTCGCGGGCCTGGCCGGCGGTTATGCGCTCGGACTGCATCAGTATCTGTCGCTCGAATTCCTTTCCGAAAGCCGCGGTGTTTTACGAGGCTTCGTCGCAGAAAATCCGTTTCTTGCTCCGCTTGGCTTCGCCGTTCTCTACGCCATGGCCGTCGCCTTTTCCTTTCCCGCCGCTTCCATATTGACGCTGTTTGCCGGCTTCCTCTTCGGCTGGCTTCTCGGCGGTGCGCTCGTGGCGGTCGCTGCCACCGTCGGTGCGTCCGCCGTCTTTCTGGCGGCACGCGGCGCGCTTTCAGGTGTTCTGGCACAAAAGATCGGCGGGCGCGTTTCGCGCATGGCGAAGGGCTTCGAGGAGGATGCCTTCAACTATCTTCTGGTGCTGAGGCTCGCTCCGATTTTTCCGTTCTGGGTCGTCAACATCGCGCCGGCACTGTTCAATGTACCGTTGCGTACCTATGCAACAGCCACCTTTCTCGGCATTCTGCCAGGCACCTTCGCCTACGCCTATCTCGGCCACGGGCTGGACAGCGTGCTTGTCGCCGCCGCCGAAGCCGGGCGCGAGGTGACGCTCGGCGATCTCATAACGCCGCAGCTCACCCTCGCCTTTGCTGCGCTGGCGCTGGTTGCCGCCATCCCGGTCGCGGTGAAGAAACTGCGCCGGTCGCCCGACACCTGATTGCCGAACAACCACGAGACTGCCTGAATGACCCTTCTAACTCCCGACATCTGCGTCATTGGCGCCGGCTCCGGCGGCCTGAGCGTCGCAGCCGCCGCTGCCGCCTTCGGTGTTCCCGTCGTGCTTGTCGAGCGCGGCAAGATGGGCGGCGACTGCCTCAATTATGGCTGCGTGCCTTCCAAGGCGTTGATCGCCGCCGGCAAACAGGCCCATCTGATGCAGGGCGGTGCCGCCTTTGGCATCGCCCCTGCGGAAGCGGAGGTCAATTTCCGCCAGGTGATGAAGCATGTGGACGCGACCATTGCAGCCATTGCGCCCAACGATTCCGTCGAACGCTTTACCGCGCTCGGCGTGCAGGTCATCCAGGAGGAAGCGCGTTTCAAAGACGGGCGCACGGTGATCGCCGGCGATTATGAGATCCGCGCCCGCCGCTTTGTCATTGCAACCGGATCATCGCCTCTTGTTCCACCGATACAGGGCGTCGAAGATGTTCCTTACCTCACCAATGAGACGATTTTCTCTCAGACCCGCAGGCCAGCGCATCTGATCGTCGTCGGTGGCGGCCCCATCGGCATGGAGCTGGCGCAGGCCCACCGTCGCCTGGGCAGTGAAGTCACGGTGGTGGAAGCACTGGCCGCGCTCGGCAAGGACGACCCCGAGCTGACCGCCTTCGCACTCCGAAACATCCGCTCCGAAGGCGTGGATGTGCTCGAACACACGAAAGTCACACAAGTGGAGAAGCGTGGCCGTTCGGGCGTGCGTGTTCATGTGGAAGATGCCGAGGGAACCCGCAGCATCGACGGCTCTCACCTTTTGATCGCCGCGGGCCGCACACCCAATATCGCGTCACTGGAGCTCGACAGGGCCGGAATCCAGCACGACCGGCGCAGCATCAAGGTTTCCGACAAGCTGCGTACCAGCAATCGCCGTGTCTATGCGATCGGCGACGTGGCGGGCGGGCTGCAGTTCACCCATGTGGCGGGGTATCATGCCGGGCTGGTGATACGCGCCCTGCTCTTCCGCCTGCCCGCACGCGAAGACCGGAACATCATTCCCTGGGCAACCTATACGGACCCCGAAATCGCCCATGTGGGACTGAATGAGGACGAGGCCCGCAAGAGCCACCGGAAGATCAGCATTCTGCGCTGGCCCTATTGCGAAAACGACCGCGCGCAGGCCGAGCGCAAAACCGAGGGTCTGATCAAGCTCGTCACCGACCGCAAGGGCCGCATTCTCGGCGCATCCATCGCCGGTGCCAATGCGGGCGAAATGATCAATTTCTGGGCGCTCGCCATCTCCCGAAAACTCGGCGTGCGCGACATCGCCGGCTATGTCTCCCCCTACCCGACCATGACCGAGATTGGCAAACGGGCCGCGATCACGTATTTCACGGAGACGACACGCAAGCCTCTGGTACGCGCGGTGGTGCGGTTTCTGCGCCGTTTCGGCTGATGCATGCTTCAGGCCGCGTGAGCAGGAAAACAACCGCAAGCGGCCCCGGAAAACGCTGAGCGATGGCAGAAAGAACAGCGGGCGACATCAGCGAACAACCGCACGAGACGGGCTCCGTTCCGCTCACGCGCGGGCTCTCGACCAAGCTTCTTCTGCTGACCGTGCTTTTCGTGATGATCGCGGAAGTCCTGATCTTCATCCCGTCGGTGGCCAATTTCGGCATGCAGTGGATGCAGCAGCGGCTCGACAATGCAGCCGCCGTCAGCATCATTCTCATGGAGGGCGAGGACGAGACGCTTACTCCGCAGATCCGCGACGAACTCCTGATGGCGACAGGCGTGAAGGCGATTGCCGTGCGCGATGCAGACGTCTCGCGCATTCTGGTCGTCACCGACATGCCGCCGGAAGTGGACGAGCACATCGACCTCGATGCAATCGCTCCGCCTGCGGCCATCGCCCAGACCTTTTCGACGCTCTTCTTCGGCGGCGATCGCGTGTTCCGTATTTTCGGCACCGTGGGCGACACGGGAAAGATATTTGAGATCCTGATCGCCGACACAGGTCTCAGGGATGCCATGCTGACCTATGCGCGCAATGTCGCGTTTCTCTCGCTGATCATTTCACTCTTTACGGCGACGCTGGTCTTTTACGCCATCAACCGCATCATGATCCGCCCCATACGCGGCATGACGCAGTCCATGCTGTCTTTCGCCGCCGCACCTGACGAACCCGGCCGCGTCATCACACCTGAAGTTCGCGGCGATGAGATCGGCGTGGCCGAGCGCGAACTGGCACGCATGCAGGCAGCCCTGCAAAAGACGCTGGGGGAACAAAAGCGCCTCGCCGACCTTGGCCTGGCCGTCTCCAAGATCAACCACGACATGCGCAACATGCTGGCTTCGGCGCATCTCATCTCCGATCGGTTGAGCACAATCGACGACCCGGCGGTCAAAACACTGACACCACGCCTCTTGCGTACGCTCGACCGCGCGGTGACCTATTCGGAGGGGGTGCTCAATTACGGCCGCACCCAGGAAGCGCCTCCCAGCCGCCGCCGGCTGCGCCTGCATGCCCTGGTCGAAGAGGTGCGCAATGTGCTGCCGCTCGATGCCGACAACAGCATCGAATTCGCCAATGCGGTGGATGAGGACTTTGAAATCAGCGCCGATTCGGAGCACCTCTTCCGGGTTCTCTCAAACCTCAGCAGAAACGCCGTTCAGGCAATGGCGGGCGACCATGGCCCGTCGGTCGTCAGGCGCCTGACCATCTCGGCCGAACGGGTGGACCATACCGCGCGCATTTATGTGACCGACACAGGTCCAGGCCTTCCCCAGAAGGCGCGCGAAAATCTCTTCGCCCCGTTCCGCGGTTCCGCAAAAAGCGGTGGAACCGGTCTCGGCCTGGCCATCGCACAGGAACTGGTGCGGGCTCATGGCGGTGCGCTCGAACTGGTGGAAAGCATTGGTGGGCATACGGTTTTCGCCATCACCATACCCGACGCAACGCCCCCGGCCTGAGGCACCAGAACTGCGTTGACGCCGCCTGTGCAGATATCAGGAAAATTCCTTCGATAGCGCTTGCAATTCTGCGCCGCACTCGCTAGTTAACCGCGGTCGGCGGCAACAATGACTGCTTCGACGGTCGCTCACGCGATCACGCGCCCGTAGCTCAGCTGGATAGAGCACCAGACTACGAATCTGGGGGTCAGAGGTTCGAATCCTTTCGGGCGCGCCATTTCCATATCATTCCGGAATGAAAGTGGGCACAGCGGTTGCCGATGACCGCTACACAACGATGCGTCGCAGAAAGCAATGTTCTGCCGCGACCGGAAGGCGCTCTGGGTCAGGCAATTCCGGCCAGGCCAAGCACCACACCTGCAACCGCGCAGCCCGCAAGGACCGTCACCGGGCCAAGCTTGACGTGGAACACCGCCACAAGCGCGGACAGCACCAGTGCCGCCGCCGCCAGGTTCACCGTGGACCAAATGGGGACATCGAGATCGAGGCCGAACGCTGTAAGCGTCCGGACCTCGTCGAAGATGACGTGCAAACCGAACCAGACGGCGAGGTTCAGGATGACGCCCACGACGGCTGCGGTAATGGCGGTCAGCGCGGCCGTCAGCACCGCGTTGTCGCGCAAACGCTCGATGAAGGGCGCGCCGAGGAATATCCACAGGAAGCAGGGCGTGAACGTCACCCACGTGGTCAGCAGCCCACCCAAGGTTCCCGCAATCAGGGGCGATAGCCCGCTTGCGTCGCGGAAGGCGCCCATGAAGCCAACGAACTGCGTCACCATGATCAGCGGGCCCGGTGTGGTCTCCGCCATGCTAAGCCCGTCGAGCATCTCACCGGGGGCAAGCCAGCCGTAATTTTGCACCGCCTCCTGCGCGACATACGCCAGCACTGCATAAGCGCCGCCGAAAGTGACCACCGCCATTACGCTGAAGAAGCTCGCGATCTGGGCAAAGACGTTGGCAGGGCCGAGAGCCGCGAACAGCAAGGCGACCGGTGCTAGCCAGAGCACGAGGAATACCGAGGAGATACGAAACGCCCAGCCTCGTTTGATCTGCGTGTGGTCGGGCGTTTCCTCACCGAGCAGGGTATCGGCGTCATCGACTTGGAGCTTACCGACCTTGCCGTGTCCGCCCCCGTCTTGGAATGCGGGCAGATCTGACCGGGCCCCGAGGAACCCGACTAGACCGGCTATCAGGATGATCAACGGAAACGGCACGGCGAAGCCAAAAATCGCCACGAACGAGGCGGCGGCAATGGCGATCATCGCGCTGTTTTTGAGCGCTCGCGATCCGATACGGATAACCGCCTGCACCACAATGGCGAGCACCGCTGCCTTAAGGCCAAAGAACAGCGCATCGACGGGCCCGACATTGCCGTAGAGCGCGTAGATCCAGCTGAGAGCCATGATCGCCACAACGCCGGGCAGCACGAACAGGACGCCCGCGATGATGCCGCCGAGCGTGCGGTGCATCAGCCAGCCGATATAAACGGCGAGCTGCATGGCCTCCGGCCCCGGCAAGAGCATGCAGTAATTGAGCGCGTGCAGGAACCGCTTTTCGCCCAGCCAGCGCTGCTCTTCGACCAGAATCCGGTGCATGAGCGCGATCTGTCCGGCGGGACCGCCGAAGCTCAAGAGACCGATGCGGGCCCAGATGCGAGTGGCCCCGGCCAGAGTTGGATATGCGCGGCCCTGCATCAGTCTGCTTTCGGCTTGTTGGTGGGCCAGTTGTGGGTCTCACCGGTTGCGTCCCGCGCCCATCGATAGAAGGCGTCATAGAGCAGCATCCCGGCCTCAAGCTGCTCCAGATCGTCGGAATACATCCTCGACAGGCCGAGCGAAGCGGCAAGCAAGCCGGCAGCTTCGGGGGCGAGGTCGAGGCGAGCGGTATCGGCGCCGCGCACGATGGTGGCCAGGCGGTCGAGGGCCGAAATACCGAGGCCGAACTCAGCCAGCATCACATCAAAGGTGCAGAGGTCGCCCCGGTGGCTCCAGAACACGCCCTCGATGTCGAAAGGCGCGGCGTCGTGGCGCTCGGCGACGCCCACCACTTCGGCGGGCGCGACAAACAGGATGATTGCGCGAGGATCAAGAAAACGGCGGATCAGCCAGGGACATGCGATTCGGTCAATCTTCGGCCGTGACCGCGTGACCCATACGGTACGACCCTGTGCATCGCGCGCGGGTAACTTTGTCGGATTGACCAAGGGCAGTCCGTTTACCCGCCAGCCCTCGAACCCGCCTTCGAGATATTCAGATGGGCAACCCTCGGCGCGGAGCCAGGCAGCAGTGCCCTGGCTGCGACGGTGTCCGGCTTGACAGACGACAATGGAGGGTTGACCGGCCAACTGCGAAGCGAGCGCAGGCAGCGCGCGGTCGTCGCTTCGGATCGCGCCGGGCAGAAGTCGGGGGTCCGCAGCGAAATCCTCCTCGGCGCGCACGTCAATGAGCAACGGCGCTCGTGGAGTGCCGATGATGCGGGAGAGTTTGTCGAATGAAATGGCATTGGGCGCAGGCATAAGCGTTCCTCCGTCGCCGGGGTTGAACAGGAACGCGATCTTCGGCTGGCGCCTCGTGGGGAGCTCGCGGATCCCCATGCAGAAAGATTCACAGTGTGGGCGGATAAAGTCAAGGATTACCGCCTGAGCAGCCTTGGCGATGGTCGGTTCTGTCACCCGTAGGCGCTCTTCTGTTTACATATATAAAACAATCACATAACAGCTCCCAGTTTAATCCTCTCCGGCGCGCCATTTTCTCACGGTCCATTCTTGTCACATGGTTTACATTTGATACCGGAAAGATGGGTTACACTTTCTCCGGTGCGCATGGGTTTTGTCCCGGTTCGGTGCGTTCTTCATTTTTCTGACGAAATCGGGATAGCTGTCGTGGAACACGACACCAGAGCGACCATCCGAAAGCGCCCGCACAAGGTTATCGCGGCCAGCGGCTCATAACCTGGCGATCACCAGATATGTATGTTGCTCGGTGGAAGCGCCATTACGGTCTTCAAAGCCCTGAATGACACGCCAAATTACCTGCGTGGGCTTACGGCTTACTTGTTCATAAGCCATGCCGAATGCTTGTTTGAAGCGTCGGCGATAACCGTATCGTCCGGGATAATTCAACTCAGTTTTGCGTCCCCTGTGCTGTCTGTTCGAGCAAAAGCCATCGGTGTCGCTGGAGCACGCCAGCAATTTCACCGTATCGTTTCGTGCATCTTCCGGGCGACACCCCTGCGGGGATGCGCGCCGCTTTTGCCCGAAGACTGCATGGCGCTCCTGTTGCGTACACGACAAAAATCCAGATCGGCGAGGGCCGCGCGGACCATGTTTCAGGTGTGCCGGGCACCCTCCAGACTTGCGAAAAGCGAGAGATAATGCTGCAGAAATACGAGGCTGAAACACACAGGAACGGGGTGTCGAAACAGGAAAGAAAGGAGATATCTCAGATCATATCACCGGGGGATGGGGGCACCGGAGAAGAACAGCTTGCAGTTTTGGACGCGCTTCTACAGAGCCCGGATTTCCGGGCATCGGATCGCAACAGGCGCTTCCTGCGTTTCGTTGTCGAAGAAACGCTCGCTGGGCGTGCTGACCGGATCAAGGCATTCACGATTGCAGTCGACGTCTTTGGCAGGGATGCCAGCTTTGATGCAACGGTCGATCCGATCGTCCGGATCGCAGCGGGACAATTGCGAAAGTCCCTGCGCGATTACTATGCGGGCCCCGGAAAGGCGGACCCTGTCCACATTTCCATACCGCTGGGAGCCTATGTTCCCGTTTTTGAAAGGCGCAGCCCAAGAAACATGTTCGTCGCGCTCGCGTCCCGGCATCTTTCCAGATCACGGTCTCTGGCTGTGGGCGCCGGGCTCGTTGCCACCCTCGGCCTTGCACTATCGGTTGCAACGCCGTTCTGGCTGGACTTGACCACCCATGTGGGCCGCAGGGCCGCCCCTGTGCTTGTACTCGATACCGCACGAACCAGCCAGGCAAATGCCAACGCCAACCAGCTCGCAGAGATGCTGAACGATGCATTGTGGTTGAATGTCGGTCGTGAGAGGGCCGTGCGTTCCGTCGGTGTGCGTCCGCATGAGAAGCTTGAAACGGTCGTCTCCCGGATCAGGGCGATGTTCGGTCCTGAAAACGATGTGTACGAACTGCTGACAAGCGTTCAGATAGAGGGAGACGAGGTACGGATCTACTGGCATCTCCTGGATTCGGCCTCTCGGGAGGTACAGGCCTCCTCTCTTGTGAAGGAGACCTTCCAACCTGCCGGCAAGGCGGCATTGGTCGAAACGGCCGCGGCCAAAGTGGCAGCAGCCCTGTTCGGATATGAAGGCGCCCTGGCGCAATATCAGGCCGATGCCACGGTGGCTTCACACAGCACAGAGAACTAGAGAAATCTCTCAGGCGAACTTGAAATGTGGTCGCGCCAAAACAGGAGGCGCGGCCACACCGACGAGGTGCTGAGCCGCCTGAGCTCCTGCTTCCGTTGCTAACCAACCATGGTGCGGTGCGGTGCGGATCGCTTCAACACTTCAAAAGCAAACCCAGGAAACGCGGTAACTTTTTTGACCCGGAACTGCGGAAACCGGATATTCGGGCCACTTTATCGACTCCGTGAAACGATGAAGCGTTCAGGCACCGCATAACCGCGAGAATGGCGTGTCGGGCATGTCGGCCCTAACGCTTGATGCGTAGAAGGCGCCGCTTCGGGCGTGATGCGCGACTGAATACGGGATGATTGCGTTTGCACTCCTGAAGAACGTCCAGATCCACAGCGCCCTGTCGGACAAGCATGATGTCGACTTCGGCGCTGGAGAATCCCAGTTCAGCCATTTCATCGAGGAGTCTGCAGATCGAGACGCGATCAATGAGAGGTTTTGCGGGCACGGGCAGGTCCGGTGAGTTTGGCCAGTCACGCGAGACACACGAGCCGATGCATGGGAGGGTCCCAAAGCCTCACCTGCACTTTCAGAAAGTGAGGCAAGGCTTTGGGAGAAAGCCGACCCGGGGGGCGGGAGGGCCGGCTTTGGCGGCCACTTCACAGGATGTGAAGTGAATTTCTGTTCCGCTTGTTACGGAGGGGAAGCGTGTGGACCGGTCGTTTCAGACCGGATGACTATGTTGTAACCAGAGAGCATCGTCGCCCCGTCCGTTCTGATTTCATCTTATGATTGTAGTTTGCGAGAAACGCTACTTATGAGGAAATCAGGAAGTAGATTTTTTTGCGGTCCCGCGCATTTTTTTCGAACGGATTCGCCGATTGACAGCAAAGTGGCTGCGCGCCATAAACTTGCGTCTACGTTGAGAAACAAATGTTCTGATCGCGAATGATTATGAGCAGGGATTCAGGGGGAGGAAAATGGACGCATTCCTGAGCGGCCTCAAAGCGGCCGTTGATACGCTTGGCGCAACGGTTCTGTTGCCCATCGTCATTTTTGTCATTGCCGCAGTGCTGGGGGCCAAGATCGGCAAGGCATTCCGTGCCGCCGTGACTATCGGCGTGGCTTTCATCGGCATCAATCTGGTTCTCGGGCTGATGCTCGGCTCCATTGGCGACGTGGCGCAGGCCATCGTTACCAATACCGGCATTCAGCGCGACATTGTCGATGTCGGCTGGCCGTCTGCTGCCGCGATCGCCTTTGGCTCGTCGGTGGGCCTGTGGGTGATCCCGATCGGCATTGCGGTCAACATCGCGCTTCTGATGACGCGAATGACCCGCACGCTCAATGTCGATGTCTGGAATTTCTGGCACTTCGCGTTCATCGGCTCGCTTGCCGTGGCAGCGACAGGCAGCCTTGTCTACGGCCTCGTCGTGGCGGCTCTCATGGCAGCACTTTCGCTGCTGTTCGCCGACTGGTCGGCCCGTGCCGTCCAGAAATTCTATGGCATTCCCGGCGTTTCAGTTCCGCATCTGGCATCCGCTCAGATCCTGCCGATCGCCATCGTGGTCAACTGGATCATCGAGCGCATTCCCGGCATCAACAAGGTCAACATCTCGACCGAAACCATTGAGCGCCGGTTTGGCGTGTTCGGCGAACCGGTCGTGCTCGGTCTGATCATCGGCCTGGTGCTCGGTGTCATCGCCTATTACAACGCCGGCGATTTCGGCACGATCCTGTCCAAGGTGCTGCAGACGGGCATGACGCTCGCTGCCGTGATGCTGCTCCTGCCGCGCATGGTGAAGATCCTCATGGAGGGGCTTCTGCCAGTGTCGGAAGCAGCACAGGAATTCGTGCGCAAGCGCACCGGCGACCGCGAGCTCCTGGTCGGTCTCGACTCGGCGATCCTTATCGGTCACCCGGCGGCAATCTCGTCGTCGCTCATTCTGGTGCCGATTGCCATCGTCCTGTCAATCATCCTGCCGGGCAATCGCGTGATCCTGTTTGCCGACCTGGCGGTCATTCCGTTCATCGTTGCGATGACGGCGCCCTTGATGCGCGGCAACGTGTTCCGCATGGTGATCGTCGGCACGGTGACACTGGCCGTGGGTTTCTATGTGGCCAACGCGCTTGCGCCCCTGTTCACCAGCGCTGCCGTGGATTCGGGCTTCGAAATGCCTGAGAACGCGGTGCAGATCACCTCGGTGGTCGACGGCTTCCTGTGGATTTCCTACGTGGTCATCGCAGCGATCCGGAACCTGGGCGCTGCCGGGCTGGGCGTGCTTGCCGCCATCATCGCGGCGTGCTTCTGGCTCTACCGCCGCAACACGCTGGCCTGGGAACGGGCGGCTGGTGCGGAAGACGACGACACCACTGCACAAGAAGGCTGAATAGGTTAGTGAATGGCTGAAGCCCTTATGAACCACATCGACCCCGAGGCGATTGTCCTCGGGGTCGATACCGATAGCCGTGAGGCTGTCATCCGACTGCTTGCCGGCAAGCTCAAGGATGCTGGCTATGTGAAAGACAGCTTTGCCGATGCGGTTCTCGCCCGCGAAGCCACGATGCCGACCGGACTTCCGCTCGGCCACGCGGTTAATGTGGCGGTGCCGCATACCGATCCGGAACATGTCGTGAAGCCGGGCATTGCTCTTGCGACACTGAAAAAGCCGGTAACCTTCGCAAACATGGAAGACCCGGATGAGGCAGTCGAAGTCGGTCTCGTCTTCCTGATGGCGCTCAACGACAAAGACCGGCAGATCGAAATGCTGCAGGAAATCATGGCGACCATCCAGAGCAAGGAAGCCATTTCCGGCCTCATGCAGGCATCGTCGCTTGATGATGTCGCTGCGGTTCTGAAATAATGCCCAATTGATCGGGAGAGACCCATGAGCAAGAAGACCGTCCTGTTTGCCTGCGGCACCGGCATTGCCACCTCGACAGTGGTGGCCAACGCGGTAACCGAGGCCATGAAGGAACGTGGCATCACCATCGATTCACGCCAGTGCAAGGCCACGGAAGTGCGCTCTGAGCTGAACGGCGTGGATCTCATCGTTTCGACCACGCAGCTGCCGTCCGATCTCGGTGTGCCGTCCATTGTGACGCTCGCCTTCCTGACCGGCATGGGCAAGGCCGAGGCGCTCGACAAGATCGAGGCGGAACTGCGCAAGTAGGCCACAGTTCACCACACAAGAACATCAGGGCCCGCTGCCGGATCGGCTGCGGGCCTTTTCTTTTGCCGGCGGGGAGGTTTCAGCGCCGGCCCCGGCCATATCCGGACACGCAGGGTTACCCGAGCGGGGCTGCCTGTCTGCTTTTCAATAGCCGTGACCGCCAAGCCGGCCCGCAGGCTGGCCGACCCCTGCCATGACTGACGAGCGGGTGGCTATCAGCCAGATCGATTTTGTCACGTCCCGGTCTTTTTCTCCTGCGGAGCCACGGCGATTGCCGAAAGATCACGACTGGCATCAACCGGCTTTCGCCCGGCCTGTCTGCGCTCGGAATAGCGGTCGGTCAGAAGATCCACATGCGACCGCAGCAAAATCGTGAAGCGCACGAGTTCCTCAACCACGTCGACGATGCGCTCATAATAGCTGGACGGAAGCATCCTTCCGTCCCCGTCAAACTCCTGAAAAGCCTTCGCCACACTCGACTGATTTGGGATGGTGAACATCCGCATCCATCGTCCGAGCAGGCGCAGCGTGTTCACGGCGTTGAAGGACTGCGAGCCACCCGAGACCTGCATGACTGCGAGTGTCCGCCCCTGGGTCGGCCGCATGCCGCCCATCTTTAGCGGCAGATGATCGATCTGCGCCTTCATGACGCCGGTGATCTGCCCGTGCCTTTCAGGACTACACCAAATCTGGCCCTCGGACCACATCGCGTGCTCACGCAGCTCGCGCACCGCCGGATGGTCATCGCCCCTCACCTGGTCCGGAAGGGGAAGATCGGAAGGATCGAAGATGCGCGGTTCGCCACCGAAAAAGCGCACGAGGCGCGCCGCCTCCTCCACGGCGAAGCGAGAGTAGGAACGATCCCGCAGCGATCCGTAAAGCAGCAGAATGCGTGGCGGATGCTGCAGTCCTCCCGGGAGCCCGTTCGCAGGTTTTTCAACGGCATGGTCGCGGTCGAGTGACGGCAGCGAATCGGGATCGGGAAGCGTGCGAAGTCTCATTGACAGTCTTCTTTCGACGGAGTTGACGAGAAGGGAGGCCCAGGTAGAGGGTCTCCCTCAAAGACATCGGCTATCGATGCATCGATGGGCGATGTATATATGCAAAAAAATCGACCTCATGGGGAACGCGCCCGTCCCTGTGAATGCTGCACGGCATCGGCGGTGGCCTTGCCGGCAAGGATGCAGTCCGTGGCCTCGAGCCAGGCCGCGACAGCGGTCTGGAACGCGTCGCGCCCCTTGTCGGTCAGCCCGTAGATTTTCCGCTCCCTGCCCTGGACCACCTCGCGTTTCGAGGAGAGGTACCCCCCGGCCTCGAACTCGTTGAGCATGGGATAGACTGTGCCCTCGGTGGGGCTGCAGCAGCCATTGGTCGTTTTCTCGACGGCCTGGACAATTTCGTATCCATGCATCGGCCTGTGATGCAGCACGCTCAAAACGAAGAACTTGGACAGCGACATCTTAATCGTTCCCTGCCAGTAGGCGGGGTCGGTGTAGTCGGGCGCTGGCCGGGAAACAGGACGAAGTGATGTTGAAGTGCGAGCCATGAACGCTGCTTATACCTCGACGATCAAGGCGTCAAGTCGCACTGGCGTATTGTGCTCCAGCAGCATCATTTGCTTTTCCCCCTCACCCATTCACTCCTCGTTCGATGTCTGCAGGCGCGTCTCAATCTCCAGCCTGTAGCGTGCTCCAATGTTGCGCCATTCTGTTGCAATCAGTTGCCGGATCGCCGCCAATCGCTGTCTGGCCAGTCGATCCCTTTCGCCCGCATAGGACAGCCGCAGTACCGATGGCTCCTGGTCGAGCAGGCTGATCAACTGGTCGACACGCGAACGCCACTCCGGTTTCAGCTCTTTCTCCCCGGGTTCGAAGGCACCCGCGGCAAGATCAACCCGTACAATCCGACCGATAGAAACTCCGAAAAGAAATTCAGTTGCCTTGCCTGCAGTCAGACGAGCGATCCGGGGATTTTCCGTCGTGACACGATAGCCGGAAGGAAGTGACCGCAGATCGAGCTTCAGGATGTAGTTCGTACCAATGCGCTGATCGGGAAGGTCTGCGCACGCAACGTGGAACCGGCCGTGATCATCCGTCGTGACAAGCAGCCCTTTCACGGCTGCGACCCGGGCACCAGGCAGACCGGGCTCCCCCTTGTCCTGATAACCATTGCGGTTCCTGTCATCGAACACTTTTCCCAGAAGGTCACCACAGTCGAAAAGCGGTTCCGGCATGATCTCAACTTCGGCTGTCGCAACGCGCGAGACCATCTGCCCGTCGGCATCCTCCAGCCACGCCCGGTTGATGTATGTGTCGGGTTTCGCCGCCGCAGTCACGCGGAGCTCCAGTGTGATTTCAATCTCTTCATCCGGATTCAGCGTAATGTCTTCGAAGGTAAGCTGGCGACCGTCGATTTTCGGGGTCAGCGCAGTGTTTCCAAGCATGGCCGAGCCAGAAACATACGCAAATGCGATCGGTATCTCGTCAACGACGTCGACCACGCTCGGTGCATCAAATCCGATTCCCTTGGCCCGGATCACGTAGCGCGCCGTGCCACCACGCTGGACCTCTGATAATTCGGCTGTCTTACTGATCAGGTAGCCCGGGAGGTTGAGAACTGCGGTGACCTCCGGCGACGTCGTTTCGTCTCCTTTCGGCCCCGTACCTGTTGCCGTTGCCGAGTTCTGAACGCCATTTTCGACATCCTGAGCATTCGCAATGTCTGCCGCCGTCAGCTTGTAGGTCGCCGAAAACGTCGTGCTTTTGTCCGGCCCTATATTGGCCCTTGTCGGTGTGAAAGCTGAAAGCGAACCAGTTCCCGGCCTGCCAGCGAATGTCGGGCCGGGGTCGTGCGGCTGCACGTCGGATGCCGTGACATTACCGTCATTTGTTACCGTTACCGAATAGAGGATGGTATCGCCAGGCTGTGCCAGCCCGCTTTCCGCTCCCTGAAACTTGCCCGTTTTCTCCAGTGCCAGCGATAGATTCTGAGGCAACTGAAGAACCGTCGGATCGTCCGGATCACCATCGCCGTCCTGATCCCGGTCCTCCGTGTTCTCCGGGTCGTCAGAAAGGTCAGTCACCGGTGTACCCGTGACCGTCTCACCGCGCGCGGTTGCCTGGTTCATGATCTCACCGGCGTCGACTTCGTCCTGGGTCAGCACATGCGTTGCTGAAATTGTTTCGTCATCGCTTTCACCAGAAGCAAGAGCTGAGATCGGTCCGCCGTTTATGTTCGCGAACGGGTCATCAACAGCAATGTTCGAGATCGTCACATTCCCCGTATTCTTGATCTCGAATTTGTAGCGAACAAGCTCACCTGCATCGGGGTAACCATTGCCATTCGTATCGTCAGCAAGGTCGAACGAGGCCGATTTCAAAAAGCTTAGTCCGGGAAAGCTCGGGATGTCGAGTTCGGTAGCACCACCCGGTTCCCCGCCCGGCGGACGGGAGTCGACGGTCACGTCTTCTCCTTTCGGGTTCTTTGCCCTGCCTTCCGCCACATTCTCTATCGTGCCAGCATCCGCATCTTCCTGCGTGACGATGTAGGAGCCCTTGAAGGTGGTCGTGTCTTCTGCATCTGGCTCCAGGCTTGCCAGTGGACCACCCTCAACGTCTACCTTTTCATCCTCGACGGTCACATCGGTCAGCGTGACATTGCCGGTGTTCTTGACTGCGAATGTGTAGAGGATCGTCTCACCAACATCGATCACACCATCATTGTCGGCATCCTGATGCTCGGCCTTCTTGACCAGGTCCATGTGGCTGTTCTGATCAAGCGGCGTCACCGTCTTGTCGCCCGGACTGCCGCCTGGCGGGGAGGAGGTTGCGTGAACCGGGTCTCCTCTCGGGTCCGACCCGGTGGACTCGGCGCTGTTTTCGACCTCACCAGCGTCGATATCGGCCTGCGTGAGTTCATAGGTGCCTTTGACATTCGAATCTGTCTCTCCCGGCCCGAGCGACGAAATCGGGCTGCCCGTAACATTGACCTTTTCATCCGTCACTTCGATGTCAGATAGCGTCACATTGCCAGTGTTCACGACGGTGAAGGTGTATTCCAGGGTCTCACCCAGATCGGGCTGCCCGTTGCCATTGGCGTCGATTAGCACAGCCTGCTTCTCAAGTGTGTGTTCTCCATTGGCGGCGAGTCTGAGAATGGTTATGTCGTCCGGGTCGCCATCGTCCTCCAGATCCTCGTCTGTGGCATTGTTGGGGTCGTCGGAAAGGTCCTGGATCTCATGGCCGGTGGCCGTGACATTCCCGGTGACAATGGCCTGATTTTCGAGAATCCCGGCATCCACATCCGCCTGGGTCAATGTGTAGGTAGCCGAAAATGCAGTATCGTTCGATGTGCCTGCCGCAAGGTTGATGGGACCGCCGGAAACCGGAATGCCCGGAAGAGGTGCTTCGACTGAAATCCCGCTCAGATCAACCGAACTGGTGTTGGTCACCCCGAATTGATACGAAACCGTCTCGCCGGCATCCGGCACCCCGTTGCCATTCGCATCGTTGAGTGTCACCACATTGGTGAGTTCGATTTTCTCTTCCTGGATCGTATGCGTACTCAGAGCAATGGGAGCCCCCCCGCAGGTCTGAGTGCTTTTCAAAATGTAGTCGCTGCCCTCGACGAGTTCGAACTCGATTGTCTCGTCTTCCTCTGTCAGAGTGTCTTCAATCACACTGACACCGATATCGAAATCTGTATCGGTATACGTTCCTGCCGGGATGGAAACGGTGAAAGTCGACCCGCCGCCGGGGGTTGTGTAGTCATTGCCGAGTTCCGCCGTCCCTCCGACCACATTCACTGTCACCGTCAGCGGGTCTTCGAGGTATCCGCTCACCCTGAGTTTGGGCAGATTCGAGTCCTCCCCGCTTTCCGGGTAGGCGGTCTCGCTCTGCGCAAACTCGATCAGAGGGTCGATGCGCAGCTGAATGTCGTCGATGTGGTTGCCTGTATCTGGATTGCCATCCGAAGTGGAAACAGCTGCGAAACCGAACTGTTGGAGGTTGGTGGGGCCGGTCCAGGTGAATGTGCCCGAATAATCACTCCAGGTGTTTGTCTGGACAGAGGTACACGTGGCGTCGCTGATGGCGGCACCACTGCCGCAAAGGCTGGGATTGCCGACGCCAGCATTGCTTGTTGATGCCCGAACAACCCGATCAGCGTTTCCGATTCTGAAATCCATAACATCGGTGCCTGAAAGCCCACGGTGACTGAACCTCCAATCGATTTCATCGCCTTCGAGCAGGCACACAGTCTGATAGATACGAGAATTCTGGCGGGCATTGAGTTCGGCATGTTGCGACCCGGACCGCGACAGCACACCGTTGAAACCGCTCCGCCAAATCTCAATCAGAGGGCCAGTTCCGTAGCCGCAGTTTCCGGCCATCTGAGCATGGGTTGTTGACCAGCCCTCAACTGCTCCGCTGGTCACGTGGGCGTAACTGCAGTTAATGCTGGGCGATTCAAAGCCAAGGTTGAGAAAGCTTCGCTGAACCTGTGCTTCAGCAGGGGCGACGGTCACGGCGACGGCCATCGCAATGCCAAGCCATACGGAGATGCCGCGCAGGCCAAGCAGATCCGTCGCCTGAGGAAAGCGCCAGTGCCGCAGAGCTATACCGTCCAAAGACCTGATCCGTTCTTCGATCGGTCGTTTTCGGTCGGCATTTTTGAACCGCCTGATACCCACTCTGGGCACCCACGGCAGATTGTCCATCTCGCGCTCCCGCAAAGAATTATCAATTGCGCCAGTCGCTTCGCCGAACAGAATGCGACACCCGGAAGCGGTGCCCTTCATGATCGAACGCCGACCAAACCCGGCACATCCTGATGAGAACAGCGGCCTTGGCAATATTCCTGGGTGATTCAACGGGTAACCGTTACGGCCTGAGCGCGTGTCAATGGCGGGCAACCGCTCCCGCCGCAGCAAGCCGCGAACAGGGTTCCATCAATGAATTGTGGAGACTGGTGCTGCCGGAGAGATTTGAACTCTCGACCTCTCCCTTACCAAGGGAGTGCTCTACCCCTGAGCTACGGCAGCAGCGCCGGAACGGAAACGCCTGATGAACGAACGGGCAGCAGGCGTCCTGAACACGAACGGGCAGCATCGCGCCCGCCCTTGTGATGCGGCGGACTTCTGCCACAATGATCGGCATTGCGCAAGCACACATTCGCATTCATTTGCTCACTTTGATAAAGGGCTGTGAAAATCGCCCCCGGGGCCGGTGCTGCGCCGCTTGCAGTGCGAGGACAGAGGGGTAGAGTTACAGACCGGTGCTCCATGGAGTTTCACTTGAGCAAAGCCAGAAAGCCAGATGCCTCATCCCCCGCCAGCAAGGGCGATGACGAGCGCAAGGAGCGCCTTGCCGCGCAGTTGCGCGCCAATCTTGCCCGCCGGAAGGCGCAAGCCCGCTCGCGCCGCCAGGGCGAAGCCGACCAGCGCCCCGACGGGCTGCGCCCGGATACGGCAGATACCGACGAATAGCCTATCCGCATGCAGCATTCCCTGCCTTGCGCCGCGCGCGGCCATGTTTTAGGACCATTTGAAACGAATATGTCTTGCAACTACTGCTTCGCGGCATCGCATCCAGCGCCTGCCGCATCAGAAGCAACCTTTACGATACGGCAAGGCAATCGGCGCATTCTGGCAAGTCGGGGACAATCCGAAAAGACGGACGACATCGGGAACTGCGCCCGGAAAGTGAGAACGGATGGATCGCATACGCATAACCGGTGGCAACGTGCTCAACGGCACGCTGCCCATCTCCGGCGCCAAGAACGCCGCCCTGCCGCTGATGATCGCGTCGCTTCTGACCGATGATACGCTGACACTCGACAACGTGCCGCACCTGGCGGATGTGGAGAGCCTGATCCGCATCCTTGGCAATCACGGTGTCGACTACTCGGTCAACGGCCGCCGCGAGAACCAGCAGAAAGGTTATTCGCGGACGATCCATTTCACCGCGCGCAGCATCGTCGATACCGTCGCGCCCTATGAGCTCGTCTCGAAGATGCGCGCAAGCTTCTGGGTCATCGGCCCGCTTCTGGCGCGCATGGGCGAGGCGCGTGTGTCGCTGCCCGGCGGCTGCGCCATCGGCACACGCCCCGTCGATCTCTTCATCGACGGCCTGCGCGCGCTGGGTGCCGAGATCGAGATCGAACAGGGCTATGTGCATGCAAAGGCCAAAAACGGCCTCATCGGCAATCGCTACGTGTTTCCGAAGGTTTCCGTCGGCGCCACGCATGTGCTGATGATGGCTGCCGCGCTCGCAAAGGGCGAGACCGTTCTGGAAAACGCGGCACGCGAGCCGGAAATCGTCAATCTGGCCGACTGCCTCAATGCCATGGGCGCGAAGATTTCCGGCGCCGGAACGGACACGATCAGGATTGACGGTGTCACGAGCCTTTCAGGCGCGCGGCACCGGGTCATCCCCGACCGGATCGAAACCGGCACCTATGCGATGGCGGTGGCGATGACAGGCGGCGACGTTATGCTGGAGGGGGCGCAGGCCGATCTTCTGGAATCAGCGCTTGGCACGCTGGAGCAGACCGGCGCCGAGATTACCCGCGCCAACACCGGCATTCGCGTGCGGCGCAATGGCGGCGGCATCAATCCCGTCGACATCACAACCCAGCCCTTTCCCGGCTTCCCCACCGACCTGCAGGCGCAGTTCATGGGGCTCATGACCATGGCCAGGGGGCGTTCGCACATTACCGAAACCATCTTCGAGAACCGGTTCATGCATGTGCAGGAGCTGGCACGCCTCGGCGCGAAGATCTCGCTTTCCGGCCAGACCGCCGTCGTGGACGGCGTGGCGCAACTGCGTGGCGCTCCGGTCATGGCGACCGATCTGCGCGCTTCGGTCTCCCTCGTCATTGCCGCGCTTGCAGCGGAAGGGCAGACGGAGGTAAACCGCGTTTATCATCTGGATCGCGGTTTCGAGCGGCTTGAAGAGAAGCTGTCCGCTTGCGGCGCTGCGGTCGAGCGTATCTCAAGCTGAATCTGACAGGCGCAGTGGTCATGGATTTTCTCAAGCTCGTAGCGCTCGACGATGTCGATCTCGGCATCCTTTCGGCGCACCTGCAGGATGCCGTCGTCAAGGTCGGCGATCTGGCTTTCGAGCCGTCGAACCGGCGCTTTGCCGTCGCCTGCAACCGGTTTGTATGGGAAAATGAGACCAGGCGCAGCTTCCTGAAAAAAACACCGCATGAACGCCGTCGCAGCATTCTTCACTTCGACCGCGTGCAGCATGTGCGCGCGGCAGGCATCGACCGCAGCCGCCCCGATGAGGTGCTGTCCCTTCTGGCACTCAATTTCATACCGTCCGAGGAGGCTCCGGCCGGTGTTGTCGAACTGATTTTCTCCGGCGGTGCCGCTTTGCGGCTCGATGTCGAGTGCATCGAGGCGCGGCTGACCGATCTCGGCGCGGCGTGGGAGACGCCGAGCCGACCAAGACACGACGTCTGACATGGCCTGTCAGGACTCCGATACGGCACGTTTGATCGATGTCGAACTCGACGAGTCCGTTGGCCGCGGCACACCGGATGTCGAACATGAGCGCGCAGTCGCCATTTTCGATCTGGTCGAAGAAAACAGTTTCAGGCCAGTCGGCGACAGCGGAGAGGGGCCCTACAAGCTGAAACTGTCGCTCGTTGAGGCCAGGCTTGTCTTCGCCATCTCGCGCGAAAATGGCGAGGCGGTGGTCACGCACATTCTCTCGCTCACCCCGTTTCGCCGCATTGTGAAAGACTATTTTCTGATCTGCGAAAGCTATTACGATGCCATTCGCAGTGCCACGCCCAGCAAGATCGAAGCGATCGACATGGGGCGACGCGGCCTGCACAATGAGGGATCGCAAACGCTGATGGACCGCCTGAAGGACAAGATCGACGTGGATTTCGACACCGCGCGGCGGCTTTTCACGCTGGTTTGCGTGCTGCATTGGCGGGGCTGATACGCGTCATGGGTGCCGCCTCCAGGGGTGCCGCCTCCAGGGGTGCCGCCCCGGTGGGAGTGCGGCCATGAGCGCCGGTGCGACAGGCAAACCGCCGGCGCCGCAGTCGGTGCTGTTTCTGTGCGGCATGAATGCCATTCGCTCGCCCATGGCCGAGGCCCTGGCACGCCAGATATTGCCATCCCGCGTCTTTCTGGCCTCTGCGGGACTGCGCGCCGGGGAGCGCGATCCCTTTGTGGATGCGGTGCTGGATGAAAAGGGGCTTTCGCTCGGAGAGCGCCAGCCGCAATCCATCGAAGAGCTGGCCGACACGAATTTCGATCTCATCATCACCCTGTCGCCGGAGGCGCATCACCGCGCACTCGACATGACCCGGACAATCGCGGCCGATGTCGAATACTGGCCGACAATGGACCCCACCGTGGTCAGCGGCACACGCGACCAGATCATCGCCGCATACCGCGATGTGCGCGACCGGCTGGCCGCTTCCATTGCGCAGCGCTTTGAAACATGAAACAAAACCGACACAAATTGGCGTTTACCGGGGTTTGGCTTGTTCACAAAGAGTGATGAATGAGCTAGGTTCCGCGCCAAATTCCGGTCGTCGGCCGGGAAAATCTTTAAAACCGAAGGTAACGGATGCCAAAGGAAGAAGTCCTGGAGTTTCCAGGCGTGGTCACCGAACTGCTGCCCAACGCGATGTTTCGCGTCAAACTGGAAAACGAACACGAGATCATTGCCCACACGGCCGGGCGTATGCGCAAGAACCGCATTCGCGTCCTGACGGGTGACAAGGTGCTCGTCGAAATGACGCCCTACGACCTGACCAAGGGTCGCATCACCTACCGCTTCAAATAGAAGCTGTCGCGGTCGGTGATATAGCGATGAGCGCACTGCAGAAACTCGTGCTGGCTTCCGGCTCACCCCGCCGCGTCGAGCTCCTGCAGCAGGCCGGCCTCGAACCTGATCGCCTTGCCCCTGCAAACATCGATGAAACGCCGCTCAAAAGCGAACACCCGCGTTCGCTTGCCAAGCGCCTGGCGCTCGGCAAGGCCGAGAAAGCGCATGAACGCCTGAAGCAGGATGGCGAGGCAGAGGGCTGCTACCTCCTGGCTGCCGACACGGTCGTCGCTGTCGGGCGTCGCATTCTGCCCAAGGCCGAGATGGTGGACGAGGCCTCCAACTGCCTTCAACTCCTGTCCGGACGCACCCACCGGGTCTATACCGGGCTTTGCCTCATCACCCCATCGGGCAAGCTTCGCCAGCGCCTTGTCGAATCGCGCGTGCGTTTCAAGCGTCTTTCGCACGAAGAGCTCGAAAGCTACCTGGCATCCGGCGAATGGCGCGGCAAGGCCGGCGGATATGCCATTCAGGGCCTGGCCGGAACCTTTGTGGTCAAGCTTGTCGGCTCCTATTCCAATGTGGTGGGCCTGCCACTCTACGAGACTGTCAATCTGCTGGTGGCCGATGGCTACAAGGTCCATTTCAACTGGCTCTCCGGCGCCGGAGCGCATTGAAATGGATCAGAACCAGCCCGAAAAGGTCACGCCGCTGCGCCCCAAGCGCCCCTGCCCCGAATGCGGCAAGCCCTCGCAGCGTGCGTTTTATCCATTCTGCTCGAAACGCTGCAAGGATGTGGACCTCAATCGCTGGCTATCGGGCAGCTATGCGATCCCCGGTCGCTCGATAGACGAAGAAGACGGCGACCCGGCCTGAACTCTCTTTCCGGAACGGACCATAAAAAAGCCCGGTCCAGAGGACCGGGCAATGTGCAGGCTGCCGGGGGGAAACCGGCCTTGCGGGAGTCAGGCCTGCATTGGGAAACTTTGAGCTGTCAGGGCTTCGGGTCGGTTCCGCCGTGGAGCGCTGTCATTCGCGTGCGTTCATAAGCGATTTCCTGCAGCGCCTGCGTTGCAAGCTTTCGCGGGTTGCGCAACGCCACCATGTCCACATCGCTGCGTGTCAGGCCGATATCGGCAAGTTGCCAGTCGGACATCTCGGAGAGATGTCGCATTGCCGTTCGTACCTTCCAGTAACGCGTTGCCCTGGCCAGAAGCGATGCCGTAATCGCGCGCACCACGCCGGCCGGCTGCGCGACAGCGGTCATAGCGAAGGTCTGGGTTTCGGCGCGGGTCATCGTTCTGATCCTTTGTGTCTTGAACGAAAAAGTGGTGAGCGGGCTTCCCGATGAAATCGAAAGGCCCGCCCCATGAACAGGCACATGGTGTCAAAGCCTTATTGATTAGTCGAACGAATGTTTCTAATCTCTATCATCAACATCAATGATAGGTGTCGCCATGGCCGCCCCGCTCGATCTCGATCAGCTATCCACATTCATCGCGATTGCCGACACGGGCAGCTTCACCCGGGCCGCCGAGGAGGTGCATCGCACCCAGTCCGCCGTTTCGATGCAGATGCGCCGGCTCGAAGAGCGCATCGGCAAGGCGCTTTTCCAGAAGGACGGTAGGACCAACCGGCTGACGGAAGAAGGCGAACGGCTTCTGACCTATGCGCGCCGCATGCTGCGGCTTAACCGCGAAACACTCGCAGCGTTCGACGATGCGAGCCTCGAAGGGCACATCCGCATCGGCACGCCGGACGACTATGCCGACCGTTTCCTGCCGGAGATCATGGCGCGTTTCTCGCGCTCCAATCCACGTGTCGAACTTTCAGTGGCCTGCGAACCCACCACCAATCTTGTGGAGCACATCCGGCGCGGTAATCTCGATCTCGCTCTGGTGACCCACGACGATTCCAAGGGCGGATCGGAGCCGGTCCGCCGCGAACCCGTGCTCTGGGTGAGCTCGGCAAACCACACGGTTCACGAGCGCGAAGTGCTGCCCATGGCGTTCGGACGCCCCAACTGCCTGTGGCGACGTACCGCCTGTGCGGCTCTGGAGGAGGACGGCCGGCAGTATCGTGTTCTCTTCACCAGTTTTTCGGCCACGGTCATCGCAACGGCCGTTCTTTCCGGTCTGGCCGTCTCGGTTCTGCCGGAATGCGCGTTGCGGCCCGGCATGCGCGTTCTGGGCGAGGCCGATGGTTTCAAGCCGCTGCCCGATTGCCATATCGGTCTGATGCGCGGCCATACCGGCCAGGTGGAAATCATCGATGCGCTCGCGCGGCATATCAGCGAAAGCCTCGACAACCTCTCCGTCCCGGCTTTCATCGAAGAAACCGGCAGTTTCGACTTCCAGAGCGCCTTTCTCAATCCGCGTAGCAAACGGCTGCGCCCCGGCCACGTGATGAATGGCTGGTAGGGTCAGGACCTATTAATATGGTCGCAATGGTCGGCCTGATTTGTGCGGATACGCGAAGCAGGACCGCAGGAAGACTTCACGTCTTTCAAGGTCTTGCGACAAAGTAGGCCGTGCAAATCAGGCCGATCCGAAGGACGCTCGATAGACCGGCGATCTGCCGCGTCAAACCCCTTGACCGGGGGGAAGACCCCGCTCTGCGGGCTTCTCCTTGCATCTCTTGGTCTATCGAACGCCATTGTGATCATATTAATAGGTCCTGACCCTGGGGAACCATGTGGATGGAATTTCCCCACGGGCTTGACCCTGCCTGCGCGGCCCGTCTCAATCACGTGCCATGAACACATCCCGCCAAGCCGATTCGCAGAGCAATGTCGCGGAGTTTTCCGTCAGCGAGATTTCCGGTGCCCTGAAGCGCACCGTGGAAGACGCATTCGGCCATGTGCGCGTGCGCGGCGAAGTCTCCGGCTATCGCGGTCCGCATTCCTCCGGCCACGCCTATTTCGCCCTCAAGGACGACCGTGCGCGGCTTGAAGCCGTGATCTGGCGCGGCGTCTTCTCCAAGCTCAAATTCCTTCCGCAGGAAGGGCTGGAGATTATTGCCACCGGAAAGCTGACCACCTATCCGGGCTCGTCCAAATATCAGATCGTGATCGACAGCGTCGAGCCGGCCGGTGCCGGCGCGCTCATGGCGCTTCTGGAAGAGCGCAAGAAGAAGCTTGCCGCCGAGGGGCTGTTCGACGACAGCCGCAAGAAGCCCCTACCCTTCATGCCGCGCGTCATCGGCGTGGTGACCTCGCCCACCGGGGCTGTCATCCGCGATATCATCCACCGGATTTCCGACCGCTTTCCCGCGCACGTCATGGTCTGGCCCGTACGCGTGCAGGGGGAGACCACCGGTGATGAAGTTTCCAACGCCGTGGCCGGCTTCAATGCACTGCCCGAGGAAGGCCCCCTGCCCCGGCCGGACCTCCTGATCGTCGCGCGCGGTGGCGGCAGCCTGGAGGATCTCTGGGGCTTTAACGACGAAGCCGTGGTGCGTGCGGTCGCAGCCTCCGACATCCCGGTGATTTCCGCTGTCGGCCACGAGACGGACTGGACGCTGATCGACCTCGTCGCCGATCGGCGCGCACCCACGCCCACGGGTGCTGCGGAAATGGCGGTGCCAGTCAGGGCCGAGCTTGAAGCCTCCCTCGCCCGGCTTTCCGCGCGTCTCAAGGGCGCGATTTCACGCGAGGGCGACCGCAAACGGCAGGCGCTGCGCGCGCTTTCACGCGCCCTGCCCTCTCCCGATCAGCTTCTTGCCCTGCCGCGCCGCCGCTTCGATGAAGCCGCAGGCCGGCTTGGCCGCGCGCTCTCGGCAGCAACACAGCGCAAGCGCATCGCATTCAACAGCCTGCGCCTTTCGCCCGCGACGCTTGAACGCCGCCTCATCGAGGTGCGCCGCCGCACGGCTGCCTCCGGCGAGCGGCTGCCGGGCGTGTTTCTTGCCCTCGTGCGCGCCCAGCGCACGCGGTTCGACCGCGATGCGGCACGCGTTTCCCCCATGGCGCTCAACCAGCGCATTGCCCATTGGCGCGACCGCCTTGCCCAGGCGCGGCGCCGGGCGGACACGCAGGTCGACATGCTGTTGAAGCAGGGGCATGCAAGTGCGGAGCAGGCCATGCGGCTCGCCAGATCGCTTTCGCATGAAGGCGTTCTGGAACGGGGATTTGCGCTTGTACGCGGTCCCGACGACCTGCCGTTGAAGCGTGCCGTGGACATCCAGCCCGGCCTTGAACTACAGATTCAGTTTGCCGACGGCGTTGCCCGCGCGGTGGCTGCCAGCGATGGCCGCAAGGCCGTAGCGGCCACGAAGAAGAGCAAACCGCCGAATGACGGACCGAAGGGTCAGGGAAGTCTGTTTTAAGGCACCGGCCCGAAAAGCGAAAACCGGTCTCGGATTATCCCGATGCTCCATCAACAATTTGGATCGTCCTTTGTGCGTTCTGACGCGGCGCGGCGATCTGGCTTCAGATCAGCGGGAGTGGGACGAATGCCAGTCATCCTTTACCGCATCGAAACCTTGAACCTGTAGCGTTCCGACGGAATGAGGATGGTGTGATGACGACAGCGCTGCTGGTTTCCGGCGTTTTGCAGAATTTGGGGATCGCCGCAGTCGCTGCACTGTTTTACGACATCGTCCTGCGCAGCTGCCCGACGCCAAGCGCGCGGCATACGCTGGTTGCACTTGTCTTCGCCGCCGGTGCCGTCGGCTCGATGACGCTCCCAGTGGAGGTTGCACCCGGCATCATCTTCGATTTGCGCAACGCTTTCGTCATTCTTGCCATGAGCTTCGGAGGGTGGCTCGCCGTCGGCGCCACCACGCTTGCCGCTTTCGCCTACAGGCTCTGGCTGGGCGGTGCCGGAGCGCTCCCCGGTGGTGTCGGCATAGTGATGTGTGCTGCTGCCGGCATTGTTTTCGCTCTCCATTTCAAAGGCCGGCGCACCGGGCTTTTCGCATTCGCCGTGCTCGGTGTTTTCTGCGCCGCTTCGCTCGTCTCGATGTTTCTGTTGCCCTTTGAAACAGCCGTGGCCATCTTGATGAAAGTGGGTCCGGTGATGCTCGTCATGAACATTCTGGGCACCATGATTGTCGGCGGCATTGTTGATCGGCAGAAGCGTCAGTTTGAGCGCGAGAACACGCTAACGCGGGAAGCCTCCACCGATTCTCTGACGCGTCTCGCAAACCGGCGCGCCTTCGACATGCGCGGCCCCGACCTGATGGAAGCGGCAAGCCAGCGCGGCGATGCCTGTGCACTGATGCTGATCGACATCGATCATTTCAAACAGATCAACGATGCGCACGGGCACGATGTCGGCGACAAGGTTCTGCAGCATCTGGCCGTTCTCGTCCGCTCCAATGTGCGAAAGACCGACCTCGTGGCCCGCTATGGCGGCGAGGAGATCGCGCTCGTTCTTCCCTCGCATGATGCAAAACGCGCCTTCGGCCTCGGCGAGCGCCTTCGCAAGGCCGTTGCCGGCACGCCCTATCGCCACGAAGGCACGCTGGAGATCAATCTGAGCGTAAGCATCGGTCTCTACGCCAGCGACGGCGTCGAAGATGTCGAACCTTTTGCGACTGCTTTCAAACGCGCAGACATGGCGCTCTACCGTGCCAAGGAAGCAGGCCGGAATCGCGTCGAGATCGCGCTCGCCGCGTAATTCGCTCTCTGGTCAGCGGTCAATCCGTCTCCACCGCTGAAGCAGTTCCGCCTCCATCCCCTTGAAGCAGAAATACAGGGTTACGATCAGAAACCCCTTGGTGAGGATGGAAAGGAACTGCAAAAGCCCTCCATCGACGATGCCCATCAGGCCGTGGGTGGCGATGAATTCCAGATTCGCCATGGCGATGTTGATCAACTGAAAAGACAGGAACGCGGTGGCGAAGGCGCAGAACGCCATGACCAGAAACAGAAACAGCCAATGGTAACGCGACAGTCGAAACAGGTCTTTCATCGGCCTTACCAAATCTCCCCCGGCTTCACTTCAGATCGTCGCTCCCGCGACAGCGGGTGAGATTATACCCGCTCCCGGCGCCTTTCGCACTCGGGTGAACCCGGCTGGCGGTGCGGCAATGACGCTGTCAAAACCGGCGCGCGCGCCGCCCCTTCAATGCCCACTATGAAGCGGCCTACAGGCGCCGTCGCACCACACCGTAGATCAACAGGCTTCCGCCGATGATTGACGTGGGCTCCCATGCGGTCGTGTCGATCGCAATCATGGCGCCGCCTCCGACAAGTTCGAGTGCATCGTGGACCAGTTTGCTGCGATCTTCAGGCGTCGCCTGGATCGCTTCCCTTCTGGCCCGTTCGGCATAGCCGCAGCAAATGTCTCGCGCATTGTGGAATAGGCGATCGAGGTTCTCGGCCTCGGCAATCCAGTTCTCGGCCTCGCCGGTTCCCACAACAACATCCTGAAGCGCAGTCAGCAACCGGACCGCGACCCGTTCGTCCATCTGGGATTGTACGAGAAGCGCGCGCTCGCGCTGTGCAAATCTTTCGAAGAAGCCGCGGAAATCCTCAAGCCATCCCGGTGCATCGGTGTCGACCGTGTCGCGCAGGGCGATGACTTCCTCGAGATCCCTTGCGTAATCCGGATCGGCAAGCACCTCGGAGAAGGTCCGGCAACCGATTTCCAGGATCTCGGCCAGTTCCTCGTTTGAGATGGGCCGGTCAGGCGGCGGGAAACTCAGCCACATCCGGTTTGTCGCCATCACCCAAAATTTCTCGTCGACCAGAACGCCCATATCATCCTCCCGTCCGCAGGCATGCCGACAGTCTGGGAGAACGATCACCGATCGGCAAATGATAAAAAGGCGTAGGTTGCCGATGGCCGGACCGGCCCAGGACCCGCCAGCCGCGCCTTTTGGACAGTCCCGAATCGCATCAAGACTCGGCCTGCCGCTCCCGCACAGCCGGGCGTGGCAGCGTCATCAACGATGAAGAAAATCGGAGCGCCCAGCGCCCGAACAAGCCTGCGCGGCGATGAACGATGTAATCGGAATGGATCTTGGGGGAAATGGTACGGTTGGGTGGATTCGAACCACCGACCTCAGGAGCCACAATCCTGCGCTCTAACCAACTGAGCTACAACCGCACACGACCGGTGACCGGCAGCCGCGTCAATACGGGCAAATGATCGCTTTTTCAAGCCAAAAGAACAAAAGAAAAAAGACCGGGGGGAGGATCCCGGTCTTTTTCACAAGGGACCGAAGGGAGGAGGTTTCGGCCCCACTCGGCAGCGACGGGAGGAAGAGTGCGCTGCCGGACTTTTCTAAGCGCTAAACGCCTCAGGCGACGCGCAGTTCCTTGACGGTCTTCTCGAAGACGTCCTTCATCGGCTTGGCCACGGTTTCGGCCGACTTCTGCGAGGCAGCCTGAAAATCCTTGATCTGGTCCACAGCCACTTCCATACGCTTGCGCATGAAGTTGCTCTGCATCTCGATCAGCTCGGCGAAGGAGCGGGCGCCGGCCAGAGCCTCAAGATGGGCCAGGTTGGCTTCGGTGCCCTCGCGCAGCGCGGCAATCGACTTCGAGGTGAACTCGTTGCCAGCCGATTTCGCATTCTCAAAGGTCGCCTCAAGAGCCTTCTGGGTCTCTTCGGCATTCACCTTCATGCGGGCATAAACTTCTTTCGTCTGCTCGGCGCTCTTTTCGGCGAAAGCGCGGAACTGCTCGCTCGCCTGCGTCGCGTCAAACGTCGGGAACTCGACGGTCCCGTTGTCCTTCTGCGTGGTCTTGGTCATATCCGCGGTCCTTTGGTTCTCGTTCATGGCGGTTCTCCGTTGGGTTGACACCCGCCCGACAATTCATGGTGGCTATATAGCACCGCTTATTGTGCATTGCAACATCATTGTTGCGATGCAGCATTTTGCCCGTCTGCAGTTAACCAATCAGCGAGAATTCGTGCCCGCGCGCCATTGGCATTTGTGGACCTCGCCGCCACATGCTTTTATTAATAAGGTGTTAACGTCGTTGTCGGGATGCCGCGTTCTGCGGTTGAGGATGGCAGCCCGATGCTGTTTGAACCGTTGCGGTTGTCGCGCCCTGCGAATCTTCGGCCGACCCGCGTGAAGAAAAATTGTCTGGCTCGTTTGAATGGCGTCTGTTTCATATTCCTTCGTTGACATTGCGGTTCTGGATCAGGTGCGCGAGCGCTTTGCCGCCGGCGACGCACTGCTCATCCTCACCACGGCGCTCGACACGGTGATCTGGGCAAACGGCCCCGGGGCGGCAATGATCGGCCATCGCAACATCGACGAGGCGATCGGCGCCGAAAGCGGCCTGTCCATGACGACCCGGCGTCAGATCTCCGCCACCCCCGGCTTTCCGAGAATTTCCAGCGAACGCACCGTCGCCACGCGCCTTGGGCGTGGGCTCAGATCGCCCATTGTCAATCTGAGCGCATCCACAGTCGTTTTGCCCGGTGGCGAAGAGGCTATTCTTCTCGCGCGCAAGGCGGTTTCGACCCGCATGCGCGAGGACAGTTTCCGCGCCACCGCTGCCGTTGAGGGCTTCGACGCCGCAGACCAGTTCGCCGCCCTTGTGGATGAACATGGCTTCGTTGCCGCTGCCTCAGGCAGTTTCCAGGCGCTCGGCATAGAGCGCGAAACGCTGCGCGCCCTGGTCGGCGAAGTGCGCTATGAGGAAGACCGGCTGGTCAAGCGCATGGTGGAAGGCGGCGGGCGCCGCCGGCCCGCCGCTTTTGCCAGGCTGACTGACGATCCCGCCTGGCATCTGCTTGTCGTCGTTGACGAGCAGAACGCACCGCTTCAGCAGGATGAGCCTCAGCCTCCGCAGCCGGTTCTAGCCGCCGGGGACACCACGCCGCCACCGACTGTTTCGGCTCCGGAAGAACCGGCCGGCACACCGGCACCGGTCGATGGCCCGCCGCCGGTCGAGAGCAACAGCGACGATGAAACTGCGCCGGAAGGCCCGCAGGTCATTATGGATGGCGCCCCTGCCGGTCCGATCAAAGACGAAACGGAAAGCGCACCTTCGGCTCCGGTGGAGCGCCCGCGAGGAACGGTCCGTTTTGCCTGGCGCACGGACGCGGAAGGCCGCTTTACTGCGCTGTCGGACGCCTTTGCCGAGGCGGTTGGCCCGGCGGCGGCCGATGTGATGGGCCGGCGTTTCCGCGATGTCTCAAACGCGTTCGGGCTCGATCCCGAAGGGCGCATTTCGGCATTGCTCGAGCGCCGCGACACCTGGTCCGGCAGGACCGTCATGTGGCCACTGGAAGGCACGGATCTCAAAATTCCGGTCGATCTGGCCGCCCTGCCCATCTATGGCCGCGGCCGCATCTTCGAAGGGTTTCACGGGTTCGGTCTGGCGCGCATGAACGACGCGGTGACAGACCCGGAGGGCATCGGCCTCGTGCTGACTCCTGGCGCTCCCCTGCCGACACGCGACATGCCGGCGGACCCGACCACGGAATCTGCAGACGAAGAGGCCACGGAGCCGCTGCCGCTCGATGATCATCGACCGGCCGGGGACCTTTCCGAACCGGCACCGGAATCCGCCGCTGATGCTGAACACGAGCCGGTCAAGATCATCCGTCTCGCCGAACATCGCGCTGCACCGGCCACGGAAGGCGGGCTGTCGCCGACGGAGACGACGGCTTTCCGGGAGATCGGTGAGCGCCTGCGCCAGGAAAACCGGCAGGAACAGGAACCCGAAAATCTCGATGCTTCGCCCGACACCGTTTCACCCGATACAGGCGATACGGAACCGAACACCACACCGAACGCACCCGGCGAGGCTTCCGGCGTTGTAAAGGCAGGGGAAGAAGTGCCGGCGGCCTCAAAAAGCGAGGAACCGGTCAAGGATGACGCGCAGGCAAAGCCTGCCGGGGATCGTTCCGAGGATGCGCCCGCCCCACGGGCGTCGTCTTCGGCGATCGTTCCTTCGGCGTTCTACACCATGCCTGCCGATAGTGACGAGAACAGCCCCGGCCTCCTGGCCGGCCTGCCGCTGCCCATCGTGATCCATGCTGGAGACACACTCCACTACGCCAACAGGGCCTTTTTCGATCTGACCGGCTACGCGGACTTGAAAGCGCTTGAGGCAAGCGGCGGTCTCGATGTGCTTTTCCCGGAAAGCTACGAGGTTTCGCAGGCCCCTGCCGACGCGCAGGCTCTGAAAATCAGGACCGCTCAGGGCGGCGAGCTCGATGTGCACGCGCATCTTCAGTCTGTTCCCTGGCGCGATGGAAAGGCTTTGCTTCTTGCGCTGCAACCCATCGAAACCGGGACGGAAGCCGTTGCCGCGATCGCGGGAACAGGCGCAGCCGATGCGCAAGCCGAAGCGGTGAGCGATGCCGAGCTGGACGCCCAGACCGCCGAGCTGCAGATGCATCTGGCCGAGATGCGGGCCATCGTCGACACGGCGACGGATGGCGTGGTGGTCATCGACAATGACGGCAATGTCCGCTCGACCAATCGGCCGGCGGAAGCGCTTTTCGGTTTCGACGATCAGGATGTAACCGGCAAACCCTTCACCGCACTCTTCGCCATCGAAAGCCAGGGAGCGGTGAGGACGCATCTGGAAAGCCTTTCCGACAATGGCGTTGCCAGCGTCCTCAATGACGGTCTGGAAGTGATCGGGCGCGAGGCCCAGGGGCGGTTCATCCCGCTCTTCATGACCATGGGGCGCCTGCCACACAGCAGCGGCTTCTGCGCTGTCCTGCGCGACGTTACGCAATGGAAACGCGCTGCGGAGGAGCTGACCCAGGCGCGCGCCGAGGCCGAGCGCGCCTCCTCGCAGAAGTCGGAGTTTCTGGCGCGTGTCAGCCACGAGGTGCGGACACCGCTCAACGCGATCATCGGCTTTTCCGAGCTGATGCTCGATGAAAAGTTCGGCCCCATCGGCAATGACCGCTACCGCGACTACCTGCAGGACATCAACCGTTCGGGCAATCATGTGCTCGACCTCGTCAACGATCTGCTGGACATTTCCAAGATCGAAGCCGGCGAGCAGGAGATGCACTATGAGGCGGTGTCGCTCAACGATGTGCTCGGCGAAACCGTGGCCATGATGCAGCCGCAGGCCAATCGAGAGCGCGTCATCATCCGTTCGAGCTTCGCCTCGAACCTGCCGGATGTGGTCGCCGACCCGCGCAGCGTTCGCCAGATCGCGCTCAACCTTCTGTCCAATGCGGTGCGTTACACGCCCGCCGGCGGCCAGGTGATCATCTCGACAGCCTATAGTTCTGACGGGTCGGTCATCATGCGCGTGCGCGACACCGGCATCGGCATGAACCCGGCAGAAATCGAGGAAGCGCTAAAGCCTTTCAAGCAAATCAACAGCTTGAAGCGCAAACGTGGTGACGGGACCGGCCTTGGCCTGCCGCTGACCCGCGCCATGGTGGAAGCCAATCGTGCCGCCTTTGCCATCAACTCGGTGCCCGGCGAAGGCACGCTTGTCGAGGTTTCGTTTCCGCCGACACGCGTGCTTGCCGACTGAGCAGCCGGCCAGGCCACGGCCAGAAAAGATGACATTCGTAGTTTAGAATATTTCTAAACTAATGATATTGTTCGCATTTTTCTTGACGATCGGTGTTTTTTCCGCGAGATACAGCCGCACTGCGGAGCAAGAGCTGCGCATTCCCTGGGACCTTGAATCCCAAAGGTTTGGAGACACCAATGCTGACAAACAAACTGATCGCTGCCCGCGCCGGTCTTGCCGCGCTTGCCGCCGCGGGAACGCTTGCCACCACCCTGCCTGCGGCCCAGGCCGAGGGAACGGTGAACATCTATTCCTACCGCCAGCCCTTCCTCATCCAGCCGCTGCTCGACGCCTTCACCGAGAAGACGGGTATCGAGACCGAAGTCCTGTTCCTCGACAAGGGCCTTGAGGACCGCATCGCGGCGGAAGGCTCCAATTCGCCGGCAGACGTCATCCTTACGGTCGACATCGGCCGCCTGATGAACGCCAAGGAGAAGGGCATCACCCAGACCGTCGAAGACGAGACGGTGAATTCCGAAATTCCCTCCGAGTTCCGCGATCCGGAAGGCCACTGGTTCGGCGTCACCACGCGCGGCCGTGTTGTCTATGCCTCCAAAGAGCGCGTCGAGCAGGACACGATCACTTATGAAGAGCTCGCCGATCCCAAGTGGAAGGGCAAGATCTGCATGCGCAGCGGCCAGCACAATTACAACATCGCCCTGTTCGCCTCCATGATCGCCCATCACGGCGAGGAGAAGGCCGAAGAGTGGATGAAGGGCCTCAAGGCCAATCTCGCTCGCAAGCCAAGCGGCAACGACCGCGCGCAGGCACAGGCCATCTATGCCGGCGAATGCGATCTGGGCATCGGCAACACCTATTATGTCGGCCTCATGATCAACAATGAGAAAGAGCCGGAGCAGAAGGACTGGGCCGCTTCGATGAAGGTCCTGTTCCCCAATTCCGAGGATCGCGGCACCCATGTCAATATTTCCGGCATGGCTATGGCGAAGCACGCGCCGAACCGTGACAACGCGCTCGAGCTGATGCGCTTCCTGGGCAGCTCCGAGGCCCAGTCGATCTATGCCGAGACCAATTACGAGTATCCGGTTCTTCCCGGCGCCACGGTTTCGGAAACCGTGCAGTCCTTCGGCAAGATCAAGCCGGACAGCCTGCCGCTTGCCGAGATCGCGAAGAACCGCAAGGCGGCCTCCGAAATGGTCGACCGTGTCGGTCTCGATGACGGCCCGGCGAGCTGATCCATCTTTAACACGTAAGAGCCGGGTCCTTTGCGGGGCCCGGCTTTTTGCATTTGCGGGGACACCCGCAAACGTATCGCACCTGTTGCCATGACCCTCCAGCCAGCGCCGACAGCACCTCTTCGTGAACACCGTTTTCCCCGCGTTCGGGGAGAGCGCCACGGTGCCGCGCGGCTTGGCAGTCTCATAATCGCGCTGACGGTCCTTCTTCCCATCGCCACGATCCTGTTCGTTGCTCTCTCCGGCACGGGCGAAGCCTGGCCGCATCTGTTGCGCTACGTGCTGCCGCAGTCGCTCGGCACCACATTTGTCCTGCTCGGCCTCGTAGCTATTGGTACGGCAACCATCGGGGTCGGATCCGCCTGGCTGGTGGTCGGCTACGAGTTTCCGCTGCGCCGGCTCCTCTCATGGGCTCTGGTGCTGCCGCTCGCCGTGCCCACCTATCTGGCCGCTTATGCCTTTGGCGAATTCTTCCACTATGTCGGCCCCTTGCAGACCGCGTTCCGTGCCGTCTTTGGTTTCGAAAGCGCGCGCGACTACTGGTTTCCCGACATCCGCTCCACCTGGGGCGCCGCCCTCGTGGTGACGTCCGTCACCTTCCCCTATGTCTATCTCACGGCTCGCGTCGTCTTTCTCATGCAGGGGCGCAACATCGCCGATGTGGCGCGCACGCTGGGCGCGCGGCCGGCGCGCGTCTTCTTCCGCATTCTTCTGCCCGTCGCCCGCCCGGCCATTGTCGCAGGCCTGGCGCTGGTGATGATGGAAACGCTTAACGACATCGGCGCGGTGGAATATCTCGGCGTTCGCACGCTCACGCTGTCGGTCTATTCCACCTGGCTCAATCGCGGGAGCCTCGAAGGGGCGGCACAGATCGCTTCCGTGATGCTGGTGATCGTGTTCCTGCTTCTAACAGCCGAGCAATGGGCGCGCCGCAAACAGCGCTTTCACAGCGCACGCGGCACCCAGATGCATGTACGCCCACCCCGTCTGCCGCTCCCGGGCTTCAAAGGCATTCTCGCAACCGGCGCCCTCATCCTGCCCATCCTGTCGGGCTTCGGCGTTCCGCTTTTCGTCTTTGGCCGCTATGTCTCGAAGCGGCTCTACCAGTTTGCGGACCCGCAGGTTCTGCAGGCATTCCTGACCAGTGTCACAGTGGCCAGCATCACCGCCATCGCGACCGTTGTCATCGCCCTTCTGCTTCTCAATGCCATGCGCCTCTCGCGCTCGCCCTACACCATGGCGCTGGTGCGGCTTGCCTCGATCGGATATGCCCTGCCCGGCACGATCCTCGGCCTCGGCCTGCTTCTCTCGCTCGCCGCCATCGACAACACGGTCGACAACGCTGCGCGCAGCTATGGCGGTTTTTCCACCGGGCTTCTCCTGACCGGCACAGCGGCATCCATTGTCATCGCCTGCACGATCCGCTTTCTCGCACTGGCTGAAAGCGCGGTCCGCTCGGGTCTGGAAAAACTGCCTCCCAATCTGGATCAGGCCGCCCGTAGCCTCGGCAAGACGGCAAACCAGAGCGCCCTGACCATTCTCCTGCCGCTTCTGAAGCCCGCTATCCTGACGGCGGCCATCCTCGTCTTTGTGGACACGGTGAAGGAACTTTCTGCGACCATTCTCCTGCGCCCCTTCGGCTTCCGCACGCTCGCCACGCATGTTTATGAAAACGCGTCCCGCGGCGTGGTGGAGGATGGCGCCGTCGCTGCGCTCCTCATCATCGCCACGGCCATCGTGCCGGTGATCCTGCTGTCACGCCCCCTGATGCGCGACCACAACACCTGACACTCCCTTCCGAAGGCTTACGCATCCCTGCGCCGTGCACGCGTGGACGCACCGACAGTTCGGGCAAAAAAAAGCGCCCGTTAAAGGGCGCCTGAAGGATCTTGAATGCTGTCAAAAACGGGGCTTGGCGAACATCTGCATGAACAGAAGGAACCTGTGTCCGGCTCGTCAAGTTAGCCGACACTATCGCGGGCAAACCCTTAACAGAATCTTACCGGATCGCAGAGAAATTTACCGATCCGTACCACTTGTGAAGTCTCGGTAAATTTCGGCTTCATCCTTCCTTAACCAAGCCGCGCCGACATCAGGTGCTAAGCTCGGGAATGTCGCGGTAAAGGTCCAGCGCCTCGGGGTTGGCAAGCGCTTCCCTGTTTTTCACCGCGCGGCCATGAACGATGTCGCGCACGGCAAGCTCCGTGATCTTGCCGGATTTCGTGCGCGGGATGTCCGCCACGGCGACGATGCGCGCCGGCACGTGACGCGGGCTTGCTCCTGTCCTGATCTTGGTGCGAATCGTCTTCTCCAGCGCCTCGTCAAGCGTCACGCCATCGGCAAGCCGCACAAAAAGGACGACGCGCACATCGTCTTCCCACTCCTGACCGATGCAGATCGCCTCGAGGATTTCCGGCAGCTGCTCGACCTGGTTGTAGATTTCCGCTGTGCCGATGCGCACGCCGCCGGGGTTCAGCGTCGCGTCGGAGCGGCCATGGATGACAATGCCGCCATGCTCCGTCCACTCGGCGAAATCGCCGTGGCACCACACATTGTCGAACCGGTCGAAATAGGCTGCGTGATACTTTTCGCCTTCCGGATCGTTCCAGAATCCGATCGGCATGGCCGGGAAGGCGCGCGTGCACACGAGCTCGCCCTTTCCTTTCTCAAGCGGACGCCCTTCGTCATCCCAGACTTCGACCGCCATGCCGAGCCCGGCCGCCTGGATCTCGCCGACCCAGACCGGCAGCGTCGGTACACCGAGCACAAAGCAGGACACGATGTCCGTTCCGCCGGAAATCGAGGCGAGATGGACGTCCTTCTTGATCCCCTCATAGACGAAGGCGAAGTTTTCCGGCGCCAGCGGCGAGCCGGTCGACGAGATCGTTTCGACCGTTGAGAGATCGTGGCTTTCCATCGGCTTCAGGCCGGCCTTGCGCACCGCATCGATGAACTTGGCAGACGTGCCGAAATAGGTCATGCCCTCGGCATCGGCATAGTCGAAAAGCACGTTGCCGTCGGGATGGAAGGGAGAACCGTCATAAAGCAGCAGCGTGGCCTCGGAAGCCAGCCCGCTCATCAGCCAGTTCCACATCATCCAGCCGCAGGTGGTGAAGTAGAAGAGCAGGTCGCCGGGCTTGAGCCCGGCATGCAGGCGATGCTCCTTCACATGCTGGAGAAGCGTGCCACCCGCCGAATGCACAATGCATTTCGGGATGCCGGTCGTGCCGGAAGAAAACAGGATGTAAAGCGGATGCGAAAATGGGAACCGCTCAAAGGCGAGTTCCCCTGCCTCGTAGCCTGCCACCGCTTCGTCATAGGCCTCGGCCCTGTCGATCTTTGCGGCGGCCTCCTGCGCATTACCGAGATAGTCGACAATCAAAGCCAGCTTAACGCCCGGCAGTTTGTCGAGAACCGTCGCCGTCTTGTCTGAAACGTCGAAGGCCTTGCCGCCATACCAGTAGCCGTCGGGCGCAATGAAGACAGTCGGCTCAATCTGACCGAACCGGTCGAGCACGCCCTGGATGCCGAAATCGGGCGAGCAGGAGGACCAGACGGCACCAAGCGACGTGGCAGCGAGCATCGCCGCGAGTGTCTCGGGCATGTTGGGCATCATCGCCGCCACCCGGTCGCCGGCTTTCAGCCCCCTGTCACGGAAAAGCTGTTGCAGACGCGATACCTGCGCACGCAGCGCATCCCAGGAGAGCCGGCGCTCAACCTTGTCTTCGCCGCGAAAAACCACCGCATCGCCGTTTCCCGAACCGCGCAGAAGGTTCTCCGCGAAATTCAGCCGTGCATCGGGAAAGAACGACGCGCCGGGCATGCGCTCGCCATCGACCAGAATGCGCTCGCCCCTGTCACCTATAACGCCGCAGAAATCCCAGACCAGCGACCAGAACGCCTCACGATCTTCAACCGACCAGGCGTGGAGCGCGTCGTAGTCGGGCAGGCTACGCCCGGCCAACTTCTCGGCGCGCCTTGCGAAAGCCGACACGGGCGCCTCGTTCTTCCGGGTTTCAGATGGTCTCCAAAGCGGCTCGGCTGCCCTCATCCTGTCCTCCTCATTGCCGTTCAGGCGATTGCTCTTCTTATGCGTTTCCGCACAGGAACGGCAATGGTCTCATGCGAAACAATTCCCCGCACCGCAGACCGACCGGCCATTGCATCGCAGAAAGCGGTGCAATACCCGCCTGCGGCGCGACAAGTCCTTGAATTGCCATACGCCATGTTTAAACCCGTAAGGAGCTGTGAAGTCGGTTTGCCGGCATCGCTGCGCCGTGGCATTTCAGAGCCACCAGTTAGACAGCGTTGAGTCCGGTTTGAAATTCGCCGGGCGGAGCGCCAGGGATGAGGTTCCATGCCCTCGTCGGCAATGAAGAAGAGCATATGGGCACTGGTGATCGCCGCCGTCATTGCGGTGGCAGTGGTGGTATGCCTGCCGATCCTGGCCTCTACACAGATCGTGCGCGACAGCGTGGCCCAGCAGCTAAGCGCCTGGAGCGGCTATCGCGTCCGGCTGGACGATGCCCCCCAAATCCGTGTGTGGCCCTCTTTCAGCGCGGTGCTGAACGACGTCGTTCTGTCCGACTGGAACGACGATGGCGCCGCCGCCGTCATGGAAGCAGAGCGTGTCGAAGTCGACCTGTCGGCGCTCGCGGCCCTGCGCGGCAAGGTCGTTTTCACCAAAATACGCCTCGTGCGTCCGGTCCTGCGGCTTGACGATACGGACGGGGTGATGCGCGTGCCGTCGATCCCGAATTGGGGCAGGCTCGCCCAGTCGGTGGAGGTGGCGCGCGAGCTGCTTGCAGCCGATCCCGCAGCACCCGACAAATCTGCGCTGCCGAGCGACAGTTTTGCGACGGTTGAAGTAGAGGACGGTCGCGTGATCACCCTCAGCGGGGCCAACAGACCGCCGCTTCTGAGCGGTTTCACCGGGACATTCAACTGGCCTGCGCTCAACCGTGCCGCCACCCTTTCCGCCAGAGGCATCTGGCATGGCGAAAGCATCACTGTTGACGCTTCCACGGAAGAGCCACTCCTGCTGCTTGCTGGTGGAAAGACCGCCCTTTCGCTTTCGGTCAAAAGCGCGCCCCTGACGCTCTCTTTCAAGGGCGAAGCCGATCTCGTTGGCGGTGCCTTCGTCAACGGGACTCTGGAAAGCTCCGCCCCGTCATTGCAGCGGGTGCTGGAATGGACCCTGCTGGAAGACTGGCCCGGCAGCACGATCAAGCCCGCAAAGCTTCGCAGCACAATCATCGGCGATGCCAAACGCATAAAATTCGAGACCGCGGAGTTCAGCCTTGGGGACAGCAACGCGACCGGCGTGTTCGACGTGGCGTTTACCGATCCGCGTCCGACCATCTCCGGCACGCTTGCCTTCAATGCACTCGATCTCGGCACGCTGCTGAAGACCCTAGCGCCCGAGCCCGACGCGCCAACCCAGGCGGCGGCCGCTCCGTGGGCGCATGATCTCAATTTCGACCTTCGCCTTTCGGCCACGCAGGCGACAGCCGGATCCGTGTCGATGACCGACGTGGCCGCAACCGCACAGGTTCGTGACGGGCTGGTCAGCCTCGATATTTCCGACGCCACGGCTTTTGGCGGCATGCTTCAGCTCGGCATCCGGCTCGACAATGTGGAAGGCCGCGATCATGCCGAGCTCCGCGTTGCGGCCGAGAACATCGATGGCGGTCTGATGGGGGAGAAGCTCCATTTCACCGCCTTCATGCCGAAGGCCAAAGGGTCGTTTTCCGTGTTTCTGAAAGGGCATGGAGAAACGCTGAACCAGGTTCTTGAAACATCCGACGGCTCCATCTCGGCCAGCTTCGGCAAAGGCAGCATTGTCGGCCTCAATCTCGAGACCTTTCGGGAGCATAACGACAAGGGCAGCTTTTTCCCCTTGCAGGACATCGCCGATGGCGAACTCCCCATCGAGGGTGCGGATTTGAAGGCCACACTGGCTGGCGGCATTGCGTGGATCGATACCGCCGAAGCGCGCCTGACAACCGGAGAAAAGATCACAATCGGCGGGCTCGTGCCGTTTGCCGGACGCGGCATCGCCCTTTCCGGAAGCATCCTTCCACCGCAAGCACCTTCCAGCGGGGAGACTGCTGCGGAGGAAAGCACTTCGGATCAGGGACCGCGCGAAACCTTCTTCGTCGGCGGCTCCTGGAATGCGCCCTTTATCGCGCCGTTTCTGATCGAATAGCCCACCACCTGCGTCTGCCTCAGGCCGCCACCCTTATCGCCGCCTGCTCGTCGCGGCGACGCTGAATTTCCTGCCGCTTGGTGACAATCGATGCGGCAATCACGCCCATCGCCACAATCCCGATCAGTATGGTGCAGACCGCGTTTATTTCCGGCGTCACACCAAGGCGCACCTGGCTGTAGATCTTCATTGGCAGGGTCGTCGCACCGGGGCCGGATGTGAAGCTCGCAATCACCAGATCGTCGAGTGACAGGGTGAAGGCCAGCATCCAGCCTGAAATCACCGCTGGCAAAATCACCGGCAGCGTGACCTGGAAAAACGCCTTCACCGGCGTCGCGCCGAGATCGAGCGCAGCCTCTTCAAGCGACTGATCGAAGCTCATGAGGCGGGACTGCACCACCACGGCAACGAAACACATGGAGAAGGTGATGTGCGCGATGGTGACGGTGAAAAACCCGCGATCGAAATTGATCGCCACAAAGAGAACCAGAAGCGAAAGGCCGGTGATGACTTCCGGCATGACGAGCGGCGCAAACACCATTCCGGAGAACAGAAGCCGTCCGCGAAAACGCGTGTAGCGTGTCAGAGCGATGGCCGCCATCGTGCCGAGCACGGTTGCCACCGTCGCCGACAGGAAGGCGACCCGTGCTGTCACCCAGGCCGCATCCATCAGGCCACGATTGGAGAAAAGCTCCACATACCACTTCGTCGAGAAGCCCGCCCACACCGTGACAAGACGCGACTCGTTGAACGAGTAGATCACCAGGAGAAGGATCGGCAGGTACAGAAAGGCAAAGCCCAGCACCAGCGATACGATGTTGAAGCGTCCCCAGCTTCCGGCCATGGCTAATTCCCCGCCTCGCGTGAGCGCGCCTGTGAGCGCTGGAAAAGCATGATGGGCACGATCAGGATCAAAAGCAGGATCACCGCCACGGCGGAGGAGACCGGCCAGTCGCGATTGTTGAAGAACTCGGTCCAGAGCGTCTTGCCGATCATCAGGGTCTGCGATCCGCCGAGCAGATCGGGAATAACGAATTCGCCCACCGCCGGAATGAACACCAGCATGCAACCGGCCACCACGCCCGGCAGAGACATGGGGAACGTCACCTTCCAGAATGCGGCCATGGGCGGACAGCCGAGATCGCGCGCAGCCTCGATCAGAGACCCATCCATCTTTTCCAGCGTCGAATAGAGCGGCAGAACCATGAAGGGCAGATAGGAATAGACGATGCCGATATAGATGGCGGTTGTCGTGTTGAGGATGACGAGCGGCTCGTCGATCACCCCCAGGAACATCAGGAACTGGTTGAGCAGCCCCTCCGGTTTCAGGATGCCGATCCAGGCATAGACGCGGATCAGGAAGCTGGTCCAGAAAGGCAGGATCACCAGCATGAGCAGCGTCGGCCTGATCGAGGCCGGTGCACGGGCCATGCCGTAGGCGATGGGATAGCCCACGGCCAGCGTGATCAGGGTCGAAACCGTGGCGATCCAGATGCTCGAAAGATAGGCATTCACATAGAGCGGATCGTCCAGAAGCCACAGGTAATTGCTGAACGAAAGAGCGCGGGCTTTCTCGAAGAACGCCGCAAATCCGGCGAAGAGGTCGAAAACCGGCTGATAAGGCGGCATCGCGAGTGCCGGTTCCGAAAGCGAAATCTTGAAGACGATCAGAAACGGCGCGAGGAAGAACACCAGCAGCCACAGATAGGGCACGGCAACGACGAGGCGGGCTGCGATTGCGGAGATGAAGCGCGCCATCGCCGGTTACCGCGTCAACACGACGCCGGCATCCGCCGGGAAGGACACCCATGCCCGGTCATGCCATGTCAGCACATCTTCCACCGCACGGCGCCGGTTGATGCTGCTGGCCTTGACGATTCGGCCATCATCGAGCTTGACGTGGTGGATGGTCATGTCGCCCAGATAGGCGATGTCCCAGACCTCGCCCTCCACAGCATTGACCGCGCTTTCCGGGCGGTTGCGGGATATGTCTACCTTCTCGGGACGGACGGCGAACCACACATTCGCGCCCTTCTGCGCACCGGCGCCATTGAGCACCGAAAGCTCGAAGCCGGATGCGTCCGCAATCCGGGCCATCTCGCTGTCGGCAGCCGTCACGGTTCCCTCGAACATGTTGATCGAGCCCACGAAATCGGCAACGAAGCGCGAATTCGGCGCCTCGTAGATCTCCGCCGGGGTGGCCACCTGGATGACATTGCCCCTGTCCATCACGGCAATGCGGTCGGCCATGGTCATCGCCTCTTCCTGATCGTGGGTGACGACCATGAAGGTGAGGCCGAGATCGTATTGCAGGTCGACCAGTTCGAACTGTGTCTCTTCGCGCAGTTTCTTGTCGAGCGCGCCCAGCGGCTCGTCCAGCAATAAGAGCTTCGGCCTTTTGGCGAGCGAGCGAGCGAGCGCCACACGCTGACGCTGGCCGCCCGATAGCTGGTGCGGCTTGCGCTTGGCGAAGGGTTCGAGCTTCACTAGCTTCAGCATGGCAGCGACGCGGTCGGCGATCTCGTCTGCCGGCATCCGGTCCTGCTTCAGGCCGAAGGCGATGTTCTTCTCCACCGTCATATGCGGGAACAGCGCATAGGACTGGAACATCATGTTGACGGGCCGCCTGTGCGGGGGGATGCCCGAAAGATCCTGCCCGTCAAGCAAGATGCGGCCGGAAGTGGGCTGTTCGAACCCCGCCAGCATGCGCAGCAGCGTGGTCTTGCCGCAACCCGAAGCGCCCAGGAGCGCGAAGAACTCGCGCTCATAGATGTTGAGGGACAGGTCATCGACCGCCGTGAAATCGCCGAACGTCTTGGTGACATTCTCGAACGAGATATACGGCTTCGCCTGGGGATCGGCCCAGGGTGCGAAGCTGCGACGTGTGCTGCCGAGCGACTTCATCGGCGTCCCCTGCCTTGAAACCGCCTATTGGCCGGTCACCACCTTGGTCCACATACGCGTCACCTGACGCTGCGTGCGCATGTCATAGGGGAGCGGTGCCTGCAGTTTCTCCATGGTCGCCTCGTCGGGATAGACAGCCGGGTCGCCCACGACTTCTTCGTCCATCTCTGCCTGCGCGGCCTTGTTGCCATTGGCATAGACGACATAGTTCGACGCCTTGGCGATCACATCGGGACGCATGATGTAGTTGAGGAACTCGTGCGCCTCCTCGACATTCTTCGCGTCCGCCGGGATCGCCATCTGGTCGAACCACAGCATCGCGCCCTCCTTGGGGATCGCATAGCCGACCGTCACGCCCTGATCGGCTTCCGCCGCACGGTCGCGCGCCTGGAAGATGTCGCCCGAATAACCGAGCGCCAGGCAGATGTCGCCATTGGCAAGGCCGTTGATGTATTCGGAAGAATGAAACTTGCGTACATAGGGGCGAACCGAAAGAAGCAGCTCTTCCGCCTTGGCAAGATCGTCCGCGGATGGCGTATTCGGGTCGAGGCCGAGATAAATCAGGACCGAGCGCACCACCTCACTGGCTGAATCCAGCATATAGATGCCGCAATCCTTGAATTTCGCGGCCAGTTCCGGCGTGAACATCACATCCCAGGTATCGACCTTCGCCGTGCCGAGGATTTCCTCAGCCTTGCCGACATTGTAGCCAACGCCCGTCGTGCCCCACATATAGTTGATGGAGTGTTCGTTGCCCGGATCGTAGACGGCCACGCGGTCGCTGATCATGTCCCACATGTTGGAAATGTTGGGAAGCTTGTCCTTGTCGAGCTTCTGGAAGACGCCGGCGCTGATCTGACGGCCAAGAAACTCGCCCGACGGCACCACCACGTCATAGCCCGAGCCGCCCGCGAGCAGCTTCGTCTCCAGGATTTCGTTGGAATCGTAGACGTCGTAGACGACCTTTATGCCCGTTTCCTCGGTGAAATCCTCAAGGATCGTATCATCGATATAGTCCGACCAGTTGTAGACGTTGACGACGCGATCCTGCGCATTCGCCGCCACCGAAATCGAGAGCGCGGCAAGGGAAACGCAGGAGGCAAGAAGGGTTTTACGCAGCATGGAATTTCTCCCCAAGGGACTGTTTTTGCCGGCGCGCAAATCGCCACCGGCACCCGCAAGTTTTTTCAACCCTATTGTCGTTTCGGAAATGCGACAAGCGGCAAATTTCTGTTTGGGCTCAAAGATAAGTGGTGCGTTCAAGCGGCGTGATCTCGCTCCAGAAGGCGATGATTTCCGCGCGCTTCAGATCGCGATAGACCTTTGCCAGAAGGGGCCCGAGCGCCCGGTCGATGAAACGGCTTTTTAACGCAAGCTGCAGGGCGTCATCCATGTCGTCGGGCAGCTCGCGTCCGAGATCCGCCGTCTCGTCATAGGCGCTGCCTTCCACCGGCGGCGGCGGCTTCGCACCCGCTTCGATCCCCTCGATCATGCCCTGTATGATCGCCGCCATGACAAGATACGGATTGGCGTCCGCGCCCGAGATCCGGTGCTCGACGCGCCGGTTTTCCTCCGTCGAGACCGGGATGCGCAGCGCCACCGAGCGGTTGTTTTCCGCCCACACTGCGTGGGTGGGCGCATAGGAGCCGGGCGTTATGCGCCGAAACCCGTTCCAGGTGTTGATGTAGAGAATGAGCGATTCGGGCATGGTGTCGATGAGGCCGGCAACCGCCGAAAGCAGCCGCTCGCGGCCCGTCTCTCCGGCAAATATGTTCTGCCCGTCCGCACCGAGCATCGAGGTATGCACATGCATGCCGTTGCCGGCGTAGTCGATGAAGGGCTTGGCCATGAAGGTGGCTGTCAGCCCATGCGCGCGCGCGCAGCCCATCACGATACGGCGCAGCAGGATCACGTCGTCGGCCGCCCGCAGCGGGTCCGCCCGGTGTTTCAGATTGACCTCGAACTGGCCGGGCGCGGCCTCCTTGATGATCGTGTCGATGGGCAGGTTCTGGGCGGCCGCAGCATCGCGGATCATGTCGAAGAGCGCTGCATTCTCGGCCAGATCGTCGAGCCCGTACATGCGCAGACGGTCCGGTCCCTCGCCGGCGCCAAGCGGCGTGGGCATGCCGGCCGGGTCCTGTTTTTCGGGATCGAGCAGATAGAACTCCAGCTCAAACGCGGCGACAGGGAAAAATCCCTTCGCGTTCGCCTCCACCACCTTGTGCTTCAGCACCTGGCGCGAATCCGCCATGAAGGGCTCCCCCTCCGGCGTGAAGGTCTGGAGCAAAACCTGCGCCGTTTTGCGTCTGGCCCATGGAACGATGGAAAGCGAGCCGCGCGTCGCCCGGCAATAGCCGTCCTTGTCTCCGGTTTCGATGTGAAGCCCGGTCTCGTCGACTTCCCGGCCCCAGACATCGAGGCCGTGAAGAGACATGGGAAAGTTCACACCTTCCTGAAACGCCTTTTTGAGGCTGTCGCCGGGCGCCCATTTCCCGCGAATGATGCCGTTGGGATCGACAATGAGAAACTCGACCGCCTCCAGGTCTGGATGCTGTTCAACAAAAGCGCGGTATTCGGCCTCGTGATCGGCGGAGATGAAATCTCCACAGGCAGGATCAGCTTCTGTTGAAATTTCCTCGCCGACTTCTGGCGAAACGGCAGGACTGGGCTTAACGTCTGTATCGATATTCGTTTCGGGGCGGTTCAAGATTGGCCTGTTTCATGATTGCGGATGACAAAGCCTGCGCCGGATTTTCAAACCTTGTCAATGGCTGGAGCGGCTGGCGCTGTGGCGGCGATCGGTGCGGGAGTAAGAAGTGAGAGCAGCATGGTATGAACGCAACGGCACGGCGCGCGACGTTCTGGAAGTGGGTGACATGCCTCTTCCCGCGCCCGGCCCCGGCGAAGTGCGTGTTCGACTGGCCACCTCGGGCGTCAACCCGTCCGACGTGAAGGCGCGGCGTGGACGCCCGCTCAATGCCGGGCGGGTCATTCCACACAGCGATGGCGCCGGCGAGATCGACACCGTCGGGCCGGGAGTGGATCATGGCCGTGTCGGCCAGCGTGTCTGGGTGTGGAACGGCCAGTGGCGACGTCCCTTCGGCACCGCCGCCGAGGCGATCGTGCTGCCGGAAGCGCAGGCGGTCCCCCTGCCCGCGAATGTCGACTACGCGACAGGCGCCTGTCTTGGCATACCCGCGCTTACAGCCATACATGCCGTCAATCTCTTCGAGACCGTCAAGGGCAAGACAATTCTCGTCACGGGCGCCGGCTCTTCGGTGGGGCATTATGCCACCCAGGTCGCCAAAGCCCGCGGCGCGCGGGTTATCGCCACCGCCTCGCCCGGTCGCGCCGCCCACGCCCGCGCCGCGGGCGCTGATTTCGTCATCGACTACAAGGCCAAGGACGTGGCCGCCACGGTGAAAGGGCTTACCACAGGCAAGGGTGTGGACGGCCTCATCGACATGGACCTCTATTCCACCACCGCGACCATCTCCAATGGTGCGCTGGCGCCCCATGGCAAGATCGTCTGCTACGGTTCCAGCATGCAGGGCGACATACCCGTTTCGTTTCCCACACTGTTGTGGAACAGCCTGACCCTGCAGGTCTTTGTGGTCTACGAACTGCTCGCGAAAGAACGGGAAACCGCGATCGGCCAGCTCACCGCCATGCTCGAAAAGAACAGCCTCAAACACGCCATCGGCGAGCGCTTCGCCCTGCGCGACATCGTCAAGGCGCACGAAGCTGTGGAACGCGGCGACGTTGTCGGCAATGTTGTGCTCGACATCGCCTGACCGACATTACTGAAAGTCGAACGCGGAGAGGCCCGTCACCATCTCATCGAGCCCGAGCGGCCTTGTCACCGGCGGCTCGGCACGGGCAAGACAGCCTGCCCGTTCGCACAGACGGCAGGCCGGCCCAACCGGCGTGAGCGCATGGGTCGGCGCGCCTCCCGCCTTGCCCGGCGCACCCGGCAGCGCATCGCCATAGACCACGCTCTCTCGAAATCCGAGATCGCACCCCAGCAGAAGCGCCGTGCGGCGCGGGCGTTCGGCAAAAGCGCCCTGCGGCCCCTCCAGCGTGCGTGCGACCGTCAGGAATTCGGCGCCATCGGGCATTTCCACCGCCTCGACCAGAACCTGCCCCGGCTGCGCGAATGCTGCATGGACGGCAAGTTTCGGGCACCCGCCGCCGAAGCGCGCCTGCGGAAAGCCCAGCGCGCCCGCCTTGCGGAAACGGTTGCCCGCATTGTCCACTTCGAGCATGAAGAATGGCACGCCAGATGCACCCGGCCGCGCGAGCGTCGTCAGCCGGTTCGCCGCCTGCTCGAATGACACGCCGAAGCGCGATTTCAGCACATCCACATCGTAGTGCGCGCGTTCGGCCGCCGACAGGAATGCCTGATAGGGCATCATCAGCGCGTGTGCCGCATAGCGCCCGAGTTCAAACCGCGCGAGCCTGCGTGCCTCGTTGCTCGACAGTTTCAGCATCTCGATCTCAGCGGCAATCGCCACTGACATGCGCAGCAGGCATGCCTCCATGGCGATCTCGCGCAGTTGGTCGGCCGGCGACAACCGTTCGGAAATGAAGAGGCGCTGCGAATGGCGGTCGTAGCGCCGCCGCCAGTTCGGCATGGTCGCCACGGGAAGCAGGCGCACCACGATGCCGTGCTCCTGTTTCAGCCAACCCCTGATGGCTCCGGAAAGATCGTCGCCCGGCCCAATCAGCTTGTGGAAGCTCTCAGCCTCCTCTTCGATCGAGGCGAAATGGTTCGCATGCCGCTCGAAGGTCTCGCGCACCTCGTCAATCGGCAGGCGTGTTGCCGAAATAGCTGTGGTGCGCCCTTCCCGCGCCAGCATTTCCGACAGGTCCGACATGCGGTCCGCCTGCTCGCGATAGGCGCGATAGAGCTTGACGAGCGCCGCCGCCGCATTGGGCGCAGCCTCGGCCACATCCACCAGTTCCTGCTCACCGGGCAGTTCTCCGGCCAGAAGCGGATCGGAAAACACCTCTCGCAGCGCCGCGAGCGAAAGCCCCGCCTCGCCCTGCAGCTCGTCCGGGTCGACCTTATAGACGGAAGCGAGTTTCAGAATGAGCGAAACGGTGAGCGGCCGCTGGTTGCGTTCGATCAGGTTCAAATAGGACGGTGAGATGCCCAGACCTTCGGCCATGGCCGTCTGGGTCAGCCCCTTTGCTGTGCGAATGCGCCTGATGCGCGGCCCGGCGAATATCTTCTGGTTGGCCATGATCGAATCCCGTTGTTCTCCGCGTCCCGGCGAGAGGCGACCGTTCTGGCATGGATCCTCGGGCTTGCTCCGAGGATCCATGCCAGAACGGTCGCCGCTTTACACGACTTTACAAAACTGTTGCACAAACCCGTCCTTACACAATTTACAAATTTACACATCCTCTCTGTCAAATTCCAGACATGCTGACACGAAAATTTCGGCAAAAATCCCGTTTTCTCTCCGCTTTCGCTGCGCCGCAATGTAAATTCTGTAACGAAATCGGGGCGCAATGACACCCAGTCAGGCAGCTCCGCCAGCGAAACAAATCCTGTACGGAGGCAATTATGACGGATTTTTACAACCTTGTTCCCGGCGCTGCGGAAGGCCGCTTCAACGGCATTGAGCGTCCCTACACGCCGCAGGATGTGCAGCGCCTGCGCGGCTCGGTCACCATCCGTCACACGCTCGCCGAGGAAGGCGCAAAACGCCTGTGGAAGCTGATCCACGAAGAGGACTTCGTCAACGCGCTGGGCGCGCTCTCCGGCAACCAGGCCATGCAGATGGTCCGCGCCGGGCTGAAGGCGATCTACCTCTCCGGCTGGCAGGTCGCAGCCGATGCCAACACCGCTTCGGCCATGTATCCGGACCAGTCGCTCTACCCGGCCAATGCCGGCCCGGAGCTTGCCAAGCGCATCAACCGCACGCTGCAGCGCGCCGACCAGATCGAGACGGCGGAAGGCAAGGGCCTTTCGGTCGACACCTGGTTCGCGCCCATCGTGGCCGACGCGGAAGCCGGTTTCGGCGGCCCGCTCAACGCTTTCGAGCTGATGAAAGCCTATATCGAGGCAGGTGCAGCAGGCGTCCACTTCGAGGACCAGCTTGCGTCTGAAAAGAAGTGCGGCCATCTGGGCGGCAAGGTTCTGATCCCGACGGCACAGCACATCCGCAATCTCGACGCCGCGCGGCTGGCAGCCGACGTCATGGGCGTGCCGAGCCTCGTCATCGCCCGCACCGATGCTGAAGCCGCCAAGCTTCTGACCTCCGACATCGATGAGCGTGACCAGCCCTTCGTCGATTATGAGGCAGGCCGCACGGTCGAGGGCTTCTACCGCGTGAAGAACGGGCTCGACGCCTGCATCGCCCGCGCTGTCGCCTATGCACCGCACACGGACCTGATCTGGTGCGAAACATCGAAGCCGGATCTGGAGCAGGCGCGCAAATTCGCAGAGGGCGTGCACAAGGCGCATCCGGGCAAGCTGCTCGCCTACAATTGCTCGCCGTCCTTCAACTGGAAGAAGAACCTGGACGACGCGACCATCGCCAAGTTCCAGCGCGAGCTGGGTGCCATGGGCTACAAGTTCCAGTTCATCACGCTGGCCGGTTTCCACCAGCTCAACTTCGGCATGTTCGAGCTGGCACGCGGCTACAAGGACCGGCAGATGGCGGCCTATTCGGAGCTGCAGGAAGCGGAGTTCGCGGCAGAAGCCAACGGCTACACCGCCACCAAGCACCAGCGCGAGGTCGGCACCGGCTATTTCGACGCCGTGTCCATGGCCATCACCGGCGGGCAGTCTTCGACCACCGCCATGAAGGAATCCACCGAAACCGACCAATTCCGCCCGGCAGCGGAGTAACCCAACGGCCGAAACGGCCGGGAAAGGAGAACGGATATGACACCGAACACCCGCGTCAAGGAACGAGCAGAGGAACAGTCGAGCGCCATGTCGTCCGACCAGCAGGCCCTGATCCGGATGGTGGCAAACGACCTCCACAGGCTCAACCAGTCGGTCATGAAAGCGGTCGATTCCGGTGTGTCCGTGGAACTGGTCCGCTCAGCACGCCATCATGGCGGGGAGGGAAACTGGGGCGACCTCTTGGTGCCGGTCATCGTCACCAATCGTCTGGCCGGCTCCTGACACCGGCCTGACGACCTCCAGTCGAGCGCCCGCGCAAGGTCTCCTGCGCGGGCGCTTTTTCTTGTTCACGGGCAGTCCGCGACCCGGTGATCAAACAACACAAACGATTCAGGTTTGAAGAAAATCTTCGCCACCACACCGATGGCAAACAAATATTGATTGCGAAACAGGCACATGCCGATTCTGACGTATTTGTAACTTGACTTCTCAACTACAGTGACATTGATTTCCCATAAATCTCAACCGGGCATTGAAATCCACAATCCAGCCGATGGCGAACATATGATGGTAGACAGACATGCAACCGACCGGCCTTCCGATGGGAACGGTGCGGCCGTAGCGGGGTCCTGTGTTGCCGACCCAACGCAGGCCCTGGTCATCGCCGCCTCCCCAATCAACCGCATCGTGCTCACGCGCATTGCCCAGCGCGCCTACCTGAAAGTTCAGGCGATGGAGCCGGTGGAAGCGAGACGCATACTCTCTGCGACTTCCCCGCTGGCCCGTCCGGGTCTGGTGATCGTCGACATCGACGCCCAGATGCAGATGTCGGACGACCTGTTCCTGCATCTGGAGCAGCACAGAAGCGCCTCGCCACGCCGGCTCCCGCTCGTCATCACCATCGTCCCTTCCCGCCTTGATGCTTCTCCAACGGTCGAGCATGTGGATGCGCGCGTGGTTCGCCCCGTGACACCGGAGACGCTGCAGCCCGTCATCCAGCGCCTGCTGACGGCTGTGCAGGCGTGAGACTGGGCTCTTCCCTTTCCTCCGGCCGCAAGTCTATACTCCGGCATCCAAACAATAATCCCTGGTGATTGATGCCTGACAGGAAGAAGCTAGCCCGCCGCGCCGGCCGAGGTGAATCCGTACGCGCGCCCGCATTTCTGAAAAACCTTCGCGGTGTGAAGGACTGGAAGCAGGCCACGGCCTGGCTGGAATGGCGCGGCATCGAGGACATTGAGTGCATCACACCCGATCAGGCCGGTGTTGCCCGCGGCAAGATGATGCCCTCCAAGAAATTCACGTCGAACACGTCGCTGGCGCTGCCCTCGGCCGTCTTCATGACGACGATTTCCGGCGAGTATCCCGAGAACAGCGGCGATTTCGTCTATCCGGAAGACGATGGTGACCTGAAGCTCCTGCCGGATCTCTCCACGCTCTCTTCGGTCCCGTGGGAGACCGATCCGACCGCGCAGGTGATCTGCGATCTCGTGCACCAGGATGGGCGCGATGTTGCGTTCAGCCCGCGCAACGTCTTGAAGCGTGTGGTGGCCGAATATGCCAAACATGGCCTGAAACCCATCGTCGCGCCGGAAATCGAATTCTACCTCGTCCACAAGAACCCCGACCCGGACTATCCGCTCACCCCGCCTGTCGGGCGCTCCGGTCGTCCCATCGGTGGCGGTCAGGGTTATTCCATTGCCGGCGTCAACGAGTTCGACGAGCTGATCGACGACATCTACCATTTCTCCGAGGGCCAGGGGCTCGAGATCGACACGCTGATCCACGAAGAAGGGGCCGGCCAGCTCGAGATCAATCTGCGCCATGGCGACCCGATCGAGCTTGCCGATCAGGTGTTCATGTTCAAGCGCACGATTCGCGAGGCAGCGCTGAAACACGATACCTACGCGACCTTTATGGCCAAGCCGATCCAGAACCAGCCGGGTTCCGCGATGCACATCCACCAGTCGGTCGTGTCGCTTAAAACCGGCCAGAACGTCTTTTCCGACGAGAAGGGCGAGGAGACCGACGTGTTCCGCCACTTCATCGGTGGGCTGCAAAGGCACATTCCCAACGCCCTCATCATGCTGGCGCCCTATGTGAATTCCTATCGCAGGCTCACCCAGGGCACGGCGGTTCCCGTCAACACACGCTGGGGCTATGACAACCGCACAACGGCCTTCCGTGTGCCACGTTCCGATCCCGCCGCGCGGCGCGTTGAAAACCGCATTCCCTCTTCCGATGCCAATCCCTATCTGGCGCTGGCGGCCTCGCTCGCCTGTGGCCTTGTCGGCATTCTGGAGAAGAACAAGCCCGATGCCCCTGCCGGCACCGCCGTCAACCAGGATGAAATCGAACTGCCGCGCGGCCTTCTGGAAGCCGTTGCGCTGTTTGAAGATGACGAGAGCCTGAAAGAGATGCTCGGCGCGCCGTTCGTCTCCACCTTCGCGGCGATCAAGCGGGCAGAGTTCGAGACCTTCATGCAGGTCATCAGCCCGTGGGAGCGCGAATACCTGCTGCTCAACGTTTAGGGTCAGGCCCCATGCCCTACCAGTCGCCCGTATCGCCCGGCCTCTCGTGGTATGAAGCGACCGTTGGCGCGCGTCCAGAATATCCGGCACTTGATGGCGGCTGCCGCGTCGATATCGCCGTCATCGGCGGTGGCTTCACCGGCCTTTCCGCCGCCGCACATCTCGCAAAGGCAGGCGTCAACGTTGCGCTGATCGAGGCGCACCGTTTCGGTGACGGTGCATCGGGCCGCAATGGCGGGCAGCTCGGCACCGGCCAGCGCGCCTGGGCCGAGGAGCTTGAGGCCGAGCTCGGCTTTACCCGCGCAAAAGCCCTGTTCGACCTCGCCGAAGAGGCCAAGGCCCATCTGCTCGATTTCACCACCGCCAACGCCATCGAAATCGACTATCGGCCCGGCCAGCTTTCGGTGGTTCACAAGCGGCGCTATCTGGACGAATACCGCCGACACGCGGACATCATGCGCGAGCGCTTCGGCTATCCCCACATCACCTATATGGACGAGGCCCAGACCGCCCAACGCCTCGGCTCGACACGCTATTTCGGGGGCATTCGCGACACCGGCACCGGCCATATTCACCCGCTCAAACTGGTGGTTGGCACCGCACGCGTGGCAGCGGAGGCTGGCGCAAAGCTCTTTGAAAACACTCCCGCCACGAAGATCGCTTCAGATGCTGGCGGTGTTCGCATCGAGACGCCCACCGGCACCATCACCGCCGACAAATGCCTGATCGCCACCAATGCCTATGGCGGCGATCTGGAACCGAAGAGCGCGGCCCATGTCATGCCCATCGGCTCCTTCATCGGCGCCACGCCGCCGCTCGGCGACGACAGCCCGGTCCTTCCGGGCGGCGAGGCGGTGGACGATTCCCGTTTCGTCGTGCGGTATTTCCGGCGCTCTGCCGACGGGCGTCTGCTCTTCGGGGGGCGTGAAATCTATGCACCCGGCGAAGACAGGGCGATCCACCAGCACATCCGCCGCCAGATCGCAGAGCTCTATCCGGCCTTGAGCGATGTGGAGCTCACTCATGCATGGGGTGGTTATGTGGGCATAACCATGCCCAGAAAACCCTATGTGCGTGAGGTCATGCCGAATGTGATCTTCGCCGGCGGCTATTCCGGCCATGGCGTCATGCTGTCGAACTTTGTCGGCAGGCTCTATGCCGAAACCGTGTGTGGAAACCGCGATCGGCTACGCCTCTTCGAGGAGCTCAAGATACCGCCCTTCCCCGGCGGACGGCGCCTGCGCCCGATCCTGATGTTTCTGGCCCTCAACTGGTACGCCCTGCGCGATCGGCTTTAGAGGCAGAATGCTCACCGTTGCATTGCGGTCGTTCGTGGTTCGACAAGCTCACCATGAGGGTGGGTAGAGACCTGCAGGAACAATCCCAGCATCGCGTGGCCAGTCTCTCCCGAAAGCGCCCACATCCCTCATGGTGAGCTTGTCGAACCACGCACCACGCACAGCGCCGTCATCATGCTACAACGGCCAGAAGAACAGGATCGCCGGCACCGACACCGCAATGATCAGCACTTCCAGCGGCAGACCCATGCGCCAATAATCGCCAAATCGATAACCACCCGGCCCCATGATGATCGTGTTGTTCTTGTGGCCGATGGGTGTGAGGAACGCGCAGGAAGCGGCCACGGCGACCCCCATCAGGAAAGGATCAGGCGAAACGTCGAGCCCCTTGGCGATGGAAAGCCCCACCGGAGCAGCAATCAGCGCCGTCGCCACATTGTTCAAAAAGTCCGAAAGCGTCATCGTCACGATCATCAGGATCGCAAGGATCGCCCAGGCGGGCAGTGCGCCAGTCAGCGAAAGAATGGAATCGGCAATCAGCTTGGTGCCGCCGGAATCCTCGAGTGCCAGCCCGAGCGGAATGAGCGAGGCTAGGAGCACGATCACCGGCCATTCGACGGATTCGTAGACTTCGCGCGCGCCAACCACATTGAACAGCGCATAGATGGCGACTGCACCGGCCAGTGCCACGGCGAGCGGCACGAAGCCCATGACCGAAGTCGCCACCGCCGCCGCAAAAACGCCCACGGCAAACAGCGCCTTGCCGCGCTGGATCACCGTATGGCTCTTTTCAGCCAGCGGCAGCACGCCCAGCCAGTCGGCAGCATCGTTCACCCGGCTTTCAGGCCCTAGAAGAAGCACCACGTCGCCCGGCTTGATGACCAGCTTGCGCACCCGCTCGCGGAACCTGCGCCCCTGACGCGAGACACCCAGCAGGGTCACGCCGCGGCGATAAAGCAGCCGCAGATCGTTCGCGGTGCGTCCCACCATATGGGCGTTGTCGGGAACGATGGCTTCCACCAGCACCAGAGACTTGCCGCGAATGCCACCGTGTTCTTCGGAACCCGGCGCATCGAGGTCAGCAGCGCCGATGAAGGCTTCAATGGATTTCGGATCGCCTTCGAGAATGACGTGATCGCTCTTGCGCAATTCCTCGCCGGCGGCAAATCCCGGCAGGCGCTTGCCGCGACGCACGAGACCGAGAACGGTCACATCGTGCTCATCGGCAAGCGGGTAGAGTTCGCTGACCGCCTTGCCAATGAAACCGGACTTTTCTTTCACGCCCGCTTCCGCAACGAACAGGCCAGCCGCCCCGTCTTCTCCGACAGCCGCCGCCTGTCCAGTATCAGGGATCAGCCGCCACCCGACCGTTGTCACGAACGCAATGCCGACAATGGCACACACCAGCCCCACCGGCGAAAAATCGAACATGGAGAAGGATTCACCCAGCGCCCGCCCGCGAAATTCTGCGATGACGATGTTGGGCGGCGTGCCGATCAGCGTGATCATGCCGCCGAGGATCGTCGCAAAGGATAGCGGCATCAGCGATTGCGAGACGGGGCGCTTGGCCTTCTTTGCCGCCTCGATGTCGAGGGTCATCAGCATGACCAGCGCGGCCACATTGTTGATGACAGCGGAGAGACCCGCGCCGATCACCGACATGAAGCCGATATGCGTGGAAAGGGAACGCCCCGACGAGAGTACGAAACGTGCGATCAGTTCCACCGCGCCCGCGTTCATCATGGCGCGCGAGACGATCAGCACCAGGGCGATGATGACCACAGCCTCGTGGCCAAAGCCCATGAATGCGTCATGCGCATCCACAACACCCGCCACCACCGCGATGATCAGAGCCGCGAAGGCAACCAGATCATAGCGAATGCGACCCCAGACAAGGAAAGCAAAGACGACGCCCAGCAGACTGAAGAGAAAGATCTGCTCATAGGTCATGCATGTGCCCCCTGCCTGCGGTCGCTGATTGTCTCGGTAGCGGTCTGTTGGTCGATCCGACTATAGGAAAGTCCGCGCTGGACGTCTGGTTCCCGTATCCGTTGAATTGCCGTTCAACTCCGCATCCTCAGATGCAGCGCCCGCCGTCCACTTCCAGCGCAACACCGGTGATGAATTCCGCTTCGTCGGAAGCAAGCCACAGGGCCGCATTGGCGATGTCTAGCGGGGTGGAAAGCCGGCCGAGCGGAATGGATGCGCGGAACTGCGCGCGCTTCTCCGGCGTGTCCTCGCCCATGAACTGATCGAGCATGCCGGTTTCGCCCGCCACCGGGCAAAGGCAGTTCACGCGGATGTTCTGCGGCGCGAGCTCCACGGCCATGGACTTGGTCGCGGTGATCGCCCAGCCCTTCGAGGCATTGTACCAGGTAAGACCCGGACGCGGGCGCAGGCCGGCCGTCGACGCGGTGGTGATGATCGAGCCGCCGCCCTGCTTGTCCATGATCGGCACCACGGCCTGGGCTGCGTGATAGATCGCCTTCATGTTGACGGCGGTGATGAGATCGAAGGTTTCCTCGCCCACGTCAAGCATGGGGCCATTGCGATGCGTATAGCCTGCATTGTTGACCATGATGTCGAGCCGGCCATGGGCCTGCATGGCGGCATCCACCATCGCGTCCACATCGGCCTTCATGGAAACATCGGCGGTGACGGGCAGCGCAGCTTCGCCAATCTCGCCGGCGATCTTTTCCGCACCCTTCGCATTCAGATCGGCGACGATGACCTTCGCGCCTTCCTCGGCGAAACGCTTTGCCATTCCTGCGCCAAAACCGGACGCCGCGCCGGTGATGACGGCGACCTTGCCTTCAAGTCGTGCCATTTCAAAATTTCCTGTCAGTGTTAGCCGTGGTTGAAAACGATTGTCTTTGTGGCGGACATGTCGAACAGGGCTTCAAAGCCCTTTTCGCGCCCGTGGCCGGACTTCTTGAAACCGCCAAAGGGGAGTTCGATGCCGCCGCCCGCACCATAGCCATTGACGAAGACCTGACCGGCACGCACGCGTTTTGCCACACGGTGCTGGCGCGCGCCGTCGCGGGTCCAAATGCCGGCCACGAGGCCAAATTCGGTATCGTTGGCAAGCCGGATGGCATCCGCCTCATCCTCGAAGGGAAAGAGCGAGAGGACAGGCCCGAACACCTCTTCTTGTGCCAACGCTGCCTTCGGGTCGACCGCACCGAAAAGCGCCGGCGCCTGATAATAGCCGCCCTCCGGCGCATCCGGATGCACCGTGCCCTCGGCCAGAAGCGGGATGCCGGCTTCCTTTGCGGCCGCGATAAATCCGGCGACCTTGTCGCGCTGTGCCGGGTTGACCAGCGGGCCGATGTCGAGATCGGCATCATGCGGCCCTGCAACCAGCTTCGAGAAGCGCTCCGCCAGGGCCGAAGCCACTTTCTCGTAAATCGGCTTTTCGATCAGCACGCGGCTGCCGGCAGAGCAGGTCTGCCCGCCATTCTGGATGATGGCATTGACGAGCACCGGAAGCGCCGCCTCGATATCCGCGTCGGCGAACACGATCTGGGGCGACTTACCGCCCAGTTCCATGGTCACGCCGCGATTGTTCACCGCTGCTGCCTGCTGGATTGCCGTGCCGGTCATCGGCGAGCCGGTAAAGGTCACGTAATCCACCAGCGGATGCGCGGAAAGGGCGGCACCGGCGCTGCGGCCATAGCCGGTGATGACGTTGAACACGCCTTCGGGAATGCCCGCCTCATGCGCCAGTTCGGCGATGCGGATCGTGGTCAGAGATGCGTCCTCGGCGGGCTTCACCACCAGCGTGTTGCCCATGGCAAGGGCCGCGCCCACAACGCGGGCGAGAATCTGCATCGGGTAGTTCCACGGCGTGATGCCCACCACCACGCCATGCGGCTCGCGCAGCGTCAGCGCCGTGTAGCCGTCGAGAAACGGGATCGTGTCGCCGTGTATCTTGTCGGCCGCGCCGCCGTAAAACTCGTAATAGCGCATGGTGGCCGTCACATCGGCCTTGCCCTGGCGGATCGGCTTGCCGGTGTCGCGCGATTCAAGTGCTGCCAGTTCCTCGCCGTGCTTTTCTACCAGATGAAAGAGCCGCGTCAGGCAGCGTCCGCGCTCCACCGCCGGCATGCGGCTCCATGGCCCCTCGTCAAACGCCTTGCGGGCGGACTTCACCGCCAGATCCACATCCGCCTCATTCGAAGCGGGGATGGACGCGAAAACCCTGCCGTCGGACGGGCAGCGAACGTCGATCCGTTCGCCCGAGAGCGAATCGACGGAGCGCCCGTCGATGAACTGCATGAAAGCGCGGCCCTCAGCCACGCTGCGCGAAAAATGGGTTCCCATCCCTGCCGCTCCGGTTTGTAATGTCAGTGCGCAAGCCTATGCTCGCGAAGGGAACCATGGGAAACCCGCCATGCGAAGACATGTCAAGGCACAAATGGTTATGCAGGCTTGGCTCAGCCTCGATATGCGCGTGCGACGGAATCCCATCTGGCTTTCTTAAATCGATTAGACTATAGCAACGGCAAGCTCTACGGACGCAGACGGAGAAACCATGACCAGCCAGACAATTCCGGTCGAACCTTTCGATCTCGTGGTGTTCGGCGCCACGGGCGACCTCTCCGAACGCAAGCTTCTGCCGGCGCTCTATCAGCGTCAGCGGGCGGGGCAATTCACCGACCCGACCCGCATTATCGGTTCCTCGCGCACCAAACTCTCCGACGAAGAGTTTCGCACCTTTGCCGAGAAAGCGATCCGCGAGCATGTCGCCAAGGACGATATCGAGCCGAAGGAGCTCAAGCATTTTCTGGCTCGTCTTTCCTATGTGCCAGCGGATGCGAAATCGGGGGAAGGCTTTGCCGACCTCAAAACCGAAGTCGGTGACAGCAAGAGCGTACGCGCCTTCTACATGGCCGTCGCCCCAAGCCTTTTCGACGACATTGTCGGACAGGTGGACAAGCACGGCCTGTCGACGGACACGGCCCGCGTGATCGTTGAAAAGCCCATTGGCCGTTCGCTGGCCTCCGCGCACGAATTGAACGACGCCATCGCCCGCGTCTTTGACGAGCACAATGTGTTCCGCATCGACCACTATCTCGGCAAGGAGACGGTGCAGAACCTGATGGCGCTGCGCTTTGCCAATGCGCTCTACGAACCGCTCTGGAACTCCGCCCATATCGACCATGTGCAGATCACGGTGGCCGAATCCGTCGGGCTGGAAGGCCGTGCCGGCTATTACGACAAGGCCGGCGCGCTGCGCGACATGGTGCAGAACCACATCCTCCAGCTTCTCTGCCTCGTTGCCATGGAGGCGCCCGCCTCGATGGACGCCGATACGGTGCGCGATGAAAAGCTGAAAGTGCTGCGCGCGCTGAAGCCCATCACCACCGCAAGCGCGGAAAAGGCGACCGTGCGCGGCCAGTACCGCGCCGGCGCTTCCAATGGCGGCGCGGTGAAGGGCTATACGGAAGAGCTGGAAAGCGGTGAAAGCAACACCGAAACCTTCGTCGCCATCAAGGCGGAGATCGAGAACTGGCGCTGGGCGGGCGTGCCCTTCTATCTGCGCACCGGAAAGCGGCTCGCCACCCGCGTTTCGGAAATCGTCATCGAGTTCAAGCCGATCCCGCATTCCATCTTCGAGGATGGCGCCGGCAAGGTCTTTGCCAATCAGCTCGTCATCCGCCTGCAGCCGGACGAAGGCGTCAAACAGTGGATCATGATCAAGGATCCAGGCCCCGGCGGCATGCGGCTGCGCCATGTGCCGCTCGACATGAGCTTTGCCGAATCCTTCAGCGTGCGCAATCCCGATGCCTATGAGCGGCTGATCATGGATGTGATCCGTGGCAACCAGACCCTGTTCATGCGCCGCGACGAGGTGGAAGCTGCATGGCGCTGGATCGACCCGATCATTGCCGCCTGGGAAGACAATGAACAGCCGGCGCAGGGTTATACCGCCGGAACGTGGGGGCCATCTTCCTCCATTGCGCTGATCGAGCGCGACGGCCGCACCTGGCACGAGAGCATCTGACCATGGTGGACTGCAAATGGCATGAATTCGCCTCGCCCGAGGCGCTGGCAAAAGAGCTTTCAGCAAACGTTGCCGAAAAGCTGGCCACCGCCGTCAAGGAGCGGGGTCATGCGGTGATCGCCGTCTCCGGCGGCCGCACGCCTGCCCTCTTTTTCGACCATCTGTCACGACGCGACATCCCGTGGGACAAAGTTACCGTCACCCTTGTGGACGAGCGTTTCGTTCCGGCCGATTCACCACGCTCCAATGCCCGGCTGGTCGCCCAGCACCTTTTGCAGAACAAGGCCGCCCGAGCCGCCTTTGTCGGCCTCTACCAACCAGCCGACAGCATTGCCGAGGCGGCCGAAAAAGCCGCAGGCGTGGTCGCGGAAATACCGGCACCCCTCGACGTGGTGGTGCTCGGCATGGGCAATGACATGCACACTGCGTCATTCTTCCCTGATGCCACCACCATCGAGACGCTGCTCAAACCGGTGGAAGGACCAGACGTGCTCCCTGTCTCTTCCGAAAGTGCCGGCGAGCCGCGCCTGACGCTCTCCATGAACCGCATTGCCGGCACGCGTTTCCTTGCCATCCATATCGAGGGAGACGACAAGCGCGAAACGCTTGAAGGAGCGCTTGCCATGCAACCCGGCCCGGCCGCACCCATCACCGCGGTGCTTGCCGGAGCAAAACACCCGGCCCGGATCTTCTGGGCACCCGCCAGCCAGAGCTAAGGCGCGGGACCAAACGTAAAAACAGGACGCAACGCCATGACCGCCAGACCCGAAATCGAAGCCGTCACAGCCCGCATCCGCGAGCGTTCTCGCGCCAGCCGCGAAGCCTATCTGGAGCGCCTCGACCATGCTGCCGGTCAAGCGGTGCACCGCTCCGTTCTCTCCTGCGGAAACCTCGCCCATGGGTTCGCCGCCTGCGGTCCGACCGACAAGGTAGCACTTTCCGGCGACCGGGTCCCCAATCTCGGCATCATCACCGCCTATAACGACATGCTCTCGGCGCACCAGCCCTTCGAGCCCTATCCCAACATGATCAAGGAGGCCGCGCGCGCGGCCGGCGGTGTGGCGCAGGTGGCAGGCGGCGTGCCGGCCATGTGCGACGGCGTTACCCAGGGTCAGCCCGGCATGGAGCTTTCGCTCTTCTCGCGCGATGTCATCGCCATGGCTGCCGCCGTCGGCCTGTCGCACAACATGTTCGATGCCGCCGTCTATCTCGGCGTCTGCGACAAGATCGTGCCGGGCCTCGTAATCGCCGCGCTCACCTTCGGCCATCTGCCTGCCGTCTTCATCCCCGCCGGTCCCATGACGTCGGGCCTGCCCAATGACGAAAAGGCGCGCATTCGCCAGCTTTATGCGGAGGGCAAGGTGGACCGCGCGGCCCTTCTTGAAGCGGAGTCCAAATCCTATCACGGACCCGGCACCTGCACCTTCTACGGCACCGCCAATTCCAACCAGATGCTGATGGAGATCATGGGCCTGCACACGCCCGGCTCCTCCTTCATCAACCCCAACACGCCGCTGCGCGACGCCCTGACGAAGGAAGCGGCCAAACGCGCGCTTGCCATCACGGCGCTCGGAAACGAGTTCACGCCCGTTGGCCGCATGATCGACGAGCGCTCCATCGTCAATGGCGTGGTCGGGCTCAACGCCACGGGCGGCTCCACCAACCACACCATGCATCTCGTTGCCATGGCGGCGGCAGCCGGCATCAAGCTCACCTGGGACGACATTGCCGAAATCTCCGACCACGTGCCGCTTCTCGCGCGCGTCTATCCCAACGGGCTTGCGGACGTGAACCATTTCAACGCCGCGGGCGGCATGGGCTTCCTGATTCGCGAACTGCTCGATGACGGCTATCTGCATGAAGATGTGCGCACCATCTGGGGCGAAGGTCTGCGGCCTTACACGGTGGAGGCGAAGCTTGCCGATGATGGCACTGTCGCGCGCCTGCCCGCGCCCGCCACCAGCGGCAACGAAAAGGTGCTCACCACTGCGGCCAAACCCTTCCAGCAGACCGGAGGCATTCGTGTCCTGTCCGGCAATCTCGGCAAGTCCATCATCAAGATTTCCGCCGTCAAGCCCGAGCACCGGCTGATCGAGGCGCCGGCAATCATCTTCCATTCGCAGGACGAGATGCAGGAGGCCTTCAAGGCCGGCAAGCTCGACCGCGACTTTATCGCGGTCATCCGCTTTCAGGGTCCCAAGGCCAATGGCATGCCCGAGCTCCACAAGCTCACGCCTGCCCTCGGCGTCTTGCAGGATCGTGGCCGGCGCATCGCGCTTGTCACCGATGGCCGAATGTCTGGCGCCTCCGGCAAGGTGCCGGCAGCCATCCATGTGACACCCGAAGCGCTCGACGGCGGCATGATCGGCAAGCTGCGTGACGGCGACCCGATGCGCCTTGACGCCGAGAAAGGCACAATCGAAGTGCTGGTCGACGCGGACGAACTCGCCGCGCGCGAAAGTGCTGCACCGGATCTTTCGGCCAACCAGTTCGGCATGGGGCGCGAGCTTTTTGCGGGTTTCCGCCAGCTCGCGGGACGGGCCGATCAGGGGGCTGCCGTTTTCTGATCTGGAACAATCAGCCGTCCCGGTGCATTCTCTCCATGATCGGAGGGGGCGGTGAACGGCTACTGGTTTCTTTTCAGACGGTTTTCAAGAGCCCTTTGGTTTCTGCCCGCGCTGTTCTGCGCGTCGGCGGTGCTCGTCGTCATACTCGCTTATCTCTCCGCCAACCTCTTCCCCGAGGGGCTTGAAGAAAGCGCGATCCCCATCACCGTCTCCGCAGACGCCCTGCGCAATATTCTCGGCATCGTTGCCTCGAGCATGCTGGCGGTGGCGGTGTTTGCACTCTCCACCCTCGTGAATCTTCTGACCAGCGCCGCGCAGACCGGTTCGCCGCGCGCTGTTCCGCTCTTTTCAGGCAATCGCGCCGCCCGCACCACGATATCAGTCTTCATCGGCGCATTCCTCTTCTCGATCATCGGCATTATCGGCCTGTCGAGCGGCATCTATACGCTGGGCGGACGTCTGATCCTGTTCATCGCCACCCTCTTTGTCGTCTTCGCGGTTGTCTGGGCTTTGATCCGTTGGGTACGCGAAATCTCGGTTGTGGGCCGCGTGGTGGAAATGACGAGCCGTCTGGAAGATGCCACCCGCCAGGCGCTCGACCGGCTTGGCCGCGACGGACTTTATGGGTGCAGCGCTGGCGAGGGTTCACCCATCGGGCACGAGGTTGCAGCAGGCAGTGTCGGTTTCGTGCAACATTTCGACCCCCACGCGCTACAGGACCTGGCGGAAGACAACGGGCTTGTCATCCATGTCCGTGTCCGGCCCGGAGACTATGTCGACCATGCGGCGATCATTGCCGTGGTGGTTGGCGAGGCGGATGAGGCGGTGCTGAAGGCCATCCGCGGCGATTTCATCATCGGCGAGGAGCGCACCTTCGATTCCGATCCCGGTTTCGGCTTTCTCGTTCTGGCCGATGTGGCGCGGCGAGCCCTGTCACCCGGGGTCAACGATCCCTCCACCGCCAACCATGTCCTCACGGTGCAGACGCGTCTTCTGGCCAACTGGGCGCTAAAGAAGAAGGAAGAGGAACGGAAGGATCCACCTTATCCGCGTATTCGCTTTATGCCGGTCAGCCCGGAGCGCTTGCTGGACAAGGCCTTTCGGCCGATCTCCTATGAAGCCGCATCTGCGGCGCCTGATGTTCAACAGGCACTGTTGCGCGGCCTGACCTCGCTCGCCCGCATCTCACCGAATGCTTTCGCAAAGGCCGCAGCGACCCTTGCAGAGGATTTCATGGCCCGCGCTGCCTCCGAGGGCTCGCACCAGCCCGACATTGCAGCTCTGAGAAAAGTGGCAGCCGACTTGACCGAAGGCACCGAGCGCCCTCGCCCTTCGACAAGCTCAGGATGAGGGCTACTTCAGCGTCGTCGGATAGCGTGGCTGGTGACATGCGTCTTGCGCCTCACCAGCCCTCATCCTGAGCTTGTCGAAGGGCGAGGGCGCCTGGCACAACCATCAAAATGAGCCAGAACACCAATCTCAATAGGTGGTGCGCCGCTCTTCGGAGGGCGGTCGCCCGAACTGCTGGCGGTAGCTCTGCGCGAAATAGGAGTGCGAGGTGAAACCCGTGGCAATCGCCACGTCGAGGATCGCCATATTGGTCTGACGCAGAAGCTCGCGCGCGCGCTCCAATCTCAACCGCATGTAATAACGCCCCGGCGTCATGCCCAGATGCCGCAGAAACAGCCGTTCCACCTGCCGCACTGAGAGGCTTGCGGCTCGTGCGAGCTGCACCGCCGAATAAGGTTCGTCCAGATTGTCGGCCATCAGCTCGACAATCTTCTTCAGCTTTTCCGATTTTCCTGTGAGATCGCGCTCCGGCCCCGTCCGCTGGCGGTCGCCCGGCGAGCGGATGCGCTCGTGCTGGAACTGGTTGGCCACCTCGTTGGCCAGTTCCACACCCAGGTCATTGCGCACGATTTCCAGCATCAGGTCTATGGAAGTGGTCACGCCGGCGCAGGTATAGCGCTTCCGGTCGATCTCATAGACATTGCCAGTGCACTCGATCTCTGGAAAGCGCTCCATGAAGGAGGCCCGGTTTTCCCAGTGGATCGTGCAGCGATGCCCCTCAAGCTGGCCGGCCTCTGCCAGAAGATAGGATCCCGCCGCCAGCGCCCCGAGAGCCGCGCCGCGACGGCCGAGCGAACGCAGACCCGCCAGCACCGTGCTCTTGCCGGGAAACTCCGTCGTCAGCCCGACACAGACAAACAGAATATCGACCGGTGGCAGGTCGGCGATCGCATAGTCGATCTTGATCGGCAGACCGTTGGAGGCCATCACCGCTTCACCATCGGCGGAGACGGTGACCCAGCTATAGACATCCCGTCCCAGAAGACGATTGGCCGAGCGCACGGTGTCGATGGCCGCCGCCAGCGAAAACATCGAGAATTTATCTACCAGCAGAAAGGCAAACTGCCGGGTGTCCTGCCGTGCCTCGCCCATGGCCAATTGTTGTAAAGCAGGCTGGTCGGGCAGGAAAGACATGGCTGATGATCCAGATCTGGCTCAGGCGCTAGAAGGCAGGAGGCTCAAGTCCCGCCTTGCGGAATGCCGATGTCAGCGTGTTCGCCATCAGCATGGCGATTGTCATCGGCCCGACGCCACCCGGCACCGGCGTGATCGCGCCGGCGTTTTCCTTCGCCTCGGCAAAAGCGACATCGCCGACAAGCCGGGTCTTTCCCTCGCCCTTTTCCGGTGCGGGGATGCGGTTGATGCCCACGTCGATCACCGTGGCGCCGGGTTTCACCCAGTCACCCCTGATCATTTCAGGGCGCCCAACCGCTGCCACCAGAATGTCGGCGGTCCTTGCAAGTGCGGGAAGGTCCTTCGTTCGACTGTGGGCAATCGTCACCGTGGCATTGGCGGCCAGAAGCAGGTTCGCCATCGGCTTGCCGACAATGTTGGAGCGTCCGATCACCACCGCCGAGAGGCCGGAAAGGTCGCGGCCGCGCACCCGTTCCAGCATCAGCATCGCACCGGCTGGCGTGCAGGGCACAAAGGCGCTGTCCAGTTCGCCGGTGCCGAGGCGGCCCACATTGATGAAATGGAAGCCATCAACATCTTTGTCGGGGTCGATGGTCTGGATGATGCGACCCTCATCGATATGTTTCGGCAGGGGGAGCTGCACCAGAATGCCATGGATCGCGGGATCGGCATTGAGCTCCTCGACCAACGCCACCAATTCTTCCTCGCCGGTCTCCTCCGGCAGCGAATGCTGCACAGAGTGAAACCCGCATTCCTTCGCGCGGCGCGATTTGGACGCGACATAGACCTGGCTGGCCGGATCCTCACCGACGATCACCACAGCAAGCCCCGGCGTCACCCCGGTCTCAGTGAGCCTGACGGTCTCGGTCTTGACCTTCGCCACCACATCCTCGGCGAGGGCTTTTCCGTCAATGATTTCGGCCATGTCTTTCCCCGGTGCAGCTATCAAGCGGTGCAAGGTGACTCTTCACGGGAAGAGGCTCGCACATGAGCCCGCATAATGGGGAAAACACAGAACCGCAATCCCGTCACAGCGCCGTTCCCTGACGTTATTGGAAAAGGCGGTGTTTCAGATCAGTAACGATGCCTGTTTGACCGGCGTGCCGTCAGCGCATCCACTTCGCGGCGCACAGCCTTGAGGCGGTCGTGTATCTCATCGAAGCGTTCGCTGCCCTCATCCTCGTCTTCGACACGCTCCCGCGCCTGCTGCGGCAGGACACCGAAGTCAGACTGAAACGGCATGGGAGCCTGCTGCCACATCGGATAGGTCTGCATCATAGGCATTCCCACCACCTGCGGCACCGGATGCATCATCGGCATCGGACCGGAGATCATCATGCCGGGGTGCATCGCCATCTGCGCTGCCGGCCACGCGGGCTGGGCAGCGAGCGCAGCGGCTGCCGGCGCATTCTGCTCCGGAGCGGGGCGGGGCTGGTAACGCTTTTCCCGGTGTTCCGCAGCGTATTCCACGAAATCCTCGCCCGCGTCCGTATCGAGATCGTCTGGAAACGCCTCATCGTCCTCCCAATCGGTTTCCGCACGCGCCATCGCACGGCGTTCACCCGACCGGAGAGACCAGTCCCGCGGACGCTCCCGCGATGCGGCACGGCGATCGTCACGCCCTTCATCTTCCCGCCAGTGCGAGCCGCCACCCGGCGGCGTGGGGTCCGGTTCGGGATCAGGGTCGCGCTCGTCGGCGCGCCGGCTGCCGTTACCGCCTGCATTCTCACCTGCGTAACCGCTCTGCCGCTCTGCCATGTTTTCGCGCAGGCTGCGGATCGCTCCACCGACAGCGCCAAGGCCCACACCAGCCATGAAACCCAGAATCATGCCCGCCATCGCGATCGAGGAGCGCGACGGACCCGTGGGATCGAGCGGCGGCACGGCCTGGGAAATCACGCTCACATTCGCGGTGTTGAGGCGCTCCTGCTGCCCGGTCTCGCGCGCCCTCAGGAGCAGCGCTTCATAAACCGAGCGTTTCGCATTGGCTTCGCGCTCCAGTTCACGAAGCGTGACGCGCTCCGACTCCAGATTGCCTTTCTGCACCTTGAGCCGCGCAAGCTGGCCGGAGAGATCCTGTTCAAGTTGCACCGCCCGCTGCAGCTCCACCTGGTTGGAGGCCACGACACGGCGCAGTTCGCGTGCGATCTCGTCGCGCGCGCCGACCAGTTCCGCGTCAACGGCCTGCCGGTCGGGATGGCGTGGGCCGAACCGCACCGCCAGCCTGCCGGCCTGCTGCTTCAGGCTCGAATATTGGGCAAGCAGTTCCGTCATCACCGGTGAGGCAACCTGCTCCGGCAGAGCGCCGCCAAGAACCGTTTCAACGTCCAGCGACCGTGCGGCGGCTGCGCGCGCATTCAGCTCCGACGTCCGCGCCCGCGCTGCCGAAAGCTGGTCGTTGAGACGCAGGATTTCCTCATCGGTGATCAGGCGTCCCTGCGCGTCGACAATGTCGTTCTTGGACTTGAAGTCGGCAACGGCGCGCTCGGCCTGCTCCACCTCATCGCGCAATGACTGCAACTGATCCGTGATTTCACGGTTGGCCCGGCCTGCCGTGGCGGACTGGAGCTCGCCATAGGTCGAGAGGAAAACATCCCGCGTGGTCGTTGCGATCAGTGCGGATTTGTCGGCATTCTTGGTGGTTGCGCCGATGGTGATGATGAAGGTTTTCGCGTTGCGTCCCACATCAAGCGCTTCGGCCAGGTTTTCGACGGCAATCGTGTGCCGTGCCGTGCCACTGTCATCATCGCCACTGCTGATCAGTGCCGAAATCAGCGCCCGCGGGCTAAGCAGCAGACCGAGAATACTCCCGCCACCCGTGCCGTTGAACTCCGGGTCGTCGGCCAGGTCGAGCTCATCCACAACCCTGGCAAGAACATTGCCTGAGGTGATGACGGCGACCTGGTTCTCGATCAGGGCGAGTGTCGCATCGGAGGGCAGTCCACCGCGCGTCAAATCGCGCTCGACGATCTGCAGATCACGCGGGTCGAACAGGAGCTGCGTGGCAGCATAGTACATTTTCGGCGTGGAAAGCGCGACCATCACGCCGATCACCGCACCGATAATCGTCGTCAGGACGATCAGCCATCTGGCACGCAGAATCCCGCCGATCACCTGAACGGGGTCGATCAACGGTCGCCACACCTGCTCGTCGGAGGCATGCCTTTGCGTCTGGTTCACATGCCGACGCTGCTGCGCGCGGCCGGAATTCTCATCGTTGGATACCGTGCGACCGCGCGGTTCCCGGCTCTCGGTAACGCGTTCGGCTTCGCGCAACGCCCAGGCCGGCTGCTGCCTCTGCGAACGGCTCTCGACCTCCGGCAAAGGGAAAAACTGGTCAAGCAAGCGCTTCCGCAGGGACGGACTTTCCGGTTTCTTCTTTTCAGTTGGCTCCGTACGTGACCGGAGCTTTTCGCGGGGCTGTCCGGTGGGTTTCGCCACGTTCCGGCCCGTCTCGGCACGGCGCAGATAGGCGTCCGCCGAAGCGGCCCGCTCCAGCCTCGATTCCTTCGCACCGGGCGACTGCTGCGGCCGGTCGGGCAGCGCCCAGCCATCGTGTCCCTTCCGCGCCTGCACCTGTTCCTGTCCAGCCTCCGGCCCAGGCTCCTGCATCGACAGCAGGGAACGTGCGCGCCCGCCACTCCGAGGCCTTTTCTTGCTTGGGTTTTCGGCGTCGAACATCGCGCGTGCAGCTTTCACTCATGAACATGAAGCGGGCGCATAAGCCCGCGATTATGTTAACTCAAGCTAAAGAGGCACGGGTAACAAAGGGTTAACGGTAAGCATTTCGAAACAGGTTTTTTGCCGCTGCGTCAGGCCACGGAACAGCGCATTAAGTTTTGTCGGATAGTGTCGCCGCAAACCGCTTATCGAAACCAGGCGACCCGGGGTCTTCTCATTTCGTTCCGTGACATCATAACCAGCCAGCGACAGGTGCTGCGCGATTATCTTGCGGCGATCAGCGGCTCAGCCGGTCGGCTGGTTTTTTCGCTCATTTATTTCGTGATCCTGGCAAACAGCCTGACGATTGCCGATTTCGGCCTGTTCGCCACCGCATCCGCCGCCGGTGTGATGGTCGGGCGCATCCTCGCGTTCGGCTTTACCGCCACACTATACCGCATCGCTACTGTCAAGCGCCGGCTCCTTGGAACCTACGCCGCCGGCTTCCTGCTGCTGGCGCTTGCATCGCTGCCGCTCATAGCGCTCGCGAGCGCGGTTCTGTATCTGGTCTTCTTCGCCGGCGATATGCGCGTACTGCCCTTCGTGCTTGTCATCGCTTCCGAGGCGATCGCCTGGCGGCTCACGGAAACCGTGATCGTTGTCAACAACGGTCTCAACCGTTTCGGTCGTGCCGCGACGATCCTCATAATCAGCGTTGCAATCCGCGCGTTCGCAGCCTTTCTCTTCACATTTCACGCGAGTCACGACCTTTTAAGCTGGACCGTGTTCTACCTCGCAGCCAACAGCGCCGCGCTTGTGTTCTCGCTTGTGTTCTACTGCCCCCGGCAGCGACTGCGCATCCGACCGGCACTCTACAGGCACCGCCTGCCCGACGCGCTTTATGTCGCCGGGGCGGAGGTTCTTTTCTATCTTCAGATGGAGCTCGACAAACTCCTCGTTCTGGCCCTTGGAAATCCCACACTTGCGGGCATCTATGCGATCATCATGCGACTGGTCGATCTTACCGCGATCCCGATCCGGTCCTTCTCCATGCTGCTCGTTCAGCGCATGATGCGAACGCCGGAAATGCTGAACCGCTGGAAGCTGCGCCTCGGCATCGAGGGCGCGATCTTCGCCATCTCGACACTCGCACTTGCGGCTCTTGCGATCATCCTCGTCTTTTATCCGACCCTGCTCGGCAGCAATGTGGCGCAGGCCGCTCCACTGGTCATCCTGGCGCTCGCCGTTCCCGGCCTGCGCAACCTGACCGAATACCAGGCCGACCTGCTCTTCGCCCGCGGCCAGACCCTCACTCGCGCGATCAACCTCGCTGTGCTCGCCGCGGCCAAGGCCGCGCTGCTCTCGCTGATTCTGAAATCGTTTCATGAAACCAGCGACATCGTCCTGTCACTAAACGCGGTGTTCGCGGTGCTCTACCTGTTGTCGATGGTGTTGACCTACCGCGCCCTCGCAAAGCCCGCCAGGCGGGTCTGATCCGCCCAGAGCACCGGACCGAAAGTGGAATCCGGTTTTCGGATTGTTCCGGTGCTCCATCAATGGTCTGGATCGTCCTTTGCGCGTCCGGATGGACGCATGGCGATCTAGCCGATCATGCGGCGGAGCGGTTCGAGATCGGTTTCGATAAATGACTGGATGCCAATCGCCACCTGGTAGGGCTGCATCCTGGCGACGACGTCCTCCACCCCGACGGCATCGAGCTCACTGCCGAACCAGAGGACATGACACAGCGCGCGGTCATCGTGGAAATGCCCCTCGCCCGCAAGCACCTCATCCACATAGCGGCCATAGAGAATGCACTCGGAGAACCGGCGGTCTGCAGCCACCGCCCTGATCCACGGCGTGCCATTCACCTTTTCGACATGCCGCAGCATGCGGACAACCGTGTCGCGGCGCCACGAGATCAGCGTCGTGATGTAATCGTGTTCGGTTTCCTGGCCCGCGGGCAGGCCAAGCGCGCGCGCGGCATTCGCCGACCAGTCGCGATGGCCGAGATCGACCAGCGAGTTCATTCCCCCGTTGCGGCGATAAAGCCGCACCTGCCCGTCCTGCCAGAAGGCACTGCAATCGAAAGGCTTCAGGAACACGACATCGGAATCGCAATAGACCAGGGTCTCTTCCTCGGCCTTCTCGGCAAAGGCGATCCGCCGCAATTGCTGCACATGCCAGCCGCGCAGGGGCGCAAGCCGCGTGCTCAGCCATACATGACGCCGGAAGAAAACGGTGGGATCGCGCACCGCATGGAGCCAGGAGGGCAGGAGATCGCGCTCGTCCACCACCACGCGCCGATCCGTCTCCAGTGTGCGAAAGCGCTCGACATCGTGTCCGGCCACCAGCAGGTAATGCCGCTTGTGGCCGGTCACAAAACGGTCCATCGTCTCGCAAAGAAGCCGGCAACGATCGAAGTCGCCTGCATAGCTGGGCGTGACGATTGCCGTGCTGTGCTCACCGGCCATGGCTACGCCCCGCCCCGCCTGCCCAGAAACTTCTGCCGAAGCACCCGCAGGAGGAAGACGGGATTGCCCACCACATAGCGCCGCCACAGTCGGCGTGGCTCGAGCCCCAGACGAAACAGCCATTCCAGCCGCAGACGCCGCACCCAAAGCGGCGCGCGCGGCACTGCGCCGCTGAGAAAATCGAGCAGCGCTCCCACGGCAATCGGCACCGTGCAGTGTTCGGGGCCGATATGATCGGCGATCCACAGTTCCTGGCGCGGCACGCCCATGGCGACGAGCAGCACATGGGGTTTCAACGCCCTGAGACGCGCGAGAATCGCTTCCTCGTCCCGCGCTTCGAAATAGCCATCGTGCAGGAAGACGAATTCATGCTGCGGTGCCTGCTCGGACAGTTTTTCGGCAGCCGCAAGAGCGTTCTCACGCCGTGCGCCGAGCAGGGCGACCGTGAGCTTCTCCTTCTGCCGGCGGAAAAACTCCGGCACGAAGTCCGTCCCGTTCAGATTGTCGGGGAATGGCTCGCCGTAGAGCATCCGGGAGGCGATGTCGACGCCGATACCGTCTGCGAGCACCAGGAACCCCGGCAGGGCCTCACGAAAACGCGCATCGACGATGGCCACATTCGCATTGTGCGCGTTGAGAAACGTGACGGGCATAAACCGGCGGGCGGCGATGTTTTCAGCCAACAGGGCCATCGCGCCATCACGGCTGATGACCGAAACGTCCGTCCCCAGGACGTCGCGCCGCGGATGGGCCGCATGCGCACATTTCGGTGTCGCAACGTTCATGCCGCTTTATCCCGCCGGTTGAAACCAGCCTGATCAAGCCCGTGAAGAATGGCCGTGTCCAGTGCTTTGCGCTGCGCCATGTGGAAGGCACGCCCGTCAAGATCGACAGGATTTTTCGCCGCACGCACCAGCGCTTCGGCGAAGGCGCGCGGATCGTCGGCCACGATGCAGTTTTCCGGCTTGTGAGAAATGCCGCGCAGCGCGCTCTGCGTCGCCACGCTCGGCAGGCCGAGTTCGAATGTTTCGATGGTCTTGAGCTGCACTCCCGTGCCGGCACGGCTGATCAGGGGCACCACCCTGCCGCTTCGCACGAACTCCACCGCATCCGGCACACGCCCGACGAAAGTCACACGTCCGTGCCTTTGCGCGAGATCTGCCGGGGCATCGCCCGCCACCGCGATGCGGAAGCCCTCGGGGAGATGCGGAACCACCTCTTCCAGAAACCAGTCGAGGCCGATCCGGTTCGGCGCCCAGCTCCATGTGCCGATGAGCGCCGCGTCATGGGTCGTCTGACGCTCACCCGGCCCGGAACCGGCAGGCTCGTGCGCCACAAGCGGCAGAACCGCCGAGCACCTGTCGTCGGCCACGCCCAGAAGCCGCCGGTCGTCCTCGGAGAACGTATAGACAAAACGCGCCTGCGTGCACAGGTCCGCTTCCAGTGCCTTCAAAAGGCGCGCCTCGCGGCGAAACATGAAGCGCCCCACCAGCCCGCGCGCGGCATCAGCATTCTGACGGGCGGAAAGATGTTCCACATTGTGCGCCACATAGATGCACGGCAGGTCGGCAAAGACCCGACGAAACGCACCGGCAAACTGCACGGAATTGAAGACCACGCCGTCAACCCGCCCGAGCCCTTCCAGCGCCCGGCGCACCTCTCCCGGCGAGGCCAGCAGCATCTTGGCGGACGAAAACGTCATGCCCCGCATCATTGCTCTGGCAAGCCAGCCGAGCTTCGTCAGCCCGCCGGCTGCTTCGGTACGCGGGTCAAGCTCTCCAAGAACCACCGTGCCGTCGGCGATTTGTCGTTCCTCGCGCCCCTTCCAGGCGAACCCCATAACGGACATCCGGCAGCCGGCCCGCGTGAGCGCGTCGAGAACGGCCGCGTTGGCGATCTCGTAGCCGCTCTTTGGCGTTCCGTCGGGAACGATGGATGTCGCAAAAATCAGATGCATGCACTTTTCCTGTTTGGATTGTTTTTTCAAACAGCAATGAACTCTTGATTAAGGAGACGGGGCCACCGACCACTTTTCGCGGGCATAGCACCATCTGCCACCCGCAAAAACCAGCCGTATTTAACGCCGCCTTAATCGCCAGCACTGCTTATGAGGAGCGAAAAAGGGGGTTGGCGGGATCGTGACGGAAAGCAACGCGGAAAAATCGGTTTCAGTGGTCGCGCGCACGCCATCGCTTGCCGCGCAGGCCATTGCATGCGTTGTAACGGTTCCAACGTTCAAGCGGCCGGAGCAACTGTTGAACACGTTGCACTCGCTTGCCTCCCAGGCTACCGAGCGGCCCTTTGCCGTCATCGTCATGGAAAATGAGGCCGGAGAGCGCGCCGGAGCCAACGCCGCCGCACCGCTTTTTGCCGATGGAACCCTCAACGGCCTCGTGATCATCGCCCACAAGCGGGGCAATTGCTGCGCCTACAATGCCGGCTGGGAAACGGCGCTCACCGAATTCCCGAACTTCCGCCATCTCGCCGTTATCGATGATGACGAACTGGCATCCCCGCACTGGCTGGAGAATCTCTGTGCCACGGCCGAGCGCTTCGAGGCCGATATCGTTGGCGGCCCTCAGGTGCCCGTCTTTGCGAGGCCCGCTCATGAGCGCTGGGCCAGCCACCCGGTCTTCGCGCCGCCCTATGATGAAACGGGCCCTGTTCCGGCGCTGTACTCATCAGGCAATCTGCTCCTGTCGCGGCGGGTTCTGGAGGCGATGCCGCGCCCCTTTCTCGACCTGCGCTTCAATTTCATGGGCGGGGGCGATTCGGATTTTCTGAGCCGCGCCAGTCAGAAGGGCTTCCGCCTCGCCTGGTCGGCGGAGGCCGAGACACAGGAGATCGTGCCCGCGCGCCGCGTCGAACGGGACTGGATCCGGGCCCGTGCGCTGCGCAATGGCGTCATCTCCACGCTTGTCGAGAAGAAGAAGCGGCGAGATCAGGGTTTTGGCAAGCTACGCGTCTTTGCAAAGAGTCTCGCGCTGCTTGCCGCCTCGCCGTTTCGCGGCGCGCTTCGCCTTGCTGCCACTGGCTCCGTCTCTACAGCTATGTACCCGATCTATGTCGGACTGGGCCGCGTCATGGCCGAGTTCGGCTACGCCAACGAACAATACCGCGAGCCGGAGAAGAATTAACCTCGCAGACGGTCGACTCCTAACCGCCGATTGTGTATCGCTCCCCTCCCCCAATCGATCCACATTCCGGCAAGGATAGTCCCATGCGAGCGCTCAGCGGCGGCATCGACTTCGGCACGTCGAATTCCACAGTGGGCTTCATGGAGAACGGCGCGCCCCGCCTCATCGCGCTCGAAGCGGGCGAGGTCACCATGCCGAGCGCCGTGTTCTTCAGTTTCGAAGATGACCGCACCTATTTCGGGCGCGGCGCCGTCAGCCGCTATACGGAGAATGTGGAGGGCCGCCTCCTGCGGGCGCTCAAGAGCGTTCTGGGTTCATCCCTCATTCACGAGAAAACGCGCATAAAGGCGCATTCCATCGCATTTTCCGACATTATCGGCTCGTTTCTGCATTTCCTGAAAGAAAATCTGGAAAACCATCTCGGAGGTCCGATCGACAACATCGTGCTTGGGCGCCCGGTGCAGTTTGTCGATGACAATCCGCAAGCCGACCGGCGCGCGCAGGACGAACTGGAAAGGGCCGCGCAACGCCGCGGCTTTGCCAATATCGAGTTTCAGTTCGAGCCGATCGCCGCCGCCCTCGACTATGAGCAGCAGGTCACGGGCGAGCAACTGGCGTTGATCGTCGATATCGGCGGCGGTACGTCCGACTTTTCCATTGTCCGCGTTTCCTCCGACCGTGCGAAACAGGCGGACCGCAAGGAGGATATTCTCGCAAATCATGGTGTGCATATCGGCGGTACGGATTTCGACCGGCTCTTGAGTCTCGCCCGCCTCATGCCCGAATTCGGCTATCGCACGCAGACAAAAGACGGCAAGCGCTTTCTGCCGGCTGGCTATTACAACGATCTGGCCACCTGGCAGCGCATCCACATGCTCTACACAAACCGCGCCATGACGGACCTGAAACAGATCCGCTTTGAGGCGGCCCAGCCCGATCTGGTCGAGCGGATGATCGACGTGGTCGCCAACCGGCAGGGCCATGCGGCGGTCGGTGCGGTGGAACGGTCAAAGATTGCGCTCACGGACGAAACCGAAAGCGCCATCAAGCTTCAGCTTACCGACGAGACGCTCGACCTGCCGGTCACACGCGACCAGTTGAATGATGCCATTTCAGCCACGGTGGACCGCGTTCAGAATGCCGTTTCGGAAACGCTCGCCCTTGCCGGCATCGCGCCTGAACAGATCACCGCCCTCTTCCTCACCGGCGGTTCCTCGGCCATCCCGCTCCTGCGCGAGAACGTCCTGCGCATGCTGCCCGCGGCGACCGTCGTCGAAGGCGACATGTTCGGCTCCGTCGGACGCGGCCTTGCGCTGGACGCAGGCCGCAGGTTCGGCACCTAGGGTCAGGACCCATTAATATGGCCGCAATGGCGATCGATAAACCAAGAGATGCAAGGAGAAGCCCGCAGAGCGGGGTCCTCCCCCCGGTCAAGGGGTTTGACGCAGCAGGTCGCCGGTCTATCGAACGTCCTTCGGATCGGCCTGATTTGCACGGCCTACTTTGTCGCAAGACCTTGAAAGACATGAAGTCTTCCTGCGGCCTTGCTTCGCGTATCCGCACAAATCAGGCCGACCATTGCGGCCATATTAATGGGTCCTGACCCTAGGCACGCTTCCCCATTGCATTCCAAGCTCGCACACGGCATTCCTTTGCCATCATCAAGGGAGAAGTTTCATGGGCAAATCGGTCATCCTCGTCGGCTGCGGCAATATGGGGTACGCCATGCTGAAGGGCTGGATCGCCGCGGGCAAGCTGGCCTCGAAGGACGCCACCGTCATAGAGCCAAACGAGGGACTGCGCGCACGCGCTGCGGCGCTGGGCGTCACGGTCGCGGAAAGCGTCGACGAGCTTGCCGCCGGGGCGGACATGATCGTGTTCGCCGTCAAGCCGCAGGTCATTCGCGAGATCGCCCCCGCCTATGCCCGTTTTGCCGACGAGGCCACCTTCGTCAGCGTTCTGGCCGGTACCGGCACGGCCACATTCGAGGAAATTCTTGGCCGTCATGCCGCCATCATGCGCTGCATGCCCAACACGCCCGCCGCCATCGGCAAGGGCATGATGGTGCTCTTCTCCAATCGCAATGTGACCGGCGAGGCAAAAGCTTTCGCCGAGGAACTGCTTGCCACCAGCGGCGCTGTCACCACCATCGACAATGAAGAGCTGATGGACGCCGTCACCGCCGTTTCCGGCTCCGGTCCGGCTTACGTCTTCCACTTCATCGAATGCCTGACGGCTGCCGGTGAGAAGGCCGGCCTGCCTGCGGAAACCGCGAAGCTTCTTGCCATGCAGACGGTTTTCGGTGCGGTCTCTCTGGCGAAAGAGAGCGACGATGAGCCAGGCAAGCTGCGCGAGCAGGTGACGAGCCCCAACGGCACCACCGCCGCCGCGCTCTCCGTTTTCATGGATGAAAACCGGCTTCTGGATCTGGTCAGCGACGCAGTGGATGCGGCCAAGAAGCGCTCCATCGAACTCGGGAAATAGAGGATCGGCGCAGGCCCCTCATCCGCCTGCCGGCACCTTCTCCCCGCCAGCGGGGAGAAGGAAGAAAATCGGAAAGGGAAGCGCCAGCTTCAAGGCCCCCAAAGCAGCCCGCACGGCGCCGCCTCGCCTTCTCCTCACAAACGGGAGAAGGGGACATTAAAGGTGACGCGCCTTCCGGTTACGACGCGCTTCCTTCTCCCCGCCTGCGGGGAGAAGGTGCCGGCAGGCGGATGAGGGGCGAGCGCCCCAGCATCACCCTTCGCCGAACACCATCGCATCCTGCCGCGCCCTGAGCGCCACCAGCCGCGAAGCTGCGTCGGGCGCAACATTCGCATAGGTCAAAAGCGCGCCCTTCTTCACCGGGGCCGTCACCGTGCCGCCCTCAAGCAGCCCGCATGGCACGGCCTTCGCCGTACGCGCCTCTTCCGCCGTCATGATCCACGAGCGGTAGGAATATTCGCCGATGGCGTCGAGCCGGTCGCCCGGGTTCAGATCCTTCTTCGCCACCGCACAGACTTCCGCAACCGGCCTGTCGAGCGGCACCATGTCGGCCTTCCCATAAAGCACGGCGCGCGCGCAGGTGAGCGGCACTTCCAGCGAGGTCAGGTGATAGGGCCGGAAAAAAGTGTAATACGGCCCCTCCCCGAGCTTCAGATCGTTCATGCGCTCGCGCAGGCGCGGATGATCCATCTCCGCCACCACGAACACGCCCGGCGCAACCCCCTTGCCGACCGTGAAGTCGACGCAGCCCTTTTTCGAGAGCACGCCGCCATCGGCAATCGGGCAGAGAACGCTTGAAAGCTCCTCGCGGCTCGCCGCCGGGCCATGCATGCCCGGCCTGTCCGGCACGAGGCCCGTGGCGTTGGCGATGGCCGCCATTTCCACCATCGTCTTGGAGCCGTCGACGAACTCGACCAGCATGCGCACATTCATGTTGCGCCGTTCCGCTTCCTCGGCGTAGTCGTCCGGCACCGCGTCGATGTTGAGCGGATTGTTCTTGCCCTTGCCGGCGGCAACGATGTCGTGCCCCATGGCCGAGACGAACTCGATCAGCTCCATGCAGGAAGACGGCTCGTCGCCTGCGCCGAGCGAATAGGTCACGCCCAGCCGCGCCGCCTCACGCTTCAGATAAGCGCCAATGGTCACGTCGGCCTCGACATTCATCATGACGAGATGCTTGCCTGCCTCCATGGCCGAAAGCCCGATCTCCGCGCCAACCGCCGGCTTGCCCGTGGCGTCGATCACCACGTCCACCAGATCGTTTTCGGAAACCAGCCGGGAATCGCCCGAAAGCGCCGTCTTTCCGGCGCGGATCGCGTCGCTGATCGCGCCTGCCGTTTCAGCCTCCACCGCGCTCTCGGCTGCACGTCCGGCAATCTCAACGGCCTTTGCCGCGCGTTCGGGCCGCGTGTCGGCAATGGCCGCCACCTCAATGCCCTTCATGCGCGCCACCTGCGTGACGATGTCCGTGCCCATCTCGCCGCAGCCGATCAGGCCGATGCGCACCGGCCGCCCCTCTTCCGCCCGCTGCTCAAGATCGCGCGCAAGACCGGTAAGCGCCACATTCGTCATTCGATGTCCTCCTCGTTTGGCGACCGAGATAGAAGCGGCCCGGAGCAGTATGTCAACCGCTCTTCACCTGCACCGGAACCGGACTGTTTTTCTTGATATCTTTCAGAACGAGGTTGGTGCGCACATTGGCGATGCCCGGCAGGCGAAACAGGAAGTCCTCCAGAAACCGGTTATAGGCCGCCAGGTCCCGGCACACGACGCGCAGATGATAATCCGCCTCTCCCGTCGTGGAGTAGCAGTCGAGCACTTCGGGCCGCCGCCGCGTCTCGGCGATGAACGTATCCACATGCCGGTGGTCATGCCGCGTCAGCGACACATGCACGATGGCCTGAAAACCGAGCCCCGCCTTCTCCACGTCCAGCAGAGCCGCATATTGCGTGATCAGCCCCGCTTCCTCCAGCGCCTTCACCCGCCGCCAGCAGGCCGAAGCCGACATGCCGGCGCGCTCCGCCAGCTCCTGGTTCGAGAGCCGGCAATTGGCCTGAAGCGCATCCAGAAGCCTCTTGTCCTGTTCGTTCAGCTTTTCGGGCATAGGTCCAAATCCTGAAAAATTCTCCGATACACCCGTATATATCGGAAAATCCTTCCAGAAACCAAATTCCAATCGCCAAATCTGGCACAAAATTCCACCCCTGCCGGTTTAGAATTCTTCCAGTCTGCACTGGAGGAATTGCATGACCGTCCAACCCAAGGCCGGCGAACTCGCGCGCTATGAGCTCGAGGACCGCTACACCCAGGAGAAGGGCCGCGTCTTCATGACCGGCACGCAGGCGCTCGTGCGCGCCGTGCTCGATCAGGCGCGCCGCGACCGCGCAAGCGGCCTCGACACGGCAGGTTTCATCTCCGGCTATCGCGGATCGCCGCTGGGCGCGCTCGACCTGGAGTTATGGAAGGCGAAGGACCGGCTCGACGCCGCCCGCATCGAATTCCTCCCCGCCGTCAACGAGGATCTCGCCGCCACCGCCGTGCTCGGCAGCCAGCAGGTAGAGACCAATCCGAAGCGCGAGGTCGAAGGCGTTTTCGGCCTCTGGTATGGCAAAGGCCCCGGCGTCGACCGCTCGGGCGATGCGCTGAAGCATGGCAACGCCTATGGCTCCTCGCCCCATGGCGGCGTGCTGGTGGTTGCCGGTGACGATCACGGCTGCGTCTCCTCCTCCATGCCGCACCAGTCGGACGTCGCCTTCATGGCGTGGTTCATGCCCACGCTCAATCCGGCCAGCGTGTCGGAATATCTGGCCTTCGCAGAATATGGCTACGCGCTTTCGCGTTTCTCGGGCATGTGGGTCGGATTCAAGGCCATCTCGGAAACGGTGGAATCGGCGGCCTCCATCGAAATCCCCGCCCCCCGCGTGTTTGCCACACCCGATTTCACCCCGCCTCCCGGCGGGCTCCACTATCGCTGGCCGGACCTGCCCGGCCCGCAGATCGAGGAGCGTATGGAGGCGAAGAAGCACGCCGTTCTGGCGTTTGCCGAAGCCAATCCCATCGACCGCCACATCTATGATGTGAAGGATGCCCGTTTCGGCATCGTCACCACCGGCAAGGCCCATCTCGACCTGATGGAGGCGCTGCGCCTTCTGGGCGTCGGCGAAGCCGAATGCCGGCAGCTCGGCATCGACATCTACAAGGTCGGCATGGTGTGGCCGCTCGCCCACCGCGCAGCACTCGACTTCGTGAAAGACAAGCAGGAAGTCCTCGTCATTGAGGAAAAGCGCGGCATCGTCGAAAGCCAGTTCAAGGAATATTTCTACGACTGGCCCGGCCACAAGCCGCACGCCATGGTGGGCAAACGCGACGAGGATGGCGAACGCCTCGTGCCGTGGACCGGCGAGCTTTCGCCACGCCTGCTTCTGCCCATCGTCGCCCGGCGGCTCGAAGGCATTTTCCCCGGAAACGGTTTCGTGGCTCGCGCTGAAGAAATCCTCGCAGCACCGGCCATTTCGCTTCAGGTGGAAGGCGCGACCCGCACCCCCTATTTCTGCTCCGGCTGCCCGCACAACACCTCGACCAAGGTGCCCGAGGGGTCCGAGGCGCTGGCCGGCATCGGCTGCCATTTCATGGCGAGCTGGATGGACCGCGAAACCACCTCGCTGATCCAGATGGGCGGAGAGGGCGTGAACTGGGCAGCCTCCTCGCTCTTTACCGGCAAGAACCACGTCTTCCAGAATCTCGGCGAAGGCACCTGGTATCACTCCGGCTCCATGGCCGTGCGGCAGGCGATTGCCGCAAAGGCCAACATCACCTTCAAGATCCTCTACAACGACGCCGTCGCCATGACCGGCGGCCAGCCGGTGGATGGTCCCGTCAGCGTTCAGGCGATTGCCCACGCCTCGCGCGCCGAGGGTGTGGAGCGCATCGCGCTCGTCTCCGATCACCCGGACAAGTTCCAGCCCGGCGAACTGCCGGCCGCCACCACCATCCATCACCGCCGCGAGATGGACGCCGTCCAGCGCGAGCTGCGCGAGGTGAAGGGTGTCTCGGTCCTCATCTATGAGCAGACCTGCGCCACCGAGAAGCGCCGCCGCCGCAAGCGCGGCCAGATGGAAGACCCGAAGAAATTCGTCGTCATCAACGACCTCGTCTGCGAGGGCTGCGGCGACTGTTCGGTGGAATCCAACTGCCTCTCCGTCGAGCCGCTCGAAACCGAGTTCGGCACCAAGCGCAAGATCAACCAGTCGTCCTGCAACAAGGACTTCTCCTGCGTAAATGGCTTCTGCCCGAGCTTCGTCACCATCGAAGGTGCAACCCGCAAAAAGCGCTCCGGCATGGAGATCGACCTGACACGGCTTGCCGCTGGCCTCCCCGATCCGGAGCCTGCTGCTCTCGACAAGCCCTTCGACCTGATGATCACCGGCGTCGGCGGCACCGGCGTCGTCACCGTTGGCGCGCTCATCACCATGGCCGCGCATCTGGAGGGCAAGGGCTCCAGCGTGCTCGACTTCACGGGCTTTGCCCAAAAGTTCGGGCCGGTGCTCTCCTATGTCCGGCTGGCGTCATCACCCGACGCCATTCATCAGGTGCGCATTGACCGGGGCGCCGCCGACGCCCTGATCGGCTGCGACATTGTCGTGTCGTCCTCCCCCAAGGCGTCGGCCAGCTACCGTCCCGGCATGCGCGCGGTGGTGAACCTTGCCGAGATGCCCACCGGCGACATCGTGCGCAAGCGCGATGCGAGCCTTCGCGTCGACCGGCGGCTTGCCGCCATCGAAGGCGTGACGGGCAAGGATGCGCTCGCTGCCATGGACGCCAACCGTCTTTCCGAAAAGCTCATGGGCGACACGGTGTTCGCCAATGTGATGATGCTTGGCTTCGCCTGGCAGAAGGGCCTCGTGCCCGTCTCGCTCAATGCGCTCACCCAGGCCATCGTGCTCAACGGCGTCGCCATTGAGAAGAACCACCGCGCCTTCCTCATAGGTCGTCTGGCGGCAGAAAAGCCTGACGCGCTGAAGGGCCTGCTCGACCCGAAACCGCAGACCGACGGAACGCTCGACGCGATCGTCACCCGCCGCGAGGCCTTCCTGACCGACTATCAGAACACGGCCTATGCCGCGCGCTACCGCCGTCTGGTGGATCGCGTGCGCACCGCCGAGGCTCCGCTGGGCAATGATGCCGTCAGCCGGGCCGTCGCCCGCTCCCTGTTCAAGCTGATGGCCTACAAGGATGAATACGAAGTCGCGCGGCTCCACACTGAAACGGGCTTTTCTGCCCGCATCGCAGACGAGTTCGAGGGCGACTATCGCATCGTGCACCATCTCGCCCCGCCCTTCCTTGCTTCCGGCAGTGACGCGCGCGGACGGCCGCTCAAGCGCGAGTTCGGCCCCTGGGTGCGCCTGCCGTTCCGCATGCTCGCCCGCATGAAACGCCTGCGCGGTACCGTCTTCGATCCGTTCGGCTACACCGCCGAGCGGCGCATGGAGCGCGAACTGATCGGATGGTACGAGGCGCATGTGGAGAAGGCGCTTTCAAAACTCGACGCCGGCAATGCGGCAGAACTTGCCGAGACGCTTGCATTGCCGATGCAGATCCGCGGCTACGGCCCGGTGAAAGAGGAAGCCGCAAAGCGCATCCGCGAAGAGGTGGATGCGCGTCTTTAGGCACAGCCCGATAGTCCCCCCTCCCTCCCCGCTCCTTCGTTGTCCTCGGGCCCGACCCGAGGATCCATGCCAAAACGCCAAGGTTAAATCGCAGCCTCTCAAAAAGAAGCGCTTCATTTTCCACGCCTTTGCCGTCGCCACAGCTACGGCATGGATCCTATGGTCAAGCCATAGGATCACCAGGGAGAGGACGGGCACCTTGCATGTCAACCAGAGGGAGTGCGGTGCAAACGCTCGTGAAACGCGCTTTGCGTCCGGCCCCTCACTCTGCGCCAACCCCTCGTAAGGCTCTGATATAAAACAATTTCACAAAATCTTTTGACCTTCTTGTCGCCCCATTTGCTTGCTCCGGTCCGCCGCCTGTGCAAATAGCATCAGTTGAAGATATTCTGAGAGGTCCCCGATGACTGCCATCACCCGCCGTACGCTTGGTGCACTCGCCCTTTCCGCCGCGTTTGCCGGCTTTGCCCTGCCGTCACAGGCGGCAGACAAGATCAATGTCGGCATTCTGTCGCTCACATCCCATTCGCCCAGCATCATTGCCGAGGCGAAAGGCTATTTCGAAGCGCAGGATCTTGATGTCGAATTCGTGTCTTTCCAGGCCGCGCAGCCCATGGCGGTCGCCATTGCCTCGGGCGATGTCGATTTCGGCATGACGGCCATTTCCGGTGGCCTGATCAGTCTTGCCGACAAGGGCGTGATCAAGATCATCGGCGGCGCGCTGCAGGAAACGCCCGAGATCGACGGCCAGAAAATCCTCGCCTCCAGGGCCGCATATGATGCCGGCATGAAGACGCCAGCCGATCTGAAGGGCCACACCTACGGCATCACCACCGCCGGCTCCTCCTTCCACTACATGGCGCACAAGATCGCCGACAAGGAAGGCTTTGACCGTTCCGAAATCCACGTGAAGCCGCTGCAGAAGGTGCCGGCCATCATCGCTTCGCTCAAAAGCGGCCAGATCGATGCATGGTCCATCGTGCCCAACATCGCCGGCGCGCTGACCAGGGGCGATGAAGTGGTCGAGATCGGCAAGATTTCCGACTATATCGACAATTATCAGGTCACCACGGTGTTCACCTCGACGAAGAATGCGACCGAAAAGAAGGATCTGGTCGAGCGCTTCCTCGCCGGCCTTTCCGAGGGCATCAGCGATTACAACGCCGCCCTCGTCGACAAGTCCATGAGCGAGGAAGACACCGCGGCAATCGTCGAGATGATCCACAAATACGTCTATTCCGACCAGCCGCTTGAGAAAGCCGATCCGCGCATCCGCGCCGGCGCCATGCGCATCAATGAAGGGGCAGCCCTCAGCGTCGCCAGCGTCGAGGATCAGCTTGAGTGGTTCAAGTCTGAAGGCCTCGTGCCCGATGGCGTGACGATGGAAAAGCTGGTCGACACCAGCTTCGTGGAAACCCGATAGGAGATCGCCGGACCTCCGCCCTCATCCTGAGCCTGTCGAAGGGCTGAGCCTGTCGAAGGGCTGAGGGCGGAACGGTACAAGCAACGGATGCAGCTTCAACTCCAGAACATCACCCATCACTACGGTGGCACAACCGTCCTGGACGACGTCTCGCTCACGGTGAATGATGGGGAGATTGTCTGCATCGTCGGCCCTTCGGGCTGCGGCAAGTCCACGCTGCTGCGCATCGCCGGCGGACTGGAAAAGCCCGATGAAGGTCGGGCGCTCCTTGCCGGACCCGAGCCGGAAGGGTCTCTCAACCCACTTACCTACATCTTTCAGGATTTTGCCCTGCTCCCCTGGCGCAGCGTGGAAGGCAATGTCAGCCTCGTTCTGGAAGATCACGGCATCGCAGCCGCCGAACGGCGGGCCATCATCGCCGATGTGCTCGCCCGCACCAATCTGTCCGACTTCGCAAAGGCGCTGCCCCGGCAGCTCTCCGGCGGCATGAAGCAGCGCGTGGCCATTGCCCGCGCGCTCGCCGTCAAGCCGGCCATCATGCTGATGGACGAACCGCTTTCCGCGCTCGACAGCCAGACACGCGAACTCCTGATGGACGATCTCGTGGCGTTATGGACCCGCGAGCGGTTTTCCGCCTGCTACGTCACGCACAACCTCAACGAGGCCGTGCGGCTTGGCCGCCGCATCATCGTGCTTTCCCGCCGTCCCGGCCGCATCCGCGACGTGGTTGAGATCGACATGCCGCTTGCCGAGCGTGCCGACCGGCTGGTGGAGCTCGAGACCCTGCAGCGCCGCGTCTGGGACATCATGCGCGAGGAAGCGCGCGAAGCCGACCGGGAGATCGCCAATGTCGCATGATGCCACGCGCGACGTACCCGTCGCCGGCGCCGGTGTTTCCGAAACAGGCGGCCAGCGCCCAGTGCCCTTCCGGGGCGGGGGCTTTGTCCACCGTCCGCTGGGCCCCGTCGCGCCGCTCGTTTTCCTCGCCATTCTCGCCGTATGGGAGCTGGGCTCGCGTTCGGGCTTTATCAGCGCAATTGCCCTGCCAGCCCCTTCCGAGGCGTTCGGTGCGCTGGTCGATCTCTTCCAGACGGGCATGCTGTGGAAACATCTGGGCGCCAGTCTCTACAGGCTCATTGTCGGCTGGACGCTGGGCAGCCTTCTGGGCATTGCGGTCGGCCTTTTCATCGGCCTCTTCTCCCTTGCCCGCGCCGGCCTTCTGCCGCTTGTTTCCGCCCTTTTTCCGGTGCCGAAGATCGCGCTTTTACCGCTCTTCATCATCTGGTTCGGCATTGGCGAAGGCTCGAAGGTGGCGACCATCCTGTTTGGCACGTTCTTCCCCACCGTGATCGCCACCTATGGCGGGGTGGATAATGTCGACCGCAATCTCATCCGCATGGGCCAGTCCTTCGGCCTTTCGTGGCTGTCCATCGTGCGCAAGATCATCGTGCCGGGCGCGATGCCGGCCATCCTGTCGGGCTTTCGCATCTCGGCTTCGATCGCCATCGTCCTGCTTGTGGCGGCAGAGATGATCGGCGCTGAATTCGGTGTCGGGGCCTATATCCTGATGGCCGGTGCGCTTTTTGCCCTTGACCAGCTTATCGCCGGTGTGGCGCTTCTCTCGGTCATCGGCCTCATCATTGCCTGGCTGATCGGCAAGCTTGAAAAGCGTCTTCTTTCATGGCGAACATGAGGGTTCACGGGGGTTTTGAAAAAAGTCCCTGCAAATCGACCGAAGGGCGCTTGTCAGCGGAAAATCTCGTGCTATAACCCACGCGCTTCCGGCGGAGAACCAACCCCGCCACCGCCAGCAGAAATCTCTGTCCCGGCAATGCGAAGCAGGGTTTGCCCAGGTAGCTCAGTTGGTAGAGCAGCGGACTGAAAATCCGCGTGTCGGTGGTTCGATTCCGCCCCTGGGCACCATTTTTCATCAACCTTGCGAAATCTTGCCTTGGACAGGTCCGACGACACCCGCGCAATCGAAATCCGCCCTCTGGAGCGCCCGGAAGTGGTGCTTCTCTGGCAGATCGACAGACGCGAACTCGTGGAAGAGACCTATTGTGTGAAAGATGGCGCGCTGCATCTGCAGCGGCAGTTTTACGATACACGCGACTGGCCGGAAGGTGAGCCGGAACAATACACGCCCATCCTGCTCGACTGTTTCGATCATGGCGGCGTCTTTCTCGGAGCTTTCTGCAGGGAAGAGCTGGTGGCGGCCGGTGTCGTCGATGCACGCCCGGTGGGAGATTACCCGGACCTGCGCCAGCTCGCATTTCTGCATGTAAGCCATGGCTGGCGAGGTCGTCGGCTGGCCGCCCGGCTCTACGCGGAATGCAGGAAAGCGTCGGAAGGCCCAGGAACCGCAGGGTTTTATATCTCATCCACCTCGACGCGACGAACGGTGGAATTCTATCTGCGCCAGGGTGCCGTGCTGGCGCCCAGACCGGACACCACGCTGGTCAGGATGGAGCCTGACGACATTCACCTGATTCACCGGTTCTGACCGGCCACTTATCTCCTCGCAAACACGCGCCCGATGGGCAGCACGCGACACCCCGGCAAGAGAAGAACGCAAACCAGGGGTCGGTCGTCAGCCGACCTGACGGCCTTCGCCGGCCAGCCAGTCGGCATAGGTCGGGCGATCGATCTGAAACGTATCGCTGGAGCGGGCATACCAGCCGCGGCCGTGCATACGGGCGATAAGGCCAAGCGCGGGCGTGTCGATGTGGCCACGTTCGGCATCGATCACGAAATCGTCGGCCACGCGGATTTCGACCACGCGGCCAACGACCAGCGCCTGATGCGGACCGGTGACGAGAACGCTGTGGCTGACGCATTCGAAAGAGACAGGAGCCTCGGCTATGTGAGGCGGCGCCACCTGCTCGGCGGGCAAAGCCGTCAGGCCGGCGCAGTCAAGCTCGCTGACATCTTCCGGCGCATCCATGGACGTGATGTTCATCGCTGCCGCGAGACGCTCGGGAACAAGGTTCACGACGAACTCTCCGCCGCCGACAATGTTGCGCGCCGTATCCTTGAAGCCGCGCTGGGGGTCTGCCATCACGCCGATGGCGACGGTGGGTGGTCTGTGCCCCATCAAATTAAAGAAGCTGTAGGGCGCGGCGTTGACCACGCCTTCGGAGGACACGCTCGTCACCCAGGCGATGGGGCGCGGCGTGACGGTCGCCGTCATCACCTTGTAGCCGATCTGCGGGTCGAGTTCGTCAAGCTTGAAGCGCATCGGGTGCCGTCATTCGCTCAGGGGTTCATCGCTTATGTTGGAGACGGCGCGCTTTGGACGGTCATCCACCCGGAGCTGGAATATATCGGGCCGGGCATAGTGGCCCGTCACGTCGAAATCGTATTTTCCGCGCGCCACGGCGGCCATGTCGATGTCGGCGTAAAGCACCGTCTCGCCCTCGAAATCCGGGCCGGCGAGGACGTTTCCGAGCGGATCGACAATGGCGCTTCCGCCACGCATCAGCACGGTGTCGGGATCATCGCCCAGCGCGCATTCGTGATCGTCGGGAAACGCGCCGCGCGTGATGTGCTGGCAGGCGCTCAAAACGAAGCAGCGGCCTTCCAGCGCGATATGCTGCATCGAGGGGAGCCAGGTGTCGCGGTCATCGGCGGTGGGGGCGCAATAGAGGCTGACGCCCTGGTTGTACATGTGCATGCGCAGCATGGGCATGTAGTTTTCCCAGCAGATGACCGCGCCGATGCGGCCAAGCGGGGTTTCGAAAACCGGCATGGTGGAGCCGTCGCCAAAGCCCCAGATCAGGCGCTCGCCGGCTGTCGGCATGAGCTTGCGATGCTTGCCGATAAGCCCCTTCTCACCATCGAAGAACAGAACCGTGCAATAGAGGGTGCCACCGTCGCGCTCGATACAGCCCATGACGGCGAACAGACCCGTCTCAGCCGTCGCCTCGGCGATCAGCGCCACTTCCTCACCGTCGAGATCGATGGCGCGTTCGTAATAATCCCTGAAAGCCTCGCGGCCCTCGGGCTTGCGGATGCCGATGGGCGCGCCGAAAGAAGCGCCTTTGGGATAACCGCCGAGGAAGGCTTCAGGAAAGACGATGAGTTTCGCCCCCTCACCCGCTGCCTCGCGGATGATGGCTGCTGCCTTCCCGGCAGATGCAAGCGCGTCGGCGGGGTTGGACGCCGTCTGTGCGACGGCTGCCTTGAACGATTTCATACGATTTCTCCCTGAGCATCTCGGACAATCGCGGCGCGGACGGCCTCGACCAGCACACCATCGGGCTCGCAAAGACTGAGCGCAATATCGAAATGATTGTGCGACGGCATGTCGATAACCTGCGCCGCATGGCCTGCTGCCTTCCAGGCCGCGGCATAGTCCAGCGTCTGACGGATGAACTCGCCTGTCTCGAGCCCACCGACCGAGGCAATCAGCCGCGCCCCGGATGTCGCGGGGATGTGCCGGATCGGGGAGTTTTCGGCAATGGAGGCGGTGTCGAACCGCATCCAGCCATTCACCTGCGTGTGCTGCAGGGGTTCTAGCTCGTGCAGCCCGCTCAGGGCGAGAACCGTGCCGATCGTGTCCGGCGGCAGGTCGAAAGCCTCAAGCCAGCCATCGGCAAGCACCATGCCCGCCAGATGCCCGCCGGCAGACGAGCCGCCGACATGGATCCGCTCCACATCGAGACCGCGCTCAGCGCCATTGTTCCTGAGCCAGGCGACGGCGCTGCGCACCTGACGCACCATCTCGCCGATACCGGCTTCGGGTGCGAGCGTATAGTCCATCACCGCGACGGATATGCCGTGTGCCGTCAGGCCGCCCGCTGCAAAGGCATTGTCCTCCTTCGAGCCACCGCGCCAGTAGCCACCGTGAATCCACAGAAAGACGGGGCTGCCTTCACCCGCCAGGTAAAGATCGAGCATTGCGCCGCTCTGCGGATCGTAGACGATATCGCGCTTTGCAGCGCGGCTTTGCCGGACCTGCTCGCTCTCGGCAACGTAGCGGGCGTGCTCGGCCTCATAGGAGGCGACGCTTTCGCGCGCATTGTATTCACGCTCCAGCGTCGGCTGGTCCATGCCCCTGAAAAGCGGTGCTGCGGCATCCATGCTCATACCCCCAGATAGCGATGGGCAAGGTCTTCATTGGCTGCCAGCTCCTGCGGCGAGCCCTGCCAGACCACCCTGCCCTTCTCGACGATGTGGTGCCGGTCGACGAGCGGGGCCATTTCTTTCAGGTTCTTGTCGACCACGAGGATCGACTGGCCGAGCCCCTTCAACCGGCGCAGCGTCGCCCAGATGTCGGCGCGGATGACGGGCGCGAGCCCCTCCGTCGCCTCATCCAGGATGAGAAGCGCGGGATTGGTCAGAAGTGCGCGACCCACGGCCAGCATCTGCTGCTCACCGCCCGAAAGTGTCGCGGCAAACTGGCCGCGCCGCTCCTTCAGGCGCGGAAAGAGATCGTAGATGCGTTCGAGGCTCCAGCCGTCCGCACCGCCCGGCCGGGAGGTGGCGACCAGATTTTCCTCCACCGTAAGCGAGGGGAAGACCCGCCGCCCCTCCGGCACCAGCCCGATGCCCAGCCGGGCAATGGCATTGGGCTGCAGGGCGGTGATGCTTTCGCCTTCAAGCTGGATGTCGCCGCCGCGCGCACGCACCATGCCGAGAATGGTGTGAATGGTGGTGGTCTTTCCCATGCCGTTGCGGCCGATCAGCGAGGTGACCGAACCCCGCGGGACTTCGAAGCCCATACCGAACAGCACCTGGCTGACGCCGTATCCCGCTTCGAGACCAGTGACTTTCAGCATGTTTCGTCTCCCAGGTAGGCGCTGCGCACTTCCGCATCCTGCCGCACCTCGTCCACCGTGCCGGTGAAGATGATCCGGCCATAGACCAGAACGCTGACGCGGTCGGCGAGGGTGAACACGGCATCCATGTCATGCTCGACCAGAAGCATGGGGTATTCGCCCTTCAGCTCCTGAAGCAGGTCGACCATGCGGGCGGATTCTTCTGCGCCCATGCCTGCCATGGGTTCGTCCAGCACCAGCACATGCGGCTTTCGCGCAAGCGCCACGGCGAGTTCGAGCTGGCGGCGCTCACCATGAGCGAGATTGGCGACCTGCCGGTTTTCGCGGCCCGCCAGCCCCGCCTTGCCGATCCAGTGCACCGCTTCTTCACGAAGCGCGGCATCGTTGCGCGGATTGGCGAAAAGGTTGAACGACCCGCCTTCCATGCAGTCGAGCGAGAGGATGACGTGTTCGAGCACACTGAATTCGAGGCAGAGCTGTGTTGTCTGGAACGAACGCCCGAGCCCAAGCCTTGCGCGTTTGAAGGCGCTGAGGCCGGTCAGGTCGCGTCCCTTGAAGTGCACACGGCCAGAATCTGACCGCAACTCGCCGCAGATCTGCGCGATGAGCGTGGATTTGCCGGCGCCATTCGGCCCGATCAGCGCGTGGATTTCGCCGCTGCGCACATCGAGTGTGACATCGTCGGTGACTTTGAGTGCGCCGAACGCCTTGTGCAGGTGGTCGAGCGAGAGGACTGCCTCGCCGGGTTTGTGTGCGGGTGCATCAGTCATGACGGCCTCCCTTCAGGAAGCGGCCAAGCATGCCCTGCTGGCCGAACAATGCGATCAGCACCAGAATCGGACCCATGACGATCATCCAGTGCTCGGTCCAGATGGTGAGTATCTGCTCAAGCCCGATGAAAGCGGCTGCACCCGCGATGGGGCCGAGAAGCGTGCCCAGCCCGCCCAGCGTGACGATGGCCATGAACTCGCCCGACTTCGCCCAGGTGGCCATGTCGGGTGTGACGAACTCGGCATAATTGGCCCACAGCACGCCAGCGAGCCCGGTGCCGACGGCCGAGATGACAAAGGCGGCCAGCCGGAAGGGCAGTGGGTTGACGCCGAGATTGACGGCGCGGCGCTCGCTCTGGCGCAGCCCCTGAAACACCATGCCGAAGCGCGAGTTGACGATGAAGCGGCAGAAGAGGACCCAAAGAACGAGCAGGCCGAGGGCGAGATAGTAAAACGCGAAGGGGTCATCCAGATCGATGCCGGGCATGGTGTTGCGCATATCCATCATGAGCCCGTCATCCCCGCCGTAATATTGCAGCGAAACGAGAATGAAATAGACCATCTGGGCAAAGGCGAGCGTGATCATGATGAACTGCACGCCGCGTGTCTTGAGCGCCAGATAGCCGATCACGAGACCGAGCAGCGCACAGGCAAGTAGCGCCAGCGGCCAAAGGACAAGCGCCGAATTCGTGCCCTCCCAGCCAAAGATCGTGTCACCCATATTCGTGTGGTATGCGAGGACCGCCACTACGTAGCCGCCGACGCTGAAGAACATGGCATGGCCGAAGCTCACCAGCGCGCCATAGCCGATGATCAAATCGAGACTGACCACGGCCAGCGCATAGATGACGATACGTGTGAGAAGCGGCAGGCCGCCATGCCAGCCCGTCTGCGCCACCACGAAGGGCGCGACGATGAGCAAGACAAGCATGACAATGCCGGTCAGCGTGAAACGGTCGAATTTGGACATCGGCTCAGCTCCGGGCGGGGAAGAGGCCATAGGGCCGAACGAGAAGGACAAGCGCCATCAGCACATAGATGCTCGCCGAGACCAGGCCGGCCGCCAGCGTGTCGGCCACCGAATAGGGCAGTAGCGCGGTAAAGATCTGCGGCACGTAGGCCCGGCCGAGACTGTCGACCATGCCCACCAGCATGGCGCCGACGAAAGCGCCACGGATGGAACCGACCCCGCCAATGACGATGACCACGAATGTGGTGATGAGGATACGCTCACCCATGGCAATCTCGACGGCAAGCAGCGGCGCGGCCATGACGCCGGCAAGCCCGCACAGGATCGCGCCAAGGCCGAAGACGCTCATATAGAGACGGCGCATGTTGACGCCCAGCGCGTCGACCATCTGCCGGTCATCGGCGCCGGCGCGCATGAGCATGCCGAAGCGTGTGTGGTTGACCAGAAGCCAGAGCCCAAACGCCACTGCGAGACCGACCGCGATCAGCGCGAGCCGCATGAGCGGATAGGCAAGTCCCGGGAAGAGCGTCACCGAACCTTCAAGGAAGGGCGGAATGCTCATGAAGATCGGGGAACGACCGACAATCAGCGTCACCGCTTCATTGGTGAAGAGGATGAGGCCGAGCGTCGCCAGAACCTGGTAGAGATGGTCGCGATTGTAGAGCCATCGCACCACGGCGCTTTCGACCAGCAGTCCGTAGAGTCCCGCGCCCGCCATGGCCGCCAGGAGCCCCATGAGAAACGAGCCCGTGGAGGCAACAGTGAGCGCACCGCAATAGGCGCCGATCATGTAGAACGTGCCATGGGTGAGATTGATCACACCCATAATGCCGAAAACGAGGGTCAGGCCCGAGGCCAGCAGGAAGAGGAACGCGCCATATTGCAGGCCGTTCAACAACTGTTCAATGAAGAGGATCATGGCGTTCCAGTGCTCGCCGGTCTGGGTTCGGTGGGCTGCCCGCTCCGAACGGGCCGGTGCGGATGGAGTGCCCGGCAACGCATCGCCGCCGGGCAGTTCCGTTCAGGAAAACGGCTTTGGCCATTAATCCATCTTGCAGTCTTTGGCGTAGGCGTCCTGATGGTTCTCGGCGATGCGCTCCACCACGTTCTGGACGATCTCGCCATCCGCATTCTTTTCGAACCGTGTCAGATAATAGTTCTGGATCGGATGCTGGTTCGGGCCGAATGTGTATTTGTCGCGGATCGGCTCGAAATCGGCCCTGGCGAGTGCGGCGCGGAATGCGTCTGCATCGTCGATGTTTCCGCCCACGGCATCGAGCGCCGAGGCGATCAGGTTTGCCGTATCGTAAGCCTGTTCGGCATACATGGTCGGCGTGCGGCCATAGGCTTCCTCGAAGCGTTTGACAAAATCGCGCGAGGCATCGTTGTCGAACTCCGTCGTCCAGAGGGCCGAGGCATAGACGCCATCGGCGGCATCGCCCGTCGCCTTAACCATCTGCGCGTCGAGTGAGAAGGCCGGCACCAGCATGGGCACGCTGTCCTTCAGACCGGCATTGTCATACTGCTTGGCGAAGTTGATGCCGGCACCGCCCGGATGGAACTGGTAGATGGCATCGGGCGCGGCCGAGCGAATGCGCGCCAGCTCGACAGAAAAGTCGGTCTGGTTGAGCTTGGTGTAGATCTCCTCCACCACCTCGCCCTCATAGGTGCGCTTGAAGCCGTTCAGCGCGTCGCGGCCCGCCTGATAGTTGGGCGCAAGGATCACGACCTTCTTGTAGCCGAGCTTGTTGGCCGCAAGACCCGCCGCCTCGTGGAACGCATCGTTCTGATAAGAGGCGACGAAGTAGTTGGGGTTGCACTTCTCGCCGGCAAAGACGGACGGTCCCGGATTGACGCTGACATAGAAGCCGCCGGACTTCATGACGGTCGGCTGCACGGCGGCAAGCACGTTGGAGAAGTTCACGCCCGTGAACAGCTTGACGCCCGACTGCACCAGACGGTCTGCCGACTGCTTGGCATTGGCCGGCTTCAGGCCATCGTCCTCGACCTCGAGCACCACCGGCGTATCGCCCAGCTTGCCATCTTCGCCGATGGCCAGCATGAAGGCATCGCGGATGTCCTCGCCAATATAGCCGGCCGGTGTCGAAAGCGTGGTGATGAAGCCGATGCGCAGCTCCTCCGCAGAGGCCTGCGCGGCCATGACCGTTGCCAGCGCGGTGGCCAGAAGACCGGTCCGCCTTGCCTTGCCATTAAGTCCCATTGTCATGTTCTCCTCCCTTGAATTGCGCGTACGAAGCCGGATCATCCGGCCTTGCGCTGACGTGAGAAATCATTGCCGACGGCCACAACCGGATGGCGGATCGTGCCGATGCCCTCGACACAGGCTTCCACCACATCTCCAGGCCATAGCCATTCCTGCGGATCGCGGCCCGCACCGACGCCTTCGGGCGTGCCGGTGGCTATGATGTCGCCGGGATCGAGCGTGATGGCGGCCGAGATGTCGGAGATGAGCGTCGGTATCTTGAACAGCATGTGCTTCGTGTTCGATCCCTGCTTGCGCTCGCCATTGACGGTGAGCCAGAGGTCGAGATCGTGCGGGTCTCCGATTTCGTCGGCAGTGACGATGCAGGGACCGAATGGCGCAAAGCTGTCCTGTCCCTTGGAATAGATCCACTGACCGGCGCGGCGGTTGTCGCGCGCACTGACATCGATCATCACGCTGTATCCGAACACATAGGAAAGCGCATCTTCCTCGCTCACCTTGGTGGCCTTGCGCCCGATGATCGCGGCAAGCTCCACCTCCCAGTCGAGCTGCTGTGTGATCGAGGCATTGTGCTCGATTGGATCGTCCGGCCCGACAACCGCCATGGGCGGCTTGCTGAAAATGACCGGCTCCTTGGGCAGGTCCTTTGACGTGTCGAGCGTGCGGCTCGATTCCTCCACATGCTCCACATAGTTGAGGCCGATGCCGAAGATGTTCTTGCGGGGCCGCGGGATGGGTGCAAGCAATCGCACATTGGCGAGCGGAACGGTCGTGCGCACCGGCCATGCACCGCGCGCCTCGTCCAGAAGCCGTTTCAGCGCCGCCAGCCCATCCGGACCGAGATCGATCAGCTCCAGCATGGAGGCGGGGAAGTCCTCGCCAAAGGCAATGCCGAGCGCTTCCACGTCGACAACGCTCTCGCCCTCGATGACGCCAAGACGCGCGGGCGCCTCGACCGTGGCCCTGTAGGTAACCAGTCGCATTCAGATATGTCCTTGATCAGTCTTGTGGTTGGTGACCGCCATTGTCGGCCAGCGCTTCTTCCCGGTAGAGACCGAGCGAACGCATCACCGGAAGGTCGTTGAAACAGAACAGGCAGGCATCGTCGCTGTCGGACAGATTGGCGTGTTCGTGCCATGCCCAGGATGGCACGCAGAAAATGTCGCGTTCCTGCCAGTCGAGCCGCTTGCCGCCGATGATCGAGTAGCCCTTGCCCTTCGCCACCTGATAGAGATAGCTGCCTGTGTGACGGTGCGCCTTCGTCTTTTCGCCGGGGCGCAGCATCTGCATGCTGGCGCCGATGGTCTGCATGACGGGGCCCGACGTGACCGGGTTGATGTATTCCATCATCACGCCGTCATAGGGCGAGCCGTCGGTCGCGTCGGCATAGCGCTTCAGCGCTTCATAAGTGCGCTCCCACTCATATTTGTAGAGCGGAGAATAACCCTTGTCCCAGGCGCCACCGCCCGGCGTCAGACCCGGATTGCCCCAGGTCTTCGTCATGTCATCGACAGCAAAACCGACCGCCTGCCGCAGGTCCGGGTGGACTTCATAGAAATTCGCTTCGAGCGTGTTGACCAACGGGATATCAAGCCCGTCCTGCCAGATGCAGGGGCTGCCGCTTTCCTCAACGCCGTGTTCGTGCCAGGTGCCGTTTGGCGTCAGCACGAAGTCGTTGGCGTTGAGCGTCATCTTGTGGCCATCGACGATGGTGTAGGCGCCCGAACCCTCCATGATGAAGCGCAGCGCAGAGGCCGAGTGCCGGTGCGCGGACGCAGCCTCGCCCGGATGCATGACCTGGAGACCCGAATAGAGCCAGCCGACAGCGGCGGCGAATTCGCGACGACCCGGATTGTTGAGATAGATCACACGGCGACCGGCTTTTTCCGGCGTTACCAGCTCGACCGAACGCAAGACGTGCTCGCGCAGATCGCGATAGCGCCAGATCATCGGCACGGACGAGGACTGCGGCTCCCAGGGCTCGATCTTGTTGGCGACGGTCCAGAGCGCCCCCGCCTCCAGCGCCTCCAGCTCGTCGTAATAGGCCAGAAGCTCCGGCGTATCCTCCACATTGGCGCGGCCCGCCACGTCCTCGCGGTAGTTTTCCCTGCCTGACGACATCTCAACCTCCACTCTTCAATGACGGAAAGATAACAGCCGGATTTTCGCTGTAAATAGATATTTTCGAAAATCTGGTTTTTTTCGTTTGTTGCGCAAGACGCTGTGCTATGCTGTTCTCCTGAAAAACCGAAGCAGCAATGCCGGGGAGAAGACGTGTCGGGAAAGAAGAACCCGCGTGAAACCACGCTGACGGAAGAGGCCTATCAGAAGCTACGCTGGGACATTGTCAGCGGCACGCTGGAGGCCGGCAGCCCGCTGCGGCTTGAGAACCTCAAGCAGCGTTACGGGCTGGGCTATTCTCCCCTGCGCGAGGCGCTGAACCGCCTGCACAGCGAGCGTCTCGTCATGTCGGTCGCGCTGCGCGGCTTTACCGTCGCGCCGCTTTCGCTGACCGAGATGTGGGATGCGGTCGACACAAGGATCCACATCGAGGCTGAGGCGCTGCGTCGCGCCATCGAGTTCGGCGATGACGATTGGGAAACGGAGGTGATCTCGGCTTTTCACGGGCTTTCCCTTAAAGCCAAGAAACTGGAGCAGATGGACGCGCCACCCATGGATGAGATGAAGGCGCTCGAAGACCGGCATCACCGGTTTCACCGCGCACTCATCAGCGCCTGCCGGTCAAACTGGCTTCTCGATTTTTCGGACAAGCTCTATGTGGAAACCGAGCGTTATCGCTTCCCGGTTCTCGGCGGGCCCCGCGCCCGCCCCTCTCGCGATCTCACGCTGGAGCATCAGGAGATCATGGACGCGACCATCGCGCGCGATGCCGAAAAGGCAATCGCTCTCCTGAGCCGGCACTATCGGCGCACCGGGGAAACGCTTTCCGCCCGATACCAGCCGGACGCGAAGCCGATGCCGGCCGGCGCAAGCGCTTAATGTCAGGATGTGCGGCCACTGCCGGCCGCACACGTTTTCGAGCCACTGCTATTCTGCGGGCACCGGGCGCGCTTCCGCCGCCGTCCCGGCTTCACGCAGGGCCAGCTCTTCCGCCTTCGGCACCGACAGCCATACCGCCAGCATGAAACCTGCCGCGCCGCCGAGCAGCTTGCCGAGCATCAGCGGCAGGATCATCGTCGGCTGGAAATTGGCCGAAAATGCCAGATGATCGCCGAAGGTGAATGCCGCGCATACAGCAAATGCGATGGCCAGAACCTTGTCGCGCGGCTGCATCTGGCCGACCAGGCGGTACATGGCGAGAATGTTGGCGCTTGCCGCCAGAAGCCCCGCCGCACCTTCCGGCGAAACGCCGATGCGTGCGCCAATCACCTGCATGGGACCCGCCAGATATTTGGTCAGAAGATAGACCATCGGAAACGCACCGGCGAGCATGATGCCGATATAGCCGGCGATCTCCAGAGCGCGGAACTGGTCCTGTTCATCGGCAATGATGGGATCAAAACCCCAGGAGCCGAACACGGTGGAGAAAAAGCCGGTGAAATACTCCACGATCGAAGCCACAAGAACCAGCGTGATGCCGGCATACATGATGCGACCGAACCAGAGGAAACCGGTGATCATGGCGTCGGGCGCGAAGCGCAGGCCAAGGGCGATGGCGACGCAGAAGACAATCAGCGGCAGAAGATTGCGCAGAATGTCGACAACGGTCAGCGCAATCTGATAGCTCGCCTCCGAGCTCGTGGAGACATCGGGCCTGATGTCGAGCCCCGTCATGGCGATCAGCGTACACGCGATGAAAACGCCGACCGGCACGCTTAAGATGCCCGACATGATGCCGAGCGCCATATATTTGTGGTCGGATTTTGCCAGCATCGCCAGACCGACCGGAATGGAGAAGATGATCGTCGCGCCCGACATGTAACCGACGACGGTCGCCATCATCCAGGCATCGCGCGACTGTGCCAGCGCGTCGGCAAGCTGATAACCGCCCATATCGACGGCGATCACCGTCGTTGCCGCGATGGATGGATCGGCCCCGATCATCGCAAAGAGCGGCCCGGCGACCGCCCGGATAAACTCCGAAAGATAGGGGATCGCGGCCATGATGCCGGCCACGGGTATGAAAATCGGGCCGATGGAATGAAGCCCCTCGATGAACTCCTTGCCGAGCCCCGTTTCCGGGTTGCGGATCGAGGCGATTGCGCCGGCGACCGCGCATGCCATGATGATGTAGATGACGTAGGTACCGATTGAAGCCATTTGCCTTCCCTCCCAGTGTGCGAAATGCGCCCCGGCATCTTGTGCGCCGGTTTTTCGATCAGCCCTTCACGCGTTCCCCCGGCGGATCGTAGAGCGGCGCCATATGAAGCGTGGCGGCGAAGCGTTCGTTCGCCACGATGAGTTCGTACTTTCCCGATGCCAGAAACACGTCGTCGACACCGTCTTCCGAGCGCACATAGCCGTAGCCGATGGGCTTCCCGACCGTGTAGCCATAGCCACCGCTGGTCAGATAGCCGACCGGCTCGCCATCGCGCAGGATGGTCTCCCGGCCAAGCAGCACCACGTCCGGGTCCTCGGTCGTGAAACAGGCCAGTTGCTTTGTCAGCGGATTGGCGGCCGCCGCCTCACAGACCTCACGACCGATAAAAGGTGTGTCGCGGCGCAGTTTCACCGCCCAGCCGAGCCCCGCTTCGAACGGGTTGTCATTCGGTGTGACGTCGGAACCCCAGGCGCGATAGCCCTTTTCAAGACGGAGCGACTCGATGGCCCGATAGCCGACCGGGCGAATGTCATGGGCGCGGCCCTTCTCCATCAGCACGTCGAAAACGTCGCCGGTCCCTTCGATGGGCACATGCAGTTCCCAGCCCAGCTCTCCCACATAGGTCACGCGCATGGCACGCACCCTGTGCCCGGCGATCTCGATCTCCTGCACGCGGCCAAAGCGGAAGGCGTCATTGCTCACATCTGCATCCGTCACCGACGAAAGCACGTCCCGCGCGCGGGGTCCCATCAGCGAAAGCGTACCATACGCCTCGGTCACATCTACAAGCCGGGCATCCGCACCCGCCGGCAGATGCTGCCTGATCCAGCCAAAATCATGGGTGCGCGAACCGGTACCGGTGACGATGTAGAAGCGGTCATCGGCAAGGCGCGCCACGGTGAGGTCGCATTCGATGCCACCGCGCGAGTTGAGGATCTGCGTATAGGTCAGGCGTCCGGCTGGCTTGGCCACGTAATTGGAGCAGATCCGCTCAAGCGCATCCGCCGCATCCGGGCCCGTCATCTCGTATTTGGCAAAGGAGGACTGGTCGAACACACCAACCTTTTCGCGCACATGGGCATGCTCCTCACCCACCGGCCCGAACCAGTTCTGACGACCCATGGAATAGTCGTCGCGAGGCTCCATGCCTTCGGGCGCAAACCAGTTGGGCCGCTCCCATCCGAGCTTCGAGCCGAACACGGCGCGGTGCTTTTTCAGACGTTCGTAAAGGGGCGAAACGATGCGCGGCCGGCCGCTTTCATACTCCTCGTGCGGGAAAGCCACGGTGTAGTGTTTGCCATAGGCTTCGAGCGTGCGCTCCTCCACCCATTTGCGGTCTTCATGAAGCGTCGAGAAGCGGCGAATGTCGACCACCCAGAGGTCGAGCGGCGCTTCGCCGCGCACGGCCCATTCGGCAAGCACCCAGCCCGCGCCGCCGCCAGCGGCGATGCCGAAAGCGTTGAAGCCTGCGCCGACAAACATGTTGGCGCATTCGGGTGCCTGTCCGAGAATGAAGTTGCCGTCGGGCGTGAAGCTCTCCGGCCCGTTGATCATCTGCCGAACGCCCGCTTCGCCAAGGGCGGGCACGCGCTCGATGGCCTGCGTCATGTGCTGTTCGAAATGATCGAAATCATCGTCGAAGAGCTGGAACTCGAACTCATTGGGCACGTCGCCGCCCGGCAGCCCGGTCACCCAGCTTTGCGGGTTCGGCTCATAGCCGCCCATCACCAGACCGCCCACTTCTTCCTTGAAATAGATGCGCCGATCGGGGTCGCGCACGGTCGGCGTGTCGGAGGTCAATCCGTCAATCTTCTCGGTCACGATATACTGGTGCTTCACCGGATGCAGCGGCACCGAGACGCCGGCCATTGCGCCGATCTGGCGCGCCCACTGGCCGCCGCAGTTCACCACCGTCTCGCAGACGATACGCCCGCGATTGGTCTCAACCGCCGTGATGCGGTCGCCATCCATTTCGAAACCGGTCACGCGCACGCCCTCGAAGAGACGCGCACCATGCATGCGCGCGCCCTTGGCGAGCGACTGGGTGATGTCGGAGGGGCTGGCCTGACCGTCGGTCGGCAGCCATGACGCACCCAGAAGATCGGACGTGTCCATCAGCGGCCACATCCGCTTCACCTCTTCGGGACCGACCAGTTCCATGTCCATGCCGAAACTGCGTGCTGTTGTGGCAAGCCGGCGAAATTCGGTCCAGCGGTCCTCATTCGTCGCCAGCCGCAGACAGCCCGTCATCTTCCAGCCGGTCTCAAGACCGGTTTCTTCATGCAGTCGCTTGTAGAGATCGACCGAGTATTTCAGCACTTTCGTGATTGAGGCCGAAGACCGCAATTGCCCGACCAGCCCGGCCGCATGCCAGGTGGAGCCGGATGTCAGCTTGCCCTGTTCCAGGAGAACGACATCCGCCTTGTGATCACGGGCGAGGTGATAGGCTGTCGAGCAGCCGATGATACCGCCACCGATGACAACGATCTGGGCATGGGAAGGAAGAGGCTGGGTCATCAGGAGAGGCGTCCGTATTGAGAATAGAAAGTGTCCAGTGCAGCCTCCAGCCGCGACAGGTTCTCATGCGTATAGGCGACGTAGTCCGTGCCGGGCGCATCGAGATAGAGTTCGGAGACCATGCTCCACATGGCCTCCCGCAGAAGCGACGCGCATTGCATTGCCGCCATTGAGCGGCGCAGCGGTGTCTCCGGCGTGCGGTCGAAATAATAGCCAAGCAGCGCCTCGCTCTCCTCGTCGGAGAAGCTGGCATTGGAGGAAAGGCCCGCGAGGTCGAACATGGGCGTCGAGAACCCGGCATATTCGAAATCGATCAGCCAGAGCCTTTCGCCATCATCGAGGAGATTGGCCGGCAAGAGATCGTTGTGGCCGAACACAATGGGCAGCGGCTCCTGCACCGCTTCCAGTTCGTCGGCAAGCGCCAGATAGGCGGGCAATTGCTCCACCATCCGGCTCTTGCCGTTCTCCAGCGTGCGCGCATAATCGCGGATCACATGGAAAGGCCAGAACATGAAGCCGGGCCCCGAAACGTGGTGCGGCATCTTGCGATGAAAAGCGCGCACGATGAGCGCCACCCGCTCGATATTGGCGCGCACATCGGCCTCGGCGTAGGTCTTGGCATTGAGGTGCCGGCAGACCATGACGCCGGGCTCCGCATGCTCGACTGCAGGCGCGAGAGCCGCTTCTTCGGCAGCACGCGCCGTCATCAATTCACGGTCGCGGAGAACGTGGTGAAAGGGGTAATCCTTGCCGAAACGGACAACATGCCCGCCCCTGTTGTCGGTGACGAGCCAGCTTTCGTTGCTGATCCCGCCGACCATCGGCTTAATGTCGATAGCCCCGCTCCAGATCGGCAAGGCAGCGATCTGTTCAGAGCGCGCGGTGGTGATATTCCGAGCGTCCACCATATCTCCTCCCGCAGCCTTTGGCCGCCTGTTTTGCGGAAAGAATTGATGTCAGCCAATGGGAAGTCAACACAAAAATGTGGTTATTTGACCGATTTTCTCATTTTCTGGAATCATTTTCAGGATAAATCGGTCAAAATACGTTAGAAACGGTCATCTCACACAGAGAGAAAACATGAGCTATTCACCGCGCCATGGTCAGATCCTCGACCTTCTCACGAAGGAAGGCACGATGGGTGTGAACGACCTCGCCCAGCATCTGGACGTTTCGGTCGAAACGGTGCGGCGCGATGTGAAAGCGCTCGCCGGACGCGGTGAAATCGTGCGCATGCACGGCGCGATCGCCCTGCCCTCCGTCGTCAACGAAGCACCGTTTGAGCGCCGGATGCGGGAAAACCGCGAGGCGAAGGAAACCATTGCCCGGCTTGCCGCCGCGACGATCCGCGACGGGGAATCAGTGATGCTCGACACAGGCACCACGACAAGCCTTCTGGCGCGCGCACTGCTCGACCACCGGCAACTCACCGTCGTGACCAATTCATCCGACATCGCCCGCACGCTGGCGACCGTCAACGGCAACAAGGTCTACATGGCCGGCGGGGAGCTGCGGAGCGACAGCGGCTCGGCGCTGGGCTTTTCAGCCATCGAGTTCATCAGCCGCTTCAGCGTCGATCACGCCATCATTTCCGCCGGTGCCGTGAACGCGGTTACCGGCATTATGGACTATGATCTGGAGGAAGCGCAGTTCGGCAATGCCGTGCTTGCCCGCGGCCGGCGCCGCGTCGTTGTCACCGACGCTTCCAAGTTCGGGCAGAAGGGGCTCGTCCGGGTGTGCGCCCTCACCGAGGTCGATGAGTTGATTGTCGACCGCCCGCCACCGGCCGACCTTGCCGATGTGCTTCGCCAGGCCGAGATCAGGGTGACAAGCGACACATGACGCGCTCAGGCCTTTTCCTGTGAAGCGGTTTCATTGCTGGCAGCGGCCCGCCGGTCCCTTGCGGGCGTGAAGCTGACCACGCGATCATCGACCGACGGCGTGCCCGTGGCGCCGGCGGCAAAAACGATCTTGCCGGAGGGTTTTACCCACAGAAGCACAATCGTCTCCTCGGCCCGGCTTTTCAGATAGGCATCGTAGTCGAACTCGTCGGAAAGCTTCGTCGCCTGAAAGGTCCAGCCCTGCCAGTGCCGTTCGCGCAGGGCGCGGAAGTCCACGCCGTCTTCGGTAAGCGGACGTCCGCCGAGGGTGAAGTTGAGCGACATGCGCTTCGACTGATCCGCCCCGCGTCCGAGCTGATAGACGTGCGAGCGCCCAAGCTCCGGTGCGAAATCGGTGCAGACGAGCGAGTTGTATGCGTCATTGTCGGTGACGGCGATCAGCGTCGAAAACCGCTTCGGGTCAATGCTGTGATGCGCTTCTTCCGAGAGTATGTCGCCGTAGAACACTGGTATTTCGGAAAGACGCGCTTCCGCGATATGGTTCCAGTTCGGGTCTGCGATCATGACCGGCACATCCATATCGCGCAGCTTGCGCGCCAGATCGATGGCCCATCTCGGCCCGCCGGCTATCAGGAGGCCGGGCTTGTCAGCGCTTTTCAGGTTTAGAAGCGAAGCCAGCGGACCGAGTGTGAAACCGTGCAGCACGATCGTTGTGACAACCACGGCGAAGGTGAAGGCCACCATACGGTTTGCATCGGCGATCCCGGCATCTGCCAGGGCGCCGCCAAACAGGCCCGACACGGCGACGGCCACCACACCGCGCGGCGCGATCCAGCTTGAAAGTGTGCGCTCAGCAAGGGTTGCGCCGGATCCGGCCGTGGCGGTCATGATCGCCAGCGGGCGCACGACAAAAAGAACGGATCCGACAAAAAGAACCGCGCGCCAGTCGAGGCTTCGAAAATCGTCGACGGTGAGCGACGCCGTGAGCAGGATGAATATCCCGGAGACCAGGAAAACCGTGATCGTTTCCTTGAAACGCCGCATCTCGGCGAGGCTCGCAATGCGGGTGTTTGCCAGGACGATGCCCATGACCGTGACCGTCAGGAGCCCCGCCTCCTCGAGCACGAGATTGGTCAGTGCATAGGCCAGGAGCACCGTGGCAAGCAGGATCGGCGCCTTGAGGAATTCCGGCACAACACCGCGCACAAACGCCCAGTGGATGGCCCGCGCCGCCAGATAACCGCCGGCAACCGCAACGACGAAAGCTGCGGCCACCACATAGGCGAGGCTGCCGCCCTGATGCTGCCCGATCAGCACGAGAATGACCTCGAACGCGACAACGGCAAAGAGCGCCCCGATCGGATCGTTGACGATGGCCTCCCATTTGAGCAGCGAGGCCGGGCGCGCGGCGAGCTGCGCCTGACGCAGAAGCGGTGTGATGACGGTAGGGCCAGTCACCACCAGAATGGCGCCGAGCACAACGGCTGTCGGCCACGAAAGCCCGCCAATATAGTGTGCCGAAAGCGCGGTCATCACCCAGACCATCGGGCCACCGATGATGATAATGCGGCGCACCGCCGTCGAAGTCTCACTGATCTCCTTGAAATTGAGCGTGAGCCCGCCCTCGAACAGGATAATCGCGACCGCAAGCGAGACGAGCGGCCGGTAGATGGCGCCGAAATCCTCGGTCGGGTTTACGAACCCGGTGGCCGGACCGGCGAGAACGCCGGCGAGCAGCAGAAGCACAATGGCCGGAAGACGCAGCCGCCAGGCGAGCCACTGCGCGCCCATGCCCATCACGCCGATCAGCGCGATCTTCAATCCAATGTCATGCATGGAGCAAATCCGTTTATCCGTGAGAGATTGGGGCAGCCGGGCGGCCAGTGAGCATCATGGCAACAATAGTCAATCTTCCGGCTCCGGTCGCGGATCAATTGCGGATGCGGGAATAGTCAAAGCGCGTTGCCGAAATACTCAAGCCGCAGCTCTTCTATGGCACCGCTTTCCTGGAGATTGAGTATCTCAAGCGTGACCGGTGTCGTCAGATCGCTCTCGAGAGGGAAGGCGAAGCCGTATTTATCGGGATGGAACAGGCTGCCCACGACTTCCATCTCCTGCTGGGGATGGACATGCACATAGTGCTCAAGAGTTGGCGCATCTGCCACGATCGCCTCGATCCGGCCCGCTTCAAGGGCCGCAACCGCTTCCTCCAGTCCCGGGTAGGAGTGCGTTCCGATACCGATCTCGTTCAGATAGTCCTCCGACGCGCTTCCGGTGAAAACGCCCGATGTTTTGCCGGGTAGATCAGCCAGGGAGGTGACGCCCTGCTCGATTGACACCGCCGTCATGACGCTTGTCACGGAGGAGGTGATATAGGCAACAACCGCGACACCGAAAACCATCCAGATTGCCGACCAGATGCGCCCTTGCCAGCCGAACAGATTTTTCCGCGAGGCCTTTCCGGATGTCGCCACCGACATGACCTGGTAGAAGCTCTCTGCCAGCCCCTCGCGCCAGCGCCGGGGAAAATCCCTGTCAAACCTGCGGTCGAACAGGGTGATGAGAATGGTCGCCAGGACGATGACGAACGCAAGCCATGCATAGGCACGCAGATGCCCCGCATTTCTTAACCCCGTTATGACGCTCTGAATGCCGGCAGACCCCGTTTCCGGCACCATGATGCGCAGACCGGCATCGTACCAGGGCTGCGTATAGGACAAGATTCCCGCACGCTTGCGCGTGATTGTCAGGTTGGTAACGGCGGCATCGACCTGGCCCGTACGTGTGGCCTCGACCAGATCCTTCAGGTTTGTGAATGCCACATAGCGGGTGGCGAGCCCCAGCTTTCCGGCGATGATCTCCCAGAGATCGATGGCCATGCCGTCATATTTCCCCGACTCCTCGCTAACGAAAGGCGGGCTGACATAGACACCCACATCGACACTTCTTCTCCCTTCGTCTGCACCGGCATCCGCCTGTGCCTGCGCCTTCTGCCCCGCCCCAAGCATCAATGACAGGCAGAGAAGGGTGAGAAACCCAAGCGAGCGCCATGTGCGGGCGGTGGAGACAGACGAAATCCGGAACCTGTTCTCCACGTCGATGTCGGGATGATGGGAATTCAGGAAAGACATGAGATGACGGCTTCTCTGGTTCAAATCAGCAGATGACCACCGGACATGACCTCGCACATCTAGACCCGTGCAGGTGGTGACGACTGTCCGGTCTATGGTGCAGATCATATGTCCGGCTGCAACCCCGTCACGACAGACTTTTGTCTGCTCCCTGTGGAACGACGCCAAATTTTCCGTTCGCCACGGTCAGGATGCACCCAGCCGTTGCAATGTCATTTAATATGACTATAAAACTCCAATTAATTTTCAAAAGCAGGATGTGTTCATGACCACGCATGGTTCGTTCCGCGCACAGTTACGCCTCCCATTCAATCCGGAAAAGCAGTTGCTGGAGGCCTTCGCGGCAGGCGATGCAGGGGCGGTGGTGGAGGAAACCACGACGGGATGGCAGTTGCAGCATTCCCTCGGGCGCATCGCCCTAAAGCCGCAGTCTTCCAACATGGACATCCTGCTTGACGCCGAAGACCGAACGTCCCTCGCCTATCTTCAGCTCGGAATCACCCACCGCCTGCAATCCCTCGACAAAGATCTCGATCTTGACTGGCAGAGCGACAACACACCCGGCATGCTGCTTCCCTATTTTCGGGAAATGCGCGTCGTCTCCGCGGAAAACCTGACACCTTTCATGAAACGGGTCCGGCTTGCGGGGGAAAACCTTGCCCGTTTCGCACGTGGCGGCCTTCATATGCGGCTTCTGTTTCCTCCCGCCGGCACCGCCAGCCCTTCATGGCCCTGCATCGGAAAGAACGGTGAAGCGATCTGGCCCGACGACGAGAACAGGCCAGTCGCCCGCGTCTACACGATCAGGGCAATCGACGTGGACCGGGGGCATGTCGATGTCGATATGGTCCTCCATGAAGGCGATGCCTATCCGGGCGCTGGTTGGGCCGCGCAGGCGAAACCGGGCGACATTGTCGGCATGACGGGCCCCGGAGGCGGTGAGGCGCCCGAGGCGCACAGGCTGGTGCTCCTGGGCGACGAGACCGCCCTGCCGGCAATTGCCCGCATTCTGGAGGGGTTGTCCAGCCAGACGAAAGCAATCGTTCGCGTGGAGGTCGCCAATCATTCCGAAACCCAGCCCCTGGCGACACGCGCGGAACTCGATCTCGAATGGCTGGTGCGCGATGACCGGGCAGCCGGCAGCACGACGCTTCTGGAAGAAGCGGCAAAGGCGTTGCCCATCAAAGGTGACGACCCTGACCTCTTTGTCTGGGCCGGATGCGAGTTCTCCGCCTTCAAGGCCATACGCGGCCATCTGCGCAAATCGCTACGGCTGCCGAACGCGCAGCATCTGGTTGTGTCCTACTGGCGGTGCGGTGTGGCTGGTGTGCATTGAGCCGCAACCGAAAGCAGAGGGAAACCGTCCGGAGGAACGGTTTTAAGTTGACTCGTATTATCATGTAAAAATATATAGCACCGCTATTTAAAATCGCGGATGAGATCAGATATGCGCAGGTCCAGTTCCTCTTTACCCACCAGCCGTCTGGCGGCAGCACTGCTTTTGTCAACGGCGCCCATATTCACTGCACATGCACAGGACAGTGCGGAGAAAAGCACCACTTTGGAGCGTCTTGTGGTCGAGAGTGACAGCATCTCCGCTTCACCCGTGGGGCCAGATGACGGGTTCGTGGCAGAGAACAGCGCCACAGCCACCAAAACGAACACGCCGATTGACCGCGTGCCGCAGTCGATCTCGGTTGTCACCCGCGACCAGATGGACATGCAGGGTGCCGACAGCGTCGGCGCGGCGGTGCGTTATACGCCCGGCATCCGCAGCGAAGCCTATGGTGCCGACACGCGCTATGACTGGTTCTTCATGCGCGGGTTCTCGGCCCAGGCCCGCGGTCTCTATCTGGACGGCCTGCAGCTGCGCTCGCAGGCTTTCGCCAATTTCCGCGTTGAGCCCTACGGCCTCGAGCGCCAGGAAGTGTTGCTCGGACCGAGCTCCGCGCTGTTCGGGGCGGGAAGCCCTGGCGGGCTCATCAATCTGATTTCCAAGCGCCCGCAGGAAAACACGTTCTATCGCGCGTCGGTCGCGGGCGGCTGGCCAAAAAAAGGAGAGGTTGCCCTCGACCTCAACGCCGCCCTGCCCGGCCACGACGGCGTTTATGCCCGCTTCACTGCGCTCGGCCGCCTTGGCGAAACGCAGGTCGATCATGTCGACGACAACCGGCTCTATCTCGCCCCTTCCATAACCTTCAAACCGCAGGCGGGAACCGAACTCACCATCATGGGCAAGTTCCAGATGGACCGCACCGGCACGGTGACGAGCTTTCTGCCTTACGATGCGACCGTGCGCCCGGCTTCCTTCGGGCGCATTCCGACCGACTTCTTCAGCGCCGACACGAATTTCGACCGTTACGACCGCAATCAGATGATGCTCGGCTACGAGTTCGAGCACGAATTCGAGAACGGCCTGAAATTCTCGCAGGATTCGCGCTATTCCTACATTTCAACCGAATACGAAACGCTCTATGGCGTGGGCCTCGTGAGCAGCTACCTGCCGGGTTACCCCGACAATCTGCTCGCCCGCCAGGCACTTGCCACGGATGACAGCATCGGTGCCTTCCAGACCGACAACCGCATCGAAAAAACACTCGACACGGGCCCGGTAAGTCACCAGCTTCTGGCCGGCCTGGACTATCGCTACGAGGTCTTCGACAACCGCGCCGGTTATGGCGACGATCCGAGCGGAAATTTTTACATTATCGACATTCTCAATCCCGTTTACGGGATCAACGTCCAAAGACCCGCCTACTCGACGGATTCGACCACGCGCTCGCACCGCATCGGCCTCTACGTGCAGGACCAGATTGCGCTGACCGACCGCCTCGATGTGACGGCGGGCCTGCGGCACGACTGGGTGTCGAGCCGGTTTGACAACCATCTGACGGGATCGCGCACCGACCGCGACGACACGGCGCTCACCGGCCGCATCGGTGCAAGCTATGAGGTGCTGCCGGGTCTGCGCCCCTATGCGAGCTATGCGACCTCGTTCGACCCGCTGTCCGGCACCGACATCAACGGCAATCCGTTCGACCCGGAAACCGCTGAGCAATATGAGGTCGGCGTTAAATATCAGGACCCACTCGACCGGTTCCGGCTGACCGCTGCCTGGTTCGACCTGACGCGCGAAAACGTTCTGACCAACGACCCGGCCAATCCGAACTTCAAGGTGCAGACCGGCGAGGTGCGCTCGCGCGGCATCGAACTGCAGGCGCAGGCAAACCTCGCCGAACGCTGGGACATCGTGGCCTCCTACACGAATTACGATCTGGAGATCACCCGTTCCAACAATGGCGATCAGGGCATGGTGCCGATCGGTGTCCCGCAGCAGATGGCCTCGCTGTGGGTCAACCATCGTTTCGGCGGGCAACTTGAGGGCCTGCGCGTCGGTGCGGGCGTGCGCTATGTGGGCAAATCCTACGCCAACGCCGCCAACACGCTGACCGTGCCTGATTATGTGGTTGCGGATGCGAGCATCGGCTACCGGTTCGACAAGACCGAGCTGTCGCTCAATGTGAGCAACCTCTTCGATAAGCACTATGTCGCCGCCTGCGCCGGCCAGAACGCCTGTTACTACGGCGACCGGCGCAATGTGAAAGCCAAACTGACCTTTGAATGGTGACCGGCGCGCCTGGGCGCGCTTTTCACCCAAACGCTGATGGAATGCCAATGAATGCACACAGTCTGACGGGATTTGAGGTTGAAAATCTGGAATTCCGGCCAAACGGCCGGGCCATTCTCAGCGACCTCAACGCTTCTTTCAATTGCGGGCGCATCTACGGCATCATCGGCCCCAACGGCGCGGGCAAGAGCACGCTGATGAAACTGCTCGCCCGCCACCTTCGGCCGACCTCGGGCAAGGTCCGTTTTGCCGGAGACGATGTAAATGGCTGGAACGGCCGCGCCTTTGCGCGCAAAGTTGCCTATCTGCCGCAGAGCCTGCCGACGGCCGAACACCAGACCGTGCGCGAACTCGTCGCGCTCGGTCGCTATCCCTGGCACGGTCCCTTTCGCAAGCTCTCAACCGAAGACCGGAACGCGGTCGATACCGCGCTCGATGAAACCGGCAGCCGCGAGCACGAAAACCGGCTGGTGGGTACACTTTCGGGCGGTGAGCGCCAGCGCGCGTGGATCGCAATGGTGCTGGCGCAGGCGCGCCACTTCCTGCTGCTCGACGAACCGACCTCCGCGCTCGATCTGGCGCATCAGGCACGCATTCTCGCCCTTCTGCGCGACATCGTTGACAGGCGCGGCATTGGCGTCGCTCTGATCGTTCATGATCTGAACATAGCCGCCCAGTTCTGCGACCGCATCCTGGCGCTGCGCGATGGCAGGCTGATCGCCAGTGACGCGCCCTCGCAGATCATGACACCGAAGATTCTGTCGGATCTCTACGATATCCCCATGGAGGTGTTCGCGCATCCGGCCGATGGCCGCCCGGTGGGATATATCGCGTCATGAGGCGTATCGTTCTCGCGCTTGCCCTGGCGCTCTCCGCGACAATGGGTGCCGGAGCCGGGGAAACCGGCAAGCCACGCCTCATCGCGCTCGACTGGGGTCTTGCCACCACGCTGCTCGGCATTGGGGTCGAGGTCAGCGGTGTGCCGGAGAAACCGGCCTTCCTCGACTGGGTTCAGGAGCCGGCGCCCGCCCCTTCCTCTCCAGATCTCGGCCTGCGCCTTGCACCCGACATGGAGCGGCTCGAAGAGGCAGACCCCGATTTCATTCTCATATCACCTCAGTTCGCCAGTATCGAAAAGCGCCTGGAAAGCATCGCTCCCGTGCGCTCTTTTGCAATCTTCACGCTGGAAAAGACGCCGCTGGCCAATGCACGCAGCGTTACACGCGCGCTTGGCGATCTCGCAGAAAATCCCGAAGGGGCGGAGGCCCTTATCGCCGACACCGACAGCGCAATTGCCGCCCTGCAGGAGAAAGCCGAGGCGCAAAGCAAGACCTGCGGGTTTCTCGTCGTCAATTTCGTTCGCGGCGGGACCGTTCGCGTCTTCGGTGAAGGGAGCCTTTACGGCGGGGTTCTGGAAGAAGCCGGCCTCGCCAATGGCTGGACCGGAGCGACAAATTTCTGGGGGTTCGCCACCGTTCCGGTCTCCGAGCTTCTCCACCACCCAGACGATGAACTCATCATCGTTTCACCCGTTCCCGTCGAGGTTCGCCAGATGCTCGAGGCGGGAGACGGCGTCCTTTCGACGGGGTTATTTGGAAAGATTCCCGCGCTCCGCAAGGGCCGATACACGATGATGCGGCCGGTGTGGTCGTTTGGCGGGCTGACCGAGGCACGCACCTTCGCGCGGGAACTTTCCGCAACAGACCTGCCGGACTGCAGCAATGACAATTCGTAAGAGCCGCCCCCTTCCCCTTTTGCTGGCGCTGGCGAGCCTGGTGCTGCTTTGCCTCTTCATCGCCGGGAACACGGCCGCAATCCGCGGTGAAGAATCGCTCACCGCGCTCATTTTCGGGCAGACGGAGAACCTCTCGGTTTCCATCGAATACTGGTATGCCTATCTGCCCCGGCTTTCCGTGGCCCTGCTTGCCGGTGCGGGGCTTGGCATCGCCGGTGCGGTGTTCCAGCAGATCCTCCAGAATCCGCTCGCCTCTCCTGCAACGCTCGGTGTGTCATCGGGTGCGCAGCTTGCACTGGCCTTGGCCCTTCTACTCGCCCCCGAACTGCACGCCGACCACCCTTTCCTTGTCGCGCTGGCCGGCTCCTTTCTGGCCTGGGGGCTCGTCAGCCTTCTCGTGGGCCGTCGTATGGACGATCCCGTCAGCCTCGTCCTGACAGGCATGGTCGTGAGTTTCACGGCGGGGGCCGTGACCACGTGCCTTTTGCTGCTCAAGAACCAGTATCTCACCAGCCTCTTCCTCTGGGGCTCGGGCGATCTGACCCAGTATGACTGGCAGGGCGTGCATTTTCTCCTGCCCAGGCTGGTGCTGGGCGCTGCCGCTCTCCTTCTTCTCAGCCGCCCTCTGGCACTGATGGGGCTCGGGCGGGAGAGCGCGCGTTCTTCCGGCCTTTCCACCGGTCTTTTCAGCTTTCTCGCTCTCGGGATTGCGATCTTTCTCGCATCGGCGGTGACGGCGACGGTCGGCCTGATCGCCTTTGTCGGTCTTGCAAGCCCGCATCTGGCAACGATGCTGGGCATGCGCAGGATCGGCCCGCGTCTGCTCACGGCAGGCTTCGTCGGTGCACTCCTTCTCGGCCTTGTTGATCAGGGCATGCAGTTCGGCCTGAGCGGCCTTGGCCGCTTTCTGCCCGCGGGCGCCCTGACCGGGATTCTCGGAGCGCCGCTGCTGCTCTACTTCCTGAAGCGCCTGCCGCCGGCCAGCGCATCCTCGGCCGGGGAAGTCCTGCCCGTTTCCGCCGGCCTTTCGGGTCGCGGCGAGCGCTACTTCCTTTTCCTTCTCATGACGATCCTCGCGCTGGCGATCCTGATTGCGCTCGGCCTGCCCTCGATAAGTTTCGAAACCATCATGGACTGGCGTGCCGCGCGCGTGTTCGCGGCAGCCCTTTCCGGCGCTGCGCTCGGCCTTGCCGGCTGTCTGGTTCAGCGCCTGCTTTCGAACCCGATGGCAAGCCCGGAGATCATCGGTGTTTCCACCGGTGCCGTCATGGGCGTGATCGTGGTCATGATCGCGCTCCCTGCCGCCACGGCCGGCATGCAGATGACCGGCGCCCTTTTCGGAGCGCTGGCAATCCTCCTCACAATCCTCGCCTATGCACGCAGGCACGATCTCGAGCCGCGCCGGCTCATTCTCGCCGGTATTGCCATCACCGCCTTTGCCGACGCACTTGTGCTGACGTTTCTGGCAACGGGCGACCCGCGCGGCAATTCTGTGCTGGCCTTCATGTCGGGGTCGACCTATCGCGTCGGCATGGGTGATCTGGCCCTGCCCGCCATCATGGCGATGGCAGGCGCTGGCATCGCGCTTTCAACGCTGCGCTGGCTTGATATTCTGACGCTTGGTGGCGCTGCGGGCCGTTCGCTCGGTCTGCCGCTGGGTTCTGCGCGTTTTTTCATCATCCTCGCAACCGCACTCCTGACAGCATCCGCCTGCCTGTTTCTGGGCCCGATCAGTTTCGTCGGACTGACGGCACCACACATTGCCCGCCTTTGCGGATTGCGCCGAACAAGGGTGCAACTGCCCGGAGCCGCCCTGACAGGCGCCATTCTGGTCGTCATGGCCGACTGGACCGGCCGCCAGATCTTCAGACCGTATGAACTCCCGGCGGGCTTGCTTTCGGTTCTCCTGGGAGCGCTGATCCTTGGCGTAATTCTGTGGCAACACGGAAAACGCGCGCAACCACACACCCGCGCCCAATCGGCTGCCTGAACGATCCTTGAAGAGATTTCCACCGACGGCAAGATCGCGTAGAGATTGACCTTTACGGATAAGGATGCGAGCCCGTTGGATCAACGTGACGTCAAATCGCTCGAAAGGCAGACCGCACTTGCGCTCGAGCGTCTCGCCATAAAACTCGGGCAATATCGCCCGGCCGAGGCGCGCGCCCACCGGCTGAGCAACCAGCAGGTCATCATCATGGCCGCGATTTTCGACAGGCCGGGATGCAATGTAAAAGCGATCACCGAAGAGACCGGCATGTTTCAATCAACGATCAGCCGCAGTCTGGAAGGGTTGATCGCGGGCGGACTCGTCCTGCGTGAACGCTCAAATCTCGATTCCCGCATGACGGAGCTCCACCTGAGCGAGACAGGAGGCGACATACTGAAGGCGGTGCGCGGCGAATGGCGCAGCCGCGTTTCCGCGTTCCTATCGGGCCTCCAGCCCGCCGACAGACGCGCCGCGGCAGCGGGCATTGAACTGCTCTCGAAGGAGCTGGACCTTCAGTAAGGAGCCCGCCAAACCGCGGGTCGCCGGTTTCATGCCTCGCCCGCAGCAATCGCGTCCAGCGCCCTGCGCTGCCGGTGCATCTCCAGAAAGACGCGATAATCCCGGTCGAGACGCTCCCGCGCGGCGGGGTCCGGTTTCCGCGCCCTGCCTTTCCGGGCCATGGCCACGCAGGCATCCCCCAGACTGTCGTAAAGCCCGGCAGCCGTGGCCGCCGCCATCCCGGTTCCCAGAAGCATCGCGTCTTCGGCTCCCGGCTCCACCACCGTGCAGCCGGCAGCGTCCGCGTAGAGCTCCATCAGGAGCGGGTTCTTCGTGTGCCCGCCCGTGACATGAAGCGTGTCGATCGCATAGCCCCGCTCGTTGAGCGCATCGAGGATGTGGCGGATACCGAAGGCGATGGCAATGGCGGTGCGCCAGTAGAGACGGCAAAGACTGTCGAAAGAGGCATCAAGCGTCAGGCCCGATATGACGCCAACCGCGTGGGGATCGGCCAGTGGCGAGCGATTGCCGTGAAAGTCCGGCAGGACATGCAGCCGGGCGGCGAGCTCGTATCCCTCGACGGCACGCATCTCCATGATGCGATCACAGATGCGCCTATGGGCTTGCGCGTTGGGTTCGCCGCCGGCGGCATGCCAGCGAATGATGTGATCAAGCAGCGCGCCTGAAACGGACTGGCCGCCCTCGCCAAGCCAGCAGCCGGGCAGCGCCGCGCCGAGATATGGCCCCCAGACGCCCGGCACCGGGCGCGCCTCGCGCGAAAAGGCCATGACGCAGCTCGATGTGCCGGCAATCAGCGCCATGTGCCGGTCGATGCTTTCGAGCTCGCCTGCAAAACCGCCCAGCACGCCCAGCGCCCCGCCATGGGCGTCGATCAGCCCGGCACCGACGCGGCACTCTTCCGTCAGGCCGAGGGCGTCGGCTGCCTCTGCGGTGAGCGGACCGAGGTCGGTGCCGATGGGGCTTGCGCGCTCGGGCAATTGCCCGCGCCCGGGCATGTCCGGAATGCCGACGGTTTCAAAGAAATCGCCCTGCCAGCCCGGTTCCTCATGGGCGAGGTAGGTCCATTTGCAGGTCAGTGTGCATTGCGAGCGCGCGAGGGAACCCGATGCCTTCCATGTGAGGAAATCGGCCAGATCGAAAAAATGGCCAGCCGCGTTCCAGCATGCTGGCAGATTGCGCTTCAGCCACATCAGCTTGGGCGTCTGCATCTCCGGCGACATGACGCCGCCGATATAATCAAGCACGCGATGGCCGGTTTCCGTGCACTCATCCGCTTCTGCCAGCGCACGATGATCGAGCCAGACCACCGTATCCCAGCGGGGTTCTCCATCCGGCGACACACTCACCTGTCCGCCATCGCGGCCACGCACCACCAGGGAGCATGTGGCATCGAAACTGATACCGGCAACGCTTTGCGGCGTGATGCCCGCGCGTTCCACCGCAGCGCGCACCGAGGAGCATACCGCATTCCAGATTTGTTCCGAATCCTGCTCGGCAAAATCAGCCGCCGGCTGGTTCATCCGGATCGGATGCTCCGCCCGCCCTAACAGTTTGCCTTTACGGTCAAGAACACCAGCGCGGGCACTGCCCGTGCCCACGTCCACCGCCACCACAAAATCACGCATCAATTCTCTCTGGACCTCCCCACCCGGACAAGGAGGTCCGGCAGTTGCCGCATCCTGTCAAAAAATGCCTCAGGTTCCAAGCACTCTCCGCACTGGAAACACCGCCAGGGGTAACCGGAAAAGCCGATAACAAGACCTGGCGTCATCAAAGGTCGTATTGACAGATCCGCTCCGGCAAAGAAACTTCGTAAAAGATCACCAACAGGCCCGGCAAGGGAAACGGCGTGGAGGACGCCAGCGGGGCATGGGAGGAAAACCATGGATGGACGTGGCCTGTCGTATCATGCTGACAGGGTTCTGGCGGCGGTGGACTCCGATGGCGCAGCCAAGTCGGCGCTTGTCGCTTCGTGGCAGCGTTCGTGCCGGCTGCACCGGCTCGACCCGGCCGAGCGGCGGGGGCCCGAGCGCATTTCCGATGCGGAACTGACCGCCGCCCGCGCGCGGCTGGAACCGCTTCTCCGCTCCGCGCAAACCCCGCTCGACCAGCTTTTTCTTGCCGTCGGCAGTTCCGGCTGCTGTGTGGTTCTCGCCGACCGGCAGGGCATCCTCATGGAGCGGCGCGGTACGCCGGGCGATGACGAAACCTTCCGCCAGTGGGGGCTTTGGACCGGCACGGTCTGGAGCGAGCAGAGCGAAGGCACCAACGGCATCGGCACCTGCCTTGTGGAGCGCCGCACGCTGACGATCCACCGCGACCAGCACTTCCACTCCCGCAACACGCTTCTCTCCTGCACCACCGCACCCGTCTACGATCATGAGGGCCATCTGGCGGGTGCGCTCGACGTTTCCTCCTGCCGGGCCGACCTGACCGAGGGTTTCGTCAGCCTCATCGCCACCGCGGCCGGCGACGCCGCCCGCCGCATCGAGGCGGAAGCGTTTCGCCTCGCCTATCCTCAGGCGCGCATCATGCTCCTGCCAGCGGCAGACCCCGCCGCTCTAATCGCGGTCGACAGCGACGATCTGGTGATCGGCGCAACCCGCACGGCCCGCGCGCTTCTGGGCCTCCCACCTGGCCCACTTGCCAATCCGCTGCCCGCGTGCGACGTGCTGGGCGGCCCGCAAGTCACGTCGCCCGGCCTTGCCGGGGCCGAGCGCGGCGCCCTCCAGCGCGCGCTTGTCAGCGCCGGCGGCAATGTTTCCGAGGCCGCCCGCCAGCTCGGCATTTCCCGCGCCACGATGCACCGCAAGATGGCCAGGCTCGGCGTCGGCCGCACCCATTGAAGCTTTCCGGGGAGACTTTCCGGGACGTTTTTTACGCCCAACCTGTCGCAGTTCTGAGACAGGTGGCGCATGCCCCCGCTCTTCCCCCTCTGCCGCACCGGAAAACCTGCGCCTAACCTTCCCTTCATGCCGCATGACGCGGTTTGAATTCGGGAGGATTTCATGAACAAGGTTGAATTCGCGCGTAGTGCCAAAGTGCCTTTCGCCAAACGCTACGACAATTTCATCGGCGGCACATGGGTCGCGCCGAAATCCGGGCGCTATTTCGAAAACACCTCGCCGGTCACCGGCCAGCCGCTGGGCGAAATCGCCCGCTCCGACGCAGCCGACGTGGAGCTGGCGCTCGACGCCGCCCACAAGGCCAAGGACGCCTGGGGCCGCACCAGCCCGGCCGAACGCGCCCTGATGCTCAACCGCATCGCCGACCGGATGGAAGAAAACCTCGAGCTTCTGGCGCGCGCGGAAACCTGGGACAATGGCAAGCCGATCCGCGAAACGACCGCAGCCGACCTACCGCTCGCCATCGATCATTTCCGCTACTTTGCCGGCGTCCTTCGTAGCCAGGAAGGCTCCATCTCGCAGATCGACGATGACACGGTCGCCTATCATTTCCATGAGCCGCTGGGCGTGGTCGGCCAGATCATCCCGTGGAACTTCCCGCTTCTCATGGCCTGCTGGAAGCTCGCGCCCGCGCTCGCCGCCGGCAATTGCGTGGTGCTGAAGCCCGCCGAGCAGACCCCGGCCTCGATCATGCTGTGGGCGGACCTCATCGGCGACATCCTGCCGGAAGGCGTTCTGAACATCGTCAACGGTTTCGGCCTTGAAGCCGGCAAACCGCTCGCATCCTCCAACCGCATCGCCAAGATCGCCTTCACCGGCGAAACGACGACCGGCCGGCTCATCATGCAGTATGCCAGCCAGAACCTGATCCCGGTCACGCTGGAGCTCGGCGGCAAGTCGCCCAACATCTTCTTCAAGGATGTCACCGCCGAGAACGACGACTTCTTCGACAAGGCCATTGAGGGCTTCGTCATGTTCGCGCTCAATCAGGGCGAGGTCTGCACCTGCCCGAGCCGCGCCCTCATCCATGAGGAGATCTATGACGCGTTCATGGAGCGCGCCCTGAAGCGCGTGGAGCAGATCGTTCAGGGCGACCCGCTCGACCCGGCCACCATGATCGGCGCGCAGGCATCCTCCGAGCAGCTTGAGAAGATCCTGAGCTATATCGACATCGGCAAACAGGAAGGCGCGGAAGTGCTGACCGGCGGCGAGCAGGCGCATCTGCCCGGCGATCTGGCCGGCGGCTATTACGTCAAGCCGACGGTCTTCAAGGGCCACAACAGGATGCGCGTCTTCCAGGAAGAAATTTTCGGCCCCGTCGTTTCGGTCACAACCTTCAAGGACGATGCCGAGGCCATGGAAATCGCCAATGACACGCTCTACGGCCTTGGCGCCGGCATCTGGAGCCGCGATGCCAACCGGCTCTATCGCTTCGGCCGCGGCATTCAGGCAGGCCGCGTGTGGACCAATTGCTACCACGCCTATCCGGCCCATGCGGCCTTCGGCGGCTACAAGCAGTCCGGTATCGGCCGCGAGACACACAAGATGATGCTCGATCACTACCAGCAGACCAAGAACATGCTGGTGAGCTACAGCCCCAAAAAACTGGGCTTCTTCTGAGTTCGGGCAATACGACGGTGTCTGACCGGTTCCCCGCCGATCAGGCGTTGCGAGATGCTTCTTCCCGTTTCGGGAAGAAGCTGCCCCGGCAGGCGGGAGGCTTTAGCCGCCAGCTTTCGGCCCCCCGCCTGCCATTCTCCGAGAGGGTTTGCGCATGTCCATAAACGACAAGGTTTCAGCAACGCCCGAAGCACGCGAGCTTCTTGCCGAGATCGTCGCCGATCACGGCCCCGTCCTCTTTCATCAGTCGGGCGGCTGCTGCGACGGCTCTTCGCCCATGTGCTACCCGCGCGGTGATTTCATCGTCGGCGATCAGGACGTGCTGCTTGGCCATATCGGCGAGACGCCGGTTTTCATCAGCGCATCGCAGTTCGAGGCGTGGAAACACACCGACCTGATCATCGACGTGGTGCCCGGGCGCGGCGGCATGTTTTCGCTCGACAACGGGCGCGAAAGACGCTTTCTCACCCGCTCGCGCGTCTGCGCCGCACCCGTTCGCGAATAGGCGCTATTCGGCGGCTTCCGAGTAGGAGGCCGGCAGATAGTTGAGCACCGGCCCGAGCCAGCGCTCCACCTCCGCCACGTCCATGCCCTTGCGCGCCGCATAGTCTTCCACCTGGTCGCGCTCGACCTTGGCAACGCCGAAATAATAGCTTTCGGGATGCGAAAGGTAGAGGCCCGAAACCGAGGAGCCCGGCCACATGGCCATGCTTTCGGTCAGTTCCACACCCGAATTTTTCTCCGCATCCAGAAGCCTGAACAGCGTCACCTTCTCGGTGTGGTCGGGCTGTGCCGGGTAGCCCGGAGCCGGACGGATACCGAGATAGGGTTCGGCGATCAGCTCTTCGGGCGAATAGCTTTCATCGCCCGCATAGCCCCAGAACTCCTTGCGCACCTTCTCATGCATGCGCTCGGCAAAGGCTTCCGCAAACCGGTCGGCCAGCGCCTTCACGAGGATCGAGTTGTAGTCGTCATTTGCCCGCTCGAAGCGCTCGGCAATCGCCACTTCCTCGATGCCCGCCGTTACCACGAACCCGCCGATCCAGTCCGGCTTGCCGCTGTCCACCGGCGCAACGAAGTCCGACAGGGCGACATTCGGCTTGCCGCCACGCTTGGTAAGCTGCTGGCGCAGGGTGAAGAAGGTCTCAAGCTCTTCTTCGCGGTTTTCATCCGTGAAGAGCCGCACATCGTCGCCAACCGCATTGGCCGGCCAGAAGCCCACCACCGCGCGCGGTGCGAACCACTTCTCGTCTATAATCTTCTTCAGCATGGCCTGCGCATCGGCAAAGAGCTGCCGCGCGGCCTCGCCCTGCTTCTCGTCCTCGAGAATCTTCGGGTAACGCCCCTTCAGTTCCCAGGTCTGGAAGAACGGCGTCCAGTCGATATAGCGCGCCAGTTCCTCAAGATCCCAGCTCTCGAACACTTTCGTGCCGGTGAAGGCGGGCTGCGGCGGTGTGTAATCCGCCCAGTCGATCCGGTGCGGGTTGGCGCGCGCCCTGGCGATCGGCAGACGCTGCTTCTCACGCTCGGAGCGCTCATGCGCTTCCGTGACCTTGCGATATTCCTCGCGCAGATTTGCAACAAAACCGTCACGCGCTTCCGGCGAAAGCAGGTTCGAGACCACGCCCACCGCACGGCTCGCATCGTTCACGTGAACCGCCTGTCCGCGATCGTAGCTCGGATGGATCTTCACCGCCGTGTGAACACGGCTGGTCGTCGCGCCACCGATCAGAAGCGGAATGTCGAACCCTTCGCGCTCCATTTCGGCCGCCACATGCACCATCTCGTCAAGCGAGGGGGTGATGAGGCCGGAAAGCCCGATAATGTCGACCTTCTCTTCGCGCGCGGTCTCAAGGATCTTCGCCGCCGGCACCATCACGCCAAGATCGATGATCTCGTAATTGTTGCAGGCCAGAACCACGCCGACAATGTTCTTGCCGATGTCGTGCACATCGCCTTTCACCGTGGCCATCAGGATCTTGCCGGCGCTCTCGCGCTCGCCGCCACCATTGGCACGTTTTTCTTCCTCCATATAGGGAAGAAGAACCGCCACGGCCTGCTTCATCACACGCGCCGATTTCACCACCTGCGGCAGGAACATCTTGCCCGAGCCGAACAGGTCGCCGACGACATTCATGCCAGCCATCAGCGGGCCCTCGATTACGTGGAGCGGACGCTCTGCCTTCTGCCGTGCTTCCTCGGTGTCGGCGTCGATATATTCGGTGATGCCGTTGACGAGCGCGTGCTCCAGCCGCTTTTCGACCGGCAGTTCGCGCCAGGAGAGATCCTTCTCCTTGGCCTCGCGCCCGCCAGTGCCGCGATAGCGTTCGGCGATCTCCAGCATGTGCTCCGTCGCCGTGCCGCCGGCCTTGGGTGCGCGGTTGAGCACCACATCCTCGCAGGCCTCACGCAGCTCCGGATCAATGGCGTCGTAGACGGCCAGCTGACCGGCATTGACGATGCCCATGTCCATGCCCGCCTGAATGGCGTGATAGAGGAACACCGCGTGCATTGCCTCGCGCACGGGCTCATTGCCACGGAACGAGAAGGAAAGGTTCGACACACCGCCCGAGATATGGACATGTGGCAGGGTGCGAATGATCTCGCGCGTCGCCTCGATGAAGTCGACGCCGTAATTGTCGTGCTCCTCGATACCGGTCGCGATCGCAAACACATTCGGATCGAAGATGATGTCTTCGGGAGCGACACCGGCCTTCTCGGTCAGAAGCTTGTAGGCGCGGGTACAGATTTCCACCTTGCGCGCCTCGGTGTCGGCCTGACCGGTTTCGTCAAAGGCCATCACGACCATCGCCGCACCATACATGCGGCACAGATTGGCCTGATGCAGGAACGCCTCCTCGCCTTCCTTGAGCGAGATGGAGTTGACCACGGCCTTGCCCTGAACGCATTTGAGGCCCGCTTCGATCACCTCCCATTTGGAGGAATCGATCATCACCGGCACCCGCGCGATATCGGGTTCCGCTGCCACCAGATTGAGGAACTCGATCATCGCCTTCTTGGAGTCGATCAGGCCCTCATCCATGTTGATGTCGATGATCTGCGCACCGCCTTCCACCTGGTTGCGCGCGACATCCAGAGCGGTCGCGTAATCACCCGCGGTGATGAGCTTGCGGAACTTCGCCGAGCCCGTGACATTGGTGCGCTCGCCCACATTGACGAAGGGAATGTCGTCGGTGAGCGTGAAGGGCTCCAGGCCCGAAAGACGCATCTGGGGCGCACGCTCGGGAATTTCGCGCGGCGGATGGTTCGCCACCGCATCGCGGATCGCGGCAATGTGCTCCGGCGTCGAGCCGCAGCAGCCGCCGACCACGTTGATCAGCCCCTCGCGCGCAAACTCCTCGACCTGCTCGGCCATCATCTCCGGGCTTTCGTCATACTGGCCGAAGGCGTTGGGAAGACCGGCGTTCGGATAGGCGCAGATCAGCGTGTCGGCCACGCCCGAAAGCTCCGCCAGGTGCGGGCGCATGGCCGCAGCGCCCAGCGCGCAGTTCAGACCGATGGTGACCGGCTTGGCGTGCCGCACCGAATGCCAGAACGCCGTCGGCGTCTGGCCGGAAAGCGTGCGGCCGGAAAGATCGGTGATCGTGCCGGAGATCATCACCGGCAGGCGCACTCCCCGCTCAGCGAAGATTTCCTCGCATGCGAAGATCGCCGCCTTGGCGTTCAGCGTGTCAAAGATGGTTTCGATCAGCACGATATCCGTGCCGCCGTCGAGCAGCCCGCGCAACTGCTCCCCATAAGCAATGCGCAGATCGTCGAAGGTCACGGCGCGGTAGCCGGGATTGTTCACATCCGGCGAAATGGAGGCGGTGCGGTTGGTCGGCCCGAGTGCGCCTGCCACGAAACGGCGCACACCATCCTTTTCTTCGGCGCGCTTGGCCGCACGGCGGGCAAGTCGCGCACCGTCGCGGTTCAGCTCATAGACCATGTCTTCCATGCCGTAATCGGCCTGGGCGATGGTCGTGGAGGAGAATGTGTTCGTCTCAAGAATGTCCGCACCCGCCATCGCATAGCGGAAATGCTCTTCCTCGATCGCCTTTGGCTGCGTCAGGTTGAGCAGGTCGTTGTTGCCCTGCTGGTGGCAGGCGCAGCCGGTGAAGCGGTCGCCTCGGAAATGATCCTCGTCGAAGCCGAGCCCCTGAATCTGCGTGCCCATCGCGCCGTCGAGGATGAGGATACGCTCGCGCGCTGCCTTGTGCAGCGCGGCGAAGATTTCCGATCCATCCGGCTTTTCGCCAACGGGGCCAAACAGTTCATCGATAGACGACATATGCGACGCTTTTCATCCTTGATACGACAATGGACCTGCATCACATAAAGATATCTTTATGTCAACATGCACGCGGCGTCATATCACGGTTCAGCGTTGCACCGGCGCGGGCCGAACATCCCTATTCGGTCCGCGCCACCGCCTCGAAACTCTCTTCCAGAACGCCGAGCAGGTGGTCCGCATTGGCTATGGAGAAGATCATCGAAGGGCGCATCTTCAGCACATTGTCATAGGGGCCTTCCGTGCCCATCAGCACACCGCGCGCCCGCGCTTCGTTGCAGATCGCGCGCGCCGTCGCCGTGGCAGGCACCTTGCTCTCGCGGTCTTCCACCAGCTCGATGCCGAGGAACAGGCCCATGCCGCGCACATCGCCGATCACGGGATAGCGATGCTGAAGCTCGATGAAGCCGGCCTTGAGATAGGCGCCGATGTCCGCCGCGTTCTCCCGCAGGCCATCGCGCTCGATCGTGTCGATCACCGCGAGACCCACCGCGCAGGAAACAGGGTTTCCGCCGAATGTGTTGAAATACTCCATCCCGTTGTGGAAGGATTCCGCGATCTCCCGACGCACCACCAAAGCGCCCATGGGATGACCATTGCCGATAGGCTTGCCCACCGTGGCGATGTCCGGCACCACGCCCTGCGTCTCGAATGCCCACCAGTGGCTGCCGATGCGGCCAAAGCCCACCTGCACCTCGTCGGCGATGCAGAGGCCGCCTGCCGCGCGCACCATGCGGTAGACCTCGTCGAGATAGCCTTCCGGCATGAACACCTGCCCGGCCACGCTCGGGATGGACTCGGCGATGAAGAAGCCCGGAGCCTCGCCCTTCGCCGCCATCGTGTCGATCTGCTCGGCAACACTTGCCGCAAACCGCTTCGCCAACTCCTCCTGCGGCCAGTCGGCCGGCGCGCGATAGGCGTCCGGCAGGTCGGCCACATGCACATGCAGCCTGGGGCCATGCCCGCCCTTGCGGCGGAACTTGTAAGGGCTGAGATCGATCAGCTCCTGCGTCGTGCCGTGATAGGACCAGTCGAGAACGATGGCGTTCTCCCGGCCCGTATGCGCCCGCATCATGCGCAGCGCCAGACTGTTTGCCTCCGAGCCCGAATTCACGAAGGCCGCAATGCCGAGTTCCTTCGGCATGGTCGCTGTCAGCCGCTCCGCATAGGCGACGATGTTGTCGTGCAGGTAGCGCGTGTTGGTGTTGAGCGTCGCCGCCTGTGTGGCGAGTGCCTCCACCACCGCCGGGTGGCAATGGCCCAGATGGCAGACATTGTTGAAACAGTCGAGATAGGCGCGACCCCGGTCGTCGATCAGCCACACGCCCTCGCCCTTCACGAACTTGATCGGCTCTTCATAGGAAATCGACAGGTTCGGTAGCAGCAGCGACTGGCGCTTCTTCACGATCTCGGCTTTGGAAAGCCGCCCCGCATCGACCGCCACAAGACCGGCAAAGTCGCTGGCGTCGGGGAAAAGCTCCCCCCACGTTTCCAGATAGCGCGTCTCGCCAACGCCCAGAATGTCGTCGGCGCTCATCGTCGTGTCGCAGGCGATCTGCAGATGCAGATGCGGCATCCAGCCGCCATTTTCCTTCGGCCCGCCCATATGGGCCAGAAAGGCGCCGGCCTCGACCCGGTCGCCCACCTTCAGCCGGTCTGCAACCTCATGGGCAAGATGCCCCCACAGCGACAGGAAGGCCGGGCCATCTTCCGGCTTATGCTCCAGCACCATGACCGCGCCATAGCCAAGCCGCGCGGCCTCGACGCCCACTTCCTTCACCGTGCCGGCAAGCGGCGCATAAAGCGCGGCTCCCGCCGGCAGGAAAAGATCAAGCCCCAGATGACGCGTGCGGCGCTCGCCGGCGATCAGGCGGGATTCGAAAATCTCGCTCGTATAGACGCCGCGCTCCTCGCCCCAAGGGCCAATGCCCAGAATGCGCGTCGCGTCGCCCACCGCGTCTTCCCAGAGCGCCTGCGCCTCGTCCGGCCGCTCTTCAGCCGAGGCGATGGCAATTGGGTCGCTCCGGTCGCCAAGCGGCACATGGGCTGTCGGATAGCTCGCAGCCGGCCGCGAAAGCACCGGCGCGAAATTGCGGCGATTCTCCGCCAGCCAGCTTTTCACCCTGCGCGAACCCGCCATGGCCTCGAAACCGCAGGCATTGCGCAGGATGGCGGTGGCGAAACGCGGGTCCATGGCACCAAGCCGGCGCAGCAGCTCCCAGGCAGGCTTCTCGCTGACAGCAAGATAGGGATTGTCGGCCACTTCCGACTGGCGGCTGGCTGAGATCGTCACCGAGGTGACAAGCCGCATGGCAACGAGATCGAACAGGAGGTCGACCTCTTCTTCACGCAACGGATATTGCGCATGAAAACCCGCCGCCAGCGCACCGATGGCCCCCAGCGGATCGTCGCAGTCGAGCGCGCCATAGGCCCCGGCAATGGCCACCTCGCAGATCAGCGCGCTGTAAAGCGCATCGCCGAAATCGATCAGGCCGCAGATCTTCTCGGGATCCGCCGGATCGACCAGCACGTTCCAGTCATTGGCGTCATTGTGGATCACCCCGCCGCGCAGGCGCGAAAGCCGAGGCAGCACATCGGCCTCAAACCGCGCGATGAAACGCTCCGCAAGCGCCCGGTCATCCGCATCGCGGATATGGTCCAGCCGCGCGCGGCTGTTGCCGGCAAGGCGCAGATCCCAATCAAGCGCCCGCACGGCGCCGGGATGCATGAAGCCGGAAAGCGCGTTGTTGAACCGGCCAAGCAATTCGCCGAGGCTTTCCATGGCCGCTTCGCTGCGCGGCACTTCGGCAAGCGGCGTGCCCTCGATCCAGCTGACAAGCCGCAGCCGGTGCGTCGCACCGTTTGCGCCTTCGACAGACCCCAGCGCATCGCCCTTCAGCGTCGGAAGAAGCTGCGGCACCGGCAGGTCAGGCGCAGCGGATTGAATGTGCTTTAGAAGCGCTGTCTGGAAATCGCTCTCCTCGACCGGCTCCGCCGCATTGACGATCTTGAAGATGAACGCGCCTTCCGGCGTCTTCACCTTGAAATTCTGATCCCGTTCGCTTGCCAAAGCCGAGAACGCGCCGTCGATGCCATAGACATCTTTGAGGAGCCCTGCCGCCTCTTCCACAGAAAAGCGCGGAACCGTGTCGAGAATTGCGGTCATGCTGAACCCTCCCGCGTGCCGTTTCCGGCCTTTCATTCATGAAGCGATCTAGACCACTTCCGGGGTCGTTGGGAACTCCTGATCTAGGATAGCTCCGCGATCAGCTCTTCCGTCGTCACCTGCCGGCAATAGCCCTTGATGGTGCGCAGCGAGTTGTCGTGTCGCTCCTGGCTGTAGGTGAGGCAGGCATCCGTTACCTGCGTCACCAGATAGCCCAGATCGCAGGCATCGCGAATGGCGCTCTCCACGCACTGATCGGTGATCAGCCCGCAGATGATGAGCTGCTTCACACCCAGATTGCGCAGAATGTAGTCGATATGGGTCGACACAAAGACGGAGGAGGAAGACTTCGGCAGCACGATCTCGTCTTCGCCCGGCGCGATCTCGTCGATCACCTTGCCGTCCCACGAGCCCTTGGGCACATTGAAGCCCGTGATCTTGTAATCGAGGCTGCGGTCGCGACCGTCGAGCGTCAGGCTTTCGATTGTGGTGTACATCACCTCCACGCCGGCCTTGCGGCAGGCCGCCTGCAGCTTCTGCATGCGCGGGATCACCTCACCTTCAAGCCGGTCGAAATACCAGCCATATTTCTCGTTCAGCGTCTTCTCGTTGAGATCGACAAACTCTGCGCCCTTCTTCTTGGCGCTGAAGTTCTGCACATCCACATAGAGGATTGCCGCCTGTGCCGGCTCGATGGGAACGTTGCGCGTGAGTTCCATGTTTATAACTCCGTTGCGAAGCGATGCACGACGGCGGTCAAGAGCTTTGCCCATCCTGCCTGCCCGGCGGCATCTGAAATGAGATCGTTGCGAATTTCAATGAGGCTGTGCGGCAGGCCGCTTTCTTCCCCGTGACGCGGCACGAACCAGTCCGACTCATCATCGATCTGGTAGGGCTCGTTCATGCCAATGGTCAGGTCCGGCGCATTCTCCAGCACGAGTTGTCGCAGGCGCTCGGAGGTCGCTGTGTCCTTGCGATAAAGGAAGCTGATTTCCCAGGGGCGCGGAACACCGTCCTGTAGCTGCGGGTTGAAACTGTGGATCGACAGGATCGCCCGGCAGTGCGGCGCTTCGCGCATCATCGTCACCGCCGCATTGAACGGCTCGAATATCTCCTGCGTGCGGTGGGCGCGCGCATCGTCGCTCAGGGAGCGGTTGCCCGGCACGATCACGCCATCGCTTACCTCCGGCATCGCGTCGGGTGCTTCCGGCGGTCGGTTGCAGTCGATCACCAGCCGGCTGTAGCTCTGAAACACCGCCGGCGCACCCAGCTGTTCGGCCATCAGCCGCGTGACGGCGGCGGCCCCGATGTCCCAGCCGATATGCGCCTCGCGCGCATCGTCCGGAAGACCGAGACCGTTCAGGGCTGCCGGCACAGTCTTGCCCGCATGCTCGCAGACCAGAAGCACCGGAAAGCTGCTTTCCTGATTGATAATGGTGACCGGATCCGGGTCGAGCGGCGACAGAAGCCGACCGCTTTCCCCGACAGATGTGTGAAGGCTCATACTTTCTCCGCCTTGAGGGCTGGCGACGGGATCAGGCCGTTCGGGCGGAAGATCAGCACGAGAACGACCAGGCAAAGGGCGATGGGATCGCGGAATTCCTGCATGCCGGACGGCAGGTAGGCGGCCAGATAGATTTCGATGAAACCGAGCAGGAAGCCGCCGGCCACGGCGCCACGCAGCGAACCGAGCCCGCCAAGAATGGCCGCGATGAAGGCTTTGAGAACCGGCGTGAAGCCCATCAGCGGATCGACAGAGGCACGCTGGCTCACCCAGAGAACCGCGGCAACGCCGGCCAGAAAACCCGACAGCGCGAATGCACCGGCAATCACGGTGTTGGCGCGGATGCCCATGAGGCGCGCGACGGAGAAGTCTTCCGCCGCCGCCCGCATGGCGATGCCGATGCGGTGGTGCTTCATGAAACGGTCGAGGAAGATCAGCATCACGATGGTGGTGACGATGGCCACAATCTTGTTGACCCCGATCACAAGCCCGCCGAAACGCACGCTTTCCGACAGGATTTCCGGCACAAGAACGGCCTGCGAGCGGGCGGAAATGAAGTTCTGGAACAGAACCTGCAGGATCATCGACACCGCAAAACTCGTCACTAGCATGGTCGCGCCGGAGGCGTTTCTGACCGGTCTGAAGGCAATGCGTTCCATGGCGATTGCGGCCAGAACCGCAGCCGCAATGGCAAGCAGTATGGAGAAGGCGAACGGAACGCCGGCAAGGCCGCAGGCCATCAGAATGTAGCCGGCAATCGTCATCAGCTCGCCATGGGCGAAGTTGATCAACCCCATGGTCGAAAAAACCATGGCAAGGCCTAGCGCCAGCAGCGCATAGGTGCCGCCCAGTGCAAACGCATTGACGGTTTGCTGTAGAAACAGATCCATTAATCGGCCCCCAGATAGGCAGCTTGCAGCGTGTCGGAATTGCGCAGTTCGCCGGCCGTGCCGGAAGCCGCGATGCGGCCGCTGGCCATCACGTATCCGCGATCCGCGATTTCGAGCGCCATCGAGACATTCTGTTCGACGACCATCAGCGTCACCCCCTGCTTGCGCAACACGGTGATCAGCTCGAAAACCTGCTCGACGATCTTCGGCGCAAGCCCCAGCGACGGTTCGTCAAGCAGTAGAAGACGCGGATTGCTCATCAACGCGCGGCCAACGGCCAGCATCTGCTGCTGGCCGCCCGAAAGCGTCCCAGCAAACTGCTCACGGCGCTCCCGCAGGATCGGAAACAGGTCGAAGACCCGCTCCCAGGCTGTCTTGATCTCGGCCTTGTCCCGCATCGAATATGCGCCCATGAGCAGGTTTTCCTGCACGCTGAGCGTGCCGAAGACGCGCCGCCCCTCGGGCGACAAGGTCATGCCAAGGGAAGCAAAGCGTTCCGGCGCACTGCCGGTCACGTCCTGCCCCTTGAAGGTGATCCTGCCTGCGCTGGCCGGTGCCAGACCGACCAGCGCATTGAGCGTCGAGGACTTGCCCGCACCATTGGCGCCCAGAAGCGCGATGATTTCGCCTTCACGCACCTCCAGATCGATACCGCGCACCGCCTGCACGGCACCGTATTGAACCTGAAGCGACTGGACTGTCAGTAGCGCAGACACGTCATGACCTCACTGAACGCGGGGTTCGGGAATGAGCGAGGCGTCAGGCGTCGGCTGGCCGATCAGCTCACGCCCGCCATCCTTCACGCGGATCAGGCTCACCTCGCGCAGCGGCATGCCATCCGTGCCCTTGTAGGTGATGGTGCTCGTCGCGCCCCGGACATTTTCCAGATTGGCGATGGCATCGCGCAGCGTCTGCGCATCGGTGGAACCGTCCGCCGCGATCACCGCCGCCTCGATGACCTTGATGAGGTCGTAGCCAACCGCGTTGAACACGGTTTCCGGTGCCTTGCCGTTCACCTCTTCGAACTTCTTGTTGAAGGCTTCGAGCGGGCTGCCCTCGGTCGGGTGACCTGCGGTGGTGAAGACAAGTCCTTCGGCCACAGCACCCAGCGAGAAGGTGGTCGGGCTGTCGATGCCGTCGGAACCGATGATCTGGCTTTCCACACCGGCTGCGCGCAGCGCCTTCAGCATGGAGGGGAAATCCGGCTCATAGGTCGAGGTCATGATCACGTCAGGCTGCGGGTCGAGTGCCGCAATGCGCGTGGCGATGGCAGAGAAATCCTGCTGGCCGATCGTGTGCGTGTCCTCGCCCAGCATCTTGCCGCCAAGCTTCTCGAACACTTCGGCGAAGTAGAGCGGCATGGTCGTGTACTGCGTGTCGGGCGAATAGATGATGTAGGCGCTGCGGTGGCCCTCGTCATAGGCCCATTTGGCCGAAACGGTGGCCTGCACATTGTCGCCGGGGAAGTTGGCGAACATGTAGTCGCCGCCGATCTGCGGCAAGGTGGGTGAGGAGGCGCAGGTGGAGATCGCCGGGATCTGCGCTTCTGTCACAACGCCGATTGCCGCCAGCGCCGGGTCTGCATCGCAGGGCAGCACGATCACGGAAACGCCCTCATCCACCAGTTCCTGGGTGGCGATGGAGGTCTGCGCCGCGTCGGAACGCACATCCTTTTCAAGAAGCTCGATCTTGATCTTGCCGTCGATGCCGCCAGCCTCGTTAATTTCGTCCACGGCGATGTGAATGCCGTCGATCACAGGCGTATCGAAGGGCGCGAGCGCACCGGTCTGTGCGGTTGCGACACCGACGCGCAGCGTTTCTGCCGCAGCCGGAAACGCCATCGCACTGGCGAGAAGCGTGGATATGAGCAATTTGTTCATGTCAGTTCCCTCTTTCTTGTTTGTTCGTTTGTCAGGCGGCCTTGCCCGGCCCGAGATATGCCTCGATGACCGCCGGGTTCTCCCGAATGGCGGCCGGGGCGCCATCCGCGATGAGCTTTCCTTCGTTGAGCACGACAATGCGGTCGCACAATTCGTTGATCAGCTTGAGATCGTGGTCGACAAGCACGACGCCCAGTCCCAGATCGGCCGATAGCACCTTCAGCCGTTCGATCAGATCGTCGGTCTCTTCGCGGTTCATGCCGGCAGCCGGTTCGTCGAGCAGCAGAAGCGTCGGTTCGCAGGCAAGTGCGCGCGCAATCTCCACCCGGCGCTGTTCGCCATAGGACAGCGTGCCCGCATCCTCGCCGGCGCGTTCCTCGATGCCGAGGCGCGCGAGTGCTGCACCGGCCCGCTCCTCCGCATTCTTCCCGCCATGGGTGGAAAGGGCCGCCGCCAGAACGTTCTGATAGACGGTCAGCGTCGGGAACAGACGGATGTTCTGGAATGTACGGGCGATGCCTGCGTCGGCAATCTTCTCCGATGCCACGCCGGTGAGCGATTTCGAGCCCAGCACCACATCGCCTTCGGTCGGCTTCAGCACGCCGGAAATGATGTTCAGAAGCGTTGTTTTTCCCGAACCGTTCGGACCGATGAGGCCCAAAATTTCACCCGGATTGACGGAGATGCTCACATCGTCCACCGCGCGCAGACCGCCAAACTGCATCGACACATGCTCGACCTTCAGCCGGTCGTCGCTCGTGCGCTTGCCAAGCGCGTCGGCCCTGCCGCGCTTCGGCTTGAACGGGAAGACGCGCTCCTCCCATTCCTTGAGCCCCATCACGCCTTCCGACATGCGGAACATGGCAAACAGGATGAGCAGGCCAATACCGATCTGCGTCGTGCCAAACACCGCCGGCAGCTCGAAACCGCCAATGGAAAGACCGCTTTCAAAGCGGCGCAGGATTTCGGTGATCACCGTGATCAGGATGGTGCCGGAGATGGCACCCGTCACGGTGGTCATGCCACCAACGATGAGCATCGCCAGCAGCAGGAACGTGTCGTGGAAATAGAATTTCTTGGGGCTGAACGCGCCCAGAAAATGCGCGATCAGCGCACCTGAAAGCGCCATGATCGCAGCACTCAGAACCCATGAAACAAGGCGTTCGCGCTGCACATTGATGCCGACGGCCTTGGCCGCGATGGCGTTCTCACGGCCCGCCCTCAAGCGCAGGCCGGAAAGCGAATCGCGATACCAGCGCGCCGCGATCAGCGCGATCACGCAGGCTACTGCGGCGATGATCAGCGTCGTGTCGCGTGGCACACCGAAAAAGGACTGCGCGCCGCGCGTCACGTCGCGCCAGCCGATGATCACGCCATGCACGATCACCAGAAGCCCCAGCGTCGCGATGGATGCCGCCGACCCTTCCAGCCTGCCGATGGCAATGCCGATCAGAAGCGCAATCGCCGCCGTGACCAGAACCGCGACGATGATGGCGGGGATGAGCGAGAGCTCGGTGGCCGCAAGCCAGTCCGGCAGCCCGCGCAGCGTCGCCATCTTGAGCCCCGCCGGCAGCGTCAGAAGGCCCGACACATAAGCGCCAATGCCCATGAAGGCCACATGGCCGAAGCTCAGGATACCGCTGTTGCCGCTGTAGACACCAATGCCCGTCACTGCGATGAGCGAGATGAAGAAGACAGTCAGCACGCGCTCGGCAGCGGCACCGAAAAGACCGGCAACGACAACCCCCGCCACCGCCAGAACGATTATGGCGAGAGCGGCTGCAATGAAATGCTGGCGCGATGACGTGAACATGAATTCCCCTTTTGCTCCCCTCCTCTAGCTTTGATATTATTTTTTCATAGTCAACCAGAAATTTTCATATTGACTTATGATTTTCAAAATCGTCTGTTTCGTTGGGAGGGGAATTCGATGCAAGTCAGACAAAGGCTGGAGAACCTGTCGAGCGAGCTCACGGCGACCGAAAGGAAGCTGTGCACCGCGCTGCTGCTCGACTATCCCTATGCGGGTCTCGACACGATCCAGGATCTCGCCAGCAAAACCGGCACCTCATCGCCCTCCATCTCGCGTTTCGTCACCAAGCTCGGCTTTCAGGGCTATCAGGATTTCCAGCGTCATCTGATCGACGAGATACGGCAGGCGAACCGCTCTCCGCTCGATCTCCATGTGGGCGACCGCCCCATTCAGGGAGACTTTCTCGAAGACTTCGTCTCCCGCGCCGTCAACCTTATCTCGGCATCGGCATCCGCAATCACCAGCGCGCAGTTCGAGCGCGTCTGCGATCTTCTTGGCGATGAAAAGCGCAACATCTATTTGATCGGTGGCCGCATAAGCGACGCCATCGCGCTCTATGTCTCGCGCCATCTGCGCCAGGTGCGCAGCGGCGTCTTCCATCTGCCGGCGGACCCCGAAATCTGGCCCGAATACATGCTGCGCATGCGCTCGAAGGACGTGCTGTTCATGGTGGATTATCGCCGCTATCAGCGCAATCTGGCCGAGCTTGCCCGGCGCGCCAAGGCGCAGAGCGGCGTCCAGATCGTTGTCCTGACCGACAAGTGGATGTCGCCCGCCGCAAACCACGCCAACGAGGTCTTCGCCACCCCCATCGAAAGCGGCACCGTCTGGGACAGCTATTCCGGCGCCATGGTGCTGATGGAGGCGATGCTGACCCGCATTGCCGAAACCAACTGGGACAAAACCCGCAAACGCATCGAAGCCTGGGACTCGCTCCGCTTCGATCATGGAGCACGCGACGATGATCAGTAATCCCTTGATGTTTGCCGCCACCTCGGATTTTTCCGGCGTGACGCGCGGCAAGGCCTTTCCATTGAAAGAGATGGAAAAGCGCTTCCGCCAGGGTGTCGGCTGGACGCCCACCAATGTGCAGATCACCTGTTTCGACACGATTGCCGAGAGCCCATTCGGCTCCTTTGGCGATCTGATCCTCGTGCCGGATGCCGACACCGCCGTCACGCTCGATCTTGAAGATGGCGGCCCCGTCGAGCGCTTCGTGCTTGGCGACATCCTCCATCTCGACGGCGATCCGTGGAGCTGCTGCACACGCTCCATTCTGAAAACCGCGCTGAAGCGGCTCGAAGATGTCTCGGGGCTACGCCTCGTCGCCGCCTTCGAGCACGAATTCCAGTCCCGCAATTCCTCGCAGGGTCCCGGTGAGGCCTTCGGCCTTGCGAGCTTCGGCAAGCACCGCGCGTTCGGCGAGACGGTCATGGCCGCGCTTGAAGTGGCCGGTGTGAAGCCGGATACCTTCCTGAAGGAATACGGCACCGACCAGTTCGAGGTCACCAACGGGCCCGATCTCGGCGTCACCGCCGCGGACACCGCCGTCAAGGTGCGTGCGGTCACAAAGCTTGTCGGCGAGCGCATGGGCGAGCCCGTTACCTTCGTGCCGATCCGCGACCCCGCCGGCGTCGGCAATGGCGTCCATGTGCATATGAGCTTCGTCGATGAAAACGGCAAACCCGCCACCTACGACCCCGACGCACCGTGGGGCATGGCTGAAAAAACCGGCTCCTTCATCGCCGGCATCCTGAAATATATGGACAGCATTGTCGCGCTGACCGCACCGTCCGCCATCTCCTACACACGCCTCACGCCGCACCGCTGGAGCGCGGCCTTCAACAATCTGGGCTATCACGACCGCGAGGCCGCCGTGCGCATCTGCCCGGTGACGAGCGCCAGTGCTGAAAGTGCCGCAAAACAGTATAATTTCGAGTATCGCGCAGCCGATGCCACCGCTTCCCCCTATCTGGTTCTCGCAGCGCTTGCCCACGCCGGTGCGCAGGGCATCGAAGAAGGTCTTGCCGCCCCGCAGGTGACGGAAGAAGACCTCTCCGAACTACCCACCGCAACACTCGCCGAGCGCGGCTTGGTACGCCTGCCGCAGTCGCTCGGTGAAGCGCTGGATCGCCTCGAACGAAACCCGCGCGTGGCTGAATGGATCGGCGCGGAAGCGCTCAACGTCTACCTCAAGCACAAGCGCGGCGAGCTTGCCCAGACCGCCGACCTCAGCGAGGCGGAACGCTGCGCGCGCTACGAAGCCGTCTACTGATCAACCGTCCAGGGGGGAGAACCAGCATGTCCGGTCTCTACGAACGCGAAAGCCGCAGCGTTTCCACACTGGCCCATCTGCGCTTCTTTCCGCAGGCGGTGACGGGCGGCAAGGGATCGATGCTGCGCGGCGATGATGGACGCAACCTTCTCGACTTCGCCGCCTCCTGGGGGGCGGCCAGCCTCGGCCACGGCCACCCCGCGCTTGCCGAGGCTGTGAACCGGGCGCTGACCGATCAGGCAGGGGCCAGCTACCTCTCCACCGCCAACGAGCCCAGCGTCCTCCTTGCCGAAAAACTGCTCTCGCTGGTGCCGGAGCGCGCCGCAGGCCGCGTCTGGTTCGGCCATTCCGGCTCGGACGCGAACGAAACCGTCGCCCGTGCCGTTGTTGCGGCAACCGGACGCCCGCGCATCATCTCCTTCAAGGGCGCCTATCATGGCGGCACGGTGGGCTCGGTGGCCATTTCCGGACACCCTGCACAGGGCGGCATCGAAAAGGCCTCCGGCCTCAGCCTTGTCCCCTATCCCGATTCCTATGCTGCTGGCAGCCCGGAAGCCGCATCGAAGGCAGCGCTCGCCCATATCGAAGAGCTCTTCGCCACCTCCGTCTCACCGCAGGACGTGGCGGCCTTCTTCATCGAGCCGATCCAGTCGGATGGCGGAATGCTCGTGCCACCACCGGGCTATTTCAAGGAAGTCGAAGCGCTCTGCCGCAGGTATGGCATTCTGCTTGTCTGTGACGAGGTGAAGGTGGGGCTTGCGCGCACCGGACGCCTTCACGCGTTCGAACACAGCGACATCGAGCCCGACATTGTGGTGTTCGGCAAGGGGCTTGGCGGCGGGCTGCCCATCTCGGCGGTCGTCGGGCCGGAAGCCATCATGAACCACGCCTCGACCTTTTCCTTCCAGACCCTGCATGGCAATCCGGTCTGTGCGTCGGCGGGCCTCGCCTTGCTTGAAACCATCGAGCGCGAAAATCTGGTCGAAAACGCCGCAAAAGTGGGCGACACGATGCTTTCCGCCCTGCGCGTCCTGCAGGCAAAACACCCCCTCATCGGCCATGTGCGCGGCCATGGGCTTGCCATCGGCGTCGAGCTTGTCAGCGACCGCGAAGCCCGCACGCCCGCCATCGAGCAGACGGCGCTCACTGTCTACCGCGCCTTCCAGCTCGGGCTCGTCATCTACTATGTGGGCCTCAATTCCAACGTGCTGGAATTCACCCCGCCCCTGACAATGAGCGAGGACGAAGCCCTTCGCGGGATCGCCATTCTCGATCAGGCCCTGAGCGATGTGGAAGCCGGCAGGGTGGATCCGCAATTGCTGGAGCGCTTTGCCGGCTGGTAGGTTTTCTCAGGACGGCGCTATGGCGGAAATCTGCTCCAGTTCGGCATAGCTGCCGCCGGTGGCTGCAAGCACACGCGCCGGTGCGTGGAAGCCATCGCGCGGGAATGGCAGAACCGTGCCGCCGGCCTCGCTGACAAGGCAATAGCCGGCCATGCAGTCCCAGGCGTTCATGCTCGGCTCCGCATAGCCGACCAGCCGGCCCGCCGCCACATAGGCGAGCATCAGCGCGCCCGAACCGTTGCGGATGAACGTTCCGCCGATCTCGAAGAGGTTTTCCACAATGCGCGCGGCGGCGGCAGGCTCGACGCGGTCATTGGAGCCAAGCCCCACCACGCCGTTGCGAAGATTGAGCTGGTCCGCGACGTGGATCGATTTTCCATTCAGCGTTGCTCCGCCACCGCGTCGGGCGCTGTAGCACTCGTCGAAACAGGGCGCGACGATGACGCCGAGCACCGGTTCGCCATCAATCGCGGCACCGACCGAAACACACCAGTTCGGCATGCCGTTCAGAAAGGCACTGGTGCCGTCAATCGGATCGATCACCCAGGTGAGACCGCTTGTGCCTTCGGTCAGCCCGTATTCCTCGCCAAGCACGCCGTCCGAGCCAAAATGCTTTGCGATCTCGGCGCGGATCAGCTCTTCGACCTTCTTGTCGGCCTCGGAAACCAGATCCTGCGGATTGCGCTTGGTCTCGATCACCAGTTCATCGCGCCGTGTGAAATAGTCGAGGGCGGCTGCCCCCGCAGCCTTTGCCATGGTTTCGGCAAAACCCAGCCGTTCGGCAAGGTCGGTTTCGGAAAGGGACACGCGGTTCTCCTGAATGGTCGTTGTCATGCGGTTATCAAGGCTATGCCGCGATCGCGGAAGCCGATGGAAACATCGGTCGCCGGCGGCAGCGGGTCGGTCGTCGCATTGTCGACGACGAAGATCGTTCCGGTATCGAGTTCCACCTCATATTCGACATGGTCGCCGAGATAGGCGGAGCTCTGGATCCGGCCCGGCAGGCTGGCATCCCCACCCGCTTCAAGGCGGATGGCGTTTGCCCTGACGGCCAGTTTTGCCGGCCCGGGACGTGCCGCCTTGCGTGTCGGCAGCGTGTGTCGCAGGCCGCCCACCTGCACCGTCGCGCGGCCCTCCGCAATGTCCAGCACCTCGCAGGCAAGCACATTGGCCTCGCCCATGAAGTCCGCGATGAATTCGGAGGCCGGTTCCTCATAAAGTTCGCGCGGCGGACCTTCCTGCGCGATGCGCCCGCCCTCCATAACGACGATCCGATCAGAAACGGCCAAAGCTTCTTCCTGATCATGCGTCACATAGACGGCGGTAAAGCCTAGCCGTTGCTGCAGCTCGCGGATTTCGGTACGCACACGGCGGCGCAGCCTCGCGTCGAGATTGGACAAGGGCTCATCCAGCAGAAGCACCTGCGGTTCCAGCACCAGCGCGCGGGCAACGGCAACGCGCTGCTGCTGCCCGCCGGAAAGCTCCGCCGGCAGGCGCGTGCCATATCCTTCGAGCCCCACCAGCGCCAGCCCCGCATGCGCGTTTTCCCGCGCCTCCGCCTTCGACTGGCCGCCCGCCTCCAGCCCGTAGGCCACATTGTCGAGCACGCTCATATGCGGGAACAGCGCATAGGACTGAAACACCATGGCGACATCGCGCTCATTGGCCGGCAGGCGCGTGACATCATGCCCACCGATTTGGATGGTGCCCGCACTTGGCGTCTCCAGCCCGGCCAGCATGCGCAATGTGGTGGTCTTGCCGCAGCCCGAGGGGCCCAGGAGCGTGACCAGCGTGCCTGGCTCGATCTCCAGATCGAGATCGTGGATCGCCGTGAACGAACCGAAATCCTTGCGCACATTGCGAAAACGGACGGAACCGCGTTGCGAATTGCTCATGCCTTTGCCTCCAGACTGGAATGGGCGCGCTTCTTCGCGGCCGGTCGACTGACTGCGTTTTCCCGTCTCAGCCGGCGCTCGCCAACCAGAAGCTGGAACCCGCCTATCACGGTGATCATGACAAGGATGAGAACCGAGGAGTAAGCGATGGCGATGCCGTATTCGCCGTTCTCCACCAGCCCCACGATATAGGCCGTCGCCATGTTGTACTTCGCGCTCACCAGGAAGATGACGGCGCTGATCGAGGTAATGGCCCGCACGAAGGAATAGACCAGTGCCGCCATGATCGCAGGGCGAAGCAGCGGCAGGATCACCCGTCGGATCGTGCGCGGGCTCCCTGCCCCCAGCGTGATGGAGGCCTCGTCGAGGCTCTTGTCGAGCTGGCTCATCGCCGCCACACCACCGCGCACGCCCACCGGCATGTTGCGGAACACGAAGCAGGCAATCAGGATCAGCGCCGTGCCTGTCATTTCGATGGGGGGCAGGTTGAAGGCCATGATGTAGCTGATCCCGATAACCGTTCCGGGGATGGCAAAGCTCATCATCAGCGCGAACTCGAAGGCGTTCCGGCCAAAGAAATTCTGCCGGACAATGAGATAAGCGGTCAACAGCCCCACCGCCGCCGTCAGCGGCGCTGCGATCAGCGCGATTTCCATCGTGGTCCAGAAACTGTCCCAGGCAACGCCGGTCCAGGCCAGCGCCCCCTCGCGCCATTCGACCGAGAAGCCACGCGCATAGTGTTCCAGCGTCAGCGTGTGATCGAGGCCCCAGGTGGTGACGAACCCGCCGAAGATGATCATGCCGTAAACCGCAAGCGTGAAGATGATCCACGGCACCACAACCGCATAAAGAAGTGCGGCGAGCGGTCCCGGCAAGGCGGCGTGTTTGCCTGAATCTCCCTTGCCCGTCACCGTTGCGAAATTGCGCCCTGCAAGCCAGACCCGCTGCAAGAGGAAGGCGGAAAGCGTGAATGTCAGAAGAATGATCGCGAGCACTGCCGCGCGCGACGGATCGGTCTGCGCGCCGACAACCGCAAAGAATATCTCGGTCGACAGAACCCCGTGGCTTCCGCCAAGCACCAACGGATTGCCGAAATCCGCCATGCTTTCGATGAAGCCGATCAGAAAGGCGTTGGCAAGCCCCGGTGCCATCAGCGGCAGAGAGACCTTGCGGAAGGTGCGCCAGCGCCCCGCCCGCAATGTCTGCGAGGCCTCTTCCATGGATGGGCTCACGCCTTCCACCACACCGATGAGAACGAGGAAGGAAATGGGCGTGAAGGAAAGCACCTGCGCGATCCAGATGCCGGTCAGGCCATAAAGCCAGCGGCCGAGCTCTATCCCCGTCAGCGCCTCGATCCACCCGGTCACGAGCCCGGAGCGGCCAAGCATCATGGTCAGCGCAAGGCCGATGACGAAGGGCGGCGTGATGATGGGCAGAATGGTGAGAAGCCTGAGGCCCTTCTTTGCCGGAAAGCCCGTTCGGGTTGCCACCAGCGCGAAGGCGAGGCCAAGCAGCGTCGAGGCGCTTGCCGTCATCACCGCCAGAAAGAGCGTCCGCCAGGCCACACCGCACCGCGCCCCACCGATCACACAGTCCAGACTCCAGATGGCCGGATCCTGAATGTTGCGGATGAAACCGTCCGGATTGAAGGAGCCGTCGAAGTCCTGGAAGGAGCCGGCGAACATCGAAATGATGGGGTAGAAGACGAAGACGCCCACGAGCGCGATCAGAAGGATGATGGAGCCGACCGTGAAGGCGTCGCCCTTCATGGCTCCGCGTTCGGCCAGCCCGTAGGCGATGAAGGCCAGAAAGCCCAGTGAGAGAATGACCGCGCCCGCGCCAAAAGCCGGCTGGCCGGGGTCCAGCGGTCCGAACAGTGCATCGCCGATGCCCCAGGCCCACCCCCAGAAAGTGATGGCAAGCCCCTGCAGGGCCATGAAACCGACCCCGATTGCGCCGATGAGCGCGAGCCGCCCTCCACGCGCATTTCCGGCGGGCATGATAAACCGTGTGGCAATCGCTGCCGCGAACAGGGCGAATGCGATCAAGAGCCAGAAGCGACCAAGAAAGAGCTGCAAAAATCCGGGATAGAGATCCGGTTCGCCTGCCATCTCCCCCACCCATTCAAGGGCGAAGAACCCGCCTTCAACCCTGTACCAGGGCAGAAGGCAAATTGCGGCAAGGCCGAGCCCGAACGTTATGTCGAGCCGACGGTTTTCGCGCGTCATCATGTGCAGTCCTGTGCGTGAGAAGCGCCTCGGGTTCCACCCCAATGGAACCCGAGGCTCCGGAACGCGAGATCAGTTGGCGATGGCGCCAATCTCACGATCCCAGCGCTCAAGCAGCGCCTTTCGCTTTTCCGAGCTGCCATAGGTGGTGAAGTCGTAGTCGATCAGTTTCACCTCATCGAGGCTCGGAGATTCCTCAGGAACCTTAGCCGAAGCATTTGACGGAATCTGGAACGATTTCGCTTCCTTCAGAAGCGATTGCACATCCGCCTTCAGCACCCAGTCATACCAGGTCTTGGCTTCTTCGACGTTGCGGGCGCGCTCGACAATCGACATGGAGCCGATCTCGTAGCCCGTGCCCTCACAGGGCGCGACGACCCCCACCGGGAAGCCTTCGACCGCCTGCGAAACCGCATCATGCATGAAGACGATGCCGATCCCGGTTTCACCGCGCGCCGCAGCCTTCACCGGCGCGGAGCCCGACTTGGTGTATTGCGAGACGTTGTCGTTCATCTTTTTGAGGAATTCGAACGCCTCGTCTTCACCCATAAGCTGCACAAGCGTCGCCAGCGCTGTGTAGGCTGTGCCCGACGAGTTCGGGTTCGCCACCTGGATTTCGCCTTTCAGCGCCGGGTTCAGCAGATCCGCCCAGCATTTCGGCGGCTCGATGCCCTTTCCGGCCAACACCTCCTTGTTGTAGCCCCAGCCGAGTGCGCCGGAATAAACACCAACGGTCTTGTAGTCGGCACTTTCGGCCTGCTTGACCGCCCAGGGCAGAAGCTCATCCAGCATCGGCGACTTGTACGACATGGTCAGCCCGTCGGCCGCTGCCTGAAGATGCGGATCGCCGGTGCCTCCCCACCAGATATCCGTCTTCGGATTGCGCGCTTCCGCGCGAACCTTCGCATAGGCTTCGCCGGACGACAGCCGCACCATGGAAACGTCGATGTCGTGCTGGGCTTCGAACGTTTCGACGAGCAGTTCGCAGATCACCACATCTGCCGAGCAGATAAGGTTCAGTTCAGCCGCATTCGCCACGGCCTGCGACGCCAGAACCGAACCGGCAGCAAGCGCAGCCGTGGCCAGATAATTTTTCCTCATTAAAGCCTCCCTTGGTGCGTATCGATCTTTTTTGCACACGTGTGCAATGTTCATCCGGCTTTGCCCTGCTGTCAACGTGCTTCGTCATAAAAATTTCACTTGAAATTATATTTTGAAACGAATGTTCTATTTTCCTTCCGTGGAGCCGGGTTATAATCCACTCCTTCAAAGCCCGCATTCAGGGCCCGCATTCAGGAGCGAAAGTGCCGGGACGCAAGAACTCTGTCAGCGCAAAGGATGTGGCCGCACGCGCCGGTGTTTCGCGGGCGGCGGTCTCCCGCACGTTCACCCCCGGGGCGAGCGTTTCTAAAGAGACCCGCAGCAAGGTTCTCGAAGCCGCAGAAGCCCTTGGGTATCAGGTCAACCACCTGGCCCGTGGCCTCATCAGCCGGAAGACGGGCATCGTCGCGCTGATCGGGGCTGACCTAGCCACCCCCTATCGCTCCGAGCTGGTGCGCGTTCTTACGGACAGGCTACAGGCCTCCGGGCGCGTGGCAATCCTCATCAACACCGACCGTTCCGACTCGACGGTCGATGTGGCGCTGCAACAGGCGATCCGCTACCGGGCCGAGGCGGCCGTGGTGCTTTCGGGCATGCCGGAAAGCTCGATCAGCGAACTCTGTCATCGGAACGGGTTACGGCTCGTTCTTATCAATCGGGACGATGCTCATACCGGCTCGGTGCAGATCCGCCTCAACGATGCGGAAGCGGCGCGGGTGGCGCTGGCCTCGTTCCTGCGTGCAGGATGTCGCCGCCTTGCTCTTGCCTCGTCACAGGCCGGCACGCCAAGTCTTCTCGATCGGGAGAACGGTTTTCTTGCCGAGGCCGAAAAGCGCGGCCTCCCCGTGCTGTGCGAGCGGCTTGGCCCGACCAGCTATGAAAGCGGCCTCGCTCTTGGGGAACGGCTTCTGATGCGGGCGGAGAGGCCCGACGCGGTGTTCTGCACCACCGATCTCCTTGCATGCGGGGTCATGGATGCCGCCCGACACCGTTTTTCTCTCTCGATCCCGAACGATCTCTCGGTCATCGGGTTCGACGACATTGAGCAGGCCAGTTGGGATGCTTATGCGCTAACGACCTTCCGGCAGCCGGTTGAAGAGATTGGCGCTGCCGCAGTCGACTGGCTTTCCGATGGCGACGCGGCCGATGGACCCCGCATCATCCACCTTACCGCGCCCATGTCCTGGCGGAAATCGGTGCGCGGCAATGGAGAATAGCGGCTGTTCTTAGAGATAGTGCAGGCCCAGCCTGTGCCCTTCCACCTCCCGCACCTGCACCACCGTGTCGTAGATGTCCTGCAACACTGCTTCCTGCATCAGGTCACCCGCCCCGCCCTGCAGCATCACGCGTCCATCACGCATCGCCACCACATGATTGGCATAGATGGAGGCGAAGTTGATGTCGTGGATCACCACGGTAATGGATCGACCAAGGTCGTCGGCGGTACGCCGCAGGAGCTTCATCATCGCCGCTGCATGTTTCATGTCGAGGCTGTTGAGCGGTTCGTCGAGCAGCACATATTTCGTGTCCTGCGCCAGCACCATGGCGACAAAGGCGCGCTGACGCTGACCGCCCGATAATTCGTCCAGGAACCGGCTCCGCAGATCGTCGAGCCCGAGATAGGAGATCGCCTCGTTGATGTGCCGCTCGTCCTCGACGGTCGGGCGGCCACCCGAGTGCGGAAACCGGCCGAACGCGACCAGTTCACTCACCGTCAGCCGCATGCCGACCTGGTTGTTCTGCTTCAGGATCGCCAGCCGCTTTGCAAGCACGGCACCCGGCGTTTCCTGCACGTCGAGCCCGTCGACCAGCACCCGGCCCGATGTTGGCGGGATCAGCCGCGCCACCATCGACAGAAGCGTCGACTTGCCCGCACCGTTCGGGCCCACGATCGCGGTTATGCCGCTCTCCGGCAGGGCGAGATTGACGTCGTCGACAACCGTTGCGTCATCATAGCGCTTGGTGAGATTCTGGATTTCGATCATCGTTTCAAATTCCGGTAAAGCAGCAGCATGAAGGCCAGGCCGCCGGTAAATTCAATGATGACACTGAGCGCGGTGTCGAAGCCGAACACGCGCTCCATTATTGTCTGGCCACCGACCAGCGCTATGATCGCGACCAGCGTCGCAGCCGGCAGCGTGTATTTATGCCGGTCCGTGCCCACCGCCTGATAGGCAAGACTGGCCACCAGCAGGCCGAAGAACGTGACGGGGCCGACGAGAGCGGTCGATACGGAAACCAGAACCGCGATCACGGCAAAGAGCATCATGACCACACGACGATAGTCGATGCCGAGATTGATCGCGGCATCGCGTCCCAGCATCAGAACATCCAGCTTTGCCAGCAGCCGGCGGCTCACCCAAGCCGTAACCAGCACAATCACCGTCGAGACCGCCAGCAACTGCCGGTCGATCGCATTGAAACTGGCAAACAGCATGTCCTGCAGGGCGACGAACTCATTGGGATCGAGAATGCGCTGCATCATGTGCGAGAGACTGCGGAAGAAGACGCCGAACACCAGCCCTGCAAGCACCACAAGATGCAGGCTGCGCTGGCGACTGAGAAACAGCCAGTGGAAGAGCGCCATCGACATGGCCACCATGAGCACCGCCTCCAGCACGAAGCGCAGACGGATATCGACATTCGCCAGGTCCCGCGTGCCGAGAAAGAAGACCAGCGCGGTCTGTAGCGCCACATAGAGGGAATCGAACCCCATCACCGCAGGGGTCAGAATCCTGTTCTGTGTGACGGTCTGGAACAGCACGGTCGCGGTCGCCACCGCATAGGCGACCAGAACGAGACCAAGCAGCTTTCCACCACGAAAGGGCAGCACGAAATCCCAGTTGCCTCTCGCGCCCACGGTCATGAAGGCCGCCATCGCCACGATTGCGCCAAGGGCGAGAACGGCCAGCGCCAGGCGCGGTCTTTGCCATGAAGCCTGCCTAGCCAAAGCGCGCCCGCCGCCGAAGGAGGAGATAGAGGAAGATGCCGGAACCGAAGACACCCGCCACCGTGCCGACCGGAATCTCATAGGGGAAACGCAACACACGCCCGACAATATCGCAGGCGAGCAGAAAACCCGCACCCGAAAGCGCCACCCACGGGAGGGCGCGCCGCAGATTGTCGCCCACGGTCAGGCTGACGACATTGGCAACAATAAGCCCCAGAAAGGGCACCGTGCCAGCCGTCACCACCGCCGAAGCCGAGACCATGGACACGATAACCAGACCGAAGGCGAGAATGCGCCCGTAGTTCAGGCCAAGATTGCGGGTGAAACTCTGACCGAGCCCGGCCACCGTGAAGCGATCCGCCGCCAGATAGGACAGCACGGCCAGACCGCCTGCGACCCACAGCAACTCGTAGCGTCCCCGCAGAACACCGGAAAAGTCACCGTTGATCCATGTGGCGAGCGACTGAAGCAGATCATAGCGATAGGCGAAGAAGGTTGTTACCGCGTTGATCACGCCCCCGAACATCAGCCCGAGGAGCGGCACAATCAGGCTGGAGCCGGCTGGAATTTTCGAGACAAGACGGAGGAACATGAAGGTCGCTGCGAGGGCGAAACCCGAGGCGACGACCATCTTGTAGAAAATGGGCAGGCCCGGCGCGAGCAGTGCCACCACCAGCAGGCCAAGGCTTGCCGCTTCCACCATGCCGGTGGTTGTCGGCTCCACGAAGCGGTTGCGGAACAGCATCTGCATGATGAGCGCAGCAACCCCCATGGACATGCCCGAGAGCACCAGTGCGAGCGTGCGGGGTATGCGGCTGACAAGGAGAAGCTGAATGGCCTGCGCGCTGCCATCGCCGCTTATGAGATCGCCCAGCGGCATGTCGGCCACGCCGATGAGAAGGCTGATGACAGCCAGAACAGCAACGCACCCGACCGCCAGCACCAGGCCGGCGACGGGGCGAAAACGGACGGACATGCTGGCGGCGGCTTGCATGGCCCTGTCAGTCGACCGCGTTCATTGCCTTGGTGATCGCGTCGACTTCCGCCTGGAGGGCAGTCATGCCGCCGCCGACCAGATACCAGCGGACCGCGTCGGCATAGTAGATATTGCCTTCCCTGGCGGCCGTGGTGGCGGCGACGAGTTCGTTGTCGAGGGTCTGTCTGGCCGACTGGCCATCGCTGCCAACAGCCGAATCGCGGTCGACGACAAAGAGCCAGTCCGGGTTGGTCTTGAGGATGAACTCGAAGGAAACAGCCTCGCCGTGAGTGGCCGCCTCGACATCCTCGACGGCAGGCAGCACGCCAAGATCGTCATGCAACCAGCCGAACCGCGAGCCGGGACCGTAGGCCGATACCTTGCCGCCATTTGTCAGAATGATGAGGCCCTTGCCGGCATCCTTTGCGGTCTCGCGCAGCGCTGCAACGGATTTGTCGAGCTTTTCGATCAGTGCATCCGCAGCGTCTTCTTTGTCGAAGATCACACCCAGCTTGCGCGCATTCTCTTCGGCACCTTTCAGGAAATTGTCGGGATCAATGGTCAGGTCGATTGTTGGCGCGATCTTCGAGAGCGCCTCATACTGCGCTGCGGATCGAGCCGCCACGATGATGAGGTCAGGCCCTGCCGCATTCACCGCCTCGAAATCGGGCTCGAAAAGCGAACCGATCTTCGCGTAGTCGCCCCCCTCATATCTCGAGAGATAGGCCGGGATCAAAGCACTTGGAACGCCCGCAACCTCGACACCCAGCGCATCAAGGGTGTCCAGCGTGGCAAGATCGAATGTCAGCACCTTTTTTGGCGTGTCCGGCAAAACGGTTTCGCCCTGTGCATGTTTGACGGTGATCTCCCCGGCATTGGCATAACCCGGCAGGAACGCCGCAAGCGCGATGGCGGAAGCCAGGAAACGCCCGGCGAGTGAGTTGAATTTCGAGATCATCGACATGCTCCAAATGTCTGGGAGGATGAAAGGAGAAGCCTGCCGACCCATGATCCGGCCAGCCGACAACGCCCTTGTCAGCATGTCGGTTAGCAAATATGATTGTGTTATTCAACTTATCTGTATGGACAATCTGCCACACAGTTTCAGCATTCACTTTTCTCGGAGACATTTCTCATGCTGCAATCCAAAGCCGTCGTGATCACGGAGCACGCTTCGAAATATCTGCAGCAGCTTTGCAAGCATTTCGCCCACAAGGTCAGCGTCGATTACGACGCCGCGCAGGGCAAGGTGGATTTCCCGTTCGGTGACTGTATCATGCGTGCGGATGAAGCAGCGCTTACCATCGAGTGCAGCGCCAAAACGGACGAGGAGCTCGCCCGTGCTCAACACGTGATCGACGATCACCTCACACGCTTCGCCTGGCGCGAAAAGCCGGAGATTGCCTGGCAGGCGTGAGCGACAATCCGAATTTGACAGAAAACAGAAAGGCGGCGGAACGCGAGCATTGAATTCCGCCGCCTTTCGTTACTCGGCTGCCTGAGGCAGCGCGAGTTGTTCATTGTCCTGGACCGCAATACCGGCACCGGCCCCCTGCTCTGCGCCCGGCCGCCGGACGCGGTAGAAGGCGGCATAAAGCGCCGGCACGAACAGGATCGTCAGCACCGTCGCGGCGGTCAGACCGCCCATGATGGCAAAGGCCATCGGCCCCCAGAACACATTGCTTGAGAGCGGCACCATGGCGAGGATGGCGGCAAGCGCCGTCAGAACCACGGGCCGTGTGCGGCGCACCGTCGCCTCGATGATCGCGGTCCATTCGGGCAACCCGTCTTCAAGATCCGCCTTGATCTGATCGACCAGAATCACCGTATTGCGCATGATCATGCCGGCAAGCGCGATCAGCCCGAGCAGAGCCACGAAGCCGAAGGGCTGGTTGAAGATCAACAGCCCGAACGCCGCGCCGATGAGACCGAGCGGGGCGGTGGCAAAAACCAGGGCGAGCCGCGAGAAGCTCTGGAGCTGGATCATCAGTATGGTGAGCATGGCCAGCACCATGATCGGGAACACATCGAACAGGGCAGCGTTCGCCTTGGCGCTTTCCTCGATGGCGCCCCCCATTTCGATGCGGTAGCCCACCGGCAGGTCCTCGATCAGCGGCTGAAGGGTCGGCCATATCTGTGAGGAAACATCCGGCGGCTGCACGCCGGCTGGAACGTCGGCGCGCACCGTGATCAGCATGTCGCGGTTCTGCCGCCACAGGATCGGTTCTTCATGGCCATAGACCACCCTCGCCACCTGCGACAGCGGCACCGGCGCGCCGCCGCGCGTGGCGATTGTCAGGTCGCCCAGATGCTCGATGTCGAGCCTTTCGCTCTCCACTGCGCGCGCCACAACATCCACCTGTTCGATGCCATCGCGGACCGAAGTCACCGTCAGGCCTGAAAGCAGGGTCTGCAGCGTGCGCCCGATATCCTGCGGCGTCAGGCCGAGAGCCCGCGCACGGTCCTGATCGACCTCAAGCCGGATGGACTTCGCCTGTTCGTTCCAGTCCAGATTGGGATCAAGCGCATTGGGATTCTGCGCCATCACATCGCGCACCTCGTAGGCGATGCGGCGTACCTCCAGCGGGTCCGGGCCAATGACACGGAACTGAACTGGGAAGCCCACGGGCGGGCCGAACACCAGTTCCGTGACGCGCACCCGGGCTTCGGGCAGACCGCCGTCGGCGATGTAGGTCTGCAGCCGCTCCTTGACCCGGTCGCGCGCTGCCGCGTCCTCCGTGTACATCACGATGATCGCGTAGTTCGGCTTCGGCAGTTCCGGGTTGGAAGCGAGGAACCAGCGTGGGGCTCCCGCGCCCGTGTAGGTGGAGTAGGTCAGCACCTCTTCGTCAGCCGCAACCACCTCTTCCATTGCCCGGGCCGAAGCCTCGGTGGCCTTGATCGGCGCGCCTTCCGGCAGGCGGATTTCCACCATCAGTTCGGGGCGGGGCGAGGTCGGGAAGAACTGCTGCTGGACAAATCCGAAAGACCAGATCGAGATGGCGAAGAGCCCGATCACCGCAGCGATGACCACCCAGCGCCATGACACACACCAGTCGACGATCCGGCGCAGCGCGTTGTAGAGGCGCGTGTCGTAGATATCGTGATGATCGCCCCCCTCTGCCACGGCAGCGCCGTGCTTGTGAAAATCGGGCAGGAGCTTGACGCCGATATAGGGCGTGAAGATCACCGCCACGAACCACGACGCCACCAGCGCAATGCCGACCACCCAGAAAATGCCGCCGGCATATTCGCCCGCTGTCGACTGCGCAAAGCCGACCGGCAGGAAGCCCGCCGCCGTCACCAGTGTTCCCGTGAGCATGGGAAAGGCCGTAGAGGTCCAGGCGAAGGTCGCCGCTTTCAGCCGGTCATAGCCCTGCTCCATCTTCACCACCATCATCTCGACGGCGATGATCGCATCGTCCACCATAAGACCAAGCGCGATGATGAGCGCACCGAGCGTGATGCGTTCCAGGCTCATGCCCAGAATGTCGAGCACGATCATCACGATGGCCAGCACCAGCGGCACCGCCAGCGCCACCACGATGCCCGTGCGCCAGCCAAGCGACAGGAAGCTCACCGCCAGCACCACGGCCAGCGCTTCCAGAAACACCTTGATGAACTCGCCGACGGAGTCCTGCACGACTTCCGGCTGGTTGGCGATCATGTCGAGTTCCAGACCGACCGGAAGATCGGCCTTGATCCCGTCCATTGCCTGATCGAGATTTTCGCCCAGGGTGAGAATGTTCGCGCCTTCGGCCATGACCACGCCAATGGCGAGCGCCTGCTGTCCCTCATGGCGTGCGGTGAAGGTCGGCGGGTCTTCATAGCCGCGACGGACATCGGCGATATCGCCAAGACGGAACACGGTGCCGTTTACGGCAACAGGCACAGAAGCCACGGCTTCCACGCCCTTCAGCGCTCCTTCCACGCGCAGGAACACCCGGTCGGATGCCGTCTCGATCTCGCCCGAAGGTGTCACCGCATTCTGTGCCGCGATGGAATTGAAGATCACCTGCGGGTCGATGCCCAGAGTGGCAAGCTTGGAATGGGAGAACTCGACAAAGATGCGCTCGTCCTGAGCGCCGTAAAAACGCACCTTCTCCACATCCGGCACCCGCAGAAGCCGCTGGCGGATGTCTTCCGCCGCGTCCTTCAGATCGCGCATCGTCGCGCCGTCGCCGGTCAGCATGTAGAGCGCACTGTCCACATCGCCGAATTCGTCATTGAAGAAGGGGCCGATCACGCCCTGCGGCAGGGAGGCGCGGATGTCGCCGACACGCTTGCGGATCTGATACCAGATGTCGGCCACCTCACCTGGCGGTGTCGTGTCCTCAAGCTGCACCTGCATGAAGGTGGAGCCCGGTTTGGAATAGGTGCGCACCTTGTCGAAATAGGGCACTTCCTGCAGCGTCTTCTCGATCGGGTCGGCGACCTGTCGCTGCACCTCCTCGGCCGTGGCGCCCGGCCAGATGGCATTCACCACCATCACCTTGATCGTAAAGCTCGGATCCTCCGCACGACCGAGCCGCGCATAGGAATAGGCTCCGCCCAGCGAAAGAACGATGATCAGAAACAGGACGAGCGTCTGGTGAGTGACGGCCCACTGCGAAAGGTTGAAACGCTGCATGATGGCCTCCGGTCAGTCAGCGCTGGCAGACTGGATTTCGGCGAGCCGGACGCGTTCACCATCCTGCAGTTTCTGGACACCGAGCGTGACGATCCTGTCGCCATCTTCAAGGCCCTCCGCGATAATCGCGTTGCGCGACTGATAGGCCTCGACGACGACCGGCCGGCGTTTGAGTTCGTTCGAGGGGGGATCGACTACGAACACGACCGGGCCCCGGCCATCGTCGAGAACCGCCGTCATCGGTATGCGCGCGACCGGTGACGGATCTCCTTTGGTAAGTGAAACGGTGGCGGTCATGCCGAGCCGGACATTCGCATCCGCCCGCGGCACGGAGAAGCGCACCGGATAGGTCCTGCTCGTGCCGTTGGCCTCCGGCGCGATCTCGCGCACCTTCGCGGCGTAAAGCCCGTCGCCGGCCCACAGCGAAACCTCCGCGGTGGAGCCTTCCAGATCGGTAAGACGGCTTTCGGGGATCGAAACCTCGACCTCCTTTTCATCCAGCCGCGCCACGCTCACCACCATCTGACCAGGCGAAACCACCTGGCCCGCCTCCACACCCACGGCACTCACCACGCCGTCGGCGGATGCCGTGAGTTCGGCATAGCCCATCTGGTTTTCGGCAAGGGCGACCGCGCGCTCGGCCTGCTCGAAGCGCGAGCGCGTTTCGTCGACGGCCAGCGCCTGTGCATCGAGCGCTGCCTCAGTCACGTGCCCGCGCTTGAACAGCGTGCGCGCCCGCTCGAGATCAGTCTCGGCCTTGGCGAGGCTTGCCCGCGCTGCCGTAAGTGCTGCCCGCTGCTGCTCAAGCTGCAGGTTGAGATCGACCGGGTCGAGCCGCGCGAGAACCTCTCCGGCCTTGACCGCGTCCCCCACATCCACACGGCGTTCAGCCACCTTGCCACCGACACGAAACGCCTCAGCCACTTCGGTGCGCGGCACGATGGTGCCCGTATAAGTGCGCGTCTCCGCAAGCGGGGAAAGCCGCACCGTCGCCACCCGCACGACAGGATCGGGACGCTCGGCCACCTCCTCTTCCTGGCAGGCGGCCAGTGAAAGCGCCATCGCGCCCAGAAGAACAATCCGTTTCGGTGTCGTCAGCGGCATGAGCCCCTACCTTATAAACGTTGTTAACTGATGATTCTCAATATTTATCACTATTTGAGCGCGCGCATTCCAATGCCGCCACAGCTTTGGGCGCATCAGCCTATGCCCGCTTGCCCAGTGCCTTCAGAATAAAGCGCAACTGCTCGCGCAGACCCTGCTCGGTGTCCTCGCCGTGCTGTATGCAATGTTCGATCAACAGGGGGTGGAAAAACGGCACAAACGCCGTTTTGACGCAGCGCGCCGCCTCTGCCGGATCATCGACATCGAAATCGCCCGCCTCGACACCCTCGCGGATGATGCCTTCCATGATCGTCGTCATGCGCTCGATATGCGCCTTGATGATCGACCAGTTTTCCTGCATCGCAACCGCAACCATCTCGTGGGTGCGCTTTTCCTTGATCAGCGTCGCCTTGTTGTGCTCGTGGATCGACGTCAGAAGCCGCGACAGCTTCTCAGGCGCCGGCGCGTTGGTCCGCGCGATGGAAAAGGCGATCGCCGCCACTTCCTCGACGATCCGCCCGCAGATGCACTCGTTGATCGCCCCTTTTGAAGGGAAGAATCGGTAGACATTGGCCGGACTCATACCCACTTCCGCCGCAATATCGGCAACGGAAGTCTTCTGATAGCCAATGCTGCGGAAGAAATTCTCAGCCACTTCCAGAATGCGGCTGCGGGTTTCCTCCGGATCGGTGCGGGTGCGCGTAATCTGTTTCATCATCCTATTCCTGATGATTTTCAATAATCGTCAGAATTCAGGAAGTCAACAGCTATTCGCCCCGCAAGGCCATGGCGTCCGGCCTATCGCGCATCCTCGAGGATCATCGACGCCGCCTTTTCCGCGATCATCAGCGTCGGCGAGTTGGTGTTGCCGGAAACGATTGTGGGCATCACCGACGCATCGGCGATGCGCAGGCCATCGAGCCCACGCATTCTAAGCCGCGGATCGACAACCGCTCCCTCATCCGCCCCCATCCGGCATGTGCCGACGGGGTGGAAGATCGTCGTGCCGATCTGGCCAGCTGCCTCAACCAGTTCTTCCTCGCTCTGGTAATCCGGTCCCGGCTTGAACTCTTCGGGCCTGTAGCGCTGCAGGGCCGGCTGGGCGACGATGCGGCGCGTGAGCCGGATTGCATCGGCGGCCACCTGCCTGTCACCCTCGGTGGAGAGATAGTTGGGCCGAATGGCCGGCTGTTTCCGGAAATCCTTCGAGGTCAGATGCACCGAACCCCGGCTCTCGGGCCTGAGATTACACACGCTTGCCGTGAAGGCCGGGAAGGGATGAACCGGATCGCCGAACCTGTCGAGCGAGAGCGGCTGCACGTGATATTGCAGATTGGCCGTTTCACGCGTTTCGTCCGAGCGCGTGAAAAGGCCAAGCTGGCTTGGCGCCATCGACATGGGCCCCGAGCGTTTCAGAAGATATTCCAGCGCAATCGCCGCCTTGCCGGTCAGCCGGCTAGCCTGTTCGTTGAGCGTGCGGATGCCCGAAACCTTGTAGGCGCAGCGCAGCTGCAGGTGGTCCTGCAGGTTTTCGCCCACCGAATTCTGCTCGAAGACCACGGGAATGCCGGCTGCCTGCAACACCTCCCCGCGCCCGATGCCCGACAGTTCGAGAATGTGCGGCGAGCCGACTGCGCCCGCCGACAGAACGATTTCGGCCCGGCAATGCGCCTCGCGCGCCCCCCCATTCTGCTCAAAGGCGACGCCCGTGACGCGCCCCTCTTCCACAATCAGCCGGCGCACATGCGCGCCCGTCTCAACCCGCAGGTTCTGCCGGTGCCGCACAGGCTTCAGGAAGGCTTTGGAGGCGTTCCAGCGTATGCCGCTGCGCTGGTTCACCCGGAAATAGGACGAGCCCTCATTATCTCCCCGGTTGAAATCGTCGACCTTCGGGATGCCGAGCGATTCGGCCGCATCCTGAAACGCATCCAGAATGTCCCAGCGCACGCGCGCCTCTTCCACGCGCCACTCGCCGCCGGCGCCATGCATGTCGTCGGCGCCCCGGTAGTAGTCTTCGGGCTTCTTGAAGAAGGGCAGCACATCGTCCCAGGCCCAGCCCGTGCAGCCCATCTGCCGCCAGCGGTCGTAATCGCGCGCCTGCCCGCGCATGTAGATCATGCCATTGATGGAGGAGCAGCCGCCCAGCACCTTGCCGCGCGGATAGGCGAGCGAGCGCCCGCCCAGCCCAGCCTCGCTTTCGGTGGTAAAGCACCAGTCGGTGCGCGGGTTGGAGATGCAGTAGAGATAGCCGACCGGGATATGCACCCAGGCGTAATTGTCCTTACCGCCCGCCTCCAGAAGCAGCACCGAAACCTTCGGGTCGGCAGACAGGCGGTTGGCCAGAAGGCAACCCGCCGTCCCCGCGCCGACGACGATATAGTCGAATGTCTCCGTCATGGCGGTCAGCGCACGTCGCCCTCCCCGCGCGAAAACCGCGCGAGGATTTCGCCCACGATACCGCGACGGAACAGAAGCACGCAGATCATGAAGATCGCGCCGGTGATCACCGTCACCGGAAACTCCGACGTGGCAAGATAGTTCTGCAGCGTGACGACCAGTCCCGCACCGACAATCGGCCCCAGCATCGTGCCGATGCCACCAAGCAGTGTCATCAGGATCACCTCGCCCGACATCTGCCAGGTCACATCTGTCAGCGTTGCAAACTGGAACACCAGCGCCTTCATCGCACCCGCGAGCCCCGCCAGTGTTGCCGACATGACGAAGGCGGCAAGCTTATAGCGGGCCACGCTGTAGCCGAGCGAGATTGCGCGATTCTCGTTCTCGCGGATCGATTTCAGGATCATGCCGAAAGGCGAATGCACGATGCGCCAGACGGCAAAGACGCCGATCAGGAAGCCGCCCAGCACGAAGAAATACATGTTGAGCGGCACGCTCAAATCGATGAAGCCGAAGAGATGCCCGCGCGGCACGCCCTGAATGCCGTCCTCGCCCTTGGTGAAGGGGGCTTGCACGCAGAAAAAATAGAACATCTGCGCCAGCGCCAGCGTGATCATGGCAAAGTAGATGCCCTGCCGGCGGATGGCGAAAAAGCCGATGATCAGCCCCAGCACCGCCGCGCCGAACACGCCGAGAAGCACGCCGAATTCCGGTGTCCAGCCCCATTCCTTCACCGCGTGAGCGGTAAAATAGGCCGCGCCGCCAAAGAAGGCCGCATGGCCGAAGGAAAGCAGGCCCGTATAGCCAAGCAGCAGGTTGAACGCCGCCGCAAAGAGCGCAAAGCACAGCATCTTCATCAGGAAGACGGGATAGAGGAAGAACGGTGCAGCGATCAGCGCCGCAATGCCCAGCCCCACGAGAAGCCATTCGGTGCGGGCACGGGTCTGCCGGTCGATGCCGGTACTGGTCAGTTCAGCCATGTCACGCATCCTTCCCGAACAGTCCGGCCGGTCGCACCAGAAGCACGATCGCCATGATCACGAAGATCACGATGTTGGACGCTTCCGGGTAAAACACCTTGGTCAGCCCTTCGGCGAGACCGAGCATATAGCCGGTCACGATGGCGCCGAGGATGGACCCCATGCCGCCCACCACCACCACGGCAAACACCACGATGATGAGGTTCGACCCCATCAGCGGGCTCACCTGATAGACGGGCGCGGCCATGATGCCGGCAAGACCGGCAAGTGCCGAGCCAATGCCATAGGTCAGCGTCAGAAGCAGCGGAACGTTGACGCCGAAGGCCTGCACAAGGGTCGGGTTTTCCGTCGCCGCGCGCAGATAGGCGCCAAGCTTGGTCTTTTCGATCAGAAGCCATGTGCCGATGCAGATGATGAGCGACGCCACCACCACCCAGCCGCGATAATTCGGCAGGAACATAAAGCCAAGATTGGTGCCGCCGGAAAGCTGCGGCGGCGGCATATAGGATTGTCCCGAAACGCCATAGAAATAGCGGAACGCGCCTTCCAGCACGAGCGCCAGCCCGAAGGTGAAGAGCAGGCCGTAGAGCGGGTCCACATTGTAAAGCCGGGACAGGGCGACCTTCTCGATCGCCATGCCGCTCAGCCCCACCAGCAGGGGCACGAGGATCAGCGCCGGCCAATAGCCGATGCCCAGATGCGCCAAAAGCAGATAGCCGATGAAGGCGCCCAGCATGTATTGCGCGCCATGGGCGAAATTGATCACCCGCAAAAGGCCGAAGATGATGGCGAGCCCGAGGCTCAGCATCGCGTAGAACGAGCCATTGATGAGACCGACCAGCAATTGGCCGAGAAAGGCCTGGATCGGGATTCCGAAGATCATGGTCATGTCATCAAACTCCAATCACCTCGTGCAATTCCTCCATGCGCTGTTCCAGCTCAGCTGCCGGGAAGCTCGCCGTTATCTGGCCGTGCTCCATCAGGTAGAAACGGTCGGCAACGCGGCTTGCAAATCGGAAATTCTGCTCAACCAGCAGGATCGTCATGCCGCGCGCCTTGAGCGTTGCCAGCACCTCGCCGATGCGCTCCACGATCACCGGTGCGAGGCCTTCGGTCGGTTCATCGAGCAGAAGGAGCTTCACGCCGGTGCGCAGCATGCGGGCGATTGCAAGCATCTGCTGTTCGCCGCCGGAGAGCTTTGTGCCCTGGCTGTTGCGCCGCTCTTTCAGATTGGGGAACAGCTCGAAGATTTCGTCAATGCTCATGCCGCCATCGGAAACTACGGGCGGGAGAAGCAGGTTTTCGTCCACCGAGAGCGTGGCGAAGATGCCGCGCTCCTCGGGCACGAAGCCGAGCCCGGCATGCGCCGTGCGATGCAGCGGCGTGTGGATCAGATCCTGCCCCGCAAAGTCGATCGTGCCCTTGCGCTTGCGGATGATGCCCATGATCGCGCGCAGGGTTGTCGTCTTGCCGACGCCATTGCGGCCGAGCAGCGTGACCGTTTCGCCCTCCGCCACATCGAGGTTCACACCGTGCAGTGCGTGGCTCTCGCCATACCAGGCATGCAGATCGCGGACGGAAAGAAGCGGCTTTTTGCCGTGCTCACTCGTCATAGGCCGTCCCCATATAGGCCACCTTCACCTGCTCGTCCTGGCTCACGGTCGCGTAATCGCCGGCGGCGATGATTTCGCCACGCTGGAGAACCGTGATCCAGTCACAGAGATCGGCGACCACCTTGAGATTGTGCTCGACCATGAGAACCGCGCGATCCTTCGCCACATCGCGGATGATGTCGGCGACGGTCTCAACGTCTTCATGGCCCATGCCGGCCATCGGTTCATCGAGCAGCAGCACTTTCGGATCGAGCGCCAGCGTGGTGGCAATCTCCAACACACGCTTGCGGCCATAGGAGAGATCGCCGGCCATCCTGTGGCGTTCGTTCTGAAGCCCGACCGTCTCCAACAATTGTTCCGCGCGCGGGGTCAAGAGGTCGAGGCTGCCGAGCGAGCGCCAGAACTGATAGCCGAGCCCGCCCGGACGCTGCAGCGCGACGCGCACATTGTCGAGCACGCTCAGATGCGGAAAGATCGCCGAGATCTGGAACGACCGCACCAGCCCCATCCGCGCCACCTTCGCCGGCGGCGTGCTGGTGATGTCGCGCCCCATGAACTCAATGCGCCCGGCACTGGGCGCCAGAAACTTGGTCAGAAGATTGAAAACGGTCGTCTTGCCGGCCCCGTTCGGACCGATCAGCGCGTGAATCTTCGCATGGTGCACGTCGAGATCGACATTCTTGACGGCAACGAACCCGGCAAAATCGCGCCGCAGACCGCGGGCGGAAAGCACCACCCGCGGCTCTGCATCATTGGCGGCGCCGGAAACCGGCGCATCTGTCATGACAGCCTCCGTCACTGGCTAACCAGGGAGCAGCCGCTTTCAGACGGTTTGATATAGGCTTCCTCACCCGGAATGGTGGCAAGGACGTTGTAGTAGTCCCACGGTTCCTTGCTGTCGGCGGGCTTCTTCACTTCCATCAGATACATGTCGTTCAAGAGACGCCCATTGGCACCCACCGTCGCGTCACGCGCGAAGAGGTCGTTGACCTTCATCTCGTGCAGCTTTGCAGCGACAGCTTCCGTTTCGTCCGTACCGGCTTCCTTGATGGCTTTGAGGTACTGCATCACGGCAGAATAGGTACCAGCCTGGATCATGTTGGGCATACGCTCGGTGCGTTCGTAATAACGGCGGGCGAACTCACGCGATTCATCGTCGCGATCCCAGTAGAAGCCTTCCGTCAGCGTCAGCCCCTGCGCGGCTTCAAGGCCAAGACCATGAACCTCGGCCAGCGTAAACAGAAGCGCTGCCAGGCGCTGCCCGCCAGCCACGATGCCGAATTCGGCGGCCTGCTTGATCGCGTTTGCCGTGTCGAGACCGGCATTGGCCAGGCCGATCACCTTCGCGCCCGAGGCCTGCGCCTGAAGCAGGAAGGACGAGAAGTCGGTGGTGGCGAGCGGATGACGCACTGCGCCCAGGATTTCACCGCCCTTGGATTTTGCGAAATTGCCAGTCTGCTCTTCAAGCGAATAGCCGAACGCATAATCCGCTGTCAGGAAGAACCAGGTGTCGCCGCCCTGCTCCACCAGCGCACCGCCGGTGCCGACCGCGAGAGCATGCGTGTCATAGGCCCAGTGGAAACCGTAGGGCGAGCACTGTGCGCCGGTCAGTTCCGTGGTCGCCGCGCCGGTGACCATGTTGATCTTCTTCTTCTCTTTCGAGATGCCCTGCACGGCCAGAGCCACCGACGAGGTGGTCAGTTCCATGATCGCATCCACCTGTTCGGTATCATACCACTGGCGGGCGATATTGGCGGCAATGTCGGGCTTGTTCTGGTGGTCGGCGGTGATGACCTCGACGGGCTTGTCGAGAACCGTGCCGCCGAAATCTTCGACCGCCATCAGCGCGGCCTCATAGGACCATTTTCCGCCGAAATCGGCATAGACGCCCGACTGGTCGTTCAGGATGCCGATCTTCACCTTTTCATCGGAAACCTGGGCCATGGCCGGAATGGCGGTGGCCGTCATCAGGGCCATGGATGCAAGCGCAAGTAACTTCATAATCGATCTCTCCTCCCAAAACGGTGATCCGCAAGCCGGTGCTGCGCGCCCGGCGGCGGTTATCCTGAACCGCAGGGCGTGCTCGTGCTCCTCCGCACATCTCCCTGCAGGAAATCGGCATGGCAATTATGGGGGCTGGAGCCGGTGCGAACCGGGCCTCCCTTCCCTCATGCACGACCATGCCTATAGTCATAGCATTGACCTTTCCGTACACAACTCATTATTTTTGCACAAATACGGTGCAAAAACGTACAGAGCGATGCGACCATTTTCCTGGGACGACCTGCAATACTTCCTCGCCGTCGCGCGAACGGGGCAGCTTTCGGCAGCGGCGCGCAAGCTGAGAACCAATCACGCCACGGTTTCGCGCCGCATCGACAGGCTGGAGCAGGCGCTGGGAACACGGCTCTTCGAACGCAACCCGCGCGGCTATCTTCTGACGGCGGCCGGCGAAAAAATGGTGGACCGGGCCGAAGTGATCGAGCGCGAAGCCGCTCACGTGCAGAGCGAACTCGCAGGTGACGCCACCTCGGTGAGCGGTGTCGTGCGCATCAGCACACTGGAAGGGTTCGGCAATTTCTTCCTGGCCGACCGCCTGCCCGATCTCGCCCGTTCCCTGCCTAGCCTGTCTATCGAGCTTCTCATCATCCAGCAGATCGTCTCACTGTCACGCCGCGAGGCGGATATGTCGGTGACCCTGTCCACCAACCGGGCGGGCTCACATCACTATGAAAAGATCACCATGTATCGGCTGTTTCTTTATGGAACCCGCGAGTATCTGGAAAAACACCCTCCGGTGCGCCGCAAATCCGATTTGGCGTCCCATCGCATCATCGGCTACATCGAAGACATGATCTTTACGCCGGGCCTCGATTACCATCGGGAGATCCTGCCGGGTGCCCGCGCATTTTACCAGAGCTCCAGCATTCATGCGCAGCTTGCCGCCACGCGAAAGGGGCTGGGGCTGTGTGTGATGCCGAACTTCATGGCACGCCACTACCCCGATCTTGTTCCGGTCATACCAAAAGAGATTCATCTCGAACGCTACTACTGGTGCATCGCCCATCAGGACGTCGCGCACACACCGCGCATTCGGATGCTGACGGACTTCATCAAGACCGAAGCGGAGGCCGCGAAGGACGATTTTCACGGGCAGAATCTTTTGACGTAAAAACACGTCGTTTTCCGGAAAACGAAAGCGTTTTACCTCAAATTCCGGAATTTCCGGGACTTTTCGGCAATTTTGTCGCAAGCTGAATTGTCACATGGCCACGCAGTCTTCTTTCGATGAGACTGCACCCTGAAATGGAGAGGCCGCGATGAAGAACGCCCAGTATACACCCACCGACAACCCGATGCTGACGGGGACCCTTGGCCGCTGCCCGCAATGCCAGCAGGGTCACATCTTCAAGGGCTATCTCCAGCTCGCGGAAAGCTGCGAGGTCTGCGGGCTCGACTACTCCTTCGCCGATCCGGCCGACGGTCCGGCCTTCTTCGCCATGACCATAGCCGCCGTTCCCGCGCTCGCCTTCGGGGTGTGGTTCCAGATGGCATTCGAACTGCCGCTTTGGGTCCACGTTTTCACGACCGTGCCATTGACGATCCTGAGCTGCATGGCGCTTTTACGCCCGCTCAAGGGCTGGCTCGTCTGCTCGCAATATTTTCACAAGGCCGAGGAAGGCTCCATCGACCACGCCTGGCACAGCGAGGCGGCGGCCAAGAAGGCCGATCAGGCCTAGATCGCAATGCGTCCATCCGGACGCACAAAGGACGATCTAGGTAGTCTATAGTTGGAGCATCGGAATAATCCGAAAACCGGATTCCACTTTTCGGTCCGATGCTCTAGACCATCAAGTTCTCCGCCATCATTTCCTGAAGCGCGTCATAGGCGGCGAGCACCGTTTGGGTCTGCGCTTCATGGGCGAGCCGGAAGGCTTCGCCATAGACCGTCTCGTCCGGATATTCGGTGATGAGCGTCATCGGCGCGTCGTGGCGGTCGACTTCCGTGATGGTGATCGGAAAGCCGTTCAACACCTCGAACTGAAGCGCGCCGGCGTGGATTTCATAAAGCCGGATCTGCGCTTCATTAAAGGCGACGAGGCCCGGAACCTTTGCAAGTTTAGCCGTCACCTTTTCGATGAGACGGCGCGTGCGCTCGGCCCAGCCGGGCTTGTGACGGGCGACCAGGAAAAAGCCCTTCGGCACGGTCCACATCTCGAATCCGCGCGGAATGTAGCCCGTCAGCGGCCGTGTCCATTCATGCGAGGGGTAGCCGTGCAGATTGACGTGGAGCACGGCCTTGGTGCGTGAATAGGCTTCGCGGCGAATGGCTTTTTCATAAAGCGGTTCAGCCTCACGATATTCCAGATCGTCGCCGAGCGCGGTGTAACGGGCGGCGTGGTGCATATGGTGCGGCTGGCTCTGGCACAGCGCATAATGCAGCGCATAACCGTCCGGGTTTTCCAGCGGCGAAACCGTGAAATGCGCGCCCTCGCGCTCAGAAAGCAGCGAAGCACCGCGCAGGGCGCCGGCAACGCCGGAGATCTCGTTGGGATGCTGCCCGCCGCTCAGCATGATCGGGTGGTCGGTTCCGCGCACATAGCGCGCCAGGACAGCGCGACCGGAACGCGATGAAACCTCGAACGCCTCGCCGCCGATCTCTTCAAGCGTCTCGTTGACCATCGAGACGGAGAACGGCCCCTCTGCCTCGTGCAGCGGCTGCGCCGGCCAAAAGGCGGGTTCGGTAGTGAGCGGCCGGGTTTCGACCTTGACGGTGATCGCGCCTTCGCCTGCCGCGATCACCGGAATGATCTGACCGGGCTGGAGCCCGCGCGAACCGAGCGGACGGCCGGATTTCTTCTGGAAGAGTTCAAGCAGCGAGAAATAGAGATCCTCGTGCAGCGCTTCATGCAGGCTGATCGCTTCCTCGCCGACCGGGAGGCGTGTGTCTGCGCCGGGCATGGACACGGCAATGTGCAGCGCGTCGAAAAAGGGTTCGCTGTCACCCCAGGGATGCGCATCGATAGCCTGAACCGTTTCGTGGAACAGGTGCTCGAAATCGGTTTCCACCGCCTCGTCGACGCTGCGGCCATCCGGGTGACGCAGGCGCAGCCAGCCACAGGGCGAGAGAAGCTTTTCGCCAATGTGATCTTCGGCCAGCCGGTTGGGCGCGAAGACCGCATGGCGCGAGACAGCGCCGTCCGCCGCCGTGATCTCGACGCCATATTCAAGCGCGCCGCCGGCCTCGGCGGGGGTGAAGGCTATCTCCGCCTCGCCCACCATGCCGGCAAGCGGATAGGCCTCCAGAAGGAAACGCTGCCCGGGCGCGGCAAGGCTCACCGGATAGGTGACGGCGATGCGCGCTGCACCGGCTGCCGCATCCTCGGTGAAGAAATGAACCAGCGGCTTGTAGGCGCTGTGCAGCCGGGCGGTGACTCCCGCTGCCGCAAAGCGCTTTTCGGCGGCGCGGCGCGCCGCCTCATCCTCGAAAAGCCAGGCCTCCAGCTCGCCACCGCGCCATGCCTCAATGGCGTATTCGGCAACCAGACGGTCGAGCGTGCGGTCAAAGGTCTTTTCGAAGATCGCGGTCATGTTTCTGTGCGTCCCGTTGGATCGAGGAGATCGCGCAGCCAGTCGCCAAGCAGGTTCAGGCCGAGCACGGTGAAGAGAATGGCAAGTCCCGGAAAGACGCTGACCCACCATGCGTTTTGCAGATAGGTGCGGCCATCGGCCAGCATGCCGCCCCAGCTCGGGATGGTCGGATCGACGCCGAGGCCGAGGAAGGTGAGCGAGCTTTCCAGAAGTATGTTGGTGGCGACGTTGAGCGTCATCAGAACGATGACCGGGCCGGCGAGGTTCGGCAGAAGGTGCTGGAACAGGATCTTGAAATCCGGCACGCCGATGGCCTTGGCCGCATGGATGAACTCACGGTCATTGAGCGACAGGACGGAGCCGCGCACAAGGCGGGCATACTGAACCCATTGCGACACGATGAGCAGGATGATCGTGTTGGTGATGCCGCCGCCCACAATGGCGATGAAGGTGATGGCAAGCAGGATGAAGGGAAGCGCGAGCTGCACGTCGGCAAAGCGCATGACGAGCATGTCCCAGAAGCCGCGATAATAGCCCGAGATCAACCCCATGACCACGCCGACCACCACAGCGCCGGCAACGGAGGTGAAGCCGACCAGAAGCGAAATCTTGCCGCCAGTTATCACACGCGCCAGCACATCGCGGCCGAGCGGATCGGTGCCCAGAATGTGCGCCCAGTCGGTGAACGGTTTTGTGAGACGTGCCGTCAGATTGATCTGCTCGCCGCCATCGGGGAAGAGCAGGGGTGAAAGCAGGACCAGAAGCGTCATCGTTCCGGCAAGTAGAATGCCCAGAATGAACTCGATGTTCTTGAAGTGACGCAAACGCGAAACAGCCTGTGCCATGATTGCGTCCTTTCCTATCGGTTGCGGATGCGCGGATCGACCAGCCCATAGGCGATGTCGACCAAAAGGTTGACGCCGATGATGAGCAGCGAAAGCACGGTGATGACCGCCTGCAGGACCGGATAGTCACGTCCCGCCACCGCATCGAAGGCGAGCGTGCCGAGGCCCGGCCAGTTGAACACGCGCTCGATGACGACAATGCCGCCCAGAAGGCCGCCGAACTGGAGGCCGAAATAGGTGATCAGCGGAATGGCGCAGTTTCTGAGCGCATGCTTGTAGAGCACCTTGCTCTCGCTCAGGCCCTTGGCGCGGGCGACCTGGATGTACTGCGAGCGCAGCGTCTCGAGCATGGCCGTGCGCACCAGGCGCACATTGGTGGCGGTGAGAATGACCCCCATGGTGACCGCCGGCATGATGAAGCTGGCAAACCCGCTCATGCCTGATGGCGGCAGCCATTGCAGCATGATCGAGAACACCAGAACGAGCATGATGGCGAGCCAGAAATTCGGGAAGGAAAGCCCGACCAGAGACAGGATGCGGATCACCTGATCAGCGGTCTTGCCCTTGTTGACCGCCGCGTGAATGCCGAGCGGAATGGAAATCGCGATGGAGACCAGCATGGAGGAGAAGGCAAGTGCCAGCGTGGCCGGCAAAGCCTTGGAAATGAGCAGGGAGACCGAGGTTCCACCAAGGAAGCTGCGGCCGAAATCGCCGACGAAAAGCCCTTTGATGAAGTCCCAGTACTGGGCGATGAACGGCTCGTTGAGGCCTAGCGCCTGACGGATGTTCGCCAGGTCCTCTTCCGTGACACTGCCCGCGCCCTGGGAGAGCATGAGCGCCGGATCACCGGTCAGCCGGATGGCGAACGACACCGTGAGGGTGACGACGAAAACGACGAACACCGCCTGCAGGATGCGTTTGAGAAGAAAACTGGCCACCAGAGCCTCCGGAAGAGATTTCGTGCACGCCGCAAAGTCTTTACGGATCGCGCAATGTTCGCGGGTTCGGGGGCGGCACAAGCCGCCCCCGACATCTATGTCCTGGGAGGACTATTCGACTTCAACCTCGTTGAGGCGCATGCGGCTGTCCGGCGGCGCGATGAAGTTTTTCACCCGCTTGTTGACGCCATAGAGCGCATTGAGGTTGTAGAGCGGCATCTCGAGAGCGCGGTCGGCTGCATAGGCTGCGATTTCCTGCAGCACCTTCTCACGCGCGTCGACGTCGATCATCGGGCGCTGCGATTCCAGAAGCGCATCGAGCTCCTTGTCGCTGTCATACGGGTTCCAGCGCTCGCCCGTGTGGTACATCAGGTAGGCGGTGTTGTCGTAGTCGAGCGTCCAACCGCCCCAGCTCTGCTGGAACATTTCGCCGGTCTTGCCCTGCGGGATGATGTCGTTGAGCAGGACATTGGTCTCGTACGGCTTGATGGTGGCGTTGAGGCCGACCATCTGCAGATAGCTGGCGACCGCCTGGGTGACTTCACCGAAGGTGGCATCATTGCCGCGAATGTCGATCTGGACCGGTGCGCCGGCAGCAACGCCGGCTTCCTTCAGAAGCTCCTTGGCCTTTGCCTGATCGAAGGGCAGCGGCTCCATCTCCGGGTCGTAGCCGAAGGACAGTTCCGACTGGAAGGATGCGATCTGCTTGGCCTGACCGCCGAGAACGGCGTCGATGATGGCCTTGCGATCCACGGCCATGATCATGGCCTTGCGCACGCGCTCATCGGCGGTGATGCCGTTGCCGGTGTTGAAGCGCAGGGCATAGACCGTCGGGCTGGTGACGGAGCGGATTTCGAGCTTCTCATCCGCCTCGATGGTGGGAACCATGGAGATCGGGATGGTCGGCGGGATGACGATGTCGACACGGCCGGCCTGCAGCTCGGCAACGGCAGTGGCCGGCTCCGAGATGAAGCGATACTCGACGGCGTCGAGCTTCGGTGCACCGCCCCAGTGATCGGCGAAGGCTTCAAGCTTCACGCCGACCTTCGGCTCGTAGGAGGTCATCTTGAACGGGCCGGTGCCAACGGGATTTGCGTTGACGAAATCTTCCTCGTTTTCGGTGACGTATTTCGGCGGCACGATCATCGCGCCATAGCCGGCGAGCTTGGTGATCAGCACCGGATCGGGCTGGGTCAGAACCAGATCCACCGTGAAATCGTCAACGATCTCGACCTTTTCGATGACGGCATAGTTGGAGCGCTGCGGGCCCTTCTTGCCTTCTTCGCCAAGCAGGCGGTCGAAGGTGAATTTCACGGCCTCGGCGTTGAAATCCTCGCCATTGTGGAACTTGACGCCTTCACGCAGCTTGAAACGGATGCGCTTGCCCTCATCGAGCACTTCCCACTCGGTGGCAAGGCCGGGGACGATCTTCGTATCGGGACCGCGATAGACCAGACCATCATAGATGTTGGTGGCGACGGACGACCAGTTCACCAGGAAGGTGTCGATCGGATCCCAGCTGCCCGGATCCTGCGGGGAAGAGATGGTGAGCGTGCCTGCGGCCTGCGCCGGCATGACGCCGAACGGCAGAGCCGCCAGCACGGCGGCGAGTAATGCGCCGCGTGTATTGCCCAGTTTCATGGATAAGTCCTCCGTTTCTTTTGCGTTTGTGTTCCAGTGATCAGCCCGTGGCGCTCTGCGCGACCAAATGGTCGGGCGCGATCTCCACCAGAGGCTGAATTTCGGGCTCGTCGCCGACCCTGCGGACAGGGCTCGGGATTTCGCCTTCAAGCATGGGCCGGTCGGGCCGCTTTGTCGGGTCGGCGATGGGAACCGCCGAGAGCAGTTTCTTCGTGTAGGGATGCGTGGCGCGCTCGAACACTGCCTCGCGCGAACCCGCCTCCACGATCTGCCCCAGATAGAGCACGGCGACGCGGTGGCTGACCTTCTCGACCACCGCCATGTCGTGGCTGATGAAGAGGTAGGACAGGCCTTCGTCGGCCTGTAGTTCCATCAGCAGATTGATGATCTGCGCCTGCACCGACACGTCGAGCGCGGACAGCGCCTCATCGGCGATGATGAGCTTGGGCCGCGAGGCGAGCGCGCGGGCGATGCAGATGCGCTGGCGTTGACCACCGGAGAATTCATGCGGGTAACGGCGCGCATGCTCGGCCTTGAGGCCGACGCGCTCAAGCAGTTCATCCACGCGCTTCTGCCGCGCGGCGGCACCTTCGATCAGGCCATGTGTGACGATGGGCTCGGCGATGGAGAAGCCGACCGTGCGGCGGGGATCGAGTGAGGCGAACGGGTCCTGAAAGACGTATTGCACCTTTTGGCGCAGGCTGTGGCGTTCCGCCGACGACATGGCGGAAATCGCCTTGCCCTCAAAGAAGATTTCGCCGCCGGTCGCTTCCTGAAGCTGCTGGATGGTGCGGCCGATGGTGGACTTGCCGGAGCCGGATTCACCGACCAGCGAAAGGGTTTCGCCCGGCCAGATGTCGAGGCTGACCTTTTCCACCGCGTGAACGCGATGGGTGACGCCGCCGAAGAAGCCCTTCTTGATGTCGAAACGGGTTTCGAGGTTTTTGAGGCTCAGGATCGGGGACCTATCGTAGCGCGCGGTGTCCTGCAGATGTTCCTCGCCCACAAGGCGGGGCGTTTCGCCATCCATGACGGCAACCGGCAGGCGCTTGGGATATTTTTCGCCGGCCATGGAGCCGAGGGTGGGAACGGCGGACAGAAGGGTCTGCGTGTAGGCATGCTTTGGGCTGGCGAAAACCTGTTCCACCGGGCCTTCCTCAACCTTCTTGCCGCGCCACATGACGACCACATCGTCGGCCACCTCGGCCACCACGCCCATGTCATGCGTGATGAAGATGACGGCCATGCCAAGCTTTTCCTGCAGGTCGCGGATGATGGACAGGATCTGCGCCTGAATGGTGACGTCGAGTGCGGTGGTGGGCTCGTCCGCGATCAGGAGTTTGGGCTTGCAGGCAAGCGCCATGGCGATCATCACGCGCTGGCGCATGCCGCCGGATAATTGATGGGGATAGCGCGACAGGAGCGCGCGGGCATCCGGCAGGCGCACCATCTCCAGAAGGTCGCCGGCCTGACGCAGCGCCTCTTTCTTCGAGACGCCTTCGTGCAGCATCAGCACTTCGGCGATCTGGTCGCCGATGGTGAAGACCGGGTTGAGCGAGGTCATCGGCTCCTGGAAGATCATGGCGATGTCCTTGCCACGAACCTTGCGCATGGTTTCGACCGGCGCTTTCGCCAGATCGACCGGACCATTGCCGCCATTAAACAGGATCTCGCCCTTGGCGATGGTACCGTTCATGTGGTCGATCAGCCGCATGATGGAGAGCGAGGTGACCGATTTGCCGGAACCGGATTCGCCCACAATGGCCAGCGTGCGGCCCGGCGCGACCTGGAAGCTCAGATCGTCGACAACACGGTTCGAGCCGAAGGCAACCGCCAGCGAACGAATGTCCAGTAACGTGTCGTGTCCAAGCTGCGGCATAGATACTCCCATCTGAAGGACAGGCCGAAATGTCCCATTGAACCCGGCTACATCTGGCCCTAGTCTTTAGACCAGTCCGGTGGCAGACGCATGATTTCCGCGCTTTCCTGAGCGACCCTCCCGGCAAAAGAAAACATTTCCAGACATTTTGTCAATAAATTATCATTGAAGAGACACGAAATCCGCATGGCATCTGCCGGATACGGCTTTCGCCAACCACGGGTTCGCCGGAAGCGATTGTCGCGGGGCGGCTTGACAGTTTCGTTTCGCCAGCTAGGCTTGAGCCATAATAAGATTTTGGCATCTGGGCCTCGCCGGGAATATTGTTGTTCCCGTCGGGGCCCTTTGCGTTTTTGGGGAACGGGTGTGAACACTTATCCGATCGGCGTTCTGTTTTCGCGTAGCGGTGGCTACAGCCGGCCGGCCGAACAGGGCTATTTCGGGGCCCTGGCGGCAGTGGCCGACATCAATACGGATGATGCCTATCCGTTCAGGCTCGAAGCCCATCATGCGGACCCAAAAGGCAATGCCGACCGTTATGCCGAGCTCTGCCGCGATCTCATCCGCCAGACAGGCGCGCAGCATATTGTCGGCTGCACCACCTCGTGGAGCCGCAAGGAGGTGATCCCGGTTGTCGAGAAGCTTGACGCGCTGCTCTGGTACCCTTGCGTCTATGAGGGTTTCGAGGTTTCGGAAAACCTCGTCTATATCGCCGCCTGCGCCAACCAGCAGCTCGTGCCGCTGCTCGATTATATCGTGCCGCGCTTCGGCGCGCGCGGTTTCCTGACAGGCGCGAACTATATCTGGGGGTGGGAAACCAACCGCATTGCGCGCGATGTTCTAACCCGCTCCGGCGGCAGCGTTCTGGGCGAACGCTACGTGCCCATCGGCGATGATGACATTGGGCATCTGATTGATGAAATCCGGGAGAAGCGGCCTGATTTCATCCTCAACAATCTGATCGGAAATTCCTCATACGCCTTTCTCGCCGCTTATCAGGCGCTCGGGAAGGAAGACCCGGCTTTCCTGCCGGACAACTGCCCGGTGGTGAGCTGCAATCTATGTGAGAATGAAACCACGCGGCTCGGCACCATCGCAGAGGGACAATACACCGTATCGAGCTATTTCCGGGCGCTGGCGAGCGAAGAGAATGACCGTTTTGCCGCCCGGATGAAGGCCGAAAATCCTGAACAGGTGGCGGACGCATTTTTCGTTCAGGCCTATGCCGCCGTGGTGATGATTGCCGATGCCATCCGCCGCACCGGAAGCGATGAGGCACAGCGGGTGCTGGAAGCGGTCCGTGAGTATGAGACGGCGACGCCGCTTGGTTCGCTGCGCGTCGACCCTGCGACCAATCACGTCAGCCTCCACGCTCATATCGGCCGCACACGCGCCGATGGCGATTTCGAGATCGTGCATCATTGCTCCAAAGCCATTGTGCCCGACCCGTTCCTGACGGCGACGCCGCTCGACCGGCTTTATGCGAACATGGCCGCCGACGCGCGGCAACTGAGGGTGGTGCGATGAGCCCGGCCCTTGCCCATACGCCCAATTTCGTCGGCTGGCGGGCGTTGATCCTGCACCGGCCGCACCAGAATGTGGACGCGCTCACCGCGCAATGCGCGCGCATCGGCATCGCCGCCGAACAGGCATGGCCGACGCTGGAAAACCGCGACGCCATGCGCGATTTCAACGTGCTGCTGATCGATGCCGATATGGGCCATGACGAGCAGTTTCCATGGGCGCCCGGCTTGGCGCCGATGCCCATCATCGCCCTGATCGGCTCGGAAGCTCCCGGCCGCATCGCCTGGACGATTGGGCAGGGCGCGGATGCGCAGCTTTTGAAGCCTATCGGAAGTGCCGGGCTCTACAGCGCACTTGTTGTGGCCAGCCAGGGTTTTCTGCGGCGCACGGCGCAGACAGAAGAAATCGCTCGGCTGAAGGATCAACTCGCCAAGAGACAGGTTGTGGCAGAGGCGACCGCCATCTTGATGCTGAAGCACAATTGCGATGCCGGCACGGCCTATAACCACCTTCGCAAGACAGCCATGGCCGAGCGGCGCTCCATCGAGAAAGCCGCCGCCGGCATCATCGCAAATCTTGATACAGACGGACGGACGAATGTCACAAACGGTCGCTGAAACACAGTCACCAGTGGCGACGCCTTCGGTGATGATGCGCCTTTTGCGCCGGCCGCTGGCACTGACCGGCTTGATCATCATCGCCGTGGTCGTGCTGGCGGCACTCTTTGCACCATGGCTCGCGCCTTACAATCCCTATGAGCAGTTCTTCGAGGGGCTGACCATCGAGGGCGCACCGCTGCCGCCCAATGCGCAGTTCTGGTTCGGCACCGATCTCGTGGGGCGGGATCTCTTCAGCCGCCTGATCTATGGCGCGCAGACATCGCTGATCATCGGCGTGGTGGCCAATGGTATCGCCGTGGTGATCGGCTCGGCAGTCGGTATCTCCGCCGGCTATTTCCGCGGCTGGGTCGATACCGTTCTGATGCGCTTCACCGATCTGATGATGGCCTTTCCGGCGCTTTTGCTCGCCATCGTCCTGGCGGCGATCTTCAGCCCCAGCCTCTGGATCGTGGCCATGGTGATCGCCATGGTGAACTGGGTGCAGATTGCCCGCGTGACCTATACCGAGACACGCTCCATCGCCGAACGCGATTTCGTGGTGGCCGAGCGCGCCATGGGCGCGGGCGCAGGGCGCATCCTGTTTCGCCACATCCTGCCGCATCTGCTCTCCACCATCATCGTGTGGGCGACGCTCGGCATCGCCACCACAGTTCTCCTTGAAGCAACGCTTTCCTTCCTTGGCATCGGCGTTCAGCCGCCCATTCCCTCATGGGGCAACATCATCTTCGAGAACCAGACCTATTTCTCCTCCGCGCCCTGGCTCGTGTTCATTCCGGGCGCGGCCATTCTGGCGCTGGCGCTGGCCTTCAACCTTGTGGGCGACGCGCTGCGCGACATTCTCGACCCGACACAGCAGGGGCGCCACTGATGCTTGCCTATATGACCCGCCGTCTGATCCAGACCGCGCTGATCCTGCTTGGCATCAGCTTCGTGACCTTCGTGCTGCTCTATCTCGTTCCGGCAGACCCCGCGCGCCAGATTGCCGGCCGCAGTGCGACCGCTGCAACGGTGGAGAACATCCGCGAACAGCTCGGCCTCAACCTGCCCTTCTATGAGCAGTATCTGCGCTATCTCGGCGGGCTTTTGAACGGTGATCTGGGCCGCTCCTATCTGCAAAAGACAGAGGTTTCCGAACTCATCGCTTCCCGTCTGCCCGCCAGCCTTCTCCTGATGGTGGGCGCCATCTTCTGCGAACTCGTGCTGGGCCTGACCATGGGCGTGGTGGCGGCGCTGAAGCGCGGCTCGCGCACGGATGACACGCTGATGATCGCCTCCTTTGTCGGCGTGTCGGCCCCGCAATTCGTGATAGGCATTCTGCTGCTCTACGTCTTTGCGGTGAAACTCGGCTGGTTTCCCATTGGCGGCTACGGCACCTTTGCCCACCTCATCCTCCCCTCCATCACGCTCGGTTTTCTGGGGGCTGGTTGGTATTCGCGCATGATGCGTTCATCGCTGATCGACGTGCTGCGTCAGGACTATATCCGCACCGCACGTGCCACCGGTATCACCCGCGCAAAAGTGCTTTTCAAACATGCGCTGCCCAACGCCATCCTGCCCATCATCGCAATGATCGGCATCGACATCGGGCTCTTCATGTCGGGCATCGTGGTGGTGGAAAGCGTGTTCGGCTGGCCCGGCATCGGGCAGCTCGCCTGGCAGGCGATCCAGCGCGTCGACATTCCCATCATCATGGGGGTCACGCTGGTTTCGGCCTGCGCCATCGTTCTCGGCAATCTGCTTGCCGATCTGATCACTCCGCTGATCGACCCGCGCATCAAGCTGCGCTGATGCAAGACCAACGATAAGTGCAGCACCAGAGAAAGGAACACTTGAGATGAGAAAACTGCTTCTGGCCGGCGTTGCCGCCGCTGCCCTTTCCAGCTCCGCCATGCTTGTCCCTGCCCTTGCAGAGGATATCAAGCAGGGCGGCTCCATGACCGTGACCTATAAGGATGACGTCTCCACGCTCGATCCGGCCATCGGCTATGACTGGCAGAACTGGTCGATGATCAAGTCGCTGTTTGACGGGCTGATGGACTATCTGCCGGGCACGACCGAGCTGCGCCCGGAAATCGCCGAATCCTACGAGATTTCCGAGGATGGTACGGTCTTCACCTTCAAGCTGCGCGACGACGTGAAATTCCACAATGGCCGCGACCTCACCGCCGAGGACGTGAAATACTCCATCGAGCGCACGGTGAACCCGAAGACCCAGAGCCCCGGCGCCGGCTTCTTCGGTTCCATCAAGGGCTTTGAGGAAGCCTCCAGCGGCGATGCGGAGGGGCTTTCCGGCATCACCGTGGTGGACGATCACACCATCAAGTTCGAGCTCTCGCGGCCCGACGCGACCTTCCTGCATGTGCTGGCGCTCAACTTCGCCCATGTGGTGCCGAAGGAAGAGGTGGAGAAACACGGTGCCGATTTTGGCAAGCACCCGGTCGGTTCCGGCGCGTTCAAGCTCTCAGAATGGACGCTCGGCCAGCGCCTCGTCTTTGAGCGCTTCGAGGACTACTGGAACCCCGGCGTGCCGAAGCTCGACCAGATCATCTTCGAAGTGGGTCAGGAACCGGTCGTGGCGCTTCTGCGCCTGCAGAACGGCGAAGTGGACGTGCCGGGTGATGGCATTCCGCCGGCGAAGTTCATCGAGGTACAGAACGATCCCAAGTTCAAGAACCTGATCATTCAGGGCGGACAGCTGCACACCGGCTATGTGACCATGAATGTGAAAATGGAGCCGTTCGACAAGCCGGAAGTGCGCAAGGCCGTGAACATGGCCATCAACAAGGACCGCATCCTGCGCATCATCAATGGCCGCGCCGTTGCCGCCAACCAGCCGCTGCCGCCCTCCATGCCGGGCTACGCCAAGGATTATGAGGGCTATGCCTATGATCCGGAAGCCGCCAAGGCGCTTTTGGCCGAGGCCGGGCTTGCCGACGGGTTCGAAACCGAACTCTACGTCATGAACACCGACCCGCAGCCGCGTATCGCGCAGGCGATCCAGCAGGACTTGAAGGCCATCGGCATCAACGCCTCGATCAAGTCTCTGGCGCAGGCCAATGTGATCGCGGCAGGCGGCGAGGAAGATCAGGCGCCGATGATCTGGTCGGGCGGCATGGCGTGGATTGCCGACTTCCCGGATCCGTCCAACTTCTATGGTCCGATCCTCGGTTGCGACGGCGCGGTGCCGGGCGGCTGGAACTGGGCCTGGTATTGCAACGAAGATCTCGATGCCATGGCGAAGGAAGCCGATGCCATGGTCGACCCGGCCAAAGCAGGCGAGCGCGAGGCCATGTGGCGCGACATCTATCTGAAGGTGATGGAAGACGCCCCTTGGGCACCGATCTTCAATGAAGAGCGCTTCACCATCCGTTCCGAACGCATCGGCGGCGACGACAAGCTGTTCGTCGATCCGGTGCACATTCCCGTCCACTATGACGAGGTTTTTGCCAAAGATGTGCAGTAACTGCGACTACACCATTCACGGGCGACACCACCATTTTGGGTGGGATCATTCGATCCCGCCCGCAGAACGGGTGACGCCGGGCTCGACGCTGGAATTCGAGTGTCTCGATTCCGGCTCCGGTCACTTTTCGCCCGACAGCACCGTGGACGATATCGCCACGCTGGATTTCTCCAAGGTCAACCCGGTCAACGGCCCCATCTATGTGGAAGGGGCCAAGCCGGGCGATGCACTGAAGGTGGAGATCCTCTCGTTCAAACCGTCCGGCTTTGGCTGGACGGCGAACATTCCCGGCTTCGGGCTCCTGGCAGACCAGTTCAAGGACCCGGCGCTGACGCTCTGGAACTATGACGCGACGGGCCTTGAGCCGGCGGCCTTCGGCAAGCATGGCCGTGTGCCGCTCAAACCCTTTGCCGGAACCATCGGGCTGGCACCGGCTGAGCCGGGTCTGCACTCGGTGGTGCCGCCCCGGCGCATGGGCGGCAATCTCGACATTCGCGATCTGGCGGCGGGCACCACGCTCTATCTGCCGGTCGAGGTGGAGGGGGCGCTGTTCTCCATCGGCGACACCCATGCCGCACAGGGCGATGGCGAAGTGTGCGGCACGGCCATCGAGAGCCAGATGAACGTGGCGGTGAAGCTCGACGTGGTGAAGGACGCAAACCTTGCCATGCCGCGCTTCACCACGCCGGGACCGGTGACGCGACACCTGGATGCGGAAGGCTATGAGGTGACGACCGGCATCGGCTCCGACCTCATGGAAGGGGCGCGGGCCGCCCTTTCCGGCATGATCGACCTTCTGTGCGCCACGCGCGGGCTCTCGCCCGAGGACGCCTATATGCTCTGCTCGGTGTGTGGCGACCTGCGCATCAGCGAAATCGTCGATCAGCCCAACTGGGTGGTCTCGTTCTACTTCCCGCGCGTCGTCTTTTCGTGAGCCGACACCAATGAGCAAAGCGCGCGCCATGCAACAGAAAACAACCAGCGGTCTTCTGGAGGTGAACGGCCTCACCGTTCAGGTGGCCACACCGACGGGCGCGCGCACTGTCGTCGACGATCTGTCCTTCACGCTGGAGAGTGGAAAGACACTCTGCATTGCAGGCGAGAGCGGTTCTGGCAAATCCATGACCGCGCTTTCCCTGATGCAGCTTCTGCCGAAGCCCATGGCGCGTGTTGCGGCGGGAACGGCGGCTCTTGAGGGACGCGATATTCTTGCCCTGCCTGAAGCCGGGATGCGGCAGGTGCGTGGCCGCCATATCGGCATGATCTTTCAGGAGCCGATGACATCGCTCAACCCGGTGCTTTCCGTCGGAAAGCAACTGGCTGGTGCGATTTCCGCTCATGGCGGGCTTTCTGAAAAAGCGATCCGCGCCCGTGCGCTTGAACTGCTCGATCAGGTGCAGATTCCCGAGCCGGCGCGGCGTTTGAAGCAATATCCGCACGAACTTTCCGGCGGCATGCGCCAGCGTGTGGTCATCGCCATGGCGCTGGCCCAGAGCCCGCAGATCCTGATTGCAGACGAGCCCACCACGGCGCTGGACGTGACCGTGCAGGCGCAGATACTGGCGCTGATCCGCAAATTGCAGGCTGATCTTGGCATCTCCGTGATCATGATCACGCACGATATGGGCGTGGTGGCCGAGATGGCCGACGACGTGCTGGTGATGCAGCATGGGCGCATGGTGGAGCACAGCCCTGCCAGCGTGATCTTCTCAAAACCCCGTCACGCTTACACGCAGGAACTGCTCGCCGCCGTGCCACGGCTGGGCGAAATGACCGGCACCACGGAGCCGAAGCGCGTGGTGGCGCGCCCGGGAACCGGGCCGGAAAAGCCGCTTGTCGCCGAACCGCTGGTTTCCGTGAAGGACCTCACCGTGCGCTTCGACATCAAGGGTGGCATCCTGCAGCGCCCGGTTCAGCGCGTGCACGCGGTGGAAGGTGTTTCCTTCGACATCATGCCGGGCGAGACGCTTTCGCTGGTGGGAGAATCGGGCTGCGGCAAATCGACCACCGGCAAGGCGCTTTTGAACCTGACCCCGTGGCAAGGCGACATTCGCGTGGCGGGCCAGACGACGCGCGGGCTCAGGCCCCGCGCCATGCGACCGGTTTTGCGCGATGTGCAGATGATCTTTCAGGACCCCTATGCCTCGCTCGACCCGCGCATGCGGGTGGGTGATCTGGTGGCCGAGCCGCTGCAAATTCACGGGCTGGCAAGCGGCAGCGCGCTGGAAGACCGGGTTGCCTATCTCTTCAAGCGAGTGGGGCTCTCGACCGATCAGATGCGGAGGTATCCGCACGAGTTTTCCGGCGGCCAGCGCCAGCGCATCTGCATCGCCCGCGCGCTTTCGCTTTCGCCTAAACTGATCGTGGCGGATGAATCGGTCGCCGCACTCGATGTCTCGATCCAGGCGCAGGTGCTCGATCTGTTGCAGGACATCCAGAACGAGACGGGCATGTCCTATCTCTTCATCTCGCACGACATGGCCGTGGTGGAGCAGATCAGCCATCGCGTGGCGGTGATGTATATGGGGCGGTTTGTGGAGATGGGCAGCCGGGCGCAGATCTTTGAGAACCCGCAGCACGACTATACGAAAAAGCTGATGGCCGCAGTGCCAGTGGCCGACCCGTCACGCCCGCGCCGCGCCTTTATGGAAAAAGCGGAGGACCTGCCAAGCCCCGTGCATGGGCTCGACTATGTGCCGCCGCGGCAAGCCGCGCGCGACATTGGCGGCGGGCATTTTGTTTGGCACGACCATGCTGAAAGCGGTGTTTCCGGCGCAGCTCACCAGGCCTGAAGGGATCTGCTCCGAAGAGCTGATGCAAAAAAGGCCGGGCGCTAACCCGACCTTCCTGATCATCTCTATGCGACGTGCCAGTACATCCGTGGTCACATCGCAGAGATGAAAACTATGCAGCCTGCAGGTTGTCTGCGGCGCTTTTGCCGGACTTGCGGTCCTGCACGATGTCGAAGCTCAGCTTCTGGCCTTCAACGATGTTCTGCATCCCGGCACGCTCGACAGCCGAGATGTGAACGAAAACGTCGTTGTCGCCATTGTCAGGAGCGATGAAACCAAAACCTTTGGTGGCATTGAAGAACTTTACGGTACCAATAGTCATACGATTTTCCTTTCAAATCGTCATAGGAATTTGATGCCGACAACTGCCGGGCATCTGGAAGTTCGAATTTGAGGGAAGATCGTAGGGGCGCTTGGCAGCGCAAAAACAAAGTTCAACAGCAATTTCGATGATCACGATATAGATGTAGATTGCGTCGAAAGCAAGGCTTGGTTGAATAAATAAACCGACCGCTGCCGCAAGCCCTAAAACAACCTGGCGAAGAAGATCAGGCTCATCGCCGTTCCAACGACGATGACCACGGCGCGCACCACGGAAGCCGGGAGCGCGCGGGCAAGCGGTGCGCCCGCATAGCCGCCGACCGTGGCCGCGACCATCATAACCAGCGCCTGAGGCCATGCGACGATGCCGGCGACCGCAAAGGTGGCAACGGAAATGGCCGAGAGGATGAAGGACAGGCCGTTTTTCAGGCCGTTCATCGTGTTCAGATCGCGCATGCCCCAGAGCGAGAAGAGCGCCAGCAACACGATGCCCAGACCGCCATTGAAGTAACCGCCATAAACCGAGACGAGAACGGTGCTGAACCGGCCTTCACCCCTGCCGCTGCCGAAACGGCGGGCAAGGCCCTGTATCTTCGCGCCGAAGGCGAAGGTGAGCGTGGCAATCGCAAGCAGGAAAGGCACAACGAGCGAGAACGCTTCATTGGAGGAAACCAGCAAGAGGAGCGAGCCGACCAGACCGCCAATGGCCGTCAGACCGGCAATGCGCAGGAGGCGGGTGCGGTCGAATGCGGCGAGTTCGGAACGGAAACCCAGTGCGCCACCGAGATAGCCGGGAAACACGGCAACCGCGCTGGTGGCATTGGCTGCGACAACGGGAACGCCGGCATAGACGAGTGCCGGGAAGGTGAGAAACGTTCCACCGCCCGCAACCGTGTTCAGCGTGCCGGCCAAGAATGCCGCCGCGGCCAGGATCAGATACTCTTCCATAGCGCTTCCAGTTTCGAGAACCCTGCCGGCTCCCTTAACCCACAAGGTCCTATCGGCCAATGGCCTCAAAACTGAGCCGGTTGGTGCAGCCGGCTCACACAGTTTTGATAGCCACACTGGATTGTGTCGCCGGCGGCCCTTCAACCTTCGTTATGAATCTGACATTAGGGAAGGTATGAAGGGACTTTGAGCGACGCGCCCATGGCGAGACGCTTCGTAGCATGCTGGATACCCCAATGGAGAATAGCCTTTTGATCAGCATGACCGGCTTGATCGGTCCAACGATCATGCTCGTCTTTGCAATCGGATTCATATGGGTGTGGTTGGTGGACAGGCGTCACAGGCATTCCGCCACTCTCGCCGGTGCCTGCGCCCTATTCGGTCTGGGGATGCTCTCCCAGGTCCTGCAATGGCCCTCCGGTGTCGGCCCGAACGCGCTCTTCTCCGGCTTTCTCTACACGCTCGCCGTGGTGCTGGCGAGCGAGGGGATATTACGACGCGCCGGCAAACGGCTTGGCCGCGTGGCCATCGTGCTGCTGCTGGGCGCGATCATGGCGCTGTTGTGGTATTTCTCCTATATCCAGCCCGATCTTCTGGCGCGTATTTACGTGCAGAACTTCAGCTATGGCGCCATTCTCTTCATCGTCGCACTGTGCATCCTGCCAGCCCGCAATGCCGGCAGGGCCGACCACATTCTCTTTTGGGTGCTGCTCGCCTTCGCCCTGCAGTTCTTTCCCAGAACCCTGCTGACCGCAGGGGACTCGCTGCCCACGCTGAGCGTGGCACCCGGGAACTCGCTGTTCTGGCAGGCATTGCAGCTTTCGCTTTCTGTCATGGGCGCAGCACTCGCACTGACCGTTCTTGCCACCATCCTGACGGACGTGATGGATGAGCTGCGGCACGACCGGGACCGTGACGGGCTGACTGGCGTGCTGAACCGGCGGGGCTTCGAAGAGCAGGCGCAATGCCATGTGAAATCACGGCGCAGAGCTCCGCTTTCTCTCATCGTCTGCGATCTGGATCACTTCAAGCAGATCAACGACACCCATGGCCACCATGTCGGCGATGCCGCCCTGAGAGCCTTCGGCGACATGTTGGAGAACTGCGCGCGCTCCAGCGATATTGTCGGGCGCATCGGCGGTGAGGAATTTGCCCTGCTCCTGCCGCACACGGATATTGAGGGCGCGCGCGACCTGGCCGAGCGTCTGCGCAGCGGCCTTTCATCAAGCACACTTGCGATCAACCAGAAGAGTGTTCGCCTTTCGGCGAGTTTCGGCATCGTTCACAAGAACGCCGATGACGATCTTGCAACGCTTCTCAGGCGGGCCGACGACCATCTCTACCGTGCGAAGCAGGCGGGCCGCGATCGTGTACTGTCCGACCCCGTGGCAGGTTCATACCAGAGCAGTACGGAACCCCTTCAATCCGACCCGTCCGAGAGCCCTGCATCGAGCGCCTGAAATTCATGCGCGGGTTTCAGTGGCCGGTTTCGCCGACGGCGGCGAGCGTGCATTTCACGAAGTCGCGCACGAAAGGATTCATGCTGTCTTCGCGCCAGGCGACAACCAGCGAGACGGCCTTGGGCAGTTTCGGGAGCTCGCGGTAAACCACATTCTCCATCGGCGTCATGACAACCCAGGCCGGGACGATGCCGACCCCGATGCCGGCTGACGCCATGGCAACGACCGTCATGGTGTGGCTGACCTCCTGCACCACTTTGGGGACGAAGCCCGCCTTGCGGCAATGCTGCAGGACAACATCCTGATAGCTCACGCCGACGATGGAGGAATAGGTGATGAAGTTTTCGTCGCGCAGGTCCTCGACTTCGAGATTCTCGCGGGAGGCAAGGTGGGATTCCGCCGGGAGCACGGCGACGAACCCCTCCCGATAAATCTCCCGGTAGGCAATGCCGGAGGCCGTGCGCGGCGGACGCACGAAAGCCACGTCGACCTTGCGATCCTTCAACAGCGCAAGCTGCTCTTCCGTGGTGTGGATCTGCATGTCGATCAGGACCGAAGGGTTGCGCCGGCTGAACTCGCGCATGGCCTTCGACATGAAGTTGTAGAGACCCACATAGACGGCGGCGATGCGCAGACGGCCGGAGGAAAGACCGCCCGCCGCCTGTGTCTCTCGAATGCCCTCCTCCAGCGACACCAGCACCTGCTGCGCCTTCTCAAAGAGAACACGGCCAGCGGGCGTGAGTGTCACGCTGCGGGTGGTGCGGTCGAACAGGCGAACGCCAAGCCGCTGCTCCAGCTGGCGTATCTGTTGGCTGAGGGGCGCCTGCGAAACGCCCAGCATCTCCGCCGCCCGGCCGAAATGCAGCTCCTGCGCGACCCGCATGAAGTAGCGCAAATGACGGAATTCTATGGCGCCGAGTGACTGCATCGCTGCCCCTTATTAATATCTAAAAGAGAAAAATAGCCTTCATAAATATATTGGACAACCAATATCCGCACATGCTTCCGTAAATGAAACCGGACCGGGAGGGTCTTCGTGAACGACCAGAAACCAATTGATCTCGCGCGACCGCTGCGGATCGCCGTTGGCCTCATGCTCATCGTCGTGGTGGGTGTGACGCTGCTGCAGATTATCCTGCGTTATTTCTTCAACGCACCGCTCGTCTGGAGCGAGGAACTGGCGAAACTGCTCATCGTCTGGATCGCCTTTATCGGCGCGGCCGCTGTCTGCTGGGATGGCCGCCATCTGAACGTCGATGTCTTCTTCCTGATGCTGCCGCCCAGGGCGCGCAACCTGCTGCGCTATGTCAATGCGCTTATCTCCGTCGGCTTTCTCGCCATTCTCGGCTGGACCAGTGTGAAGCTGGTGATCCTGGAGAACATGCAGGACCTCTCTGCCCTCCCGCTGCCTGCGGGTGTCGTGCGGCTGGCGGCAACGGTGGGCGCTGTCCTGATGATCGCGGGGATCGTCGGGCGCATCGTCTATGTCCGTCCGATGCACCGCCAGACAGACCCGGCCTATGGCCATGAAGACCCCATGTGATCCGCGGACCATATAATGCTGACCATTTCGATTATCGGACTGCTTCTGGTCCTTCTGTTCATGGGGCTGCCGCTGGTCTTTGCCATCGGCGCATCCTCCATGGTGTATTTCTTCTTTGCCGACATCAATCTGGCGCTCCTGACCCAGCGCATGACGGCCTCCATCAACTCCTTTCTCATTCTGGCCATTCCGTTCTTCTTCCTGGCCGGCGAGTTGATGAATGCGTGTAAACTGACCGACCGCATCATCGCGCTGGCGAAGGCTCTGGTCGGGCACATCCACGGCGGTCTGGCGCAGGTCAACATCTTTGCCAGCCTGATCTTCTCCGGCATGTCGGGCTCGCCCACAGCCGACACGACCGCGCTCGGCTCCGTACTCATTCCGGCCATGAAGAAGGAAGGGTATCCGGCCCCCTTCTCCGCCGCCGTGACCGTCGCCTCCTCCATGGTGGGGCCAATGATCCCGCCGAGTGTTGCGCTCGTGATCTATGGCACGCTGGCGAACGTCTCGATCGGCCGTCTGCTTCTGGCAGGTATTTTGCCGGGTTTCGTGATCATCGGCACGCAGATGCTGTTCACATATTTTTATGCGCGCAAACGTGACTTCCCGCGCTACGAGCGGGCGACACTGCCGGAGCTGGCGACCGCCATCAAGGGCGGTGGCCCGGCCATTCTTTTCCCGGTCATCATCGTGGCGGGCATTCTGTTCGGTATCTTTTCTCCCACCGAGGCGGCGGCTGTCGCGGTGCTTTACGGCCTTCTGCTCAGCCTTTTTTACCGCAATGTGAAAGGTGCCGACATCTGGGGCGCCATTCAGAACACGGCACTCGGCACGGCACGCATTCTATCCATCATCGCCGTTGCTTCGGCCTTCTCGTGGATCATGGTGCGCGAGCAGGTGCCGCTGGCCATCGCCGATGGCATCTCCACCATCTCGGAGAACCCGGTGATCGCGCTCTTCGTGATCGTTGCCATGCTTCTCGGCGTCGGGCTTCTCATGGTCGCGTCCTCTGCCGAGATCGTTCTGACGCCGATCCTCGTTCCGGTGATCCTGCAATTCGGCATCGATCCGGTGCATTTCGGCGTGCTGATGGTGTTCAGCCTGATCATCGGCGGCGCAACACCGCCTGTGGGTGTGCTGATGTTCATCGCACAGGACATCGCAAAGATATCTCACGGCCAGATGGTGAAGGCGATGCTGCCCTTCTACATCCCGCTTTTCACCGCGGTCGTGCTGCTGGTCCTGTTCCCGCAGATCAGCCTTTTCCTTCCCAACCTCGTGTTCGGAAACTGAGCGTTCAATGACTTTGGAGTCCATGCATCAATGAGTACCGCGAAGAAGCACCTTCTGGAGGACATGACCTTTCTGGAATTCCAGGAGCGGATGGGCGAGGATCCGGTGATCCTCATCCCCCTTGGCTCGCAGGAAATCCAGGGGCCGATGGTGCCGATGGGCGACTTCATGCTGACCCGTGAAATTGCCAGCCGCGTGGCGGAGAAAAGCGGGGCCATTGCGGCACCCACCATGCCCTTTGGCTATGCGGAATATTTTCGCTCGGTGCCTGGCGGCATCGCGCTTTCTGCCGATGCGTTCCGTGCCACGCTGCGCGACATGCTCGACAATTTTCTCGATCATGGGCTCACGAAGCTTGTGATCGTCAACGGCCACAGCGGCAATGCCCCGTTGATCGACCAGGTCATACGCGCGGTCCGGCGCGACCATGACGTGCTGGTTCCCTGCATCAATCTATGGCGTTCGATTCCCGATGCCCTCTGGAATGAGGTGCATGGCGAGTTCGGCAAGAAGGCGTTTGCGCATGGCGGCGACCCGATCACTTCGGTCTATCTGCACCTTTTCCCGGATCTCACCCGCATGGATGCCGTGGAGATCGATGCCCAGTTCGGAAAGATGATCGACCTGCCCACTGCCGGGCTTGCCGCGGTGCGCTTTCAGGGCACGGAGATCGGCCTGCCGGTCAATGTGGACGATCACTGCTCCAACGGGATCGCCGGCGGTGACGCCTCACGGTCTTCGGCTGACAAGGGCGCCCGTTTCGTCGATCACCTCGTGACGTTCTGCTCCGACTTTGTCGAGCACATGCGGTCCGTTTCTTCATCCACAAAAGCGAAATCAAAAGGGGAGTATGCAGCATGAAGATGAAAGCACTCGCACTCAGCGCCGTTCTTCTGGCGACGGCCAGCGCGCAGGCGGACGAAATCCGCTATGCGCTCTGGGCTCAGCCGGGCGAGGCACAGTATGAAGGCGCCCAGGAGTTCAAGCGTGTGGTGGAGGAAAACTCCGATCACACGGTGACGATTTTCCCGGGCGATCAGTTGGGCACCCCGCGTGAGGTTTATGCGCAGATGGCGCTCGGCTCGACGCAGATGCTGGCAAGCGGCGACCCCGGCCTCAAGGAAATCGAATATCTCGCCCTGCCCTATCTGATGAACGGCATCGACAACTACAAGAAGGTGCTCGATACGGATTTCGGCAAGGAATGGAACGAGCGTCTGACGGCTGAACGTCAGGTGCGGATGCTTGGCTTCATGCCGCGTAGCCCGCGCCAGATCAGCGCCAATGTGGTCATCAACTCCATGGACGATCTGAGCGGCCTGAAGCTGCGCGCGCCGGAACGCGACTACTATGTGGAATCGCTGCGCGCGCTGGGCGCCAACCCCACGCCGATGGCCTTCGCTGAAGTGTACACCGCCCTGCAGACCGGCATCGTTGACGGGCAGGAAAACCCGATCGAGACGATCTATGCCCAGAAATTCTACGAAGTGCAGAAGGGCGTGGCGATGGTCGATTACATCAACAAGCCCGCTTATGTGGTCATCAGCGATCAGTTCTGGCAGGGCCTTTCGGAGGAAGATCAGGCACTTCTCCAGAAGGCCAACGATGCCTCGACTGCAAAGGTCAATGAGCTGATGCCGGACCAGACCAAGAAATACATCGCCGAGATGGAAGCGGCTGGTGTGACGGTCACCCATCCCGACAAGACGCCTTTCATGGAAGCCACGCAGTCCGTGCGCGACAACCTTGGCAAGGGTGTCTGGGGTGAGGACATCTACAAGCAGATCGTCGAAATCGGCAAGGAATAGCCGATCCCCTGACGACAACTGCCGGCGTGGTCCTGACAGGCTGCGCCGGCCATTTTTTACTTTTCGAGGACTGCAGCCCAGCCATGAGTGAAGAGCAAAACCTGCGCGCGCGCATTGAAGAGATCACCGCCGAGATCACGCCGCGCCTGATCGAAATCCGTCGGCAGCTCCACGCCAACCCGGAGCTGGGCTTCGAGGAATATGAGACCTCGGCACTGGTGATGCAGGAGCTGGCGCGGCTGGGTGTCGATCATCGCTCCGGTATTGGCAAAACCGGTGTTGCAGCCACCATCGGACAGGGCAATGGCAAGACGATCGGCATTCGCGGCGACATGGACGCGCTGCCCATCGAGGAAACCGCCTCACCCGACTACAAATCGCGCAATCCGGGCAAGATGCATGCCTGTGGGCACGACGCACACACGGCCATTGCGCTCGGCGTGAGCGAAGTGCTGGCACGCCTTTCAGACGCTCTGCCGGGCCGGGCGCTGATGGTGTTTCAGCCGGCAGAGGAAGGGCTGGGCGGCGCGCGCGCCATGCTGGAGGACGGTCTGTTCGAGTGGGTCGAACCCGACATCATGCTCGGTTATCACAACTGGCCGCTGATCGACGGCGGCACGATCGGCTATCATCCGAAGACGGCCTTCGCTTCCACAGATCCGTTCGACATCACCATCACCGGCCAGTCGGGCCATGGGGCGCACCCGCATCTTGCGGTCGATCCCATTGTCGCTGCCGGCAATCTCGTCTCCTCGCTCCAGACGATCGTTGCCCGCGAGATCGCCCCGCTGGAAGCGGCAGTGGTGACCATCGGCTCGATCAAGGGCGGATCGGCACGCAACCAGATCCCCGACAGTGTGACGCTTGAAGGCACGACCCGCAGCCAGAATCCCGCCGTGCGCGAGGCGGTGAAAGCCGCCATTGAACGCGTCTGCGCAGGCATTGCGCTGACCCATCGGGTGACCTGCGAACCGACCTTCCTGACCGGCGTTCCGCCTGTGGTGAACGATCCCGACATCCTGCACCCCGTGCTTGAGACCGCGCGCCGCATGATCGGCGACGACAAGGTGATCGAACTGCCACAAGGGTCCATGGGCAGTGAGGATTACGCGGAGTTTTCAACCCGTGTGCCGAGCGCGCATCTGAGGATCGGCTCGCGCCTCAAGGACCGCAAGACGATGCTCCATCGCAGCGATTTCGACCTGGACGAGGCGTGTATTCCAACGGCGGTAAAGGCCATAGCGGCTGCGGCCATCGACCTGATGAAGCGCTGAACCGAGCTCAACAACCCCTTTTTTCACAACAAAGCCCGGGCGGATTGCGCCCGGGCTTTGCTGCTTTCGCTTTCCGCTCAGGCGAGCGCGCGTTTGGCCATCGCCCGGATCAGATTGGCGCGATAGGCAGCATCGCAATGGATGTCGGACATAAGCCCGTCAGCCGAGATTTTCACCCCGTCCACCGCAGCGGCAGACCAGTCCTTCGACAGCGCCTGTTCCAGCCCTTCATGGCGAAACACGCCATCCGATCCTGCCCCTGTGACGGCAACACGTACCGCACCGCCGCCCTTCGAGACGAAGACGCCGGTCATCGCGTAGCGCGAGGCAGGGTTGGGGAATTTTGCGTAGCCGCAGGCTTCCGGCGCCTCGAAGCTGACGGCGGTGATGATCTCCCCCTCATCCAGCGCGGTGGAGAAAAGCCCGGTGAAGAAATCATCCGCGGCAATCTCGCGCCGGTTTGTGTGGATCGTGGCTGCGAGCGCCAGAAGACCCGCCGGATAATCAGCCGCGGGATCGTTGTTGGCGATGGAGCCGCCGATGGTTCCCTGATGGCGCACAGCCGGATCGCCATCGTCGAGCTGAAGGATCAGGTCGCCCTTGCTGACGGTCTGCCCGATTGTGACAGCGATTTCCTGGACGATTCCGGCCTCGCTCGATTGAACGATCTGGGTTTTGGAGACCGGAATGATCTTGCCCTCGCCGCGGGCGATCTCCTGAACCTCGGCAATCGAGGCCCAGCCTATGAAGGTCATCATCAGGGCTGCGATCACGACCAGCCCCAATCGTGCAGCCAGTGGAGGACGGTCCATTGCAATCCGCCTTTCTTCTTGTCCGGGCGCATCATCGACGCCGCGAGAGGCCTATTGTTTCCTTCCCGAACGCCCGCCCCCGGCGTTCTTCTGCAATTCCTCGATCACCCTCTCCTTGGGCCCGTCGGCGATGACACGCCCCTGATCGATCACCACCAATCGGTCGACAAGCTGCAGCATGCTGTGCCGATGGGTGGAGATGATCAGCGTCACGTCTTCGCGGAAGGCCGTTTTCATCCGGGCGATGAGCTCGCGCTCACTCGCCAGATCCATGGCTCCCGACGGCTCATCCATGAACACGACCCGTGGATCGCTGAGCAGAACACGAGCGATGGCGACTGCCTGTCTCTGTCCGCCCGAAAGCTGGCTGCCACGCTCGCCCACCGGCATGTCGTAGCCTCTGGGATGGCGTGCGACAAAGGCGTCGACACCGGCAGACTCGGCGGCGGCAACCAGCTCATCGTCCGTTGCGCCCGGCTTCGCCATGAGGAGGTTTTCCTTCACCGAGCCCGAAAAGAGGTCTGCGCTCTGCGAGGTGAAAACGACGGCGGAACGCACGACGGAGGGATGATACTGGCGAATGTCGACGCCATCCAGGAGCAGGTTGCCGCTCGATGGCGGATAGAGGCCTGCCAGCAGCCTGCCAGCCGTGGTCTTGCCCGATCCGATCCGGCCGATAATGCCGACGCGTTCACCGCCCTTGACCGAGAGATTGAAATCCACCAGCGCCGGGCTTGCTGCCTCGGGATAGGTGAACCCCACATTGCGAAAGTCAACGTCACCGGAGCGGATCTCGCGATTGACGAACCCCGCACTCTCCGGCCGATCCTCCGGCTGTTCCATGATCGTGTTGAGAATGCGCAGCGACAAAAGCGCCTGACGCATGCGTGAGAGCGTCATCGCGATCTGGCCAAGCGGCGCGACCGCACGGCCCGACAGCATGACCGTTGCGATGATCGCACCGGTCGAGATATTGCCTTCAGAGAATTCATAGGCACCGGCGACCACCAGCGCGACCGTCACAAGCTGCTGAACGAACTGCGTCATGTTCGCTGCCCATGCGGACAACTGCTTGATGCCCTCCGCGGTACGCGACGCGTTCTTGGCCAGTTCGCTCCAGCGGCGCAGCAAAGTGCGTTCGGCGCGGAGGGATTTCACTGTCTCGATGGTGGAGATCGTTTCCACCAGAAGAGACTGGCGTTGCGCGGCCTCATTGTTGGCAGCCGCCACACGCCGGCCAATCCGGGACTGGGCAATCAGACCGATGATCAGGGCAAAGGCGAATGCCGTCGCGGGAATGACCGCTAGCCAGCCGGCAACACTGTAAATGACGGCAATGAACACGAAGACGAAGACGCTGTCGATCAGCGTGCTGATCGTGTTCGAGGTAAAGAATTCGCGCACGAATTCATACTGCGTGACCCGATTGGCATATTCGCCCGTCGACATCGGGCGAGAAGCCATTGTGGCATGCAGCACCTTCTCGAACAGAAGGTAGGACAGTTTGAGATCGGCTTTGCGGCCGGCATAGTCGATCAGTGCCGCGCGCACGCTTTTCAGAAGCAGGTCGAAAAGGATCGCGCCTGCGACGCCCAGCGCCAGAACCCAGAGCGTGGCCGTCGCCTGATTGGGCAGCACCCGGTCATAGACATTCATGACGAACAGGGGCGAGGCCAGCGCAAGCAGATTGACAAAGAGTGCCGCTATGGCGACCTGGGCATAGGATTTCCAGAACGGTGCAAGGGTCGTCGTGAGCCAGTGGCGCTTTTCGATCCGCTTTGCCAGGGTCGAGTCCGTGCCTTCGGACTGGTTCAGATAAATGACGCTGAAAGAAAGGATCAGCCGGATGTTCCTGGAGAGGACGTCCTTCAGCGCAATGCCTTCTTCCGCAATCGGATCGGGGAGAAGCGTGGTGCGCAGGTGATCGTTGGGCAACGGCTCGAGGAGCGCCTGTGCCGTGCCGTCTCCGAAAACGACGAGCACCGGCAGATCGAGCGCGCCACCGGCCAGTTCGCGCCGGCTGTGCTGCTCTACCTCAAGCCCGATGCGCGCTGAAAGGCGCTCTATATCCTCAAGGGACGGGCTTTCTTCATCGAAAGGAGTGTCCGAGAACAGGACCGTTTCCGAACTCGGACGCGCCAGAAACTGCGCAATCTCCCGAAAGGCAAACCTGAAACTGCCTGCCTGAAGCGGCGTGCCTGCCACGGGATTATTGCGGAGCTGTTCCACCTTCCTCCTCTATGCCACCATGGCGATGCGGCAGCTATTGCGACCGGATCGGAGCGAGAAGATCGAGCGGCAAATCGTTCGTCTGTCGCGAAGGCAGCCTCTTGTAGGTTTCGGTCGGTGCCGTCTCCGGCACGTTGAATTCTGCGCGCGCATAGGCCTCGGACTGCTTGGCGCTCGAAAGGTTCATCGTCGAGAGCAGCGTTCCCGTTGCAGCGAGTATGCGATATTCGGCAAAACGCGCGGCGTACTGGGCTGTCTTGGACAGAACGTTGACGCTGAACCGCGTGTTCTGCGCACCCAGCACATCGAGCAGCGATCGCTGGCCGACGACAAGCTGTTCACGGTAGGAACTGACGAGCTGGGCGTTGGTCTGGGCCTGTGAACGCAGGGTACCTGCCAGATCGATCTGACGCTGGCGGCGATCCCACGAAATGCGAACCGCTTCCTCGACCTCACGATAGGCCTGATGAAGCACGAGGCGCTGCTCGCTGGCACGGCGGATCTGCTCCTGCTCGTTGGCAACGTCGATACCGCCGCGATAGAGGTTCCACTTCGCGACGATCCGCGCCTGAAGATCGTTTGTGCGCCCATCGGCGCCGTCGATGTCGTAGCCGGCGCGGGCGCGCCCTTCCGCACTGATCTCGGGCAGCATGTTGGAGCGGGCGGCATCGACCAGGGCGTCGGCCGCGTCAATATCGGCGTTGGCGACCTTGATGCGCGGATTGTTGGCCCGTGCGATGCCGATTGCCTTGTCGAGCGATGCCGGCAGGGCCGATGCCACTGAGCCCGGCATTGTCGGGTTTGTGAGGGGCTTGCCGACAAGCTTGTAGAAACGAATCTTCGCTGCTTCCAGCTCTTCCTCGGCTTCCTTCAGACGTGCCGTGGCGGAGAGCATGCGCTCCTGCGCCTGCTGCCTGTCGGCTTCAGTCAGCGCACCGCCTGAAATGAGAGAACCGATATCCCCCAGCATCGACCGGTGGAAGCCGACATTGTTGCGCGCCTCGTTCACGATCTCGACCTGCAACAGATATTCGAGATATTCGCGCACGACCTGCAGGGCGATGGTCTCGGAACGCTCCAGAACGCGGAAGGAGGCCGAATCGACCCGTGCGGCCTGGCGTTCCAGTTCGGCACGGCGTCCGCCGCCATCGAACAGCTTCTGGGTGATCGACAGCCCGATTTCGGCCGGATAGAGCGGGTCATCCTCAATGCCAACGCCGCGGCGCGAGGGATTGTCGAGCCGGCGCGCGCCCACCGACGCTTCGAGATCGACGCTCGGCAGGAAAAGCCCGCGAGCCTGACGCAGCTCGAACTCGATCGCCTCACGATTTTCGATCGCCTGTCCGATTTCAGGATTGGATTCCAGAGCCACCGCCATCGCTTCCTTCACAGAAAGAGCGTTCGCATCGGTGGAAAACAGAACTGCGCCGCTCATCAGAGTAGCAGCGAGCAGGCTCAGAATACGTGACTTGTGCTTCATCATCCCCCCTTTGCCTGCGCCTCAGCCGACGCAGCCAACGGATCCATCCGGCTCCAACACCAGATCTCCAAATATCATTTTATGCTAAGCTAACTGCCCTTGGCTGGCTACGATATAAGCCGTCCTAATACCTCTTTAGGAGTAATTTAGTCGACTCATTTCGCGGCTATGTTGCAGTGTGGCAACAAAATCGGCATTTCGTTAAGCATTTCAATCCTAAAATGCATGAAACACTGTCAGTCTTATTGCCCTATCGGACCAGAACCAGTGTTCCGACCTTCACGCTGTTATATAGTGTTATAACATCCTCGTTGGTCATCCGGATGCAGCCTGACGAAACGGCCTGGCCGATCGTCCAGGGTTGATTGGTGCCATGAATGCGGAACAGGGTCGAACCGAGATAAAGCGCGCGAGCGCCAAGCGGGTTTTCAGGGCCACCCTCCATGACCGAAGGCAGGATCCTGCCCTGCGCGGCCTCACGCCGGATCATCTCGGCCGGAGGGCGCCAGTCGGGCCATTCAGCCTTTCTCGTGATGCGCTCCCTGCCACGCCAGGCGAAACCCTCACGCCCCACGCCGATTCCATAACGAATCGCCGTGCCGTCGCCGCGCAGATGGTAAAGACGACGCTTGGCGGTCTCTATGACAATGGACCCGGCGGGCAGATTTTCCGAATATGGCACCACAGACGGTTTAATCGCCGCGTCCCCCCAGGGCGCTTTGAAGGAGAGGGTCCGTTCCCGCCTGACCCAAGTTCCGGTTGCCGGATCGAACTGGCGCACCGTCGCGGTCTGCGCGTTGGCCTGCGTTGCCGGAGACAAAGCAAGCCATGCCGAAAACACGATCGCCAAAGCCGGAACGACAAGGCCCCACGGGCGCCGATGCCGTCCCCTTTCGACAGAGCCCTTCTGGTCAGAGCTATTCATCTGCGCCGTTCTTCGCCAGTTCAAACGTCTCTCCCTCAATGAGTATGGTGGTTGTATCGGGTACCGAAATCGATCTCGCGCGCCCGTCACGACATACCAGTACCGGCCATTGATCGATTTCACAGTCGATCTCGGCGTAGAGGTTCGCCAGCGGCTCACCATGCGCAATGACCAGGGCACCGCCGCCAAGCCGCAGAACATGCCTGTCATTCGCTCCCACAAACGCCGAAACCCCGCCTTCGCCAGGCGCGGGTGCAAAACCCTGTCCGTAAACCGCCTCGCCGCGCTGGCTCGCAAGAACGTGCCGATTGGCCGACATTGCCCATGCATAGCGCCGCAACACATTGCTGCGGCCACCATAGAGCGTTGCGATGTCCGGATGCATTTCATCTGAAAACGGCAGCGGCGCCTGGAAAAGCCTTGCTCCGCGTTCATCGGCGAACCCCGCCTCACAGGCGAGCAGAAGCAGACCGCAGCACGAAACAAGCGACTTGAGGTTCATCGCCACCCCCTGGGGTGCTTCTCACAATTGCGAGACGAACACCCTCTGCAAAAGCAGACCGCCCATGCAGCCGGCTGCATGGGCGGTCTGCTTTATTCATTCTGCGGCTAAATATCTAACGTGTCCAGTACAGGGCCACGTTGCGATGGTCTCTGGACTGCACAGGTGGAGAGTGTGCGGCCTGCCTATTCGCTGCCGCTATTCGCGACTCTGGCCGTTCTCTTCCGATTCGAGCGCGTTGAGCGCGCTGAGGCGGAATCCACCCGCCTCGCCCTGGCGCGCTTTTTCGAGCTGCTCCGACGCGATCCTCATCAAACCGCGGAACTCGATCTGATCCTCGAAAATCACCCCGCCAATATCAAGGGACAGTTCGACAGTCTCGCCCTGTGCGGTGAATGGCGCCTTTGCCACGGCATTGCGGATGCGTTCGCCGACATCGCGCGCCTGCTCGACCGTCGCACCCGGCAGGAACACACCGAACTCGTTGCTGCTCAGCCGGCCAACGACATCGCTGCGACGAACATTGGCCCGAATCACCGATGCGATCTGACGCATCGATTCCTCGCCCCAGTTGAACCCGTAGTCGATGCTGATATCCCGCGTGTTCTCCGCTTCCACAATCAAGAGCGCGCCGAAGGTCCGACCGGCTTCGGACACCGTCGCCGAGCGGCGGCGCTCCACAAGCGTTGTGAACATGTCGCCGTTAAAGACCTCGGTCGAAGGATCGTGGGCTGCAGAGAAATTCCGCTCCCGTTTCACACGCCGCAACTGCTCGCTCGCCTGCCCGATGTAAGCGAGCAGGGGGGCGGCTATGAGTATCGGCAGAACAAGCGCAGCAACGAGGCTGCGCTGATAGGGATTGAAGTCATCCCCGAAGAACAACAGATAGTGGACCAGAAACGAAAGCCCCACTGCGGCGAGCGTGCCCAGCAGTGTGAAGGCAATGAGCCATGTCCAGCGCGGTTTGCGTTGCAAGAGCGACTTGTCCATATGCTTTCAACGTCCCCAATGTGACTGAGTCGTTGGTAACCGGCAAACTTCTAATAAAAGTTTCTTTGGTCGGTCGTCTTTTAACAATTAACGTTTTCACCAGCAGCGCAAAAAAATCGGGAGTGTTTCCACGGCGCCCGGGACACCCTGGGACACCCCGGGACACAATGCGCCTGTCAGCGGAGTTTCTTCGAGAGCGTCTGCCGGCGAGTTGCCCCTGCCGGACCTTCCAGCCCAGATTGCAGGGCACCGCTTCCGGGCTTCTCCCGTGTTGTGGCCGGCTACATCGTTAAAATGCATTCGATATATTTTGTTTGCCGGTTACAATTATCTGCGCATGATCAGGTCGATGCGGGGGCATTGAAAAAGGACTACCATGCCGACGAACTTTGCGTCCGTGCAAACCCATCTGGAAAGAGCGCAGGCAGAGCTCACGGGCACCGACCCGGCGACGCAGCAACTGCGCGAAGCAATCGGCCTCCTGATGGACGCCGCGCTCAAGGCCGAGTTCTCGGCCAAGCCGCAGGTGTGCGAGATTATTCCCTTTCCGCGGGCAGAAACCGGTCGGTCGACGCGGACATCACACCATGGATAAGATGCTTCGCGCGCCCATCCGTGCCAACGTCACGGCGTTTCGCTGACCACCCGGTCGCGTGCTTTTTCTGCCTCGCGGGCGATTGTCCGTCCGCTGTTGCCAGCGTTTTCCACCTGAATGGTTGTGCCCGAATGGTCGAGAAAGACCAGCGCCACATCGGCTTCCGGCCCCACCATCACCGCCGCGACCCGCTGAAACCGTGGATCACCATCAAGCCTCCGGTTGAAGAGAACACGCCCGTCGAGCTCTTCCAGCGCTGCCAGCAGGGCGGTCTCGAAACCCTGCGCGATCAGATCCGCAAGGCCGAGCAACAACTCCAGCTGGACCACCTCCAGCGACACTTCTTTCGACACTTTTACGCTACTCGAATCATTACGCACGTTCAGAAACTAGTCGAGTTATCTGAAGCCGGGCAACCAATCCGCAGGAACAGATTGTGTCGTTATGAAACATGATCCTGCGCCGCCAGTCTCATCGTCAACATGGCCATGCGTTGGCAGGGCGGCTCCATCCACCGGTCTGGACTCCGGCAGTTTCAGCCCTTTGGCCGGGGCCGAGCGATTCAGTCTTGAAATCGATTACATTTGCCATACAATCGATTTCATTGGCGTGGCGGAGGACATGCCAAAAGGGAAGGAAGATGCACGATCGGCAACGGAGCCCCGGCTACCTGCGCCGCTGGTGTTTGTCATCAGGGAGGAATTCATGAAACGACTGGCAACTGTCGCCGTGGTCGCCGCTGCCCTTGCAGGCACGGCACTTTCGGCTATGGCTGAAGATTTCAAGATCGGCCTGTCAAACGGCTGGGTGGGCAGCGAGTGGCGCACCCAGATGATCGAGGAAGCCGAGCAGGCCGCCGCTGCCTGGAAGGAAAAGGGCGTCAATGTCGAAGTGGTCGCCCAGAGCGCCAATGTCGATGTGCCCGGCCAGATTGCCCATGTGCGCAATTTCATCAGCCAGGGCGTGGACGCGATCATCATCAACCCGAACAGCCCGACGGCCTTCGACCCCGTGTTCGCGCAGGCCAAGGAAGCGGGCATTCTGGTGATCGCCACCGATGCGGAGGTTTCTTCGCCGGACGCCCTTTATGTGGGCATCGACCAGAAAGGCTGGGCGATGGAAAGCGCCAAATGGCTGGCCGATACACTGAACGGCGAAGGCAAGGTCGTTGCCATCAACGGCGTTGCGGGCCACCCGGCAAATGAAATGCGTGTTGCCGGCTACCGCGAAGTGTTCGGCGAGCACGAGGGCATCGAGATCGTCAACGAAGTCAACGCCAACTGGGACCAGGCGCAGGGCCAGCAGGCGATGCAGAACCTGCTCGCCACCTATCCCGACATTGATGGCGTCTGGGTACAGGACGGCATGGCCGCCGGCGCGTGGCGCTCCATCATGGATGCGGACAAGGCGGGCGACATTGCCGCCACCGGCGAGATCCGCAAGGACTTCATCGACATCTGGACCGAGAATGACCTCAACTCCGGCGCTTCGGTGAACCCGCCCGGTGTGATGGCAAGCGCGCTCAATGTGGCTGTTCTCATGCTGCAGGGACGCGAATTGAAGGAGCCGGCCACGGCCGGGCAGTACAACAACGCCATGTATCTGCCGATCCCCTTCATCAGCTCGGAAAACCTGGAAGAAGTGGCCGCTTCGGTTGAAGGCAAGCCGGGCTACTATTCCTATACGAGCTCGCTTTCCATCGAGGATGCGGAAGCACTGTTCAAGTAGGCCCGCTCCATGGATGCCGCGCCGGCAATGACTGGCGCGGCGCTCTCTTCGGGAAGATGTCATGACCAAGCTCAAGCTCAGCGGTGTAAGCAAGGCTTACGGCGCCACCCTGGCGCTACGCCGCGGCGACCTCGCACTCGACACGGGCGAAGTGCACGTGCTGATCGGCGCCAATGGCTCCGGCAAGAGCACGCTTTGCAAGATCGTGGCGGGCAGCGTGCGGCCCGATGCGGGCGAGGTGTTGCTCGACGGGCGTGCCGTGACCGTCAGTGGGCCGCGTGCTGCGCAGGCGCTGGGCATCGGCATTTTCTACCAGGAACTGAGCCTGGCCGATCATCGCAGCGTGGCTGAAAACATCTGCCTGCCGGACCTGCCGAGAAAGAACGGGTTTTTCGTCGACCACGAAGCGCTGCTTGAAAAGGCTGGCCGCTACATCGCGCTGTTCGAGACGGTTGCAGGCGATGAACTCAATGCCGAAGCCACCGTTGGCGATCTGCGGGCCGACCAGAGGCAACTGGTCGAGATCATGAAGGCGCTGGCAACCGAAGCGCCGATCCTGATCTTCGACGAACCCACTTCCGCGCTCGACCGCGCGCAGGTGGATCGCTTTTTCGAAATTCTTCGCGACCTCAAAAGTGAGGGGCGCAGCATCGTTTTCATCTCGCACCGCATGGATGAGATTTTTGCAATCGGGGACCGGGTGACGGTGATCCGCGATGGCGAAACGGTGGGCACCGAAGCCATTGCAGACACAAGCCCCGAAGCGGTTATCCGCATGATGGTGGGCGAACAGGAAACGCTGGCCACGCCACAGGCGGCCCCACCGTCGCATGAGGCCTCCCACGAAATCGCACTGACAGTGGAGAAGCTCACAGGCATGGGCTTCCGCGATGTGGATTTTGAGGTGCGGCGCGGTGAAATCCTCGGGCTTGGCGGCCTGCATGGACAGGGGCAATCGGCGCTGCTCAAGGCGCTGTTCGGCGCGCCGCCTGCGCTTTCGGGTCAGATGACACTCAACGGGCGGCCGCTTCGCACCGAGAGCCCGCGCGCGGCCATTGCGAAAGGCCTCGCCTATGTTTCCGGCGACCGGGGACGCGACGGCGTGATCAGCGGGCGACCGATTCTCGAAAATGTCACGCCCATTCACGCGCTGCGGAACAGGCTCGTTCTGGCAAGGCCCGGGCCGCTCTCTGAAAAGGCGCTGCCGGCGCTGAAGGCGCTGAACACCAAATTCGCCGGGCTCTCCCATTCCATCGGCTCGCTGTCGGGCGGAAACCAGCAGAAGATCGTCATCGCCCGCTGGCTCATCGACAAACCGGACATCCTGCTTCTCGACGACCCGACCAAGGGCATCGACCTTTCGGCCAAGGCAGACCTTTTCGCGCTGATCCGCAGGCTCGCCGAAGAAGGGCTCGCAATCCTGCTTTACTCCTCCGAAGACGCGGAGCTTCTGAACAATGCCGACCGGATCCTGGTCTTCAATGGCGGGGCAGTGAGCCGCGAACTGAGTGGCGCGGACCGCACCCGCTACAATCTCTACCAGGCAGCCTACGAGGCGGCATGACGATGACCAGTGTTTCCAGCCCCACCAGACAGGACAATGGAAGCTTTCGGGCGCTGCTCGGGCGGTTTCCCTTTCTTCCCGCCCTTCTCATTCTTGTCGTGCTTCTGATTCTAAACGGCATTTTTGAACCAAACAGCCTGAGCTTCCGCTCGCTCACCGGCCTGGTGCGCACCTATCTCGCATTGATGCTTCTGGCCGTGGCACAGACCTATGTGGTCTATGCCGCCGACATCGATCTCTCGGTCGGCGCCATCGCCTCGCTGGTCAATGTGACGATCATCGTGCTGATGCAGCATATGGGCGGCGGCGGGCTTTCGGTTCTGGCCGCGCTCGGCATTGGCGTTTTGGTCGGGCTTGCCTGCGGGCTGGTCAACGGTTTCGTGGTGGCTGCACTCCGGCTCCAAGCCATCGTCGCAACCTTTGCCACCAGCATCTTCTTCACCGGGCTGGCGCTCGTCATCCTGCCGGTGGCCGGCATGCCCGCACCGACCGTTTTCTGGCGCACCTATGGCGGCACCATCTTCGGCATTCCGTTCGTCTTTTATGCGGCTGCGGCGCTCGCCATCCTGCTTTACCTGCTTGCCCGCACCCGGCTTGCCACGCAGCTTCTGGCGGTGGGCGATGGTCAGCAGGCCGCCTTTCAGAGTGGGCTTCCCGTCACCGCGATCCGCATTGGCGGTTATGCACTCTGCGGCGTGTTCGCAGCGCTTGCCGCCTTCTGCATCACCGGCGACACGGCAAGCGGCGACCCGCTCGTCGGCGCGAAAATGACGCTCTTCAGCGTGGCGGCCGTGGTGCTGGGCGGAAGCGCACTATCGGGTGGTTTTGGCACGGTCGCGGGTTCAGTTATTGCGGCGCTGATCATCGGGCTCATCAACTCTCTGGTGTTCTTCGCCGGCACGCCATCGCACTGGCAGAATTTCGTACAGGGGCTCGCCATTCTCGCGGCGCTGATGGTCGGCGTGCTCGTCAGCCGCAGGGGGCGCGCATGAACCGGGCCATCGAAATCGCGAAGAACCCGCTTCTCATCGCGCTGGTGCTGATTGCAGCACTCCTCTTCCTCGGCAACACGCTTTCGCCGGGCTTCGCCTCCGGCGGGCAGATCCTGCGCCTGCTCATCGTTGCTGCCCTTCTCGGCATTGTCGCAGCCGGCCAAAACCTCGTCATTCTGGGCGGGCGCGAAGGCATCGACCTTTCGGTCGGCGGCGTGGTTTCGCTTTCGGCCATCGTGGCCGGCAATGTGATGAACGGCATGGATGGCGGCATCCCGCTGGCCATTCTGGCCTGTGTTGCGACCGGCGCGCTCTTTGGCCTGTTCAATGGGCTCGGTGTCACGCTGTTGCGCATTCCGCCGCTGGTGATGACACTTGGCATGCTGGGTGTCCTTCAGGGGCTGCTCGTTGTCATCCGGCAGGGCATCCCTTCGGGCCGGGCCGCCCCTGCCCTTTCGGAATTCGTGACCCGGCCATTCCTCCTCGGTCTGCCCGGCATCATCTGGCTGTGGATCGGTGTTGGCCTGCTGATGGCCTTCATCCTGCACCGCACCGTGTTCGGCCAGCGCATCTATGCGATCGGCTCCAACGAGCAGGCTGCCTTCATGGCCGGCGTACCGGTGCGGCGCATACGCATTGCGCTCTTCATGCTCTCGGGCGTGTTTGCCGCCATTGCCGGGCTTTGCCTGCTTGGATATTCCGGCTCCTCATTTGCCAATGTGGGGGAGCAATACATGTTGCCTTCGATTATTGCCGTGGTGTTTGGCGGCACGCCGCTTTCAGGCGGCAAGGGCGGCTACACCGGGACCATGGCGGGTGCTGTTCTGCTGGTGGTGCTGCAAAGCATCCTGACCACGATCAATATCGATGAATCCGGGCGGCAGATGGTGTTTGGCGCCACACTTCTGGTGCTGATGCTTTTCTATGGCCGTGGGCGAGGGTTGCGCGCATGAACCGCCGCCCCAAGATCAAGGATATCGCGAAGGCGCTGGGCGTTTCCCCGGCCACCGTGTCACGCGCACTGAGCGGCAGCGACCTTGTAACGAGTGAGACCCGCGCGCGCGTGCGCAAAACGGCCGATGCACTGAACTACCGCCCCAATGCCAGCGCCCGCAGCCTGCGCACCGCCCGGTCCATGGCGGTTCTGATGGTGGTGCGCGATGTGGGCAACCCGTTCTATCTCGATATTCTGAAAAGCGTGGAAGCGACCGCCCGCGCTGCCGGCTATTCCGTGCTGATGGGCAATACGGAAAACGACCCCGAACGCGAGATCGAGTATTTTGACATGCTCCGCGACGGCCATGCCGACGGCATGATCCTGATGACGGGCAAACTGCCTGAAGAAAATGGCTCGCGGAACAAGTTACCCCCGAACGCTCCCATCGTGGTGGCGCTCGAAACGATTGAGGGCTCTGGCTTTCCGCATGTGCAGATCGACAATGTCGCGGCGGCCTGCGAGGCGGTGGAACACCTGATCGGACTGGGGCACCGGCGGATCGCCCATATTTCCGGTCCCGTGCCGGAGGTGATGAGCCTTCGCCGCCAGGAGGGATACCGCCGTGCCATGCGCAATGCGGGGCTTGCCATCCCGGAGGGCTATGAACAGCGCGGCGACTATCTTCTCCACGGTGGCGCACGCGCCTGCGAGGCGCTTTTTAGCCTGCCCGAACCGCCTACGGCGATCTTCGTCTCGAATGACGAGATGGCCTTCGGCGCCATTCACCATCTGCGCGAAACGGGACGTGATGTACCGGGTGACGTTTCTGTTGTCGGGTTTGACGATCTTTATCTGAGCGAAGCCTTCTATCCGCCCCTCACCACTGTCAGCCAGCCGCGCATCGATATCGGCCAGCAGGCGATGAGCATTCTTCTCAAAATGCTTTCCGGCGCTCTCGTGCCCGCAAAACCGGTGGTCTTGCCCGCCACGCTGCGCGTGCGCGGCACCACCGCACCACCCAAATCAGCTTGAAAGGGGAAACAACCATGTCCGCACAGCCAAGAAAACGCCTGCGCATCGGCCTTGTCGGCACGGGCTTCATCGCCGAATTTCACCTGCGCTCCATGGTTGCCGTGCGCCATGTGGACGTGACCGCCGTCTACAGCCGCAAGGCGGAAAACCGGGAACGCATTGTCAAACTGGTGGCCGAACTGGGCCTTGGCGAATGCAAGAGCCACGAAAGCCTTGTGTCCATGCTGCAGGCGGACGATGTGGACGCGATCTGGATCCTCTCGCCCAATGACACGCGCGTGGACACCATGCGCACCATCCATGACGAAGTGGTGGCCGGACGCAGCAAGGTGTTTGCCGTAGCCTGCGAGAAGCCGCTGGCGCGGACGGTGGCCGATGCACGCGAGATGCTGCGGCTGGCCGAAGCCGCCAAGCTGAACCATGGCTATCTGGAAAATCAGGTTTTTGCGACGCCCGTTCTGCGCGGCAAGGAGATCATCTGGCGGCGCGCCGCTTCCACGACCGGCCGGCCCTATCTGGCACGCGCGGCGGAAGAGCATGCTGGCCCGCATGAGCCCTGGTTCTGGCAGGGCGACAAGCAGGGCGGCGGCGTGCTGCTCGACATGATGTGCCACAGCGTCGAGGTGGCGCGCCATCTCCTGACAGAACCGGGCAAGAAGCGGGACTCGCTGAAACTCAAGGCCGTGCAGGGCAATGTGTCCAATCTGAAATGGACCCGGCCGCGCTATGTGGAGGACCTCAAGAAGCGGTTCGGTCCCGAAGTGGACTACGCAAACCGCCCCTCGGAAGATTTCGCGCGCGGCAATGTGATGCTGGAGGACGAGGACGGCAACGAGCTGATGATCGAGGCGAGCACGTCCTGGGCTTATGTGGGGGCAGGCCTGCGCATCCAGCTTGAGCTGCTTGGGCCCGAATATGCGATGGAGTTCAACTCGCTGGGAACCGGACTCAAGATCTTCATGTCCCGTGAGGTGACCGGCGACGAAGGCGAGGATCTCGTTGAAAAGCAGAACGCCGAGCAGGGCCTGATGCCGGTGCTGGAAGATGAAGCCGGGGTCTATGGCTATACGGATGAGAACCGGCACATGGTCGAGTGCTTCCGCAAGGGCGAAGAGCCGCTTGAGACTTTTGCCGACGGAGTCGCGGTGATGGAAATCCTGATGGGCCTCTATCTCTCCTCGGAAACCGGGAACACGGTGCGTTTTCCAAATCCCGACCTGGAGAACTACGTGCCTGTGGTGGCGCGACGCTAGACAGCTCCAGGCCAACCTATGTATGCCGGCTGGGCCACAAGGCCCGCCGTCAGCCCCATCCGCTCAGGGGCCTGGGGCCTGCAGCATCTCGAGAATGCGGTATGCGATGCTCACCAGATCGGGCTCGGGAACTGACTTGTTCACAAGCAGAGCGATCCCCGTTTTGCTGGCCGGTACAAAGGCCACATATGCCGCGAAGCCGCTTGTCGAACCGACCTTGTTGATCCACACATTCCTGCGGGGAGGAAATGGCGGCTTCAGCCGCAGTGCCGGCACATCGGTCCATTCCACTCTCGTGGAATTCCCCTGAACCAGCTGCCTGAGCGCGACCGGAAAGGCATATTGCTCCCAGATGAGGTTCTGCGTGAACGGGCCGGCTTTGTAATAGCCGGTGAGGGTCTTGCGGATGGCGCGCTTCATGTCCGGGTCGATGTCGCCAGCCTCCATATGCGCTTCGACATAGCGGATCATGTCACCCGCCGTGGTTCGCATTCCGTAGACTGCGGAAACAAGCGGCTCCGGGCCAATGTCGACGGGCAGATCTCCCTGGGTGTTGCCCTGCGCGTAGTCTTTCGTGCCGCTCGCCGGAACCTGTGTATAGGTGTGCGACAGGCCCAGTTTCGGCAATATTTCCCCGCCGAGAAGCTCATCATAGTCCTGCTTCATTGCGGCTGCGCCAACCGTGGCGAGGAGTGCGGCGCCAATATGGGAATATGTCCGTTGCGAACCGGGCGCATAGCGCCGTCGCCAGGAAGCGCAATAGGCGAGAAGCGCCTCGGGCGTCTTCACGTCCCCGGGTGGAAACAGGTCCAGTCCGCTCGTGTGCGTCGCCAGGTTGAGAACCGTCACGGTGTCGAAGGCGCTTCCCTTCAACGCCGGTAAATGATCACTGACTTCGTCGAAGAAAGAGAGCCTTCCCTTGACCTGCGCGTAAGACGCAAGAAGCCCAGCGAAGGTCTCACCAATGGCGCCGATCTCGAAAAGCGTTTTGTCTGCAACAGGTTCTCCGCTTTCTCGGGAGGCAACCCCTTCATTGAAGATGCGACGCTCGCCATCAATCGTGATGGCAACCGAGAGACCGGGAATGCCGTTCTCCCGCATAAAGCGCCGGGCTTCCGCCTCAATTCTTCGTTCGATTGTCGCCGAAAGGACCGGGCCTGCGGCCCACGCAGGAACTGTCCATAGAATAGCAGCGCCGAGAAGCAACGCGCGCAAGCACCAGAAGGGAGAGCCTGCCACTCTGCCAAAAAGATAATATAGCATATAATTATTTTTAAATATCAATACGTTACTAGATTTCTGTGTCATAAAGCAAATGCACTGACATGACAAACCCTATGATCAACAAGGCTTTGTGATCGCAGGCCGGTGCCATAATGCCACAAGGGGGTTGAGCCTATTGCTTTCGCAGTGCGATCAGTATCTGTGTGCGGTGCTGGCCGCCCGGGATAGCGACTCGATTTCAGGGAGCCACGCCGAGGACAGGTGCCGCGCGATACACCCGCTGAGATGTGGGTGCTTTCGGAGCGCTGCATCCAGACACGGGAAAGCGTAGAGGGGGAGAGCATGAGCCAGACATCCGACATCATCATTATTGGCGGCGGCATCGCCGGCATCGGCGCGGGGGCGCGCATTGCCGCAGACGCGAAGGTCACTGTCCTGGAGTCGGAAGAGGCCATCGGCTACCACGCAACGGGCCGTTCCGCGGCGATTTACATCCGCAATTACGGCAACGACACGCTGCGCGCGCTCAACGCCGCCTCCGAACCGGTGTTCAGGGAGCCGGAAGGCATCTCAGAAGAAAGTGTCCTGAGCCCGCGCGGCCTGCTTTATGTCGCCACCGACGAGCATGTCGGAGCGCTCGACACCATCCTTCAGGGCGCGACCGGCATGGAACGCCTCAGCCCGGACGAAGCGATCGCGCGCGTTCCCATTCTGAAACGCGAAAGCATCGCAGCGGCAGCCATTGAGGCGGGGGCGCAGGACATTGATGTGGACCGCCTCCTTCAGGGCTTTGCAAAAATGCTGCGCCATCGCGGTGGCAGCATTGTCAACAAGGCGCCTGTGAGCGCCATTTCACGCGCAAACGGCACGTGGACACTGGAAACGCCGCAGGGGTCCTTTTCCGCCCCTGTCATCGTGAACGCCGCCGGCGCCTGGGCCGACGAGATCGCCAGACTTGCCGGCGTCCAGCCACTTGGACTCACGCCGATGCGCCGCTCGGCGGTGATCCTGCCTGCGCCGGAGGGGCATGATGTGACGGGCTGGCCGCTGTTCGCCTGTGCCGGCGAAGGCTGGTACGCCAAACCCGATGCGGGCAAGCTGATGGTTTCGCCGGCGGACGAAGACCCGTCCGAGCCCTTCGACGCCTGGCCCGACGACATGGTGCTGGCGGAAGGCCTGCACCGTTTCGAACAGGCCGTGACCGTGCCCGTCACACGCATCGAGCGGAGCTGGGCGGGGCTGCGCAGCTTCTTCCCCGACCGCACGCCCGCCGTCGGCTTCGCGCCGGATGCGGAAGGTTTTTTCTGGCTGGCCGGCCAGGGAGGGTATGGGGTGCAGACCTCGCCCGCTCTCTCGGCGCTGGCAGCCGATCTTTGCGCGGGGCGGACATCCGCCCTGCCCCAAACCGTGGTGCAGGCCCTGGCACCGAACCGTCTCATCAAGTCCTGAAAGGAAAATCAATGTCCGAGATCAAACGCGTCGACACCGGCACCCGCATGAGCCAGGCCGTCATCCACAACGGCACCATCTATCTGGCTGGTCAGGTCGGCACGCCGGGTGAGAGCGTGGCCACGCAGACCAAAGACATTCTCAAAAAGATCGATGCGCTTCTGGAGCAGAATGGCTCCGACAAGACCCGCATCCTTCAGGCAACCATCTGGCTTGCCGACATGAAGGATTTCGCCGAGATGAACGGAGTCTGGGACGCCTGGGTCGCGCCCGGCCACGCACCGGCCCGCGCCTGCGGCGAGTCCGCGCTGGCAACGCCCGACTATACGGTCGAGATCATCGTCATCGCCGCTGCCGGCTGATCACGCCGCGCGCTTGACCGGTATCACCGGCTCCTGGCTCGCCCCCGAGGCGAGCCGGACAAGAACGAACCCCAGCACACCAGTTGTCAGAAAACCGGACGCCAGCGGCATGGGCGTCTGGTTGTAGAATGCGCCAAAGGCCACGGCAAAGATCACGGCCACGAGGCTCGATCCGGAGGCAATGAGCGAGGCGCCGAGCCCGGCCAGCTGCCCAAGAGACTGCATCGCCATGGCATTGAGATTGCCAAACAGGATGCCGATGCAGAAGAAGATCACAAAGCCCATTGCCATGAAGGCCACAAAGGGTGGCCTCCCCTCATAGACAAGTGACAGGGAAAGCAGGCCAAGGCCGAGGATGACAAGGCCCAGCAGGGCTCCCTCGCACATCGCCTGCATTCCGAAGCGGCGCACCACCTGGGCGTTGACGATGGAGGCAAGGCCGATGCCGGCGGCGAAGGCCGCGAAATAGGCGGGGAACATGGCGGAGACGCCATAAACATCGAAGAAGATGTCGGCAGCCGTGCTCAGATACTGGAGATGGGCGCCGAAGACGAGGCCGGTCGCAACGATGAGCAGTGTCACACGCCGGCTGCGCAGGATGCGCGCGCCGTTCTGCACAAGCGTGGCCGGGTGAAATCGTATGCGGCTCTGCGGCGGAAGCGTTTCGGGCTGCCGCGCAACGAGCCAGATGCACAGAAGCACGGAGAGGGCCAGATAGACCGCAAAGATCGCCCGCCAGCCGGCGAATGCCAGCACAATCTGCCCCATGGCCGGCGCGAGCATCGGGACAAGGATAAAGAGCACGAACATGAAGGACATGATGCGCGCCATGGCCTCGCCTTCGAACTGGTCGCGGATCAGGGCGCGCGTGGCGATCTTCGGCCCCGCCACGCCGATGCCCTGCAGGATGCGGCCGACAACGATCATGCCGACGCTAGTCGAAAACATCGCCACCAGCGTACCCACCATATAGAGACCCAGGCCGAGAACCAGAGCCCGCTTGCGCCCGATGGCATCGGAAATCGGCCCGAGGAACAGCTCGCCGAACACCATGCCGAAGATGAACAGGGACACGATGTGCTGCGTGGATAGCGGCGGCTCTACATGCAGTTCCGTCTCGATGATCCGCAACGCGGGCAGCACGGCATCGATGCTGAGTGCGGTGAGCGATGTGAGAAACGCGTAAAGCGCGATGCGCTCGAACGAGATGGACTGTTTTTTCATCGGCAGGCCTGAACGGTCAGATGGGCAGGGGGCGGCGTTCTTCAATGGCCTCCATGGCGAAATAAGACGTGACGGATTCCAGCTCGACCTTCTGGATCAGACGCTGATAGACGGAATCGTAGCTTTCCATATCCGTGGTCACGATACGCAGCATGTAATCATAGTCGCCGCCGATGCGGAAGAAGTCGACGATCTCGGGAATGCTGGAGACATGCTGACGGAAGGTCTGCAGCCAGGTCGTGGAGTGATGGCGCGTCTTGACCATCACGAAAACCACAAGCCCCAGTCCCAGCTTGTTTCTGTCGACCTGCAGCGTGCGTCCACGGATGACGCCGCGTTCTTCCAGCGATTTCAGACGGCGCCAGCAGGCGTTCTGGGAAAGGCCGACCTTCTCCGCCAGATCCCGTTGCGAAAGGCTCGCATCGCGCTGAAGAACCCGCAATATCCGCCTGTCAAATTGATCGATTTTTTCACCCATAATCTATCATATGACTCATTTTCTTTCCATATTCCATAATTTTATGTGAGAATGATAGACGATCACTGTGCGATCCTTTCGTCCTGTTCAATCTGACGGATCAAACCATGGCACGTGATGTTCTGAACGCCTTCAAGGAGAGCCTCAACCGCGACGACCTTGCCGAGTATCTGCGTGCGGGCCTGATCGGCGAGAATGCGGTCATAGAGGGCCCCTGTGGGGAAAAGCCGCTGATCTATGCCGATTACGTCGCATCCGGCCGAGCGCTTGCGCAGGTGGAGGACTTCATCCGGGATGAGGTCCTGCCCTATTATGCGAACAGCCACACCGAGGCGTCCTATTGCGGCTCTTTCTCGACCCGCCTTCGTGAGGCGGCGCGCGCGGAGATTCACCGCATCGTCAAGGCCGACAAAGAAACAAGCGTTGTCTTTTCCGGGTCAGGCGCCACGTCCGGCATCAACCGGCTGGTACGGCTTCTGCAGATTGCCGAAACCGTGGCGAAAGGTGGCCGGGTGGTGGTGTTCACCGGCCCCTATGAGCACCACTCCAACATTCTGCCCTGGCGCGAGAGCGGTGCGACGATCATCGCCATTCCCGAGACCGCATGTGGCGGCCCTGACATGGCAGCACTGAAGACGGCCCTTGAAGCGAATGCCGACGCGGCGTTGAAGGTAGGCACGTTTTCTGCGGCGTCGAATGTCACCGGCATAACAACCGACACGGATGCAGTTACGCGACTTCTGAAAGCGCATGGTGCACTCGCCATATGGGACTATGCGGGCGGTGCGCCCTATCTCGAAATCGACATGAAGCCGGGCACCGAGTGTGCCAAGGATGCGGTGGTGATTTCGCCGCACAAATTTCCCGGCGGGCCAGGTGCATCGGGCCTTCTGATCCTGCGCAACGCCATCGCCCGTACCGCGCAGCCGACCATGCCCGGCGGCGGGTCGGTGACCTTCGTGTCGCCCTGGACACACGATTACTCGCGATCGCTTTCGGCGCGCGAGGAGGCAGGCACCCCAAATGTGGTGGGCGATATCCGCGCCGCTCTCGTCCTGCTCGTCAAGGAAGCGCTGGGGCAGGATTTCATAGACCGCCGGCATGAGGAACTGCGTACGCGGGCACTGGGCGTCTGGTCGCAGAACCCGTGCCTGCAACTTCTCGGCAACCCGGCAGCGCCGCGACTGCCAATCTTTTCGTTCCGTATTCTCTGCCCTGAAGGCAACACGCTGCACCATCAGCTCTTTACCCGGATGCTGAGCGATCTTCACGGCATTCAGGCGCGTGGCGGCTGCGCCTGTGCCGGCCCCTATGCGCATCACCTGCTCGGCATCGATGAACCGCAGTCGAATGCGCTTCTGCAGAGCATTCGCGACGGTCGGGAGATGGAGAAGCCCGGCTGGGTGCGGCTGAACCTCAGCTATCTCATGACGGATGAGAAGGCGGATTTCGTCATCAACACCGTCGACCGGCTGGCACGCGAGGCTGAACGCCACGCCAGCGCCTATGATTTCGACCCGAACACGGCGCGGTTCCGCCACCGGTCGCTTGCAATCGCAGGCTAGGCATTTTGCAGTCAGGTGGTTTCACCTGACGTCGGCACAAATGCGGGAAAACAGGCAGTTGGAGCGGAGCGGCGTTTCCACGAAACGGTGAGCCGCTCCAGGTTCAGGATCGCCCTGCCCGGGAGGCCGCTATTCCTGCTTCGGCAGGTTGTTGGCGCGTCTTGCCATCTCTGCCTCGTTGGTCGGCTGCTCGGTGAAGCCCTCGATGTCGGAAACCTCCTCGACATCGCGCTCGATTTCCATCGGGCTTGCCACATAGGCGGTTGCCAGCTCCGCGACCGAACGCAGCGCATGGACATGAATGCGCTCATAGCCGTGCGAGGCGTCGATACCGAAGGCGATCAGGGCCGTGCGCACATCGTGCCCGGCCTCAATGGCCGATGCGGAATCGGAACGGTAGTAGCGGAACACATCCTTCTGATAGCGAATGTCCTCCTCGCGGCACAGTTCCACGAGCTTCTTCGTCAGGTGATAGTCGAACGGACCTGCCTGATCGGCCATGGCGATGGTAACCCCGAATTCCGTGGAATTCTGCCCAGGTGCCGTGGTGCCGTTGTCGATGGTCACCATGGAGGCGATTTCCGGGGTGACGATCGAGGCGGCGCCCACCCCCACCTCTTCAGCGATGGTGAAAAGCCAGTGTGTGTCGACCGGCAGTGTCACTTCATTGCTGAGAAGCGATTCCAGCGCTGCCAGGGCGATGGCAACGCCGGCCTTGTCATCCAGGTGCCGCGAAACGATGAAGCCGTTTTCAAGGAACTCCGGCTGGGGGTCGACGGCAACGAAATCGCCGACATCTATGCCTAAATTGTGCGCGTCTGCGCGATCCCAGCACATGGCATCGACACGCAGTTCCACAAAATTCCAGCCCACCGGCATTGTGTCGACATCGTCATTGAACGTATGGCCGGACGCCTTGAGCGGTAAAATGGTGCCGCGATAGGCGCCCTTCTCCGTATAGAGCGTCGCCCGTGCGCCCTCGGCGAAGCGCGCCGACCAGTGACCGATCGGCACGAGCTCGAAGCGCCCGTTGTCCTTGATATATTTGACCTGTGCGCCGAGCGTGTCGAGATGCGTGATGATGGCGCGTGCGCCTTCACGGCGGCCACCGCGCACAACGGCCCGGATGGCGCCGCGCCGCGTGAGTTCGGGCTCCAGCCCAAGCCGCTCAAGCTCCGTCGTCACATGCCTGACGATCGTATCGGTGTAGCCGGTGGGACTGTCGATCGCCAGCAGCGCCTTGAGCTGGTCGACCAGATAGGAAACGTCGATCTTCAGTCGTGACATGCATTCCCTTTGGATTGCTCGATTGCAGATGCCGCCCGGGGAGAGGATCTAAGCCCTGGGAGCCAGTGCCCTTTCCGCCGATTTCACGCCGGAGCGCGGGAAAAGCAGGTCGACGAAGCGTTCGGCGGTCGGTTGCGGTTCATGGTTCGCAAGGCCTGGCCGTTCATTGGCTTCGATAAAGACATAGTCTGGCTGACCGGGCGACCGGACCATAAGGTCAATGCCGACAACCGGAATGTCAATGGCACGCGCTGCTGTACAGGCTGCCTTCACCAGATCCGGATGCACCTTCTCCGTAACGTCGTGAATGGAACCGCCGGTGTGGAGGTTTGCCGTCTTGCGCACCACGACCTCCTCGCCTTCCGGCAGCACACTCGACAATTCATACCCGAGGGCGGCAACGCAACGCCGGGTCTCGTCATCAATGGGGATTCGGCTTTCGCCGCCCGTTGCGGCAGCGCGCCGGCGCGACTGTTTTTCGATCAGTTCCCCGATGGTCTTGTGACCGTCGCCCACCACGCGCGGCGCACGGCGCACAGCCGCCGCTACGAGGCGATAGTCGATGACGACCAGGCGCAGATCCTCGCCTTCAAAACAGGCCTCCACCAGAACGCGGTCGGAAAGCTCACGGGCGATGCGTATGGCGCTCTTCATCTCGTCCAGCGTTTCAAGACCGACGGCAACGCCCTTGCCCTGCTCGCCGCGTGCCGGCTTCACAACGACGCGCCCATGCTTCTTCAGGAATGCGCCAAGGGCCTCATCGTCATCAACCGCTTCCATCTGCTCCGGCACGATCAGCCCCGCGCGCTCCACCACGCGGCGCGTGACCGCCTTGTCGTCACAGATCGACATGGCGACCGCCGAGGTCAGTTCAGAGAGGCTCTCGCGGCAGTGAATCGAGCGGCCACCAAACGACAGGCGGAAAAACCCGCCTTCGGCATCCGTCACATCCACCGCCACACCGCGCCGGTGAGCCTCGTCCACAATCAGCCGCGCATAGGGATTGAGAAGGTCGAAATCCGCGGGCGGATGGGTGAAGAGCTTTTCGTTGATGGGGTTCTTCCGCTTGACGGCGAACACCGGAACACGATGGAAACCGAGCTTCTCATAAAGCGCAATGGCCTGATCATTGTCATGCATGACCGAGAGATCCATGAAGCTCGCCCCCCGGGCGGCGAAATGCTCGGCCAGCCGCCGCACCAGCATCTCACCCACCCCTGCATGACGGCATTGCGGATCGACCGCGAGGCACCAGAGGGAGGAGCCGTTTTCGGCGTCCTGAAACACGCGGCGGTGATCGACCCCGGTTACCGTGCCCAGAATGTCTCCGGTCTGATCGTCCTCGGCGACGAAATATGTGATGGCGCGACTGTCTCGGTTGGTCCAGAAGAAATCCGGCCGCACGGTGACCATGCCGCGGCTCTGATAGATGGCGTTGACGGCGTTTGCGTCCGCCTCCGAGGTCAGCCGCCGGATAAAAAAGCCGCGTGGCTGACGCCGGCTCGGGCGATAGGTCGCAAGATCGAGCCGGTAGGTGTGCGACGGGTCGAGAAAGAGTTCCTGCGGCGCCATGGACAGGAGCACATGCGGGTCGCGGATATAAAAGGCGATGTCGCGCCGGGCCGGGCCCTCGTCCCCCAGCGCGCCGGCGAGTTCTTCATTTGTCTCGAAGGTCTGGGCGAAGAGAAGCCGCCCCCAGCCGAGTTCCAGAGAGACCGACCTGTCCTGTTGTTCGGCGGATTGATCGGCCGGGGCGCTGGTCGGCTTCATGGTCTCGCTGCGCAGGCGCTTCAGACGGTAGCCGAGCGCCTTGTCGCTGCGCCCGCGCGAGGCGCGCAAAGCCACATCCTCTTTCTTGGCCATCGGTCATACCCCGTGGGTTTGCAGCCAGAGTTCGAGCAGCCCTACCTGCCAGAGTTCAGAGCCACGCAGCGGCGTGATGTGATCGGCCGGCGCGGCGTAGAGCGTGTCCAGATACTCCTGACGGAAGAGGCCGCGTTCGCGTGCGGATTGCGAGGATAGCGCATCGCGCACCATATCGAGATAGGGCCCATCGACATATTTGAGCTGCGGCACCGGGAAATAGCCCTTCTTCCGGTCGATCACCTCATGCGGGACCACCTGCCTTGCAACTTCCTTCAGCACGCCCTTGCCACCCTGTTTGAGCTTTTCCTCGGGCGGAATGCGGGCCGCAAGCTCCACCAGCTCATGATCAAGGAACGGCACCCGCGCTTCAAGCCCCCAGGCCATGGTCATGTTGTCCACCCGCTTGACCGGGTCATCCACGAGCATGACGGTGGAATCGAGCCTCAGCGCCGCATCGACCGGCGTGTCGGCACCTGCCCGCGTGAGGTGAGCCGCCACCAGTTCGCGGCTCGCATCGCGGTCGGCGATCCATTCGGGCGCGAGCTGTCTGGTCAGCGTTTCGTGCGACCGGTCGAAGAAGACCTTCGCATAGTCACCCACCACATCGTTGGAATTCATCAGCGGCGGATACCAGTGATAGCCACCGAAAATCTCGTCGGCGCCCTGCCCCGACTGCACGACCTTGATGTGTTTCGAGACTTCCTTGGAGAGGAGATAAAAACCGACATTGTCGTAGGAGACCATTGGCTCCGACATGGCAGCGAACGTGCCGGGAAGCGCGTCCATCAGGCCGGCCGAGGGCACGAAGATCTTGTGATGATCGGTGCCGAATTCCTTCGCTATCAGATCGGAATAGACGAATTCGTCACCCTTTTCGCCATTGGCCTCCTCGAAACCGACGGAGAAGGTCATGAGACCCTTCTGGCCGGCCTCGGCGAGAAGCCCGACGATGAGGCTGGAATCCACACCTCCAGAAAGCAGGACGCCCACCGGCACGTCGGCCACCATGCGGCGTTTGACGGCGAGATGCAGCGCTTCCATCGTGCGGTCACGCCATTCGTCCGGAGAAAGAAGGGCCGTATCGGGATCGCGCGCGAAGGGCGGATCCCAGTAGATCCGATCCCGCTGGCTGCCATCGGCTTCGATGATCCGGATGGTGGCAGGCGGCAGCTTCTTCACGCCGTTCAGGATGGTTCGCGGCGGGGGGACAACCGCATGGAACGTCATGTAGTGATGCAGCGCGTGGCGGTCGATGGACGTGTCCACCTCACCCGCCGCCAGCAGGGCCGGCAGGGACGATGCGAACCGAATGCGCTCCGGCGTCTCCGCCAGGTAAAGCGGCTTGATGCCAAACCGGTCGCGCGCCATCACCACGCGGCCCGTTTCACGCTCGCGCAGCACGAAGGCAAACATGCCATGGAAGCGGGTCACACATTCCTCACCCCAGGCATGCCAGGCTTTCAGAATGACTTCGGTATCGCCGGTGGAGAAGAAGCGGTAGCCCCTGCCCTCCAGTTCCGCACGTAGCTCGGGATAATTGTAGATGCAGCCGTTGAAGGCGATGGTGAGCCCAAGCTCCGCATCCTCCATCGGCTGGCGTGCCTTTTCCGACAGGTCAATGATTTTCAGCCGCCGATGCCCGAAGGCCGCGCTGCCATGAATGACGGCGCCCGCGCCATCAGGCCCGCGCGGCGCAAGACAGTCCATCATTTTCGAAAGAGCGACAGGTGAGGCAGGGCGGCCATCAAGCCGCAGTTCTCCGCAGATTCCGCACATGGATAGCGATCTGATCCCTTGTTCGTCGTTGCGTCGGAGCGTATTTTAGTTATAGTTATAACTATTAGATGTCAAATTAATGGCGTCAGCATGAGCTTTAAGAAGACAACTGACAAGGTCACCAACAGGTTCCGCGACGATGAGTTACGGGGCGTGGAAAAATGCATCCGCCGGATCGTCCGTGCCAACGATGTGCAGTCCCGGGCGCTTGCAAAGCAGATCGGGCTCACGGCGCCGCAGCTCATTACCCTCAAGGCGATTGCCGCACTTGGGGAGGTCACGACCACTGTCCTGTCGGCCCATATCGATCTGAGCGCTGCGACCGTGATCACCATCCTCGACAATCTGGAAGCACGGCAACTGGTCGAGCGCTACCGCTCACGCAATGATCGCCGCGTGGTCCACACCCGCCTCACACCGGAAGGCGCCGCGCTGTTGACGCGGGCGCCGGAACCGATGGGCGACGCCTTCGCCCGGCGTTTCGCAGACCTCTCTCCGGAGCACCGCAGCCAGCTCATCCTGGCCCTGACAGCCATTGCCGACATGATGGCACCGGGCGAGGGCCCGCCGAAAGACACGCTCCCGCACTGACCAGTGCCTCCCCTCTCGGATTGAATTTGATCGAGCGCAAGGCGATGTCACGCAGACGTGTCAATTTGCCCGAAACACGCAATGGACGCAGACGGGGTGCGCGATTATGATCGCGCCGCACAGCAGGAAGGTTCAATGAATTACCAGCGTTTTTTCTCAGAAGCGATCGATCAACTTCACGCTGAACGCCGCTATCGCGTCTTCGCAGATCTCGAGCGGATCGTCGGTGCGTTTCCGCGCGCGCTGTGGCGCTCCGGTGAAGAAACGCGTGAAATTACCGTCTGGTGCTCGAATGACTATCTGGGCATGGGCCAGCATGAGAGCGTGATCTCGGCCATGCAGAAGGCGGCCGGCTCAATGGGCGCAGGTGCCGGCGGCACGCGCAACATTTCCGGCACCAATCACCCGCTGGTGGAGCTCGAAGCCGAGCTTGCCGACCTGCACGGAAAGGAAGCCGGCCTCGTCTTCACATCGGGTTTCATCTCCAATGAAGCCTCCATCTCCACCATCGCCCGCCTCCTTCCCAACTGCCTGGTTCTTTCCGACGAGCTGAACCATGCTTCGATGATCGAGGGCGTGCGCCGCTCTGGCGCGGAGAAGAAAATCTTCCGGCACAACGATGTTGCGCATCTGGAAAGCCTGCTCAGGGATGCCGACCCCGGCCGGGCAAAACTGATCGTTTTCGAATCCGTCTACTCCATGGACGGCGATATCGCGCCCATCGAGGCGATTGCCGATCTCGCCGACAAGTATAATGCGATGACCTATATCGACGAGGTTCACGCCGTCGGCATGTATGGCGCGCGGGGCGGTGGCATCACGGAGCGCGACGGCCTTGCGCAACGCATGGATGTTATCGAGGGCACGCTGGCCAAGGGCTTTGGCGTGATCGGTGGCTATATCACCGGCTCCACCGCCGTTATCGACGCGGTGCGCTCCTACGCGTCCGGGTTCATATTCACGACCGCCCTGCCACCGGCCATCGCGGCTGCGGCCACCGCATCGATCCGCCACCTGAAGACCTCCTCGGTTGAGCGCGAAGCGCAGCAGCGCCAGGCCCAGCAGACCAAGGACAAGCTTCTCGCAGCCGGTCTGCCGGTGATGCCGTCGCAGACCCATATCGTTCCGCTGCTCGTGGGCGATCCCGAACTGTGTAAGCAGGCCACGGATCACCTTCTTGAAAAGCACGGGATCTACATCCAGCCGATCAACTATCCGACCGTGCCGCGCGGCACGGAACGGCTGCGCATCACGCCGACGCCGTACCATGACGACGCGCTGATCGACACATTGCGCGATGCGCTTCTCGAAACCTGGGAAGCGCTCGGCATTCCCTTCAACGAAGCGGACCAGCCACAGCTGGCGAAATCCGAGCGGGTGGTGTCTCTTCTGGTACCCAAATCCGGCGGCTGACTTCTTTTTCCGAGCAAAAACAATGAGAACGCCGCCGTGATACCCTCCCGGCGGCGTTTTCGGATTTTCCCGGTGTTTTTCGATAAAAAGGCGAAAAAGCCCTATTTTTTCGACAAAAGGTCGCGGATTTCGGTGAGAAGCTGAACATCGGCCGGCGGGGCTTCGGGCTCTGCCGGCTTTTCGGCTTCCTTGCGGCGCAGCGCGTTCACGCCCTTCACCATGAGGAAAATGATCCACGCCAGAATCAGGAAGTTGACGACCACGGTCAGGAAGTTGCCGTAGGCGAACACCGCCCCTTGCTCCCGCGCAGCTTCCAGCGTCGTTGCGGTCACGGTGGACGAAAGCGGCATGAAATAGTTCGAAAAATCGAAACCGCCAAAAATGGCGCCGATGACCGGCATGATAATGTCATCGGTCAACGATTTCACAATAAGACCGAACGCGCCGCCGATGATCACGCCGACCGCGAGGTCCATCACATTGCCCCGTGCAATGAACTCCCGAAATTCTTTCATCATAAGGGTATCTCCCCAATCCAGAGCGTTTTCGCCTTTCGTTGAATCGCGAAAGCGCTCTACCTTGTTGTTTTGCGCAATTCCGGACGGAAAACCGGTTCCCACTTTTCCTGGAATTGCCCTGGCTGCAACCCCGGCGACTCAAAGGCCACCAGTACGTGCACAATAGCAGTGCCACAAGTGAGAAGCGCAACAAAAACCGTTCTTTTCACTTCACAGGGCTCATTGGCCGAAAGAAGCATTGGACACGCCACCGGGCCTGTGTTTGCCTTTTGGCGTGCCCCGTGAGGAGGAGAATCGCGACCGGTGCAGGGCTGGGTCATCGCAATCATAGCCGTCGCTTACGTGACGCTGCTCTTCTTCATAGCGAGCGTCGGCGACAATCGCGCCGCCCGCCAGGGAGGGCTCGGCTCGCGCCCCTATATCTATGCGCTCAGCCTTGCGATCTATTGCACGTCCTGGACCTTCTTCGGCTCGGTGGGTCTGGCCTCCGAGCGCGGGCTGGAATTTCTGGCCATCTATATCGGCCCGGTGCTGGTTTTCCTGTTCGGCTTCCCGATCCTCAAGCGCATCATCCGGCTCGCCAAATCCGAGAAGATCACCTCGATCGCCGACTTCCTTGCCGCCCGCTATGGCAAGAGTTTTGCTGTCGCATCCGTGGCCACGCTCATCGCGACGTTTGGTACCGTTCCGTATATTGCCCTGCAGTTGAAAGCGATTTCCGATTCCGTCAGCCTCATGGTCACGCATTACGACGGCGCGCCGCCGGTCATCGATTTTTTCGTGGGCGACATGGCGTTGATCGTCACCTTTCTGCTGGCAATCTTCGCCGTTCTCTTCGGCACCCGTCACGCCGATGCCACCGAGCATCAGGAAGGTCTGGTTCTGGCCGTTGCCGTGGAGACGGTGGTGAAACTAGCGGCCTTCCTCGCGGTCGGCATCGCCATCACCTATTTCTTCTTCGCAGGACCGCTCGACCTGGCGCGCGCCGTGAGCAGCCTTCCCGAAGTGCAAAAGGCCTACACCTACCCCACGTCGCTTGCGACCTGGATAGTGATGACGACGCTGAGCGCTTTCGCCATCATCATGCTGCCGCGGCAGTTCTACGTCACCATCGTGGAAAACCGCAGCACCACGGAGCTCGAGACCGCAAGCTGGCTCTTTCCGCTCTATCTGGTGCTGATCAACCTTTTCGTGATTCCGATTGCCTTTGCCGGTCTGGCGCTCGTCGGCGACAAAGCCAATTCCGATCTCTACGTGCTCGCCCTGCCGCTGCTCGCCGGGCATGATCTTCTTGCCCTGGTCGCCTTCATCGGCGGGCTTTCGGCCGCCACCGCCATGGTCATCGTCGCCAGTGTGGCGCTTTCGATCATGATCTCGAACGACCTGGTGATCCCGCTTTTTCTGCGCCGCCTGCTGCGCCCCGACCACCGAGAGAAGAACGACTGGTCGTCAAGCATTCTCAACATCCGCCGCGCCGCCATCTTCATCATCCTTTTCACCGCGTTTCTTTATTACCGCGAGACCACGCACAACACACGGCTGGCCGCCATCGGCCTCATCTCCTTTGCAGCCATCGCCCAGTTCGCGCCGGCCTTTTTCGGCGGGCTGATCTGGCGCGGTGCGAATGCGCGGGGCGCGCTGCTCGGCATGGGAGCGGGGTTTGCCCTGTGGGGCTACACGCTTCTGTTTCCTTCGCTTGCCCCGCAAGGGACCAGCATCATCACGGACGGTCTCTTCGGCCTGCCGGCACTCAGGCCGCAGGCGCTTTTCGGCACCGTGGCCGAGCCGCTCAATCATGGCGTTCTGTGGAGCCTTGCCGTCAACACGCTGTTCTTCGTACTGGGCTCGCTTTCGCGCGCGGCACAACCGCTCGAACGTATCCAGGCGGCAATCTTCGTGCCCCGCGACACGGGCCCCATCCCGACCCTGCGCCGGTTTCGCACGGCGGTCACCGTCAACGATCTGAAGGACACGATCTCGCGCTATCTGGGCGCAGAACGCACAGAACGCTCCTTTGCCACTTTCGAGGCAACACATGGCGTTCGTCTCAACGGCAACGACCAGACGGGCATCGCCCTGGTGCGCTTTTCCGAACAATTGCTTGCCAGTGCGGTGGGTTCGTCTTCCTCACGGCTCATTCTTTCGCTGCTCTTCCAGCGCAATGACCGCTCACCACGCGATGCGCTCAGACTGCTCGACGATGCCTCCATGGCACTGCAGCACAATCGCGACCTGCTGCAGACCGCGCTCGACCAGATGGAAGAAGGCGTGACCGTGTTCGACCGCGATTTCCAGCTCATCTGCTGGAACCGGCAGTACAGAACGCTCTTCAACCTGCCGGACGAAATGGGCCAGGTTGGCGTCTCGCTCGACCGGTTCGTCAATCTGCTCGCAGTGCGCGGGGAAATTCCCGTCGACGCCTATACGGTGACACTCAACCGTTTCACCGACTTCGGAATGCCCTGGGAGATCAGGCTGCGAAAGAGCGGACGCATCATCGAACTGCGTACCAACCCCATGCCCGACGGTGGCATCGTTGCCACCTACACCGACATCACACCGCGTGTGGAGGCGGACATCGCCCTGAAGCGCATCAACGAGACACTGGAACAGCGCGTGGCCGACCGCACGGCGGAGCTGATGCGGGTCAATGAGGAGCTGGCACAGGCGCAGGTGATCGCCGAAGAAGCCAATCTCGGGAAAACGCGTTTTCTGGCGGCGGCCGGCCACGACATTCTCCAGCCGCTCAATGCGGCCCGGCTCTACTGTTCATCGCTGATGGAACGCGCCGATGGCGGCGAGACACGCGAGTATGTCAGCAACATCGAATCCTCGCTCGATTCCGTGGAAACGATCCTCGGCGCCGTGCTCGACATTTCGCGCCTGGACACCGGGGCGCTGAAACCCTCAGCCAGTGTCTTCAAGCTCGATGGCCTGCTGCGCCAGCTGAGCACGGATTTCATGCCACTGGCTGAAGAAAAGGGGCTGGAGCTGACCATCGTCCCCTCGACGCTCACGGTGAACACGGACCGGAACCTGCTGCGGCGCCTCGTTCAGAACCTGGTCTCCAATGCGATCAAATACACGCCGAGCGGCCGAGTGCTTGTGGGTGTGCGGCGGCGCGGTGCGCTTCTGGAACTCCAGGTGATCGACACGGGCATCGGCATTGCACCCGACAAGCTGAACACGGTGTTCCGTGAATTCACCCGGCTGGAGGAAGGCGTGCGGCAGGCTCAGGGACTGGGCCTTGGCCTCTCGATTGTCGACCGCATCGCGCGGGTTCTGAACATGGAAATACGTCTCGATTCCGAAATTCACGGCGGCACGCGCTTCTCCGTCATCATCCCGACAAGCTCCACCCCTGCCAAGGAGGTCGAGAGACCCGCGCGCCCTGCGGCGGTTCAGCAGACCATGCTGGAGGGATTGCGCGTGTTGTGTATCGACAACGATCCGCGCATTCTCGACGGGATGCGCCGGCTTCTGGAAGGCTGGGGCTGTGCCGTTTCGACGGCGACCGGGTCGGCCACCCTGCCCGATTTTTCGGGCGGAGCGCCCAACATCATCCTGGCCGATTATCATCTCGACAACGAAGTGGGGCTCGATGTGATCGCCGCATTGCGGGCGCGCTATGGAGAAACGATACCGGCAATCCTGATCACCGCCGACCGTTCCAACGAAGTGCGCGCCGAGGCGGAGGCGCTGACTGCCATGGTGCTGAACAAGCCTCTGCGCCCGGCATCGCTGCGCACATTGCTGATGCGCTGCCGCCAGATGCTCGCGGCAGCGGAATAGGCAGGAAGAGCAGAACCGGCGACGGCTTCAGCTTTCCGTTGCGATGGTGTCGGCCCCGATTTTCGACAGGCGGATCACGGCCTGGGTGCGACTGTCTACATCCAGCTTCTGCAACACCGCGGAGACATGCGCCTTGATGGTTGCTTCCGAGACGTTGAGCTCGTAGGCGATCTGCTTGTTCAGCAGCCCTTCCGCCAGCATGCTCAGCACCCTGGTCTGTTGCGGCGTAAGGGTTTGCAGCCGGCGGATGAGATCGGCAATCTCCGGATCGGCCTCGGCGCCCAGATCGATGTCGGCGGGCGTATAGATACCGCCATCAAGGATAGTCTGAACCGCCGTTCGGATCTCGTCCATGCCTGACGATTTCGAGATGAAACCGGACGCGCCCAGTTCCAGCGCCCGCCTGATGGTTTCCGGATCGTCGTGAGCCGACACGACAACGATCGGCACTGCCGGGTTCATTCCGCGAAGCGCAATCAACCCCGACAGACCGCTGACGCCCGGCATGGAAAGATCGAGCAAAACGAGATCGATACTCTCGTCGACCAGCGCTTTCGCGCCTTCAAAGTCGCCTGCCTCCAGTATCCTGCATGCATCGTCGAGTCCGGAAAGAGCGCCCTTCAACGCTCCCCTGAACAGAGGATGGTCGTCGGCGACCAGAAATCTATAGCCCGATGCCAAAAGTCCCTCCCGCGCCTGCGGCATTTTTGTCGTCTTCTTCCGTCGCAGGTTCCGGCGGCGATTATGCGGGGAATAGCCATCATTTCAAGCTCTGCCATAGCCAGACACTCCACCACTCGCCAAAACGCTCGCAGAAGATTTACTTGCCTGCCCCACATCTATGCCACAGACTCGCCGGGAGGGTGAAAACCCGTGAGCCTGCTATGGAGAAAATCCACAAGGTAGCCATACTCTGCATCGGTCGCGCCGTGATGTTCGGCGCCTTTGCCATTGGCCTGGTGATGCTGAGCTTCTCATTCGATCTGGTGCTCGCTTTCAGCGCAGGCGCATTGATGACGCTGATCATGTCCGAGCTTCTGATACTCAAGGCCTACGCGCTTGCGCGACAAAACCCCAGGAAGACCGAGGTCTGGATGCATCTGAAGCCGAATGCGCGCCCGGTCGGCCGTTCGGGCGCAAAAGTGTTCATCGCTATCCTGAAAGACATCTATCTGCGCTTCGCCGTTCTCAGCCTACAGGTTGGCTGCGGCTTCTTCGCCTTCTCAATGTTGCTGCGCATGGCGCGCGCGATCACGTAGAGCGGTCTGCAGTCCGGCGCGCACCACCCAACGTCCGCGCAGATGCGAAAACGTTCGGATATAGTGCTTTAGCGCGATTCCGAGTCGAAAGCCTGTTTGCACTTTTCCCGGAATTGCTCAGGTCCGGTCAGGTGCAGGCGTATCAGGCGACGTCGTCTTTTCTTCCTTCTCGAAATCCTTCACGATTCCCATGAAACGGCGGAAGAAGCGCTCCATCAAACCCAGGGTCTGCTCGAACTCTTCCTCGGACGGCAGGTCCGATGCCGCTTCGGGGGATGCGCTTTCCAGCGCTTCGACCCGCTCCTCGAGGGTTTCGAGCCTGTCCTGAAGCGCGGCGATGTCTTCCTCATAGGCCGTGCGTTCATCGGCCGCCGGCGCACAGACGAGCTGTCCCGACCGCTCGCGGCAGATCGACATGGCACCGGTCTGGGTGTCCATGCGCACATAGCCTTCTTCCGTGCGCTCAAGCCGAAAGCGTTCGGCCTCCTGCGCCATGGCGTTCGCCGTCATGGACAGGATGATCAGCGCTCCTGTCGCCGCGATTGTCTTGCGCATGGGTCTGCTCCGCGTTCATGCATCCGGTGATGAGATCATGCGCAAGGAATGCGCCATAAATGGGATAGACCGCAATCCCCCGAAAACGCCTTTTCGGGCCTTTCGCTGACACTGTATTGCAAGTATAGCCGCTGGCATGGTCCACCTGATCTATAAAATCTGTCCCCGCACGCTCTGGCAGGAAGCCGAGACCGCGGGAGTGTTCAATGGCGCGCCGATCGATCTCGCCGACGGTTATATTCATTTCTCCACGGCGGGGCAGGTCAAGGAGACAGCCGCCAGGCACTTTGCCGGGCAGGACGACCTGCTGCTCGTTGCCGTTGAAGCAGGCGCGCTTGGAAATGCGCTGAAATACGAAATCTCGCGCGGGGGCGCTCTCTTTCCGCATCTCTATGCCTCTCTGCCGCTCGATGCGGTTGCATGGGTGCGGCCCCTGCCGCTGGGCAGAGATGGCCTCCACCTTTTTCCAGAGCTATCAGAATGAAATCGCTGCTCGACAGGATTGCGCGCCAGGCCCTTTTCCGGATGGATTCCGAACGCGCCCACAACCTTGCGATCATGGCCCTGAAAAGCGGCATGCCGCTGGCCCGGCCACCGCAGATCAGCAAACGCCTCAAAACCATAGTGGGCGGGATGGTTTTTCCCAACCCGCTCGGCATGGCAGCCGGCTTCGACAAGAATGCCGAGGCAGCGGACGGCCTGCTGCGGCTGGGCTTCGGCTTCGTGGAATGCGGTACCGTGACCCCGAAGCCGCAGGAGGGAAACCCCAAGCCGCGCCTTTTTCGACTGGAGGAAGACAGCGCGCTCATCAACCGGATGGGTTTCAACAATGACGGCATCGTGGCGGTGCGCGAGCGCATCAGGAGCCGTGCCGGCAGGGGCGGAATTGTCGGCGTGAACATCGGCGCCAACAAGGACAGCACGGATCGCATTGCCGATTATGAGGCGGGCGTGCGTGCCTTTGGCGATGTCGCGTCCTATCTTGCCGTCAACATCTCCTCCCCCAACACGGCCGGGCTGAGGTCGCTTCAGGATCGTGCGAACCTCTCCGAACTCCTTCACCGGGTGATCGAAACACGCAACGAAGTCGCCAGGCTGCGGCGGGCGCCGATCCCGCTGTTCCTGAAGATCGCACCTGACCTCACCGACGCTGCCCTGGCCGACATAGCCGACGAAGCGCTAGGCAAACGCATCGACGGGCTGATCGTCAGCAACACCACGCTTTCGAGAGCCGGCGTCACAAGCCGCCTGGCACACGAGACGGGCGGGCTCTCCGGCCAGCCTCTTTTCGAACGGTCCACAGTCATTCTTGCCAAGATGCGGCTGCTGGTCGGGCCGGCCATGCCGATTATCGGCGTTGGCGGGGTTTGCTCCACTGAAACGGCGCTGGAGAAGATCCGCGCCGGTGCCGATCTGGTGCAGATGTATAGCGGCCTGATCTTCGGCGGCACCTGCCTGCCCGGCAGGATTCTGGAAGAGATGAGCGCATTCGCACAGCGCGAGAACCTCTCTTCGCTGCGTCAGCTGCGCGACACCCGCGTGGACGAATGGGCTGCGCGCCGTCTCGACTGACGTCTATTCCGCGAACGTTCTGCGCATTCGTGACGGCACAATGGCGAAGAGGCTGATGCCGCGAACGATCAGGAGAATGTGGAATGCCGCCCACAATCCATGATTGCCAAAACTTCTCGTCAAAAAGAACAGGCAGGCGAGATAGAGCGCGAAAGAAAGCAGCATCGTGTTGCGCATGTCGCGCGACCAGGTTGCGCCGATGAACACCCCATCCATCTGAAATGCCAGAACGCCAGAAATGGAGATCAGCGCCGCCCAGGGCAGAAAGGTGTTGGCGGCCATTCGCACATCCTGTGCCGTGGTGATGAAGGCTATCAGCGCTTCGCCGGCCAAAAGCAGAAACAGCGACATGGCAATGGCAAGCCCGAAGCCCCACGCCACCGTCAGCCTAAGGGAGCGAAGAAAGGCGGGGCGGTAACGCGCGCCCACGGCACGGCCTGCCAATTGCTCGGCGGCGGTGGCGGTCCCGTCGAGGAAATATCCCGCGACCAGGAAAAAATTCATCAGGATCGCATTGGCGGCCAGAGTGACGGTGCCAAACTGCGCGCCCTGCCTGGTGAAGAGCGCGAATGCAGCGAGAAGCGAGAATGACCGGATCATGATGTCGCCATTCATGGCAACCATCCGGACGATCCGGGGCGTGTCGAAGACCCGCCGCAGTGAAACGCGGGGCCCGCGCCGAAAGCGCCAGGCCAGCACGGCGAACCCTGTGAGCATGCCGACAGCTTCGCCACCCACCGTGCCCCAGGCCACACCCTCGATGCCCCAGCCCAGCGACAGCGCGAGAAACATCGACAGCGCAATGTTCGTGCCGTTCAGGATGAACTGCAGCACGAGCCCGAGCACGCCCTCGCCCCTCCCGAGCACATATCCAAGAATTGCGTAGTTGATGAGAGAGACGGGGGCGGCGAGAATTCTGATCGAGACATAGGCACGCATGGCTGCCGCCACCTCGGGCTCGGCCCCCATGAAATACACACCGCCGGCAATCACGAACGGACCGAGCAACACAACGAGAACACCGGCGGCCAGGGCAACAAGCAATGCCCGCCACAGAACCGCCTGCTCCTCCAGCGCATTGCCCTGGCCATAGGCCTGCGCGACGAGGCCGGTCGTGCCGGAGCGCAGAAAGTTGAACGTGGTGAAGACCACGTCGAAGACGATGGCGCCCGCCGCCAGCCCGCCCAGCAGGGCCGCGTCGCCATACTGGCCGACAATGGCCGTATCGGCGATGCCCAGAAGCGGCGTGGTCAGATAGGCCAGCGTCATCGGCAGGGCGATCGACAGGACGAGACGGTTCGTCACCGTGAACGGATGCGATACGCGGTCTTGCGGCTGAGCATGATCCATGGAAATGCGCCCCTGGCTTCGCTAACGGCGATAGTTCAGGAGGCGCAGGATCAGAAAGGCCGGCACGACAATTGCCGCGCCCAGCAGGATATAGCTTGCGAAACGGCCGAGCGCATCGAACCCCATGTTCCAGAGATGAACGACAGTGTCACGCAGCGCATGGATGATGTCGAACGGAGACCAGTTGAACGCGCTCATCACAAAGCCGACGATGAGTGAAACGATCAGCAGTTTGATGATGACGCGCAGCGGGCTGTCGCCGAGGAATCTGGTCAGTGCCGACACCGGAATGCTCCTTGATCTTGACCGCAAAGAGATACGCACCCTGATGCAGGTGCGCAAGCCTGGATGGGGCGCCAAAGGGCAGGTCCTGATCGGAGCATCTGGAGCGGGTAGCGGGAATCGAACCCGCGCGTTCAGCTTGGGAAGCTGACAGGCTACCATTACATCATACCCGCGCAGCGCGCATTAATCCGCGACCCGGGCCCCGGCGTCAAGCGGGTTTGTGAGTGGGTGGTGCGGTTGTTGCGGGTTTCTGTCCGGGCGCCGCTGTAACCAATAGCCATCCTCGGCTTGCCGCGTGCCGCGGTGATCGTTTCGAGCTCTACATATTCTTCTGCAGCGCACGCATATAGCCCATCGCATAGGCCATCCCCGAATGCCAAGGCGCATCGCACGCCATCAGTGGTGTGTGATCCGGGATCATGACACCGGTAAAGCTCGCTTCATTGAGTATTCGGACGATGCGCGCCATATCGATATCACCTTCGTCCACAAACGTCTCACTGTAGTTGGGGACCTTGCCGCGCACGTTGCGGAAATGGATATAGGCGATGTTTCCGTTTTCTGCATGGTATCTGGTTGTCTCGTAGATATCCCCCTCCGTCATCTCGGACAGCGATCCCAGACAGAACTCCAGCGCGTTGGAAGAACTGGGATGGATGTTGATGAGCCGCTGATACATGGCCTGTTGATAAACGAGGCGTGGAGTACCGCGTACAAAAGGGGCGGGCGGGTCGTCTGGATGCGCAGCGAGACGCACCCCGGCCTCTTCCGCCACCGGAAGCACTGCATCGAGAAAGTACGACAGCCGCTGCCACAGGGTCTCATGGTCGATCTCTTCCACGGTGCCCTGCGGCGCATCTGGATCATAAACCATGTTCCAGACCATGCCATTCGGGATTGGTGTGTCATCGACACCATCCATTGCAACCGACTCTGCATTGCCGCGCGCAAAAGGGCCAACCACACGGCTGGCGACGCCGGCCAAGCTGAAATTGTAACCGATCACCGGAATGCCCGCAGCGCCGGCATTGCGTATAAACGTCCGGATTGTATCGATCTGCTCGTCCCGGCGCGGGCCTGCAAGGAGGACGTCGTGCCAGTGAGATGGATCGAAGTTCTCAATGGCCGCCAGTTCGAGACCGGCATTGCTCAAGCGGTCGCGCAAGGCCCGCAATGCTTCCAGGGACCAGCGCTCTGTCGACCCGCCAGCCCTGCCCCATCCGCTCTGCTGGCCAACAGGCTGATTGACCTGTCCCTCCTCGGCCGTGCCAAAATAATCGACCAGATGAACGACAGCGTGGGTCGCACCGCATTGCCGGGCGAACCTGAACGTCTCGTCGTTCAGCATGTGGTGATAGAAGCCGAAGCCAAGTTTGAAGCTTGCCATGGCGGAAGTCCTCCCAAAGCAGATTGAATGTCGAGTGACGTAGCGCTGATAATGGTTGCTTTAAGCCTAGAAACCGATCGAGATGCCACCGTCTACAGGCAGGGAAACGCCGGTTACGAAGCGTGCGGCGGGTGAAGCCAGATAGACAGCCGCCTCCGCGATATCTTCCACCGCACCCAACCGACCGACAGGCGTTCGCGACAGGATTTTTTCGAGCCGCTGCGGATCCCTCCTGAAGATATCGCGGTTCATGTCGGTTTCGATAAAGCCAGGTGCAATGGCATTTACGCGAACGCCGGCGGCGCCGAATTCGACGGCCAGCTGCCGGGTCAGACCAGCGAGAGCAGCTTTGGAGGACGTGTACGCGGCGACCTGCGGGATGCCGAAAAGGCTCGCCATGGAGGTAATCATGATGATCGAACCGCTCTGGCGCTCACACATGGGCTTAGCGACCTCACGGGTGAGTGCAAACGAACCGAGCGGGTTGGTCGTCAGAACACGAAGGAAGTCCGCATCGCTCGTATCCAGCGTGGGAAGCTTGAGATGCGCTCCGGCATTGTTGACCAGGATATCGACCGGCGCCACTGCCTCCAGTCTGGCGGCGGTCACTGCACTGGCTGCAGTATCCGAAATGTCGGCAACCACATAACCGGCATTGCCATCAAGTTCGGCAACGGCCTGGTGAAGCCGTTCTTCGCGCCGACCGACAACCGTCACTCTTGCTCCTGCGGAGCAGAACGACCGGGCCATTGCGAGGCCGAGCCCAGTACCGCCACCGGTTACAACGGCGTGAAGACTGCGCAGCGGTTCAGCCCTGTTCATTCGCATTTCCATCGGACTCGCCGCCGCCAATGGGCTGCCCCGCGACCCGGTCTGCAACTATCGAAATCAGCGCGTCGTCGAAATGCGCAGCCATGGCCACAGCTGCGGCGGCACCGTCACCCATGCGAATTGCCGTGACAACGTCACTATGCAGAACATGTATCCGCTGCAACTCCCGCTGTGAGTTTCTCGCCGCAATGCCGTGAGCAATGGATTCACGCATGGGCCCTCTTATCGATGCAATAAGGTTGTACAGCATCGCATTGCGCGATGCCGAGGCAATCAGCAGGTGGAGCTGGACGTCAAGGTCAATGAAGGCTCTGTGGTCTTTTTCATCAAGGTGCTTCTTCATCAGGGCGACTGTTTCTTCCAGACGCCTGCAGTCATCCTCTCCCGCCCGCTGCGCTGCAAGTATCGCGCTTTGAACCTCCAACCCGCGACGAACCTCCAGCAGCTCCTGAACGCTGCCAGAATCCAGGCCCAGAGAAAGCTTGAAAAAAAGACCTGGCAATTTGCCGTCGATGGGTTGCACCATCGGGCGCCGACCACTGTGCATTTCGACCAGTCCAATAGACTTCAACTGGCCAAGCGCCTCGCGCACCACCGGTCGACTGATCCCGAACATGTCTGCCATCTCACCCTCCGATGGCAATTGATCGCCGGGTGCCATTGCCGTGTTCTGAATGTGCTCCATCAGTTGCTGCGCAACCTGATCAGCCAGCGTTTCGCGTTTAAGCACGTCCCTAGTCTTCAAAAGATAAACCTCGTTGGCCCTCACTGGGTCAAAGCTACCGGGGCTATCTCGTGCTGTCAAGCTGTCATACACCTTGACAGTTATAACGCTGTTGGTTTAGCTACCCCTCCAACGGTTGACAAACCAACCGCACTGTCCGGCTCATCAATGGAGGCATCAGGGCATGCAACGACAGCACGACCCAGCACGTGACAAGGAAAGATTTGCCGCTGCCAAACAGCAGCTACACACCAATGTCGTGGGCGACATTCTCGATTCCCTTGGGCTTTACGATCAGTTTCTGCGCCCCGAACTGAGGCCGGTTCAACACGACGCAGTGTTGATCGGGCGGGCTATGACCGTCCTTGAAATCGATGCGCCATTCGCCAGCTTCGAAGACGCCCACAATGCAACCGTGGCACAGCCCTTCGGCATGATGTTCGAAGCCCTGGACAGCCTGAAAGAGAACGAGGTGTATGTCTGCACAGGGGCATCGCCGCGCTTTGCCCTGTGGGGCGAGTTGATGTCGACCCGCGCAGCCGTACTCGGGGCAGCGGGCGCTGTCGTCGACGGCTACTCGCGGGACACGCGCGCTGTGGCCAATCACCCGTTTCCGGTATTTTCCCACGGCAGCTACGGACAGGATCAGGGGGCCCGCGGCAAGGTTGTGGACTACCGGGTTCCGATCCGGATGGGCAATGTGTGGATCAATCCGGGGGACATCATTTTCGGCGATATCGACGGCGTGCTGGTCGTGCCGCAGCAAGTCGAGGATGAGGTCTTCGCAAAGGCCATGGAGAAAGTGTCCGGCGAGAACGTCGTCCGTAACGCCCTGGCTGCCGGTCTGAGCACCGTCGAAGCCTACAAGCACTATGGAATAATGTAGGCACGCAGGTCCGCGCTTCTGGAACCATGCAATGCCAACCACATCAGTTGAGCAACATGGCAGGAGATCGACCAGATGCTCCTGCCAGTCAGCGGAGGGCCAGCCCTTCGACTGGCCGTGCCGCGCAACCCATCATTGACCCTGTGCCACCGAACACAAAACCAAACGCATAAACAGCATATGGAGGAGAAAATGCTGACAAGACGTTCGTTAACAAAGACAGTTGTAGCGGGCTTGGCCGCCGCCATATTAGCGGGCTCTGCGCACGCAGCCGACATGACATTGAAACTTGGTCATTTGGCCAATGAAGACAACATCTGGCACAAGGCTACAATCAAGTTCGGCGAGGAATTGAAGGCGCTCACCGACGGGCGCATCGAGGTCGAGGTCTACCCCAACGAGTCGCTCGGCAAGGAAATGGATCTCATCAACGGCATGCAGCTTGGCACCGCCGACATGACGATCAGCGGCGAAAGCCTCCAAAACTGGGCACCCATGGCCTCGCTCCTTGGTATTCCCTATGCATTCAAGTCGCTTGAGCACATGGACGAAGTCATCAATGGCGACATCGGCGACCAGATCGAAGCCGATATCATTGCAAAGGCGAAGGTTCGCCCGATTGCCTATTTTGCCCGGGGCCCTCGCAACCTGACATCCAACCGTGAGATCAGGTCGCCCGACGACCTGAATGGCCTCAAGCTCCGGGTTCCCAACGTTCCGCTTTTCGTCGATGTCTGGAAGGCACTTGGTGCTTCACCAACGCCGATGGCTTTCTCCGAGGTTTTCACCTCGCTGCAGAACGGGACCATCGACGCTCAGGAAAATCCGCTGGCGCTTATCAAGTCTGCGAATTTCAATGAAGTCCAGAAGTTCGTAAACCTGACCGAGCATTCCCGCTCCTGGATTTATCTGGTGATTTCCGAGTTGACCTGGAACAAGCTTTCCGATGCCGACAAGGAAGCCGTGCTGGAGGCGGCAGAGCGGGCGCAGGCCTTTGAACGTGCAGCGTTTCTTGAAGATGAAAAACAACTCGTCACAGAGTTGCAGGAAAAAGGCATGACCTTCGTTGAAACCGACAAGGCGGCATTTGCGGCCAAAGCGAAGGATGCCGTTCTGATGAACGTCAAACCCGAGATCAAGGGTATCGTCGAAGACCTGTTTTCCAATTGAACGATCCGTGCTTCGGGCGCTATCCGCCCGGAGCACCTTTTGACAGAACGGGGGGGGCCATCATGTTGAGGGTGCTCGAAACTGGCAGTCGTATCGCGGCAGGATTCGCTTTCGTTGCCCTGATGGTGGCGGTGATTACGCAGGTCGTCGGACGTTCGATCATCGGCGATTCACCGGTGTGGACAGAGGAGCTGACGCGTTTCGCATTGCTGTATCTGGCAGCCTTCGGAGCCGGTCTCTCATATCGCTCGGGCGAGCTGGTCAATGTTGATCTTATCTGCGAGGCGCTGCCCGGTGCATGGCCGCACCGCCTGCGCCTGCTTTCAGCGATCCTCACAGCAGTGCTCTGTCTGGGACTGATCCTCCCAGCATGGAAATACACCAGCATTGGCGCACTACAAACCTCAACGGCACTGGGATGGCGCATGGATGCCGTTCACGCCACCATGCTCGTGCTGCTTGTTTCTCTTTTCGTCTTTTCGCTGGGCCGGGCAGTCAACATGCTTTGCGGCAGGACGGACGGTTTTCCGGAACGCCGGCCAGGAGATGGCAGATGAGCCTTTTCATATTGATCTTCGTGTTTGTCGCCGGACTGGGCCTGGGCGTGCCTGTGGCGGTAACACTGGGAATTGCCTCAATGGCCTACCTGCTGACGGCGGATATCCCGCTCGTCGTCATGCCCCAGAAAATGTATGCCGGCATCGACGTTTTCGTTCTGCTGTGTATTCCCGGCTTCATCCTCGCCGGCAATTTGATGAACTCCGGAGGCATCACAGAGCGCATCATCCGCTTCGCCAATGCACTCGTCGGCTGGGCCCGCGGAGGGTTGGGGCTGACCAACATCGCTGGCTCAATGCTGTTCGGCGGCATCTCCGGCACCGCCGTGGCCGATGCCGCGTCAATCGGCGGAATGATGATACCGGGCATGAAGAAAGCCGGTTATCCAGCCGATTTTTCTGCTGCCGTAACAGCGGCCTCATCGACCGTCGGACCGATTATACCACCATCGGTTCCCATGATTATCGTCGGCGCACTCTCGGGCATCTCGGTCAGCAAGATGTTCCTTGCCGGCGCCATTCCAGGCATACTCATGGGACTGGCGATGATGGTCACCGCATATCTTATCGCAGTGCGCCGCGGCTTCCCGCGACAACCCTGGCAGGGGCTGGGCGAGCTGGCACGTTCCTTCTTCAGCGCATTCTGGGCGATCGCCATGACCGCACTCATCATAGGCGGTCTGCTCTCGGGTCTGGCAACTCCCACGGAAACGGCCATCGTCGCCAGCCTCTATGCCTTCGCGGTCGGAGCGTTCATCTACCGCGATCTACCAATCCGTGCGGTGCCTCGAATTGTCATCGACAGCGCGGTCTCATCGGCGGCCATCCTCGTCCTGATTGGATTTGCCAATGTCTTTGGCTGGATTCTCGTTTCCGAGCGCATCCCGCAGGCAATTGCGACGGCGGTTCTGTCGATCACCGACAACAAGTATCTCGTCATTCTGCTGATCAACATTCTGCTTCTGTTCGTCGGCATGTTCATGGAGACGATCGCCGCGCTCATCATCCTGTTTGTGCCGCTGCTGACGCTGTCGCAAAGCGTCGGGGTGGACCCGCTTCACTTCGCAACCTTCGCCGTTCTGAACCTGATGATCGGTCTGACGACCCCACCTGTGGGTGTCTGTCTTTTTGTCTGCGCCAATATCGCCAGACTGCCGCTCACACCGGTGGTGCGCGCAATTGCGCCGTTCCTGCTCACCAACATGATCGTGCTGCTTCTCGTCTCGTACGTCCCTGCCTTCGCCACGTGGCTGCCTTCCCTGCTTCTCGATTGAAGGAAAAGCTCATGGAAACCCGTGTCTGCCGGCTCTACGACAAGCATGACCTGCGCGTGGAAACAGAGACCATTGCCGAGCCGGCTCACGATCAAGTGCTCGTTGCCATTGGAGCCGGCGGCATCTGCGGTTCCGATCTCCACTATTTTCACGATGGTGGCTTTGGCCCCATCCGCATCCGGGAGCCCATCATCCTGGGGCACGAGGTTGCCGGCACGGTGCTCGCCGTCGGACCGGATGTCACCGGACTTGACGCAGGAGACCGTGTTGCGATCAACCCCAGCCGACCCTGCCACGCCTGCAAGTACTGTCTGGAAGGCCTGTTCAATCATTGCCTGAACATGCGCTTTTACGGGTCCGCCATACGATTCCCGCACGAACAGGGAGCGTTTCGCGATCGCATCATTTCCGAAGCGTTCCGATGTGAGAAGATCCGCCCCTCGACGAGTCTGGCTGAAGCAGCCTGCGCGGAACCCCTTGCGGTCTGCCTTCATGCACGCAGCCAGGCCGGTACGCTAAAGGGAAAACGCGTTCTCATCACCGGGGCTGGACCGATCGGCGCACTGTGTGCGGCCGTGGCAAAGGAGGACGGAGCGGCCGAGATCGTCATCACCGACCTGCAGGAGAAGCCGCTTGCAGTGGCCCGTAGAATGGGCGCGACTTCCACGATCAACGTCGCGCGCGACAGTGCTCCGATGAGCGCCTACACGGCGGAGAAGGGATATTTCGATGTTGCGTTCGAGTGCTCTGCCGCCGGGCCTGCCATCCGCATGGCCATCGAATGCGTTCGCCCGTGTGGCATTATCGTACAGGTCGGGGTGACGGGTGATATCGCATTGCCGATCAATGCAATTGCCGCAAAGGAGATCACCCTCAGGGGAACCCACCGGTTCCATGCGGAGTATTCCACGGCCGTTCGTCTGATCGACAGCGGCAAAATCGACGTCAGGCCGGTCATCACCGACACTTTTCCACTTGAAAGGGTGCAGGCGGCCTTCGAGACCGCGGGAGATCGAACGCGCTCGGTGAAAGTTCAACTGACATTCGAGTAATGGAATGCTCCATGGGGCCATGGGCTTCCCAAAATGAGGAACGACCAGGTTGAGGCTTACAACTTCCGCCTAAAAGCACCGTCCTTCCGCAGCGAAACACAAGAGCTTATATCTCTCATGTCTGACGTCAGATACGCGTATCTGACGCCTGATTCAATGAAAGGCTCAGGCCCGTCACGGTTTTCGTTTTGGAGCGGTTCACGGTTTCACTTTTCCTGGAATTGCTCCGGGTTGCACAGGAACCGCAGTCAGCAAGCTGTCGCGGCGCAGCGCGCGGGATCATCATGCGGCTACAATGCACACCGCGACCAAGACTTGATCCAGCGCAGCCAAGCGCTACGGTCAGTTGATGCGGATGCGGCTTTCCGCGTCAAACAGGTGAATCTGCGCCGGATCAGGATAGAGCCGGACCTGGTCTCCGTGACCTGGCGCATCAATTCCACGGACCACGCTGATCAACCGCCCTGCCCCGCCCTCGGCGAAGATGACCGTCTCGGGTCCGAGGCACTCCGCATCAAACACGCGAACTGGCAATCCTATGGTGCCGGGTTCAAGATGCTCCGGCCTGACGCCAACGACGACTTTCCGCCCATCCTCCATGGCCACCCCCGATTGCACAGGCAATGAAAAGGCAGGTTCCTGGTGGAACGTAATGTGTGGCCTGTCACCTTTTATGCGTACCACTCCATCGATAAAATTCATTTCCGGCGAACCTATGAAACCGGCCACAAAGGTGTTTGCCGGTTGCAGATAAAGCTCCATCGGTGTGCCGACCTGCTGGATGCGGCCGTCATTCAGCAAGACCACCCGGTCAGCCAGGGTCATAGCCTCAATCTGGTCATGCGTGACATAGATCGAGGTTGCTTTCACGCTTCGGTGCAGGTCGCGGATCTGTTGTCGCATCTGCACGCGCAGCTTCGCATCGAGATTGGACAGGGGTTCGTCGAACAGAAACACCTTGGGATCGCGGATCATCGAACGCCCCATGGCGACCCGCTGACGCTGCCCGCCAGAAAGTGCCCTCGGCTTGCGGTCGAGCAGTTCGGAAAGTCCGGTCATCTGAGAAACCCGGTCAACTGCCCGCGCAATATCGGACGGATCGTGCCGCCGGACCGACAGGGGGAACCCGATGTTCTGTCTAACTGTCATGTGCGGGTAAAGCGCATATGACTGGAATACCATCGCGATATCCCGCTCGCGCGCTTCGACATCGTTTACCACACGCCCGGCGATGCGCAGCGTCCCGCTGGTTATCGTCTCCAGCCCCGCAATCATTCGCAGAAGCGTGGACTTGCCGCAGCCGGATGGGCCAACCAACACAACGAACTCGCCTTCATCTATATCCAGCGAAACATCCTGAAGGATCCTGAGTGTGCCGTAGTCCTTGCCGAGCGCTTCCATTTCTACGGTAGCCATGCCCGTTGTTCCTCCTATTTGACGGCGCCGGCGGTGAGACCGCGCACGATGAATTTTTGCCCGACAAACATCAGAATGATTGCCGGGACCGCCGAAAGGACCGAAGCGGCGGCCATTTCTCCGTGGCGGATTTCGTATTGGCCGGCGTAGTTGGCGATAGCCACCGGGATCGTCATCGTTTCTGTCGCGGTGAGATTCAGGGCAATACCGAACTCGCTCCAAGAAAAGACGAACGCCAACAGCCCCGAAGCGATCAGGCCGGGCGTGGTCAGCGGCAGCAGGACACGACGAAATGCAGTTGTTCGTCTGCAACCATCAATGATCGCTGCCTGTTCCAGTTCGCGGGGGATGTTGCCGAACGCTGTCATCATCAACCATATCGTCATTGGCAGGTTGATCACGATATGGGTCAGCGTCAGGCCAAAAAGCGTGTTGTAAAGACCAAGCTCCCGAAAAATCAGAAACCATGGCCCCACCAGCGTTATCGGCGGGATGATATTGAAGATCAGTGTCCAGGCCAGAAACACGCTGCTAAAGAGAGGCGACCAACGCCGCCAGGACAATGAATAGGCAGCAAGGGTTCCGACGACAAGGACGCATGCCGTACTGATCAGGGCGACGATCAGACTGTTGCGCGCATTCAACAGAAATTCCGAACTCTTCCCGAACAGCACCTCCTGATAATTGAACCAGGTGGGGTCGAACGGGAACTGCGCCATCAGGATCTGGATCTGGTACTTCAGCGAAACGCCAACGATCCATATGAAGGGGGCCACCACGCCGACGAGAGCGACAACGACCAGGAGCCATATCCCAAAGATTTTCCAAGGTGACCGGACCATCTCACCACCCCTTCGAAAGGCGGCGCTGCGCATACGCATAGACTGCGAGATAAGCGCACACGATGGCGATGGTCAGAAGTGCAAGCAGTGCACCATATCCAAGCTGGCTCTGCTGGAAATAGACCTTGTACACATACATACTCATGACCTCCGTTGCTGTCCCCGGACCGCCGGAAGTCAGCAGGAATATCTGGTCGAAGACCTTGAAGGCGACGATCGAGCGAAAGATGAACGCGACGATGATCGTCGGCCACATCAGCGGGATGATGATCCGAAACAGTTTCTGCCGATAACTCGCCCCATCAATGCTGGCCGCTTCCATAACTTCTTCCGGCAGAGCTTCGAGACCCGAGAGAAGGATGAGGAAAACCAGCGGCGTCCAGTGCCATACATCCACGAGAACGACCGCAAGCAGGGCTGTGTCAGAGGACCCCAGGAAGTCGATGGGCGGCAGCCCAATGCCTTGAAGCAGCGCGTTGATGATCCCGAATTCGGGATTGTACATCAGCCGCCATATGTTCCCTATGGCGACCGGGGGTATGAGGATTGGCAGAAGCATCGCGGTTCGCACGAGACCCCGACCACGCACTATCTGACTCACCGCCAGCGCCAGCGCGAAGCCCAGAATCATCTCGATCATGGTGGAAGCAAACACGAAGATCAGCGTATTGATGATGGCCTTGCGAAATATCCAGTCGCTCATCAGCTTGTCCAGATTGTCCTGGAGCGCCGACACGCGGATCATCTCTGCGTTTTCGAACGAGATACGCGACCCCGCCATCACGAACAGTTCGTATAGCGGAAAGACAGTGAGCGCGAGGAACAGAAATACCGCAGGCAGAACCGTGAGAAGTCGAAAATGACGATCAACGAAATCCCAAACCGGCTCCAGAATACCCGGCTTTGTCTGTTTGCGGGGCGTGGCGAGGTCACTCATCGGCTGTGAATCCGTTGCTCGGTTGCATTTTCCAATGTGGCAGAGGCGGCGGACCGCCTCTGCCGTGGAGGCGCCCCATTCGCGGAGCGTCGCTGAGGACCTCAGAGATCCGCAAGCTTTCCGGTTGAACGACCGCTTTCCTGCAGAACCTTGAACGCATCGTCTGCAGCAAGGTTGAGCGCTTCCTCCGGACCGAGCTCTCCAATGACAGCCTGGTTGAGCCGGAGGCCGAGAATCTCCTCAATCTGCGCGCCTTCCTTGAACAGCAAGACAGCCGAGGCATTCTGAGCCACTTCGGCATAGGGCTGCATCCAACGGAATTTGTCCTGTTCAGAAAGCGGGCCGCGCAACACACCCATATGGACCGGGATACCGCCGTTCTCCGCGTAGTAAGTCTGCGCGTCTTCGGTCAGAAAGTATTTGATGAACTCCATTGCCGCCTGCTTGCGGCTATCGGGCAAATTGTGCGGCACCCCCATCTGCCAGCCACCGAACACGCCCGCCTTCTGCCTCTCGGCTACGTTGGGCATCGGCGCATAACCGATCTTGCCGACCACGGCAGACTTGGTCGGGTCATCCATCTGCGATTGAGCAGCCACGACGAGTTGTGCCTGCGCCGCCTTTCCGGTCAGAAGGAGTTGGACGAGATCGCCCTGCGCCACCGCGCCCGGGTTCTCCACGCTGCAATTCTCCATGATCTGCAGGAATGTCTTCAGCGCTTCAAGGTTTTCCGGGCTGTTGATGGTTACGGTGAAATCTCCATTTTCCGGATCCTGGAGAAAGGAGCCACCATAAGCCAACATATGTGGGGTGAAGGCGAAGCGGATCGCATTTCCACGCTCACCGCGCATCACGGCACCGTAGGTCTGTGGTGGATTGTGCAATGCCTGACAGTTCGCCAACACGTCGTCATAGGTTTCGGGTGGCGTGTCAATCATGTCCGTCCGATAGTACCACAGGTGTGTGTTGCTGTTGGGTGAAAAGGTCATTGCCCGGCCACCCTTCGCAGTGGTCCAGCCCTTTTCCTCATTCCAAAACACCGCTCCACCATTGGTGATGATTTCAGGTGCGAAACTGAAGTCCGGATCAATCTCGTCGAGCGGGGTGAGAAAGCCGCCGTCATAGAATTCGACGACCCAGCCAGCATCGATATTGATGAGTTCGTAGGGGCTTTGATCCGCCCGCACTGCATTGCGCCCTTTCTCGAGCATTCCAGGATAGGGTGTACGATCAATTTTGACGGTATTGCCGGTTTCTTCCTCATACTTCTCAACAACCGCTTCGAAGCCGCCATACCAGGGCGAGTTGTTCACAAGGATGGTGATGGGGTCCGCAGCCAGGGCTGTCGTGGCAAGGACCGCGCCAAATGTACCGGCAAGGGCGATGGCGCCCATTGATCTGATTGCAAATTGTTTCATTTTTCTCCTCCCATTTGTGCCGATAGCGGCAAGCACCTGATCAACCAGATGCCAGCACCGGAACGTTTTCCGGCGTGTCAAGCGCATAGCGAGCGTAGAGCTCAGCCGGGCAATCATGCTCGGCCAGAATTTTTCTGATTGCCCCACGCAGACGGGTCTCGACGACCTCGTTGCGGAATGGCTTCTCCTGCTTTGGATCGTTTTCAAGGTCGTAGAGCCGCGTGCCGGTGTCCCGGAAAGCCTCGCCGTCGTGCATGGGGATGCGCGCTGCATCCATCAGGGCGTCGACCTTCAACACAGGCATCTCCTGGGTGAAGTTGAAGCCGTGCACAAGTTCGGCCGTCTTCATCTCGGATGCGCTGAAACGGGTACGTAGATGCGTGGGCATCAAGGTGTATTCGTGCAGCCCCGGGGCATAGAGATCTTCCGGATAGAGGTAGTAGCTGTAACGCCCATCGGTGGCACCGATGGGGCCGCCGAACATGCCGTAAATTATGACCTCCCGCCTGGCGTCTGAAAGGACGGAAGCCGCCCGCACTTCCTCAGGTGGCGGGAGATCAAAGAGGTCCAGGATCGTGGGCATCAGGTCTGGTGTCTGGGTCAATCCCTGCGATCGCGTCCCTGCCAGTTCCGGACGGCGCGGGTCATGCACCATCAGCGGAATGTTGGCGAGTTCCTGATAGTAGGGTTGCAGGTTCTTGCCCCACCAATCGTGCTCGGAGAGCAGAAAGCCGTGATCCGTGGTTAGTATCAGTGCCGTGTCCTCCCACATATCGTGAGCGTCCATCCGGTCGAGCAAGCGACCGAAATACTCGTCACACATAGCCACCAGCGCCGCATAATTGGCCCGGATCTCGGCGATTTCCTCCTCGCTCTCATTCACCTTCGCGTAGAGCGGCCAATCCAGAACACCTCCGTTCCAGCCGGTTCTGTATGCGTCTTTGTAGCGCTCGGGTGCGCAGAAAGGTTCGTGAGGATCGAAGCATTCCACCATCAGGAACCAGCCATCCGCATCCCGGTTTGTGTCGAGAAATTCCAGAGCCGAGGCGTAACAGCGCGGCCCCGGGTAGTCCTCTTCTTCCTTTATGAAGAGATTGTTTACCGCATGCTGCAGGCGAACAGATTTTCGGCCCTGAGCTTCATCTCCTTCCGCAACGGGATAGTGCTTCTGCGAGTAGATTTCACGAAACCGCTCCAGAGGCGGCTGCACCATGGCCTTCCAGGGATCATATTCCTGCCCCCGGATGAAATCGTAGCTGGTGAAGCGGTTGTGGTAGGTGGCGCCTCCGTCCTCAAAGTAGTGCAGATGATCGGTGATCAGATGACTATGGATGCCCTTGCCCTTGAGAACTTCGGGAAAGGAATTGTCGAAGGGCTCCAGAGGCCCCCAGCTTCGATGCATGAAATTCAGCCGGCCGGTATGCATGTCTCGACGCGCGGGCATACATGGCAGCGAGCCGACATAATGCTGGTCGAAGACCTGCGACCGCTTTGCAAACCGGTCGAAATTGGGGGTCGCTATGCGACTCGTCCCATAGGCATTCACGGCGGATCTGTTGAGCGAGTCGAACAGGCAAAAAATCGCACGCATAAACATCCTCCCTGGCACTGCAGGGCATGCCACGCAGGCATTGCCCCAAGCAGATCCAATCTTAGGCCTTCTCGAAGAGTACGAAAAATGATTTAGTGTGCGCTTGGAAATAACCATAGGGAATATCTCATGGATCGCACGCTCAAAGCCTTTCTGGCCGTTGCACAGCATGCAAACCTGACGGCGGCAGCGGCGCGCATTGGCCTGACCCAGCCCGCGCTCACCAAGAGCATCAGGCGGCTGGAGGATGGTCTCGGCATGCAGCTTTTCCTGCGGACTCCCCGCGGCATGGTGTTGACCGAAGAAGGGGAGATGTTTCTCAAACGCGCCCGGGCGATCGATGCACATTACCGCCAGGCCTTTGAAGAGGCCGACGCGCACCGGTCGGGTGTGCTGCAGGAGTTTTCGATTGCTGCAGGCGCGGCCTACCACATGCGAATAGCGCCCCGTCTGGTGAAGGCGCTCAGCGCGGAGTTCCCTCACACACGGTTCGTTCTGGAATTTGACGTGGCTGCCAGTTCGCTCGCGCGGCTGGAGAATGGTTCCATTCATTTACTCCTTGGCGCGTTTGTTGCAGCACCGCCAGAAGCCATACAGACACGTGAACTCATGCAGGTGGAGATCGGCGCATTCTGCTGGCGTGAGAATCCAATTGCGAGGAAAACATTCATCCAGCCAGGACTGCTGCGCGAGCAACCCTGGGTGATCTACAAGCGTGACGGTCACATGACGCAGCGCCTCACGAGCTACTATCACGAGAATGGCCTGCCGACTCCCCGCGTCAGCATGGAAGTGGATGCGCTCTCAGCGAGTTTCTTCATGGTTCGGGGAACCAGTTATCTGACGGCAGCTCCAACCTCCCTGGCGGGCGCTGCAAAAGACGCGGACCTTGTTCGCCTGCCACTGGAAGATCCTATCTGGCGCTTTCGCACCGGCGTCTGGTACCGGAAGTCCAGCCTCCGCTACCCGATCGTACAACGCGCGCTGGCGCTTCTCGAGGAATATTGCAGGCCGGGCGACAATATTCCCAAAGGTTATTCCTGGCGGCCACATTAGTCATTTTTTCTTTTGGAAGCTGCAGCATAGGTTCTCAGTGCAACCAGCATACAAGGTTTGCGCACAGGAGGATTCTTGCAATGGCGCGCCCAAACGTCATCGTCTTTTTTACCGATCAGCAACGACACGACACCACCGGAGCGCACGGCAATCCGATGGGTCTTACTCCCAACTTCGATCGTCTCGCTCGCTCAGGCACGCATTTCTACAATTCCTTTGCCTGCCAGCCGCTTTGCGGACCGGCGCGGGCCGCACTCCAGACAGGGCGCTTTGCAACCCAGACCGGTGTGTTTCGAAATGAGATACCGCTACCTGAAGACCAGGAGACCCTGGCGAAAGTGTTTTCGCGAAGCGGCTACGCAACCGCCTATATCGGGAAATGGCATCTCGCCGGCCAGGATCCGGTCCCGCAACGCCTGCGCGGAGGCTATCAGGAATGGCTTGCAGCAAATCATCTGGAATTCATCTCGGACGCCTACGACGCAGTTCTGTTCGATGAAGAGGGACACAAACGCAAGCTGCCTGGCTACCGTGTCGATGCGCTGACCGATGCCGCAATCCGGTACTGCGACGCCCATCGTGACGACCCGTTCTTCCTCTTCGTATCGTTTCTGGAGCCACACCATCAGAACCATACCGACGATTATCCGCCACCTGAAGGATATCGGGAGACACTGACCGCGACGCAATGGACACCACCGGACCTTGCCACGCTGAAAGGAACCAGCACCTGGCACCTGGGTGGGTACTACGGAATGGTCAAGCGCCTGGACGAGGCCTTCGGGCGGCTGATCGATGCCCTGAAAAGTCTCGACATGCTGGACAACACGATTGTTCTCTTCACGTCTGACCACGCCTGCCACTTCAAGACGCGCAACGCCGAGTACAAAAGATCCTGTCACGAAAGCGCAGTGCGCGTGCCGACGATGGCCATCGGTCCGGGCTTTCAGGCCGGCGGTCAGGTACGTGCGCTCTTCAGCACGGTCGATATCGCGCCGACGCTGATCGATGCGGCAGGCCTGGACATTCCAGACAGCATGGTGGGGTGTTCCGCGCTGCCGGTGGTCCGCGACGCACGCGCGCCCTGGCGCGACGACCTGTTCTTCCAGATCAGCGAGACGGAAACCGGTCGCGCACTGCGGACGCATCGCTGGAAATATGGAGTGACAGCGGACTATGACAGCGACCAGCCACGTGCCGACATTTACCGCGAAAGCTATCTTTATGATCTCAACGCCGACCCATATGAAATGGTGAACCTGATCGGCATGCCTGCGTTCCGCGAGATCGCCGACGATCTCAAATCCCGATTGCTCGCCTGGATCAACGACATAGAGGAGGGGCAGACTCCAACGATCCTGGATGCTCCCTGCCGTGACCAGCGACAGTATCGTCTTCATCCGAGCGACCTGCAACGGGATTTCGAACGCGACAGCACGCTTGGAGTGAAACCTGGGGCATGAATGGTAGGGCAGAGCCAATGAGGGGTTCCGCCTGTTCAACGCCGCAGCCCGTGCGCGGCTGTCACAATCGCCGTATCCACAGGGGAGTCCGGCGATCGTGTACGCTGCGCAGGCACAGAGCTGAAACCGTCTTTTCGCTCCATTACCTGGGGGTGCGGGCCGACTGAGGTCTGGAGAGTTCGAATAGCGCGCGGAAACATAAGACGCAGCAATGACCGTATGCCAAGCATGGCGCTGCGCTGAAGGTCCCAATCGAAAGCGACAGCAGCCTCGCCCGCTGAATTGAGAACGCCGGATCAACGAACGCGCTGGGATTTCTGGATTTGACCTGAAGGAAAACCGGGGCCGTTTCCTCCCCTGCAAGCCAGAATTCCCGGCGCACTCCAGGACACCAACGATGCTTAAGCCATTGACAAATATATAGTTACAGCATGCATCGATAGTTGAGAAGCTGATAGGCTACCGTTACATCATAACCCTGCAGCGCGCATTAATCGGCGACCCGGCCGCAGCGTCAAGCGGGCTTGTGAGAGGGTGGTCGGGTTGTTGGAAGCTGGTTGCGCCATTGCCGCGTCCTGCCCAATCCCAGAACACTGCCCCTGTTGCCGGCAACCCTTTCGTCTCAATTTCTCATTCACAGGCCGGTCCGGCGAATCCACACGCTGGGCCACCGGTTCATGGCCGGTTCCAGCCCAACAAGAAACAGATTGACACACCAATTCATTTAATTTACTCAGTAAGAAAAATAAATGAGGGTCCTGTGAACGCGACCGGACAAATCCTGACACTGCTGCGCGATAGTGGCCCGGCCTCCCGGGCCGACCTTGTTCGTGCGACAGGCCTATCGTCGGCCGGCCTTACCAAGATTGCCACATCCCTCATGCAGCAAGGCATTCTCGACGAACGTCAGGTCGACAACCACAGTGGCCCCGGGCGCCCACCGGTGGCGTTGTCCCTGCGCTCCGATGCGCGCTACGTGATTGGCATTCATTTGTCGGCAGGACGAACCCGCGTTGTGATTGCCGATGTGCTCCTCAATGTCGTGGCCGAGGATGGCTTTACATTTGACCTGAACATGCCGGTGGAAGCGCTTGTCGATCGAACTGCCCAGATAGCGACGCAACTGATCGACACCAGCCGTCTGCCGCGCAACCGCCTTATCGGCATAGGCGTGGGTTTGCCCGGCGGTGTGGACCGCGCCCGGCGCGTCAATATCCATTCATCATTCACCAACTGGACAAATGTGCCCTTTGCCGCACTTTTCGAGGAACGCCTGGGACTGCCTGCAATTCTCGAACACAATGCGACGGCAATTGCTCTTGCAGAAACGCAGTACGGCCGCAATCGCAGTTCGGCCCGCACCCTGCATGTCTTTATGGGACGCGGTATTGGCGCCGGCCTCGCCCAAGGGGCGCATTCAACCGAACGCGGTGCCGCGCGCGGTCCCGTCGAAATTGGCCACATCGTTCTTGATCCCGAAGGCCCGCCGTGCCGCTGCGGCGGTCGCGGCTGCCTGGAAACATATTTTTCCGAACAGCCGATCCTGCAGTGTATCGGGCTTGACGCGGTACCGCCCGAGGGGCTGATCGCCAGAGCAATGGAGAGCGAAGCCTGGCCGGATCTTTATCAGCGTTTCCTGCAAGCACTCTCAACCGCCGTGACGCTCCTGTCGCCCGACAGCGTAGGGCTTGGCGGTCATTTGCATTCGGCACCGGAACAGCTTCTGACCGATCTGCGCCGAGATTTGCCACGCCGCGTCATGCCACAGCAGCGTGAAGGCCTGACCATCAACCGCACCGGGCTGGATAAACCCATCGGGGCGCGCGGAGCTGCCTGCATCGGCCTTGAGGCATTCTTCTATCGCACAGGGCCGGCGCCACTCTTGAGCACCGCTCACATGGAACCGGCCTGAACCAGAATGTCATATCGATAGATCGGGGCTGGAGGGCCCTTCAGGGAGGGGGAAACTATGTCCGTGGTCAGCGAACTCGCGACCGAAAAGCCGAAGCTGTTATCTGCAAGGGGCACCGCCATCATGCTCGGCGCCATATCCTTTGTCGCCGGTATTGGCTTGTGGTGGCTTGCAGTTCTGGCAGGTCTTTCCGCTCTTCCCAATCCACCGGAAGTTCTCAGGCGCTTTATCGAACTCGTCGCAAATGGCCAATTGTTCGGCGACATGGCGGCCTCCCTTCAAAGAGTGCTCATCGGCTTTGCCCTTGGCTCTCTGGCTGCAGTGCCTGTCGGTTTCCTGATGGGCTGGTACAGAATTGCCCGCAATCTGATCGATCCGTGGATTCAGTTCTTTCGCGTCGTGCCGCCACTGGCGATCATACCGCTTGCCATCGTCACACTCGGGATCGACGAAAAACCAAAGATATTCGTGATTTTTCTGGCTGCGTTCCTGTCCTCGGTGGTCGCCACATATCAAGGCGTCATCAGCGTGGACAAAACCTATATCAATGCGGCTCGCGTCCTCGGCGCATCTGACCGGGTGATATTCTCGCATGTCGTCATTCCAGCTTCCACACCGTTCATACTGGTGGGCTTTCGAATTGGGCTGGGTGCGGCCTGGGCTACAGTGGTCGCGGCAGAGCTGATCGCCGCCCAGTCGGGTCTCGGCTTTCGGATGCAGCAGGCCCAGCTCTACTACGACCTGCCGACAATCTTCGTCAGCCTGATCTCAATCGGCATTCTCGGCCTGATCATGGACCGCATCGTGGTGTGGGCAGACGAGCGCCTGACCGGCTGGCAGGAAAGGGTCTGAACCATGGCCACCATTCCAAAGATTCACTTTGACAACGTTGGCAAAATCTTCGGCACGGGTCCGAATGCTTTTATCGCTCTCGAGAAGCTGAATCTCGACATTGCCGATGGTGAGATCGTTACTGTCGTCGGGCCATCGGGCTGCGGAAAGTCCACTGCCATGAACATCGTGGCAGGGCTTCAGGAAGCCACATCAGGGCAGTGCCTCGTTGACGGCAAGGCGGTTCGCGGCCCTGGACCCGACCGAGGCGTGATCTTTCAGCAATACGCCCTATTTCCCTGGCTGACCGTGCGCAGGAATGTCGAGTTCGGCCTCAAGTTGCAGGGCTTGCCGGTCGCCGAAAGGCGCAGCCGTGCCATGCACTATATCGAGCTTGTCGGGTTGGCAGATTTCGCTGATGCCCTGCCCAAGATGCTGTCGGGCGGGATGAAACAGCGCTGTGCAATCGCTCGGGCCTATGCGGTGAATCCATCGGTGCTGCTGATGGACGAGCCATTTGGCGCGCTGGATGCGCTAACCCGCGTTAGGCTACAGGACCAGTTGCTGGACACCTGGTCGCGCGACCGCCGGACGGTCATGTTCATCACCCATGACGTCGACGAAGCCGTTTATCTGGCGCATCGAGTCATCGTCATGGCCGCCCGTCCCGGCCGTCTCCAGGAAATCATCGAAGTCGATCTGCCGTTTCCGCGCAATGAGGACATTCGTCTGTCGCCGGAGTTCACCGAAATTCGCAACCGGGTCTGGCACGCGGTCTACACCCGCAAGTCCAAGGCTGCCTGACAAATTTCCACGAAAGCAACGCATGACAGGGAGGAAATTCATGCATCTCACCAAACGCAATTTCATCGCCGCCGCCTTTGCGATCACGGCATCCGCTGCCCTGGCCGCACCCGCGGTCGCCCAGGAGACGGATCAGATCCGCATGGGCTATATCGCCGACTATTTCGGAACCAGCATCGCCGCTATCGCGAGCGATCAGGAGCTTTGGGAAAAACATGGGCTGGAAGCTGAACTGAAGGTATTCACTAACGGTCCGATCCAGGTTCAGGCCCTGAACGCCGGCTCTCTGGACTTTGCCTATATCGGCCCCGGCGCGCTTTGGCTTCCGGCAAGCGGGCAGGCCAAGGTGATCGCCGTCAACGCACTCGGCTACACGGATCGTGTGATTGCACAACCCGGCATCAAGGGAATTGAGGGTCTTAAAGGCAGGAAAGTCGGCGTGCCGGAAGGCACCTCCGGCGACATGCTCCTGCGTCTGGCGCTGGAGAAAGCAGGTATGAAGATGGACGATGTCCAGGCCGTGAAGATGGATCCGAGTACCATCGTAACGGCTTTCGCTTCAGGCCAGATTGATGGTGCCGGGATCTGGTATCCCTTCGTGGATGTCATTGCCAAGCGGGTCGAGGGCCTGCAGGAACTGGCATCCAACGAGGACTTCTTTCCCGACATCGCGTTTCCCAGCAGTTTTATCGTCAGCGATGACATGGCCGGCAATGCCGATGTCATTCGCAAGGTGAATGCTGTCATCAAGGAAGCGACCGATTTCCGGCGCGCCAATCCCGAACAATCGGTCAAGATCACAGCCGACTTTTTGAATGTTCCCATGGAGCCATTGCTGGCCGAATCCAAACTGGCAAAACTGCCTTCCAGCGCCGAGCTGGAAGTACTGACGCGCGAAGGCAAGGTGAGTAACTGGTTTGACACGCTGGCTGGCCTTTATCAGACCTTCGGCAAAATTGAGAGCCCTTTGCCAGCTTCAGACTTCTATCTGGGCGACCTCTACGCCGATTGATCGTCACCGATAACCGGACCGGCCGCGTACGGGACGCGGTCGGCACCAGACTAGCCAGTTCTCCGAGGACAACATGACGAAGCGCCCCAATATCCTGTTCATCATGGCGGACGATCACGCCGCCGCTGCGATCTCGGCCTACGGATCGGGCCTGAATCACACGCCGAACATCGACCGGCTCGCACAGGAAGGAATGCGGCTGGATGGATGCTATGTCACCAACTCAATCTGCACTCCAAGCCGGGCGGCGATCCTCACCGGGACCTACAATCACGTGAACCTCGTAACAACGCTGGATACCCATATCGACAACCGCCTGCCGCATGTTGCCAAGCATCTGCGCGCCGCCGGATACCGGACCGGCATGTTCGGCAAATGGCATTTGGGTGAGGGCCGTGCGCATGAACCGACAGGCTTTGATGAATGGTCGGTTCTGCCCGGGCAGGGCGACTATTTCGACCCGGTCATGATCAGCCCTGCGGGAGAAACCGTTCACCCTGGTTATGCGACCGATATCATCACGGATCAGTGCATCGATTTCCTGCAGCGCGGCGATGCCGAACAGCCCTTTTTTCTGATGTGTCATCACAAGGCACCCCATCGCCCCTTCGTTCCGCATCCACGCTATTGCGATCTCTATGTAGATGATCTGCCGGTTCCAGCGACCTACGACGACGCGTATGACAACCGGGCCGCGGCCGCGGCCGCTGCGAAAATGCGCGTGCGGGTCGATATGAGCTATGAGGACCTGGGGCTGGTGATGCCCGAGGGCGGCGCTGAAGTGGGAGAACTCGGGCAGCCAGGATCGACCATGCGCAAGGTCCCGAACGATGACGATGTCAGCAATCTGCGCCTGATCGATCGTGCGACGGGCGAGGTCTACACGTTTGACAGCAAGCGTGAGCTGGACCTGTTCAAATACCAGCGTTACATCAAGCGCTACCTTCGAACCATTGCCGGCATCGATGACAATGTCGGGCGCCTCCTGGACTATCTCGATGCCGAGGGACTGTCCGAAGACACCATCGTCATCTACACATCAGACCAAGGGTTTTTCCTTGGCGAACATGGCTGGTTTGACAAGCGTTTCATGTATGAGGAATCGCTGCAGATGCCATTTCTGATCCGCTATCCCCGCGAGATCGAGCCGGGGAGCACTTCACGGCAGATCGCCTGCAACGTGGACTTCGCACCCACTTTTCTTGATTTCGCCGACGCGCCCCTTCCCAGCTATATGCAGGGCAACAGCCTGAGGCCGCTCTTGCGCGGGGAAGCTGGCGCCGACTGGCAACAGGTCGCCTATCACCGTTACTGGATGCACAGGGACGAAATTCACAATGCCTTCGCGCATTATGGCATCCGGGACAGCCGCTGGAAGCTGATTTATTGGTACAATGACCCGCTTGACCAGATCGGGGCGCAGCACGGAGACGAACCGCCTGAGTGGGAGCTCTTCGATTGTGAGACCGATCCGCATGAACTGCGCAATCTTGCGAATGATCCCGCCTACAATGCCGAGTTCGAACGGATGCTGCGGCTGCTCGACGTCAAAATGGATGAGATCGGTGATCTGCGCGAACATGAGAGCGAAGCTGTTCTGGCTGACCGCAGGAAGGTAATGGCTACATGCACAACCGCCTGATCGAAATCGTGTCGCGTCTCGTTGCACGGATCACCGCACTCCTTCATACATCAGAGCGCTATTATCCCGAGCGCCACTATATGCGCGGTCGGGGTCCGAAAACCGCCGCCCGCGAGCGCAGCGCGCGGGCCGGTTTGAACGGAGACTGACCCTGCCCTGTTGTCCTGCAAGATCATTTGGCCCCGCTGAAGGCTCGGCGACGCCGTTGCCTGCGGCTGCTCTCGACATCGCGGATGGTTCCAGACCGGAGACAGTGGTCATTGCCGGCGGGCGCAGCCATGTCGGACGAGACAGGCCGAAGCTCCCAGAGGACGGTGAGGGTCCACGGCGGCAGATGCGGTTGTCGCCTTATCGCATCGAAACCGTGCCGGTGACGAACGCTCGCTTCGCCGCCTTCGTGCGTGAGACCGGCTATGTGAGTCTTGCCGAGAGATTTGGCTGGGGCCCGGTCTTTCGCCCCTTTCTTGCAAATCCTGAAAGCGTGAAGCCCTCTGCAACAGCGACACCATGGTGGGGGCGCGGCGACGGCGCTGCCTGGTTTCAGCCTGAAGGGCCCGGCAGCAGTGTCGCAGACCGGGCGGATCATCCCGTCGTTCATATCGCATGGGACGACGCCCGGGCTTTTGCCGCATGGGCCGGAGGCAGACTGCCAACGGAGGCCGAGTGGGAGACGGCGGCACGCGGCACCCTCACCGACCCCGTGTTTGTGTGGGGCGATGAACCGCCTTCGCCTGATGCACCGCCCTGCAACATCTTCGTTGGTCGCTTCCCCTATGGGAGTGCGCGCAAGCCCCCCTATCGCGGGACTACGCCCGTTGGCAGCTATTCGCCCAACTCAATCGGCCTGTTCGACATGGCCGGAAACGTCTGGGAATGGGTTGCCGATGCATTTCACGTCCGTTCTCTCTCCCGCGCCGCCAAGGCCCGCAACGCGCTGGCGGCCCAGGCCAATGAGAAAGTCATGAAGGGGGGCAGTTTTCTCTGCCATGAGAGCTATTGCGATCGCTATCGCATTTCAGCCCGGTCGGGGGTCGCTGCAGATAGCGGTGCAAGCAACACAGGCATGCGCATCGTCTATGATGCGTGACGCATCGATATATGCCGAATTGTCCGTCGTCAGATGTTTTGAACAGTTCGGCGGCCTGATTTAGTGGAGGCTCCGGCTCATCAAGGCTTTCATTTCAAGCGGCGGCCTTGCGATGCAGCAAGCGCCGTTGGTTTATGGTGTCGCGTTTGATCCTTTCTCTTGCCTGTAAGATGGTCTGGCCGCGTCCGAAGTAGACGTCAGCCGGAACGAGGTTCCCGAGGCTCTCGTGATAGCGCCGGCCAGGATGCGGGCATACCAGCGATTGCAGTGGGGGGGGCAATTGCCGCCATGGCTGCATTGCGGGTTCCACAGCCGCCGGCAGGCGCCGATCCGCTGGAAGAAACACGCGACCGTTTTGCGAGCGTAGTCAAAATCTACTTCGCCAGATGGATGGAGGCTCTTCGCAAAGCGCTTGAAGGCATCGGCTTCGAGAGAGACCATGCAATTCGCAGCGCGAACAGCATAGTCGCCGGCATTCAGCTCACCCGGGGACCGGCGTCGAGCGGGCTTGTGAGTGTGTGGCGGAACCTGTCGTGGTGGGCGCCGGATCGCGCCAGCGAGGCTGAAATATCTTCCACTATGCAAAAGAAATGCCTCAACGCACGGGAAGATATTCCACCGTGGCACATGAAGCTGTGCAGCATGCCCGGAAGGCATTCCGCCTGAGCCTCCACGCCGGCTTCAATGAGGCGTGTCGCGAAGGCGAGGCCCATATCGCGCAAGGGGTCGCATTCAGCGTTGTAAATTCGCGTAGGCGGCAGCAGATGCAGATCCGGCTGGAAAAAGAGCGTGTTCTCCGGCAACACGCCTTCATCTGGCGCCTTCAGGTAGGTCTCACAGAACCACCGCATCTCGTCCGCATCCAGGTTCATGCCTTTCGCATAGGTCTCGACGGAGGGGTAGATCGGATCCACGCCGGTGAAAGGACGCATATCGGTGACGGGATAGATCAGTGCGAGGCTGCGAAGGGAAAGGCAATTGGTGCGGTGCGCATGGAGAGCCGCGTTGACCGCAAGATTGCCGCCGGCGCTTTCTCCCATCAAAACGAACCTGTCCGGATCGAGACCGAGGGTTTCAGCGCGCTCCGCCAGCCACTCCATCGCATCTGCCGCGTCTTCCACTGCGGCCGGGAACGGATGTTCCGGCGCCAGGCGGTAGCCGACGAAGACCACCACGGCCTGCGTGAGATGCGCCAGAGCGCGCGAATGCATATCGTAGGTTTCCGCATCGCCGAGCACGAAGCCGCCGCCGTGAAAATAGACGATGGCCGGTTGCGGCCCCTCTGTCCCTTCGGGTCGGTAGAGGTGGACATCGAACGTGCCCCGGCAGTCTGATGCTGCGATATGAACCGCTTCGACCTCGTGGCGGATCGGATAGCCATTGTTGCGGAACATGGCGCGCATGGCCGAGCGCGCATCTTCCACCGCCATGTCCTGGAGCGGAGGTCCGCCCGCCGCCTGGGAGCGGTCGAGCATACGCCGGAGTGCCGGATCAAGCGTCATCGGTTTTCTCTTCCTGCCGCCGCTCACCGGCGATATGGGCCATGATGCGGCGGCGCAGCAAATTCAGATCCCTCTGCTCGATCGCATCGACTATGTCGAAATGGTCCTGTGTCGCGCGCTGCAACTGGGCAAGCGTCTGCCATTGCCCCACGGGAGCGGCAGGCCCCTGCTGACGCATGTCCAGCATCAGTTCGCGCAAAACGGCGTTGCGGCAGAAACCATAGAGAACCGCGTGAAACGCATAGTTAGCCTCGATCTGCGAAAACGAGGTGCCATTGAATGCGGCCTCGCGAAAGGCCTCGGCGAGCTCGCGCAGACGGGCGACATCGCCATCGGTCGCCTGATCGATCACATCGGCGGCCGCATGGGCTTCGAGCAGGGCGCGAACCTCGCCGATCTCACTTTCGCGGACGGCGTCCGGCTCGGGCACACGATAGCCTCGGTTGGGAATGTGCTCCACCAACCGCTTGGAATGCAGATAGGCCAGCGCATCGCGCACCTTGATCCGCGTGCAGTCGTAGCGGCGCTCGAGATCAATCTGCTTCAGCCATTCTCCCCTGCGCAGGACGCCAGCATTGATGTCCGCCATGATGCGCTGGGAAATTTCGTCAGGCCGGGTCTTCTCGCCATTTGGATCTTGTTTTCGCGCCATCGTCCAGCCAGGCCCCACGTTTCTTTCGTGGCGAACATAATCGGGAAAAAACACCGAAGCAATATCATCTTCAAAATTGGCGCCAATTTATAAAATTATTTTGACACCAAAAAATCCCGCAGTTAACGTCCCCTCCGAATGAGTTCAGGAGGCTTTCCCCATGCTGCCACGCGTGCAGGACAGTCCGCAGGAGCGGGCCCGCGCATTGTATTTGACTGGTGAGACGACGATCATCGCCTGCCGGCAGGACCCGCGGTTTTCGTTCATGCTCTACATTCCTGAAAGTGCCTGGAGCGAGCCGGAACGCACGCTCGACCTGCTGGTCTCCGTGCACGGGACCATGCGGCTGCAGTCGCTTTATCGCGGTGCGTTTTCGGGCTTCGGCCGTTTCAACAACTGCGTGATTCTTGCGCCGCTGTTTCCCGTTGGCGTGCGGGGCGACATGGAAGCCGGCGGCTACAAATACATGATCGAGGGCGACATTCGCTATGATGAGGTTCTGCTGGCCATGGTCGAGCAGGCGGGCGAACTTATCAATCGCAGGTTCGAGAAATTCATGCTCTTCGGCTTTTCCGGCGGAGGGCACTTCACGCATCGCTTCCTTTATCTGCATCCCGAGCGGCTCAAGGCCGTCTCGATTGGCGCCCCTGGATCGGTGACGCTGCTCGATGAAACGATGGACTGGTGGCCGGGTGTTCGCAATTTCCGGGAGGTGTTCGGGCGCGGCATCGACTTCACGGCCCTGAAAGATGTCAGGGTGCACATGTCGGTCGGGGCGCTGGATACCGAGGAATGGGAAATCACCTTTCCGGAGAATTCACCCAAATTCATTCCCGGCGCGAACAGCGCAGGCCGCAACCGCAACCACCGCCTGCACGCCCTGCGCGAAAGCCTGGAGGCGCGCGGCGTGGATGTCTGGCATGACACGGTGCCCGGTGTCACGCACGACATGATGGGCGTTTTTCCCTATGTCGAGAGCTTCTTTACCGGCGTGTTGCGGGAGCGACTGCCCGCTCCGGGAGCGCGCTGATGGTGGCCGCTCCCAAGCTCGTCGAGATTGAAGGGCCAGCCTTCGAGCGCGGCCTTTCCTACGGGCGGCAGGCCGATGTGCAATTGCGCCACGGGCTCGCCGTCTATCAGGATCTGTTCCGGCAGCACGAACTCGGCTGGGACAGTGTGCTCGGCTATTCCGCACGCTTGCGCGAGGCGCTGGCCCTTCAGGTTCCCGACGCGGTTGAAGAACTGCGCGGCATTGCCGAGGGCGCGGGGGTGAAGCTTGAGGAAGTTCTGGTCATCAATGGCCGGAGCGAAATCATCAACCTTCATGCGCAGGCCCCCAAGGACACCGCTTCGCTCGATGACGGATGCACGGCTGCCGTCGTGCTCCCCGGTCTTTCCGAAAACGGTCGCCTTCTGCACGTTCAGAACTGGGACTGGCTGCCGGAATGCGCCGAAAGCACGGTTGTTCTGAAAATCCGTTCAGACCGGCACCCGGACATTCTCACCTATGTCGAAGCCGGAGGCCTCGCGCGCGCCGGTTTCAACGATCAGGGCGTGGCCATAACAGGAAACAATCTGGTCAGCGCGCAGGATGGAACCCGCCCTTATGGGATTCCCCTCTCCGTCATCCGGCGGCGTGTTCTGGAGGCAGGCGGCTATTCCCAGGCCCTGACCGAGCTTTATCGCCTGCCGCGCACGGTTTCCAACAACATGACGATCAGTTGCGCTCGCAGCGGCGACTGTCTGAACTTCGAAACCACTCCGGACGAAATTTACTGGCAGGCGCCGGACGGAGCGTGTCTGACTCACTCCAATCATTTCGTCACGCCTCAGGCGCGGATACGGGAGCGCGACAGGGGCATTGCCCGTGGTGCCGACACGCTTTTCCGGGACAGGCGCCTGCGCCAGCTCATCGAGAAAGATGGGCACAGGCACGATCTCGACAGCCTGAGCCGCGCGCTTGACGACCGCTTCGGTTCGCCGCGCGGCATCATCCGCACGCCGGAGGGCAATGAAGGCGAGACCAACGCCTATCTCTCCGCCACCGTGGCGATGATCCTGATGGACGCCGGCGCCGGGGAAATGCGTGTGCGCCAGTTGCCCTACACGTCCGACGAAACGGTGCGCTATCAGCTCCACTGACAATAAAAATCATAATGAAAACAAGAGGGAACAGCATATGAGACAGAGAACGACAAACTTCCGTTCAATTGCGCTTGCGGCAGCAGTCGGCCTCGGCGGCGTCGCGCCGGCCATGGCCGACAGCATGGTGAGGACATCGCTCAACGCCGACATTCGCGGCACCAATCCGGGTGTGACGCGCGACGGCAACACCGATGAAGTGCACGGTCACATGATCGAAGGGCTCGTAACCTATGCAAGCGATTTCAGCATCATCCCCATGCTGGCCGAGAGCTATGAGATTTCCGAGGACGGACGCACCTACACATTCAAGCTCCGCAAGGGCGTGAAGTTTCACAATGGCGAAGAAATGACCGCCAGCGATGTGGAATGGTCCTGGAACCGGCTCGCAGGAGAGGCTTCAGAATCCCACTGCAAGAACTTCTTCAATGGCGAGAACAACATCGAGGTGACGTCCGCCAAGGCACAGGGCGACGACACTTTCGTCATTACGCTTGCCGAACCCTATGCGGTGTTTCTGGCGACGATGGCACGTTTCGACTGCGGTTCGATGGCGGTGCTGCACCCCGATTCCGTTAACACCGACGGCAGCTGGAACAAGCCGATCGGCACCGGCCCCTACATGATGGGAGACCACGCTCCGGGGCGCTATGTCGAGCTGAACCGCTTCGAGGACTATTCCAGCCGGGGCGGGGCGCCCGATGGCTATGGCGGCGGCAAGAACCCTACGGTCGACGTGCTGCGCTGGGAGATTGTGGGCGAAGGCGCGGTGTCGAAGACGGCGCTGCTCGCCGGGGATCTCGATCTGGTCGATATCGACGCCATGACTGCGGCCGAACTCAAGGATCAGCCGAACTTCAGCGTTGACGCTGCGGAGTCGGCCGTCTGGGACACATATCTCCTCAACTCCGACGATCCGGTTCTGTCGGATGTCCGCATCCGCCGCGCCATGGCGCATGCGATCGACCCGCAGCGTATCATGGCGGCCATCACCGAGGGTTTCGGCAAGGCCTCGCCATCGCCGGTGCCGCCGATGTCGGCCAACTACACCGACGTGCAGGCGAAATATCTGACCTATGACGTGGAGAAGGCCAAGGCGCTGCTCGAAGAAGCCGGTTACAACGGAGAAGAGATCACCATCCTCGCAACCCGCCGCAATGGTGCCTATTACGAACGGGCCCTGATGGCACAGGCGATGATGATGGATGCGGGCATCAATGCCAGGCTCGAAGTGGTCGAATGGGGCAGTCAGCTCGAAGCCTATCGCAACGGCTCCGGCTACCAGATGCAGAGTTTCACCTTCTCGCCGCGCCTGCATGCCGGGCTGAGCTTCGAGATGTTCACCGGGGACGCCGACCGCAAGGCATGGAAGAATCCGGAAGCGGTGGCGATGATGAACGAATCCCTGCGCAGGGGCGATCCGGAAGAACTGCAGGCGATTATCGACAGACTGCACGAAGCCTTCATTGAGGAAGTTCCCGCAATCGGCCTTGGGCACCGCACCCTTTTCACCGGCATGTCGAGCAAGATCGACGGGTTTGAAAACTGGGGCGCGGGGCTGCTGCGCGGCTGGATGCTCAGGGTGAAAGACTGACGGCAGGCCAGGGAGGCGACCATGCCCATCTTCGTGCTCAAGCGCGTGCTGATGTCCATACCCACTTTCGTGATCGTGGCGGTGATCATCTTCGCGCTGGTACGGGCGCTGCCCGGAGACCCGGCATTGATGATGCTGGGCGGCAATATCGACGACGAGGCGACGCTGGAGCAGATGCGCAGCCAGTTGGGGCTCGACCAGCCAATGCCGGTGCAGTTCGTTGTCTGGCTGCGCGAGGTTTTCTCCGGCAATCTGGGAACCTCCATCATGACCGGGCAGGAGGTGGGCAGCCTCCTGTGGCAGCGCTTCGGCGTGACGGCGACGGTCGTGCTCCTGGCCATGGGATCGGCTCTTCTGGTGTCGATCCCCGCCGGGCTTCTGGCTGCGCACCGCCATAACAGCCGCACGGACTACGCCATCGTCTTCCTGACCATCCTCAAACTCTCGATGCCGAGCTTCTGGGTCGGGCTGATGCTTCTTGTCCTCTTCGGGGCGATACTGGGCTGGCTACCGACCGTCGGCTTCGTTTCGATCAGCGACGATCTCGGCCGGGGCATGCTCTATCTCATTCTGCCGGTCACATCGCTGGCCCTTTCGGAGATAGCGGTTCTTACCCGCATGATGCGGGCTGGAAGCCTCGAGATCATGGGCCGGGATTACATCACGCATGCGCGGGCCAAGGGCCTGCCGGAGCGCAAGGTCCTGTGGCGCCATGTCTTTCCGAACGCTTTTGCGCCGACACTGACCATGGTGGGCGTGATGCTTGCGGGACTGCTGGCCGGTGCGGCAGTGACCGAAACGGTATTCACACTGCCCGGCCTCGGCAAGCTTCTGGTCGATTCCATCTACGCCCGAGACTATCCGGTGCTGCAGGGCGCACTCCTGTTCATCGCCGCGGTCTATGTGCTGACCAATCTCCTTGTCGACATCGCCTATTCCTTCTTCGACCCAAGGGTGCGTCTTTCATGAGTTTCGCGAACCGTATTCTGGGCAAGGCCAACGGACTGGCCGGCGTCATTCTCGTCAGCCTCGTTCTGGGTGTGGCATTGCTGGGCAGCGTCTATACGCCCCATGACCCACTCAAGTCCGACCTGCTGAACCGCTTTGCGGGAAGCTCCCTTTCGCATCCGCTGGGCACTGACATGTTTGGCCGGGATATCCTGTCGCGCCTCATGCGTGGCGCATGGGTTTCCGTTTCGATCGGTCTTTCCACCCTGTTGATTCCGGTGCTTCTGGGAACGCTGCTCGGTGCGGCAGCTGGCTATTTTCGCGGTTGGTTCGACCGGGTGCTGATCGTCGTTCTGGATGCGCTGATGGCCTTTCCGGGATTGCTTATCGCGCTTGGGCTGATGGCGATCATCGGTGCGAACCGCTACGGTGTCATTCTCGCGCTTTCGGTGGCCTATCTGCCTGCGGTAACCCGCGTGGTGCGCGGCTCCGTCCTCTCCGTCAGCCAGTCGGAATTCGTCGAGGCTTCGACGACTATGGGAAACTCGCGCTTCTATACGCTTCTGGTGCATGTGCTTCCCAACTGCATTGCGCCGCTCATCGTGCTGACCACGATGATGTTTGGCTGGGTGCTTCTGGCAGAAAGCGCCCTGAGTTTCCTTGGCCTTGGCGTGCCGCCGCCCGAACCAAGCTGGGGCAATATTCTCGCGGAAGCTAAGGCGCATCTGATGCGCTACCCGATGCTGGGGCTTTTGCCTGGGCTCTGCATCTCGGTTGCGCTCCTTGGCGTGAATTTCCTCGGCGACGCCCTGCGTGACGAGCTGGATCCGAAGTCCACCACCTCGAAGGAGGTTATCTGACATGACAGGAAGCACAGAACACACGCCCGTTCTTTCAGTCGATGATCTGGAAATCTCCTTCGGCGCGCGGCCGGTGGTGAAGGGCGTAAGCTTTCAACTCGCCCCCGGAGAGATCATGGGGCTGGTCGGCGAGAGCGGCAGCGGCAAGAGCATGCTCGGGCGGGCGATCATGGGGCTTTTGCCGGGCGGAGGAGAAGTGACGCGCGGGCGCATTCTGTTCCAGAACCAGGAGGTGACGTCTTGCGGATCGCAGGAAGAGCTGCGGCTGATGCGTGGCAGGCAGGTCGGGCTGATTTTTCAGGAGCCCCTCTCCTCGCTCAATCCGAGCATGCGGATCGGTGAGCAGATGTATGAGGCGATGAGAGAGCATACGGACCTGTCCGAGGCGCAGATCCGCGAACGCGCACTGGAGATGCTGCGGCAGGTGAAGCTGCGAAACCCGGAGGGACTTCTGAAGCGCTATCCGCACGAGTTCTCCGGCGGCATGCGGCAGCGGATCATGATCGCCTCGGTGATGATGCTGAAACCGGCGCTGCTGATCGCAGATGAGCCGACCACGGCGCTTGATGCCGTCGTGCAGAAGGAGGTTCTCGACATCATGGCCGAGGTCGCCCGCGCCAATGGCACGGCGGTCATACTGATCTCGCACGATCTGGCGGTCGTGGCGGCCTATGCCGCCCGGATCGCGGTCATGGAAAAGGGTATTCTCGTCGAGGCGGGCACCACGCAATCCGTGCTCGCGCGCCCTGAACACGATTATACCCGCAGACTTCTTGCCGCCACACAGCTTGGGGAGCCCAGTCCGGTCAAAGGTGAGGAAGGCCCTCCCCTGCTTGCCGTCGAGGGGCTGCGGGTGGAGTTCCGGGAAAAGCGCTTCTTCGGCCTTATGGCAGACACGACGACCCATGCGGTGCGCGACGTGTCCCTGACGGTGCAACCCGGCGAGTTCGTGGGCCTAGTGGGCGAGAGCGGCAGCGGGAAAAGCACCATAGGCCGTGCGGTCGGCAAGCTGGTCTCCAAGGCCGGGGGCCGGATTGTCTTTGACGGGCAGGACATGGATGACTGCCCGCCGGCGCTGGAGCGCCGGCTTCGCCGCCGCATCCGCTTCGTGTTTCAGGACCCCTATTCCTCCCTCAATCCGCGCATGCGGATCGGGCGCATCGTGCGCGAGGGCCTGCGGCAGGACAGGACCATGTCCGAGGCGGCCAAACGCGCAAAAGCCGAGGAGATGCTGGAGGCGGTGGGGCTGCCGCGTGAGATGGCGCAGCGCTTTCCGCACGCGCTTTCGGGCGGCCAACGCCAACGTGTCGCCATCGCCCGGGCCCTTATCAGCAAGCCTGACCTCGTCATCGCGGACGAACCCGTCTCGGCGCTCGACGTCACGATCCAGGCGCAGATACTGGCGCTCTTCAAACAGCTGCAGAGCGAGTTCGGCTTCGCGTGCCTTTTCATCAGCCACGACCTCCATATCGTCGAACAGCTTTGCGCGCGCCTCTACGTGCTCAACAAGGGGCGCATCATGGAACAGGCCGAAACCGCCGCGCTCTTCGATCTGCCGCGCCATCCTTACACACGGCAGCTGCTGTCGGCTTCACCACGGCTGGAACGGGCGCAGGACGGGGTGCGGCTGGCATCTAGCGACCACGTTTGCGGTGCCACTATGGACAAGCTCCCCTATTACGATGCGGCTGTCGCAGATGTCCCTTATCACCTCACAGAGGCAGCGCCCGGCCACTACGTTGCACTGCGCGGTGCAGTGGCCCAGAAGGAATGGCAATGACAGGGAAAATCCAGCGACCCTATGTACCGCCTCTCTATCGCGCGGGTGACGCGGAGACACGCGACCTTGTGCGGGCCTATCCGCTCGCAACGATCATGACCTCCCGCCGTGGCACGATGGACGCAACACAAACGCCGCTTTTCTTCGAAAGCGACGCAGACGATTGCAGCACCGTTATCGGCCATATCGCGCGGATCAACCCGCAGGCCGAAGACGTCATGGAACCAGGGCCGATGCTGGCGGTGTTCAACGGCCCGTCAGCCTATGTGTCGCCGGAGTGGTATGTGGAAGACGAGGACGTGCCGACCTGGATATATCAGGCGGTGCATCTGCGCGGGGAAATAGAGCCGGTGGGCGGTGCGGATATGCGCTCCCTGATGGAAGACATCGTTCGCCTGTCCGAGCGCCGCATCGGCGGCACTTGGCGGCTCGACAGGATTTCTGAAGCGGACATCGCCCGCATGATGCCGAGAATCGTGGGCTTCCGCGTTCACATTGAAACGCTGACCGGGATTTCGAAAGTGGAGCAGACACGCTCGGTCAGGAACCGCAACGGTGTGGCCGGAGCACTGGAGCGCGGCCGGGAAATCGGGCGCGACGTTCTGGCTGGGTTGCTGTCCAAATCCGTCTGAAGGCCTCATGGCCGCCGGCTTCATTGTGAAGCCGTGGTTTTCTCTGCCACTCGTGCAGCATGCGCCGAGCCCGGGGTATTATCCCCGGTCATATTTCACCTGTTTCGTGCCTGTTGGCCGTAGCCGGCCTACGAAGTAACCCTGTCGCCTTCACCGTCAAAGAGATGAAGATGCCCGGGCGGAAAAGAGACCTTTACCGTCGGCCCCGCGTTCAAATGCGTGCGGTCGACAGTGAACACCTTGAATGGCAATCCATGATGCATGAGATGCAGGATCGTGCCGAAACCGGTCGGCTCGATCAGTTCCACGCCGGCATCCACACCTGTTCCGTCTGCATCGGAAAGTTCCACGTGCTCGGGACGAATTCCCACCGTAACCGGCTCATCGGCCGCAAGCGCATACTTCTGCGCGAGCGCGATCAACGTGCCATCCCCCAGGCGCACCGACGCTCCGTTCTCGCCCGGAACATAATGCGCAGAAAGAAAATTCATCCCCGGCGAACCGATGAACCCGGCCACGAAGAGGTTTGCGGGCCGGTCATAAAGGTCGAGCGGGCTGCCCACCTGCTGCACCACCCCGCCGTGCATGGCGACGATACGGTCGGCCAGCGTCATGGCCTCGATCTGGTCGTGGGTAACATAGATGGAGGTCGCGCCAAGGTCGCCATGCAGCTTTTTGATCTCCGCGCGCATCTGTTCGCGCAGCCGCGCATCGAGATTGGACAGGGGCTCGTCGAACAGAAACGCCTTGGGCTGGCGAACGATCGCCCGCCCCATGGCGACACGCTGACGCTGACCGCCCGAAAGTGCTTTGGGGCGCCGCTCCAGCAGCGGGTCGAGCCCCAGTTTCGACGCCGCTGCCGACACGGCAGACTGGATGCGCTCGCGCGGCGTTTTGCGTAGCCGCAGGCTATAGCTCATGTTTTCCGCCACGCTCATGTGCGGATAGAGCGCATAGGACTGGAACACCATGGCAATGTCGCGATCCTTGGGCGCCAGGTCGTTGACCCGCTTGCCCGCGATCGCGATATCGCCGCCGGTGACCTCCTCCAGCCCGGCAATCATGCGCAGCAGCGTGGATTTTCCGCATCCCGAAGGTCCAACGAGAACGATGAACTCACCATCGCTGATGTTCAGGTCGACGCCATGCAGAACCTGCACGGCGCCATAGGACTTGCGGATATCCTGAATGTCGATGGAAGCCATGACGTTTCCTTTTCAACCTTTGACCGCGCCGGCGGTGAGCCCCTGCACCAGATACCGCTGGATGAGGAAGAAGAAGACGCAGGCCGGGATGAGCGCCAGCACGCCCGCGGCCATCATCTGCCCGAAATCGACCGAGAACTTCGACACGAACGAAAGAAGCCCGACAGGGAACGTCGCCGCATCATTGCCGGAGATCAGCATCAGCGCGAACAGAAGCTCGCTCCAGGCGGCGGTGAAGACGAAGCCGATGGTCGCGGCGATGCCCGGCAGTGTCAGCGGCAGGATGATCTGCCGGAATGCCGTGAACTGTGTTGCCCCGTCGATCTTGGCAGCCTCCTCCAGATCTTTCGGGATCCCGTCGAAGAAGGACTGCATGAGAAAGGTGGCAAAGGGCACGTTGAAGGCCGAATAGACGATCACCAGTCCGGTCAGACTGTTGGTCAGACCCAGCGGGGAGAGCATCTTGAAGATCGGTGCCACGAGCATCACCAGCGGAAACATCTGTGTGAGCAGCATCAGGGCGACGATCCAGTATTTTGCCCTGAAGGCGAAGCGCGAGAGCGCATAGCCGGAAAGCGAGGCGAGGATCGTCACCACGATTGCGGTGGAGCCGGCCACGATCAGGCTGTTGCGGAAGAAGATCGGAAAATCGCTGTGCGCGACGACGAAGCGGAAATGATCGAAGCTGACCCGGGAGGGCCACATCCGCACGCCTTCCGAATAGAGAAGATCGTTGGGCGTCAGCGACACCTTCAGGAGCCAGAACAGCGGAAAGAGCGCAAAGACGATATAGGCCAGAATGGCAAGCCGGTGCGCGACAGTGAGAACCATGGATTTTGCCGTCATGCCGTCAGTCCTTGTTCAACATGGTCTGCCGCAGCAGCACGATCAGCATCGAATAGACGAGCAGCAGCACCAGAAGCACCATCGAGATCGCCGAGGCATAGCCGAAGTCGAGGCGCTTGAAGGCCTGTGTGAAGATGTAGCTCGCCACGATCTGCGTGCGGTCGGCCGGTCCGCCATTGGTCATGACAATGATCAGATCGGCGAAATTGGATATCCAGACCGTCCTCAGAAGCACGGTGATGGCGATCGTCGGCGCGAGGAAAGGCAGCGTGATCGAGCGGAAACGCTGGAAAGGCCCCGCCCCGTCGATGGCCGCGGCCTCATAAAGGTCCCGCGGAATTGCCTGAAGCGCCGCAAGCAGCGTAATCGCAAAAAACGGGATGCCCCACCACACATTGGCGACGATGGGCCCCCACATGGCCAGCTGCGGATCGGAAAGAATGTTGCCCGGCTCATCCAGAAGCCCGAGCGCAAAGAGCCAGTGCGGCAGCGGCCCGATCACGGGATTGAAGAGCCAGGCCCAGTTGAGACCGGTCAGGAAGGTGGGCACCGCCCAGGGCAGAAACACCAGCGCCTGCGCGATACCCCGGCCGCGAAACGGCTTGTCCAGAAGCAGCGCCAGGATCAGGCCAAAAAAGAACTGCAGAAAGACCGACGCGCCGGTCCACCACAGCGTGTTACGCAGGGCGCGATAGAACGCCTGATCCTGCGAAAGCGCGCGGAAATGGTCGAGACCGATGAAGCCGCCTGAAAACGGGTTGAGAATCTGTACGTCACGAAACGCGTAGGATAGGCCCAGCGCCAGCGGCACCAGCATCACCGTGGCGATCAAAACAAGCGACGGGGCGCTGTAGAGATAGGGCTCGCAGGCGCCCGCAAGCCGCTGCAGGAGGGGGCGCTTCGGCTGAACTCTCATATCCGTCGAACTGGTGTGGGTCATCGGCGGGTTCCGGATGAACGGGTCGCGGTCACACCCTCGCGCCGGGGCGCGAGGGTGCCGGTGAAGACGACCGGGCATGGGGAGAATTCATCCCCGGCCGCAGGTCCACCGCAGGAGCTACTGCTTGGCGAGAAACTTCTGCTGCGCCTTGGTCAGATAGTCCGCCCACTGGTCGGCGAGCTCTTCCGGCGTGATATCGCCGAGCAACGCTTCCTGAGTGGTCTTGATCGCCAGCGAATCCTTGAAGAAGGCGAATTCCTCAAGATAGGTCGGCATGGAGATCGGAATCGCCTCCGGGTCTTCCAGCTGCTCGAACCAGCCCTTGAACTGCGCACTCGCATAGAAGGGATCCTTCTCCGCCGAAGTGTGCACGGGAAGCGCGCCGGTGCGCTTGTTCCACTCATTGTTGCCCTCCGGCCCTTCCAGCGCGGAGATGAGTTTCCAGGCGAGGCCCTTGTTCTCACTTGCCGCCATCATCGACCAGCCGGCATAGCCGATGGTCGGGAAGGTCTTGCCAGATGGTCCCTTCGGCATGGTCGTCACGCCGAAATCGTCCGCACTCATGCGCTCCGAGATCGCGATGAGCGCATCCGGGTCCTGGTCAAGGAAAGCGCAGGTGCCGGAGTAGAAGCCGGCGACGATCTCGTTAAAACCCCAGTTGACGCTGTCCTTGGGCGCAAGACCGTCCTTGTAGATGTCGATCAGCCAGGTGAACCCGTCGACCCAGCCCTCGCTGTTGGCGGTGGATGTGCCGTCTTCGTTGAAGAAGACATCCGAGCCGGACATGATCGCCCCGAACATCATCCAGCCGTTCAGACCACCTGAACCGCCGCGCAGACAATACCCGTATTTGCCCGGCAGTTCGGATATCTTTTCCGAAGCGGTGCGGAACTCGGCCATGGTCTTCGGCGGTTCGGCAACACCTGCCTCTTCGAGCAGCTTCTTGTTGTAGAACATGGCCCGCAGATAAAAGCCGTAGGGCAGCATATATGCCGTGTCGTCGATATCGCGCCCGAGTTCGAGCGCCCGCGAAGACAGGCTCTCCGTGTGCTCCCAGTTTTCCAGATAGGGCTCGAGGCTCTCCAGCATGCCGTTGTTGGCGTAAAGCGAGAGCCAGGTGTCGGGCATCTCCATCACGTCGGGAATTTCACCCGCCGAAACCATGGTGGCGAACTTCTGGAACGCCTCGCCCCATGGCAGCGATATGATTTCGACCTTCGTGCCCGGATTGGCCTCTTCGAACTTGCCGACAATGGATTTCAGCGTCTCGGTGCGCGCCGGACTGGTGATGACCTCCACCAGCTTCAGCGTCGTGTCGGCCAGGGCTGTTCCCGTCATCAGTGTGGCGAAACTGGCCGCCAGCAGTAACTTTTTCATCGGATTCCCCTTTTCTTGTTTCATTGCTCTCTCCCATTGAGCACGCGGCCGATGCCTCCACATTCGGCCAATGCCCCACTCTGCTTCATGATCCGGAAGCCGCGTTGATCGCTCCTTCCAGATCGCGCCAAAGAGCCTCGGTTCCCTCAAGGCCCACATGCAGCCTCACAGATCGCGGATCGATGCCGAACGCTCTTGCCGAATTGGGCTGTGCCTTCTGCTGCAAGACAATCTCCGCCGGCACCACGAGGCTCTCATGCCCACCCCAGCTCACGCCGAGCTTGAAGAGCCGAAGCCCGTCGGCGAAAGCACGGATGTCGATCCCTTCGCGGAAGGTGAAGGAAAACAGCCCCGATGTTCCCTTCAGACCCGGCGGCAGCGCATTGGCCAGTCCCGGGTGGCGCACGGTCTTCACGACCGGGCTTGCCGCAAGCCGCCGCGCGATCTCCAGCCCTGCTTCCTCGTGCGCCCGCATGCGCGTCGGGAGCGTGCGCATGCCGCGGATGAGCAGCCACGCATCGAATGGCGAAAGCTTTCCACCGAGATAGGCATAGGTTTCACCGCGAATGCGCTCGATCATCGCTCTGGAGCCGGCAACCACACCCGCCACCACATCGCTGTGTCCGCCCAGATATTTGGAGGCGGAGTGAACCACGAGGTCCACGCCCAGAGTGAGCGGCTGCTGGAAAACGGGGCTCGACCAGCTGTTGTCGATCACGCTCACTACACCCTGCGCCCTGGCGAGCGCCGCCAGCGCTTTCACATCATGTGTTTCCATGATCCAGCTCGTCGGGCTTTCCATATAGAAAAGGCGCGCACCCGGCAGGGCCTTCGCCACCGCCGTCTCGTCACGACCGTCCACATAGGTCACCTCGACGCGCATGCGTTCAAGCAGCGTGCCGAACAGCCGAAACGTATCGGGATAGAGATGGCGCACGGCAACGATGCGGTCGCCTGGCTTCACGAAGCTCAAAACCGTGGAGGAAATGGCCGCCATGCCGCTTGCAAACCCGATGGCGTCCTCGCCACCCTCGAGCTTCGCCAGCATCTCCTCGAACATGCGAACGGTCGGATTGAGCCCACGGGTATAAACAGGTCGCACCTTCTCGCCGCGATAGGTCTGGAGCATCTCGTCATAGCTGGAGAAGGTGAAGAGCGAGGTTTGCACGATGGGAGGCACGACGGCATCGAAGGCATTCGCCTCGTCATGCGCGACGATCAGCGAAGCCATGTCATCGGGGTGCAAACTGGCGCTCATCTGGACATTTCCCTGATATCTTCCTCGACCACTTCGAGGATGCGTAGTGTTTTCTCGCGCGCCATGGCGGTGTCCTGGTCGACAATCGCGTCGAACAGCTCGCGGTGGAATGGAAACGAGCGCCGGGCGAAATCCTCGCGGTCGAACGGGTGATCCCAGAACCGCTCGAAGGCCTCGCGCATCTGTTCCAGAAGCTGGCGGAAGAGCGGGTTATGGGTCGCATCGTAGATGGCAAGGTGAAACGCTAGGTCCTCCGGCCCGGACGTGCCTTCTGCCAGATGCACGCGCTCCATCTCGTCGAGCTTTTCCTCGATATTGGCGAGATCGGCTGCGGTGCGCCGGCGTGCGGCCACCACGCTGGCCTCGGCCTCGATGCCGCGTCGCACTTCGAGCGTCTGCAAGAGGGCGTCGCGCTGGCGCGCGGTGTTCAGAGAAAGCGGCATGTGAACGGTGCCGGCCGCCACCGGCTTCAGGAGATAACTCCCGCTTCCCCGCCGTGTCTCGATCACGCCGAGCGCCTCGAAGCGCCTGATGACCTCGCGGATCGTCGACCGCCCGACCCCCAGCGCAGACATGAGCTCCCGCTCTGCCGGGAGACGGTCCCCGACCTTCAGTTCGGCCCGCTCGATATAGGCGGCAACAGCATCGGTGACCTGGCGAACCCGGTCCTGCGCCGGCAATGCGGTTATGATCGAGGTGTCTCTGATGCCTGCCATGTCACCATCCAAATTGGTCTGACATCATAGCAATAGGATCACGATTGTAAATCCGTTCTCGTCCGCTCCCTTCACGGGTTCGTCGGATCCGCGCGCAAATTCCGCACACGATGGCGGAGGCGCCGGACAAGATCACAGCCAGAAATTCTGACGCGATCCAGATATCGCAACCGATTGAAAGAAAAGGATTTCTAGAATATCCGGGAGATCACGGCGAGAGCTGTATAGGTCGCCTTGGGTCCGCTCTCCTGCCAGCCGGCTAGCGGGTTTATAAGTGCGTGGGTGGGAAGTTGTGCATATTTTTTCCGGTGTCGAGGTGACGTCGCGGGGCCGGCCGAGCAGGAACCACAGCCGCTCCTGCTGCGCGTCGGAAAGAAGGCCTGGCCGTTCTCCCTGACTGGCACAGAGAGCCAACCCCAAACTGGGCGCGCTGTCTTAGGGTCAGGCCCCTAATCCCGGCTTGGCACGCTCGGGATGTCAGCCTGTCCAAAAGCGTCAAACATCCAGAACCGGAACCTGCACCTGCGCGAGTTTTTTCTCGATGCTCAAATCCGCAGCGTCTCCCACAGACCGGGCCATCTGCTGAGCGATACCATGAAACGCTATCAAATCTGGATCGAACCGGGTGTTCTCGAAACGAATACCTTCCACCTGCTTCTCCTCCGAACTGCGGTTTCCGCCTGTGTCGGATGCACTTCTTCTAAGAAATGTCTGCCCGGATAAATGTCGCGTTGCCGAAGCGCTCCTTCACTTCGACCCAAACGTCAGGCCTCACCCTTCAGCAGGTGGTCTGCCACGAGTTGCGCCACCTGCCTGAACGGCAGAATGCCGGCGCTCCCGCGCCATGGCATCCTGTCTCCGGCCAGAAGCAGCGGAACGCGCTCGCGCGTGTGATCCGTGCCCGTCCAGGTCGGGTCGTTGCCGTGATCGGCGGTCAGCATGAGCAGATCGCCGGGGCGCAGCTTCGGCAGAAGCCCGGCCAGACGGCGATCAAACCACTCCAGCGCCCGCGCATATCCCGCCACATCGCGGCGATGACCGTAATGGCTGTCGAACTCGACGAAATTGGCAAAGACGAGATCGCCATCGGCGGCACTTTCGACGGTCTCCAGAAGCCGGTCGAACAGCGCATCGTCGCTCGGCCCCTTCAGCACGCGGGAAATGCCCTTGCCTGCGAAGATGTCGCCGATCTTGCCCACGGCATGGACGGTGCGGCCGGCGGCCACCACACGGTCGCAGATTGTTTCTCCGGGCGGTGCGATGGCGAAATCGCGCCGGTTGGCGGTGCGGGTAAAGCCGCTTTCCGCATCCCCCACGAAAGGCCGTGCGATGATGCGCCCGACATTCATGGGATGGAAGATTTCGGCCGCTGCCTCACAGAGTTGCAGAAGCCGTTCGAGACCAAATGTCTCCTCATGCGCGGCGATCTGCACCACGCTGTCAGCCGAGGTGTAGACGATTGGCGCGCCGGTCTCCATGTGCTCCGCGCCAAAGCGCTCAAGCACGTCCGAGCCCGAGCCATGCGCGTTGAAAAGTGTGCGCTCCAGCCCGCCCGCACGTCGCAGCCGCGCCATCGCCTCTTCCGGAAAGGCCGGAACCTCATGGGGGAAATAATGCCAGTCTCTCGAGAGCGGGAGGCCCGCCAACTCCCAGTGTCCGGTCTGGGTGTCCTTGCCGGCGCTTTCTTCCTGAAGGGCCGCCCAGGACGCTCCGGCCTCAGGCCCCGTTAGCCCCGGCGCGGACTGGCCGCAGGCGAGCTCGAGTGCCGCACCAAGACCAAGGGCTGAAAGATTGGGAAGATGAAGCGGGCCGGAACGCCCCTCCTCCGCCCTGCCCGCAGCACAGGCTTCGGCGATGTGAAGAACCGTGTTGGCACCGGCATCGCCGAACCGCTCGGCATCCGGTGCCCCGCCTATGCCCACCGAATCCAGAACGCACAGGAAGACACGGCCGTTCACAGACATCTCTCACCCTTCCGCGAAGCGCGCCTCCATGCGACGGCGCAGCGCTTCGAACAGTTCATAAAAGCTCCAGAGGAGCGGCACCATGGCGAGCACTGTGGCCGTGTCGGCGCTCTCCTGTCCAGTGGAAAGGAGAAGGCCTACGCCCTCAATGGCGTCCGTCAGCGCGCCGGTCAGGACAGCCTTCATGGTGAGTGTAGCGGCCACAACCGCACCGGCAAAGAGCTGCGATCCCTGCCCGGCACCCTCGCCTCCAATGCTGATCGAGAGTAGACCGTACGGGTTTCTCACGGCTCACTCAGGCGCCTCACGACATCATCGCTTTCGTGCGCATTTTTGGGGACAGCGGCTCTCAGACTGGCGGAGGCAGGATTGTGACCCTATGGCATCCGCCAGCCTCGAAAGACCGTATGGCCGGATCAGCAATGGCCGATCATCCATTTCTTGCATGGCGAGGGTGGGCCTTTTTTGCCGACCTTGCAGAGCGCGCAGCCGCACCCGGCCAGATGCTCCTTCTTGACCACACGCGGCTCACTGCCGCTCATTTCCGAGCGCGCCAGCGCGCGCCGGAGTGTGCCGTTCATCAGGCTGAGGCTCGGTGCGGCCACATCGCGGCTGCTTGGCGTCTGGCAGCTCGGGCAGGCGCATGCATTGCCTGCATCAGCCATGGACGTCCACTCGTCGAAAGGTCCGCAATCTTCGCAAACATAATTGTAAAGCGGCATGTTGGTCTCCGAAAATTCTGTGTCGCATGGTGCGGCGGCCTGACGCCGCCGCACGAAAAAGCTCAGAGCATTCCCTGAAGCAGCAGGAACCCCGGCAGCCAGCCGGTGATGATGCCCGTGAGGAGCGTGACAACCGCAGTGGCCTGCAGGATCGGACGCTTCAAGGCAAGCAGCAGGAAATACATGAACCAGAGCACCGCCCAGATGGCCCAGTTGAGGCCGAGCCAGGTGTCGGTGAAGGTCTGCGCGCCGGCCAGTCCTTCAATCGCGATGGGCACGACGGTGATCGCCACGAACAGGCTGAACCAGCCAAGCCCGCGGCCATCGACCGCGACCATGCGGTTGTAGGCGACCCAGAGATAGGTGGTGGTGAACAGCAGCGTCAGCGCCGCAGACTTGATCGACGCAGCATCCGCCGCAGCGCCGAATGCCGAAGCAAGCGCGACGCAGAGCGTGACGAAGCCGGACACCACATTGATGACGACAATCTCCCTGTCGTCGATCTTTCCCATCAGCCACAGCCCGTTGAGAAACAGGACGGCGCCGACGTAAAGCAAGGCAAACCCGAGCAGCATGGCAGCTCTTCCTCCCGAAAGGCGGGTTCAGCCGGGTCCCACCCCGGCTGTCCCGTTTGTTTCATTGAATATGCCCGATCAGGCGTCAGCTTGTTCGCGCGACATCCACGCCGGAGACCTGTTTGGTCGGCCCGGTCGAGTTTGGATTGATGTCGAAATCGAAGATCGCTGTCGGAATGGCCAGCGTGGCGCACACATTCGGTATGTCCACAATGCCGGCTATTCGGCCCTCCACAGGCGCTGTGCCGAGGATACTGTATGCCTGCTCGCCCGTGTAACCGAACTTCTTCAGATACTCGATCGCGTTGAGACAGGCCCGGCGATAGGCCACATGCGCGTCCAGATAATACTGTTCGCCCGTGTGCTCATCGACCGAGATGCCTTCGAAGATCAGGTAATCATCGAAATGCGGATCGATCGGGCTCGGCTTGAAGATCGGGTTGACGACACCGTATTTCGCCATGCCGCCCTTGATGACATCGACGCTGATGTCGATCCAGCCGGCCATTTCGATGGCGCCGCAGAAGGTGATTTCGCCATCGCCCTGCGAGAAGTGGATGTCGCCCATCGAGAGACCGCCACCCTTCACATAGACAGGGAAATAGACCTTCGAGCCACGCGACAGGTTCTTGATGTCGCAATTGCCGCCATGTTCGCGCGGCGGCACGGTGCGCCATGCTTCTTCCGCCGCCTTGCGTGCTGCATCACCCGACATCTGGCCCATGAGCGCCGTGTCGGAATAAGGCAGTGCGGCCAGCGGCGGCACCCGGTTCGGATCGGTCGAAACCAGCTCTTCCTCACGGCGGTTCGCTTCGGCCAGAAGCGCATGATCGGGCAGACAGCCGATCAGGCCCGGGTGAATGATGCCCGGATAGCGCACGCCCGGAATGTGGCGCGAGGTCGTGTAAATGCCCTGGAAGTCCCAGCACGACTTGGTTGCGTTCGGATAGTGCTCCGTCAGGAAGCCGCCGCCATTTTCCTTGGCGAACAGGCCGTTGAAGCCCCATTCGGATTCAGGCATTGCGCCGATATCGAGAATGTCGACGACCAGCAGATCTCCTGGCTCTGCGCCCTCGAAACCGAACGGACCGCTCAGATAGTGAACGCGGGTCAGGTCGACATCGCGCACGTCGTTGGCGCTGTCATTGTTGCCGATCTGACCACCGGTCCAGTCATAGCACTCGACGCGGAACACTTCACCGCGCTTGAAGGTCTCAACCATCGGAATATCGGGATGCCAGCGATTGTGAGTCTTGATCGCTTGATCCTCAGGCGCCTTGTTGAGATCGACTGAAAACACTGTTTTAGGCATAGGTCTCCTCCTCTTGAACGGCCAGTCGGAGGTTCCAGTGTCGAGCCCCCCGTCATTTTTGCGCCCGGCAACAAGATGCGGCCGGACGAAACCGTGCCGGAGAAGATTAGGTCTGGACTGTAAGCCGATTGGCTCTGGAGAACGCCGGGTTTGTAATTTTTTGTAACCGGCAGGGGACATTCCTGAGAATTCGTTTGCGCTTGAACAGCCGGAAATAAGCACGGCATTTCAGTTGCTTGCCATAGGCGCGCCCAGAGCCACCAGCGCCGTGCCCGCCCCGGTTACCTTTGGCCGGATACAAAAGGCGCATTTTCCAAAAGGCCGGAGCAAACTCCCTTCTCGACCGATGCAACCGTTTGCGACTATCGTATGAGCCATGGGGATCACGGACGAAAAACATCGCGTACTTGTTGTCGATGATGATCAGCGTCTTCGGCGCTTTCTTCAGCGTTTCCTCACGAGCGAAGGCTATGCCGTGACAAGCGCCGAGGACGGTCGCTCCATGCGCCGCGCAATGGCGGATGAGGACTTCGATCTCGTCATTCTCGATCTGACCTTCCCGGTCGGCGAAGACGGTGTCTCACTGGCCCGCGGCCTGCGCGCCCAGCACGACCTGCCGCTGATCATGCTTTCAGGTAAGAACAACACGATCGACAAGGTGGTCTGCCTGGAGCTGGGGGCCGACGATTACGTGACCAAGCCGTTCGAACCGCGCGAGCTTCTGGCCCGCATCCGCACCGTCATGCGCCGCTTCGCCAAGCGCATCAGCATGCCGGAACCGCAGGAGAAAAGCCGCTCGCCGATCATGTGCTTTGCCGGCTGGCAACTTGATCCCGCACGGCATCAGCTTTCCTCGCCACGAGGGGAGTCGGTGCGTCTGACAAGCCAGGAATTCCAGCTTCTGGCGGCGCTGGTGGAGCGGCGCGGGCGCGTTCTCTCGCGCGAGCAGATCCTCGACATCGTCGCCAACCGCAACTGGAATCCCTATGACCGCAGCATCGACGTGATGATCGGAAAGATCCGTCGCAAGCTGCGCGACAATGCCCGCGACACCCAGTTCATCAAGACCATTCGCGGTGTCGGTTACATGTTCGCGCCTCAATCCGAGGAATAATGCGCCGGCAAATACAGATTGACGCTGGTGCCCTTGCCCGGCGTGCTGAGAATGCCGAGACGGCCACCGGCCTGCCGCACGAAACCATCCACCATCGACAGGCCAAGACCGCTGCCCTGCCCCGGCGGCTTGGTGGTGAACATGGGCTGGAGCGCGCGGCGGCGCACCGCCACCGGCATGCCATGGCCGGTATCGCGCACCGAGAGGAGCACATAGCGCCCCGGTAACAGCCCCGAAGCGACGCGCGCATCCTCCGGGCGGACGATCACATTCGACGCATCGAAATGCAGGCTCCCGCCGCCCGGCATCGCATCGCGCGCATTGAGCGCCAGATTGACGAGGCTCGGCTCCAGCTGACCGGCGGGAATGAGCACGCTGTTCAACCCGTCTGCGACATTGAGCGAAACGGACACCGTGTCCCCCAGCGTACGCCCCAGAACCCGCATCAGGGGCGGAAGCGCCTCGCCAAGCTGCACCACGGCAATGTCTTTCGCGCGCTGGCGGCCAAAGCGCAGCAGGCGGTCGGTGAGTTCGGAACCGGACCTGGTGGCCTCGAGCGCATCGGTTACCAGCTCGGCCAGTTCCGGCTGATCGGCCAGCCGCTCCTCCAGCCAGCGCAGATTGCTCAGGAGGACGGCGAGGATGTTGTTGAAGTCATGCGCGATGCCGCTGGTGAGCTGGCCCATCGCCTCCATGCGCTGCTTCTGCCCGAGCCGCTCGGCGGCCAGCCGCTTCTCTTCCAGAAGCCGGATGCGCTCGAAGCAGCGGGCCAGCGTGGCAAGCAGGTCTTCGCTGTGAAACGGCTTGCAGAGATAATCATAGGCGCCCGCCTGCAACGCCTCCACCGCCGTGTCGATGGAAGCGTAGGCGGTGACCATCACGCACACGACGTCCGGCTCACGCTGGCGGATCTGGCGCACGAGATCGACGCCATTGCCGGTGCCGAGCCGCACATCGACCAGGGCGACCGCAATCCGCGCTTCTTCGAGGAAGGCGAGCGCCGTCTGCGGATCATGGGCGACCACGATCCTGTAGCCTTCGAGTTTCAGGAGGCCCGACAGGCTTGCGGCGAAATCCTCGTCATCGTCGACGATCAGGACGCAATGGTCTTCCGCCGGCGTGGTCTCGCGCAACGGATGTTCGCCGATGACTTCTGCGGGGAGGTCGAGTTCACGATCGGTCATGCTTTACGCACTCCCGCACATGGCAGAACGAGCGACACGGTGGTACCGATACCCTTCTGGCTTTCGATGAGCACATCGCCGCCATGCTGCTCCATGATACGCTTGACGAGCGGCATGCCGAGCCCGACGCCGAACGCCTTGGTGCTGAAGAGCGGCTCGAACACGCGCTCGGCGACATCCGCAGACATGCCGCCGCCATTGTCGGACACCGACAGGTAGACCCGGTCGCGCAGGCGCTGCGTGGAGATGATGATCTGACCGCTTTGCTTCCCGCGCTCCTCGCAGGCCTGCGCCGCGTTCTGCAGAACATTGGAGAAGGCCTGCCGCAGACGCTCGGCATCGGCAAGGACATCACACCCGGCATCGAGCTTGGGCGTGATGAGATGCGCGATCTCCTGATCCTCTTCGCTCAATTGCTGCTTGACCCAGCGGTCGATGGCGACGGGCGACATGACGGGCGCGTGCTTGCGCGAGAAGTCCAGAAGATCCTCGATGATGCGCACGCAGCGCCAGGCATTGCGCTGCAGGCGCTGCAATTCGCCGGTGATGGGCTCATCCGCGTTCTTGAGCGAGCGGCGCAGAATGTCGGCGGAGGTGACCATCGTGCCCAGCGGATTGCGCAGCTCATGGCTGACCGTGGCGGTGATCTGACCGATTGCCGCCAGACGCTCATTGGAGGCGAGTTCCTGCTGCGCCTGCCGAAGCTTTTCAAGCGATGTCACCAGATCGCGTTCTGCGAGCTCGCGGCTTTCATGCGAAAGAACGATCCACCACGCGCCGATGGCGAGCAGCGGCAAAAGCGCCAGAAACACCCGCAGGAGAAGCGCGCCGCTTTCCACATGCGGCTGGAGCGCGGTGGGTTCTATCAACCGGTATGTGAGCAGGAACACGGCCGCCGTCATGACCGCCAGCGAGAAGAGAACGCCGCTCACCTTGAGCAGACGCTGCGTCATGCGCGGCGCGATCTTGCTGCGCAGGGCGCGGCCCAGATAATGCGGCGCTTCCAGATTTGCGTCGGGAGCCTTGCAGGCATCGTGGCAGTGGGAATCGAGACTGCAGCAGAGCGAGCAGATCGGCCGCCGGTAGAAGGTGCAGTGCACCATGTCCGGCCGCTCATATTCCAGCTCGCAGATTTCGCAGCGCACCACCGGCTTGTCGGGCTCGGCAAGCGGTACGCGCGGGCGGGCAAGATAATAGCGGCCGCGTGTCGCCACGCCGATCAGCACTGCGCTTGAAAGCGCGGTGAAGAAGGCGATGGGAGCGGCATAGGCTTCCGCCAGATCACCGAAACTGCCCATGAAGCAGATGATGGCGAACAGCGAGGCAAACGCCATCGAACCACAGCCAACCGGATTGAAATCGTAGAGATAGGCACGCTTGAACTCGGTGAAGGGCGGGCTGACGCCCATCGGCTTCAAGATAGCGAGATCGGCAAAGATGGAGCCGATCCAGGCGGCGGCGATGACCGAGTAGACCGCCAGCACCAGCTCCAGCGTCTGGAAAATGCCAAGCAGCATCAAAAGCAGCGAGATCAGGATGTTGAAGATCAGCCAGACCACGCGGCCGGGGTGATAATGCGTGACGCGTGAGAAGAAATTGGACCAGGCGAGCGAGCCGGCATAGGCGTTCGTCACGTTGATCTTGACCTGTGAAATGAGAACGAAGATCGCCGCCAGCGCCAGCACGGTGCGCGGGTCGTCGCTCACATATTCATAGGCCTTGATGTACATGTGGATCGGCTCAAGCGCCGTCGATGGCGAGAGACCCGCAGAGACCGCAAGCACGGCCAGCAAGCTGCCGCAGAGAATCTTGAAACCGCCGACCACGATCCAGCCGGGGCCGGCGGAGATGACCGCCGCCCACCAGCGCCAGCGGTTTTCGCGGGTCTTGTCGGGCAGAAAGCGCAGGTAATCCACCTGCTCGCCGATCTGTATCGAAAGCGCGCACAGAACGCCGATGGCCGAGCCGAAGGCGAGCACATCGAAACCGCCATCCGCCGTTTCGCTGCCGGCAAAGGCCATCCACTGATCGAGCGTTTCGGGATGGCCGACCGCGATGTAGATGAAGGGCGCGAGCAGCATGGCGATCCAGATTGGCTGGGTGACCATCTGCAACTTGCTGATCATCGTCACGCCCATGAAGGTGATGGGGATGATGACGAGCGAGGAGATGATGTAGCCCAGCACCAGCGGCACATCCGCAAACAGTTTTAGCGCCTGCGCCATGATCGCGCCTTCGAGCGCGAAAAAGATGAAGGTGAAGGTCGCATAGATCAGCGACGTGATGGTGGAGCCGATATAGCCGAACCCCGCCCCGCGCGTGAGCAGATCCATGTCGATGTTGTAGCGGCTCGAATAGTAGGCGATGGGCAGGTTCGTCACGAAGACGAACAGGCAGGTGATGAGCACGGCGGGAAACGCATTGGCGAATCCGTAGCTGAGCGTGATCGCCCCGCCGATGGCCTCCAGAGCCAGAAATGAGATGCCGCCGAGCGCGGTGTTGGCGATGACGAACGGAGACCAGCGCCGGAACGACCGCGCCGCATAGCGCAGCGAATAGTCCTCCAGCGTCTCATTGGCGATCCATGAATGATAGGACCGTAAGGCAGGCGATTGCGGCGTTTCCACTAACCCGCACTCCGCCCTGCACACCGCCAGTCAGGCGAAGCCTGTGCTTTACGCATCTTGTTGAGGTTCTCCCATTCTCCCCTTCTGGATGATCACACAAAGCCGGCGTCGAAACCAGCCCACGGGCCTGCTGGCGATCCGGTGGCTGCACATTCCCGTCAATAGGTGACCGTCACGACCACCGTATCCACATAGGTTCCCGGCGATGGGGTGTGTTGTGGGGGCACACGTCCGTAGACTGTAAAACTCTGGCCGCTTCCACTGCCGCTGCCGGACACCGTCGTGCCTGCCGTGCTCCCCCAGGGCTGGCTGCGGGCGGCATCCCTGTAGAGACCGTAGATCACGGTTTCCGTTCCCTTCGACATTTCCCGCTGTGTTGGCGGGGCACCCGCATTGCCGCCATCCAGAGAGATCGTGTAGGCACTGCCGGGCGTGCATGTAACGTCGACCTCGCCCGTCGCATCGACATTTGTGGCCAGCACGCCCTGTGCACCGAAGTCGACATCCTGGGTGTTCACCTGGCAATTTGCCGGCACCGTCGCTGACACGGTGAAGCCTGGCCGCTCAACATTGCCAAGGGACGTGCTGCAGTCGCTGGACGTGGTGTAGCGGTAGTAAATCTCGACGTCGCTTCCGGCAAAAGAGGACAGGTAGGATCCGGGCGGCGCACTTGCCTGGCCGCCAAACAATCGTCCGTAGATCATGACGGTTCCGCTGCCCTGCCCCAGAACACCGAGTGTCAGCGGATATGCCGGCGGCCCCGGCGCAAATGGCCACGAATTTGATCCCCAGACCACACTGCGTCCGGAATCGACGTAGAGCTGGTAGTCGAGCTGGTTGCCGCCAGAAGCCAGTTGCCGCGCTGAAGCCGTTGCACCGCCACTGCCGCTGCCAATTCCCGGGCATATGAGTATGCGCGTCAACGGCAGGCCGGTACAGTTGATGCTCATTGAGGTGGAGCTGTCGGCTGGTGCGCCGGACAGCGTATCGATCTGACCGAAACTCATGCCGGATATGCCAAAGCTGCAGCTTTGTGCTTTTGCCTGGCCGCTGGCCAGGCAGGCGAGCATTGCCGTAGCCAGCATCCGTTTGCTGAGGAAATCTATCTGCATGTCACACCCTGGATTGTCACCTGACTGCCCGGGTCGGGCTCGTAGGCAAATTCTGCGGAACATGACGTGCCGTCCTGTCGTAGAACCATAAGGGCATTCCGGGCTCGAAGTCCGGTCAGATAGGCCTGACCGTCATAGCCCACGACGAACTCGTCCCCATCGCGCAGCCTGCCGGACAGGCCCACCGGGAGAGGAATGCCATCCGCATCGACCAGCTCCACAAGGGCTGCGTTCGGGGTGTCCGAGACACCAAAATCCAGCACAACACCGCTGCCATATGCCGGCACCACAACTTCTCTGGTGGCCGGCACACTGGCGTCCACGGGGAGATTTTCCGGGTCGATCGACACGGTGTTGCGCTCATAGGAATTCAGGCGGGGAACAAGGATTCTGCCCTGGCGATTGGTCCTGCCCACCGGCCTGTTCTGGTGCTTCACGACGACATCGCTCGCCCCGACATCAACAACCGCAAACGCATCGTCAATGCGGTTCGTGGCGAACACGCCTCCGCCGGCCACCACGATGGCCCCATCGACCTGCACCGTCGCCCTGACCTTATCGTCGTGCTGCTGGATCCCCGCTTCGAACCGCGCAAAGGACGCGCGATAGCTGGCGGATGCCCTGCGGTCCGGCGTTTCTCCTTCAGAGGTGCGGAGCCGCCAGCCGAAACTGCCATTCTCCAGCTTTTCGGATTTGGCGAGTTCGACAAATCCATTCACGCCATCCGGTCTGCTTTCGACGCCGGTGGTCACATTCACATCGCCGCCGAGAGGGAAGGACACACCGGCGAAGACACCGAAACTGTCGTCGTCTTCCAGATCCGTGAAGGCACTGGCATAGAGGTTGCCCCTCTCGAATATGCGCTGGCTGTATGACAGGCCGAGGATCTGGCTTCTGTCCCCGTCGGCATCCTTCAGATGCGTATAGGAAAGATTGAGACTGGACAGGTCCAGTGGCATGGGCACGCCGATGGCGACCTGGTCGACAGCCCGGGGCACGCCCGCGCTGAACACCGGGAGTCCACTCCCGACTGAGACCCGGTCTGCGGTGATCGATGCCACATCCTGGTAGGAGTCGAACGCGCGCTGGATGCGCCCGTAAAAGCTCCAGTCGTTGTGGCGCAGTTCGAGCGTTGCGTTGATCAGTCCGCCTGTCTGGCCGCCGCTGCGGCTTCCCGCGAGCGCAACGGAGGCGGCGCCGTAGGTTCCAAGTGGGAATGCCACTCCCGCGCCTGCATTCACGAGGTCTTCTCCAAGTTCGACATGCCCCTCAAGCGTCAACCAGTTGGTGAGCCCGTAGCGGACGCTGGCGATGCCATAGACGCGTTCGTCATAGTCGCTGGATCTGAGGCCGAAATTGCGCCTTGGGAACCCAGCCTCAACCGAGAAGTCGAGCAGGCCTTCGCGCAGGAGCATGCTGGAGGTGTAGAAGGGAAGGGTTGTCACCGTTTCCCGGCCAAACCGATCGCGAAGAACGACGCGCGCTTCGCCGGAACCCGTGAAGACCGGCAGGTTGACCACCCTGAACGGCCCGGACGACACGTCTCCAGAATAGGTTCTGGCGTTTTGCGTATAGATTTCGAGCGTCGAAGGCACGGCGGCAGTCCCGGAGAATGACGGCAGGGGCAGACTGACCAGATCGGGTCGCAGCGAAAAATTGCGCCGCATCTGGAGACCGCCGAGATAGACCGGCCTGGTCCAGGACAGTCCTCCGGAGATGAAATCCCCCGCCTTGAAGGTGAGCAAGCGCTCCGGGTCGGAATACGCCCAGGTGGTGTTCAATCGGGTGAAGCCGTTGAAAGCACCGTCGGAATACTCAGCAATGAATGACTGGTTCAGTGTTCCGAACCGGCTGAACAAACGGCCATCGAAGCTGCCTGAAACACCCCGAAACAACGCGCCATCGCCTTCGAAAAGCGCGTTCGAACCAGCAAACAGCGCGTAGTTCAGCACCGCGCCAGTGTCTGAGCGAGGCTTGAGTCTTTCCTGATCTGCCGTAACCGAAAGATCGATCACCCTGGGAGCCCGCCCCGCATCGCCGGTCGACACATAAAGCCGCTGTGCGGCTTCATCGAGGCGATAGGTGAGGCCCGGCAGCCTGTCCAGGCTGATGAGGCCGGTGCGATCCTGCGCCTTGGTGCGTGGCTTGATGCCCAGCTCTGCCAGCTCTTCCGGCGACGAAGCCAATTCTCCATCGGATCGATGCACAAAGGCACCGATCAAATCGGTCGGTTCCTCATTGATGAAGACCTCAAGATAGAGTTCCCGGTCCACCGAGCTGGTTACCCCCGTTTCCAGAGCCGGCGCATCGGTTGCCTGAGTTTCCGCGATTGCGGGCGATGCGACCAGAGCAAGGAGAACGAGGACAGTCAGTCGGCTAGCGAACCGGGACCGTTGCCTCGACAGGTCCAAGATGGCTCTGTGCCCTCAGCGCCGCCGGCCCGCCCCCGACGCTACCGGCACTTCCGATCGGCCATTGCATCGTTGCCCCGCCCAGGACATAGCCGACCAACCCGTCACGTCTTCCTATGCGCCTCGCGCCCTGGCTGATCCTGACGTCCGAAAGCCGGAGCCTGCCAGCTCCATTGTTCCGGGCGACAAGCATCAGTGTCGCTCCACTCCGGCTGACACTCCAGGCAACCTGAGGCGCGCCCGCATTCTCACTTCTGAAGAAGACCGGGATCGAATGCCGGACCACCAGGCTCACCGTGCCGGCCCTCTGGCGGGCCCGGTCTGGCAGTTCATCGACCACCACGCGATAGCTCTCCTCTCCCTGCACGGGACGCCTGGCCACCCGCACAATGCGGAGAACATAGTCGGCTCCAGCAGGCAATTGGGTTGCGGGAGGGCTTGCAACAACGTCCCTGGTCGGCTGGAGTCGGTCGACACCGCCTTCCTGGGTCCATCTGTAGACGCGCACCTGAACATTGATGGGTCGATTTGCTTCGTTTCGAAGATTGAGAACCGCAGCGCTGTCGGGTGCGATCATGTCGACGGTCGTCGGCGCAACCCTTAGCGAGGCCGCACTCGAAGGCGATAGACCACACAGCGCGAAAAGTGCGATCGCACCGAGGCCTGTAAGCAGGGTTCGCATGGCGTTTTCCCTCCTGACCCTAGATCAGTACGTAACAGTAACGGTGACGCTATCAGTATATGTGCCGACGCCCGGCGTTGCCTGCGCGGGCACCCTGCCATACACCGTAATTGCCTGAACATTGCCGTTTCCGGTGCCGGCAACCGTATCGGTACCGACCGTTTCCCCCCAGTTCTGCGTTCGTCCGGAATCCCGGTAGAGCGCATAGCCGATCGTGGCGGAGGCCGGTCCGGTCATCAGTCGGTTGGTGACGGTCGCGCCACTGCCAGCTCCCGCCCCGAGCCCTACATTGTAAGGGGTGCCGTCAGTGCATTGAACCGAGATCGTGCTGGTCTGGTCAATGTTGGAAGCAATAATGCCTTCAGTGCCAAAGTCGAGATCCGTAGCCGACGTGACCAGACACTCGGCAATGATCTGTATCTGGACATTCATCGAGCCGGTGGCGGTGGCGGCGGAAGCCGGCTCCAAGGTTTTTAAAAATACACCCAGGGCGGTCATTGCGAATAGGAAATGAGTTCGCATGCTGTCCCCTCATGGTTCAGCAAATTCCTGAATCAGGAATTCATTCAGCCACCCACCCGCATAGAAAGGCTGCACAACAATTGTAATGATTCGATTAAATCGGCAAACTATTTTATACCTATATTACGACATGTTCGGCGCTGTTTTTGATCCTTTAGTCTCTTTCTTTGATCATATGTTCAAAGCGATATAAATATTTATTGCAGCGGGGGATCCTGCATCGCTGCAACGATCCGCACGATCCCGGACTGTCCTATTCCGGAAGGATAGCATCCCATGCCGGTGACCACGGGTTGAAGGCGACACTCGGCGTCACGTTTTGAATGTCGCGCCGGGTTTTCTGCCCGGCGCATCGACGGAAAACCGGTTTCCACTTTTCCTGGAACTGCCCTAAACACGCACCTGTTTCGGCGTCACGCCATATGCCCTTCGAAAGGCCGTCGTGAAGCTTGAAATGTTGTTGTAGCCAGCCAGATGCGCTGCGTGCGAGATCGGGATGCCATCGTCGGCAAGCGCCGCGCGTGCGGCCTCGAGACGCTTCTGCCTAATGAAGTCGAAGACCGTCATCCCGAAATGCGTCTTGAAATGCCGTTGCAGCGTGGACGCGCTGCAGCCAACCTCGCGTGCGATCAGGCCAATGGTGAGTTCCCGGTCCAGATTGCCGATGACAAAATCACGTGCGCGCTCGCAATAGCGCAGGCTCATGAGTGTCGGCGCGGGAAGTTGTTCCTTCCTGTCAGCCAGCATGGTGAGCAATGACTGCCACATCAGGTCGAGCCCCTGCGCTCTCAGATAAAGGGAAGTCAACTCGCCCTCCAGCGCAGGCGGTGGATGCATGATCTTCTGAGCCGATTGCACGATGTGCTGGCCGGGCTCGAACGAGAAGTGGGAGAGGTGCTGTGCAAAAAAGCTCTGCAACACCGATTTCTGCGCCTCATCCCGCGTGTCGAAGAGACGCTGCAACCAGGGTAATGGCGCCGAAATCATGACCTTGCGCAACGGGGTCCGGCTGTCGTTGAAGAAACGTAATCGACTGTCCTTAGCCACGTTCAGCAGGAACACAACCGGAGAGCTCGCCTCCTCGGTGCCCGCATCGATGACGAAATGTCTTTCATCGATCACGAAGTGCTGAGCGCCCTGCAAGAGCACCATCAGCATGAATTTCGGCCAGATGCCCAGTTCACGCGTATCGGACGTGCAGTTCGGCACTCCCTCGATGGCACCGACAAAAAGTTCCTGTGATGTGTACTGCATTCAATGACCCTGACACCGATCCGGCGCAGCCGCACCAGGACCGGCACAATGCCGTTTGAGCCTAAGAAATTGCGGTTCCCGACAAACTCTTTCGGCTCGACTCCTTCTCGCGGCCAAACATATACATGACCAATCTTCTCAAGATTAAGCCGTGTCGATGCGAGAAGCAAGCCCGCCGCCTGAAGCAGGCAACGGGCGCCCGGCACGGGGCTTGGGAAGTCCGCATGCGAGGGGGCGATTACGGTGGGGTACGGACGCAGCACGGTTGCATCAGCATGCACGCTCTCTGCGCTTCATCCGGTTCCAGCCCGCTGCATCATCAGACTTATGGCCGCCAAGCCGGGGCCAAGCGCTTGCCGGCCGGGGATTAACAGGGAAAGAAAATGACGTTCACGCGGATACTGCCGCTCACCGGCGTTTCGTTGCTTGCGCTTTCATCGGCATTGCAGGCGCAGGAAAACAGCCCGACCACAACCGTCCTCGACACGATCACTGTCATCAGCGACGGCAAGGAAAACATCGAAGCGACGGGTGGAACCGTCGTCACGCAGGAAGACCTGGAAATCCTGCAACCGAGCAACGTTTCCGAACTTTTCACGCGTGAATCCTCCATCAGCGTCTCGGGCGGTGGCGGCCCTTCCAAGCGCATTCACGTGCTCGGGATGGAACAATCGCACCTGGCTGTCAGCGTCGACGGCGTGCCGCAAACCGCGACAAGCTGGCATCACACGGGCTCCAACGTCGTCGATCCCGTGTTCCTCAAACGCGTCGAGGTGGAAGCAGGCGCCGCCGCCGCCGATTCCGGCTTTGGCGCGGCAGCGGGGGCGATCCGCTACGAGACCGTCGGCGCACTCGATCTGCTTGAAGACGGAAAGAACCTCGGTGCCCGGCTCGGCCTCTCTTATGGCACGAACGGCCGCGGCTTATCGGGCAGTGCCGCCGGTTATGGCCGGCATGAAGGGTTCGACTGGTTCCTCATGACCCATGGTGCAACCGGCAAGAACTATGAGAGCGGCGACGGGCTGGAAATCCTCGGCACCGAGCCCGCGGCCCGCAACATTCTCGCCAAACTCGGCTATGAAGCAGAAGGCCATCGCATCGAGCTTGGCTATGAGCGCAGCCGTGACAAGGCCGACCGCCTGATCAAGATGAACATGGGGCTCGCCGGCGATACGGTGCATCCGCTTGAGGTCGCGCGGGATGCCGTGAACCTGAAATACACCACCACCGCCCCCACCGACATGTGGGACCCGGAGGTGACGCTCTATTACAGCGAAAACAACTACTGGCGTCCGAACTACCAGAACCGCACCAACGGCAACATGGCCCTGGATGAAGATCTGTTCGGCGGTAAGGTCCAGAACCGTTTCACCTTCGACTACGGCAACATCACGACCGGTGTCGACTTCGGGCGGCATGGCTATTTCACCGACAACTACGGCAACAACAATCGCCGCTACCGCGACTTCTCGACCTTTCAGCTCGGCGCTTTCGCGCAGGGGCGCTTCGAATTCGACAACGGTCTCAACCTGTCGACCGGCGTGCGCTATGACGGGCATCGCTTCACCGACTGGAACGACAACAAGTTCTCCGACAGCGGCGCCAGCGTGAACGCGACGGTCTCCTATAAGTTCAACGATCATTTCGAAGTGTTTGCCGGCGCCTCGCGCACCTGGCTTGGCTATGTGATCGGCGACTATGGCTATGTGCATGCCCGCGACGACAGTTTCGCCACGGACCCGGGTTTCAGCGCCGGCACGGCGCAGAACCTGAAAGTGGGTGCGAATTTCGGCGGCGAGAACTGGAACGCCGGCGTGACCTTCTTCGATACGCGCATTGACGGTCTTCCCGTTTATGAATGGGGAACGGGCGGCACGCTGCACAATTCTCCGGACGAGGCCCGCTCACGCGGTGTGACGCTGAATGCGGGTTACCGTTGGGAGAATACCAAGATCGGTGCCACGTTCACCAAGGCCAAGGTGACAGTGGGCGGCGTGTCGGCACTGCCCAACAGCGGAACGTTCATGCCGATTGGCGACATGGCCACACTCTACATCGACCATGAAATCCCCGACTACAATCTGAAGCTCGGCGCATCGCTGGCGTGGGCGGGCAAGATTTCCGACGCGTATGCCACGGCAGAAGGTTTTTACGACCAGCCAGCCTACACGGTGGTCAACACATATGCCGAGTGGACACCTCCGGCTTATGAAAACATGACCATCCGCGTCGGTGTCGAGAATCTGTTCGATGAAACCTACTTTGAGCGCACCGGCTTTGCCGCAAGCTCGAACCGAGGTGGCATCGATCCTGTTTATGCGCCAGGCCGCACCTTCACCTTCCACACCGCGGTGAAGTTTTAGTCTCTCCGAAACCGGTAATGCGACGATCATCTGAAAGGCCGACCGTACGCCACGGTCGGCCTTTTCCATTTGCGCCTCATCAGTCTCGCCGTCTGGACACAGTGCTGTAACAATCCTGTCGCACGCATTCGCTACGACTACAGGCAGATGCCGCCACAGGCGGCTCGATCCAGCCAAACAGCCAGAGGACTGCCGTCATGAACAAGCAGGATATCGTTCGCCTGTCGTGGGACGAATTCGACGAAATGCGCGACCCGCGCCCTGACAACAACGCCTTTGACGCCGTTGTGGAGCGCGCCATTTCGCGTCGCGGGTTCCTGGGCGGTGTGCTCGCCTTCGGCTCTGCTGCAGCCGTTATGGGAACGGGCGTTCTTTCTTCCACGTCGTCTGCAAAGGCGGAGGGCGCAACGTTCAATTTCGAGCCCATCGGGATTGCCACCGACCACGAGATTCACGTTCCTGCCGGTTATAGCTGGAAGCCCCTGGTGCGCTGGGGCGACCCGCTCTTCAAGGATGCAGAAGGCGCCTATTCACCCGAAACGGGCGTGCCGGTCGAGATGTCGGACAAGGTGTTCGGTGAGAACACGGACGGCATGGAGACCTTTACCGATGGCGACAGGACGATCCTTGCCATCAATTCCGAATATGTGAACCCGAAGATCAATCTCCCCGCAGAAGCGGAAGGCATGCCCCGCAATGCGGACGAGGTGAAACTCCTCAAAAACATGCAGGGCGTGACGGTGCTGGAAATCGCTGACAGCGGCGATGGCTATGCCGTGGTGCTCGACAGCCCCTATAACCGCCGCATCACGCATGAGACGCCGATGACCATGGACGGCCCTGCCGCAGGCTCCGATCTGGTCAAGACCAATGCCGATCCGGAAGGCCGCTCGCCGAAAGGCACCATGAACAATTGCGGCTCCGGCAAAACGCTCTGGGGCACCTATCTGACCTGCGAAGAGAACTTCAACGGCTATTTCGGCACGACAGCCGAACGCGAGGCCACGGAAGGCGAAGTGCGCTACGGCATCGGCGGCGAAGGCCGCTACGCCTATGAAAAATTTGATGAGCGCTTCGACCTGTCCAAAGAGCCCAACGAGCCGAACCGCCACGGCTGGGTGACAGAGATCAACCCGCTCGATCCGGAATCGACGCCCGTCAAGCACACCGCGCTCGGGCGCTTCAAGCATGAAAACGCCGAGATGGTGCAGGCTGCCGACGGGCGCGTCGTGGTCTATATGGGCGACGATGAGCGTGGCGAGTTCATCTATCGCTACGTATCCAATGGCACCTGGGCCGAAGGCCAGCCGACGGACGGACTGCTTTCGGACGGCACGCTCTATGTTGCCAGGTTCAATGACGACATGACTGGCGAATGGCTGGCCCTGACGCCGGAGACCACCGGCATGCCGATCGAGGAAATCCTCGTCTTCTCCCGCATGGCCGGATCGAAAGTCGGTGCCACCACGATGGACCGCCCGGAATGGATTGCGGCCAATCCACTGCGGGTCGAGGCCTATTGCGCCCTGACCAACAACAAGAACCGCGGCGTCAAGGCCAATGCCGGCGGCGATGAACAGCCCGTGGGCGGCCCAAACCCGCGCGAGACCAACAATTTCGGCCAGATCGTTCGCTGGCGGCCGGAAGGCGAGGACCATGGCGCCGACACGTTCACCTGGGACCTTTATGTCATGGCCGGCAACCCGAAGGCTTATAACAATGTCTATGCCGGGTCGGACAATGTGAACGAAGGCAATATGTTCAACTCGCCCGATGGCATGGCTTTCTCTTCAGACGGGATGCTGTGGATCCAGACCGATGGCGACGACAGCAATGAAGGCGAGTTCGAGGGGCAGGGCAACAACCAGATGCTGGTGGGCAATCCCGAGACCGGCGAAATCGCCCGCTTCCTCACTGCGCCGAACGGCGCCGAGGTGACCGGCCTGACCTGGTCGGCGGACAGGAAGGTCGCGTTCGTCGGCATCCAGCATCCGGGCGGCAACTGGCCGGACGGCAATGGAAAGCCCCGCTCGGCGGTGATCTCCGTCTGGCGCGAAGATGGTGAAGCCATCGGCTGAGAACCGCCAACACAAATGCATGAACGAGGCAGGGAGCAGTGCTCCCTGCCTCTTTTTTTGACCTGACAGAGCGTGATGCGTCTGCCTGTCTGCACGCATGAAGCATACGCTTGTGGCCAGACTGTTATGGACGGCTTGACGTCGCCCCATTTCCATCCCACCTGTTTGCCGCCCAATTCTACAAATCACCAACCGGACTGCCAAACGTGCAATCGCTCAAGAGCCTGATCGAATCCCGCCGCTTCGAAGCGGTCATCACCGTTCTCATCATCATCAATGCGGTTACGCTCGGTCTCGAGACCTCCGAGCGGGCCATGGACGCTTTCGGTCCACTGCTCCAGACGCTGGATCAGGCAATTCTCGGCGTGTTCGTCGCCGAGCTTCTGGCCCGTGTGGCGGTTTATCGGCAGAACTTCTTCCGCGATCCCTGGCGCGTCTTCGATCTCGTGGTGGTGGGCATCGCCCTCGTGCCCGCAACGGCCGGGCTCTCGGTGCTGCGCGCCCTGCGTATCCTGCGCGTTCTGCGGCTGGTCAGCATGGTGCCGTCACTGCGCCGGGTGGTCGGAGGCCTCATTGCGGCCCTGCCGGGCATGGGCTCCATCATGCTGCTTCTGGGTCTCGTCTATTACGTGTTCGCCGTCATGGCCACCAAACTGTTCGGCGCTTCTTTTCCGGACTGGTTCGGCACGATTGGCCTCTCCGCCTACTCGCTGTTCCAGGTCATGACCCTGGAGAGCTGGTCGATGGGCATTGTCCGTCCGGTGATGGAGGTCTATCCCCTCGCCTGGATGTTCTTCATCCCCTTCATTGTCTCGACCACTTTCACGGTGCTCAACCTGTTCATCGGTATCATCGTCTCGGCCATGCAGGCCGAGCATGATGAAGAGGCTTCGGCAGAACGCACAGCCCTGCAGGCCGAGCAGGAGATCATCCTCAATGAAATCCGCGCCCTGCGCAAAGAGGTGCAGGCACTGACTGTCGATAAGGCGCGCGAAGAGCGCTGACCCCTGCGGTCAGCGCATGCGAAAGTGCTTGGAGAGCTTCAGCGACTGGCCCTGATAGTTGGACTTCAGGTCCGCGCCGTAGAGCGCACGGGGGCGTGAGAGCATCCGCTCGTAGACGAGACGGCCGACGATCTGGCCGTGTTCGAGAATGAACGGAACCTCGTGGCTTCGCACTTCCAGAACCGCACGGCTGCCGGTTCCGCCAGCGGACGAATGCCCGAAGCCGGGATCGAAAAAGCCCGCATAATGCACGCGGAACTCGCCCACCAACGGATCGAATGGCGTCATCTCGGCAGCGTGGTGCGGCGGCACATGCACCGCTTCCTGCGACACGAGAATATAGAACTCGTCCGGATCGAGGATCAGGCCGCCCGCACCGTCGCCGGTCAGCGGCTCCCAGAAATCCGCGATGTCGTGCTGATCGCGCTTGTCCACGTCGATGAGCGCCGTGTGATGTTTTGCGCGATACCCGATCAAGCCGTTTTCGCCACCACTCAGATCGACCGAAAGCGCGATACCGCCGCCGGTGATGTTGGGGTCGTCCGAAGCGACAAGCGTCTCGCGCGCATGCAGGTCCGCCAGCGCGCTTTCATCGAGCAGCGCCTTGCCGGTGCGGAACCTTATCTGCGAAAGGCGCGATCCGGTGCGCACGACGATCGGGAAGGTGCGCGGGCTCACCTCCATGTAGAGCGGACCGGAATAGCCGGCGGGGATCTTGTCGAACTCCTGCCCGTTGTCGGTCATCACACGGGTAAAGATATCGAGCCGGCCCGTCGAACTCTTGGGATTGGCGGAGGCGGAGATGCCATCTGGCAGATCGAGCCCTTCCAGCAGCGGCACGATGTAAACGCACCCGGTCTCCAGCACGGCGCCCTCGCCGAGCTGGATTTCGTGCAGCTTGAGTTTCTCGAGCTTTTCGGAAACCCGGTGGTTCGGCCCCGGCAAGAAGCTGGCGCGCACGCGGTATGCAACGGTACCAAGCCTCAGATCGAGGCTGGCCGGCTGAATCTGGTCGCCATCCAGCGGGTGGGCCGAGGCGAGCGCCCCATTGTCGAACAGTGCCGCAATGTCCTTGTCCGGCAGAATTCCCGCTTTTGCCAACGCCCCTCTCCTTGCACAGGGTTTGATTGAACGAGGTTTAGCGCCGCTTGTCGTTGACGCAAGGCGCCTGAAGGTCTAATGGACCTTTATCCCGTGGTGATTTGGCCGGTCGGCTTGCAGCCACGTTAAAGAAGTCGCTAAAAGGCCGCGCTCGATCACCGAACCGGCATGCGGCTTTTCGCGGCCGGTTTTTTTGTTGGGTGTAGAAGCGATGACAGACAATTCCGAGAACGACTGGAAAGCACAGACGGCGCTTGTTCATGGCGGGGTCACCCGCTCGCATTTTGGCGAAACCTCCGAAGCGATCTATCTGACGCAGGGTTTTGTCTATGACAGTGCGGAAGCGGCGGAAGCCCGCTTCAAGGGCGAAGAACCGGGCTTCGTCTATTCCCGCTATGCCAATCCGACCGTCGACATGTTCGAGCGCCGCATGTGTGCGCTGGAGGGAGCCGAAGAGGCGCGCGCCATGTCTTCCGGCATGGCCGCCGTTACCGCCGCGCTGCTTTGCTCGCTCAGGGCGGGCGATCATGTGGTGGCGGGCCGCGCGCTTTTCGGATCGTGCCGCTGGGTGGTTGAAACGCTGATGCCCCGCTACGGGATCGAGACAACGCTTGTCGACGGCGCGAAGCTTGAAAACTGGAAGGCCGCCGTGCGGCCGAACACGAAGCTCTTCTTCCTTGAAAGCCCCACCAACCCGACTCTGGAAGTGGCCGACATCGCCGGCGTAGCGGCCCTTGCCAACGAAGTTGGTGGGCGGCTTGTGGTCGACAACGTCTTCGCCACACCCCTTCTGCAAAAGCCGCTTGAGCTCGGTGCGCATGTGGTCGTCTATTCCGCGACCAAGCACATTGACGGTCAGGGCCGATGTCTGGGTGGTGTCGTCCTTTCGGACAGGGAGTGGATCGACGAGCAACTGCAGGACTTTTTCCGCCATACGGGGCCAAGCCTCTCGCCCTTCAATGCGTGGACTCTGCTCAAGGGGCTGGAAACGCTGCCGCTGCGCGTGCGCCAGCAGACCGAGAGCGCCGGCCGTATCGCCGATCTGCTCGCCGACCACCCCAAGGTCGCCCGCGTCATCTACCCGGGACGCAAGGATCACCCTCAGGCAGATATCATCGCCCGGCAGATGAAGGGCGGTTCGACGCTAATCTGCGCTGAACTGAAGGGCGGCAAGAAAGGCGCATTCGCCTTTGAGAATGCTTTGAAAATCTTCCAGATTTCAAACAATCTGGGTGACGCCAAGAGCCTGATTACCCATCCTGCCACGACGACGCACAAGAATCTGTCTGACGAGGCCCGCGCCGAACTGGGCATCGGCGACGGCACGCTGCGCCTTTCGGTGGGTCTTGAGGACGGCGACGATCTTCTCACTGACATCGAACGGGCACTGGACGCGACCTGAAGCGGGTTCAGCCGAACCGTCTGCCCGCCAGAACAATGCGTGACACGGTGGTGTAGGCGGTAAGCACGGCGAACCCGTAGGCAAAAACCGGGAACCAGGATGGTAAGAGACACATGGCCACGAATACGGCCAGTGTCTCGCTCGCTTCGGCAAGCCCCGTAGTGAAGAACAGCGATTTCTCACCGCGCGCATCGCTCTTGAGCCTGCGCTTTTCCGCCATGATCGCATAGGCGAGGAAGCTCGCCCCGTTCACGTAGAACGCCAGCAACAGGACGGCGCCGGCGATTGCGTTGGCACCGGGATCGGCGATGATGAAGCCGAGCGGCACGGCCCCGTAAAAGGCAAAATCCAGAACGATGTCGAGATACCCCCCGAAATCGGTCTTGCCGTGTATCCGGGCAACGGCTCCGTCCAGCCCGTCGCATAAACGGCTGGCCAGGATGAGGGCGAGCCCGGCCCAGTAAGCCTGAAATGCAATGGCGGCAGCGGCGGCCAACCCCAGGACAAGCCCCGCATAGGTGACAGCGTTGGCGCGCACCCCCGCTGCCGCAAGCTGAGCGGCCATGGCCGATAATCCGGGATCGATCTTTCGGTGCGCCCAACCGTCAAGCATGTTTCACCAGCACGTTGTCCTCAATGCCCCCATGCTTAACGCCATTCGACCTCTCATGCCGCTCACAATGGCGTCATGAAAGATCATCGAACCTCATACATGAACCGCCATGTCATCTCTGTTATGCTCTTGATCTTTCACGGGAAGGACCCACCCTTCCTGCGTCGGATGCGCGCAAGGCGAGTTTGAACCATGTACAGAGCTGTCACCCAATCGATCGAAGTAAGCGCCGAACCCAGCTACCTGTCCGCGCAGTCGGACCCCGAAAACGGGCACTTCGTCTGGGCTTACCGGATCACGATCACGAACCATTCGCCCGAGACCGTGCAGCTCGTCGCGCGCTACTGGCACATCACCGACGAAACGGGGCGGGTGCAGGAAGTGCGCGGAGAGGGTGTCGTGGGAGAACAGCCGGTGCTGCAGCCGGGTGACAGTTACACCTACACATCCGGCTGCCCGCTAACCGCCCCCTCGGGCATCATGGTCGGGCGCTATACGATGCGCGGGCCGCGCGGTGCGTTTTTTGACGTGGACATCCCGGCATTCTCGCTCGATCTGCCGGGTGCCGCCACGCGGATCAACTGAAATCGCCGGGATCGAACACGTATTCGGTCGAACAAAACTCGCAGGTGACGCGAATGACGCCATCCTCGATGCTGTCAGCCACCTCTTCCGGCGTGAACCCGTCCAGAACAGACCTGATCTTGTCGCGCGAGCACGAACAGTCGTCGCGCACGTCCGATCCTTCATAAACGCGCACGCCATGCTCATGAAAGAGGCGGTAAAGCAGGCGCTCGGCGCCGACCGTGGGGTCAACCAGCTCCGTCATCTCCGCGGTGGCGAGCAGCATGCGCGCTTCCTGCCAGGCGTCGTCTTCGGGATGGGTCGAGCCGTCGTGGTCCTCGTCGCCATCGCCGCCGGGAAGGTCGAAGCCGCGCATGCGCTCTGGAGACCCCGGCAGGAACTGCAGGAGTAACCCGCCTGCACGCCAGTGTTCCTGCCCGCTCTCACCCCCCGGAAGCACCATCTTGGCAACGCCAAGACGCACCTCGGTCGGGATCTGCTCGGACTGACGGAAATAGGTGCGTGCCACCTCTTCGAGCGTGGTGCCGTCGAGCTGCACAATGCCCTGATAGCGCTGCATGTCGGAGCCTTGATCAACTGTCAAAGCCAGAACGCCGGCGCCAAGCAGATCCTCGGGAGCGTCCCTGCCGGCGGCAATCGCTTCTTCAAGGCGCGCCTCGTCAAAGCGCGCATAGGCCCGCATGGAACTCGGCGTGGAGAAATCCGCCACCAGCATGTCGACCGGCCCGTCGGAGCGGGTCTGGACGATGAACTTGCCCTCGAATTTGAGCGAGCTTCCCAGAAGCACCGTCAGAACGATGACTTCGGCAAGCAGCCGCGCCACCGGTTCGGGATAGGTGTGACGGGCGAGAATCTGATCGAGCATGGGCCCGAGCTGGACCGCGCGACCGCGCACATCCAGCGGATCCACGTCGAACGGAACGACGTGATCGTCGCCGGCAAAACCGAATTCGCCCAACTGCCTCGTTTCGCTCGTCACCGGTTGAGACACCATGCAAGTACCGCTTTCTGTGCGTGCAGACGGTTTTCCGCCTCGTCGAACACCACCGAGTGCGGCCCGTCGATAACCTCGTCCGTCACTTCCTCGCCGCGATGCGCGGGCAGGCAATGCATGAACAGCGCATCGGATTTCGCGTGCTTCATCAGCGCCTCATTCACCTGGAAGGGCTTGAACACGTTGTCGCCACGCGCGCGATGCTCCTGTCCCATCGACACCCAGGTGTCGGTCACAACGCAGTCGGCATCGGCCACCGCTTCCTCGGCCGTTTTCGTGAAAGTCACCCGGCCGCCATTGGCGCGCGCCCAGTCGACATATTTCTCCATCGGCTCGCTACCTGGAGGGACGGCGATGTTAAGCCGAAACTCCATGCGGGCCGAGGCTTCGATCAGCGAGTGCAGGACATTGTTGCCGTCGCCCGTCCAGGCAAACAGCCTGTCCCTGACGGGACCGCGATGCTCCTCGAAAGTCAGGATATCGGCCATGATCTGGCAGGGGTGCGTGTCGTCGGTCAAGCCGTTGATCACCGGAACGGTGGCGTTTTCCGCCAGCTCGACGAGACGCTCATGGGCTGTCGTGCGGATCATGATCGCGTCTACATAGCGCGACAGCACCTTTGCCGTATCGGCAATGGTCTCGGAACGGCCGAGCTGCATTTCCGCACCCGTGAGCATGATCGTCTCGCCGCCAAGCTGGCGCATGCCGACATCAAAGGAAACGCGGGTACGGGTCGACGGCTTGTCGAAGATCATCGCCAGCGCCTTGCCCTCGAACGGCTTTTCACGCTCGCCGGCTTTCAGGCGTTCCTTGCGCGCCCGCGCATCGTCGAGCATGAAGCGCAGGTCCTGCGGATCAACGGTCGAAAGATCAATGAAATGGCGCAGACCGCTGGCCATGCCCGTCTCCCTGGTTTTCTCAAGCATCGGCTTTTTCAGTCGCCCTCACCGCAGCGGCAGCGTCGTGAATGCGCTTCACTGCCTCGCGGATCTCATCCTCGGTGATGATCAGGGGCGGAAGAAGGCGCAGCACATTGTCGCCGGCCGGCACCACAAGCATCTTCTGGTCGCGCAGCGCTTCCAGAAGGCGCAGGTTCTGCACCCTGCACTTGATGCCCAGCATCAGGCCCTCGCCGCGGACACCTTCGACAATGTCCGGGAACTCGTCCGCAACGGCAGCCAGGCTCTGCTTGAACAGTAGCCCCTTCTGACTGATGCTCTCCATGAAGCCGTCTTCCAGCACGACATCCAGCACGGCATTGCCCACGGCCATCGCAAGCGGGTTGCCGCCAAAGGTCGTACCATGGGTGCCCGGGGTCATGCCCTTGGCCGCTTCCGCCGTTGCCAGACAGGCGCCCAGCGGAAAGCCGCCGCCAATGCCCTTCGCCACCGCCATCAGATCCGGTGTGATCTCGGCCCATTCATGCGCAAACAGCTTGCCCGTGCGCCCGACGCCGCTCTGAACCTCATCGAGAATGAGCAGCAGACCATGCCTGTCGCACAATTCCCGCAAACGCCGCAGCGATGCGTTGGGGATCGGGCGAACGCCGCCCTCGCCCTGGATCGGCTCAACCAGGATGGCCGCGGTCTCCGGGCCTATGGTCTTCAGAAGCGCTTCCGTATCGTCGAACGGCACCTGGTCGAAACCCTCGACCTTCGGACCGAAACCCTCAAGATACTTGGCCTGTCCGCCGGCTGCGATCGTTGCCAGCGTACGGCCGTGGAATGCCCCCTCAAACGTGATGACGCGGTAGCGTTCCGGGTGCCCGTTGACGTGGTGATAGCGCCGTGCGGTCTTGATGGCGCATTCCAGCGCCTCGGCGCCGGAATTGGTGAAGAACACTTTGTCGGCAAAGCTGTTTTCGACGAGCCGCTCGCCGAGCCGGGCCTGGCCGGGGATCTCGTAGATGTTGGAGACATGCCATAGTTTGCCAGCCTGCTCCGTCAGCGCGGCTACAAGGTGCGGATGGGCATGGCCCAGCGAATTGACCGCGATGCCGGCGGCGAAATCCAGATAGCGATCGCCGTCGGCAGTCTCTATCCAGCACCCTTCGCCCCGCTCAAACGCGAGAGGTTGACGAGCATAAGTTCCATAAAGCGCAGATTCACGCATCCACACGGTCTCCGCTGAGCCTGAGATTGGTTTTCGCCCCGCACGGCCACGGGTACGAAAGAATGAAATCAAAATGCCGCCCAAGGGGCGGCACTCGTGAGATTTATCGGTTGTTTCCGCTTGCCTGTCAACGCACGCAGGCACGACAGCTCAGTGACAGCAAAAAACAGCAAATTGGGGAAAACCCCAAAAACCGAATCAGCTTACGGTAAGGACTCTTGTCACGGAGTCTGCCGATAAGGTAGTTTCAGCCCAAGCAAAAAGACTACATTTTGTGCGGCGGACCACACCTACCATGATCATATGGTGCTCCCTCGGCTTTGGCTGAGCGGGAATGGATTCGGATTCCGCACGCTGGACAGGAGCGTGTCCCGATGAACTGGACTGACGAAAGAGTCGAAACCTTAAAGAAATTGTGGGCGGAAGGCCTGAGCGCGAGCCAGATCGCAGCTCAGCTTGGCGGCGTCAGCCGCAACGCCGTGATCGGCAAGGTCCACCGCCTCAAGCTGTCCAGCCGTGGCCGCGCGACCAGTCCGCGTACCCGCCAGAAAAAGGCGGCGCCATCGACCCAGGGCACGACCACGACGCGCCGCCCGCGCAACACCCGGCCGACCACGGTCAGTGTCGGCGCGACGGCCCTTCAGGCACAGTTCGATGAAGAGCCGGTGGCGCGGACCTATCTTCGCCCGACCGCGGACGTGGTGGTTCCCATCTCGCGCAAGCTCGAACTTGTGCAGCTCACGGAAACCACCTGCAAGTGGCCGAATGGCGATCCTCTCTCGGAAGATTTCAGCTTTTGCGGCAATGAAGCCGGTGAAAACGGCCCTTACTGCACCTATCACTCCCGCCTTGCCTACCAGCCGGCATCGGAGCGGCGCAGGAGCCGCTGATACAGCTAAAACTCTCCTCTGGACTACCCGGCTGACGCATCGTCGCAGCCGGGTTTTTCTTTGCCCGAAGCGATCACCCTGTTCCCGAAAGGGCAGAGCACCACCATTGCCACACCGCCTCCTGCACCGAACTTTTCCTCCCGCGCGGGCGCACAAGGCGGAATTGCCCATAAGAGATGACCGGGCCATCCAGCCGCCGCAGAACGCCTGTGGCGAGCTCTCGCCCGAGCAGGCTGAGGTTTGCAAGGAGGGCACCCTGGCCGCCCATCGCCGCCTGCACGGCGTGCGCCTCGTCCGAAAACCACACGATGCGACCGGAGTTTAGGCGCCCGAGACCAGCCGTCCGCCACCAGCGCTCCCAATCGGGTGCTTCAGGGTGCGGTGAAGCCCATTCGAACGCCAGAAGAGGCGTTTCCTGCAGCGACTGCGGATCAAGCGACGGAGCCGCTACAGGCGCAAACCGACCCGGCGCAAGATCGAAGCTTTCGAGGTTCGGATCACTATCTCGCTGGAACCGAACGGCAAGATCGGCATCTCCGCCCGACAGGTCGACCACATCATCGGAGGCGAGGATACGACAGCCCAGCTCCGGAAACGCCGTGCGAAACGCACGCACCTGCGGTCCAATCCAGAAGGTTGAGACGGCCATGGTGGCCGCGACAACAAGAGAGCTCTGCGAGGCATCGCGCCGCACCGTTTCCAGCGCCTCGCCAATGCGCCCGAAGGCCTCATCCAGCACCGGATAAAGACGCGCGCCCTCCCGGGTCAGTGATATGCGCCGGACATGGCGTTCGAAGAGGGCAACACCCAGTTGCTCTTCCAGCTTTCTGATCTGATGGCTGACCGCCGTTGGCGTCACATTGAGTGAATCGGCTGCTTTCTTGAAACTCGCAAGCCGTGCCACTTCCACAAAAGTGCGCAGCGCCGGCAACGGCATCCAGGTCAAGACATGCCTCCGCTATAGATGAATAGAACTCATTTATATGATGAGATATCGCCTTTTGTCACAAGTCAATGGGAGGTTCATATCTGCTGCATAACCTGAATGGAGAACAGCCATGCAACTCAAGCAAATTGTCACCGATCCCGATCCCTATGCCCCCTACCTGCTCTCTCAGGGGATTCAGACGGGCAATCTCGTCTTTGTCTCGGGACAGGCCGGTTACGGCGATGACGGCAAGATCGTCGAAGGCGACTTTCTCACGCAGGGCCGGCGCGCTTTCAAGAACCTGGAACGGGCGCTCAAGAGCGGTGGGCTGAGGCTAAGCGACATCGCCAAAGTGACCATCTTCGTGACCGACATGCAGAAATTCGACGATGTCGTCACCCTGCGCCGGGAGTTCTTCTCCGCGCCCTACCCCGCAGACAGCATTGTCGAGGTCAAGGCGCTCTACACGCCCCAGGCGATGATCGAGATTGAGGCGATTGCTGTCGCCAATGCATGACGCAACGCTCCGGCCTGCGCTTGGAGCGCGCGCCGGAGCACAACAGCACCGGGTTTTAAAGAAGCGCCTACGCGTCCGGCTCCGCGACCACGCTGTGGCTCTGGTCTTCCTTCGGACGCTCCAGCGGCAACTGACGTCCGGTTACGATGTGGTGCACCGTCTCGGCAATGTTGGTCGCGTGATCGCCGATGCGCTCGATATTTTTGGCGCAGAACAGTAGATGCGTACAGGCCGTGATGTTGCGCGGATCTTCCATCATATAGGTCAGAAGTTCACGAAACAGCGACGTGTACATAGCGTCGATTTCCTCGTCCCGGTCGCGCACGAAACCGATCCGCTCCACCGAACGGGATGCATAGACGTCCAGCACTTCCTTGAGCTGGGTGAGTGCCAGACCGGCCAGCGCTTCCAGTCCGCGAAAAAGACGGACGGGCTGCTTGCCTTCGGTGACGGCGACGACACGCTTGGCAATGTTCTTGCCGAGGTCGCCGATGCGCTCCAGGTCCGAGGAGATGCGGATCGCGCCGACGATTTCCCGAAGGTCATCGGCCACCGGCTGGCGCTTGCCGATGATGATGACGGCCCGTTCGCCGATCTCGCGTTCCTTGGCGTCAAGAAAGGCATCGTCTTCCACCACCTTGCGGGCAAGCCCGGAATCCGATTGCACAAGTGCTGCAACGGCCTCCGCGACCATGCGCTCAGCATATCCCCCCATCGCCGCGATCTGATCCGACAGATAATTCAACTCATCGTCGAAGGACCGCATGGTGTGCTGGTTTTGCATGGTTTCATTCCTCCTCGGCCGATCCGGCGTCGCTATATCCCGCACTTTCTAAGTTATTGTGATGGCGGGAAAATGAAAGTCTGACGGTTGAAGCTGGGCCTGGCTTCAGGCGCTTTCGGCGCCGGTGCCAGATGGTGGGACAGGCGGGAAGTGAACCACAAACGTCGCGCCTTTGCCCGATGCCGATTTGACCGACAATCGCGCATCGTGCCGTGTCAGTATGTGCTTGACGATGGACAATCCAAGACCTGTGCCCTTCTGCGTGCGGCTGGTCTCAACGTCGACCCTGTAAAAGCGCTCCGTGATGCGAGGAATATGTTCTTCGGGAATGCCGGGACCGAAATCCTGCACCCTGACCCGCACCTCGTCCATGGGGCTCGCCTGCTCCGCCGAGACCAGGATCCGTTCGCCCGAACTGCCGTATTTGCAGGCATTTTCGAGCAGGTTTTCGAACACCTGAACCAGTTCATCGGAGTGCCCTGCGACAAGCAGCGGCGCATCGCCAAGTTCCGAAACGATTTCGACCCCGTTTTCACTGGCGATATGCCGCATGGATTCAATCACTCCCCTGACCAGCGCCACCACATCAAGCTGGGCGTTCGGCTTCTGATAGGGCTTCATCTCCAGCCGCGAAAGCGAAAGCAGATCATCGATCAGGCGCGCCATGCGCTGCGTCTGGTTCTGCATGATCTGCAGAAAGTTCTCCCGCGCCTTTGCATCGTCACGCGCGGGGCCGCGCAGCGTCTCGATGAAGCCCGCGACGGAAGCAAGCGGCGTGCGCAGCTCATGGCTCGCATTGGCGATGAAATCCGCCCGCATCCGATCGATCCGGCGCGCCTCGCTCTGATCCTTGAACATCAGCACGTAGAGACCGGTATCATTTCCGATGCGGCTCGCCACCACACGGTAGGCCCGCTCCACCGGGACACGCTCTGAATAGTTGATCGCCGTCGATTCCTCCGCGCCTGAAATGACGCGGCTGACCAGCTCGTGCATTTCGGGAGCGCGGAATTTCAGGCGTAGCGAGACGCTCTTGGTCATCGGCCCAAACGCAAGGTCCGCAGCCTCGTTGGAATAAAGAATGCTTCCGGCGCCATCGAAAATGTAAAGCGGATCAAGCACGGCCGCCGCCAGATAGACTGCCGGCAGAGAGTCGATATCGCCCCGAACGACACGGGGACGCTCGCTCGGCTCGGTGGTATTTTTCCGGTTCGCCAAAGTCTGAAGCGCCTGCTTCAGGGGCGCAGCACTCTTTGCAATGTACCGCAGCATCCGTCTTCGCGGCGTCTGCCGCTCTTCATCACTCATACCGCCAACCAACTCCCACCAACCACCTTCATCGCCGCGGTCGCCAGAGAGCCCTTCATCGAGCTCGTTTCATGAAGACCTGTTGCCGCTTCTTCTTCGCCGCTGGACCTTGTATCAAGCTGCAAATAGCATGGACACTCCCACGGTTCAGGATCGATTTTATGAACAAGCCTCTGGATAACCCCGCACTTGAAAAGATCGAGCCCTTCAAGCTGACACTATCAGGCAAGAAGCGGGTGTTCGATATTGATGACCCGGATCTGCCCGACTGGATCAAGGACAGGGAACTGACTGCGGGCGGCTATCCCTACGAGGAAAAGCTCGACAAGGACGATTACGAGGAGCAGCTGGAGGCGCTGCAGGTTGAGCTCGTCAAGCTTCAGTCCTGGATGCAGGCAAGCGGCGCCCGCGTCATGGCGCTCTTCGAGGGCCGCGATGCCGCTGGCAAAGGCGGTACGATCTCGCGTATCCGCGCCTATCTCAATCCACGCAATGCGCGAAATGTTGCCCTGCCAAAACCAAGCGAGACCGAGCGCGGCCAATGGTATTTTCAACGCTATGTGGCGCACTTTCCGACCAGCGGGGAGTTGGTCACCTTCGACCGCTCCTGGTACAATCGGGGCGGCGTGGAACCCGTGATGGGCTTCTGTACACCCGCCCAGCACGAGCAGTTTCTGGATGAAACACCCGATTTCGAACGCGCGATCGTCAATGACGGGATTCATTTCTTCAAGTTCTGGCTGAACATCGGTCAGGAAACGCAGCTCGGGCGGTTTCACGACCGCCGGCACAGCCGGCTTAAATACTGGAAGTTCTCGCCAATGGACGTGGCCGGCATCAAGAAGTGGGACGACTATACCCACTTCCGCGACCTCATGCTCGAGCGGACACACAGCGCCCATGCACCGTGGACCGTGGTGCGCGCCAACGACAAGCGGCGGGCAAGGCTCGCCGTTATTCGGCGCATGCTCCTGTCGATTTCCTATGACGGCCGCGATCTCGGGGCCATCGGCCAGGAGGATCAGCTGGTCATCGGCTCAGGTCCCGGTTTTCTGGAGTGAGACGCGCACCCGGTTGCGGCGTTTGTGCGGCGTCTTCTCCCAGTGATGGGGGTTCCAGTAGAGCTGCCAGACGCAGCGCCAGGCAGCGATCGACATGAGGCACCAGTAAGCCGGCGTCCAGAGGATGCATTTCCAGAAGCCCGGCTTCTCGGTCTTCTGGAGTGCGGACCAGCCCAACAGCAGAAAGGCGACGTGACCGAGCGCGACATTCAAAACATCAACCAGAAGCAGAATGCTCTCGGTCGGTCGAAACTCACCGCCTAGATACCAATGGATGCCAATTCCCAGCGCGGTCGCCCAGAAGACACTGTAGGCGAGCGCTGAAAAGACCATGCCCGCAAACAGGACCTGCATGACGATAAAGGACAGAAGCCCGATTTCACGGGCGGTCGCGGCCGGATCCCGCATGTGAACCAGCCAGGTCTGCACCCATCCCTTGAACCAGCGCGTGCGTTGCGGCACCCAGGTGCGAATGTCGGTGGGGGCATCTTCCTGTGTTGGATTGCAGATCACGTCCGCCCGGTACCCATAGCGATGAAGACGCGCCCCCAGATCGGCGTCCTCCGTCACGTTGTAGGGATCCCAACCCCCCACCGCCTCGAGCGCGGACCGGCGAAAATGATTGGACGTACCGCCCAGAGGCAATAGGAGGCCGCGTCGCGCAAGCCAGGGCAGAACCGCTCGAAAGAGCGCAGCATATTCCAGCGCAAACATCGCCGAGATCCAGCTCTCCCGCCGATTGGAGATCGTCAGGGGAGCCTGCACGCAGGCAAGGCGCTCATCCGCACCGCGAAATGCATGCCAGGCCTCGACCAGTTGAAACGGATGCGGCCTGTCTTCAGCGTCGTAGAGCGCGACAAACGCGCCCGACGTCATCGGAAGCGCATAGGACAGTGCCTTCGGCTTTGTGCGCGGCACACCCGGCGGCACCTCAATCACCTCGATGTAGGGGCGTAACTCCTGAGCTCTGAGGGCGGCGAGCGTTTCCTCGTCATCCTGCTCGCAGACCAGTTTGATCTCCAGTTTGGAGCGGGGCCAGACGATCCTGCTAAGAGCGACGAGGAGATCCGGCACAATCTCCGCCTCCTTGTAGAGTGCGATCAGCACCGAGTAGACAGGCATCTCAGCGGGCCGGACCGTCGTCATCCGCGGCTCTGTCGAAACCCGCCCGCCCAACCGGACCATGACTCTCAGCAGAACGCAGGCGAGGAACGCCAGCGAAAACAGCATATGCAGTGCGAGCAGGGTCGCCGACGGCGCAAACAATGCGGCAAAGGCAAGCGCCACGGTTGCCGCGCCCAGCACCGCCCCCTGCCACGCATTGGCGACTATGCGCGCAGACATCTCCGGTGCGATTGTAAACAACCTCTCCGTGGCAATGCGCATGAGCGCCTTTTGCGAGCGGACGGAGATCGCGTCACGTAGAACGGTCGGCTGTACCACGCGTATGCGGGTCGACGCCCGCGGATATCGCTCTACAAACGATCTCAAAGCAGGGATGTTCAGCCTGTCTGGCGCGATCAGAACGATCGACTGACCACGCTCATCGACGATCAGGCTTACCCGCGCACCGCCGCGCCGTGCCAGCGCAGCCAGACCCTGCCGCTCACGCATGACCAGAGCGTCTGGATCCGGGTGGGCAACAAAGGCAAGTCCCATGTGCTTTGCAAGAGCGAGAAACAGCGTCCGCTCCGACACCAGGCCGGAAGATAGAAGCTCCGTCTGGAAACAGACCCCCGCGAGCCTTGCCCGCGCATCCACGCGACGGGCCTCTTCTTCGTCGATCGACAGAGATCTCAGGATCGGCAGCCAGTCCGCCATCGGCGACGGAGACACGGCAGCCGGCAATCCATCGGTTTCATTCAGTTTGTCGGGATTGCTTTCCGCATCCCAACTCCCGGCGAGATGATCCATCTTCGATCATCCCTGTCAAGTTAACAACCTGAACCCCACATCTGTTTTCTTGAAAAAAAGAGATCCTCTGAAAGAAGATCCTGAAAAATCCCAGATATCACAAGACCGCAATCTGCGCGTAAACCGGAAGTTACACATCATGATTCCCCGTCCCCCGCAATATTTCAACTATAGCATCACAATATCTCAGACTTCGCAACTTTCGTGCGAAATGGAATAAAAATGCCCTTCTTCCTGCAAGACCGCTTCATTCAAAGACACCGCACCGGATGGCCTCGGCGACGGCATGAACACGATTTGAAGCTCCCAGCTTCGTCTTTGCATTAAGGAGATGTTTCTCTGCCGTATGCTCGGATATGCCGAGTATCTGCGAAACCTCCCATTCCGATTTTCCCAATGCCGCCCATTGCAGACACTCCTTCTCCCGTGGCGTAAGGCGTGGCCCCTCACCCTGACGGTAAAGTGTGTGGCCCGGGCCGAGTTTCCGCTTCGCCTGCTCCAGATGAGCGCTCACCTCTATTTCCGACAAGGCAAGCTTTTCGGCGATTTCCGGGACGGTGCGCCCGCGCGTGGAGAGTTGCAAACACTCCTTTTCAAGAGCTTCAAGTTGGCCGAACCGGTCTTCTCCGCGCAGGCTCAGCGCATGGCCGAGCGCGTATGAAGAGACAAACGACACGACATCCAGGTCGCGTGGAGAGAGTTCGGCCTGCTCACCGGCGAACGACATGACGATCTGGAGCCCTTCAAGCGTCGTGAACGACATGGCTATACCGTCCACGAGCCTGAACTCCCGCGCTTCGCTCAACAGTTTTGACGTTTTGCAGGATTCCTGTCGCTCTTTCAGAATATCGCGCCACAGAATGGCATTTCCGCTCTGGCGGGCATGGTTTACGATGGGGTCATGAAAGATGTAGTTGCACGAAACATAACGGTCGATCCACTCTGCCGGCCAACTACTGAGAACCAGATGCCCAACCTGATCGCCGGGCGTACTGCCTTTAGCCGGAAGTGTGCCTGCGCAAACGGCATGAAGACCGTAGTGCTCCGTGAACGACACCAGTGTATTACAGATGGCCGAAGGGCTTCGGGCCTTTTGAATCTGCTGAATAATCGCCCGCGTCTTTCCAAAATCGAACATATGTATTCATCCCCGCCGACATTCTATGCCGCCGCGCAAAATCTACGCGCGTACCCGCCACTATACCTCGCCATGGCGAAAGATGATAACAATGATATTTAATAACCCGCTAAATTCTTCTCAAAAGAAAATTAATATTTATTTGCCGGCTATATGGACTCAGCCATGAATTTCCGCGCGCTTCACATAGTGGCCACTCTCTTTTTCTTGCTGCCTGCGCACGTCACCATCGCGCAGACCCCGGCTCCCCCCGGCTTTTCCGAGCCCAAGCAGCGGCAGTCGAAACCGGACCTTTCAGCACTGCCGAGACTGCGCTTCCTGACCACCGTCGACTTCTTTCCATTCAACTATCTGGACGCCGACAACCGCCTGAGTGGCGTTCACATCGATCTGGCCCGGCAGATTTGCGCCGAACTCGACATGATGGAGCGGTGCCAGGTGCAGGCGCTGCCCTGGCACGAACTCGACACAGCCATCGAAAGCAAGCAGGGCGAGGCAATCATCGCAGGTCTGGCGATCACCGCCGAGAACCGGGAGCGTTATCTGTTTTCACGCCCCTATATGCGTTTTCCCGCACGCCTCGTGACGCGCAGGGGGGCAACGCTATCGGAACCGCTTCACGCATCCACCGCCGGTAAACGCATCGGTGTCATTGGTGCGTCGGCGCACGAGATGCTGTTACGCGACCTCTTTCCGAATGCCCAGAGCGTCGTCTACACTAGGCGTGACTGGCTTTACGAAGATTTGAAATCCGGCAGGCTCGACGGCATCTTCGGCGATGGCGTGAAGCTGAGCTTCTGGCTCGCCGGCCAGGCCTCCGACAATTGCTGCGCCTTTTCCGGCGGCCCCTATCTCGCGCCGGAATATCTGGGGCAGGGTCTTGCAATCGCAGTGCCCGGCGACATGCCCCAGCTCGCCGAAGCCATCGATTTCGCCCTTCAAAGCATCGACGTCAGCGGTCGCTTCACCGACATCTATCTGCGCTATTTTCCGGTCGACTTCTACTGATCCCGCCGCAATGTGCGAAACGGCAGGGCAAGCATCCATAAAAGCCGCGCCGTGAATGACCCACGATATGCGGACAGCCCGATATTCATATCTTCATGCCCGAGTTTCGGTTGGGCAATATAGGTGCCGAACAGACGGTCCCAGAATGGAAAATTGAAACCGTAGTTGGAATCCGTCTCCCGCCTGATGGTGGAATGATGAACGCGATGCATGTCCGGGGTGACCACGAAAAACCGTAGCAACCGGTCAAGACCAAGCGGAATTTTCACATTCGAATGGTTGAACATGGACGTCCCGTTGAGGACGATCTCGAACAGGAGCACGGATAGAACAGGTGCGCCCAGCGCGACGACGACTGCCGCCTTCCAGACCATCGAAAGGAGGATTTCGAACGGATGGAAACGCAGCCCCGTCGTCACGTCGAAGCCGTTGTCGGCGTGGTGCATGCGGTGGATGCGCCAGAGAAGCGGGATTTTGTGGCTTGCTACATGTTCGAGCCAGACCGCGAAATCGAGCACGACAAACGAGATCAGCCCCGCAACAAGCGGATCGATGCGCAGCGCATTGAAAAAGCCCCAATCCGATGCTTCCGCCCAAAGGGCGGCCCCCACGGCAGCGGCCGGAAACACCACCCTGAGCATCACCGATGAAATGAGAACCATGGAAAGGTTGGCGAACCACCGGCGCGATTTCAGTGCGCCGGTCATTTCCGGCCGCTCCAGGCGCGGCGACCAGAGCTCGTAGAGCGCCATGGCCGCAAATATGCCGATGAATGCGAAGAGACGGATGGCCGCTTCGGAGAGCAGAAACGAGGTCATGCCGCCATTATTCCGCTACCCCGTTCAAACGCCAGTCACATGCGCTTGACCAAACACCCGGTCAGGCAAGAGTGCGCTTGCGGGCCTGAACCGTCCGCTCGATCGCAGCCGCCACGAGCGGTTCCAGATGCAGTCGGCTGCGCACGATGTGCAGCATACGCTTTTCTTCCGGCTCCACATGCATGTCGGCGGCCGCGACCTCGACTGCCAGCGCATAGGCCGTGTCGTGCAACTTCGCCGGCACGGTGTCGCGCACGGCATTCAGGATGCGTTCAAGCCCGCTGTCTTCCTGGAGGATCTGCTGGCACTGACGCGCCACTTCGATGATGCGATTGTCGTCGAACTCGCGAAACACCGGCCAGGAACGGATCGTGTCGCCGATAATGGCGAGCTCCGCGTCGGTCATATCCCGGTCGGCGGCCGACATGACGACCATCAGGTAGATCAGGGCTTCGTGGGCGGTCGGCTCAGCCATTACGTTCTCCGCTGGTAAAATACTGGAGCCCGAAAGTAGGTAGCCGGGCGTCATGCCGCAATGAAAAATCGTCGCTTCGATTGACGCACCGGCTGAGCCGCCTTACAGGCTTGGCCCTTGATCGAAACATAATTCTGGAAAGCGACATGACGACGGCAAGCCGAGACGCGCTTGAATTGACGCCCGATGTGATGGAGGCCGCAGCCGAGAGCAAGGCCTGGCCCTTCGAAGAGGCGCGCAAGATCGTCAAACGCTACGAAGGCGGTTTCCCCGACACCGTGCTCTTCGAGACGGGCTACGGCCCCTCGGGCCTGCCGCATATCGGCACGTTCGGCGAAGTGGCCCGCACCTCCATGGTAAGGCACGCTTTTCGCGTGCTCACCGAGGACAGGATCAAGACCAAGATCCTGTGCTTCTCCGACGATATGGACGGCCTGCGCAAGGTGCCGGACAATGTGCCCAACAAGGAGATGCTGCGCACGCATCTGGGCAAGCCGCTGACGAAAGTGCCGGACCCGTTCTCCAACGAATACCCGTCCTTCGGGGCGGCCAACAATGCACGGCTTCGGGCGTTCCTCGACCGGTTCGGCTTCGACTACGAGTTCGCTTCCTCGACCGAGTACTATGCCGCCGGCCGCTTCGACGAGATGCTGCTGACCATGCTCGAGCGCTATGACGCGGTGATGGACATCATGCTGCCGTCGCTGCGCGAAGAGCGCGCGCAGACCTATTCGCCCTTCCTGCCCATCCACCCGAAAACGGGCGTGGTGATGCAGGTTCCGCTGGAAGAGCGCAAGGTGGATGCCGGCAGCATTGTCTGGCGCGACCCCGAAAGCGGCGAGCTGTTCGAGACGCCCGTGACCGGCGGACACTGCAAGCTGCAGTGGAAGCCCGACTGGGCCATGCGCTGGGCGGCCCTTGGCGTCGACTATGAAATGTCCGGCAAGGACCTGATCGACAGCGTCAAGCTGGCGGCGCAGATCTGCGCAGCACTCGGCAAGAAGCCGCCGGAAGGGTTCAACTACGAGCTGTTCCTGGACGAGAACGGCCAGAAGATCTCCAAGTCCAAGGGCAACGGCCTGACCATCGACGAGTGGCTCGCCTATGCCCCGACCGAGAGCCTGTCGCTCTACATGTTTCAGAAGCCGAAAGCGGCCAAGAAGCTCTATTTCGACGTGATCCCGCGTGCGGTGGACGAGTACTACACCTTCCTTTCGGCCTATGATCGCCAGGACTGGAAGAACCGTCTGGGCAACCCGGTCTGGCACATCCATGACGGCACACCGCCGGCAATCGAACTGCCGGTGCCGTTTGCGCTGCTGCTCAACCTGGTGAGCGCCTCCAACGCGCAGAACACGGATGTTCTGTGGGGCTTCATCTCGCGCTATGCGCCCGGCGTCACGCCGCAGACGCATCCCGAGCTCGACCGCCTCACCGGCTATGCGCTGCGTTACTTCGAGGATTTCGTAAAGCCGTCCAAGGCGTTCCGCGCACCCGACGAGATCGAGCGCGAAGCACTTGCCGGCATCAATGAGGCTCTTGGAGCGCTGCCGGCGGACGCCGATGGCGAAGCCATCCAGAACGCCATTCTTGATGTGGCGCGCGGCATCGAGCGCTATCAGGACCACAAGCGCAAGAGCCCGAATGGCGGGCCGGGTGTCTCGGTCGCCTTTTTCCAGATGCTCTATCAGGTGCTTCTGGGCCAGGAACGAGGCCCCCGCTTCGGCTCGTTCGCGGCGCTCTATGGCATCGCCGAAACACGCAGCTTGATCACCGCAGCGCTGAACGGCGAGCTCTGAGGCAAAAGAACTCAGGCTTTCGTTAGAGCGGAGCACCGTTGCACGGAAACGATGCTCCGTTCTATCTGTCTGTCTTTCCGCATTTGTGCTGACGTCAGGTGATTCCACCTGACTGCAAAATGCTCTGGAGCGGTTCACCGTTTCACGGAAACGCTGCTCCGTTCTATCTGTCTGACTTCCTGCATTTGGGCTGACGTAAGGTGATTCCACCTGACTGCAAAATGCTCTACGAACCGGACGGCCCGCCACTGAATATGCCTTTGCCGGCATTGCGGGCCGCCCGGGACTTTTCGGCGTAGGGACCTCCAGTCTCGGCAAGCGCCCAGCCATTCTCCACCAGCCACGTGCCGACGTCATAGCCCGCAAGCGAACAGCGCATCGGCCTGTCGCTTTCTTCCTCCGCAGCGGCGTCCTCACCTGCTCCTTCAACGTGACACTCCACGGCGCGCCCGCGCAGCCAGTAGCGAAACGCGGTGCGCGCGCGCTTGCCGCAGGGCCACACGCCACCGTCACTGGCATCGCAGACCTGATCCGGCGCAATGATGCGGATACCGTCAACGGTTATGGTGCGGCCTTCGGATTCAAACATACCCGCAGCAATTGCCATCGGCCGGTAGTAGAGCGTGTCCTGGGGCTTGGGTTCGGGCGCTGGTGCCCCAAGCTCGCTGAGCGGCATGCGCGGATCGGCACGTTTCAGTCCCGTGGCGTCAATGGGTGGCGGCGCGACGAGTTCCGGTGCGATGACGCGTGGTTGCCGCCTCTCCTGTGCCTCTATGGGGCTGAAGCCGGACGATGCGAGCATCGCTGCGCAGGCCAGAAACAGGGACCGACAACGATATCGCCCCGCCATCACTGGCTCGCCCAGATAATGCGCGCCATCCATTCCATCTGCGTTTTTTCCAGCAAGCGATTGGGATGTTCGGGGTTGAGGGAAAGCAGTTCCACCTGCCGGCTCGTCTGCCGCAGAAGAACCTTTGCCATGACTTCGCCACCCGCCGTCTTGACCACCACACGGTCGCCGCGTCGCAGGCGCGCGGTCGGATCCACGATCAGCGTGTCGCCGTCACGGTAGAGCGGCATCATGGATTCACCCTGGACCTGCAGCGCATAGGCCCCTTCATGTGCCGGCCCGGGCAGGTCGACATGCTCCCACCCTTCTCCGAGCGGAAAACCCGCATCGTCAAAGAACCCGCCGGCGCCTGCCTGGGCAAAACCGATCAGCGGAACGCTGGATGAAGGCTGCTCATAGGGCTCAGCCGGCTTGCCGTCATTCTGCAGAAGCGCCACGAACTCCCAGAGCGTGGTGCCGGTTGCATCCATGATCTTTGACAGGGATTCCGTCGAGGGCCAGCGCGGGCGTCCATCCGCCGAAAGCCGCTTGGATTTGTTGAAAGCAGTCGAATCCAGGCCTGCCTTCCGGGCCAGGCCGGAGGCGGAAAGCGAGTGACGCACAGCCAGTGCGTCTATGGCTGCCCAAACCTTGTCGTGCGAAAGCACGCGACTCATCCTTCCGGAATCTCGAAACAGGAAAAAATACCTGTTTTTCAGTTTTACCGCTGGTTATGGAACTTGTCCATAAACCCATGCTTGCCGGCAGACATCACAATCCCGGGATCGGGCTCCCTGTACGCAGCAGGAACCACAGGAAGAGCCCTAGCGCGGCGCGCGCTTGGCAAGGATGCGCTGCAGGGTGCGCCGATGCATGTTCAGCCGGCGCGCCGTTTCCGAGACATTGCGGTCGCACATCTCGTAGACCCGCTGGATATGCTCCCAGCGCACGCGGTCGGCGGACATGGGATTTTCCGGGGGTGCAACCTTCTCACCGGCCTGCCGGGTAAGTGCTGCGTAGATGTCGTCGGCATCGGCGGGCTTTGCCAGGTAGTCGACCGCGCCAAGCTTCACCGCAGTGACCGCGGTGGCGATGTTGCCGTAGCCGGTCAGAATGATCGTGCGGGAATCCTTGCGCTTTTCGCGAATGGTGGCCACCACGTCGAGGCCATTGCCATCGGCAAGGCGCATGTCGACCACGGCAAAGGCCGGCGGGGTCGCCCTGGCCCGCGCCACGGCTTCTTCCACGCTCTCGGCCGTTTCCACCGTGAAGCCACGGCTTTCCATCGCCCGCGCCAGACGCGTCAGAAACGGCTTGTCATCGTCAACGATGAGAAGGGAGCGGTCTTCACCCAGGACTGCTGCCGGGTCTTCCTCGGTGTTGCTTGTCATATCCAGCACGTTCAGCACGTTACTCTTCCTAGAATCTTTCTAACCTAAATCTGTCAGCTTTCCAATTTAGGACTCTTTTCGCCTGATTCCAGATTGTCGTCAGGCACCACGAAAATCGAGCGCTGCCAGATGACCTCTGCATAGGCACCCTTGCCTTTCTCGGCGAGATTGCCGAAGCGGATCTGCGCACCGGAACGCTCAAGCAGCGTCTTGGCAATAAAAAGCCCCAGCCCCAGCCCGCCGCCGCTGCTGCCACCGGAGGACCGCTTCGACATATAAGGCTCTCCGATCCGGTCAAGGATCTCGGCCGGAAAGCCGTTTCCGTCATCGACAACCAGGAGCCCGACCGTATCCGCATCCCAGTGCCAGCGGATCGTCACGCTCTCCTTGGCGAAGTCGACCGCGTTCTCGACCAGATTGCCAAGCCCGTAGATCACGCCCGGGTTGCGTCGCCCCACCGGCTCCGGACCCTCTGTCGTGCCCGGCTCCAGGTGGATATCGATGCCGAAATCACGGTGTGGTGCTGCCGTTTCCTCGATCAGCGACGTAAAGGGCTGGCGCGCCATATGCGCCTCGCCCTCCGATGACAGGCTGGTCAGCTGGCGCAGAATTTCACGGCAGCGTTCGCTCTGCGTCCGCAGCAGCGTCACATCTTCGCTGAAGCGCTCGTCCTTGCCGAGCGCACGCTCCATCTCGCGCGCCACCAGCGCGATGGTGGCGAGCGGCGTTCCAAGCTCGTGCGCGGCCGCCGCCGCCAGCCCGTCCAGCGCCGAGATGTGCTGCTCGCGCTGCAGCACCAGTTCGGTGGCGGCGAGAGCGTTGGCCAGAAGCCGCGCCTCCTTCGCCACCCGGTAGGCGTAGACCCCGGTAAACGCGATGCTCGACACCACGGCGATCCACACGCCGATAATGTAGATCAGCGGCATCACCAGTTCCGTGCCCGGGAACCAGGGAAGCGGGCGGTGGAACACGGCGAGGGCCGTTGTCAGCGCCACCACCAGAAAACCCAGAAGCGCGGTCCAGCGCAGCGGCAGCGATGTGGCCGAGATAACCACGGGCACCGTCATCAAAAGCGAGAACGGGTTGGTGAGGCCACCCGTCATGTAGAGCAGGCCGGCAAGCTGAAACGCATCGAATGTGAGAATGCCGAGAGCGGCAAGCGGCGCGAGGCGGTGCGCCGCCGAATAGCGGATGGCGAGGTGCACGTTGAGCCATGCGGAGGCGGCGATCAGCGCGAAACACAGGCCCACAGGCAACGGAAAATCGAGCCCGAAAGCGACGACGATCACCGCTGCGCTCTGACCGATGATCGCCAGCCAGCGCAACTTGATCAGCGTGTTGAGCCGCAGGCCGTGGTTCGGATCGTGTGCCCTGATATCCTCAAGCATTGCGGGGTTATGAGGGAAGTCCGCCCGCACTCCAAGAACTATTTTTTGCGCGGTTTGGCGCGATGTGTCGCGGCTGCGTTCGCCGGATCTTCCGGCCAGACATGCTTGGGGTAGCGCCCACGCATGTCTGCGCGCACATCCGCCCACGATCCGGCCCAGAAGCCCGGCAGATCCCGCGTGGTCTGGATCGGTCGGTGCGCCGGCGACAGAAGCTCAAGCTTCAGCGGAATGCCATCGGCGACCGTCGGGTGTTCGGTCAGGCCGAAAAGCTCCTGCACGCGGATCGCCAGAACCGGCCCCTCCGCCTCGTAGCGAATAGGCACATGGCTGCCCGAAGGCGCGTCGTAATGGCTGGGCGCCATCTTACCGATGCGCCTTTGAAATTCGTGCGGCACCAGCGCGGTCAGCCCTTCGCGCAGGATGTGCGGCGACAGTCTGGAAAGCGACGCTTCGCCGGTGAGAAATGGCAGAAGCCAGTCGTCGAGCCGTTCGAGAAGCGCCTCGTCCGACATATCCGGCCACGGATCGCCCTTTGCCGCATGGAGCCAGGCAAGCTTGCCCCTGAGCGCCTTCGCCTCCCTGTCCCATGGCAGGAGCGACAGCCCGTTTGCCCGCACGGCGTCGATCACCGCGCGGTCGGCGGCGGCACCCGATGGCGGCGGCAGAACCTGCTCGGCCAGCACCAGCGCGCCCAGCCGGCGCACCCGCCGCTGCCTGAGCGTGCCCGCGCCCCGCTCAAAGCGCGTCTCCGTGACCTCCTCGATCAGATGCCCGAGTGCGGCCACGATCTCTTCCTCGTCAATCGTCGCTGCCGAGGCGATGCGCGCATTCTGCGCGCGCCCCTGAAGATCGGCGACCACCAGAAAGGCGCTGCCGGCAAGCCGTTCCTCCGGCGCCAGCACACCACCACGACCATTCACCATGACGAAATGCCCATGCGCGCCCCGCGCCTTGGCAACGCGGTCGGGCCAAGCGTTGATGAGCAGAGCGCCCGCATGCGGCGCATCGCCGGCGCGTTCACCACCGGCAGATTTGGCAAGCCGCGCGGCCAGCCCGCGCGCCTGTTCCGCCCGCGCACCCCGCTCCCTGCGGAAGCGCTGCAACCGGTCGTCCAGATCGGCGGACCGGCCGCCCAGCCCGCGCTCCGACAGGAGTACGGCGAGTTCGGCTGCGGCGAGCGCGTGACCGTCTTCCGCCGCGCGCGCCACCATATGCGCCAGCCGCACCGGCAGGGCGAGCCTGCGCATAGCCTCGCCCGCCGCCGTCAGCCGGCCCGCCTCGTCCAGCGCCTCAAGCCGCTGCAAGAGGCTGCGCGCCTCGGCAACCGCCGCGGCCGGCGGCGCATCGAGAAAGGAAAGAGAGGCCGGATCGCTCACGCCGAAGGCAGCGCAGTCGAGCAGCAGGCCCGACAGATCCGCCTCCAGAATTTCCGGCGGCGTGAAGGCGGGCAGCGCCGCCGTCTGCTCCGCCCGCCAGAGCCGAAGCGCGATACCCGGCGCAGTGCGCCCCGCACGGCCCGCCCGCTGATCGGCGGAAGCGCGCGAAACGCGCACCGTTTCAAGCCGCGTCAGGCCCGTTGAGGGCTCGAATTTCGGCAGGCGCGACAGGCCGCTGTCGATCACCACGCGCACACCGTCAATGGTGACCGAGGTTTCCGCAATGGCCGTCGCCAGAACCACCTTGCGCCGCCCCGCACCCGCCGGGCGGATGGCTGCATCCTGCGCCCGCCCGTCGAGACCGCCATAAAGCGGCGTGATGTCCACATCGGCAGGCAGCCGTTCGGCAAGGCGCTCCGCCGTTCGCTCGATCTCGCGCTGACCGGGCAGGAAGGCGAGCACGCTGCCCTCCTCCTCCGCCAGAACCGTGCGCACCGCACGCGCCATCGTCTCGTCGATGGCCTCGCCGGCGGGCCGTTCCGCATGGCGCAGTTCGACGGGAAAGCTCCGCCCCTCGCTCTCGATCACCGGCGCATCGCCAAGAAGCGCCGCCACCCGCGCGCCATCAAGCGTGGCCGACATCACCAGAAGCCGCAGGTCCGGCCGCAGCGCGGCCTGCGCATCGAGCGCCAGCGCCAGCGCGAAATCGCCATCGAGCGAGCGTTCGTGAAACTCGTCAAACAGCACCGCCGCGATGCCGGAGAGCTCCGGATCATCGACGATCATGCGGGCGAGAACGCCTTCCGTCACCACGAGAATGCGGGTTCTGGCGGAGACCTTCCGCTCCATGCGCATGGCGTAGCCGACGGTCTCGCCCGGCTCCTCGCCGAGGATCGCCGCCATGCGCCGGGCCGCAGCCCGCGCGGCGAGCCGGCGCGGCTCCAGAAGCACGATGCGCCCGCGCGACGCCCACTCGGCGTCCAGAAGCGCAAGCGGCGCAAGCGTCGTCTTGCCCGCTCCCGGCGGCGCGACCAGCACCGCCTTGCCCTGCGTCTCCAGCGCCGCGCTCAGCGCCGGCAGCACTTCCGTTACCGGCAGGTCGGGGAGTTTCGGTCTCTCCATCACACCCCAATCCGCACGATGTCGCCACCGGCGGCTTCCGCGTCGGCCTCGTCATGCGTCACCAGCAGAACCGGCAGCCCGCTTTCGCTCGCCTTGGAGAAAACCAGTTCGCGGGTCTGCGCGCGCAGTTCCGCATCGAGCTTGGAAAAGGGCTCGTCCAGAAGCAGGGCGCGTGGCGAAGAGGCCAGCACGCGCGCCAGCGCCACCCGCGCCTTCTGCCCACCCGACAGCGTTGCCGGATCGCGCGTCTCGAGCCCCGCAAGGCCCACGCCCTCAAGCGCCTGTGCGACACGCTCCGCCCGCGCCGCGCGGCCGCACACCGCCTCCGGCAGCGCGAACATCAGATTGCCGCCCACACTCATATGCGGAAACAGAAGCGGGTCCTGAAATAGCACACCCATATGCCGGTCTTCGGGCTTCAGCGCCGTCACCTCGGTTCCATCGACAAACACCCTGCCGCGCGCCGAAAACACCGGATCGAGAAACCCGCCAATATAGGCAAGCAGCGTTGACTTGCCCGCGCCTGACGGCCCCATGACCGTCAGCACCCCGCCGGGCGCAACCCGCCTGGTCAGCGAAACGATCTCGCGCCCTTCAAGCGCAATCGTCACCCGGTCGATGAAGAGTCCGGCTTCCGTCAAATCCCGTGTCCGTTCAAACATGCATGTCGCGATACCGGCGGAATATCAGCGCCGGCACGATTGTGGCAACGGCAAAGCCGACGGCCGGCAGCACCATCTGCATGAAGGCATAGATGCCGATCACGCGGCGATTGCCGCCCGAGGCGAGCGCCACCGCCTCCGTGGTGATCGTCGTCAGCCGCCCCGCGCCGATCAGCACCGTCGGCAGATAGAGCCCGACCGACACCGAAAAGCCGATGGCCGCAACGGCAAGAAGCGGTCGCGCCAGCATCGGCAGGCGGATCTGGAAGAACCGCCGCAACGGCCCCTTGCCGAGCCCCGCCGCGATCTGGTCGTAACGCCGGTCGAAGGCGCGCCAGGGGTCTTTCAGGGCGAGCCAGGCATAGGGCAGCACGAAGACGAGATGGGCAAAGACGAGCGCCGCCAGCGTCGCCTCCACACCGGTCAGGATGAAGAGAAGCTGGAGCCCGAACAGGAACGCCACCTGCGGCACCAGAAGCGGCAGATAGAGAAGCGCCAGCGCGCCCCGCCCCGGCGGATGCCCCATCTCGTCCTCCCGCACGAAGCACAATATGGCGATCACCGCCGCAACGAATGTGGAAATGAACGCCACGAACAGCGTGGTTGCCAGCGGCTCCACCAGATTGGGCAAAACCCGCATCCAGTTGCGCAGGTCAAAGCGCGCGGGCAGCAGGTCCGGATACTGCCACAGCCCCGCCACCGACCACAGGCCGAGCGCCACAAGCCCGGCGAAGATTGCGCCGGCAGACACAAGCATCGCGGCCAACGCGCCCCAGCGCAGAACACTGTCGCGCCGAAGCCGCCGCCCGGCGCAGGCAAGCCGGTCGCGCAGCCACGCGCCGAGCTTCTCGAAACCGATCCAGATCAGGATTGCGGCGGCCGTGACGCCCAGTTGCAGCACCGCCCCCGCCGACGCCAGAAAGCGCATGGAGAGGTCGGGATCGTTCATCCAGTTGACCAGCCGCACCGCCAGCGGCGCGGGCGTGGTCGGCCCCAGAATGGCGGCCACATCCACCACCGATGTAGCAAAGGCGATGACCGCGAAAACCGGCAGACGGATCTGCGGATAGATCGACGGCCAGAGGCCGAACACGAAACCGGAGATGCGCCCATATCCCATCGATGCGATGAGTGCGCGCGTGCGCGCCGGTTTCACCTGCGGCAGCGCCGCCAGCGTAACGAGAAGCAGGAACGGAATTTCCTTCACGATCAGCCCCGCCATCATAGACAGGCCAAACGGGTCGTGCACGATCAGGAGGTCGGGCGGGCGTTCCCAGCCGGTCAGCCCCGGCGAGATCAGCCGCGCGATCATGCCCGATGGCGCAATGAGAAAGGCGAGCGCAAAAGCGCTGGCCGCGTGCGGCACGGAAAGCAGCGGCGAAATCAGATGCTGGATGCGCGCGAAAAGACGCGTGCCGCCCCAGGCCGCAGTGAAGAGCATCACCACCGCAAGCGAGATCGCCGCCGTCGCAAGCCCGCTGACGAGGCTCATCAGCGCCGACATGAGAATGGCCGGCTCGGCAAACAGCATGGCGAAGGGCGCAGGCCCGAACTCCATGCCACCCAGCGCCGGCAGATAGCCGAAGGCCGGCAGCAATGTGCCGGCCAGCCCGAACGCGACCGGAACGGTCAAAAGCCCGATGGCGAGAACGGGACCGAGGCGCGTCAGCATCAGGCTGGTCCCGTGCCTTGGCTAGTTGCCAACCCCATAGCGCCGCTTCCACTCGGTTTCGATGCGCTCCATCCAGCTCGGATGCGGCTCGTCCAGCGCCGGGCCGAGTTCGTCGGGCCGCAGCGTTGCGACACCGAGATCGATGGCGTCGAAACGGGCGCGGTCTTCCACATCCAGCTTGTCGAGCGCGAGCACCGTCGGATCGCCCCAGATGGCTGGATCCTGCTTGCGCGCCTGCGCCTCGGGCGACATCAGGAAATTGGCCGCCACCAGCGCGCCCGCCTTTGCCGAAGCATTGTAGGGGATGGTCAGGAAATGGGTGTTGGCCAGCGTGCCGCCGGGAAAGGTGAAGGAACGCACCGTGTCGGGCAGCTCGCCATTGGCAATGGCGTTCGAGGCTTCAGCCGGATTGAAGGCGAAGATGATGTCGAGCTCGGAATCGGCCAGAAGCTGCTTCATCGCCGGATAATTCTGCGGATAGGCACGGCCGGAACGCCACATGACCGGGTTCAGCGCATCGAGATAGTCGAACAGCGGCTTCGTCACCTGATCGAACGTATCTTCATCGACCGGCTGTTGCAGCAGTGCCGGGTCTTCGACCGTTTCGGCCAGAACCTGCTTCAGGAAGGACGAGCCGACGAAATCCGGCGGCTGCGGGTAGGAGAAGCGACCCGGGTTTTCCTGCGCCCATTTCAACAGCCCGTCGGCATCCTGCGGCAGGTCTTCCACATGGATGCGCGCGGTGTCGTAGAAGAAGACGAGTTTCGCCATGCCCCACGGGCTTTCCAGCCCTTCCACCGGCACGGTGAAGTCGGAGCGGACGGTCGGCTTGTTCTCGACATCGACAAAGGCCCAGTTCGGCAGCTTTTCCGCCCAGCCCGGCGAGAGGATCAGCCCCTGCCGCTTCATGGCGGCAAAGTTTTCGCCATTGATCCAGATGAGATCGACCGTTCCGCCCGCATCGCGACCGGCAGCCTTTTCCGCCACCACGGTGGCGACCGCACTGGCCGTATCCTCGAGCTTCACATGTCTGAGCGTGACGCCGTAGCGTTCTTTCAGCTCCGCGCCGGCCCACTCGATATAGGCATTGATGTTCTGAGAGCCGCCCCAGGCGTTGAAATAGACCGTTTCGCCCCGCGCATCCTCCAGAACCGAATCCCAGTTCGAGGGATCGGGCTGTGTCGTGTCGGCGCTGGCTGAAACCGCGCCAATGGCCAGAAGTGCAGTCGAGAAAAGCAGTGCGCGCAAGCGAAACCCCTTTGGTGCCCTTGGTTGAAACCCGTTGGGATAGAGCACGTCAGGGCAGATCAAATCAACGTAAACCGCCTCGCGCTACGGTCACTTCACGGTGAGTGTCAGGTGAAGTGCAGCGTCAGTCGCCTGTCTCCATGCCAGCGCCGGGAATGTGCAGCTCGATCCGGTCTGCGGCAAAGCGGGTCTGCGAATACTGCACGGGGCGGCCGTCGGTATCGACATTGATGGCGATGGTGACGAGAACGATTGCACCGGGCGAGAGATTCAGGTCTTTCAGGTCACCGGCATCGGCGTGCTGCGCTGTCACCGTGGTGCTCTGGCGCAGATAATCGGCGAGCCCAAGCTCCCTGAACGACGCCGTGATCGAACGCGAGCGCTCAAATGCTTCCGCCATGCCGGAAAACCGGTGCGCATCAAACCAGCTTCTGGCCCGGGAGACCGGCCGCCCGTCAGCATGCGAGCGTGTTTCAAGCCGGATCACGGGCGAGCCGGGAGCAAGCATCAGAGCGCGAGCAACATCAATCGGCGCCGCTTCAACCGCGTGGTCGAGCAGATCGGCCGCAAGCCCGCGCGACTGCCCGGCCAGCCCCTCGGAGAACCGCGTACGACTGCGGATGGGATAAGCCAGCCGCTTTCGCCCTTCCACGAAGGTGCCGCGCCCCTGCTCTGCGCGCAGGACGCCCTCCTGCACCAGCGCCGCAATCGCCGTGCGCACCGTATGCCGGTTGACGCCGAAGCGCTCCGCAAGCGCCATTTCAGGCGGCATGCGGCCATCGCTGCCGAGCACGCCTTCGCCGATCTCGCGCCGCATGCGGTCGGCGATCTGCCGCCAGAGCGCTACGCCGCTGCGCCGCTCGATCACCGCTTCCTTAACCTGCACCACTTTTCTGCTTCCCTTGCCGGCCTTGTCATCAACGCGTCATGGACACCCGCTAGGCAAAACCCATAATATGTTTGGTTGTCTAGAACAATAGACAAATTAACGAACGAGGAAGGAGACGTCATGGTCTCACGACAGGAAAGACAGGCGGTCACCGAACGGCGACGCGAGGCGATGGCGGTGCTCGCCATGGCCAATGGAAGCGACCTGATGCGGCTCTGGAACGAAGCCGGGCTGCCCGACGAGGCCGAAACGCTGCGCGGACCTGAAACCGGCCTCGTGACCGTTCGCGGCCGGATGGGCGGCGGCGGCGCGCCGTTCAACTTCGGCGAAGCCACCGTCACGCGCGCCACCGTCAAACTGCCCACCGGCGAGGTTGGCCATGCCTATGCGCTCGGCCGCGAGAAGAGGAAGGCGCGGGTTGCCGCCCTCATCGACGCGCTGCGCCAGAAACCCAACCTTGAAGCCCAAATCGAGGAGAAGATCCTCGCGCCGCTGCGCGCCCGCCGCATCGAGGCTGACGCGACCCGTCGCGCCGAAACGGCGGCCACCAAGGTCGACTTCTTCACCATGGTTCGCGGAGAGGACTGATGACGCTCGATTCCATCGCCATCGAAGGCGGTTTCCAGAACCCGGTCTTCGACGCCCAGACCATTTTTCGCGCCGTCATGCAGGCCATGGCCGAGCCCGGCACGATCCATAAGGGCATCGCGCTCGCCAAACCACCCGCACCGCTGACGCCAGAGGCCGCCGCCGTTGCGCTGGCGCTTTGCGATCAGGACACGCCGATCTGGCTCGACCCCGCGCTTGCGGGCGACGATGCCGTCCGCGCCTGGCTCGCCTTCCACACCGGCGCGCCGCTCGCCAACACGCCGGCGGATGCGCATTTCATCCTGTCGGCCGATCCCGAGCACCTGATCGGGCTGGAGAATTTCGCCCAGGGCTCGCAGGAATATCCCGACCGCTCCGCCACACTCGTTCTTCAGGTGAGCGACCTTTCGGGCGGTGAGGAACTGGTTCTCGACGGCCCCGGCATCGAGAGCGAAGCGCGTCTGGCACCCCATCCCCTGCCGCGTCATTTCACCCGCCAGTGGGCACAGAACCACGCCCGGTTTCCCCGTGGCGTCGACCTGATACTGGTCAGCCGCGAGGGCCTTGCGGCCCTGCCCCGCTCCACCCGCATCACCAGCCAGGAGGCCTGAGCCATGTATGTAGCCGTCAAGGGCGGCGAAGCCGCCATCCAGAACGCGCACCGGCTTCTGGCCGACCGCCGCCGCGGCGACCGCAACGTGCCCGCCATCACGCTTGAGCAGATCGCCAGCCAGCTTTCGCTCGCCGTCGACCGTGTCATGTCCGAGGGCTCGCTCTACGACACGGGCCTTGCGGCACTTGCCGTCAAGCAGGCGCGCGGCGACATGATCGAAGCGATCTTCCTTCTGCGCGCCTACCGCACCACCCTGCCACGCTTCGGCTATTCGCGCCCCGTCGACACGGCGGCCATGCTGGTCGAGCGACGCGTTTCCGCTACCTACAAGGATCTGCCCGGCGGGCAGCTTCTCGGCCCCACCTTCGATTACACGCATCGCCTGCTTGACCCGGAACTGGCCGAAGACGCCGAACCGGCAACACCCGAGGCGCGCAGCGAAGCCGAAGAAGCCATGCCCCGCGTGTCCGACATTCTCGCCGACGAAGGCCTGATCGAGGAAGACGGCTCCCTGCCGGAAGACCGCGAACCCGGTGACATCACCCGCGAGCCGCCGGAATTCCCCATGGAGCGCGACCAGCGCCTCCAGGCGCTTTCACGCGGCGACGAGGGTTTCCTTCTGGCGCTCGGATACTCCACCCAGCGCGGCTATGGCCGCAACCACCCCTTCGCCGGCGAGATCCGCATCGGCGAGGTGGAGGTGGAGATCGATGTGCCGGAACTCGATTTCCCGCTCACGCTCGGTCGCATCCGCGTCACCGAATGCCAGATGGTCAACCAGTTCAAGGGCTCGAAGAAGGTGCCGCCGCAGTTCACCCGAGGCTACGGGCTGGTGTTCGGCCAGTCGGAGCGCAAGGCCATGGCCATGTCGCTGTGCGACCGGGCGCTACGCGCGGGCGAGCTGGACGAAGACATCACCGCACCGGCGCAGGACGAGGAGTTCGTCATTTCGCACTGTGACAACGTGCAGGCGACCGGCTTTGTCGAGCACCTGAAGCTGCCGCACTATGTCGACTTCCAGGCCGAGCTCGGTCTGGTCCGCCAGATGCGCCGCGAATATGAAGAGGGTCAGCAGGACAAGGCCACCATGGCGGAGGCCGCCGAATGACCTCAGTCGCCACCGCAATCGCCGCCAGACCCGCCGTCGTAGCCGCCGGGGATATGGTCGTCATTGCCGGTTCTGTCCGTATGCGCGGCGCGCCAGATCAGGATGGCAAAGCCGATGCAAAGAGCGACGATTCCGAGACTCTCGATCGTTTTGATGTCCGGCATATCCATTCGGAAGCTCCATCAAAGGCTGTGACCACCCCTACACCAAAACCCCTAACAGAACATTGGGGCCTGTGATGAACGAGATTGCCCAGTACAACTTTGCCTATCTGGATGAGCAGACGAAGCGCATGATCCGCCGCGCGATCCTCAAGGCCATCGCCATTCCCGGCTATCAGGTTCCCTTCGCCAGCCGCGAAATGCCGATGCCCTATGGCTGGGGCACTGGCGGCGTGCAGGTGACAGCATCGATCATCGGCATGGACGATGTGCTCAAGGTCATCGACCAGGGTGCGGACGACACCACCAATGCGGTCTCCATCCGCGCCTTCTTCCAGAAGGTCGCCAATGTGGAGGTGACCACCCACACGAGCGACGCCACCATCATCCAGACGCGCCATCGCATTCCAGAAGAACCTTTGAAATCAGGGCAGGTGCTTGTCTACCAGGTGCCGATCCCGGAGCCGCTGCGCTTTCTCGAACCGCGCGAGACCGAGACGCGCAAGATGCATGCGCTTGAGGAATACGGCCTCATGCATGTGAAGCTCTACGAGGACATCGCCCAGCACGGCCACATCGCTACTACCTTCGCCTATCCGGTCAAGGTCGAGGGGCGTTATGTGATGGACCCCTCGCCGACGCCGAAATTCGACAATCCGAAAATGCACATGTCGAAGGCGCTCCAGCTTTTCGGCGCAGGCCGTGAAAAGCGCATCTACGCCGTGCCGCCCTACACGCGGGTCGAAAGCCTCGACTTCGAGGATCACCCTTTCGAGGTGCAGACCTTCGATGAGCCGTGTGCGCTGTGCGGCGGCACGAATGTCTATCTCGACGAAGTGGTTCTGGATGACCGCGGCGGGCGCATGTTCGTCTGCTCCGACACCGACAATTGCGAGGCGCGCCGCGCGGAAGGCCATCGCGGGCATCTGTCCGGCGAAGAGGCTGCAACGTGAGGAACGACAGCGCATCGATGACAGCGCCCGGATCGCGGCCGTCCTCCTCCTCCCCGCTGGCGGGAAGAAGGCGCCGGCAGGCGGATGAGGGGCTGCGCAAACTTCTGAAAATTCGCGGAGAAATCCAATGACCGACGAACCGCTGCTTCGCGTTCGCTCTATCTCGAAATTCTACGGCAACCGTATCGGCTGCAACGACATCTCCTTCGACCTGTGGCCGGGTGAGGTTCTGGCTGTGGTGGGTGAATCCGGCTCCGGCAAGACCACCCTCCTGAACTGCCTCTCGACACGCCTCCTGCCGACCTCCGGCACCGTGTCCTACCGCATGCGCGACGGGGCCTTCCACGACCTCTACCGCATGAGCGAGGCCGAACGCCGCTTCCTGATGCGCACCGACTGGGGCTTCGTTCACCAGAACCCCTCCGACGGGCTGCGCATGACGGTCTCCGCCGGCGCGAATGTCGGCGAGCGGCTGATGGCCGTGGGCCAGCGCCACTATGGCGACATCCGCGCCACCGCTACCGACTGGCTGGGCCGCGTTGAGATCTCCAGCGACCGCATCGACGACCAGCCGCGCGCCTTTTCCGGCGGCATGCGCCAGCGCCTGCAGATCGCCCGCAACCTCGTCACCGGCCCGCGCCTCGTTTTCATGGACGAGCCGACCGGCGGTCTCGACGTGTCGGTGCAGGCCCGCCTGCTCGATCTCCTGCGATGCCTCGTTCATGAACTGGGTCTCTCCGCCATCGTCGTCACCCACGACCTTGCGGTCGCCCGCCTTCTCTCCCACCGCATGATCGTCATGAAAGACGGTCATGTGGTCGAAAGCGGCCTGACCGACCGGGTGCTCGACGATCCGCAGGCGCCCTACACCCAGCTTCTCGTTTCCTCCATCCTGCAGGTGTGATCATGGCAACGCCCCTCGTCGTCTCCGAAGTCTGCAAGAGCTTCACCATGCATCTCCAGGGCGGCATTCGCCTGCCCGTGGTGGCCGATGTCTCCTTCTCGCTCTCCGCCGGCGAATGCGCCGTTCTTGGCGGCCCCTCGGGCGCCGGCAAGAGCTCCATCCTCAAGATGATCTATGGCAGCTACGCCATCGACAGCGGTCAGGTGATCGTCAGCCATGGCGGCAATCTGGTGAACCTCGCCACCGCCGATCCGCGCACCGTCATCGCCATCCGCCGCGACACGATTGGCTATGTCAGCCAGTTCCTGCGCGCCGTGCCGCGCGTTTCCGCCCGCGATGTGGTCGCCGAACCGCTCATCGCACGCGGCGAAGTTCTGGAAACCGCGCGCGGCAGGGCCGAGATGCTGCTCGAGCGCCTCAAACTGCCGGAGCGCCTGTGGGATCTGCCGCCCGCCACCTTCTCCGGCGGCGAACAACAGCGCGTGAACATCGCCCGAGGCTTCATCACCGACCATCCGGTGCTGCTTCTCGACGAACCGACCGCCTCTCTCGACAAGGCCAACCGCGAAATCGTGGTTTCCATGATCGACGAGAAGAAGAAGGCGGGCGTCGCGCTTCTCGGCATCTTCCACGATCAGGATGTGCGCGAGATCGTCGCCGACCGCATCATCGACGTCACCGACTTCGCACCGGGCAGGAAAGCGGCATGAAACAGCTCTCGGAAAGACCTTCGGTTCACCCCTCTGCCGAAATCGTCGAATCCACGCTCGGCCGCTACACGGAAATCGGCGAGCGGTCGCGCGTGCATGAAACGGTCCTGGGCGATTATTCCTACATGACGCAGGATTGCAGCGTCTGGTGCGCGGAGATCGGCAAGTTCTCCAACATCGCCGCCGCCGTGCGCATCAACGCCACGAACCACCCCACATGGCGACCGACCCTGCACCATTTCACCTACCGCTCCGGCGACTACTGGCCGGATGCGGAGCATGACAGCGATTTCTTCGGCTGGCGGCGGGAGAACATCGTGCGGATCGGCCATGACACATGGCTCGGACACGGCTCCACCATCCTGCCCGGCGTCACAATCGGCGATGGCGCGGTGATCGGCGCAGGCGCGGTCGTGTCGAAGGATGTCGCGCCCTACACGATTGTCGGCGGCGTTCCCGCCCGCCCGATCCGCGAGCGTTTCGACCGCAAAACCGGCGAGCGCTATCAGGCGCTTGCGTGGTGGAACTGGAACCATGACAGGCTGCGCGCCGCACTGAACGATTTCCGCTCGCTGAACGCAGAGGAATTCCTGGAAAAGCACGGGGGTTAGGGTCAGGACCTGTTAATATGATCGCAATGGCGTTCGATAGACCAAGAGATGCAAGGAAAAGCCCGCAGAGCGGGGTCCTTCCCCCGGTCAAGGGGTTTGACGCGGCAGATCGCCGGTCTATCGAGCGTCCTTCGGATCGGCCTGATTTGCACGGCCTACTTTGTCGCAAGACCTTGAAAGACGTGAAGTCTTCCTGCGGTCCTGCTTCGCGTATCCGCACAAATCAGGCCGACCATTGCGACCATATTAACAGGTCCTGACCCTAGGGCCCGCGCCATCGCGTCGCAGCTTTCCCTGAATATAGTTGTCAGGTTTTTATTGACAGAACCGCAGCCGTGCGGTTTCTATAATCCTGCATCCGCGCGATGCGTCCATGATGTCTGGGCCTTTAACCCTTTCGATCGCAGGACGTCTGTCGTCGCCCACCATCCTGTATGCCGTCGAACCTGCCGGCACACATGGAGATGGTTCGGGTTCTTCCTCCGACAAACTCCCGCCTCGAGGGTTCTGGCTCTGCACCTGGGCCCGACCTTGCAAAGCCACGGAGTTTCCGACGTCGCCATGCTCGTCTGTCAGTGCAACATGATCACCCAGAAAGAGGTCGAGGATACGATCATCTCCATGCTGGACGAAGATCGGTGGCAGCTCATCGTGCCGGCCAAGGTCTATCACACGATGTCAAAACGCGGACGGTGTTGCGGCTGCTTCCCAAATGTGGTGGAAACGATCATCCGAGTCACGGAAGAGTACCACCAGCGTCACGATCAAAGCGAGGGAGCTGAAGTCGTGACATATCTAGACCAGGTTCGCGCCCTGCGCGAACGCTACGGGAGCAGGTTCAATGAAAGGCGACAAAAAGGTTATCGAGCGGCTTAACGAAGCGCTCACCCACGAACTCGGTGCGGTCAACCAGTACTGGCTGCACTATCGCCTTCTTGAGGATTGGGGCTACACCAAGCTTGCCAAGAAGGAACGCGAGGAATCCATCGAGGAGATGCACCACGCCGACAAGCTGGTCGAGCGCATTATCTTCCTCGAAGGCCACCCCAACCTGCAGGTCGTCGGACCGCTTCGCATTGGCCAGAACATCAAGGAAGTTCTGGAGGCCGATCTCGCCGGCGAGCATGACGCCCGCAAACTCTACAAGGAGTCGCGCGACGACTGCCACGCCGCAGGCGATTACGTCTCCATGAAGCTGTTCGAAGAGCTTCTTGCAGACGAGGAAGGCCACATCGACTATCTCGAAACGCAGCTCGAACTGCTTGAGAATATCGGTCTGGAAAAATACGGCCAGCTCAACGCCGGTTCAGCCGACGAAGCCGAGTAACGTGGTCCCGGGGCGGCCGGTTGAAGCTCTGCTCCCGGCCAACCCCTTTTCCCCTGTTTCGCAGAGAAAGTCATAAGACAAGCATCTTGCAGTCAGGTGGAATCACCTGACGCCCGCACACATGCAGAAAATCAGACAGATAGAGCGGAGCGGCGTTCCATGAAACGGTGAAACGCTCTAATGGGCCCGAGGCCGCTCTTTCCGGCGGGAGATGATGGCGGGATCGGCGGGCCGGGTCTCATTGCCAACCCGTTCTGCGACCACGATCAGACCTTCTATCGGCTCTCCACGGTCCATCCGGATCGTCGCCTTCTCGAGCAGCACGGGGTCGAACCCGGCTTCGGTAAGGACCGCACGCAGGTGTGGTTCGGAATGGGCGTAGCGGCGCGAAGCACGCAGCACCATTGCTTCGGGGCCCGTGTGATGCTCGACCGAGAAGATAAACAGCGTGCCCGGTGCGAGCGATGCACCGGCCACGGCAAACAGTCTTTCAAGTGCCCCCAGATACATGAGCACATCCGCCGCCGTCACCAGATCTGCTGCGCGCGGAAGATCGGCGAGCGCTGACAGATCCGCCCGTGCCAGCCGATCGTAGATCTGCTTGCCCTCTGCCCGCCTAAGCATTTCCGCGGAAATGTCGATCCCCTCGAGAAAGCTCACACGGGCTCTCAGCCGCTCGCCCATCAGGCCGGTGCCGCAACCGAGATCAACGGCGTGGGCGAAGCTTTCCCTGCCGACACGCAGAAGCGCCTCGTCCAGCAATTGCGGCACGCGATAACCGAGCCTGTCCACCAGCGCGGTGTCGAATGTATCCGCATATTGATCGAACAGCGTTTCGACGAAAGCGGAAGGCACGGCCCCGAGCCCATCCAGTGCGCCGTGCAGCTCCAGCTTCAGCGCTGCCCCAAGCCGGTCTTTGCCGTCGAGCCTCAGAACCGTGCGCCAGGCTTCCACGGCGGCAGCGATTTCGCCGGCTTCAGCAAGCATCTCCCCATGGCGATAGTGCCCGGCCGCCCACCCGGGCGCGAGCTGAAGCGCGTCGCCCAGAAGCGTGGCGGCAGCTTTAAAATCCCCAGTTTCGAAAAGCATTTCGGCGTATTCGGCCCGGCGGTCGGCCAGGAGATTGCCCGAGGTAAAGGTGAGCGGGTTCATGCGGTGCGTGTGTTCCGGGAGGGCCCTTGCGCGGGCGGTGAGCGCTTATGCTCCCGGAAATCTCTCCTGACAAGCCTGTCTTTCGCTGCCGGAAAAATATCCTATCTTCTCAGACCATGAAGCCGCAGAACCTGCTCCAGCCACGTCCGGCGGGGCTTTATTGCCCGCCCGGCGATTTCTACATCGACCCCGTGCGACCGGTGGGGCGGGCCATGATCACGCATGGCCATGCGGACCACGCCCGCGCGGGACATGGACATGTCCTGGCGACGAGGGAGACGCTCGATATCATGGAACTGCGCTACGGCGCGGGCTTTGCGGCAAGCCGGCAGCCCATCGGCTATGGCGAGCCGCTTCAGCAGGATGGCGTCACCGTCTCGTTTCACCCGGCGGGCCATGTGCTCGGTTCCGCACAGATCGCGGTCGAGAAGAATGGCCTGCGCATTGTCGCTTCAGGCGATTACAAGCGCCATCCCGATGCAACCTGTGCACCGTTCGAACCGGTGCGCTGCGACGTCTTCATCACCGAGGCAACCTTCGGCCTGCCGGTTTTCGTCCATCCCGACCCCATGAGCGAAATACGGCGTCTGACCGCCTCGCTGACGCAGTTTCCCGAGCGCGCGCACATCCTCGGCGCCTATTCGCTCGGCAAGGCCCAGCGCGTCATCAGCCTCCTGCGGGCAGCCGGCCATGATGCGCCCATCCTTATTCACGGCGCGCTGGAAAAGCTCTGCCATTACTATCAGGAGCAGGGCATCGATCTTGGCGAACTTGAACCCGCAACGGTCGAGGAGGGCATCGAGGACCGCGCCGCGGGCCGGGTTGTCGTCGCGCCCCCATCCGTGTTCGGTGAACGCTGGACGCGGCGTTTCGCCGACCCGCTCAATGTCTTCGCCTCCGGCTGGATGCGCATCCGTCAGCGTGCGAAGCAGCGCGGTGTCGAGCTGCCTTTGATCCTTTCCGACCATGCCGACTGGAACGAGCTGACCGCCACCATCCGCGAAACGGAAGCGAACGAGGTCTGGGTGACGCATGGGCGCGAAGAGGCCATCGTGCGCTGGTGTGAACTGAACGGTATCATGGCCCGCCCGCTCAATCTCGTCGGCTATGAAGACGAGGCCGAGTGATGCAGCGCTTTGCAGATCTGCTCGACCGCCTTGTCCTGACCCCGTCGCGCAACGGGAAGATCCGGCTTCTCACGGATCACTTTCGCGCCGTGCCCGATCCCGACCGTGGCTACGCTCTGGCCGCGCTGACCGGCGGGCTCGACTTTCCCGCCGTCAAGCCCGCCATGCTACGCACCCTGATCGGCGAGCGCATGGACGAAGTGCTTTTCGCTTACTCCTACGACTATATCGGCGATCTCGCCGAGACCATCTCGCTTGTCTGGCCATCCGCAACCGAGGGCGAGACCCGGCCACCCCCGCTCTCGGAGATCGTTGAAACGCTCTCCAGGCTTGGACGGGCCGAGGCACCCTCCGTCATCGCGGGCCTGCTCGACCGGCTCGATCCTTCCGCCCGTTTCGCGCTCATCAAGCTTGCGACCGGCGGTTTGCGGATCGGCGTTTCCGCTCGGCTTGCAAAGCAGGCGCTGGCCATTTTCGGCGACCGCGATGTGGGCGAGATCGAGGAGCTCTGGCACGGGCTCGAACCGCCCTATGAAGCGCTCTTCGCCTGGCTCGAAGGAAGAGTCGGGAAACCCGTTAGCGATGCGCGGGCGCTGTTCCGCCCGGTCATGCTCGCTCATCCGGTCGGCGACGGCGACCTCGCAAAGCTCGATCCAGCTGACTATGCGGCCGAATGGAAATGGGACGGCATTCGGGTGCAGGCGGTCTGTGAAGGAGGTGTGCAACGGCTATATTCACGCACAGGAGACGATATTTCCGGCGCGTTTCCGGACCTTTTGGCGGAATTCCAGGCCGAAGTAACGCTGGATGGAGAGCTTCTGGTCGGAAATCCAAGGTTCAGGACCGGAACATTCTCGGATCTGCAACAGCGCCTGAACCGCAAAACGGTTTCAAAAAAGATGCTGGCTGAATACCCGGTCTTCCTGCGCTGCTACGACCTTCTGCGGGTCGAAGGCGAGGATCTGCGTTCCCTTGCCTTCACCGATCGCCGGGCGGCGCTGCAAAAGACGCTTCCGGCCTTGTCGCAGGACCGTTTCGACCTCTCGCCCCTTGTCGACTTTGCAAGCTGGGAAGATCTGGATGCCAGGCGCCGCGCGCCGCCCCACCCGGTCATCGAAGGCGTTATGCTGAAACGGCGCGATTCCACCTATGTGCCGGGTCGCCCGAAGGGGCCGTGGTTCAAATGGAAGCGCGATCCGTTTACCGTCGATGCCGTGCTGATGTATGCCCAGCGCGGCCACGGCAAACGGTCAAGCTATTACTCCGACTATACGTTCGGCGTGTGGAAGGGGCCGGAAGAGGCGCCCGAACTGGTGCCTGTCGGCAAGGCCTATTTCGGTTTCACCGACGAGGAACTAAAGCAGATCGACAAATACGTGCGCGACAACACCATCGAACGGTTCGGCCCCGTCCGCTCGGTGCGCGCTGAACGCGGTCACGGCCTCGTTCTGGAAATCGCTTTTGAAGGGTTGAACCGCTCGACCCGCCACAAATCGGGCGTCGCCATGCGCTTCCCGCGCATCTCCCGCCTGCGCTGGGACAAACCGGCAGCCGAGGCGGACCGGCTTGAAACGCTGACGGCCATGCTCGCTGACTAGATCGCCGTGCGTCCATCCGGACGCACAAAGGACGATCTAAACGATTGATGGAGCATCGGAATAATCCGAAAACCGGATCCCACTTTTCGGTCCGATGCTCTAATGCATGTCGCTTTCAAATGAATTCATTTGAAAGTGTTACAGCGTCCTTTGCGCGTCTTATAAGACGCGCGGCGCTGTAGAGGCCCGGACTACCGCGTTGCTCTGGCAGCGCGGATGGAGAAAACGTCAAGCGCGTGCCCTTCGCCCGTTGCATCGGGAATGATCGTGATCGTGCCGCCGCCACTGGGCGACTGATTGGGCAGCTCGACTTCGAAGAGGTAGTCAGCGCGGGTTGGCCCCACCACGTAGCGGGTGCGCCCGCAACCGCCGAGTGCTCCGAAACTGCAGGACAGCGAGAGCTGCGTTTCCTCGCCATCCTGCGCCCGGGCCTCGATGCTGAAAATGGCGTTTCGTCCGGCAAGTGTCTCCAGAACGCCCTGCCCGACATCGAAGGAGATGCCGGCGCTGCCAGCGGTGCTTACGCGCAGGAATATCTGATCGTCATTGCGCATCACGTCGATATTGCCGCCGTCCGGTGCCGAAACACTGGTCGGGTCGGCCGGGTCGAAAACCGTGATCCACTGGCCGGCCGCCCGGCTTCCACGTGATCCGGAAGATGACGCATCGTCGCCGCCTGAAAAACTGTCCTCCTCAAGGGCCAGCGGCGGATTTCGCACACTGGTGTCGCGCTCATCGCTGGACATCAGGATTCCACTGGACATGGTCCACCAGAGCCCCATGCCGGCGAAAGCCACCAGGGTCGCCACCAGAAAAAGCATGGCGTAGGGACGGCGCTGCCGGGGTAGCGCCGCGCGAATACGGCGCTTTGCATCCTCCTGCGAGGGCTCATCGGGAGTGAAGCCGCGGTCACGGGGGTCAATCCGCGGCGCGAAATCGCCATTGTCGTCCTTCGGGCGCGGCGCACGACGCGGCTCCGGCGATACCTGCGGTGAAGAAGCCTGTCGCCGACGCGGTTCGGGCCGCGAAACCGGAGGGGCCTTCGGCGCCGCCGGAGACGAAGGCGCGGCGGCAGGCACGAACTCCGTCTCGATCTCCGTAATCGTAGCCTTCAGATTGTCGCGTCTTGCGAGCTTCGCATCTTCTGAAAGATCGTCGCGCGCTTCGAGCGTGCGTTCCAGTGCGGCAAAGGCAGAACGATAAACCTTCTCACGAAAAGGCCGTTTGCTCGCATCGCCCTTTTCGAACGCCTTTCTTATCGCATTTTCTATCGCGTCCAAGGCTGGCTGCCCTCTTTGCCTGTCATTGCCCCATGGTTAACCTTTGGTGAGTATGCAATCAACGGTCATAACAAGGTGTGAACAATCGGCTTCTCCCGCCCAGGCACGTGGAATCCGGTTCAATGTCCATCCCAATCATGCCCCAAGGAGTTCAGAATGCGGGATTTCGCGCTCGAGGTTCACTTTTCCCGCTGGGAGTTCAACGCCCGGCATCACATGACCGCTTCCGACATGGAGAGCATGACGCTTGGCGAACTGACGCAGATGGCCGGGCCTTCCGCGCGTGAAAATCTCGATGCGCTGTGGCTCGGCTACACGGAAACATGGGGCGCGCCCGACCTGCGCGAGGCCATTGCCGCCACCTATGACGGTCTTTCCGCGCGTGACATTCTCTGCTTCGCTGGGGCGGAGGAAGGCATTTATGCGGCCATGCGGGTGATGCTTTCATCCGAGGATCACGCCATCGTTTCCGTTCCAAACTACCAGGCTGCGGAGACCGTGCCGCTGGGGCTGTGCGCGGTGACCGGCGTTCCGCTTCTGGAAAACGACAACTGGCGGCTCGATCTCGATGCGGTGCGTGCCGCGATCCGTCCCAACACGAAGCTCATCTCGGTCAATCTGCCCAACAATCCGACCGGCGCCCTGATGCCGCAGGAGGATTTCGCGGCCCTCGTGGCGCTGTGCCGCGAGCACGATCTCTACCTTTTCAGTGATGAGGTCTACCGCCTGCTCGAACGCGACGAGGCCGGGCGCCTGCCGCAGGCAGCGGAAGCCTATGAAAAGGGCGTTTCCCTCAACGTCATGTCCAAGGCCTACGGCCTGCCGGGCCTGCGTATCGGCTGGATCGCCAGCCGCGACACGGCGCTGTTGCAAAAGCTGGAGCGCTACAAGCACTATCTCTCCATCTGCAATTCCGCCCCGAGCGAACGGCTGGCGGTCATGGCGCTTTCGGTGAGCGACCGGATCCTCGCGCGCAATCGCGCGCTTATCGCAGAGAATCTGGAGAAGATGGATACTTTCTTCGCAGAGTATCCGGACCTGTTCGACTGGCGGCACCCGGATGGCGGCTGCGTTGCCTATCCACGCTACAACGGGCGGGACGGTGTCGAGCGGTTCTGTCATGATCTCGTGGAGCAGGCGGGCGTTCTGCTGTTGCCCGCCTCGGTCTACCGGTCAGAGCTGATGGAGACCCCCGCGGGACGCTTCCGCGTTGGCTTCGGACGCAGGGGCATTGAAGCCGGGCTTGCGGCGATGAAGGATTTCCTCGCGCGCCGGCACAACGACATCGCGCCCGGCTGAGAAAGCATCGGCACAAAATGTGCGGCCGGAGGTTTTCAACACGGGGTGAGATGCTGTAGAAGCTTTGACGTTTACGAATACGTCAATTAAGGGGATAGCCAATGGCGCTTCCGGCCGTTTTCGACACATTGCGTTTGCCCGTGGTCGGCGCGCCTCTGTTCATTATCTCGCATCCGCCGCTGGTGGTGGCGCAGTGCAAGGCCGGCGTGGTGGGCTCGTTTCCCGCGCTCAACGCCCGCCCCAAGGAACAGCTCGACGAGTGGCTTTCGCAGATCACCGAAGAGCTCGCCGCGCATGACGCACAGAACCCGGATCGCCCCTCCGCCCCCTTCGCGGTCAACCAGATCGTTCACCGTTCCAACGACCGGCTGGAGCACGACCTGAGGGTCTGTGTTGATCACAAGGTGCCGATCGTCATCACCTCGCTCGGCGCGGTCGAGGAGGTGAACCAGGCCGTCCATTCCTATGGCGGCATCGTGCTGCACGACATCATTCACGACCGCCATGCACGGAAGGCCATCGAAAAGGGCGCTGACGGGCTGATCGCGGTTGCAACCGGGGCCGGCGGCCATGCAGGCACGCTTTCTCCCTTTGCCCTGGTGCAGGAAATCCGCCAGTGGTTCGACGGGCCGCTGCTTCTTTCAGGCGCCATCGCCAATGGCGGTGCGGTTCTTGGCGCTCAGGCCATGGGCGCGGATCTCGCCTATATCGGCTCGCCGTTCATCGCCACACACGAAGCGCGTGCGCCGGACGATTACAAGGAAATGATTGTCTCTTCGCGCGCGGCCGATATCGTCTATTCCAACCTCTTTACCGGCGTGCACGGCAATTATCTGAAAGGCTCCATCGTCAAGGCCGGCATGGACCCCGACAACCTGCCGGAAGCCGATCCGTCGAAGATGAATTTCGCCAGCGCCGATGCAAAGGCCTGGCGCGATATCTGGGGCAGCGGACAGGGTGTCGGTGCGGTGAGCGAGATCACCGGCGCAGAGGCGCTGGTGGATCGGCTTGCGGACGAGTACGCAGCCGCAAGAAAGCGGCTCTGCGGCCCTCGCTAACCATTTCACGCATCACCCCGGCAGGCCGTCCAGCCGGGGTACCTCATCCAGCCCGTCATCCCAGTTCGCCCGGCTGGAAAGACAGATATGCGCGTTGGGCCGGATATCAACGGGCGTATCGAGGCTGCCGGCAGGAACGACGACCATCGCGCCCCCCGCCTCCACCCTCGGCAAAGCTGAACCACAGGTTCGGCAGAAGCTTCTCCTGTGTCGCGCATCGGGCACGCGATAACTCTCGATACAGTCTTCGCCTGAAAGCCAGGTGATCTCGGCCTCGCTCGAAAACAGATTGGCCGCATGGGCGGAGCCCGATCCTTTCCTGCATCGTGAACAGTGACACAGATAAAAGCGCTCGAATGTGCCTGAGATCTCAAATCTCACCGTGCCACACAGACACGTGCCGGAATGCTTCGTACTCATGGTTTGTTTCCCTCCAGACGGTGCCCCTTAGGGGCAGGACCCACTAACACATCCGGCAGAGAACCGCATTCGATGCGTATCGCCCCGTACCTGCCGGAGCTGTGCACTGTCAAAAAACCGTCACCCAGGCGACATCCAGGTTTCATCCACACCCATTAGGCGAAAGAGCAACAAGGGCGGAAAGCCCGCGGGAGAGCCGCAACAAGGCGCTTAACGGGATCAGCAAATGCTTGAAATTCGACAGGTCACCCGACGCTTCGGACAGAACACGGCCGTGCGCGACGTGGAACTGGAAATCGAACAGGGCCAGATGGTCGGCGTCATTGGCCGCTCGGGCGCCGGAAAATCGACGCTTCTGCGCATGATCAACCGGCTGATCGATCCTTCAGAGGGCTCGATCACTTTTCATGGCAAAGAGGTATCGGCCCTCAGAGGGGCGGAGCTTCGCCGCTGGCAACGCGACTGCGCCATGATCTTCCAGCAGTTCAATCTGGTGCCGCGCCTCGACGTGCTGACCAACGTCCTGCTCGGGCGCCTCAACCATCGTTCCACCGTTCTCAACCTGATGAACATGTTCACCCGCGAGGAGCGCATCCGCGCCATCGCCGCACTGGAGCGCCTCGACATCGCCCAGACGGCGCTGCAGCGCGCCGGCACGCTTTCCGGCGGCCAGCAGCAGCGTGTGGCGATCGCCCGCGCACTCATGCAGGAGCCGAAGGTGATCCTCGCCGACGAGCCGATCGCCTCGCTCGATCCGCTCAACGCCAAGGTGGTGATGGACTCGCTGGCCGATATCAACGCCCGCGAAGGCATCACCGTCATCACCAACCTGCACACGCTCGACACGGCGCGCGCCTATTGCAACCGCATTGTCGGCATGGCCAAGGGCGCTGTGGTCTTCGACGGCCCACCCGAGGCGCTGACCAGCGAAGCGGTGCGCACCATTTACGGCGGCGAGGAAGGCGCGGAGCTTTCCGAAGCCATCACTTCCACCAGCATCAATGTCCCGGCTCCACAGCCGGCAAGGAAATCGACCGGTCAGGCGCAACCGGCGCTCGCCGCCGTCTGACCCACGGGATCGCCTGGCCCGCGTAACGGGCCGCTCTGCCTGAAAACCCGCCGGCGGGAAAAGCCGGCACCCAAATGGAGAGACGTCATGTTCAAGAAAGCTCTTATGGGCGCCGTAGCGCTCACCGCAATGATGGTCGGCGGCGCACAGGCCGAAGACCTGAAGGAGTTCCGCATCGGCATTCTCGGCGGCGAAAACGAAGCCGACCGCCTGCGCAACTTCTCCTGCATGGTCGACAAGCTTCCCGAGGTTCTGGGCGTCGAGAAGGTCGCTCTGTTCCCGGCTGCCGACTATGACGGCGTGATCCAGGGCCTGCTTGGCGGCACGCTCGACTATGCCGAGCTCGGCGCTTCGGGCTATGCGAAGGTCTATCTGGAAGATCCGGAAGCCGTTGAGCCGATCCTCACCACCGTGCAGACCGACGGCTCCACCGGCTATCACTCGGTCATGGTGGCCCGCAAGGATTCCGGCATCAAGTCGCTGGAAGACATGAAGGGCAAGAAGCTCGGCTTCGCCGACCCGGATTCCACCTCCGGTTACCTCGTTCCCGCCGTCACGCTGCCCAAGGCAGTCGGCGCTACTGTTGAAGAGTTCTTTGGCGAGACCGGCTTCGGTGGCGGCCACGAGAACCTCGTTCTCGAAGTGGTGAAAGGCACGTTCGACGCCGGCACGACCTGGGCTTCCGGTGTTGGCGAGTTCTCCGACGGCTACACCTCCGGCAACCTGCACAAGATGGTCGAGAAGGGTATTCTCGACATGGACGATCTGGTTGAGCTCTGGAAGTCCCCGCTGATCCCGAATGGTCCGGTCGTGGTTCGCACCTCCATGGACGCCGACATGAAGACCAAGTTCAAGACCTTCATGATGGAAATGCCGGAAGCCGATCCGGAGTGCTTCGCAGCCATCCAGGGCGGCGACTACAAGGGCTACACCGAAGTGACGCCGGCATTCTACGAGCCGATCATCGACGCCCGTCGCTCCAAGATCGGTTCCTGATCCCTTTCCCGCAATCTGACACGCCGCCGGCCCGTGCCGGCGGCGTTGTCGCACAGGCGTGCCAGACATGACAGCAACGACCCATTCCCCGCTTCTTTCCGAAGCCGGCCAGGCCGTGGAGCGCCACTGGCGCGAACTGGCCGGACGCCGTCGTCTCTACACCATTGGCGGCATCGTGTTCATGGTTCTCGCCATGAGCGGTTCGCTCTGGTTTGCCAATGAATCGAACGCCGGCAAGTTCTTCGACCGCCTGCCCTATCTGTTCGATTTCGTGGGACAGATGATGCCGCGCGATGGCTGGGAAATCTGGCGCGCCCTTTTCGACCTGCCCTCGCCCTATGACGATGGCAGCCTGAAATACAATTATCCCGATGGGCGGATCTATCTCACCGAGACGTTCTATCTGCCCGAATATTTCTACAAGATGCTGGAGACCATCAACATTGCGCTGGTTTCCACGCTGATCGGCTTCGGCCTTGGCTTCGTCCTTTGCTTTCTGGCAGCATCGAATCTGACGACCCGGCGCTGGCTGCGCTTCTTCGTGCGCCGTTTCATGGAACTGCTGCGCGCCTTTCCCGAGATCGTCATCGCCGGCTTTTTTCTGGCCGTGCTGACCATCGGTGCCGTGCCTGCCATCATTGCCGTGTCGATCCACACGGTCGGTGCGCTCGGCAAGATGTTCTTCGAAGTGGTCGAGAACGCCGACATGAAAGCCGAGGAGGGCCTGCGCGCTGCCGGTGCGAACTGGACCGAGCGCGTGTGGTTCGCCATCGTGCCGCAGGTCATGCCCAACTTCCTGAGCTACGCGCTCCTGCGTTTCGAGATCAATGTGCGCGCTTCCACCATTATCGGTGCAGTGGGGGGCGGCGGTATCGGCGAGGCGCTGCGCCTCTCGATCAGTCGCACGCATGAGGCAAAGACGCTCGCCATCATCCTTCTCCTGTTCTGCACCATCGTCGCGGTCGACCAGCTTTCGGCCTGGCTGCGCGGGCGCCTCGTCGGCAGGCAGGCATTCGAATTCGGCCGGGGAGGCTGACCATGACCGAAACCGAAGCCAACGCCATCGTCGCGCGCCACACGGATGTTTTTCAGCGCCCGCTGCTTGAGCGCTTTCGTGCCGCGCTCATCATCGCTGCCGTCGCACTCTATATGGTCTTCGCCTGGTGGCTCTTTGCGGTGGGGCAGGTGATCTCCAACGGCAATTGGGATATCGCCGGAAGCTATCTGGCCGACTGGGTTTCCTATGAGGTGCGCCCGGACATCGAGTATGACGGCGATGCGCTGGATGTTTCCTTCCCCCGTTTCTCGCCGCTGGGCGACGATCCGAAACCGGACTGGGTGGTGACGGAAACGGCGACCGTGGAACGCCGGAGCGCAGCGACCAGCGCAGCCGCCGGCTCCGACGGCGGCCAAACCAGCGGCGCCGGCTTCCTCGGGTCGCTGGACACGAAACCGGCTGCGAAGGACGGCGGTGGGTTTCTTGGTGCCATGTCGTCTCCTTCCGCGCCATCAGAAACTCCGTCCGTAAACACCGCACCGGCGGAACCGGTGGCGACCCGCGAGGAAGCCATTGTGAGCGCCGATGTTTCGTTCGGTGGCGACACGCATATCCGCGTTCAGCCGGGCTTTGTTTCGGTCTCGCACAATGGCGAAACACTGGAACTCGATATCAAAGAGGGGCAGACCGTTCATGCGCGCAGCCCCCTGCCCGACTGGGCAAGCCAGCGCGCACCCGGTGCCAAGGTTATCGTGCGCTTCGGCTTCGCCGGCCGCGCGGAAATCGAGGATGACGAAGTCAAGATACGCCGCCGCTTCCTCGGTTGGGAGAACTTCTTCTTCGACACGCGATCTCCCTATTGGGGCATGTCGGCCAGCGAGGTTCTGGGCACGATCTTCTTTGGCGATCGCATAGAGGAAGGCCGCTCCAATCTGGCCGTTGCCTGGGACAATATCGTCAACAATGCCGACTGGCAGCATGGCGATGTGTGGCTGAAGCTGCTGCAGACCATTGTCATGGCGTTTGCCGGCACGGTGTTCGCCTCGCTTCTGGCCTTCCCGCTCGCCTTTGCGGCCGCGCGCAACATCATGCCCAACCGTTTTATCAACCATCTCTTGAAGCGCTCGTTCGATTTCCTGCGCTCGGTGGACATGCTGATCTGGGCGCTGTTCTTCACCCGGGCGTTCGGGCCGGGGCCGCTGGCCGGCATTTCGGCGATCTTCTTCACCGACACCGGCACATTCGGCAAACTCTACTCGGAAGCGCTCGAGAACATCGACGACAAGCAGCGCGAGGGCGTGCGCTCCGTCGGTGCGGCCCCGTCCTCGGTGCAGCGCTACGGCGTCGTGCCGCAGGTTCTGCCGGTGTTTTTGAGCCAGTCGCTGTATTTCTGGGAGTCCAACACGCGCTCGGCCACAATCATCGGTGCAGTGGGTGCGGGCGGCATCGGCCTCAAGCTCTGGGAGGCGATGCGCACCAATCAGGACTGGGAAAACGTAGCTTACATGGTACTCCTCATCCTGATGGTCGTTTTCGTCTTCGACAATATTTCCAACATGCTGCGCCAGCGCCTCATCGGCAGGCAATGAGGTGGATGATGACGCAGCGGAAATTGGCTGATAGCTTCTGTGGTCCTTTCGAGGGATTCGTTAACCTGTCACACAAATCGCCTATTGCACCGCAATCGGCGAGGAAAAGCTCATGCGCTACGCAATCTACTTCACACCTGAACAAGACGACCCGCTGACGCGGGCCGCCGCCCGCTGGCTGGGACGCGACGCCTTTACCGGCATGCCGCTGACCCCGGTGGAGGCCGGGCCGTTCTCGGCTGCGGAGATTTCGTTTCACACGGCTGCGGCACGCCGCTACGGGTTTCATGCGACGCTGAAAGCCCCGTTCCGGCTTGCCGAAGGCCAGAGCGAGCAGGGGTTGATCCAGGCGCTGACAAAGTTCTGCGCGCAGATGGAACCGGTAACGATCCCGCGCGCGGTGGTGCGCAGGCTGGACGGCTTCTTCGCGCTGGTGCCGGAAGAACGGTCTGAACGGCTGGATGCGCTGGCGGGCAGCATCGTGGAGAGCTTCGAACCCTTCCGCGCGCCGCTGACGGCCAATGAGCTTGAACGGCGCAACCCGGAAAACCTCTCACCCGGACAGCTCAAGAATCTGCACAAATGGGGCTATCCCTATGTGTTCGAGGAATTCCGCTTTCACATGACCCTGACTGGACGCGTGCCACAGGCCGAAGCGCCCCGCATGGAACGCGCCATCGATGCCTTCTTCGGGCCGCTTTTGTCGGAACCATTGGAGATTGGCTCGCTGGCCCTGTTCATCGAGTCGGAGCCGGGCGCGCCGTTCCAGGTGAAATCCTTCCAGACGCTCGGCTGGAGCAAGACAAGAAAGACTGCCTGATAATGACGAACGAACTGGTCCTCAAAAATGCCCGCATCGTGCTGCCCGATGAGGTGATCGAAGGCAGCATCTCGATCCGTGACGGGCGCATCGTCGACATCGCCACAGGCAATACCTCTGTCGGTGAAGATATGGATGGCGATTACGTCCTGCCAGGCCTCGTCGAACTGCACACGGACCATCTGGAGCGCCACTACGCGCCACGCCCGAAAGTGCGCTGGAACCCAATCGCCTCGGTGCTCGCGCATGATGCACAGATTGCGGCATCCGGCATTACCACCGTGTTCGACGCGCTGCGCATCGGCCTCGATGAAGACAGCAACCTCGGCGCGCCGGAAATGCGCGAGCTTGGCCACGCCATCGAAAACAGCGTGGAAGCCGGCCGCCTGCGTGCCGACCACTTCCTGCATCTGCGCTGTGAGGTCTCCGCGCCCGATTGTCTGGAGGGTTTCGAACTTTTCAGAAACGACAGCCGCGTGAAGCTGGCTTCACTGATGGACCATTCGCCGGGCCAGCGCCAGTTCACCAGCATCGAGACCTACAAGGTCTACTACATGAACAAGACCGGCATGACGGAAGAGGATTTCCGCCAGTTCTGCGACAAGCGCATCACCCAGTCGCAGACCTATTCGAGCAGGCATCGCAACGCCATTGCCGAAATCTGCCGGGACAACGGCATCATTCTGGCAAGCCATGACGACGCCACGATGGAGCATGTGGACGAAGCCGCGACACAGGGCGTGCGCGTCGCCGAGTTCCCCACCACGCAGGAGGCCGCCAGGGCTTCGCGCGAGGCCGGCATGCAGGTTTTGATGGGGGCGCCCAATGTGGTGCGCGGCGGATCGCATTCCGGCAATGTTTCGGCGCGCAGTCTGGCGGAAGGCAAGACGCTCGACATTCTGTCGTCGGATTACATCCCGTTCAGCCTTGTTCAGGCCGCCTTTGCTCTGGGCGAGACGGTGGAGCACATCTCGCTGCCGCAGGCTGTCGCCATGGTTTCGAAGAACCCGGCAGAAGCCGTCGGGCTCGATGATCGCGGCATTCTCGAACAGGGCCGTCGCGGCGACATGATCCGCGTGCGGGTGGACGAGCATGTGCCGATCGTGCGCTCGGTCTGGCGCGAGGGAGCGCGGGTGGCATGAGGTCCTCGGCCACGCTGGAGCGCGTCATCGACGAGCAGGATTTCCCGATCCGACACGGCGTTTTCATCGCCGTGGCCGGCCCCTCGGGTGCCGGCAAGGATTCGGTGATGGACTATGCGCGCCAGCGGCTCGGCCCGCAGGACAGCGACGTCACCTTCGTGCGCCGTGTCATCACCCGCGAGATGGACGGCGCCGGTGAGGCCCATGACTGCCTCACCCGCGCCAGTTTTGACGAGGCAGAAAGCAAAGGCGCATTCGCTGTAAGCTGGGAAGCGAACGGGCTGAAATACGGCCTGCCCGCCAGCGTGGACGGCATCGTGCGCGAAGGTCATGTGGCAGTCGCCAACGTTTCCCGCGCCGTCATCCCGCTCCTGCGTGAACGCTATGGCAATGTCATCGCCGTGATCGTGACCGCATCGCGCGAGGTCCTTGCCGAGCGGCTTTCAAGCCGTGGCCGCGAGACCCGCGAGGAAGTGCTGGCGCGTCTCGAACGGGCGCACGCGAAGGAGCTCGCCGTGGAAGACGCAACAATCATCGACAATTCCGGCACGCTGGAAGAGGCGGGTGAAAAGTTTCAGGACATTCTGCGCCGCGCCGCTGCCTGGAGCGCGGTGAGCGATTCCGTGTGACAGTCTGCGGGGAGGGAACGTGCATCACGTCGAATGTTGATGCCGAGATACCCCCCTCTGGCCTGCCGGCCATCTCCCCCTCAAGGAGGGAGATCAGGCGGTGGAGCTGCTTTCGCCAATCGCCACCATGTTCGTGAGAGCTACACTTCGCAGTACGCCAATCTCCCCCCTTGAGGGGGAGATGGCCGGCAGGCCAGAGGGGGGTTATCTCGGCACTGTCATCCCGGTATGATAAATCTTTCCCCCTCCCTTGGCGCTTTCTCTGTTCTGGTTTAGTTCTAACCCATCTTGGAACACCGGACGCACCCCATTGACGGCATTGCCGCGCCTTTCCTTCCAGCGCCCTTCAGCGAATGGTTCGCCACGCGTGGGTGGCAGCCGCGCGCGCATCAGCTCGAACTTCTCGCCCGCACACAGGCCGGTCGCTCGGCACTGCTGATCGCACCGACGGGTGCCGGCAAGACGCTCGCCGGTTTTCTGCCAACGCTCACCGATCTCGCGGGCCGGCCAAAACCTCGGCCCGGTGAAGCGCGGCGTGGCGTTCACACGCTTTACATTTCTCCGCTCAAGGCGCTCGCCGTCGACATTCAGCGAAATCTGAACATGCCGGTGGCCGAGATGGAGCTGCCGGTGACCATGGAGACACGCACCGGTGACACGCCCACCCACAAGCGCCAGCGGCAGAAACATGCACCGCCCGACATTCTGCTGACGACCCCCGAACAGCTTGCGCTTCTGATCGCCTCGCCCGATGCGGAGCGCTTCTTCTCGGACCTCAAATTCGTGGTGTTCGACGAGTTGCATTCGCTGGTGATCTCCAAGCGTGGGCATCTGCTCTCACTCGGCCTTGCGCGGCTGCGCCGTCTGCGACCGGAGTTGCAGACCATCGGGCTTTCGGCGACGGTCGCCGAACCCGAAGCGCTGCGTCGCTGGCTGGTGCCGCAGGACAGGCCCGGCGCCATGGCCGACATCGTGACCGTGTCGGGTGGCGCAAAGCCGGACATCACCATTCTGGAAACGGAGGAGCGTGTGCCCTGGGCCGGGCACTCCGCGCTCTATGCCATTCCGAAGGTCTATGAGGCGATCAAGGCGCATCGGACCACCCTGCTCTTCGTCAACACGCGCAGCCAGGCCGAGCTTCTGTTCCGCGAATTGTGGCGCGCCAATGAAGACAATCTTCCCATTGCGCTGCATCACGGCTCGCTCGATGTCGGCCAGCGACGCAAGGTGGAAAAGGCGATGGAGACCAACAGCCTCCGGGCCATCGTCGCCACGTCGACGCTGGATCTGGGCATCGACTGGGGCGATGTGGATCTGGTCGTGCATGTGGGCGCACCCAAGGGGGCGAGCCGGCTGGCGCAGCGCATAGGCCGCTCCAACCACCGCATGGACGAGCCGAGCCGAGCCATTCTCGTGCCGGCAAACCGCTTCGAGGTGATGGAGTGCCGTGCAGCGCTTGAAGCGAACTATCTGGGCGCGCAGGACACGCCGCCACTGGTGGAAGGGGCGCTCGATGTGCTGGCGCAGCACGTGCTGGGCTCGGCCTGCGCCGCCCCCTTCGACGCCGATGTGCTCTATGGCGAGGTGGCGGGGGCAGCCCCTTATGCCGCGCTCGACCGGGAGACATTCGACCGCATTGTCGCGTTTGTCGCCACCGGAGGCTATGCGCTGAAGAGCTATGAGCGCTATGCCCGCATCCGCAAGACGAAAGACGGGCTCTGGCGCATCGCCAATCCACGCATCGCCCAGCAATACCGGCTGAATGTCGGCACCATCGTGGAATCCCCCATGCTCAACATCCGCATGGTGCGGCGCGGGCGTGGCAGCGCCTCGCGCGGCGGCCCCGTGCTGGGCAAGGTGGAGGAATATTTCCTCGAAACCCTCACGCAGGGCGACACGTTCCTGTTCTCCGGCCGGGTGCTGCGCTTCGAGGGCATTCGCGAGAATGAGTGCCTCGTTTCGGCGGGCGGCGGCGAGGACGCCAAGGTGCCCTATTACGCGGGCGGCAAATTCCCGCTCTCCACCTATCTGGCAGCGGAAGTGCGCGCCATGCTGGCCGATCCAAAACGCTGGAAGGCGCTACCGCCGCAGGTGGCCGAATGGCTTTCCATCCAGCGCGACAAATCGGTCCTGCCTCGCCGCGAAGACCTTCTGGTCGAAACGTTTCCGCGCGGCAACCGCTTCTACATGGTGCTCTACCCGTTCGAAGGACGGCTCGCACACCAGACGCTCGGCATGCTCCTGACCCGCCGGCTCGAGCGTGACGGCGCACATCCGCTCGGCTTTGTCGCCAACGACTATGCCATTGCCCTATGGGGTCTCAACGATATGAGCGCCATGCTGAAGAGCGGCAAGCTCAGTCTGGCCGCGCTCATGGACGAGGACATGCTGGGCGATGATCTGGAAGCGTGGATCGCCGATAGCTGGCTTTTAAAGCGCACCTTCCGCAATTGTGCGCTGATCTCGGGGCTGGTCGAAAAACGCCACCCCGGACAAGAGAAGACCGGCCGGCAGGTGACCGTTTCCGCTGACCTCATTTACGACGTTTTGCGGGCCCATGAGCCCGACCACATTCTCATGCAGGCCACATGGGCGGACGCCGCGCAGGGGCTGCTCGATGTCAGGAGACTGGGCGAGATGCTGTCGCGCATTCGCGGGCGAATCGTGCATAAATCGCTGACGCGCATTTCGCCGCTGGCCGTGCCCATCATGCTGGAGATCGGCAAGGAGGCCGTGGCCGGCGACGCCAACGAGGCACTGCTCGGCGAAGCTTCGCGGCTTTCCGGCGAGGAGCTAATGCAGGAGGCTCTTGAGGCATGAACAGCCTTGCACCCGCAACCGATGCAAGCACGGCGCTGACGGTCCGGATCGTCGGTCACGAGGCCGTGTGCGACTGGCGCGGTGTGCTGTTCTTTCCGGCGATGGGCCTCATGGTCGTCTCCGACCTGCATCTGGAAAAGGGGGCGGCTTATGCCAGGCGGGGTCGCATGCTGCCACCCTACGATACCGCTGCGACGCTGACGCGGCTGGAAGGCGTTTTGGCAGATTACGACCCCGAGATGGTCATCAGCCTCGGCGACAGCTTTCATGATGAAGACGGAGCCGCCGAAATGCCGACAGTCTTCCGTGATCACCTTGTGCGGATCATTGGCGAGCGCGACTGGCACTGGATCGCCGGCAACCACGACCCTGCACCGCCACCCGATCTTCCCGGCCGCTGCGCGCAGGAAATCGCCGTTGAAGGCCTCACCTTTCGCCACGAGCCTGCGCGCGGCGCCGGCCCCGGCGAGATCGCCGGGCACCTGCATCCGGGAGCGCGCATCGTAAGACGCGGGCGCTCGGTGCGGCGGGCCTGCTTTGTCTCCGACGGGGAGCGGCTCATCATGCCCGCCTTCGGCAGCCTGACCGGCACCCTCAATGTGCTTGACCGCGCTTTCTCCGGCCTGTTCGCGCGTGAAAGGCTGGCGGCCTACATGCTTGGGCGGCAGGGCATCTACGCCATTGCCGGCAGCATGCTGCGTTAGAGCGGTGCACCGTTTCATGGAAACGTCGCTCCGCTCCGTCTTGTTATTATTGCGCAATTTCCAACAGAAAACCGGTACCCACTTTTCCTGGAATTGCGCCAGGATCAGTCCTTGCGGAAAATCAACCGCCCGAGCCAGCCTGTCACAATGGCGATCAGCACCGCCAGAATGCCGTAGAGCATGCTGTTCTGATGGGCAAACTGATAGAGGCGCTGTTCAAGACCCGCCTTGCGGATGGTGAGCTGGGCCGACGTCTCGCGCAGGAACATGCCGTTGCGGAACAGAAAGGCGCGGGCCCTGTGCGTGCCGACCGCAACGTTGGGTGCCAGCCGTAGCGAAGCCCGGAAGAGGCTTTGCGACAGAAAACGCACCGCGCCCGCCCGCGTCGAATAAAGCCCCTCGGCCTCCTTGCGATCACGCAGCGCACGGGTGAATTCCTCGATCGTTTTCGGATCGCCATCGGCATCAAGCGGCTGCAGATGCAGATTGTCCGCCCCAAGCGCGAGCTGCCGATAGCCATCCGGCGCGGTGATGTCCTGGGGCGCGCGTGTCAGCGCCATGGAGTAGGACGCCGGCACATCGCGGAATATGACGGACTCCGTGTTGATCCACATGCCAGCGACACGGGTTTTCTTGCGCACCGTTACGGCACGCGGTGGCCCTTCCAGAACCACGATCACATCGTAGCGCCCCTGCCGGGAGACCAGTGGGTCGGCGTTGTCCAGAGCGCCGAAAATGGTGAGTTCCGCGCCACTGAAATCCGAGGTGATTGAAACCTGGTCCGTGGACAGACCGATCTGGATGTTCTCCGGGATATGGTCCTGCGCCCGGGCAGCCAGCACGGGCACCAGAAGGGCAAGCGTGGACAGGATTGCAAAACGCATCGCTCAGACCCCTCCCATGGAGAGGGAGTAGACGCTCTCGGGCCGAACGAAGAGATCGAACCCCAGACGAAGCGCCACCGCCAGAACAAGCAGCGCCAGAAGCGCGCGCAACTGCTCGCCGCGAAGCTTCTGCCCCACCCTTGCGCCATATTGCGCACCGGCAACGCCACCGACCATGAGGAGAAAAGCGAGCACCACGTCGACGGTCTGGTTGGCCGTCGAATGAACGATCGTCGTGAAGGCCGCCACGAAAATGATCTGGAACAGCGACGTGCCAATCACGACATTGGTCGGCACTTTCAGAAGGTAGATCAGCGCCGGCACCATGATGAAGCCGCCACCGACACCCATGATCGATGCCAGGAAACCGATGAACGCCCCCAAAGCCAGAACCGGTATCACGCTGACAAAGAGCTTCGAGGCGCGAAAACGCATTTTCAGCGGCAGGCGATGAATCCAGTTGTGCTGGCCGGGTTTGCGCAGCGTCACCGTCTGGCCGCCGCGCGAGCGTCTGATGGCACGCACGCTTTCCATCAGCATCAGACCGCCGACCACGCCGAGAAACGCCACATAGAGCAGCGAGACGATCAGGTCGAGCTGTCCCAGCCGCCGCAGATAGGCGAAGACGGAGACACCCAGCGACGCACCGACAATGCCGCCGGCCAGCAACACCGTGCCGAGCTTGAGATCGAGCGACTTGCGCTTGAAATGCGCCAGCGCCCCGGAGAAAGATGAAGCGATCACCTGGTTAGCGCCGGTGGCAACCGCAATGGCGGGCGGAATGTTGTAGAAGATCAGAAGCGGCGTGATGAGAAACCCGCCCCCGACGCCGAACATGCCGGAGAGAAAGCCGACCGCGCCGCCCATGGCCAGCAGCACGAAGACATTGACGGACATTTCGGCGATTGGGAGATAAATACCCACCCGCGGCACCCGAATAATTGTTTCCCCGACGGCGGCGCCGGGCGAGATGTGGAAGCGTTATGCGTGCTTCCGTTCTGCGCTCTGGCGATCACGAAGTCAAACCGAGTTGTCACCGAATCGGGAAAAGTTTGAACGACTTGCTCGGCGGAGGTGAAGTGCGTCCGTTCGGACACACTTAGGATGGGGACCCTAAAAGCCGGCTGTCCATCAGATGCGAAGCCGCCTACTGAGCGGCGGCCGCTGCCTTGTTCTTTTCCAGAAGCGCGCGCACCAGCGCCTCATCGACCTCTCCGGTCGGCGTCATGCCGTTGGCCTTCTGGAAAGCGCTGATCGCCGTCTTGGTCCTGGCGCCCATGATGCCGTCCGGCTTGCCCGCATCAAACCCCTGCTGATTCAGGATGAGCTGAATGTTGGTGACCGCCTTCTTCATGTCGACGCTGGCGGTCAGCTCACGGCTCTCACGCCAGGATTCGGGCACATCGACCATGTTGACGGCGGGATCGATGGATTTGGCCTTCCACAAAGCGGTCTTGTTTTTCGCCTGTTCCAGTTTTTCAGGCGAAAGGGCAGCCGCGATCTCGTCGCGCTTGCTGGCAGCATCCCTGTCACCGCCATTGGCGACGATGGCAAACCACTTATAGGCTTCGGTCAGGTCCTGCGGCACCCCCATGCCCTTGGCAGAGAGAATGCCGAGGTTGAACTGGCTGTCCTTGACGCCATGCTCCGCCGCTTCAAGGAACCAGCGTGCGGCAGAGCCGTTGTCTGCCGGCCCATCGGCGCCCATGGCATAAAGAACACCCAGATTGTGCATGGCACCTGCATTGCCCTGCTGTGCCGCAAGCTGGAACCACATCTTCGCCTTTGCCGCGTCGCGCTCGACGCCGGTCCCCTTCTGGTAGAGATCACCGACCCGGTATTGAGCGGGTGCGAAGCCGGCTTCGGCAGCCTTCGTGTACCATTCGACGGCCTTTGCCATGTCCGCCGTCGTCCCGCGTCCTTCCGCATAACGGCTGGCAATTTCGAAATACGCCTTCGGATCTCCTCCGGCAGCCGCTTCGCGAAGCGGTATCGGCCCGGCATCCATCGGGATTTCATCCAGCGAAACCGTTTGAACGGCTTCCACAGGCGGTGCTTCGGGAAGGCTGGCCGTCTCGGTCGTTGAAAGCGGCTCCTCGAACTTGCCCTGCGCAGGCGCGTCCATCTGCGGCATGGAGGCCAGCGTATCGACGGTCTCATCGACTGCCTGGTTGGGAGTCGACCCGTCCAGCGGCTGCTCATCCACAACACGCACCCGGCGATCTTCCGCCTTTGAGCTGGTGCCGGCCACAACGGCTGCAGGCTCCGGTGCCGAGCTATCGCTTGCCACTGGCATCGGGATGGACGTCGAGTTCGACAGGTATGCCTTGCCGACCTGATAGCCGCCGGCGGCGACAATGCCGGCTCCAAGCATCACCATAAGCGGCTTCCTGCTGCGCTTCAGGAGGCGCCCGAGGCCGAAGCGGCCGGTTTCTTCCGTCGCTTCGGACCTGCGCTTCTTCAGAATCTCCGCCTCGGCCGCGGCAGCCTGCGCCGCCCGCCTTGCCGCGGCAATGAAATCAGATTTCGCAGCGTCATCCGTCTCCGAGCGGACCGGTGCCTTCTTCTCATCACGCACGCGACGCAGGATTGCATTGAGATCGGGAGCGCCGGAGCCCGGTTCGAGTGGCTCATTGATGCGTTCAGCATCCAGCTCTACCGCCTCAAGGCTCCCATCGGCCTCCAGCTCGGTCTCCTCGAAAATGTCTTCTTCGACATCAGCCTGCTGCTTTTCACCGCGCGTGCTCCATGCCCGTGACAAACCGCCCAGAAGCGAGGTGCGCCCCGGCTTCACCTGCTCCTTCTGCCCGTCCTCATCCAGAGCCGCACGGGCCGCAGCAGCGGCAGCCTCGGCCGGCGAACGGTTTGGTGCCGGTTCATAATCGCGCGTCACCGTTTCCACGGCCTCATCGCCGGCCGGCGAAATCGAAGGTGCGGCTGCAACGGCAATTTTCGCCGCACCGCTACCCGCGCTGGCTTTCGACGTGCTTTCCACCGCGCCGATGCGGTCGACAATCTTGAGGAGCGTGTCGTGAATGGCTTCGAAGGTCTTGGTGTTGCGTTCGTCCGACTTGCGCGTGAGCTCCTCGAGAGCGCGCAGTTCGGCCCGCAGCTCGCGATCGAATGCCTCCGCCTGGGGAGCGTTTCCGAGTGCGCCGATCGCCTGCTCCGCAGCGTGCCGCGCTGCTTCGACAACAGCGGCACGGTTCTCGTGAATGGAGCGCTCGATGTTCTCCAGACGCGGGCCCAGATCCTCGAATTCCGGCAGGTCGGCACCCGGGCGCGAAAGGTGTTCAGAAAGGCTGCGCACCTGCGCTTCGAGATTCCGGATCACTTCGGGATCGACGGAAGAGGCCTGTGAAGAAGAGGCCTGCAAACGTCCCGAGATGTCGTCGAGCCGCGCCTCGAGCGCGCGAAGCGCTTCACCATTACGGTTTTCACCAGCACCAACGTCGAGGCGCGCGGCCAGTTCGTTGAAGCGCGCGTCGATTGTCGCCATGAGGCCCGCTTCGGCGTGAGCCGGATTGCCGCGCTCATCGATCCGCGCGGAAATCTCCTGCAGGCGGCGCTCCAGTTCGTCAACCAGCGTCCGGCCCTGCTCGGCGACATCGCCCTGCCGCTCCTCAATAAGCTGGGAAAGATGCGCGAACCGATCCTCTATGCCGCGCAGCATGTGCTCCGCGATCTGCGGCTGCGGCTGCGGGGCGGTATCGAGTTTTTCGGCGATGCCGGCGATCTGGCCGGCCAGCCGTTCAACCGTCTGTTCCGGCATGTCGATACGGCGGGCGATATCGTCGACCCGCTGTGACAACGAATAAAGCTGTTCGCTGAGCTGGCCGACCGCCTCGCCGCCCGAACGTTCAGAAAGCAGTTCGGACACCTGACTGGCGAGAGAGGAGATCCGCGCCTCGATACGCTCGAAGGGCTGTGGATCGAAACTCGCGGCCTGCGCCTTCGGAGCGGAGGCCGCGATTGCCCTGCTGATCTCGTCAAGACGTTCGTCCAGGGCAGCATAAACCTCGGGATTGCTCTGCTGCTTGCGCTCCAGCAACTGGTCGAGTGCGCCCGCAAGCGTGCGTACCCGGTCCTCAAGCGACTGGATCGAGAGGGATTCCGGCAGGCTATTGACCGCATGGGCGATTTCTTCGATGCGCTGATGCAGCATCTCGATCGCCGGGTCGCTCCTGCGAATGTCATTGGAAACACGAGTCTCGAACGCGCTCCAGCGATCGTCGAGCGCATCCCAGCGCTGATCGACGGCCCGCAGCGTCTCCTCGCGCGCGAGATTGGAAATGGACGATTTCAACTCCTCCATTTCCAGGCGCAGCATTTTGACGTTCTTGTCATCGCTGCGCTCGGCAAGCTGTGCGATGGCATTGGACAGGCGTTCAAATTCAACCACAAGCTCGCTGCTCAACGCACTGTTGGGCACCGAAGCCATAATACCCGCCAGTTCACGGCGCAGCGTGGTGAACTCGTCGTTGAGGCCGGAGCGCATTGCATCACGAAGGTCCGAGCGCAGGGTCTTCAGCTCGCTGGCGATGCTGCCAATCGATGAGACTTCGCGCTCCTGCCTGTGGCTGCGCTCAAGCTCATGCGCGGCGCGCTCGAAATAGGCCTGCGGCGCGACCTTGTGCCTGTGCGGCGCCGGGCGTTCGCCTGGCCGCGCATAGGTCTGGGACACCGTTTCCGACAGTTCCTGGATGCGCCGGGCGACCTCGTTTTCCTCGGCCTGCTGGTCGAAACGACCGGTGGCGCGTCCGAGCCGATGCTCCATCTCTTCGAGTGTGCGGCTGATCTCATCAAGAGACGCGTTGGCCCGTGGCCGCCGACGACGACCGGCATTTATGTTTTCCAGATAGGAACGCTTGTTGTTCATCGGAACGCCCGCCTCTCCACCGGTTGCCGGTTGGCCATCGATAGTTCTTGCCGCGCGGGCCCTTCAGCTTTGGTACGCCGGGAAGGCAGAAGACAAACACTGCAGAGACACCCACGGTCAGACCGCCATGCCCAGGCTTCGAACGCGAACGGGCATGGTCTGCTGACGGGTCCACAATTCCCCGATCATGGTAAACACGGAGTTAACATTTCTTACCGGCGATTAAGCATACGCGCGAAAATCCGGCAAAAAGGTTGTTGGCAAGCCGTTCACAATTTGGCCAAAGGCCCTTGTAATGCCGTATTCTGCGACGCATAAGCCCGCCTTCTAAACATGTCTGAGCGGTGCGTCCTTCGCCCGTCGGCGAAGTTTGGCCGTCAGGCATGTCACCATTCCGGTTCCCCCGCCGGAGTGTTCATTCGATACGGAACAGTGATCATGACGAACATTGCAATGGCTGTCGAAAAGACCGCCGAGGGAAATGATTCTCCCGAGACCTCCGAAGAATACACCCGCATTGGCGAGATGGCGCGCGAGTTCGGCGTCACCCTTCGCGCCCTGCGCTTTTACGAAGACAAAGGCCTTCTCACGCCGGAGCGCGTGGGCACGACACGCCTCTATTCGCGCAACGACAAGCTCCGCCTCCAGCAGATATTGCTTGGCCGCAAGATCGGCTTCTCGCTGAGCGACATAAAGGAAGTGCTTGATCTGCACGACCCCAAGGCGGACCGCAAGAAGGGCAATGTCGAGCAGTTGCAACTCGTCCTGACGAAATCCGAACGCCAGATGGTGCGGCTTCAGAAACAGCACCGCTCCATCGAGGATGCCATTTCCGAGCTGAAGAAGCTGATCGCGGACGTCAGCGACCGGCTGGATACCGCCTCGGCTCTGGGCACCGCCGGCTGATTTCGCCCGACACATCCGGACTGAAGTCTGGCGAAGCACCGTCAGCGGTTTTTCTCCTCCCGGCACTTGCGCGCACGGCCGAAATGGACCGGAGGCAGATGCCGGGAACAATCCGCCCGGACGCCCTTTCATCGTCTGCATTTCTGCGGACGTCAGGCCATTTCACCTGACTGCAAAACGCTCCGGCGCGCTCTCCGCTGCGGGGCCGCAGCTTCAGTTTCATTCCAGAACTCACCGTGCCCGTACCGCTCTGCACGGGGTTTTGTGACGCCGTGCGTCGTTTTTGACGTTTACGCAAACGTCAAAATTTGCTAGAGCGCTTCCGATGCTGCGCGAAAGCTATGTTCGCGCCTTTTGTTCCGAGAGCTGGAGGAGTCTCATGCCGACCTACCGGGCGCCCGTGCGCGATACGCTGTTCGTGCTCAACGATGTTCTTGGCTACGGCAATTACGACAATCTGCCGGGCTTCGCCGACGCCTCGCCGGACATCGTCGAAGCGATCCTGAGCGAAGGCGCCAAGCTGGCCGAAAACGTCATGCAGCCGCTCAACCGGGTTGGCGACGTGGAAGGCTGCACCCGCCATGACGATGGCTCCGTCACGACGCCAAAGGGCTTTGACGAGGCCTACCGACAATATTGCGAAGGCGGCTGGCTGGGCCTTTCCGTGCCTGCGGAATATGGCGGCCAGGGTCTCCCCTACACGGTGCATTCAGCCGTCAGCGAATATCTGGTTTCCGCCAATATGGCGCTGATGATGTATCCCGGCCTCACGCAGGGCGCCATCGCGGCGATCCTTGCGCATGGGACCGAGGAGCAGAAGCAGAAGTGGCTGCCGAAGATGGTGGAAGGCAGCTGGACCGGCACCATGAACCTGACAGAGCCCCATTGCGGCACCGACCTCGGCCTTCTGACTTCCAAAGCCGTGCCGAACGGCGACGGGAGCTTCAAGATTTCCGGCCAGAAGATCTTCATTTCCGCAGGCGAGCACGATCTCTCGGAAAACATCATCCATCTGGTTCTGGCTCGCATTGAGGGTGCGCCGGCCGGTGTGAAGGGCATCTCGCTCTTCATCGTGCCGAAGGTGATGGTCGACGATGCCGGTGCGCCCGGTGCGCGCAACGGCGTTTCCTGCGGTGCCATCGAGGAAAAGATGGGCATTCACGGCAATGCCACCTGCGTCATGAATTATGACGACGCGACCGGCTATCTGCTTGGCGAGGAACATGGCGGCCTCAAAGCCATGTTCACGATGATGAACGAGGCGCGCCTCGGCGTCGGGCTGCAGGGCCATGCCATTGGCGAGGCTGCCTATCAGGGTGCGGTGGAATATGCCCGCGAACGGCTTCAGGGCCGCTCGCTCACAGGGCCGAAAGCGCCGGAAAAGAAGGCCGATCCCATCATCGTCCACCCGGATGTGCGCCGCAATCTGATGACCATGCGCGCCTTCAACGAGGCCGGACGTGCGCTGATCCTGTGGACTGCCCTCAAATCCGACATCGCGCATCTCTCCGAAGACGAGAAGGACCGCGAAGCGGCATCCGATCTCCTGGCGCTGATGACGCCCGTGATCAAGGGGGTGCTCACCGACAAGGGCTTCGAGCACGCCGTCATGGCGCAGCAGCTTTTCGGCGGTCATGGCTATATCGAAGAGCATGGCATGAGCCAGTTCGTGCGCGATGCACGCATCGCCATGATTTATGAAGGCGCGAACGGCATTCAGGCGCTGGACCTGGTGGGCCGCAAGCTGCCGGCCAAGGGTGGCCGCGCCGCACAGGCCTTCTTCAAGGAAGTCGGCGATTTCTGTGAGGCCCATCGTGGAGACGAGGCGATGGCCCCCTTCACGAAGGCGCTGAAGAAGGGGCTCAACGACCTGCAGGCCGCCTCGCTGTGGCTGATGCAGAACGCCGTCCAGAAGCCGGACAATGCGGGCGCAGCCTCCTACGACTACATGCATCTGATGGGCCTTGTGGCGCTTGGCTACATGTGGGGCCGAATGGTCAACAAGGCACAGGAACAGCTTGCCGCCGGTGCCAATGGCGACGCCTCCTTCCTTGAAGCCAAGATCGCCACGGGCCGCTACTTCATGGAACGCGTCATGCCGGAGACGGCGGCGCATCTTGCCCGTATCTCCACCGGCGCCGACGCGATGATGGCCCTGCCGGAAGAGGCGTTTTGACTGGTATGAAAGCCGTGCTCGTTCTAGCGTGCTTACGCTAATGCGCAGCGTTGTCAGCGAGGAGGCGTAGAGTGGCAGACCCGCAGTCCGTACTTGGCCTTTCCCGGCCCGACTGGGCCGGTGAAGACGTCGCCATGCTCTATGACATGGCGAGCCGCTTCCTGACGGAAGAGATTGCGCCTCACTATGAAGCGTTCGAGAAGGCGGAGATCTTCGACCGCGCGAGCTGGGAGAAGGCTGGCGCTGCGGGCCTTCTCTGCGCCTCGATGCCGGAGGAGCATGGCGGTGCGGGCGGCACCTACGCCCATGAAAGCGCGATCATCGAAGCGATCAGCCATGTGGGCGTCGATGGTTTCGGCATCGCGCTCCACAACGCCATCGTCGCGCCATACATCCACCATTACGGCTCGGAAGAGCAGAAGCAGCGCTGGCTACCGAAGCTCGCGAGCGGCGAGCTGATCGGCGCAATCGCCATGACCGAACCCGGCGCCGGGTCCGACCTCCAGGGTGTGAAAACGCGGGCGGAGAAGGACGGCAACCATTACCGCCTCAACGGCTCCAAGACCTTCATCACCAACGGGCAGTTAGCCAATCTCGTCATCGTGGTGGCCAAGACGGACCCGAGCCAGGGCGCGAAGGGCACATCCCTGATCGTGGTCGAAACCGACGAGGCCGAAGGTTTTGAGCGGGGTCGCAACCTCGACAAGATCGGCCTCAAGTCCAACGACACTTCGGAACTCTTCTTCAACGATGTGCGTGTGCCAACCGCCAATCTTCTCGGTCATGAGGAAGGCCAGGGCTTTGTGCAGCTCATGCAGCAGCTCCCGCAGGAGCGGCTTCTGATCGGTGCCCAGGCGATAGCCATGATCGAGCGCGCTCTGGCCGTCACCATCGACTATGTGAAGGAGCGCAAGGCCTTCGGCCAGAAGGTGATCGACTTTCAGAACACCCAGTTCAAACTGGCGGAACTGAAAACCGAGGCAACGGTCGGCCGCGTTTTCTACAATGATTGCGTGGCACGTCACCTCGCCGGCAATCTCGATACCGCCACCGCCTCCATGGTCAAATACTGGCTTACCGACCTGCAGTGCAAGGTGGTCGACGAATGCCTGCAGCTCCACGGCGGCTATGGCTATATGAACGAATATCCCATCGCGCGCATGTATCGCGACGCCCGCGTGCAGCGCATCTATGGCGGCACCAACGAGATCATGAAGCTGGTGATCGCAAGAACCCTTTGAACCAATCGCACGACCCCGCGTTGGGTCGGTAAAGCAGGGAGACCGATATGGCTGACGCTTATGTATATGACGCCGTGCGCACGCCGCGCGGACGGGGCAAGAAGGACGGTTCGCTGCACGAGGTGCCCGCCGTGCGCCTTGGCGCGAAAGTTCTCGAAGCCGTGCGCGACCGTAACGGCCTCGATACCGCCAAGGTGGACGACATCATTTTCGGCTGTGTCGATCCGGTCGGCGAAGCCGGCTCGGTGATCCCGCGCTCGGCTGCCTTCGAGGCGCGCTACGCGAACGCGGCTCCGGGCATGCAGATCTCGCGCTTCTGCGCCTCCGGCCTCGACGCCATCAATCTGGGCGCGGCCAAGATCGCCGGCGGCTCCGACGAGATCGTCATTGCCGGCGGCGTGGAGAGCATGTCGCGCGTCGGCATGGGCATGTCCGGCGGCGCGTGGTTCATGGACCCTTCGGTCGGCATCCCATCCTATTTCATGCCGCAGGGCGTGTCCGCCGACCTGATCGCCACGAAGTATGGTTTTTCACGCGACGATGTGGATGCCTATGCGGTTGAAAGCCAGAAGCGTGCCAAGAATGCCTGGGACAAGGGCTATTTCAAAAAGTCCGTGATTCCGGTGGAAGACCAGAACGGCCTGACCATTCTCGATCATGACGAGCACATGCGCCCCGGTACCGACATGCAGGCGCTTGGCCAGTTGAACCCCTCCTTCGTGATGCCGGGTGAGATGGGCGGTTTCGACGCCGTCGCCGTGCAGCGTTATCCGGAGCTTGAGAGCATCAACCACGTGCACCATGCCGGCAACTCGTCGGGCATTGTCGATGGCGCTGCGGCCGTGCTGCTCGGTTCGCGCAGGGCCGGCAAGTCCATGGGGCTTGAGCCGCGCGCGAAAATCCGCGCCTTCACCAATATTGGCTCCGAGCCAGCGATCATGCTGACCGGTCCGGTCGACGTGACGGAGAAGCTTCTCAAGAAAGCCAAGATGAAGCTTTCGGACATCGACCTGTTCGAGCTGAACGAGGCTTTCGCCTCGGTGGTGCTGCGTTACATGCAGGCCTTCGAGATCGACCATGACCGGATCAATGTGAATGGCGGCGCAATCGCCATGGGCCACCCGCTGGGTGCGACCGGCGCGATGATCTTCGGCACGGTTCTCGACGAGCTTGAGCGCCGCGACCTGAACACAGCGCTCGTGACGCTGTGCATCGGCGCGGGCATGGGCACCGCAACCATCATCGAACGCGTTTGAGCTGTCGGGGAGAGATCAGACCATGACCGACTACAAGAACTTTACCGTTGACGTGGACGCAGACGGCATAGCACTCCTCACCTGGGACATGCCCCACCGCTCCATGAACGTCTTCACCGAAGAGGTGATGGACGAGCTGGATGCGATCATCGATCACGTTGCAGGCAGTGACGGGATCAAGGGTGCTGTCATCACTTCCGGCAAGGAGACCTTCTCCGGCGGTGCGGACCTGACCATGCTGCAGAAGATGCTCGGCCAGTTCGAGAAGGAAAAGGCCAAGGACCGCAAGAAGGCGGTCAAGCTTCTGTTCGACAATGCCGGTCGCATGGGCTGGCTCTGGCGCAAGCTTGAAACCTCCGGCAAGCCGTGGGTCTCGGCCATCAACGGCACCTGCATGGGCGGCGCATTCGAGCTGTCTCTTGCCTGCCATGGCCGTGTTGCAGCCGACAGCCCGGCAGTGAAGATGGCGCTGCCTGAAGTGAAGGTCGGCATCTTCCCCGGCGCAGGCGGCACCCAGCGCGTGCCGCGCCTAGCCAAGCCGCAGGAAGCCTTGCAGATGCTGACCACCGGCCAGACGCTGACGCCGCAGAAGGCGAAGGCCATGGGGCTGATCCACGAGATCGCCGCGCCGAAGAAGCTGGTCGAGACGGCGAAGAAGATGATCCTCGACGGCCTGAGCACGGTTCAGCCCTGGGACGAGAAGGGCTTCAAACTGCCCGGCGGCCCCGTCTACTCGGCGGCGGGCGCAAACCTCTGGCCGCCTGCAATCGCCATTCTGCGCCGTGAGACCTACAACAATTACCCGGCCGCAGCCGCGATCCTGAAATGCGTCTATGAGGGCATGCTGGTGCCCTTCGACACGGCGCTCACCATCGAGCAGCGCTATTTCACCGAGATCATGCAGACGACCGAAGCGAAGATGATGATCCGCTCGCTCTTCGTCTCGTTGCAGGAACTCAACAAGGGCGCGCGCCGTCCGGACGACGTGCCTGCGAAGAAGTTCAGGAAGATCGGCGTTCTGGGCGCGGGCTTCATGGGCGCGGGCATCGCCTTCGTGACGGCCAAGGCGGGCATTCCCGTCGTTCTGATCGACCGCGACACGGCATCCGCCGAAAAGGGCAAGGCGCATTCCGCCGATCTGATGGACAAGGCCATCAAGAAGGGCCGCGCCACCGCCGAGGACAAGGAAAAGCTCCTTTCGCTCATCACGCCGAGCGAGGACTATGCCGAGCTTGAAGGTTGCGATCTGGTGATCGAGGCCGTGTTCGAGGATTCGGAGATCAAGAAAACGGCGACAGAAAAGGCCGAGGCCGTTCTGAAACCATCCGCCGTCTTCGCCTCCAACACCTCGACCATTCCGATCTCCGGTCTGGCGAAGAACTCCAAGCGCCCGAAGAACTTCATCGGCATCCACTTCTTCTCGCCCGTCGACAAGATGATGCTGGTCGAGATCATCATGGGCAAGAAGACCGGCGACAAGGCGCTGGCCATGGCGATGGACTATGTGCGCGCCATCAAGAAAACGCCCATCGTGGTCAACGATACGCGCGGCTTCTACGTCAATCGCTGCGTCCTGCGCTACATGCAGGAGGCCTTCTCCATGGTCATCGAAGGCGTTCCCGCCCCGATGGTGGAGAACGCGGCGAAGATGGCCGGCATGCCGGTTGGCCCGCTTGCGCTCACCGATGAAACGGCTGTCGACCTCGCCCAGAAGATCATGAAGCAGACCGTGCGCGATCTCGGCCCCAAATCCGTCGACCCGCGCCACATGGAGCTGATCGACACGCTGGTCGACAAGCATGGCCGTCTTGGCCGCAAGAACGGCAAGGGCTTTTATGACTATCCGGCAAAGCCCGCGAAGAAGCACCTGTGGGCCGGCCTGAAGGATCTCTATCCGCAGAAGAACCCGGACAAGATCGAGGTCGAGGAACTGCAGGAGCGCTTCCTTGCCACGATTGCGCTGGAAGCGGCCCGCATCATGGAGGAAGGCATTGTGGTCGATCCGCGCGAGGCGGATGTCGGCTCCATCCTCGCCTTCGGCTTCGCACCCTATACGGGCGGCGCGCTGTCCTACATTGATGGGATGGGTGCTGATGCCTTCGTTGCCATGACCAAGCGCCTGCAGAAGAAGTACGGCAAGCAGTTCAAAGCCCCGAAGCTCCTGCTGGACATGGCTGAGAGCGGCGAGACCTTCTACCAGCGCTTTGCGCCTGAAAAGGCGGCGGAGAAGAAGGCCGCCTGAGGCTTTTGCTGCGAAAGCGAAAAAACTCCGTTCCGGATGCAGTAATGCGTCCGGAACGTTGAACAGGGCACAATTTCGGAACGCTGCTTTGCCGGGCAAGCGCTGGTCGCAGCACTAACCTCTCAGGATAGAAAACCATGTATGTCTGGATGCGTCTTCTTCGCGTGGCCGCCACACGCAAGAGCCGGGGCGTCTACCGACTGGGCGACGAGAGCAAACTCTCCTTTCGGTGCCTGCCCACCGACATCGACATGAACATCCACCTGAACAACGCCCGCTACATGATGCTTGCGGATATGGGACGGATCGACATCTTCCTGCGCAGCGGGCTGATCGGTGCCGCGCGCGAACGCGGATGGGCCCCGTTGCTCGGTGGACTGCAGACCGCCTATGTGCGCGAGGTTCGCCTGTGGCAGCGTTTCGACGTGGTCTCCACCATCGAGACGTGGGACGGCACGCAGATTATCGGACAGCATCGTTTCGTCCTCCAGGACGGACGTATCGCCGCCATGATCCTCACCACCGGAGGTGTCTACGATTATCGCGGAAAGCGCTTCGTTCCGATGGACGAGTTGATGAGCGCGCTCGGCGTCGATACGGCACCGCGCGCTCCAAACGACGAGGAAAAGGCTTTCATGGCCTCGCATCAGGGCCTGCGCGCTCGCGCAAAAGTGTTGGCCTGACGTCTATCGGTGCGGCGCCTGGCTCGCTAGGGTCAGCCTCGGAAAATGTACCGGAGACACTCATGCCAGCCACCGTCGACTACTATTTCACATCCGCTTCGCCCTTCACCTATCTGGGTCATCAGCCACTGCGGACGGTTCTGTCCAAACATGGCGCGAACGTGCGGGTGAAGCCGGTCAACCTGATGGGCGTGTGGGAGATTTCCGGTGCGGTCCCGCCGGCAAAGCGCCCTCCGGTGCGCCAGCGGCTGCGGCTGGTGGAACTGCAGCGCATCGCGGACTTTCGCGGCATGCCCATCAACAAGACGCCAAGGCACTGGCCTGTCGACCCGGCTCTTTCAGACCATGTGATTGCGGCCCTGGTCGCCGAGGGGCACGACCCCATGAGCTACATGGAGCGTGTTTTCGCCGCCGTGTGGGCGAACGAGGAGAACATCGCCGATCCCGACACGCTGGCGAAGTATCTTGAACTGGAGAAGTTCGACGCCGCATCCATTCTGGAAAGAGCACAAACCGAAGAGATTTCGGCAATTCGCGCACAGAACACGAAAGATGCCGTTGAAGCCGATGCTGTCGGCGTTCCTACCTACGTACTCAATGGAGAGGCCTTCTTCGGGCAGGACCGTGTCGAATATCTCGATCACGCCCTTGCGACGGGCCGCGCACCCATCACGCCCTGAGCCTCAGCCTGCCTCGCCTTCGGCAAGCGGGACCTCGATGCCGGCAAGCTCCGCGGCGGTGACGCGCGCCGCACCCGCCCGCGCAAAGCGCAGCATCATCGCCTTGCGTGTGGCGGCGGCGAGCCGGTGTTCGTCGGGCTCACGCAGGATCTCGGCCCCATAGCCGTCAGACAGGATAAAACCGCACTCCTCGGGGAAAATCTCTGCCGGCACTTCCGGGTGGGTCGCAAAGAAGAAGCGATCGGAGTGCTGGCGGTAATCTGGCCATTTCCGATCCACTCGAAAATCCTCAACCGACGATTTGATCTCGATGATCCAGATGTCACCTTTCCGCGTCAGCGCTACGAGATCGGCGCGGCGACCGGTGGCAAGCGTCAACTCCGGCAACACAACGGCCCCCATGCTCATCAGCAGGCGTTGCACGCCACGTCGGATGACCATGGCGCGATCCGACTGGCGCCCATCGGCCAGAGGATTGACGGGAATCGGAGAGATGATCGGCATTGCGGAATTATGCCATCCTCATAGCCCCGTTTGAAGCCTTACCGTGCTCCGGCGATGTCATTGAGGATTGGGCAATCGGGACGTTCATCGCCCCGGCAGGCAAGGATCAGCTTGTTGAGAACTGCGCGCATGGATTGGAGTTCAGCAATCTTGTCGTCGATTGCCGCCACATGGGACACGGCTATATCGCGCACGTCCTGGCTTGCCCGCTCTTTATCCCGATAGAGAGCCATGAGTTGCCGGCACTCGTCGATGGAGAAACCCAGCCCCCGCGCGCGCTTCAGAAAGGTCAGAAAATGCAGATCCTGATCGCTGTAGGCGCGATAGCCGTTGCCCGCACGCTGCGGCGCTATCAAGCCAATTTCCTCATAATAGCGAATCGTCTTAGCCGGTAATCCCGAACGGCGGGCGGCCTGTCCAACATTCATGATGCGACTCCTGCGCTTTCATCAATGCAGAAACTGGGGATTGTGTTGCCTGTTTGCAATAATGAGAGCCAATAAGGGGCTTCCGCTACGTCAGCGCGGTCGAAGCCTTGGCAATTTGTTAACCAAGAATTTAACAATGATGATCAGATTACGACGCGCTTCAGGCATAATTAAGGTATCCGGGCTGGGGGAACATATGAAATTCAAATCCATCGCCGTCGCTGCGGCACTGGGGCTTGCAACGGCACTTGCCGGCTGTACGACGGGCGGTCCTTTCAAGGTTTTCACGTCCGACTACGGCACGGTGAAAGACGCTGGCTACCAGCTTCCCCGCATTCCGATCAATGAAGTTCCCCGGCAATACCATCGCCAGATCGTTTCCTACGAAACCAAGGAAAAGCCTGGCACCATCATTGTCGACACCAATGCCAAGTTTCTCTACCTCGTGATGGATGGCGGCAAAGCCATGCGCTATGGCATCGGGGTCGGTCGCGAGGGTTTTGAATGGGCGGGCACGGCGCGCATCGCCATGAAGCGCGAGTGGCCGACCTGGACGCCGCCTTCTGCAATGATCGGTCGCCAGCCGGAGCTGGCGAAATGGCGCCGCGGCATGCCGCCCGGCCTGTCCAATCCGCTCGGCGCACGCGCGCTCTATCTGTTCAACCGCGGTGGCGACACCGGCTATCGCCTGCACGGCACGCCGGAATGGCGCTCCATCGGCAAGGCAATGTCGTCGGGATGCATCAGATTGATGAATCAGGACATCATTGACCTTTACAACCGTACCGAAGTTGGTGCTAAAGTAATCGTTAAGCGGTAGAAACCGTCTCAGCGACCGGGGTCAATCGATCCGACCCTGAAAAAAACCGGGCCCTGGAGCCCGGTTTTTTCTTGTCTTGATCCTGACGCGGGAGCGATCAGAGCACCTGTTCGACTTCCCGAACTTCCGGAACGAAATGATGGAGCAGGTTCTGGATGCCGTGCTTCAACGTGGCTGTGGAAGACGGGCAGCCCGCGCAGGCACCTTTCATGTGCAGAAAGACGGTGCCCTTCTCGTAGCCGCGAAAGGTGATGTCACCCCCATCCTGGGCAACCGCCGGGCGTACACGCGTATCGAGCAGCTCCTTGATGGTCGAAACGATTTCCTCATCCGCCTCGTCGTAGAACTCGCCTTCGCCGGAAACCGGAAGGCCGCCGAGCCCTGCCTTGGCCATGACCGGTTGGCCCGACATGAAATGTTCCATGATGGTGCCGAGAATGGCCGGCTTCAGATGCTGCCAGTCCGGACCGTCCTCTTTGGTGACGGTAATGAAGTCATAACCGAAGAAGACTCCGGTCACACCGGAGACCGAAAACAGCCGCTCGGCCAGAGGCGATGTTTCCGCCGCCGACTCCGCCTCGCGGAAATCGGCCGTTCCTTCTTCCAGAACCACCCGGCCAGGCAGGAATTTCAGCGTCGCGGGATTGGGGGTCGCTTCAGTCTGAATGAACATGGTGGTTTTCCGATCTGGCGTTTCTTGGAATGATTCTAAAATAGGTGGAATCGCTCCGGTGTTCAAGCGCACATATGGGGAGCGTCGCGCCCCTATGCCAGACTTTCGATTTCCTCGTCGCTCAGATTCTGCGGCACGACTGTGACGGGGATGGGAAAAGCGGCCGTCTTGCCGGCAATGGACGAGACCAGCGGCCCCGGCCCTTCCTTGGAACTGCCCGCTGCCAGAACGAGGATGGCGATATCCTGATCCTCTTCGATCAGCTTGTGAATCTCGTCGGCGGACTTGCCTTCGCGCACCACGAGTTCCGGCTCGATGCCGATTGTCTCGCGCACCTTGGTGGCGTGCGTGTCGAGCGCCGCATTGGCCGTTGCCGTCGCTTCCTCACGCATGATCTGCTCGACCCCCAGCCAGTGCTGGAAGTCACCAGGTTCGATCACGAAAAGAAGCACCAGAACGCCATTTGTCGACTGGGCGCGCCGCGCCGCGTAGGCAACGGCCCGCTCGCATTCGGGCGTGTCATCAATGATGGCAAGGAACTTGCGGCGGTGTCCCGCCTCGCGGATCAGTCGCTTGGAGACCATTCACACGTCCTGTTTCGCCGGCGAGTGACCCGCCAATTCCGCGCAATCTGCCATCGCAGAGAGCTTTCGGCAAGCCGGGGTGTTCAAGGGGCTCACCCGTCGATGAGCCCGATGATCTCGCGCACCATCTTCATGGTCGCTTCCGCCTTCTCGCGCGCCCGGCCAGCACCTTCACGCAGAACACCGTCAATATAAGCCGGATCCGCAAGAATGCGGCGCATCTCGCCGGCGATCGGCGAGAGTTTCTCGACCGCAAGCTCCGCCAGCGCCGGCTTGAACTCGGAGAACTGGCGCCCGCCGAACTCGGCAAGCACATCGGCCTTGCCGACACCGGAAAGCGCGGCGTAGATGCCGACGAGGTTCTGCGCCTCGGGCCGCTCGGCCAGGCCGTCCACTTCTGAAGGCAGAGCCTCGGGGTCGGTCTTTGCCTTCTTGATTTTTTTGGCGATGGCGTCAGCGTCGTCCGTAAGATTGATGCGCGACAGGTCGGACGGGTCCGATTTGGACATCTTCTTGGAGCCGTCACGCAGGCTCATCACACGGGTGATCGCGCCTTCGATGAGCGGTTCGGTCAACGGGAAGAAGCCGTTCACCTTTTCTTCGCCCACCTCCATCTCCACACCATAGCCAAGCTCGGCAATGCGCCCGGAAAAGTCGTTGTTGAATTTCTGCGCAATGTCGCGCGTCAGCTCGAGGTGCTGCTTCTGATCGTCCCCCACCGGCACGTGGGTGGCGCGGTAGACGAGAATGTCAGCCGCCATCAGGCTCGGATAGGCGAGCAGACCGAGGGACGCGTTCTCACGGTCCTTGCCGGCCTTGTCCTTGAACTGCGTCATGCGGTTCATCCAGCCGATGCGCGCGACGCAGTTAAATATCCATGCGAGCTCAGCGTGCTGCAGCACCTGGCTCTGGTTGAAGACGATGTTCTTCTTCGGGTCGATGCCGCTCGCCAGGAAGGCGGCGGTGATCGAACGCGTCTGGTCGGCCAGATCGTCATGCGCCATGGTCGCGGTCAGCGAATGCAGATCGACGACACAATAGATGCACTCATGGCTGTCCTGCAGCGCGACAAACTTCTGCAGCGCGCCCAGATAATTACCGAGGTGAAGATTGCCCGTCGGCTGAACGCCGGAGAAGACGAGCTCCCTGAATTCGCTCATGGATCGTTCCTGAATGCCTTTTGAAGCGCGAAAACCGCGCGCCATGGCTTATGAACGACGCGAAACCGGCAATCAAGCCCCACGCACCGATTGCGTTTCCGCTCCGCCGGCGGGCAAGGGCCGACCGCGCGGTGCGAGCCCCACCAGAATGCCGCTCCGGCCGGGCAGCCACTCAGCCGCGATGGCGAACAGGAACGAACCGGCAAACGTCGCAGTCAGAACCAGCGCATATTCGGGCCAGACGCCAAGCCCGAGCGGCAGAACATAATAGAGCGCTGCCACCACCACGGTCTGATGCACAATATAAAGCGGAAAGACCTTGCGGTTGAGCCAGGAGACAGTAGCACTCGGTGCGTTCAGACGCTTCGCCGTAAACCCGCACAGCGCCAGGATCATCGTCCATGCCAGCGCCATCAGGAGCGTCTTGAAGAGCGGCGTCATGGTTTCATAGTCGCCGATGAAAGCACCGCCGGCTCCTGTCCAGGAAAAGAGGTAGAGCGCCGCCGTCAGCGCTGCGGCCAACCCGGCGCTTTGCCAGCGCAAGCCCACCACGGTCCCGATCAATGCCTGATGGTATCGGGCAAAGAGGAAACCAAGCCCGAACCAGCTCGCCCATACTGCAAACCATGCGCCGTCATTGTAGAGCGCATTGGTCTGGCGCGGGAAAACGGGTGACAGCGCCAGATTGAGCACGAGTGGGAGGAGAAAAAGCAGATAGACCCATCCGGAGCCTGCCACCCGTTGAAACCAGTCGGTGACCGGCTTCATGAAGGGCTGGTCGATCAGCCGGAAAACCGGATAGCAGACGAGGGTCATCACCAGCAGATAGGCAACGAACCACATATGCGCCCAGGTGAAATTCCCGTCGGGATATTTGCCTTCGGTGAAATAGCGCGTGAGCCAGAAGGTGAGCAAGGAGCCCTGATAACCCTCCTCATACATGCGTTCATACCAGACCTGCGGCACGATGATGACGCACATGGCGAAGATCAGCGGCGGGAAGAGGCGCGTGAACCGGCCGGTCAGAAAGCTGAGATCGTGGCACCGCCGATAGACGAACCAGGTGCCCATGCCTGACACGAAGAAGAGCAGGGCAAGCCGCCAGGCGCGCGGATGTTTCATGATCAGCGACAGGGTGGCGCTGCCCTCCGGCGCCTCGATCAGCCATTTCATATCCGGGAAGAAGGCGACCGAAGCGTGATAGGCGATCAGCAGCATGAACGCGGAGACGCGCAGGAAATCGATATAGTAGAGCCGTTGCTGCATGCCTCTCCCCCGGAGTGATGAAGGCAATGCTAGATGCACCGCCTTCGCATTCCGTTAATGGGAGACGTTCTTGCGGTCCCGTCGCCGGGCACGGGCAAGCTCCTTCCGGTCGATCCCACCGGTTGCAAGCGCCACGCCGAAATAGGCAACCGCCGCGAGCACGACGATGGCGACGACGGTGAGAATGCGTACGATCAGAAGGTCGTGCCCGACAAACTGCGGTAGACCTGTCAGCATTCCCCAGACGACCACGCCCATCACTGCGCTGGCGAGCAGCATGAAAGCGATGCGCCGCAGGGTTAGCGACGAAGGTCGGAAATCGCCGCGCCGCCAAAGGGTGACCGCCAGAAGAAGCACATTCACCCAGGCTGAAAGCGAGGTTGCCGCGGCGATCGCCACATGGCCGTAGACGGGGAAGAACAGCAGGCTCGCTGCAATGTTCACAACAACCGTGACCAGCGAGAACCACATCGGCGTTCTCATGTCTTCGCGCGCGAAGAACGCCGGCTGGAACACTTTCGTCAGCACATAGGCCGGCAAACCGCTGGCGAAAGCGGCAAGCGCGGCAGCGGTCATTGCCGTATCGAGTGCCGTGAACTGACCACGCTCATAAAGGATGGCGACGATGGGGGCTGGCATGACCATGAGCCCCACGGCGGCTGGCAGTGTGAGCCCCAGCGCGAATTCCATGGAACGGTTCTGCAAATGCTGAGCATCCGCGTGATCGCCGGCTTTCAGGGCGCGTGAGAGCTCCGGCAGGAGCACCACACCCACGGCGATGCCGATGACGCCGAGCGGCAACTGGTTGATGCGGTCGGCGAAGTTCAGGAGGCCGATGGCGTTGTCCTGTGTGGAGGCAATGATCTGCCCGACCAGAAGATTGATCTGCATGATACCGCCGGTCAGAAGCGCCGGCGCCATGAGTACAAGCAGGCGTTTGACACCCGGCGTGAGGCGCGGACGCCGTACCCGCATGGAGTAGCCTGCGCGGCGCGCACCCTGGATGAGAAAGAAAAGCTGCGCCAGACCCGAGGCGAACACGCCCCAGGCAAGCCAGATGCCCGTCTGGCGCGGGTCGAACTGCCAGAAAAGCGCGACGAGCAGAACCCCGATCAAAATCACATTGAGAAGCGTCGGCACCAATGCCGCCAGGAAATAGTGGCGCATCGCATTCAGAATGCCGGAGAACATGGCAACCAGCGACATGCAGAACAGATAGGGGAACATGATCCGCGTCATGAGCACCGTCAGGTCGAACTTCTCCGGCGAAGCGGCAAAGCCCGGTGCGATGATGGTCGAGACCAGAAACGGCATTGCGAGCATGGCGGCGGCCGAGAGCGCAAGAAGCACCGTCATCAGAACGGCCAGCACATCCTCGCCAAAGCGCCGTGCGGCCTCCACACCACCGCCCTCCATCTCCTTGGCGAAAAGCGGAATGAAGGCGGTGTTGAACGCCCCTTCGGCGAAGAGCCGGCGGAACAGGTTGGGAAAGCGGAACGCAGCATAGAAGGCGTCCGTAACCGGGCCAACGCCAATGGCGGCCGCAATCAGTGCTTCGCGCGCAAAACCGAGAATGCGGCTTGCCATGGTGGCGCTGCCGACACTGGCGAATTTTCCGATGAGACTCATGGGAGGGAAGACCTGAAAATGGGCGCGGGATGGGGGCTGCAATCCAAAGAATTGCAATGCTGAGATGCGCTGGCATGGATCCTCGGGTCAAGCCCAAGGATGACGAGCTTCTTCAGTAGTGCCTGCGCCGCTGCATATACGAGTGATCGGCCAACCAACCCCGTCGTCATCCTCGGGCTTGACCCGAGGATCCACGCCGGAACGCTGCTCCCGCCGCCGCCCTGCAAGGTTTCCTCCCCCGCCACCATGCTCATTCGGCAGCCGTCCGCGATTTGCCTCTCACCGATCGCTCCACGCCGCTTTCCAGCGTTTTCAAAAGCGCCTTGCGGATCGCATCCAGTCTGTCGGTGCTGACGATCTTCTGGCCGGTGAGATCGGTCACGTAGAATGTGTCGATCACTTTCTCGCCAAACGTCGTGATGTGTGCCGAGGCAATGTCGAGCGAGAGGTCGGACAGCGTTTCGGTTACTTCTGAAAGTAGCCCCGGACGATCGAGCCCCCTCACCTCGACAACGGAAAAACGGTTCGACAGCGTGTTGCCGATCTCAACGCGCGGCTCGACGCGGAAGGCGCGGGTGCCGCGGCGCGGCTTGGCGCGCTTCTCGATCATTTCGGGGAGATAGGATCTGCCCGAGAGCACATCCTCGATCAGCCTGCGCACGCTTTCGGCGCGGCGGCGCTCATCGGCATCGAAATCGAACTCGCGGTTGATCAGGATCGTATCCAGCGCGCGGCCATGGGTGGTGGTGAAAATCTGCGCATCGACGATGTTCGCTCCCGCCGCCGAGCACGCGCCAGCGATGATCGACAGGAGGCGCGGGTGATCCGGCGCGAACACCGTGATCTCCGTCACCGCCTCGAATGTGTGCGGCTTCACCATCGTTGCAAGAGGCCGCTCCTGCCTGTCGGCATCGCGGATGAAATCCGCATGGCGTATCTGGTCATCCAGATCGACGGCCAGCAGGTAGGCCGAATAGTGCAGATCGAGATAGTCCTCGATGTCTTTTTCGGGCCAGCCGTGCTCTTCAAGCGCGCCTGCCAGCCGCTGGCGCGCCTCGTCCGCACGGGTGGAGCGCGGCGCTTCGGAGAAGCCACCGGTCAGAAGCACTTCGGTCTCATAATAGAGCGTGCGCAGAAGCTGGCCCTTCCAGCCATTCCACACGCCGGGCCCGACGCCGCGAATGTCGCAGACGGTCAGCACCAGAAGCAGCTTCAGCCGCTCCACGGACTGCACCATGTCGGCGAAGTCCTGGATCGTCTTGCGGTCGTTCAGATCGCGCGTCTGGGCAACCATGGACATGTCGAGATGATGCTCGACCAGCCAGGCGATCATCTCCGTCTCCTTGGGATCGAACCCCATATGCGGACACAGCCTGCGGGCGATCCGCGCACCCGCCGTCTCGTGGTCTTCCGGCCGCCCCTTGGCGATGTCATGCAGAAGAACCGTGGTGTAGAGCACTTCGCGCCACGGCTTCAGCGACGGCATCAGCGAGTGGGAAAGCGGATGCAGCTTCTCGCCGTCGCCATGCTCGATCTCGGACAGGACGCCGATGCAGCGGATGAGGTGCTCGTCGACCGTATAGTGGTGGTACATGTTGAACTGCATCATCGCCACGATCTTGTTGAAATCGGGGATGAGCTTGCCCAGAACGCCGGCCTCGTTCATGCGGCGCATGTTGAGCGCGGGATCGCGGTCGGATGTCAGCACATCCATAAAGAGGCGGTTTGCCTCTTTGTCACGGCGCAGATTTCGGTCGATCAGCTTGAGCGAACGGGTGAGCAGTTTCAGCGCTTCGGGGTGATATTCGAGACCGTGCCGGTCCGCGAACCAGAACAACCGCAACAGGTTCACCGGGTCGCGCTCGAACACGCCCTCATCGGCCACGTTGATGCGGTGATTGTCGACGATGAAATCGCTGGTGCCGGCAAGTTTTCTGCGGCGGCGCGAAAAGTTCATGAAGAAGCGGTTGAAGCCGGGAACATGCTTGCCCTGTTCTTCCTCAAGGGCCGCGCAGAAAATACGGGTGAGATCGCCCACGCCCTTGGCCGTCAGGAAGTAATGCTTCATGAAGCGCTCGACCGCCGACAGGCCGGGATGGCTTGTATAGCCAAGCCGCTCTGCGATATCGCGCTGAATATCGAAATGCAGCCGCTCTTCCGCCTTTCCGGTGAGAAAGTGCATGTGGCAGCGCACCGCCCAGAGAAAATCTTCCGCCTTGCGAAACTGGAGATATTCCTTGCGGGTGAAGACGCCCTGCCCCACCAGGTCTTCCGCACGGCGCACGCGGTAAAAATACTTGCCGATCCAGAACAGCGTGTGCAGGTCGCGCAGGCCGCCCTTGCCGTCCTTCACATTGGGCTCGACCAGATAACGGCTCTCGCCCGCCTTGGCATGGCGCAGGTCGCGCTCGGCAAGCTTGGCCTGGCTGTATTCGGCGCCCGTATCCTTGACCACTTCCTCGTCGAAACGCTCGACCATCTCATCATAGAGAGGTTTCTCACCGCAGATGAAGCGCGCTTCCAGAACGGCGGTGCGGATCGTCATGTCGGTGCGCGCCTGGCGGATGCACTCGTCGATGTTGCGGGTGGCATGGCCGACCTTCAGTCCCATGTCCCACAGCATGTAGAGCACATATTCCACGATCTGCTCGCCCCAGGGCGTCTGCTTGTAGGGCAAGAGAAAAAGGAGATCGATGTCGGATCCGGGCGCCAGCGTGCCGCGCCCATAGCCGCCGACGGCGACTATCGCCAGGCGCTCCGCCGATGACGGGTTCTGTGTCGGGTAGATGTGCGTTGCCGCAAAATGCTGCACCTCAGTGATGATCACATCCATCAGATGCGAGAGGCGGGCCGCGCAGGCCGTGCCGCCGCCATCGTTCATCAGCATGGTTTCGGCGGCTTTCCGGCCTTCCGCAATGCGCGCCTTCAGCGCTTTCATCACGCTTGTGCGCAGTTCTGAGCCGCTCGACTTTTCGGCATAACCTGCGAGCTCGGCGCGCAGGTCTGCGCCGTCTATGATCTGGTCGAGCTTGAGTGGAACCTTGGCCATGAGTTTCCCGAATTGGCGGCGCTGTATAGCGTGTTTTCGCGCGCCGCGAAATGGCTGTCAAAAACTGCGGTTGCGAGGCTTCGGCCCTGCGGCTATGTCGCATGGGTTTCGCACAGCAAGCACACGGGTTTCAAATGGAGCTTCCCGCCCCTCTGCGCCGGGCAGTCGACGCGTTTCTGGAAGGCACGCCGCTTTCCCAGATACAGGATGCTGCCCAGCGCCTGTCAAAGCGCTACCGCGCCGAAACCCGTGACGGAAGCCTCCACGTGGGCGATGCACTGGCGGCAAAAGCCTATCTGGCAACCCGCCTGCCCGCCACCTACGCCGCCGTGCGCCAGTGCCTAGCGGAGACCGCAGCACGGCGTGAGGATTTTGCGCCATCGCGCATGCTCGATGTGGGCGCCGGCCCGGGCACCGCGCTCTGGGCCGCACATGCACAGTGGCCTCACCTCGGTGCGGCGACGTTGGTCGAAACGAGCACTGCCATGCGCGAGGCGGGAGCAGAGCTGGCAAAATCGCTCGCCATAGACACGAACTGGCATGCTGCCAGTGTGGAAAGCGGGCTTGCGGACATCGCGCCCGCCGACCTCGTGACGCTCTGCTACGTTCTGGACGAGCTTGCTCCGGCGGTACGCGATACGCTGATCGACCGTCTCTGGGCGCTGACCGCCGACACGCTGGTGATTGTGGAGCCGGGTACCCCTGCCGGGTGGCAGCGCATTCTCGCCGCGCGCGACCGGCTGATCGCCCTTGGCGGCCACATTCTCGCCCCCTGCCCGCACCACGCGCCCTGCCCGGTGGCTGCGCCCGACTGGTGCCATTTTTCGCGCCGCGTCGCCCGCTCGCGCCTGCACCGCACCGCCAAGGGCGGCGAGGTGCCATGGGAGGATGAGAAATTCAGCTTTCTGGCGGTTTCACGCCGTGCCCCCGACGACCGCCCCGCCCGCGTGCTCGCCCCACCGAAAACGGCAAGCGGCATGGTGCGCCTGAAACTGTGCACGAGCGACGGCGCGCTGGACGAGCGCCTCGTCACCCGCCGCGAAGGCCCCTCCTTCAAGGCCGCCCGCAAGGCCGACTGGGGCGATGTGCTTTAGGTTGGTAGCGCAGCCTATTTCTCCCCAGCAAGCTGCTTCAGCCGATAAAGCGCCTCCAGCGCCTCGCGCGGCGTCAGATCATCCGGATTGAGCGCCAGCAGTTCCTCGCCGACGCGATCCGGCACTTTCGATGCCTTGGCTTCCTGCTTCGCCGCCACCGAGAAGAGCGGCAGATCGTCGATCAGTTTCGACGCCTTGCCGGAGGTCTCGCCCTCCTCAAGCTGCTGGAGCACCTCGCGCGCGCGCTCCACCACCGCATTCGGCAGACCGGCGAGCCGTGCCACCTGCACACCGTAGGAACGATCAGCCGCGCCGCGTCCCACCTCGTGCAGAAACACCACGTCGCCCTCGAATTCCTTCACCCGCATGGTGACATTGGAGAGCCGTCCGAGCTTTTCGGAAAGCGCGGTCATCTCGTGGAAATGCGTGGCGAAGAGCGCCCGGCAGCGGTTTTGTTCATGCAGATACTCAACCGCCGCCCAGGCGATCGACAGGCCATCGAAGGTCGCCGTACCACGACCAATCTCGTCGAGGATCACCAGCGCACGCGGCCCCGCCTGATTGAGGATCGCCGCGGTCTCCACCATCTCGACCATGAAGGTCGAACGGCCACGCGCCAGATCGTCGGATGCGCCGACACGGCTGAAGAGACGATCCACCACGCCGATGCGGGCAACGGACGCCGGCACGAAGGAGCCCATCTGCGCCATCACCGCGATCAGTGCGTTCTGGCGCAAAAAGGTCGATTTACCGCCCATGTTCGGGCCGGTCAGAAGCCAGATCGCTCCGGCCTGCTCCCCACCTGTCGGCGAGAGATCGCAGTCATTGGCGACGAAAGGCTCGGCCAGTTGCCTGCGCAACGCCTGCTCCACCACCGGATGACGCCCGCCCTCAATGTGAAAGTCGAGACTGTCATCCACCTGCGGGCGGCAGTAGTTTTCCGCTTCCGCCAGCTCGGCAAGTGCTGCCGAAACATCGAGCACCGCTAGCGCATCCGCGGCAGCGCGGATGCGGTCGGCGGCGGACACGGCTTCCGACAGCAGCCGATCGAAGACGCCGAGCTCGATCTGCAGGGCCCGGTCGGCGGCATTGGCGATCTTCGTTTCCAGTTCCGCCAGCTCCGTCGTGGTGAAGCGCATGGCGTTGGCCATGGTCTGACGGTGGATGAAGCGCGCCTTGGCCTCGTCCGTGCCATTCATCACGCCGGCATTGTTGGCCGTCACCTCGATATAGTAACCAAGCACATTGTTGTGCCGGATCTTGAGCGACTTGATGCCCGTCTCCTCGGCAAGCTGCCGCTCCATCCCGGCGATAACCCGGCGCGACTGGTCGCGCAGCGCGCGCATTTCATCGAGCTCGTCATTGTAGCCAGCGCGGATGAAACCGCCGTCTCGCTTCAAGAGCGGAAGCTCATCGGAAAGCGCTCGCGACAGATGGGCAGCAAACTCCATGGGCAATCCGGCAATACCCGACAGCGCCCTGGCGATCTCCGCAGGCGTATCCCTGCCCTGAAGCAGCTCCGCCACGCCATGCGCGGCCTCGAAACCGGAGGCGAGTGCGCCGAGATCGCGCGGGCCGCCACGGTTGAGCGCCAGCCGCGAGAGCGCGCGGGCAATGTCCGGCACACCTTTCAAAAGCCGGCGCACATCTTCGCGCAAACCCGCCTCGGCGAGGAAGAACGAGACCGCATCGAGCCGACCGCCAATCGCTTCCGGATCGGTGAGTGGCGACATGAGCCGCTCGAACAGAAGCCGGCTGCCCGCGCCCGTCACCGTGCGGTCGATGGCCTTGGCAAGGCTGCCCTCGCGGCTGCCCGAAAGCGTGCGGCCAAGCTCCAGATTGGCGCGGGTGGCGGGGTCGATGAAGAGGCTCGCGCCTTCATCGTCGCGTTCGGGGCGGCCAAGCGGCGGACGCTCTGCCTTTTGGGTCTTCTCCACATAGGCGACAGCACCGGAAATGGCGGAAAGCTCGGCGCGGGAATAGCGGCCAAAGCCTTCCAGCGTCGCCACGCCATAAAAGCGCGTCAGGCGCATTTCGGCGGAGGCGGAATCGAACATGTTGGCCGGTTGAGGGTTCGCCACCCGGCCCAGAACATCGAAGGCAGGCCGGAAGGCCTCGTCATAATAGACGGCCTCGGGCACGATCAGCTCGCGCGGGTCGATGCGCAGCACATCGGCCAGAAGCCGGTCGGGCCGCGTCGGCGCGACGCGGAACGCGCCGGTGGAAATGTCGATCCAGGCGAGCGCAAGGCTCTCATCGCCGCCCTTCACCCGGCCAAGCGCCATCAGGTAATTGGCCTCGGATGGATCGAGGAGCTTTTCCTCGGTGATGGTGCCCGGCGTGACCAGCCGGATTACATCGCGCCGCACCACGGATTTGGAGCCGCGCTTCTTCGCCTCGGCAGGATCTTCCATCTGCTCGCAGACGGCCACGCGGTGGCCAAGGCCGATCAGCTTTTGCAGATAATCGTCTGCCGCGTGCACCGGCACGCCGCACATGGGAATGTCGTCGCCCTGGTGCTTGCCGCGCTTGGTGAGTGTGATTCCAAGCGCGCGGCTGGCAATCTCCGCATCCTCGAAGAACAGCTCGTAGAAATCGCCCATGCGGTAAAACAGGAGCGAATCGGGATTGGCCGTCTTGATCTCGATATATTGCGCCATCATGGGCGTTGCCCCGGCGGCGGCCTGCATTGCCTTGTGGCGCATGGGCGTTTCGTCGTTCAAGGAGGGCTCCCCAGCCTTTTGCATTGGCTTTGTACTGGCTTCAAATCAACAGCTTCAATCTGCTTGGCCATTTACTGGGCAAAAGTGTAGCCTTATGCACCCGTCACTGGCAAAACTCCACAGAAAGCATAAGCCAGAGCCCGTCTCCCGGAGGAAACAAGCCAACATGCCCAACGATAAAAAGTCCGAACGTCAGGGACCGTCCGTCAGCCCGCAGGAAGCGCTGGACTTCCACTCATCCGGCAGACCCGGCAAGCTGGAAATCACCCCCACCAAGCCCATGGCGACACAGCGCGATCTCTCGCTCGCCTATTCTCCGGGCGTTGCGGTTCCCGTTCAGGCCATTGCCGAAGACCCGAGCCGCGCCTTCGACTACACGACGCGCGGCAACATGGTGGCCGTCATTTCCAACGGCACGGCGATCCTCGGCCTCGGCAATCTGGGCGCGCTTGCCTCCAAGCCGGTGATGGAGGGCAAATCCGTGCTCTTCAAGCGCTTCGCCGATGTCGATTCCATCGATCTCGAGGTCGACACGGAAGACGCCGACGCCTTCGTCAATTGCGTCAAGCTGCTCGGCCCCTCCTTCGGCGGCATCAATCTGGAAGACATCAAGGCGCCCGAGTGCTTCATCATCGAAAGCCGGCTGCGCGAGCTGATGGACATTCCCGTCTTTCATGACGACCAGCACGGCACGGCCATCATCGCGCTGGCCGGCCTCATCAACGCGCTGCACCTCACCGACCGCGACATCAAGACGACCAAGCTTGTCTGCAATGGCGCGGGGGCTGCCGGCATTGCCTGTATCGAGCTTGCCAAATCGCTTGGCCTTGCGCCGGAAAACGTCTTCCTCTGCGATACGAAGGGCGTGGTCTACAAGGGCCGCGAGGAAGGCATGAACCAGTGGAAATCCGCCCATGCCGTGGAAACCGACAAGCGCACGCTGGCCGAGGCGCTGGAAGGGGCGGATGTGTTTTTCGGCCTTTCGGCCAAGGGGGCGCTTACGCCGGCCATGGTGCAGTCCATGGCGAAAAACCCGATCATCTTCGCCATGGCCAATCCCGATCCGGAGATTACGCCGGAGGAAGTGGCCGAAATCCGCACCGACGCCATCATGGCGACGGGCCGCTCGGACTATCCCAACCAGGTCAACAACGTCCTCGGCTTCCCCTATATCTTCCGAGGTGCGCTCGATGTGCGCGCAACCACCATCAACGACGCGATGAAGGTGGCCGCTGCCGAGGCGCTGGCCGAGCTTGCCCGCAAGGACGTGCCGGACGATGTGGCCGCCGCCTATCAGGGCAACCGCCCGAAATACGGCCCCAACTACATCATTCCCGTGCCGTTCGACCCGCGCCTCATCTCGGCCGTGCCGGTGGCTGTTGCTAAGGCGGCGATGGATTCGGGCGTTGCCCGCCGCCCCATCCTCGACATGCAGAAATACGAAAACGAGCTTTCGGCCCGCCGCGACCCGCTCGCCTCGACGCTCCAGCGCATCTACGACCGGGTGCGCCGCCAGCCCAAACGCGTGGTCTTCGCCGAGGGCGAGGAAGAACAGGTGATGCGCGCTGCCGCCTCCTATGTGAACCAGAAGCTCGGCACCGCCATCCTGCTCGGCCGGGAGGAGCAGATCCGCGAGACGGCGCGGCAGGCGGGCGTCGATCTTTCCAAATCCGGCATCGAGATCATCAATGCGCGGCTTTCGCGCCGCAACAGCATCTATGCCGACTATCTCTATGAGCGCCTGCAGCGGAAGGGCTATCTCTTCCGCGACGCGCAGCGCCTGATCAACAACGACCGCAACCATTTCGCCGCCACCATGGTGGCGCTGGGCGATGCGGATGCGATGGTGAGCGGCGTGACGCGCAACTATTCCACCGTGCTCGACGATGTGCGCCGCGTGATCGACGCGCGCCCCGGCCACCGGGTGATCGGCGTCACGCTGGCGCTGTGCCGCGGGCGCACCGTGCTCGTGGCCGACACGGCGGTGCACGACATGCCCAATTCCGAGGAGCTGGCCGATATTGCCGAGGAGGCCGCAGGGCAGGCCCGCCGCATGGGCTATGAGCCGCGCGTGGCGATGCTCGCCTATTCCACCTTCGGCCACCCGCCGGGCGAACGTTCCGAGCGCGTGCAGGAGGCGGTAAAAATCCTCGACAAGCGCCGGGTCGATTTCGAATATGACGGCGAGATGGCCGCCGATGTGGCGCTGAACCCGGATCTGATGCAGCAATACCCCTTCTGCCGCCTCTCAGGCCCGGCCAACGTGCTGGTCATGCCCGCCTTCCACTCCGCCTCCATCTCCACCAAGATGCTGCAGGAGCTGGGCGGCTCCACCGTCATCGGCCCGCTACTGGTGGGGCTGAACAAGTCTGTTCAGGTCGTTTCGCTCAACGCGAAGGATTCGGATATCGTGAACATGGCGGCGATTGCGGCTTATAATGCGGCGGTGTGATTGGGGGGATGAAGAAGGGGCTTTGTCGCACTGCCGCATCTCATCCTAAGACGGCTTGGGATGAGACCGGAGATTCAGTCGGCAGTTGCCCCCTCTTCTTCCTCAGCTATCCGACCGCCCTCACCGCAGATTCCATCTTCCGTGGCAGAGACTTCTCTTATCCTCGGTGCAGAAGGTTGCCATGCCTTGATGCGTTGGCCCGCGCGTTCGTAGAACTCCGGAACCAGTTTTTCTATATCGACTATAAAGTTCTTCCTCTGCCCAAACCGCCCCGCTAGGTTACGAACGAGACAAACTTCCAAAGTATGCAATTGAGCATTCGTCCTATCCTGAGAAATTATATCCGGATTTTCACGCAAAGTCGCTAAAGCGTGCTGAGTATAAACTCCCGGACCGGTCCAGTGCAGACGAACGAATAAGTCCTCAGGCGCTTCATTATTCAGCTGACGCAACAGCCAGTTCAACCTTGCCGTAGATTTGACCTTGTCAGCTGGAGCGCGCACCTTCATTGAAGCTGTAACTGTTTTCGTTTTCAGGTCGACGCAGAAATCCAAGGCTCCAGCAGCATCTCTTATATCCCAAGAAGTGAGTATGACGCTGTTCTTACTCAATTCCTCAAGATCTGATTTGAGCCGCGCTTGGCTATCATTCCGGTGGACACGTGGAAGACGTGTAGCGACTTGAACCCCGATCTTTCGTGACAGTATCAATGAGAGATCTCGCGCTTCTTGATACCAAGCATCGATGACCTCTTTGGCAAGTGGCGAGCGATGTGAAATCGCACTTCCATTTGCGACCGACTGCACCAATTCAGTCCAAGCGGCCGGCATACTGTCGAAGCCTTTCACACCAGCGCTATCGTGCGTTAGAAAACGAGCCAGTTCTACGAGAACACCTTCCTGGTCCTCATCTGCGACCTCGTCGTTCTGAAGCAAGAGATCAACCTGTGTGAGAATGTGCATCCAAGACCAGTGATAGAGTGCCACCTTAGACACGGCGCGCCTTGAGACTGGCACTGGATGCTCGTTAGGAGCAGGAGTAAATTGATTTGAAATTGTGATGACAGCATCAACATCATTGGCGCGAGCTAACTCCAGATATCGCTCCAGCTGATTTGGGTTGAGCTCCGCATTTCCGACCTTTGCTTCGACCAAGGCCTTCCATTCACGACGTCCGACTTTGAGAACGATCAACCCATCCGGCCTATCGCCTTTGGTCTTCTCATCCTTCTTGAAACACACTTCAGTGTAGCAAATGACCCGAGCCCGCGAACCCGCGCGCTGCCCGACGGTGGAGAGCATCGCGCGCCCGAACTCTTGGACATGCGCCAAACATGCCAGCACAACCGAAGTCGTCCTTCCTTCTTTAGAAGTATCTGAAAGAACGGGGAATAATCGTGCCTTCTCGCCCTTTGTGAGATATTCTGGAATGGAATTCATAAATTCTCCCCCTAGGTCACCCATCGCAATACTGCTGTGAGGGAGTAAAAATCGCAAGCGCCTTAGCGAAACGCGCTTCTTGATATTTTAAGGGGCAGCCCAAGAATGCGAAGACTGCCTCAACGCTCGGCAAGGCAGCCTTTGCAAAAGTAAAGCGCGAATAATAGTTCTCAAAATATTATTATCCGGCAAAAAGCCAATCCGAAACTCAAGCCGCAAAACGCTGCGCTTCGGCCCCGTAATAATTGATATATCGGTCCGAGATCGCCTCCACCGGCAGCACGACGAACACATCCGTGGTGCCGAAATCATGGTCGATGACGCAGCCATCGCCAAAGCGGGCGCCGAGGCGCAGATAGCCTTTGACGAGGGGTGGCATGGCGGCGAGCGCCGGGCGGGTCTGGATCGCTTCCTTCGGCATCAGGTCGAGCGGGGCATAGCGGCTGGCGACGGCGCGCACATGCCATTCCGCCTCCACCTGGCAGAAATGCCCGAGGAAGGAGAGCGCTTCCGCATGGGCGGCCGGCACCACGCCGGGGAAGGAGGCGCAGCCCATCATCACGTCGATGCGCTTCTTGCGGCAATAGGCCCAGATGCCCTGCCACAGAAGCTCGATCGTGCGCTTGGTGCGGTAGGGCGGCAGAACGCAGGAGCGGCCAAGCTCCAGAAAGCGGCGGCCCTGGTGACGGGCCATCAGCGTTTCGATGGCGAATTCGTCTGCGGAATAGAATTTTCCGGCCCGGCGCGCGCCCTCCGGCGTCAAAAGCCGGTAGGTGCCGACAATGCGGTCCACATCCTCGCCCGGGAGCGAAGTGTCGAACACCAGAAGATGGTCGCACACGGCATCGAACGCATCGGCGTCGCGGTCGGCACTCAGCGCGCCGAGCGGCGCTTTCGCGCCCATCTCGTCATAGAAAACCCGGAAGCGGATGGTCTGTGCGGCGGCGATCTCCTCCTCGTTGCGCGCAAGGCGCACTTCGAGCGAGCCGATGCGGCCCAGAAGCGCGTCATCGGCATCGCTCACGAGCGGCGGCCTTGCAGCCTGATCATCGAGAGAGGTGGGATTCAGCGTGATGCCCTGCATTGCTGTTGCTCCTCCGCTTGGCGTTGAAGCTGGAATAGTGATCGCTTGCGACAGAACTATGACACTATCGTCACACCGCGTGAGCGGCAAGCCGGCATGGAGCCCTCGCTCCGGCGGCAGCCGCCTTCTGCGACACCCGGCCCTGCCTCTCAATGGGTCCCGGGTCAAGCCCGGGATGACGCGGTGGTGCGGGGAGAAGGAGGCCGTCACAGCGGGCGCCAGGCCGGTATGTCCCACCCTGTTCTCAGGCAGTGACCTGCAGCTCCAGCGCGGCCAGAAGTTCGTCCGGGTCGAGCGGCTTGGTGACAAAGCCGTTGGCGCCATGGGCAAGCACGCCGCTGCGCGTCTCCTCCTGCCCGTCGGCGGTGAGAACGAGGATGGGCAGAGGTGCCAGCCCTGTTTCCTCCTCGTGCCGGCGGATGGCGTTGATGGCGTCGAGCCCGTCCATCACCGGCATGTGCAGGTCCATCAGCACCGCGTCGAAGCGTGTGCCCGGCGCGCTCACCGCCTCCACCGCCTCGCGCCCGTTGGAGACGAGCGTGACCCGATGCCCCGCGCGAGACAGTGTGGCGCGCGCCAGCATGGCGTTGATCTCGTTGTCCTCGGCCACGAGGATGTTGAGCCCGCCCGCGCGCCGCCCCATGGTCCCGGCGTCATGTGTGCGATCATGCGTTTCCGCAGCCGGCCAGGTGGCCTCGCCCTTGCTGCCCAAAAGCTGGCGCAGCAGCGTCCTGCCCCGCACAGGCCGCGCGAGAAACGCGCCATAGCCGCTGGCGCGGAACGCGGGAAGCCGCCCGCGCTCCGATGGCGTGATCAGCGTCAGCGCGCGGTCTCCGCCAACGCCCAGCGCGTGCAGACGGGTGATGAGCGCGCCATCGTCGCTTTCAAGCGAGGCGTCGACCAGCACCGTGTTGAACGGCCGACCGCTCTCTTCGGCGAGCCTTGCCGCGTCCTCCGCAGTGGCGGCGATGGCCGCGCGCCCGCCATGCACACGCACGGTCATGGCGATGGTTTCGGCCTCCTGCGCGAAGGGCGAAAGAATGACGGCGTTGACCTCTTCAAGCACGGGTTCGACGCGGCCCGCCTCTTCCGCCTCCGCGTCCAGCGGCAGGAGCACGGCAAATTCCGAGCCCTCGCCCGGCGTGCTCGCCACGCTGATTGCGCCATTCATCGCGTCGACAATGCGCTTGGTGATGGCAAGGCCGAGCCCCGCGCCGCCATGGCGGCGGGTGGAGCTGCCGTCCACCTGTTCGAAATCCTTGAAAATGCGGTTGATGTCGTCCTTTTCGAGCCCGGGGCCGGAATCGGAAACGGAAATCCGCAGCGCCGGCGCACCATTCTTCTCGGCGCGCGAAACCGCGACCGTCACCCCGCCCTCGTCGGTGAATTTCAGCGCGTTGCCGAGCAGGTTGATCAGCACCTGGCGAAGCCGACCCGGATCCGCCGTGATGGTTTCGGGCACATCCGGCGCGATGTAGCAGCCAAGGCCGATGTTCTTTGCAAAAGCGCGGGCAGACAGAAGCTCGACCACGTTTTCCACGAGCTCGTTCACCGGAAGCAACTGGGGCTCCAGTTCCAGCCGCCCCGCCTCGATCTTGGAATAGTCGAGCAGGTCCTCGATCAGCGCCACAAGCGCGCTCGCCGAAGTGGATACCGCGCCCACATAGGTGCGCTGCTCGGGCGTCAGTTCCGTGTCGGCCAGAAGCGTCGCCATGCCCATAATGCCGTTCATCGGCGTGCGGATTTCATGGCTCACCGTGGCGAGGAAGCTCGATTTCGCGCGGCTTGCCTGTTCGGCGCGTTCGCGCGCGTTGATCAGCGCCGTCTCGGCCCGCTTGCGGGCGGTGATATCGCGCGCAATGGCGCGGTGCGACACCGAATCCGCGCTGTCGTCGCGCACCGAGTGCTCGATCCATGAATACCAGCGCACCCCGCCACGCGTGTGGATCGCCACATCGGTGGAGCTCAGGCATTCGCCATCGGTGAAGGCGGCATCCGGCACGAGGCCGATGTCGATGCCGAGCTGGCTCAGCGTGCGGCCCACCAGGGTGGAAGGGTCGCGGCCCAGAAGGTCTGCAAACACGCGGTTCACATAGACGATGCGGCCGCTGCGGTCGCGGTGGACGATCAGGTCACCCAGCGCATCCACCAACCCGTGAAAGCGCTCCTCGCTTTCGCGCAGCTCCCACATGCGGTCGGCCAGTTCTTCGAGCTCGCCGCGATTGACCGCTTCGGATTCGGCCAGAACCGATGCCATGCGTCGATCCACCATGGACGCGCGAAGGGCGAGCGCCAGCGCAACACCACCCAGTGCCAGAAGCGCCATGCTGACAAGCGGCGAGGCACCGGTCAGATGACTCAGCCCCGCAATCAGCAGAATCGCCAGGCCGATAGCCAATTCGCCATGATGCGTCGGCACGGGAAGCCGCACCGGCGCGAGCGCCGGTGGCCTGATGCGTATCCTCTTGCGCGGCTGCCGCTCCCGGGGGAGCGTTTTTGCCGGCTTCGGGTCGCCTTTGTTTTTCCCCGCCATTGTCATGGCGAGAACAATAGGCGGCGGGCATTACGGAAGCTTTTGGCTGGCCGTTCGAATTTTAGCGAATGGCTTAACCGGGCATCTCCACAACCACGCGTCCGCGCACCCGGCCCTCGATGATGTCCGTTGCAGCCGAAATCACGTCGCTGAACGGCACGACGCTTGCGATCGCGCCGAGCTTCTTGTGGTCGAGTTCTTTGGCAATGCGCTGCCAGGCCTCCATGCGCAGTTCCTTCGGCGCCATGACGGAATCAACGCCCAATAGCGAGACGCCGCGCAGGATGAACGGCGCGACACTGGCCGGCAGGTCCATGCCCTGCGCCAGCCCGCAGGCCGCCACCGCGCCGCCATAGGAGGTCATGGAAAGCGCATTGGCAAGCGTGTGGCTGCCCACCGCGTCGATGCCGCCGGCCCAGCGTTCCTTGCCGAGCGGACGGGCGGGACCGGAAAGCTCCTCCCGGTCGATGATTTCGGCAGCGCCCAACTCCTTCAGATAATCGGCTTCGGATGCGCGTCCGGTGGAGGCGATCACGTGATGCCCCTGCCCGGCCAGGAGAGCGATGGCGACAGAGCCGACACCGCCGGCAGCCCCCGTCACCACCACCGGCCCACGCTCCGGCGTAATGCCGTGGCGCTCCAGCGCCATCACACAGAGCATGGCTGTGTAACCGGCTGTGCCCACCGCCATCGCATCTTTCGCGCTCATTCCGTCCGGCAGCGGCACCAGCCAGTCGCCGTTGACCCGCGCACGTTCGGCATAGGCGCCATAATGCGTCTCGCCCACGCCCCAGCCATTGAGAATAACCTTATCGCCCTCTTTCCAGCCGGTATGGGAAGATTTCGTCACCGTGCCGGCGAAATCGATGCCCGGTACGAGCGGAAAGCGCCGCACCACAGGGGCCTTGCCGGTGATGGCGAGCCCGTCCTTGTAGTTGACGGTGGTCGCCTCCACGGCAACGGTAACGTCGCCCTCCATCAGATCGTCTTCGGAAAGCTCCGTCCATTCGACCGATTGCTTCTTGTCCTCGTCGCGCGAAATCAGAACCGCTTGAAACGTGTCCGCCATCACTCACTCCGGCTGGTTACGGTCATCGATGATGGCAGACTTTGCGGCGCAGCGGGCGCGAGGTCAATCCGCGTGCGTCTGGCCGCCCGTGCGGCCGCGCCGCCAGTCGAGAAACTCGTCGAGGATGACAAGCCCCGCGCCGACGGTGATGAACACATCGGCCAGATTGAAGATCGCAAACGACCAGACCGGCGTGTGGAAATAGATGTAGTCGGTGACGAAACCGTTGGTGAGCCGGTCGATGAGATTGCCGAACGCCCCGCCCAGAATGAGCGCGAAGCCGAGCCGTGCCCATGTTTGCGCGGCCCCCGTGCGCAGTGCGAGATACCCGATGAACAGGATCACGCCTGCCATCACGAGGCTGAGTGCCGTGTCGCTCATGCCGGAAAACATGGAGAAGGCAATGCCGGTGTTGCGTGAATGCAGAAGCGAGAGGAACGGCAGAAGCTCGATCCGCTCATGCAGTGGCATCATCGTCTCGACCAGTTCCTTCACCACCTGGTCTGCGACCGTGAAGAGCACGATCAGCAGCGCGTAGAACCCGATGGCGCGCGCGCTCATGCGTCGGCCCTTTCTTCAAGCGGCAGCGCCTCGCGCCGGATTTCATAAAGCATCACCCCCGTTGCCACGGCGAGATTGAGCGAATCCGCCCGCCCTGCCTGCGGGATGCGCACGAGCGTGTCGCAGCTTTCGGCAAGCCGGTCCGGCAGGCCCTGCTGCTCATTGCCCATCAGGAGCAGGACCGGCCCCTTCTTGTAATCGACGGCGCGATAATCGACCGAGCCCTTCAGATGCGTGCCCACAACCCGGCCGGCAAAACCTTTCCGCCAGGCGAGAAACGCCTCTTCGCCCGTGCGCACGATGGGCACGGCGAATATGGAGCCCATCGTGGCCCGGACCGTCTCGAAGGAGAACGGGTCGGTGCAGTCGCCCACGAGGATGACGCCCTTTGCCCCCACCGCGTCCACGGTGCGCAGAACGGTGCCCAGATTGCCGGGATCGCGGACCCGGTCGAGCGCCACCCAGACGTCGCCATCGGCGGGCTTTACGGTTTCAAGCTTGGCCGTCTTCTGCTCGAAGACGCCGACAACCATCTGCGGATTGTCACGCTTGGTGATGGTCGAGAGCACCTTTTCGCTGACGATAAGAACAAGACCGCCGGATGCCACGGTGCGCGCGGCCAGCCGCTCCACCGCCTCATTGCCGCGCCCCGCCTTGGCATAGAGCAGCGTGCGGATCGTCCAGCCGGCATCGAAAGCGTCGATCACCAGCTTCTGTCCCTCGGCGATGAAGGCGTGTTCGCGGTCGCGATACTTCTTCTGCGCCAGCGCGCGAATGTCCTTGATGATCGGATTGGTGAGGCTGGTGACTTCCTTCACCTGACCCGGCCTGCGCCGCTCGTTGTCATGTCCGCTCATGATGCCACCCAGCGCGAAAACAGCGAGGTGGACAGGGCGCGGCCTGCCGACTTCTCGCGAATGATCAGTTCACCCGATTCCACCCGGCCACCATCGCCGGCAAATGTGTCGCGCATCAGGGCGTGGATGGCGAAGAAGGACGCGCGGATGGAATAGGCCGTCAGCACCACTGCCAGCGGCTTGGGTGTCAGGATCGAGCGGCAGAGATCGGCCAGATAGGGCAGATCCTCGAACAGCTGCCACACCTCGCCCTTGGGCCCGCGCCCATAGGCCGGCGGGTCGAACAGAACGATGTCATAAGCATTGCCGCGCCGCGCCTCGCGCTCGGCAAATTTGACGGCGTCCTCACAGATCCAGCGGATCGGCTTGTTGCCAAGGCCGGCCATTTCCTGGTTCTCGCGCGCCCAGCCGATCGCCTTCTTGGAAGCGTCCACATGGGTCACTTCCGCGCCGGCACGGGCCGCAACCAGCGAGGCAAGCCCCGTATAGCCGAACAGGTTCAGCACTTTCACCGGGCGGCGCGCCTCGCGCACCAGTGTTTCCATGTGCGACCAGTGGGTCGCCTGCTCGGGAAACACGCCAACATGGCGAAACGAGGTGAACCGTCCAAGATAGTCGATCCCGTCATGGCGCATTGGCCATGTCTCGCCGAGCGGCTCCCTGGGGAAGCGCCAGCGGCCCATACCTTCTTCGTCCGTATCGCCGGTAAAGATGGCATCCGCCCTGTTCCATTCCGCCGGGCCAAGCGCAGGTTGCCAGATCGCCTGCCCCTCAGGCCGCACGATGCGGTAGGGGCCGTACTGTTCGAGCTTCTGCCCTCCGCCGGAATCGAGCAGGGCATAGTCTTCATTCGGCAGCACTTCGAGAATGACGGGCAGGCGCTCATCCGGCAGGGCACCGCTGCGCCGCGGCGGCGCGGGGCGCGCGCTCGGCTCGGGCTGGCGCTGCGGCTTTTCACGCGGAGCTGTCTGTTTCTTCAGGCTGCGCCGGTCATCGTTCCGGCGTTTGGCGCGCGCAGGCTTCAATCGGGTCTCCGACACTGGGCAACTATGCCCGCGCTTCTGCCACAGCCGCGCCCCGCAGGCAACAAAGCGTCAGCGAAGCTCGCGCCTGCCCGGCAGGTTTCAGGAAGGGGAATGTTTGATCTGCGGCGCATTGCTGGCGGCAGCCGCCGGGGCCTGACGCAGCTTGTCGACCTCTTTCCTGCGTTCCCGCGCGTCGCGGCGGTAGCGCCCCTGGCGGAACCAGGTGGCGAGGCTGCCCACCACCATTCCAAGTGCCACGGAGGCAAAAAGATAGGCGAACAGCGGCCAATGGACGGTCAGGGCGGGATTGCCGGGATTGAACGGGTCGATGGTGAAAGGCACCAGAGCGCGGTTGGCTACGGCCAGCGCAATGATGATCACTGCCAACGGCACGAGAACAAGTACGAGAATGATGCGGTTGGCCATTTCAACCCACTGTTAATCTGGAAGACGCTTCAGGGAAGACTTACCGGTCCTTCTCCGCGTTCAGGCGTTCGCGCAGTTCCTTGCCGGTCTTGAAGAAGGGAACCCACTTTTCCTCGACCTCAACAGACTCGCCGGTGCGCGGGTTGCGCCCCGTGCGCGCCGGGCGGTTTTTCACCGAAAACGCTCCGAAACCTCTTAATTCCACGCGGTTTCCTTCCGCGAGCGCGTCGGAAATTTCCTCGAAGATCGCGTTGACGATGTTTTCCACGTCACGGAGATAGAGATGCGGATTGCGATTGGCAATCGTCTGCACGAGCTCTGATTTGATCATGGGTTCTTTTCCGCCGCTGAGTTGCCCTGTTTGTCGCCGGTTGTCTCTGACACAAAGATGATTTTGTTTGCTTTTTTAGTCAGTCAACCTTCTCATTTCAGGTTGCCAGACCGATAGCAGACCGTCAAGGAAGATGCGGTCGGCGCCAAGCTCACGCAGGATGTCGGCACCGCCTTGCGGCACGCCCAGAAACCGCGAGGCGATCTCGGGCAGGAAAAGGCTGCTCGCCGTTTCGCGCTTCTTCCATTCGACCACGTCGAGATCGTCGCTGAGCCCTTTAGAGACCAGCCATTCCTTTGCTTCACGCTCCCCGCCGAGCCCGTCCACCAGCTTGTTCTCAAGCGCCTGACGACCGGTGAAAACCGAACCGTCGGCGAGCTTCAGGACCTGGTCGCGCGAAAGCGGACGGCGTTCAGTCACGAGGTCGACGAACCAGTCATAGCTGTCGAGGATCATGGCGCGGATCATGGCACGCGCCTCGTCGCTGGTCGGCTTGAACGGCGAAGGCTCTGCCTTGAGCGGCGAGGATTTGATCTCTTCCAGCTTCACGCCAAGCTTGTCCATCAGCCCGCTGACGTCGGGATACTGGAACAGGACGCCGATGGAGCCAACGATAGAGGATTGCCGCGCGACGATGTGATCGGTGGCGCTGGCGATCATGTAACCGGCCGAGGCTGCAAGCGTGCCCACCTGAGCCGTCACCGGCTTCTCGCTGGCCAGGCGACGCACCTCTTCGTAGATCGCCTCGCCCCCGGCTGTGGTGCCGCCGGGCGAGTCGATCGTCAGGATCACGCCTTTCACCGATGGGGCTTCACGAATACGCTCAAGCCGCTCGAGCAGTTCGTCATCTTCGAAGATCGTGCCGGAAATCTTGACCTGCGCGATATGGTTCGCGGAAACGTCCACCGCGCTTCCCATGATCTGCCGTGTCGCGAACGCAATCGCCAGCACGATGACGGCAAAGGCCACGATCCGCCAGAATGTCAGCTTGCGCCGCAATCGCCGACGGTCGATGAGTTCATCCGCTCGAATGGACATGACAGCCTCGCTTTCACCGGAAAATTCGGTCCAAACCAAGCGCCTTTTAGTGCAAAGGCCAGTTCGGAGCCACCGCCTTTGTGCAAGATTCTGCAACAAGCGCGCATCATGGACACAAAAGCTGGAAAAATTGCGCTTAAATCATTGTCGTTAATCCAAAAATAGCCATATTGGGGTGAAAGTGAGAAGCGAGGGGCAAGTTTAGGACTTGGAGTTTTCCGGCCACGCAGTATTGGCTAGAGCATCGGACCGAAAAGTGGAATCCGGTTTTTGGATTATTCCGATGCTCCATCAATTGTTTAGATCGTCCTTTGCGCGTCTGGATGGACGCACGGAGATCTAGAGAGGGGTCGGCGACGGTGTTCCGCCGACATACGGATGGTACGTTCCCAATCGGAACGATGCTGGCTGTATCCGGGAAGGGCCACGCCCAGGCGGCCGAGTGACCGACTTGAGTAACCGGCTGCGGAACACGCGGAAAAATATGATGAGCAATCCTGTCAACAGCGGCGCCGGTACGGCGAAGAGCGGGCGCGGCGAGGCAATCCGCAGCAGCGAACGCGGTGTGGAAGCCTTTGAGCAGGCATCACGCCATTCGCAGCGCGTGCGACTTCTCAAACGCGTTCTCCCCGCGGCGGCGCTTGTCATCACCGTCGTGTTTGCCGGATATTCCTACATCTTCTCGGGCACGCACGGCGCCATAGATCTGGCGAGCGCGTCGATCGAGGGCGGTTCGCTGGTCATGTCCAGCCCGGAGCTGAACGGTTTCACCAATGACGATCGCCCTTACAAGATGACCGCCGAGCGCGCGCGTCAGAAGCTGGGCGGCGAGGATGTCATCGAGCTTGAGGGCATTCGCGCCCATGTGCCGGTCGACGCCGACAATTTCGCCACGATCCAGGCAAGCGACGGCATCTACGATCGCGGCAACAACCGTCTGGACATCACCAGCAAGATTTCGCTACGCACCACTTCCGGCATTGTTGCGACCCTCGATTCCGCCGAAATCGACATCGAAAAGAGCAGCCTCGCCTCCTCGAAGCCCGTGGAAATCGAGCTTGACGGAACGAAGATTGCAGCCGATTCCTTCGCGGCGGAAGACGGCGGCAAAGTGTTTGTATTCGATAAACGCGTTCGCGTTACAATCGACCCGTCGCGGCTTCGCGACACAGCGTCGGCAACGGGAAACTGAACCACGGTCACCGGCGCGATGGCCAGGCAATGGAGAGGAACACAATGCGCATCGGAAGCTTTTCAAGGCTCGCCTCTGGCGTGCTCCTTCTGGCGGGATTGTCTTCTGCCGCTTTTGCGCAGGATTCCCAGAGCCGCCTGACGGGCCTCCAGCTTTCCGGCGACAAGCCCATCCAGATCGAGAGTGAACGCCTCGAGGTGCGCGAGAGCGAGAACGTCGCGGTCTTCTCCGGCAATGTTTCCGTCGTGCAGGGGCCAACCCTGCTCAAGGCCGGGCGCATGAAGGTCTACTATCTGAAGGATGGCGGTTCGGCCGCCACCGGAAGCGCGAATATCGACCGGCTCGAAGTGGACGGCAATGTCTACGTGAAATCTGAGAACCAGGTCGCCACCGGCGACAGCGCCACGTTCGACATGGCGACCGAGGTGCTCGTCCTGTCCGGCAAGGAGGTTGTCCTGTCGGAGGGCGAGAACGTCATCGTCGGCTGCCGTCTCACCGTGCAGATGAAGAATGGTCAGGCAAAGCTCGATGGCTGCAAGGGCGGCAGTTCGGGCGGCCGCGTGAAGATGCTCCTCACCCCCGGCTCCCAGAACAGGCAGTAATCCGCGTTGATTTCCAAGTTGCGTAAGAAGCGGGCGGCGAAAGAGCCCGCCGCAGAGAATCCGGCGAGCGGCAAGCTGCCCAATTACAAGGGCACGCTTATCGCGCGCGGCCTGACCAAGGCTTACAAGGGCCGCCAGGTCGTCAGCGGGGTTTCCATCGGTGTGCGCGCGGGCGAGGCCGTGGGTCTGCTCGGCCCCAACGGCGCCGGCAAGACCACCTGCTTCTACATGGTCACGGGTCTCGTTCCCGTGGATCAGGGCACGATCCATATCGACGGGCACGACGTGACCGGAATGCCCATGTATCGCCGCGCGCGGCTCGGCATCGGCTACCTGCCGCAGGAGGCCTCCATCTTCCGCGGCCTGACCGTCGAGCAGAACATCCGCGCCATCCTCGAAGTGGTCGAGCCAAGCCGCAAGGAACGCGACAAAAACCTCGATGCGCTGCTTGAGGAATTCAACATCGGCCATCTGCGCAAATCGCCCTCGGTTGCGCTTTCGGGTGGTGAACGGCGACGGCTGGAAATCGCCCGCGCGCTCGCCAGCCGACCCAACTTCATGCTGCTCGACGAGCCGTTCGCCGGCATCGACCCCATCGCCGTGACCGATATTCAGCAGCTCGTGCGCCATCTCACCGCGCGCGGCATCGGCGTTCTGATCACCGATCACAATGTGCGCGAGACGCTGGGATTGATCGACCGGGCCTATATCATTCATGCCGGCCAGGTGCTCACGCACGGACGTCCCAACGACATTGTCGGCAATGCCGATGTGCGCCGTCTTTATCTCGGCGAAGGTTTCACCCTTTAGCCATCTGCCTCTTTCAGCTTGACAAGCAAAAGTCGGGCCAATTGAATCCGGTTTTCTCCCGGCACCCCTGCCGGGCGCAATCGGGGCTCATGTGATGGTGCTTGCGCCAAAACTCCATCTGCGTCAGACGCAATCGCTCGTCATGACGCCGCAGCTGCTGCAGTCGATCAAGCTGCTGCAGATGACGCATCTGGAGCTTGAGCACTTCCTCGACGCCGAGATCGAGCGCAATCCGTTGCTGGAACGCGGCGAAGACAATGCCGAGGAACGCGCCGAAACCTGGCAAAACGACCCAGAACCACGCGAGAACACCGCAGAATCCATATCGGACAGGCTCGATTCCTCGCTGGAAAACCTGTTTCCCGACGATCCGGGCACGCAGGAGCGCATCAGTTCCGATCTTTCGGCACAGTGGAAATCGGCCGGCGGCAATGGGCTTCAGGGCGGCAGCGGGACGGCCTTCGACCTGGAAAGCACAACGGCCGCCATCCCAACCCTGCGCGACCACGTCAACGGCCAGATAGCCCTGGCCTTCACCGATCCGGCGCAGTTGCTCATCGCCCATGAACTCGCCGATGGTCTGGACGAGGCGGGCTATCTCAGCCTTGACACCGGAGAACTTGCGCAACGCGTCGGCGCGGCCCGCGAAGCCATCAATACCGTCCTCTCCTCCTGCCAGACCTTCGATCCGCCCGGCATCTTTGCGCGCGATCTGGCCGAGTGCCTCGCCCTGCAGCTGATCGCACAGGATCGCTACGATCCGGCGATGAAGGCGATGGTGGAGAACCTGGAACTTCTGGCCAAACGCGACTTCCGTACCCTTGGCCGCCTGTGCGGCGTCGATGCGGAAGACCTCGCAGACATGCTGTCGGAAATTCGCGCGCTCGATCCCAAGCCCGGCATGGCATTCTCGGGCGGCACCGCAGACCCGGTCGTGCCCGACATCGTCGTCAGGGCGGCAAGCGACGGGAGCTGGGCGGTGGAACTCAATCCCGAGACCCTGCCACGCGTTCTCGTCAACGAGCCATACTACGCGCAGGTCTCCAGCCAGGCCCGCGAAGGGGAGCGCCAGTTCCTGAGCGAATGCCTGCAAAGCGCCAACTGGCTCGCCCGCAGCCTCGACCAGCGGGCAAAGACCATCCTCAAGGTTGCATCCGAGATCGTGCGCCAGCAGGACGCATTTCTGGTTCATGGCGTCAGCCATCTGCGGCCGCTCAATCTGCGCACCGTGGCAGAAGCCATCGGGATGCATGAATCGACCGTCAGTCGCGTAACCGTCAACAAATACATGATGACACCGCGCGGAACCTTCGAGCTGCGGTATTTCTTCACATCGGCGCTTGGCTCCGCGTCCGGCGGCGACGCGCATTCCTCGGAATCCGTGCGCGATCGCATTCGCGCCCTCATCGATGCCGAGAAACCATCGGCCGTGCTTTCCGACGACACCCTTGTGGATATGCTGCGCGAAGAGGGCATCGACATCGCCCGCCGCACCGTGGCCAAGTACCGGGAAGCGCTCAATATTCCCTCTTCGGTGCAGCGCCGCCGCGAGAAGAAGATGCTCGCGGCGGCAGGCACGCGCGCCTGATTGCGCGCGGGGTTGAATTGACAAGGGCGGCGGAAGCCACTAGAAGCCCGCCCGCATGGACTACCAGGCCTTGAGAGCCTTCGACTTTTTGTCCGCAGTGCCAGCAACCGAAGAAGGGATACGCGGCCGACTTACATCACAATCCGCCGCGGCACCTTGTACATGCAAGCCACACGTATAAACTCGATTCGTTCGGTGTCTGATCAGGAAAGGTCTGTTTTCAGATGAGCTTACGTATTTCCGGAAAGCATATGGACATCGGCGAAGCGTTTCGCTCGCGTATTGAGGAGCGGATCGGCGAAGCCGTCGACAAGTATTTCGATGGTGGGTTTGCCGGTCGCGTGACGGTTGAAAAGTCGGGTTCTCGTTTTGCCGCCGATTGTATGATCCATCTCGACACGGGCATGGTGTTGCAGGGCACTGGCCAGGCGCAGGAGCCGCAATCCGCTTTCGATGCTGCCGCCGAGCGCATCGAAAAGCGTTTGCGCCGCTACAAGCGCCGGCTGAAATCCCACAACAACGGCCAGAATGTCGATCCGATGGACATTGCGTATCGCGTCATGGCGCCGGTGGCCGAAGATGAAGAAGAGGTCCCGGAAGATTACGCGCCCACCGTGGTCGCCGAATCGAAGATGGCTCTGCAGACCATGTCTGTCGCCTCCGCCGTCATCGAGCTCGACACCAAGGACAATCCCGTCTTCGTGTTCCGCAATGCCGGAAACAACGAAGTGAACATTGTCTACCGCCGCGCCGATGGAAACATCGGCTGGATCGATCCGTCGGCAGTGGCAAGCGCATAGGTTCCGTGCCAGCCTCAGCGCCGGTCATGCAGCATGACCGGCGAACAGACAAAGCAGAGGATGCATAGACATGGATCTGAGCGATCTGATCGACCAGAAGGCCGTGATCCCCGCCCTGAAGGCCAATTCGAAGAAGCAGCTCCTGCAGCTTCTGGCCGAAAAGGCCGCCGCAGTGACCGGCCTGCCGGAACGCGAAGTCTTCGATACCATTCTGCAGAGAGAACGCCTGGGTTCCACCGGCGTCGGCAATGGTGTCGCCATTCCGCACGGCAAACTGCCCGGTATCGACCGTATCACCGGCGTGTTCGCACGCCTGGAGACCCCGGTCGATTTCGAGGCCATCGACGACCAGCCCGTCGATCTCGTTTTCCTGCTTCTTGCGCCCGAAGGGGCCGGTGCTGATCACCTCAAGGCGCTGTCGCGCATCGCACGCGTTTTGCGCGATGCCGACAACACGGCCAAGATTCGCGGCACCAAGGACGCGGCCGCCATTCACAGCTTCCTGTCGCAGACACCGGCTTCCAACGCCGCCTGAACGTTCAGCTCTTTCGGCGGCAGGACCACCGGTCCTCTTTGTAGACGGCCTTCTCACATGGAGAGGGCCGTTTCCTTTTCGACGACCGGTATCTGGTGAAACGGATTGGCCGGATCGTTGCCGCGGCGAATGTGCATGCGCCGTTCGGCCAGGTCCATCGCGATCGTGCAGACCGTGCCCTTGCGGCCAAGGAACCCTTCGCTGTCCCTGTAGGGTGCCAGGATCGCGTGCTCGGAGTGCTCCTGATCGGAAAGGACCGATTTGAGCCGTGCAAGGCCCGCCGGCGAGCCGGGAGCCGTCAGGGCGCGGATGCGGTCGAGCCGTGCTGTCGAATTTTCCAGCAATTCGGCATCCACAGGCGCATCGCAGGTCAGGTAGTGGTTGGTGTGGGTCGTGGCAGTGCCCCCTGCCTCCATGCGCCGCGCGGCATCACCCTCATATTCGATGTTGATACCGCGCCCGTCCGCACCTGCGACCAGCAGGTTCAGCGACCGGCCGGTGCCGGCACGCTCAAGCGTTTCTTCCACCTCTGCCCAGGATCCCGCGTCCAGAAGGGCGCGCAGGAGCACATGCGAGGGCAGGCCATTTGTCGGTTTCGGCGTGGGCAGAAAATTGAGACACACGCAGAAACCCGCATCGTTGAGCCCGACCTTTGCCAGAATGCCGGGCTCTGTCATGGTCAGGAAACGCCTGCCCCGCTCATCCTCGGAACGGATCAGAACGACCAGATCCTCGAGCTTTTCGGACCAGTCCCAGTTTTGACCCGCAAAAGGCGTTCCGGTGTATTGCACCACAGTGCATTCAGAGGCCGAAAGGGCCGCAAGCAGCTCGCTGCGAGCATTGAGCGCGTAGACCCATAACGGATCGACCTCGGCGCCCTCGGCGATCCCTTCGATTTCAGCCGCGTAGTGGGGATCGAACGCGCCGATAACGCCGCGAAAATGAGCAGCCACCGGAAGCAGTTCTTCGTCGGGCCGCGCGAAATACGCCCTGTAAAGGGAAAGCGTACGGTCAATCCGCTCGCCAAAGGCAGCGCCTATCTGCCGGCCCCGTTCCTCCGGTCTGCCCCAAACGTCGATCAGTGGAAATCTGGTTTTGCTGGCCGGCATGGCCTCCCCTCCAATCCTGGTGCGCGAAAGGCGCGGCTGCCATTGCCTGGAAGATCGGCTCTTCTGTCAAGACCCGGAAGCGTTCCGGAGCCAGATATGCATCAGGGCGCGCAGTCACCCGCACACCCTGACACTCTTGTTCAATGCCCCTGCCTCAGTGGAGGCTGACAGTTTCCAGATCGTTCTGCATCGCGCCTGCGAGCGCTGCGTCGCGCGCATCGGCCAGCAGGATCGGCTGTCCATCGGCCCCGAAAAGCGCCCATAACCGTGTGCCTGGCTTCAGGTCCGGCATGCCGGGGAACTTGCCCTGCAGATCCTCGGCGTCCATTTCGCGCATGTAAGCCACTGCGCCTTCGCCGATATGGGCAAGCTGCTGCTGGGTAATCGCGAATTTGTGCTCATGTTCGGTCATGCAAGCCTCCTTAGCGCAGGCGTTTCCCTATGAAACCAACCCGCTGAAGAGCCCAAGGTTCCGAAACGGGTCAGCCCGTCCGGTTTCCTCCCGAATAAGACCAGTATGTCAGTCTTTCACGGAAATGTTTATTTTTTGTACCAGCCGTTCCGGTTCGGGGCGGTCGAGATCGATGGAAAGAAGGCCGTTTTTCAGTTCGGCATTCAGAACCCGCATCCCTTCCGCCAGCACGAACATGCGCTGGAACTGGCGCGCGGCGATGCCGCGGTGCAGATACTCACGCTCGCCTTCATCCGCCTGCCGGCCACGAATAATGAGCTGGTTCTCTTCCGTCGTGACATCCAGATCATCAGCGCTGAAACCTGCCACGGCCAGCGTTATGCGCAGCGTCACGCCCTGTTCGTTCTCCGCGCGGATGCGCTCGATATTGTAAGGCGGGTAGCCATCGCCCGATTTCGCAATGCGCTCGAGCGTTTTTTCCATACTGTCGAACCCAAGTAGAAGCGGATTCGAAAAAGGAGTCATACGCGTCATTTAAACAGTCCTCAAAGAGCGACGTGGATAGAGAAAAACCCGGTTGGCATTTTTCTCTTCTCAACTGATATGGTCGCTCAAAACCCGCGTTTCAAGCATTCTGGAGCAACTGCATGGCGGCAGCGCGCAAGATTATTATCGACACGGATCCCGGCCAGGACGATGCGCTGGCCATATTACTGGCGCTGGGCAGTCCGGAGCTGGATGTGCTTGGCATCACCGCCGTCGCCGGCAACGTTCCGCTGGCCTTGACCGAGAAGAATGCACGCAAAATCTGCGAACTGGCCGGCAAACCCGAAACGAAGGTCTTCGCGGGCGCAATCCGCCCGCTGGTCCGCGATCTGGTCACCGCTGAACATGTTCACGGTCGCAGCGGGCTCGATGGCCCGGACCTGCCCGAACCTGAAATGCCCCTGCAGGAACAGCATGCGGTCGATTTCATCATTGAGACCCTGATGGCGCATGAAGAGGGCGAAATCACCCTGTGCCCCCTCGGCCCGCTCACCAACATCGCACTCGCGCTCAACCGAGAGCCGCGCATCGCCTCCCGCATCCGCGAAATCGTGCTGATGGGGGGCGGTTTCTTCGAGGGCGGCAACGTCACGCCCGCTGCCGAATTCAACATCTATGTCGATCCGCATGCTGCCGATGTGGTGCTGCGCTCCGGCGCTCCCGTGGTCATGATGCCGCTCGATGTCACGCACAAGGCGCTCACCACCCGCAGCCGCATTGCAGCCATTCGCGATCTGGGAACGAAGGTCGGGGACGCCTGTGCCGAGCTGCTGGAATTTTTCGAGCGTTTCGACGAGGAAAAATACGGCACCGACGGTGGCCCGCTGCACGATCCCTGCGTGATCGCCTATCTGCTCCAGCCCGAGCTCTTCGGGGGCCGCAGATGCAATGTGGCGGTGGAGACAGGCTCCGAGCTCACCATGGGCATGACGGTGATCGACTGGTGGCAGGTGACTGAACGGCCGAAGAACGCCCTCGTAATGCGCGACATCGACGCTGACGGCTTCTTCAAGCTTCTGACAAAACGGCTCGCGCGGTTGTAAGCCGCGCCGCCTATGAAGGGCGCACTCACGCGCGCGCCGCGTCGACATCCCTGCGAAGCGGGATGGCCGGCTGCGCGCCCGGCTTCAGGCAGGCCAGCGCTCCGGCCACCGTTGCCTGCCGCAGTGCCGATTCGAGGTCGAGTCCCTCGGACAGTCCAGCAGCCAGGTAGCCGCAGAAAGTGTCTCCCGCGCCGACAGTATCGACGGGGGTTATCTTCATCGAAGGGCAGGTGACGAAATCGTCAGGCGTCGCAGCCCACGCGCCTTCACCGCCCAGCGTCACAATGACGGTGCGGCCTGTTTTCGCGGCAAACGCCTTCATGCGCGCACGGCGATCTTTGCCGTCAAGTCCGAGCGCATCGGCATAAAGATCGAACTCGGTCTCGTTGGCGACAACATAATCGGCCCCTGCGAGGAGGTCCCTCGCCTCTGGCCGATAGGGCGCCGTGTTGAGAATGGAAATCGCTTCGGCCTTACGCGCAGCCTCTATCGCGGCGGCCACCGTTTCGATGGGAATTTCGAGTTGCAGGAGCACGTGGTTTCCGGCCGCGAGCGCTGCCTGCGCCACATGCCCCGGCAGAACGTCGGCATTGGCGCCCGGCACCACGGCAATGGTGTTTTCACCTTCCCGATCAACGAGGATGTGGGCCGTTCCCGTGGCGCTTTCGGCCTGATGTACGGCAGAGAGATCGACGCCCGCCGCTTTCAGAAGCTCCAGCGCCTCGCCGGCAAACGGATCGTTGCCCACGGCGCCGACAATGCGGGTATGCGCGCCGGCACGTCTGGCGGCCAGCGCCTGGTTTGCCCCCTTGCCGCCCGGGGCGGTGACGAACGTCTCGCCCGGTACCGTCTCGCCCGGCTTGGGCAGACGGTGAACGGTAGCGATCAGATCGAGATTGATGGAACCGATGATGACGATCAAGGCACACTCCCACGCAGATTTGCGGGGAACCTAGACCATTTTGCAGCACGGTGGAATCCACCGGTATTCCAACAGGAACAGCCGCATCAATCCGCCTGAGAGAGTTGCCCTGCTTCCCAGCCAAGGATCGCGCGTTTGCGCGTCAAACCCCAGTGATAGCCCGTCAGGGCACCGGATTTGCCGACCGCGCGATGGCACGGCACCACGAAGGAAACCGGGTTCGCTCCCACCGCCGCGCCAACGGCGCGCGACGCCGTGGGTTTGCCGATCCGCTCGGCGATGTCGGAATAGGCGCAGGCCCGGCCCATCGGGATCTTCAAAAGCGCATCCCACACCCGCACCTGGAAGTCTGTCCCGATCAGCACCACACGCAGCGGCTCTTCCGCGCGCCAGCGCGACGGATCGAACACCCGCGCCGCATAGGGCGCGGTGGCCGCCATGTCTTCCTCGTAATCGGCGTTCGGCCAGCGCGACGCCATATCCTCGAATGCCGCGCGCTCATCGCCCGGATCGCAGAAAGCAAGTCCCGCCAGACCGCGCTCCGTCACCATGACAAGCGCCTGACCGAAGGGCGAGAGATGAAAACCGTAGCGCATGGTGAGGCCTGCGCCCCGTGCCTTGTATTCACCGGGCGAGATCGCCTCATGCGTCACGAACAGGTCGTGCAGGCGCCCCGGCCCGGACATGCCGAGCTCCAGTGCCGCGTCGAGCAGCGGCATGCCCGAATCGAGCAGTCTGCGGGCGTGGTCGAGTGTCACCGCCTGCAAAAACGCCTTGGGCGAAAGCCCCGCCCAGCGCGTGAACAGCTTTTGCAGGCCGGTCGGCGTATCGCCCACTTCACCGGCGATTTCCTCCAGCGAGGGCTGGTCCCGATAGTCGAGGCTGATTTTCTCGATCACCCGGCGCACGACTTCGTAGTCGCTGCCTTCCGGCGTCACATCGCGTTGCAACAGGGCTGTCTGCACGTTCATGGTCTAAACTCCCGGCACCCGCCTTTGCGCTGGTGCCACATGACATCTTTCCTGAGTATGACCATGCCGCGTTTCGGGCCAGTCAACCACCCGTTTCCTGCCAAGTTCACCGGCCTCTGGCGGTGGCTAGCGCCTCTCCGAAAGCGGCGGCGAAACTCTCCCGGTCGTCTGGGTTCAGGAAACTGCCGAGGGCCACACGTTTGCCGCGCATCTCCACGGCCATGCCGGTGATGCCGATCTCATCGTGCCGGTCGATGCGAAACCGCGTCCAGAACGGGTTGAAATGGTGCTCCTCTGCCCTGCCCGAGGGCGGCACCTTGCGAATGTCGAGACTGGTGCGCGACAGCCGCACTTCCTCGCGCACGCGGGCGGCGCGATAGTTCAGCCGGAAGGCCACGTAGATCGCCAGAATGTCGAGCCCGAAGAAACCGAACACCGGCCAGGCGCCGAGCTTCAGGAACACCGCACCGATGGTCAGCCAGACGAGCAGCAGAACCGCCATGAGAATCGTGAAGCCGCGCATGCTCAGCGAGCGGTACGGCGTCAGCAACGCCTGAAAGACGGGAGCGTCTGCACTGTTTTTTTCGGCCATGATCCCGATTATAGAAGGCCCATGGAAAAGCCCAAGAAGAAAATTGCCGCGCCCCGCAAACCCGCCCGCTCCCGCAAACGCAAAACCGTCTATTCGCCCGAGGAGATCCACGAGATTTTCCGTCGCTTCTCGGTTCAGCGGCCAGAGCCGAAAGGCGAGCTTGAGCATGTGAATGCCTTCACGCTTCTTGTTGCAGTGGTGCTATCGGCGCAGGCGACAGATGCGGGCGTGAACAAGGCGACGCGCGATCTTTTCAAGGTTGCCGATACGCCGGAGAAGATGCTGGCACTCGGCGAGCAGAAGGTCGGCGAATACATTCGCACCATCGGGCTCTGGCGCAACAAGGCGAAGAACGTCATCGCGCTCAGCGAGGCGCTGATCCGCGATCACGGATCGCAGGTGCCCGACAGCCGCGAGGCCCTCGTCACCCTGCCCGGCGTCGGTCGCAAGACGGCCAATGTGGTGCTTAACATGTCGTTCGGCCAACCGACCATGGCTGTCGACACGCATATTCTGCGCATCGGCAATCGCATCGGGCTTGCTCCCGGCAAGACACCGGAACAGGTGGAATATACGCTGGTGAAGATTATCCCGGCCGAATTCATGCGCCACGCCCATCACTGGCTGATCCTGCACGGGCGCTATGTCTGCAAAGCGCGTAAACCCGATTGCCCAGCCTGCGTCATCGCTGACATCTGTAAATCGGCAGAAAAGACAAGCGAAATTCCCGCTCCGCTGATGAAGCTGGCGCCGCAGGCCTGATCGCCCGCTTCGACTACCCGCGCAGCTCTGCACTTTGCCCAGCGCGGGCTGCATCTTCCTGCGAGATCATCTTGTGCAGATGAACCATCATGGCGGCGGCGAAAAGCGGTGTCAGAAGGTTGAGGATCGGCACGGCGAGGAATCCCGCGATAACGAGACCGGCCAGAAAGATCGTGCCCGCATGGCGGCGGCGCAGCGCCTTGGCTTCAACCTCGCTGCGAAACCGCATGGCGGCAAACTCGAAGAACTCACGCCCAAGCAGATAGCCGTTCACCAGAAAGAAGGCGAGAATGTTGATGCCGGGTACAAGAAGCAGGAATAGCGCGACGATGTTGCCCAGAATGACGACACCGAAAAACTTGATCGACGTGGCGATCGCAGCGCCCAGCGGCAGCGCCTTTCCGGGCGGGTCCTGCGGATAATCTTCCTTCTCGACGACTTCGGCCACATCGTCGAGAAACAGACCGGCGATCACGGCCGTTACCGGCGCGATGAGAAGCGCAAGGCCGGCAGCGAGCCCAAGCCCTGCGGCAATCGCCGCAACGAAACTCAGCCAGCCAAGCCATGACGGCAGATCGGGAAACAACGCGTCGAACCAGGGCAGTGCGAAATATTCGAACAGCTCTTTTGCGCCGAACCACACGCCGAGAAGCACCAACAGCGTCAGACCCAGCGTCTTGAAAAACACGCCACGGAATTCGCTGGAAAAGAGGCGACTTATGGCGGCGCGCGCCGCGTCGAAGATCATGCGCTTTGAGGCCCTTTCAGGTTTGTCTGCGGTTTCGAGATAGGAACCCTTTCGGGTCGACGCAAGGCGCATGGCCCGCACCAATGACTTGCAAATCGCGCTCAAACCGCTAAACCGCCCGGAGCTTCAAGCCAAAACGCTTCCCTTGCATATCTGGAGATCTGAATTTGAGCGAATATGACGTGCTGTGCATCGGCAACGCCATTGTCGACATCATCGCCCGCTGCGACGAAGCGTTTCTGGAAGAAAACAACATCATCCGTGGGGCGATGAACCTGATCGACGTCGATCGCGCCACGCTGCTTTACGACCGCATGGGTCAGGCCATCGAGGCCTCCGGCGGCAGCGCCGGAAACACGGCAGCCGGCATCGCCAGCCTCGGCGGCAAATCCGCCTTCTTCGGCAAGGTCTCCAACGACACACTCGGCGAAATCTACGCGCACGACATCCGTGCGCAGGGCGTGGCGTTCGATACGAAGCCGCTCATGGGCCACCCGCCGACAGCGCGGTCGATGATCTTTGTCACGCCTGATGGCGAGCGTTCCATGAACACCTATCTCGGTGCCTGCGTGGAACTCGGCCCCGAAGACGTCGAAGAAGACAAGGCCAGCGGCTCGAAGGTGACTTATTTCGAGGGCTACCTGTGGGATCCGCCACGCGCCAAGGAAGCGATCCGCATGACCGCCGACGCGGCCCATGCTGCGGGCCGCGAGGTGGCCATGTCGCTGTCCGATCCATTCTGTGTCGACCGCTATCGTGACGAATTCCTGGAGTTGATGCGCTCGGGCCGGGTCAACATCGTCTTCGCCAATGAGCACGAACTGCTCTCGCTTTATCAGACCGCATCATTCGACAGCGCTCTGGAGGCAATCCGCAGGGACACCCGTCTGGCGGTCGTCACCCGCTCCGAGAAGGGCTCGATCATCATCACGGATGAAGAGACGATCCCCGTCGAAGCCATCCAGATTCACGAGCTGGTGGACACCACCGGTGCCGGCGATCTCTACGCTGCAGGCTTCCTTTACGGCTACACGAACGGGCACAGCCTGCGCGACTGCGGCCGTCTCGGCTCCTTCGCCGCCGGTCTCGTGATCCAGCAGATCGGCCCACGCCCGCAAAAGGATCTGCGCTACGAGGCGCAGCAGGCCGGTTTACTCTAGTTCCTCGGGCGGGCGGCCGGGCCGCGACCGGTAGCGCGGGATTGTCCAGCCAAATCCGAGAGCTCCGCCGCGCACCAGAAATGCCGCTGTGACAGCGATCAGGGCTGCAACCGCCCCCTCAACTCCGGCAAGGTCGGCGACGGTGAACACACCCGCGCCGACAAGAGCGGCCGTGACATAGACTTCGGGTCTCAGGAGCACCGAGGGTTCACCGGCCAGAACATCGCGCAGGACGCCTCCGAACGTGGCCGTCAGCATGCCGGTGACCAGTGCAACGATGGCCGATCCGGAAGCCTCAAGTCCCTTGGCAGCACCAAGCACCGAGTAGGCCGCGAGGCCGGCTGCATCCAGCCACAGGAGCAGCCGGTATCGATACTCCACCAGCGGCGCAGCGAAGAAGACCAGCACCGCAACCGCGGCGCAAACGATGATGTAAATGTGGTTTTCGACCCAGAAGACCGGCACACCAAGCACAAGGTCACGCAGCGTGCCGCCGCCGGTGCCCGTCACCCCGGCGAGAAAGACAAAGCCGATGAGGTCGAGTTCCTTGCGCGAGGCGGCAAGCGCCCCTGTCGCCGCGAACACGGCCACGCCGGCATAATCGAGAAGCTGAATCAGATCCATCTGGCCCTCCACACTCTGGATAGCCGAAGGACCGATGAATAGGAAGTAAGCAGCGACCTGACTGTCGCTGCCATGCCTTCAGAACCGGGGCAGCGGTTTTGATGTCAGGCGTCGCGCTCGGCCTGCGGATTGGGCGGACCGGGTTCCGCGGCAACATTCTCGCCGTTCTGTACAGCACCCGCCTTGGGGCCGCCCTTGGCGACACCCACCATGGCCGGGCGCAGAACACGCTCGCCGATCACATATCCCTGCTGCACCACCTGAACGACGGTGTTTTCAGGGGTTGCCGGATCCGGCACTTCGAACATCGCCTGGTGAAAATGCGGATCGAAGCGCTCGCCCTTGGGGTCGATCTGCTTCACCCCATGGCGCTCCAGCGTGGAGAGCATGGAGCGCTCGGTCATCTCGACGCCTTCCATCAGCGAGGAAAGGCCGCTGTCAGCGGTAGCGCGAGCCTCCGCCGGCACCGCCTCGAGCGCACGGCGCAGATTGTCCGAAACCGTCAGCATGTCGCGGGCAAATCCGGCGATCGAATAGCTGCGCGCTTCGGTAACATCGCGCGCGGTGCGCTTGCGCAGGTTTTCCATCTCGGCGGCGAGGCGAAGGGCGCGTTCCTTCAGCTCCTCGTTTTCCTTGGCCAGCCTTACCAGGACGTCTTCTTCCGAAACCGCCTCTTCGCCGGCGTTCTCCTCGAACGCCTTCACGTTCGGGTCCTCTGCCGCTTCGGTTCTGGCCTGTTCGTTGTCCTTAGCCTGATTGGTCATGTCAGTCCGTCTATGGTTTTAGAATTGTTCGAATATTGCGCCCGATATCGAGGTTCGCGTCGGCAAAATCAAGGGGTGGCCTGATGCTTGGTCCGGTGAGTTCTCCCCCGCCAGTCTAAATCAGCGCAGCAAACGCCCCACGATCTGCGCCGTATAGTCCACCATCGGCACGATGCGGGCGTAATTCAGTCTGGTGGGTCCGATAACGCCGAGCGCACCGATCACACGCGATTCCTGGTCGCGATAAGGCGCCACAACGAGTGACGAGCCGGAGAGCGAGAAAAGACGATTCTCCGAGCCGATAAAGATGCGCACACCGGACCCCTCTTCCGCCATGTCGAGAAGCTGGATCAGACCTTCTTTGGTTTCCAGATCTTCGAACAGGCGCCGCAGGAGTTCCAGATCAGCTTCGGCCGTCAGGTTTTCAAGCAGATTGGCCCGCCCACGCACAATCAGCCGCGCCGGCTGGCCGCTTTCGGCGCCCGCCCAGACGGCAAGCCCCTGCTCCACAAGCTCCTGCGACAGCGTGTCGAGTGCGGCGCGCGTTTCCTCCTGCAGACGCGAGAGCTCGGCCCGCGTTTCGGCCAGTGTGCGGCCACGAATATGCGCATTGAGGAAGTTCGAGGCCTCGTGCAGTTGCGATATGGTGACGCCCTCGGGAAGGTCGATCACGCGGTTCTCCACGTCCCCGTTCTGCGAAACGAGAATGGCCAGCCCCTTGCGCGGCTCCAGCTGCACGAATTCGATGTGCTTGAGCGCCGCTTCGGACTTGGTTGCAAGAACAACACCCGCCCCGCGTGAAAGCCCGGAGAGAAGCTGGCTTGCCTCAGTCAGCATATGGTCCAGCGAATGCCCGCTGCTCGATGCCTTGACCTGCGTTTCGATGATGCGGCGCTCATCATCGGAAAGATCGCCGATCTCCATGAACGCATCGACGAAAAAGCGCAGCCCCTGCTGCGTGGGCATGCGACCGGCGGAAACATGCGGGGCATAGATGAGCCCCAGATGCTCGAGATCGCTCATTACATTTCGGATCGTGGCCGGGGAAAGCTGCGTCGACAGAATGCGCGAAAGATTGCGCGAGCCAAGCGGATCGCCATCTCTCAGATAGGTTTCGACGATAACCCGAAAAATCTCGCGGGACCGACTATCCAGCGATTGCAGTGCGTGTTCCTGAAATTCTCTGTCCAAGACCGGTTTCGTCATTCACGACCTCTGATCAGCTGAATATAAGCGCGGCCAGTATGAAAACAACAGTCTTCTTGGTTAGTATCTGGCCGGTTTTCCGCCGGTTTCCGGAATTCCTTTGCGTTCGTGAATGCGTAAAGTTACAAGCCGCCAATACTTGATAACTCTGGAGAGAACCGCCCATGCGCCCTTCCAAACGCGAACCCGATGAAATGCGTGCCGTCAGCTTCGAGCGCGGCTTTTCCAAGCACGCTGAGGGGTCGTGTCTGGTGCGCTTCGGCGACACCCATGTGCTGTGCACGGCGAGCCTTGAAGAGCGTGTGCCGCCATGGCTGCGCAATTCCGGCCAGGGCTGGGTGACGGCGGAATACGGCATGCTGCCGCGCTCCACTGGCGACCGCATGCGCCGCGAGGCCTCTTCCGGCAAGCAGGGCGGCCGCACGCTCGAAATCCAGCGCCTCATCGGCCGCTCGCTCCGCTCGGTCGTGGACCTGCAGGCCCTTGGTGAGAAGCAGATCACCGTCGACTGCGACGTGATCCAGGCCGACGGCGGCACCCGCACGGCGGCCATCACGGGTGGTTTCATCGCCCTTTCGGACTGCCTTTCCTGGATGGAAGCGCGCCAGATGGTCAGCCGCGACAAGGTTTTGAAAGATCATGTCGCCGCCATCTCCTGCGGCATCTACAGCGGCACGCCCGTTCTCGATCTCGACTATGCCGAAGACTCGGCTGCGGAGACCGACGCCAATTTCGTGATGACGGGCAAGGGCGGCATCGTCGAGATTCAGGGCACGGCCGAGGGCGAACCTTTCTCCGAAGACGAGTTCGCAGCCTTGATGGGGCTTGCCCGCAAGGGTATCACCAAGCTCGTGGACATGCAGAAGATGGCCATCTCCTGAACTGGCGCAAAGCGAACCATGCAACCCTCGGCAATCCTTGAAGCCGCGCTCTACGTAAGCGATCTTGCCGAAGCCGAACGCTTCTACGGCGAAACGCTTGGGCTGGAGCGGATCGCCAGAGTCGAGGGCAGGCATGTGTTCTTTCGCTGCGTGCAGACCGTGCTGCTGCTGTTCAACCCGGCGGCAACCGCCGAACCGCCCGCAGCCGACGCCCGGCTTCCCGTGCCGCCACACGGAGCCCAGGGGCCGGGGCATCTTTGTTTTGCTGCGACCGCCCAAGAGATCAATCGCTGGAAGGCGCATCTTGAAGCGGCCGGCATTGCCATCGAGGCAGATTTCGAATGGCCGAGTGGCGGCCGCTCGATCTATTTCCGCGATCCTTCCGGCAATTCGCTCGAATTTGCCGAACCGCGCATCTGGGGACTGACTTGAGACCGATCGACAACAAGACCTTCGTGCTCGCCAGCCATAACAAGGGCAAGCTACGCGAGTTTTCAGACCTTTTGGCCCCGTTCGGCTACACGGTGCGCTCGGCTGCCGAGCTCGGCCTGCCCGAGCCGGAAGAGACCGGCACGACGTTTGAAGAGAACGCCCGCATCAAGGCACTGGCCGCAGCCGCGGCCACCGGCCTGCCGGCGCTTTCCGACGATTCCGGCCTCTGCGTGGACGCGCTGGACGGTGCGCCCGGCGTCTACACCGCCGACTGGGCGACCAAGGACGACGGCAGCCGCGACTTCATGATGGCCATGGAGAAGACGGAAAAGCTGCTCTCCGAAACCGGCGCAGACACGCCGGAAAAGCGCACCGGTCGCTTTGTGGCAACGCTATGCCTCTGCTTTCCCGATGGCGAGACCGAGTATTATCGCGGCGAAGCAGAAGGCCATCTGGTCTGGCCGCCGCGCGGCACGGACGGGTTCGGCTATGACCCCGTGTTCCAGCCCGAGGGCTACAACATCACCTTCGGTGAGATGACGGCTGAGGAAAAGCACGGCTGGAAGCCGGGCGACGAGCAAGCCCTCTCCCACCGTGCCCGCGCCTTCCAGAAATTCGCCCGCGCCAGGCTGGGCGCCGCGTGATCACCCCGCTCGATACGGCTCCGGGTTTCGGCGTCTATCTGCACTGGCCGTTTTGCGCGGCCAAATGCCCTTATTGCGACTTCAACAGCCATGTGCGCCACCAGCCGGTGGACCAAGCCCGCTTTGCCGCCGCCTTTGAGCGCGAGCTTGCCACCATGCGTGCGCGAACCGGCCCCCGCACCGTTACCAGCATTTTTCTCGGCGGGGGGACGCCCTCGCTGATGGAACCCGGAACCGTCGGTGCGCTGCTTGATGCCGTTGCGGCCAACTGGAGCGTTCCCAACGGTATCGAGGTGACGCTGGAGGCCAATCCAAGCTCCGTCGAGGCCGACCGCTTTCGCGGTTACCGCGCGGCCGGCGTCAACCGTGTTTCGCTCGGCGTTCAGGCGCTCAACGACCGGGATCTGAAATTTCTCGGACGGCTGCACAATGTCGAGGAAGCGCTGAAGGCGATCGGGCTTGCCCGCAAAATTTTTCCACGCCTCTCCTTCGACCTGATCTATGCCCGCCCGCATCAGAGCGAGGAAGCCTGGGCCGGCGAGCTCGAACAGGCCATCGGCCACGCGGCAGATCATCTTTCGCTCTATCAGCTCACCATCGAGGAAGGCACGCGCTTCCAGCTTCTTCATGAGGCCGGAAAGCTTGCCATGCCGGATCAGGATCATGCCGCGCGACTTTACGAGATCACGCAGGCGGTGACGGCGGCACGGGGGCTGCCGGCCTATGAGATTTCCAACCACGCCCGCCCGGGCGCGGAGAGCCAGCACAATCTCGTCTACTGGCGCTATGGCGAATATGTCGGCGTCGGCCCCGGCGCCCATGGGCGGTTCATCGAGGATGGCCGCCGCCATGTGACGTTCACCGAAAAGATGCCGGAGGCATGGCTCGAACGCGTCGAGACCGAGGACCATGGCGTGATCGGCGGCGAGGTTCTGACTCGCGACGAAGAAGCCGATGAGTTCCTGCTGATGGGGCTGCGGCTTGTCGAGGGCATAGACCTGCCACGCTATGAAGCGCTTTCGGGCCGGGCGCTTTCCAATGCGCGCATTGCGGTGCTGCAGGAAGAGGGCCTGATAGAGCCCGTCGGTAACACGCGCCTGCGCGCGACAGCAAGGGGCATGATCGTGCTGGACGCGGTTGTCGCCGATCTGGCCCGATAGCGCCTAACTGCCGCCACCAAACCGTGACGGCGCCGCGTCAATGATGCCGGCCCTGCCTTCGCGCACTTCATAAATGGCGTATCCGCGCTCGGTCGTGCCGTCGCCCAGGAAGCGGAAAAGGCCAGTATAGCCATTGAAGCCGACCGGCGTTTCAAGCGCGTGACGCTGGATCCCGCCGCCGCCCTTTGCGATGTTGGCGACCAACACAACCGAGTCATAGGCAAGCGCGGAGGTCAATGACGGCTCGGCGCCGAACCGCGCCTGATAGCGCTGCTTGTAGGCGTTGACGCGGCTCTGGTCCGTATCGGCAAACCAGCCGCCCTGAAGCGCCGGATCGGCCAGATTGGCGCTCGTCCATTGCCCGGTCCCCAATAGCTTCTTGCCGGAAATGTCTATGCCGGTTTCGGTCATGGTGGATGCGATGGTGGCCGGGCTCGTGCCGCCATCGGGGATGAACACGGCATCCGCCGCGCGCACCGCATCGGCAACGCCCTGCACCGCTTCATAGACTGACATGTTGTCATAGGCATAGCGGGCGACCGCCGTCACCTCACCACCCATGGACAGCATGGTGCGACGCGCTTCAGCTTCCGCAATATCGCCGGCAGCCCCCTCGGGCAGGATCGCCACCACGCTGCGCACGCCCTGACCTGCGGCATAGGAAAGCGTGCGCTGGACCACGCCCTGCGGAAGGAAGGAATTGAGATAGACCCCCGGCGATGCCGCGGCGCGATCCGAGGAGAACGCGACCATCGGGGTCTGCGATGTTCCGAGCGCCTGGGCAGCGGCGCGCACATTGGCCGAAAAGAGCGGGCCCAGCACGGCGGCAGCACCTTCGGCGGAGGCCTGACCGGCAGCGATTGCAGCGCCCTCCGTGGTCCCGCCCGTGTCCTTCACGACCAGTTCAAGCGCGTTGAGACCGACGTCGTCCATCGCAAGCAATGCGGCGTTCTTCAGCTCGGCAGCGATGCGGCTGGCATTGCCTTCGCCGGTTAGTGGCAAAAGCAGCGCGACCCGTGTCTCTCCCGTACCGATCACCTCGCCCGAGGCGGGCACGCGCGGCGTATTGTCCACCACCGGCTGCGTGGCAATGGTCTGAGCGCCCGGCTGCGGCATGCCGTAGGGTACATCGCCCCCCACGCAGCCACCGAGCACCAGAAGGCCGGCCAGCGCCAGCGAGAGGATCCCGGCTCTGCGACCGGGCGATGTCCAGACTTTCATACGTCGCATCCGTCCCAAATTCAGCGCGCGACTTTGCAACCCACATGCCTCCATGTCAAAGAGATGAGCGAATAAGGATCAAAGAGTTATGGATAACCCGCGCGGGGAGAAGAGTTTCGTCGTTGGCAGCGCCCGCATCGGCGCGGCACCGCTGGAGCCGGCGCTCTATCTCGTGGCAACGCCCATCGGCAATCTGGGCGACATCACGCTGCGCGCGCTCGAGGTGCTTGCCGGGGCGGATATCGTCGCCTGCGAGGACACCCGCGTTTCGCGGGTGCTTCTTGCGCGCTACGGCATCGGCCAGAGCCTCACCGCCTATCACGAGCACAATGCGGACAAGGCCGGCCCGCGCCTTCTGGCCGCACTCGAAGCGGGACAGAGCGTTGCGCTCATCTCCGACGCCGGCACGCCGCTCGTCTCCGATCCCGGGTATCGTGTCGTGGATCAGGTGATCGAAAAGGGTCTGCGCGTCGTGCCCATTCCGGGACCCTCTGCGGTGCTGGCAGCACTCTCGGCGTCGGGCCTGCCGACGGATGCTTTTCTTTTTGCCGGCTTTCTGCCCGTGAAGGACGGGCAGCGCCGCACGCGACTTGAAACCTTTCGCCAGACGCCGGCGACGCTGGTGTTCTTCGAATCGCCGCGCCGCGTCGATGACAGTCTGGCCGCCATGGCGGACGTGCTCGGCGGCACGCGGCAGGCCTGTGTGGCGCGCGAGCTTACCAAAACCTTCGAGGAGCTGCGGCGCGGCACGCTCTCGGATCTGGCCGCGCATTATGCAGACACCGGCGCGCCCAAGGGCGAGGTGGTGGTGTGCGTGGCGCCGCCGGACAGCGAGGAAGAGACAAGCGCGGAAGATGTGGACCGGCTGCTCATGGCGCTCTCCGAAGAGATGTCCGCCTCGAAAGCGGCGGGTGAGGCTGCCCGCATGACCGGCGGGCGCAAATCCGAGCTCTATCAGCGGCTTCTTGCGCTGAAGGCCGAGCACGATGCGGAGTGAGGCGCGGCAGAAAGCCTATCGGCTCGGCCATCGCGGCGAGTGGCTGGCGGCCATGGCGCTGCGGCTGAAGGGCTATCGCATACTTGCCCGCCGCTACCGAACGAAGCTTGGCGAGATCGACCTGATCGCCCGGCGCGGCGATGTGGTGGCGATTGTCGAGGTGAAGGCACGCCCGACCGTGGAAGCGGCGATGGATGCGGTGGCCCATCATGCGCAGACCCGCATCGAGCGCGCGGCGGACCTCTGGCTTGCGCGCCAACCCGACCACGCGCGCCTTTCGCTGCGCTTCGACCTCGTGGCCGTGCTTCCGCGCCGATGGCCGGTGCATGTGGAGAACCTTTTCCAGGGACGCGGGTGAGGACCGGGCCGTGCTCTTGCGCATTCTGCCAATGGGTCCCGGGTCAGGCCCGGGATGACGGCTTCCTTCTCCCCGTCTGCGGGGAGAAGGTCCCGGCAGGGGGATGAGGGGCGGGCGGCGCCTTGCCAGCTTCTCCACCTCTGTCGGTATCCCGGCCACTGATGGCGCTCGCCCCTCATCCTCACCTTCTCCCCGCTCGCGGGGAGAAGGGGGCGTTTGACGTTGGTGCGCATTCTGCAGAGGGGATGGGGCGACGACCGGCCGTGTTTCTGCGGGTTTTTCCAATCGATCGCGGCTTCCAGGATGACGGCCTCCTTCTCCCCGCCTGCGGGGAGAAGGTCCCGGCAGGGGGATGAGGGGCGGGCGGCGCCTTGCGATCCTCTCCACCTCTGACGGTATCCCGGCCACTGACGACGCCTGCCCCTCATCCTCACCTTCTCCCCGCTCGCGGGGAGAAGGGGGCGTTTGGCGTTGGTGCGCATTCTGCAGAGGGGGGTGTGGCGCGGGCATTTCAAGACAGGCTCCTTCGTTCCCGCGCGGGGTTTCGCCGGGGTTTGCATCGTTCGGGAAACGGGGCGCGTTTTTCGTGCCTCTCTGTTGTGAAGTAAGTGGCGCGAAAAGCGCGCCCCGCCGGCCGCTGTCCCGTCTGCCGACCGGTCACTCGGGCGAACGTCGCCCTAGCGGCTTTTCCGCAACCGGTCTTGAAACCGGCCGCCGGCCTTTCGCGGGCCCTCACAGGCCTCGGGTCACCGAACCCGAGGGGGAGGCTGCCGTCGCCCCTCCTGATCCCCGGCTCCGGACCCGGTTCCCGACAGGGGCGATGGCGGGAAGTGTAGTGGAGGTTTTGGGGGTGGGGGAGAAAAGAGCGAATAGGGAGTAGCGAATAGCGAGTAGGGAATGTGCTTCATCCGCCTCGTCGTCCTATGGCTTGACCATGGGAGCCATGCCTTTGCGCTGGTGACGGGGTGCGGGCGAGAAAAACTGCGTGTCGCCTTGAAGGGCTGCGGTTTATCCCCGGCGCTACGGGATGGATCCTCGGATCAGGTCTGAGGATGACGAAGGTGGGTGGGTTGTGGGGAGGAAGCGGCTCTGGTGGTGATGCTTATCCTGATGCGGTGTCAGCGGTGGGAGACGCGCATGGGCAGGCCGCCCTGGGGCTGGGTGGTGAGCTTCTGGACAGGCCAGGGCTTCGTTTCCGGCAGCGTGTCGAAACGATAGCGGGAGAGGAGGATGGCGAGTGCAATGACCGCTTCCTGCATGGCGAAACTGGCGCCGATGCACACGCGCGGGCCGGCACCGAAGGGCAGATATTGATAGCGGTCGAGCTCTTCGCGGTTCCCGGGGTGGAAGCGGGCCGGCATGAAGGCATCCGGCTTATCCCACAGGAGCCGGTGGCGATGGACCGTCCACGGCATGACGAGCACCTGTGCGCCCTTGACGATGGTGAAATCGCGGTAGCGATCTTCCGCGAGCGCTTCGCGGTTGATCGAGGGCGCGGGTGGATAAAGCCGCATCGCCTCCTCGAAGGCGGCGCGGGTGAAGGGCATGGCGTCGAGCCAGCGAACGGGATCGGGTTCGCGTGCGAGCACTGCGTCGATCTCGTCCTCGACCTTTTCACGCTCCCACGGGGCTGAGGCGAGGCAATAGATCGTCCAGCCGAGAGCGCGCGCCGTGGTTTCGTGGCCGGCACCGATGAAGGTGATGATGTTGTCCTCGATCTCCGCACGGGTGAGGCCTTCCGGCCCCTCGGCGCGCAGGAGGAGCGTGAGGAAGTCTTCCGGCACGTCGTGGCCGGACGCCATCTTCTCGCGGCGCATGGCCATCGTCTCGGCGACGATGTCGCGGAAGAACTTTAGCGAATTGCGGCCCAGAAGACGCGTGATGCGCGGGAGCCAGTCGGGTGCGCCCAGAAGATCGAGCGGGTCGACGCGGCCCATGGTCTCGAACAGGCGATCCACCTGATGGGCGAAACTGCCGGGCTCGCCGGCGATCTCGCCGGAAAAGAGCGTTTCGGCGAGAATGTCGAAGGTGAGAAGCGTCATGTCGCGCGAGACATCGACCGGTTGGTTCACGTTTTCGTATCGTGCGACGAAGGCCTGGGTGCGCTCGAGCATCGGCTTAGCGAAGCCGGCGATGTGGCGCGGGGTGAAGACCGGCGCCATGGCCTTGCGCGAACGGCGCCAGACCGCGCCTTCGGCCGTCAGGAGCCCGTCGCGCAGGATGGGGCGCAGGATCTTCTGGCGCACGCGGGCCATCCTGTAGTTTTTCGCGTTGTCGACGAGGACATGGCGGATGAGGCCCGGATCATTGGCGATGACGAGCGGGCCGCCGATCGTGTTGTCGATGGAAATCCACGGTTCGTTGTAGGAGGGTTCGCCCCACAGTTCGAGCGGATTGCGATAGACGATGCGCATCATCTGAAGGGTCGAGGGCGGGCTGGTGCGCGGGCGCGGCGCAGGCGGCACGAAAGGCGCGGGCTGGCTTTCCATCAAAGGTTCCTTTCCCGCTTAATCTAGGGACAGGAGCCCCGGCGTTCAAATCGGCATATGGCGAAAACAAGGCGGGAACCACATCGTGCCTCGCGCATTATCGAGCCACCTAGGCCGATGACCTCAACCGGAGTGCACTCCTTTCAAAAGCGGAAGGATACCGACATGAATTGGAATCAGATCGAAGGCAATTGGGAACAGTTCAAGGGCAAGGTCCAGCAGCACTGGGGCAAGCTCACCAATGACGACCTGGATGTCGTTCGCGGCAACCGCAAAGAGCTCGCCGGCAAGCTGCAGGAACGCTACGGCAAGGCCGAGGAAGAGGCCGAGCGCGAGATCGACGACTGGCTTTCCCGTCACTGATCGAACCATGGCATGAAAATGCAACGCCCCGCCGGAAAGAAAGGCGGGGCTTTGTTTTTTGCGGGGTTGGCCCGCGATCAGTGGTTTTCGTGGCTTTCGCCCGAGCCGCCGACGGCGACGATGTTGTAGGGCATGCCCTCGACCGCTATGTCGCGCGCTTTCTCGAAGCTCGCAGCATCGACGGCATGGACAACGCTTTTGAGCGGGTCGGTGACCACGATCTCGTCATGCGTGACGGCAATGCGCGGGCGCGGGTCTGACCAGTGACCGTCCATGGAATAGGGTGCGGTCAGCTCAAGCGACTGGTCGATCTTGCCGGACAGGACATTGATGCGGTTGAGCTTGCCGTCCTCGGTGAAGACATAGGCGAATTTGGGCCGCACCGGGTCCACCACGAAATGCACGGCGCGTACCGGGAGCTCGATCAGGCGGAAGGCGTCTTCATCTTCCGGGTCGATCAGCACGAGGTTCGACTTGCCGAAATTTCCAAGGAAATACTGCAGCGCCTTGCCGCCGGCGAGTGTGGAGACCTTGAGGTCGTCCGGCAGACCGTCGGTATAGGCAATGTGACGGATTTCAGGAACCGCACTGCGTCCGCCCGTGACGAGCAGCAGGCCCGTATCGCAGGCGATTGCCGTGATGTTGCCCGAAGTCGCCTCACCGTGCAAACCGGGGCAGGCAACGGATTCGCCGATGGCTGCGCCCTTTGCATCCACCACCTGAACACCCTCGGGCAGTTCGCTCGGGTCTTTGCTGTTGGGCACTGTGACGATTGCGTGTGCGCCATAGGGGATCACAACGCCATGGTGCGGTGCCGAGGTCGTGATTTCGCGGATGTCGGGCTTTCCCTCGGTGACCGCCTTCTCCGACACAAGCCGCGCAACGCCTTCGCCATCGAAGAAGAGCGCGATCTCGCCATAATGCGCCACGAAATGCACCGGGCGCTCGCCGTCGACGGAGCCTTCCAGCGCTTTGGGTTCCGTGACCTCGATATCGGCATGGTCGCCATGGTCGTCGAAGTGAATGCCGGTGGAGAAGGCCGTGACCGTGTTGGCATCGCGCTGGACGGCGAAGACGGTTTCATTGCTCTCGGTCGCATAGATGCGGGCCGGAGCTTTAAGCGAGAAGGTTTCAATCGTCTCGCCCTTTTCCGCATCGAGCACGCGAAGCTCCGGCGCGGTGTGATCGGCGATGAAGAGGCGCCACGCCTCGTGATCGTCCGCGTGAACGGGCTGGATGGCGGCGAGCGCCGTGCCCAGTGCGAGAACGCCCGTGTTCATAAGACGGTTGAACGGTCGCATTGCAATTCTCCTTACTGTTATAACGTTTCGATATCAGGTTGAAATCTTGCTGCGCCCCCCAAGGGGGGCTGTGTGTGCTTGGGGCATGGGCACCCCTGAGGGCCCCTTGGGGACCGACACCTTTGCCGGTTCTGAAGTCTGCTTTGAGAAGGGCTGGATGTGCGCCGATACCGCCCTCCCCCGATGTTCGATCATGAGCGCCATGACGCAGTGAACGGCGCCCGGAATAGGCACTGTCTGAACCGGGCGCCCGCCTGACCCTGGGGGCTTGTGTGCCAGGCGATCCGCTGGGCTTCCCCGGCCGTGGGCCGGGACGTTCATCGTTTTACCGAAACGCTGACGCGGCGGCGGCACCCAGTCCCCGGCAATCGCGGAAAGAATCCGATTTCCGCTTCTTCCTTACTTCGTCAGACAACCCCTGAAGGAGGCCGCCATGCCGCGCATCAGCTCGAAATAGAGATCCTGGCCGTCCGCGATCTCGGCACCGAGCGGATCGAGAACACCGGATCTGGCATCGGTTCCCTCGGTGACGACTTCCACGAGACGTGGCTCGAACTGGGGTTCGGCGAAGACGCAGGCGGCGTCGAGTTCGCTGACCTTTGTGCGGATCTCATCCACCCGCTGAGCCCCGGGGATGACCTCCGGGCTGACCGTGATGGACCCGGCGGCGGCAAGGCCGAAGCGCTTTTCGAAATACTGATAGGCATCGTGGAAGACGATGAAGGGACGGTCCCTGACGGGCTCGATCTCGGCTGCGATTTCCGTTTCCAGCGCCTCGATGCGCTCGTTGAGCCTTGCCGCATTGGCTGCGTAGGTTGAGGCATTTTCGGCGTCGGCTTCGCTCAGGGCCTCGGCGATGGCATTGACGATGCTTTTCGCATTTTCCGGGTCGAGCCAGATATGCGCATCCGGGCCATGATCGTGGTGGTCGTGTCCCTCATGTGCATCGTCGTCATGGGCATCGTCGTCATGGGCATGGTCCGTTTCGGCGTGATCCTTCTCACCCTCCTCGTGATCATGGCCTTCCTCATGATCACCATGACCGTCTTCATCGCCGTGGGAATGCGCTTCGAACGCCCCGCCCTCGCGCATGTCGAGAAGCGTGATGCCTTCGCTTTCGGAGAGGCTTACCAGCTTTGCCTCGCCGGCCAGCGTCTCAAGCGGCTTCGCCAGAAAGACCTCCAGATTGGGGCCGACCCAGAACACGACATCGGCAGCGGCCAGCATGCGCGCCTGGGAGGGACGCATGGAATAGGTGTGCGGCGAGCCGGCGCCCTGCAGGATGAGCTGCGGCTCGCCGACACCTTCCATCACCCCGGCCACCAGGGAGTGCACCGGCTTGATGGAAGCCACGACCTCCAGATCGGCTGTGGAAGCGCCGGTTGCCCCGGCTGAAGCGAGCAGCGTGAGGGCGGATGCTGCGGCAGCGAGGGAAAGGCGAAACGATTTCATGGCTGGCTCCTGTCAGGCGTCGAACGAACAGACGGACATGCAGCCACAACACCGGCTCCCCACTTGGCCCCTACCGGCACAAATGTTATGACATTACACATCCTTGCGTTACGCTATAACGTGTGCCATATCCGCTGACAAGTCGGAAAAATTCACATGCTGGAAAAATCAAAATCATTGGCACAGACCTCCAGCGACATGCTGGTGGAGATGCACAATGCCGGGGTCAGCCGCGGCGGGCGCTGGCTGGTGCGCGGGGTTGACCTTTCGGTGCGGCGGGGCGAGATCGTGACGCTGATCGGGCCCAACGGATCCGGCAAGAGCACGACGGCCAAGACGGCGATCGGCATCATCCAGCCGAGCGAGGGCCATGTGCACCGGGCAGGCACGCTGAGAGTGGGCTATGTGCCGCAGAAAGTGGCGCTCGACTGGACGCTCCCGCTCAGTGTGGAACGGCTGATGACGCTGACGGCACCGGCAGGCCGGCAGGAGATCCGCACCGCTCTTGAGGCTGCCGGCGTGGGGCATCTGGCGGAGCGGCAGGTGGCGGCCCTTTCCGGTGGCGAATTCCAGCGCGCGCTTCTGGCCCGCGCCATGCTGCGCAAGCCGGACCTCCTGGTGCTCGACGAGCCGGTTCAGGGCGTGGATTTCACGGGCGAGGTGGCGCTCTACGAGCTGATCCGCGACATAAGGGACCGGACGGGCTGCGGCATACTGATGATCTCGCACGATCTGCACATCGTGATGGCCGACACCGACACGGTGATCTGCCTGAACGGCCATGTGTGCTGCCGCGGCGAGCCGCAGAGCGTGATGGACAGCCCCGAATACCGAAAGCTCTTTGGCACGCGCGCCGCCGAGGCGCTGGCGCTTTATCGCCATCATCATGACCACACGCATCTGGCCGACGGCCGTGTGCGCCATGCCGATGGAACGATCACCGAGCACTGCCACAAGGATGACGGTCACCACCACCATGACCATGTGGGTACCGAAGCGCCGGCAAAGGGGGGCAGCGATGCTCGATGATTTCTTTATCCGCGCGCTTGTCGCCGGTATCGGCCTTGCCCTGGTGACGGGTCCGCTCGGCTGTTTCGTCGTGTGGCGGCGCATGGCCTATTTCGGCGACACGATGGCGCATTCCGCACTTCTGGGCGTGGCGCTCTCGCTGGTGATGGAGATCAACCTCATGGTGGGCGTGTTCCTGGTGGCGGCGCTCGCCTCGCTGGCGCTCATCTTTCTGGAACGGCGGCGGGCGCTTTCCACCGACGCGCTGCTCGGCATCCTCTCGCATTCCACCCTTGCGCTCGGCCTTGTCATGGTCGCCTTCATGACATGGGTGCGGGTGGACCTGATGGGCTTTCTGTTCGGCGACATTCTCGCGGTGTCGAAGGCCGATATTGCGGTGATCTATGCCGGGGGAGCGGCAGTGACTGCCCTGCTCATCTGGCTGTGGCGGCCACTACTGGCAGCCACGATCAACCCAGACATCGCGCAGGCCGAGGGGTTGAAGCCCGAACGTTCGCGCTTCGTCTTCATGCTGTTGATGGCGGCGGTGATTGCCATTGCCATGAAGCTTGTGGGCATCCTGCTCATCACCGCACTGCTGATCATCCCGGCGGCCACGGCGCGCCGCTTTGCCAGCGGGCCGGAGGTCATGGCCGTGCTCGCCGCGCTGATCGGTGCATTTTCGGTTGTCGGCGGGCTGACGGCGTCGCTGCAATTCGATACACCTTCGGGACCGTCCATCGTGGTGGCGGCGCTTGTGCTCTTCCTGCTGAGCCTGACGCCCTCACCCGTGGCGAAAGGCGAAGCGCCCTCCGATACGCCCTCCACGGAGACAAAACCATGAGTGCCGATCTGACACGCAACCAGGCGCTGGTGATGAAAACGCTTTCCGGTGCCGAGGCTCCGCTCAGCGCCTACACGATCCTCGACCGGCTGCGCGGCGACGGGCTGCGCGCGCCGCTGCAGGTCTATCGCGCGCTCGAAAAACTGACGGAGCTGGGGCTGGTGCACCGGCTGGAGAGCCTCAACGCCTTCGTCGCCTGCGCGCATCCCAACTGCCATGAACAGGAACTGATCGCCTTTGCCATCTGCGAGGCCTGCGGCAAGGTGGAAGAGTTTTCCGACGACGTGGTGAAGGACCGGCTCGACGGCTGGACCCGCTCGCACGGTTTCAGGCCGGCCAAGACGACAATCGAGATTCGTGGCAATTGCAGCGGGTGTGCGGGCGGAAAATAGCGAACGATTGCTCTATCGCTGTCCCGTTTGCACCCAAGCAGGGCGTTGCCTCCAATCCCCGGGAAAGCCCATGTCGCGGCGATGCTCAGAGGATACCCCTTCCAAAAGCCCCCTCAACCTCATCCGAAAGCTGCTGTCGGTTCGCTGATGATCCAAGAGGCGCAATAGTACAATCAGAACATTGTATATGTGATTGTCGTTCTGGCGCTGCCCCTTGTGTTCAACCAGTACCAGATCATTGTTCCAGTGATTGATTTTGGGTATGCGCTTCAGGATACGACGATTCCATAGTCGAGCGTGATGCGCGCATATATTCCGCACAAAAGACAAAACCTGCAGAACGCCCTCTGTGACCTGCCCGGATGGCAATCCCAAATCCGCCGCAACAGCCGATTTAACGCTGCTGTCTTTTGTTGCCTGAAACCATTTCGACAGTTCGCCCAATGACATCAGTTCCGTGGCAGCCCAAAGGGGTGGAGAGTAGGGCTCCGTGTACTTGCCTTTATAGTGAATTACAAAAGTCTCTTTAGAAGAGTCGACTGATCGCGCCAATCGTACAAGCTGCTCACTGTGACGCAATCCATCGCCAAACAGGCTGTGGTCCAGATGAGCGTGTGCACCATACTTATGGACCAGTCGATAGGTCCAACGTGAGCGCAGATGAATTTCGATACGCTCTATTGCCTCCATTAGAAGAAGGCGCAACCGTCGATCAAAAATATATGTATCTCTAATGCTGTTGAAATGCGTGCCTGCTTTGAAACGTTTACTGCGAACCTTGCCTTCTGGAGCCACTTCTTCGTGTGGAAGCCAATAAGCGCTCATCCGGTAGTAACCGACTGATGCAAGCCACAACTCCGCATCTTCCCGCGATGGGACCGCCATCCCCCGCTCGATCAACAGGTCGACTTGCTCAGCAATACCCGTCGGTGTCTTGGAGTATTTCACTGTACCGCAGTGCAGATAAAAGGAACCCCCCGGTATTGAGCTCAGTTTTACAACTGATCGCCTGGGGGGTGTTGTTATAAGCATAGATACACACGCAATGCTCACCTGTCAAGAATCCGGCCTGAACGATTACATGGAAGCAAGCTTCTCCCCTTGACGCATGCCTCGAATCGTAACTACATAAGTTACATGAAACGAGACAGCCGCCTTTCCTCCGTCCTGCACGCGCTGCTTCACATGCACGAAGCGGACGGGGCGATGACATCCGAGACGCTGGCCAAGTGCCTCGGTACCAATCCCGTGGTCGTGCGGCGCACGATGGGGCTGTTGCGCAAGGCGGGGATCGTGACCTCGGATCGCGGGCCGGCCGGCGGGTGGCGCATCGCGGCAGACCTCAGGACCGTCACGCTCCGGCAGTTGCATGCTGCCCTGGGGGAGCCCGCATTCTTTGCCATCGGAAACCGCAATGAGATGCCCGAATGCCTGGTGGAGCAGGCGGTCAATGCGGCGCTCGACGACACATTCATCAAGGCAGAAGCGCTGCTTCTGGAACGTTTTTCACAAATCACGCTTGCCGACCTCGCCGCCGATTTCTCTCGCCGGTACGCCGAGCGCCGCAGGCAGGGGCCCCAGGGTCAGGACCTATGAATATGAAACAGGATGTCATCATCATCGGCGGCAGCTATGCCGGCATGGCCGCGGCACTGCAGCTTGCAAGAGCGCGGCGCAGGGTGCTGGTTATCGATGCGGGCGAAAGACGAAACCGCGCGGCCAGGCACTCCCACGGATTTCTGAGCCGCGACGGCGCCGATCCGGCGCAGATCGCGCTGGAGGCCCGGCGTCAATTGCAGGCATATCCAACTGTGAACGTGATCGCCGCCCGCGCCACTGCCGTTTCCGGCGAGCGCGACCGGTTTGTCGTCGAATGCGCAGATGGCGCGCACCATCCCGGCCGCCGCGTGATCTTTGCCACGGGCGTGCGCGACCATCTGCCGGCCATCGAGGGCATGGCAGAGCGCTGGGGCCGCAACATTTTCCATTGCCCGTATTGCCATGGGTATGAGCTGAACCAGGGGCGCATTGGCGTGATCGGCAGCGGCGAAATGTCGACCCATCAAGCCGAGCTTCTGACCGAGTGGGGTGAGGTCACCTTCCTGCCCAACGATGCGCTGACGCTCGACCCGGAGACAAGGGAGAAGCTCATCCAGCGCGGAGCAAGCATCGAAACGACAGGCATTGCACGCATCGCCAATGACGCGGATGTGGAGCTTGCGGACGGGCGGGTTCTCTCTTTTTCGGGGCTCTTTGTGGCGCCGCGGGTGGAGCCGGCCAGCAACCTTCCGGTGGCGCTCGGCTGTGCGCTTCAGGAGACGCCGATGGGGACGCAGGTCGAAACGGATGCGTCCAAGGAAACCAGCGTTTCGGGTGCCTTTGCCTGCGGCGATGTCGCGCTGGTGCCGCATTCCGTTTCGCTTGCCGTGGCGGACGGGGCGATGGCCGGCGCGCAGGTTCACCGCTCGCTGGTCTGGCCCGGATAGGACGCGACATGCCTCCTTCACAGATGACAGCCACCACTCCGGCAGACGGGTATGAGGAGCGGGTGATGCGGCAGGTGCCGGGCCTTGCCGACATGCATCGCATGGCCGGCATCCTGCTGGCAGAGCGTGTTCCGCGAAACGGGCGGGTTCTCGTGCTCGGTGCGGGCGGCGGGCTGGAACTGCGCAATTTTGCACGCGCCTATCCCGGCTGGCGCTTCGACGGCATCGATCCCTCCGCCGACATGCTGGCGCTGGCGCGGGCCACGCTTGGTGAGATGCAAAACCGGGTTACCTTCCACCAGGGCTATATCGAGGACGCGCCCGAGAAGCGTTTCGATGGCGCTTCCTGCTTCCTCACCCTGCATTTTCTGCCGCGTGAGGCCCGGCTCGACACGCTGCGGACGCTGCATTCCCGGCTTCAGCCCGGAGCGCCGCTTGTCGTGGCACATCACAGCTTTCCCATCGAAACGCCAGCCGGCGAGCGCTGGCTCAGGCGCAATGCGACCTTTCACGCAGCATCGGGTGAGGTATCGGGCAAGGTGATGGCCCAGATCGCGGCGATGCGACAGAACCTGCCCGCATTGGCACCGGAGGAAGATGAAGCCCTGCTGGCGGAAGCCGGTTTCGGCGATATCGAGCTTTTCTATGCGGGCTTCAGCTTCAGGGGCTGGGTGTGCCACGCGCTCCCCGCTGTCTGACCGGGGACTGAAGCTCCCAGGCGCAGTACAGATCGCTAAGCGCGCGGGCCGTCCGGCATTCAACGGCTGGCAGGCCGGACCTGCGCACAACATCTGCGTATTTGGCATCGCTGTTGCGGGTCTTGACGAGGATCCAGTGGATCATCTCCCATTTGATGCTGTCCTGCGCGCCTTCCAGATGCCCGGCGCGATCAGCCCGGTTGACCAGCGTGCGCTTCAGATAGCGCCCGATGCGCAGCCACGGGCTGGACGTGATGAGGATGATGCCGGTGGCGCGAGCCAGCCGCTGCGGCATGAGGCGGGAGTAGTTTCCCTCCATCACCCAGCTTTCCTCCTCAATCGCCGCATCGTGCAAAGCCCTGAACTCGGCCTCCGGCCGCGTCTGCCAGTCGGTGCCCGGCAGATGCTGTAGCTGATCGAGATGGACCGCCGGAAGCCCGAGTTTTTCGGACAGGGCGAGAGCCAGCGTTGATTTACCCGCGTTGGACGGGCCGAGAATGACAATGCGCTCGCCGAGCGATGCAAGGGGCAACATGAGAACACCGATGGATTGCAAGGGGCGGTTGCAATGCGCTTTGCGGGTGATTCTGTCAAGAATTGCGTGCTGGTGGCGTTTCCTTGAAGGCCGCTTCGCGCCCTACTCGCCCTTCTCTACGTGATTGTTCCTGAGCTTCGTCACCGCATTTCCATGGGCATCGAAGCCCTCATAGCGAGCAAAGCGCAGCGTGTGCGGCGCGAACTCGGCATAGCCCTGTGCGGTCACGTGCCCGATGGACGAGGTTTTCATGAAGTCGTGCACGCCGAGCGGCGAATGCGCGCGCGCCATGCCCGACGTCGGCAGAACGGCGTTCGGGCCCATCGCGTAATTGGCCATGGAGCCCGCCGCATATTCGCCCAGCAGGATTTCCGACGCATTGCGCACGCGCGACAGATATTCGAACGGCGTCTTGGACAGGATCTGCAGGTGCTCGGGCGCGTAGTCGTTGACGAAGGCGAACGCCTCTTCCGGCGTGTCCGCCAGAACGATGCCGCCGCTTGTGCCACCCAGAACATCGGAGGAGTAGCGCACGCGCTCGGCGCTCATCTCCGCCCAGTATTTCGGCAGCGCATCGCGCACCTTTTCCGCAACGTCGCGCGACCAGGTGACGAAGAAGTTGGAGCTGTCGCTGCCGTGTTCGGCCTCGACCAAGAGGTCGAGCGCCGCGATTTCGGGGTCGGCTGTCTCATCGGCCAGCACGATGCTCTCGGTGGGGCCGGCGGGGAGACGCGAAGCGATCTGGCCCTGAAGCAGGCGCTTGGCGGCGGCGATCCACGGGCTGCCGGGGCCTTCGAACTTGGCGCAGCGCGGCACCGTGTCCGTGCCATAGGCGGCAGCGGCGACGGCCTGACCGCCACCGGCCTTGTAGACATGCTTCACGCCGGCAATACGCGCGGCAACCAGCGTCGCCGCATCCACCTTGCCGTCCGGTCCGGGCGGGGTGAGCACGATGGGCATCGGCACGCCGGCCACCACGGCCGGGATCGCCGTCATGAGCGTCATGGAGGGGAAGGTGCCCTTGCCGCGCGGCGAATAGAGCGCAACGCTGTCAATGGGCGTGGCGCGCTCGCCCACCAGAACGCCGGGGCGGATTTCCTTCATCCACATTTCTTCAGGCCGCTGCGCCTCGTGGAAACGGCGGATATTGTCGGCGCAGAATTCCAGCGTCTCGATCATCTCCGGATCGAGTGCCTTGAAGGCGGCGTCGAAATCCTCTTCCGTCGCAGCGATCGCGTCCGGCTCGACCTGCGCCTTGTCGAACATGCGCGCGAAGCGGGCCAGCGCCACATCGCCCTCCTTGCGCACCGCCTCGATGATGGGCGCGACATTCTCCAGAAAATGGGTGAGATCGTCTTCCGTTCGCGTCAAGAGCGTCTTGCGCTCTTCAGCAGACAGTTTCGACAGTTCGTGCCAGGCAACGCGGTTCGACATTTTCACTCTTCCTAGGGTTGTGCGACAGGCGGTTTTGCCGCCCGCGGCACGTATACCCTATTTTCTCCCGAGGCAAAGATGGGAAACGGCTTAACCCAGTGCCCGGCTGGCGAGATATGCAGCCTTTGCCGGCACCGAGAGCCAGGCCTTCGCAAGCGCCACGCGCTCGGGCGTGTAGTGATGCTCGACATCAAGCATGTTGACGGTGCCGACCAGCGTATCGCCCAGCACCACCGGCAGGTTGATGACCGAGCCGCAGCCGAGCTTGCCGATCAGCGTGGCGTCGGGGAACACGGTGTCGATGTCGGCCAGCGTGTTGGCGACGAAGCATTCGCGCTTCTTGTGCACGGTCTCGAACCAGCGGTCATAATGGATCGGCTTGGTGCCAGACACCGGATACTCTTCCGGATGCGAGGTGTAGGAGCGGCTTGCCGTTTCCGTCTTCATGTCTGCCGTCATGAAGGTGAACAGCTTCGTGCCGACCACGGCACGCGTCAGCTCCAGCAGCGCATCGAAGGGTGCATCCGGGGTCGTGGCGCGTGAAAGCGCACGGTCGAATTCGGCCAGCGGGCCGGTGTAGTCGGTCATGTTCAGTCTCTGTTATGCGGGTTGGAGCGTGCCGCCGCTGGCGGCGTAGAGTTCGCGCGAATAGGAATCGGAAAGCCGACCCGTCTTCAACGCATCCACCTCTGCGATCTCGACAACGCGGCCATGACGCATGACCGCCATCCGGTCGCAGAGGAAGGAGACCACGGGCAGATTGTGGGTCACCATCAGATAGGTGAGCCCCTGCTCGCGGCGAAGCTTCTTCAGGAGGTTGAGGATTTCCGCCTGCACCGACACGTCGAGCGCCGAGATGGGCTCGTCGAGCAGCATCACGCGCGGCTCCAGCATCAGCGCACGGGCAATCGCCACGCGCTGCCGCTGGCCGCCCGAAAGCTGGTGCGGAAAGCGGAAGCGGAAACGCTGGTCGAGACCGACCGCGTCGAGCATGTCCTTCACGCGCGTGTCGCGCCCGCCAATGCCGTGCACGGCAAGCGGCTCGGCCAGGCAGTCATCCACCGTCTTGCGCGGATGCAGCGATCCATACGGATCCTGAAACACCATCTGGCAGACCTTTGCGAACTCCCGGTCCGGCGCATGGCCGCGCGGCTTTCCAAGTACGGAAATCTTGCCGGTCCAGTCGGGCGCAAGCCCGCTGATCGCCTTCAGGATGGTCGATTTGCCGGACCCCGACTCGCCCACCAGCGCAAAGCTCTCGCCCTCGGCGACCCAGAAATTGACATCGAACACCACCGGCGTCTTGCCGTAGCTGATCGACAGGCTTTCGAGATGAATTGCGGCGTTCTTCATGTACCCGCTCCCGTGGTCCAGGTGCTGCGGTCGAGCACCGGCAGTTCGTCGCGGTCCTCGTCCATGCGTGGCATGGCGGCGAGAAGGCCCTTCGTATAGGGGTGCGTCGCCTTGTTGAGATCGCTGGCCTTGCAGGTTTCAACGATCTCGCCGCTGTTCATCACGAGGATGCGGTCGCAATAGCGCGAGACGAGGTTCAGATCGTGGCTGATGAGGATCAGCCCCATGCCCTTGCCGGTCACGAGATCGTCGATGATGTCGAGCACCTGCGCCTGCACCGAAACGTCGAGCGCCGAAGTCGGCTCGTCGGCGATCAGAAGGTCGGGCTCCGGGATGAGCATCATGGCGATCATGACGCGCTGGCCCATGCCGCCCGAAACCTCGTGCGGATAGAGGTTCGCCACCCGCTCCGGTTCGTTGATGCGCACGGCTTCCAGCATGGAAAGCACCCGCGCCTTCAGCTCGCTGCGCGGCAGCTTCTTGTGGGTGAGCAGCGCCTCGCCGATCTGCTCGCCGATGGTCATCACCGGGTTCAGCGAGAATTTCGGGTCCTGCATCACCATGGAGATACGCGCGCCGCGAAGCTCGCGCATCTGCCGTTCACTTTGCGACAGAAGGTCGATGCCGTCGAAGGTCATCCGGTCCGCCGCAACGCGGCCCGGCTTGCGGATGAGCCGCAGGATGGAGCGACCCGTCATCGACTTGCCGGAACCGGATTCGCCGACGATGCCCAGACGCTCACGGCCAAGCGAGAAGGAAATGCCCTTCACCACGTCGACCGGTCCCCTGGACGTCGGGAAGGTGACGGTCAGGTTTTCGATTTCAAGCAGCGGTGCGCTCATTGCTTTTCTCCCTGCTTGGGATCGAGCACGTCACGCAGACCATCGCCCAGGAAGCAGAAGCCGAGGCTGACGAGAATGATCGCAAAGCCCGGCATGGTGGCGACCCACCATTGATCGAGGATGAAGTTGCGCCCGCGCGAGATCATCGCGCCCCATTCGGGAAGCGGCGGCTGCGCGCCGAGGCCAAGGAAGCCGAGGCCGGCGGCGGTGAGGATGATGCCCGCCATGTCGAGCGTCACGCGCACAATGGTCGAGGACGCGCAGAGCGGCAGCACGTGACGCAGGATGACCCGCGTTGCCGAAGCACCCTGCAGCCTGACCGCCGAGATGAATTCCGAATCCCGGAAGGTGATCGTCTCGGCGCGAGCGATGCGCGCATAGACCGGCCATGCGGTGATGGCGATGGCGATGATGGCGTTTTCGATGCCCGGTCCAAGCGCCGCCACGAAGGCAAGCGCCAGAATGAGCTTCGGCATCGACAGGAAGATGTCGGTCACGCCCATCAGGACGCGGTCGACCCAGCCACCGAAATAGCCGGACACCGCACCGACCACGAGGCCGATGGGGGCGGCGATGACGGCCACCATTGTGACGATCAGAAGCGTGATGCGCGCACCGTAGACGACGCGCGAATAGATATCGCGGCCAAGCTCATCCGTGCCCATCCAGTGTTCGGCGGAGGGCGGCATGAGGCGGTTTGCGAGATCCTGCCCAATGGGGGAGTAGGGCGCAATCAGCGGTGCGAAGATCGCCATGACGACCAGCACCAGCACGATCAGCGCGCCGACAACGGCGAGCGGATTGCGTAACAGTGCGGTCCAGACGCGCCATGCGCGGCCCATATTGGCCTGCAGGCGCGAGGTCGGGGAATCGTCGAGAAGCCAGTCAATCATCGGCGTGCCCTCGGGTCGAGGATGCGGTAAAGCACATCGGAAATCTTGTTGATCATGATGAAGACAGCGCCAATCACCAGCGTCGCGCCGAGAACGGCGTTCATGTCAGCGGTCAGAAGCGCGGTCGTGAGATAATTGCCGATGCCCGGCCACGAGAACACGGTCTCGATCATCACCGACCCTTCCAGGAGTGCTGCATAGGACAGGCCGATCACGGTGATGAGCTGGATGCGGATCGGATAGAACGCATGCCGCCAGATGACACGGCGTTCAGACACGCCCTTCACGCGCGCCGTGGTGACGTACTCCTGCCCGAGCTGGTCGAGCATGAAGGAGCGCGTCATGCGGGCGATATAGGCCAGCGAGAAGAAGCCGAGGATCGATGCCGGCAGCATCAGATGGTCGAGCGCGTTCCAGAAAATATCCCACTCGCCGGCGATCACGCTGTCGATGAGATAAAGCCCGGTCACGGGATCGAGCAGACCGTCATAGAAGATATCGACGCGGCCCGGGCCGGCAACCCAGCCAAGCCCCGCATAGAAGACAGCGAGACCGACAAGGCCGAGCCAGAAGGCAGGCACCGAATAGCCGAGCAGGCCGAGCACGCGGATCACCTGGTCGATCCAGCTGCCCTGATGCGTGGCGGCGACAACGCCCATGGGCACGCCCAGCACGACACCGATGATGATGCCGATGGTGGCCATTTCCAGCGTCGCGGGGAAAACGCGCGCCAGATCATCGACCACCGGGCGCCCGGTGGAGATCGACATGCCGAGATCGCCTGTCAGAACGTCGCCCACATAGGCGAAGAACTGCACGATGAGCGGTCGGTCGAGCCCCATGGCCTGACGCGCTGCCTCATAGACTTCCTGTGTCGCCCGGTCGCCAACAACCGAGAGCACGGGATCGATCGGCACGACACGACCGATGAAGAAAGTGATGGCCAGCAGGCCGAGAAATGTGCCGGCGACGACGATGGCGAAACGCAGAACGCTCGCAACGCCCTCGAAGGCACGGCCGGCCAGCATGCCCATGCGTGCGCTGGCAGCCCCGGTGGATGGTTCAAATGCCATGGCTTTTTCACTCTCTGGCCGCTGTTTCTGTTGATGGATGCCCCAAATGCGCGCCCCTCTCCCCTGGCTGACCTGCAAGCCGGCGCGCACAGCACCAAGAAGCCAACATTCTGTTTTCATGCAGTTTTGCGGCGCAAAAAGTTCACCCCGCGCCCTGCAAAACCTTTTAAAAAAGCGTTTGGATGATACAAAGAGATCTGGTTACATCAAAAAAAATTTTGTGGAGGAAAGAACTTTGAGCACGCAGCCGGCCCGCGCCACGCCCGATGTCGACACTAGGATCGGTGTGCTGATACGCGCGCGCCGCCGGCAACTCGGCCTCACCCTGCAACAGCTTGGCAAGGCGGCTGGTCTTTCCGTCGGTTATCTGAGTCAGGTTGAGCGCGACAATGCGACACCAACGCTCGGTTCGCTCGCCGGCATTGCCCGCGCGCTGGGTGTCGGGCTCGATTATTTCATTGCCCAGCCCCGCGCCGAGGACGGGCTGACGCGGACCGAAAGCCGCCAGCAATTTTCAATTGCCGGCTCCTCGATCATCTATGAGCGGCTCGGGACGGAGTTTCCCGGCAGCCAGCTATCCTCTTTCGTGCTGACCGTGCCGCCCGGCTATTCCTCGGAGACGGTGAGCCATGAAGGCGAAGAGCTGATCTACATTCTCGAAGGCACCATCACCCAGTATCTCGACGGCGAGGAAATGGTGATGAAGGCCGGCGACAGCCTGCACTATCGCGGCAACACCCCGCATGCCTGGAAGAACACCACCGACACGCTGGCCCGCATTCTGTGGACAGGCACGCTGACTGTGCTCGGCGCCAATGGCCAGGCCGGCAACCGCATCGAACTGGTTTCGCCGGACAGGGCCTCCGGCAATCCCACCAGAAAAACCGAGAGCAATTCCTGATCCAGAAAAGGGGGAGAACATGATGAAGCTCTTCAAGACGGCGCTCCTTGCCGCCGCCCTCACCATGCCGCTTTCGCAGCATGTGCTCGCAGCCACGCCGGACAATGTGCTGGTCGTCGCGCAGAACATCGACGACATCGTCGCCATCGATCCAGCACAGGCCTACGAGTTCTCGTCGGGCGAGCTGGTCACCAACATCTATGACCGTCTCGTTCAGTATGACGCCGAAGACCCGACGGTGCTCGCTCCCGGCCTTGCAGCCGAGTGGGAAGCCGATGCGGAAGCAAAGACCATCACCTTCACCATGCGCGACGACGCGACCTTCCATTCGGGCAACCCGGTGCGCGCGGAAGACGTGGCGTTTTCCTTTGCCCGCGTCATCAAGCTGAATCTGACCCCGGCGTTCATCCTCGCCCAGCTCGGCTGGACGGCGGAGAATGTGGACCAGATGGTCACCGTCGACGGCAACAAGGTTGTCGTGAAATATGAGGGCGATTTCTCGCCTGCCTTCGTGCTCAACGTGCTGGCCGCGCGCCCGGCTTCCATCGTCGATGAAAAGACGGTCATGGAGCATGAAGAAAACGGCGACATGGGCAACAAGTGGCTCAACGCCAACTCCGCCGGTTCCGGCCCGTTCAAGCTGACGGCCTATCGCCCCGGCGAGCTGGTGCGCATGGGCGCCAATGCCGACTACTTCAAGGGTGCGCCTAAGGTCGAGAACGTCATCATCCGTCACGTGGCGGAAGCAGCAACCCAGCAGCTTCTCCTTCAGTCGGGCGATGTGGACATGGCCCGCAACCTGACGCCGGACCAGATCAACGGCATCAGCGCCGACAACATCAAGGTCGAGACTTATCCGCAGGCCGCCGTGCATTTCGTCTCCTTCAACCAGAAGACGGAAGCGTTGCAGCCCGAAGCCGTCTGGGAGGCCGCGCGCTACCTCGTCAACTACGAAGGCATGACCGAAAGCTTCCTCAAGGGACAGATGGAAATCCATCAGGCCTTCTGGCCGAAGGGCTTCCCCGGTTCCTATGACGAGACGCCCTACACCTACGACCCGGAGAAGGCGAAGCAGATCCTTGCCGATGCCGGTGTGGAAACGCCGATCAACGTGACGCTCGACGTCATCAACTCGACGCCGTTCACCGACATGGCGCAGTCGCTGCAGGCAAGCTTCGCGGAAGCCGGCATCAATTTCGACATCATCCCCGGCACGGGCTCGCAGGTCATCACCAAGTATCGTGAGCGCAGCCACGAGGCGATGCTGCTCTACTGGGGCCCGGATTTCATGGATCCGCACTCCAACGCGAAGGCCTTCGCCTATAACCGCGACAATTCCGACGACAACTACCAGGCCACCACCACATGGCGGAACGCCTGGGCCGTGCCGACGGAGATGAACGACAAGACCGCTGCGGCTCTGGCCGAATCCGACGCCGACAAGCGCAACGCGATGTATGTCGAGCTGCAGAAGGAGGTGCAGGCCAAGTCGCCGATCGTCATCATGTTCCAGGCTGCCTATCAGGTGGCGATGGACAAGAAGGTGAACGGCTATGTGAACGGCGCCACCTCCGACTTCGTCTACTACCGGCTCGTCACGAAAGACTGAGACCAGCCGCAGTATTCGAGGCCGCCCCGCCAGACGTGGCGGTCTCCTTTCTTTTCAAAGCGCCTCTCTCAAATCTGGAGTTTTTCGATGCCCACCACCTCCAACCGGCGGCTTGAGGCCCTGCGCGAGCGCATGCGCGAAACCGAGACCGATCTCGTCGCCATCGGCCCGTCGAGCCACATGATTTATGTGGCGGGCCTTGATCCGCATGGCGACGAACGCCCTGTCATGTTGCTCGTCTCGAAGGATCATGCCGGCTTCCTGATGCCCGCGCTCAATGTCGACAGCTCGCGCCAGAAGACCGACCTGCCCTTCTTCCCCTGGCGCGACGATGACGGCCCGGACGCGGCCCTTGCGGAACTCCTCACGGCATCGAACCTACCGGCGGCTCCCAGCGTCGTGATCGACGAGACGATGCGCGCCGATTTCGCGCTGCTTCTGCTCGACGCGCTGCCCGGCGCAAAGCGCCGCTTCACCGACGACACGGTCGGCCATCTGCGCGCCCGCAAGGACGAAGACGAGTACAAGCGCCTGAAGGCGAGCGCAGTGCTCAACGACAAGGCCGCCATGGCCGGTTTCGATGCGCTGAAGCCCGGTGTCACCGAGCTGGAAATTTCCGCAGCCATCCGCGACGTCTACAAGGCGGCGGGTGCGGTGCCGGTCTTCACCAGCGTCTGCTTTGCCGGCAATGGCGCGTTCCCGCATCACCACACCGGCGACACGAAGCTGAAGGAAGGCGACGCGGTTCTCATCGACACCGGCGGCCGGCTGGACGGCTACCCCTCCGACATGACGCGCGTCGGCTACTACGGAAAGCCCGATGCGGAGTTTGAGAAGGTTTACGCCATCGTCGAGCAGGCGGTTGTCGCGGCGCTGAATGCGGCAAAACCCGGCGTTTCGGCCAAGGCCATCGACAAGGCCGCGCGCGACGTGATCACCGAGGCCGGCTATGGCGACTGTTTCCCCCACCGCACCGGCCACGGGCTCGGCATCGACATTCACGAGCCGCCCTACATGACCGCCACCTCCGAGACCGTTCTGGACGAAGGCATGGTGTTCTCCATCGAGCCCGGCATCTACCTGCCCGGCAAGTTCGGCCTGCGGCTGGAAGAGATCGTCATCATGCGCGCCGACGGTGCGGAGATCCTCTCCGACCTGCCGCGCACCGCACAGCTGCGCGGATAAAAGCTCACAACGCCAGGCGGCGGTCGGGAAACCGATCGCCGCTTTTCTTTGGGCTGAAGGTCTGATACGCCTCCAGCCGCCGGAGAATTCCGGCACCGGTCGCAGCCTACCCGGTCATTAAAACAAGGAACCCGATCATGAAAACGCTCGTCGTCTGCTCAGGCGGACTCGATTCCGTTTCCCTTGCCCACAAGGTGGCGCGGGAACGAACCCTTATTGGCCTGATCTCCTTCGATTACGGCCAGAGACATCGCAAGGAGCTGGATTACGCGGCAAAGGCTGCCGCCCGGCTCAGCGTCCCTCACGACCTTCTCGACATCTCCGCCATCGGCCGGCATCTCTCCGGCTCGGCTCTAACCGACGCCATCGACGTGCCGGACGGGCACTATGCCGAGGAGACCATGCGCGTGACGGTGGTGCCCAACCGCAACGCCATCATGCTCACCATCGCCTTCGGCATTGCCGCAGCGCGCGGGGCCGATGCCGTCGCCGCCGCCGTTCATGGCGGCGATCACTTCATCTATCCCGATTGCCGGCCGGGCTTCATCGATGCGTTTCAGGCGATGCAGGATGCTGCGCTCGAAGGCATGGGCGCGGTCAGCCTCTACACGCCCTTCGTGAACGGCACCAAGGGCGACATCGTGCGCGAGGGCGCGCGCGTCGAAACGCCCTTTGCCGAAACCTGGTCCTGCTACAGGGGCGGCGAAAACCATTGCGGGCGCTGCGGCACCTGCGTGGAGCGGCGCGAGGCCTTCCACGAAGCCGGCGTGCCCGACCCCACAATCTATGACGATCCGGACTTCTGGCTTGCTGCCACCGGGCAGACCACCCCACGACAGACCAACGGGGAAGCAAAGCATGTATAGGGTCAGCAAGGAGTTTCACTTCTCCGCCTCGCACCGCCTGGCGAACCTGCCCGACGACCACCCCTGCGCGCGGCTGCACGGGCACAATTACATCGTGGTGGTGGAACTGGCCGGGGAGCGGCTCGACAATCACGGCTTCGTGCGCGACTACCGCGAGCTCAAGCCCCTGAAAGACCATATCGACGACACGCTCGACCACCGGCACCTGAACGATGTGTTCGGCCATGACGGCGTCACCGCCGAGTTTCTGGCCAAGTCACTCTTCGACTGGTGCCGGACGCGCTGGAGCGAGGTGTCGGCGGTGCGCGTGAGCGAGACGCCCAAGACCTGGGCGGAATACCGGCCATGAGCACGCTGCGCATCGCCGAGATTTTCGGCCCCACGATCCAGGGCGAAGGCGCGCTGATCGGCATGCCGACCGTGTTTGTGCGCGCCGGCGGCTGCGACTATCGCTGCCGCTGGTGCGACAGCCTGCATGCCGTCGACAATGCCTATCGCCATGACTGGGTGCCCATGCGGAGCCAGGACGTGCTTGAGCGCATAAGGGAGCTCTCCGGCGGCGCGCCGGTCATGGTCTCGCTGTCCGGCGGCAACCCGGCGATCCAGCCCTTCGAAGAGCTGATCGATGCGGGCCGCGCCGAGGGCTATCGCTTCGCGCTTGAAACGCAGGGCTCCGTCGCCCGTGACTGGTTCGCAAAGCTCGACATGCTGGTTCTGAGCCCCAAGCCGCCCTCCTCTGGCGAGACGGTGGACTGGGAGCGTTTCGACGCCTGCATAGCCGCCGCCGGATCTGCATCCACGGTGATGAAGATCGTCGTCTTCGACGAGGCCGATTATCGCTGGGCGAAGGATGCGGCTGAGCGCTACCCCGCCCTGCCCCTCTACCTCCAGCCGGGCAACCACACCCCGCCGCCACCAACCCCCGAGGCCGAAGCCGAGGATGCCGCCATCGACATGGAAGGCATTCTGGAGCGCATGCGCTGGCTGGTGGACCGCACCGTGGCCGACCGCTGGTTCTCCCCCCACATCCTGCCGCAGCTCCATGTGCTCCTGTGGGGCAACCGGCGCGGCGTCTGAAAGGAAGCGACCGCCATGACCGACAAGACCATCTACGACGACCTGACCCTTCTGGGCGGCAGGACCGAACTGCCCGGATCGCCCGAAGAAGCCGTGCTCGAACGCGTGCCCAACCCGCAGGAGGATGTGCGCTACGCCGTGCGCTTCACCGCGCCGGAATTCACGTCGCTCTGCCCGCTCACGGGCCAGCCCGATTTCGCCCATCTGGTGATCGATTATGTGCCGGCCGGCTGGCTGGTGGAGAGCAAGTCGCTAAAGCTCTATCTCGGCGCGTTTCGCAATCACGGCGCGTTTCACGAAGACTGCACCGTCTCCATAGGCCGCCGCCTCTGCGACCTTCTGGACCCCCACTGGCTGCGCATCGGCGGCTACTGGTATCCGCGCGGCGGCATGCCCATCGACGTGTTCTACCAGACCGGCGAACCGCCAAAGGGTGTGTGGATCGCCGATCAGGGCGTCCCGCCCTATCGCGGGCGGGGCTGAGGCAATGGCAGCAGAGTGAGGGAGGGCGGCGGTCCAATGCCTCTCTGCAAGGGGCCGGAGAGCGCGAGGCTCCCCGGCCCTTCACGTTACACGTCGAGCCGCATCACCATTTCGCCCTCAATGGTTTCGCCGGTTGGCCGAAAACCCGCCCGTTTATAGAGCCTGATGGCAGCCTCGTTTTCGGGCTTCACCCCCAGCATGACGAACGGGCAGTCCGGCAGCGCGGACAGCCTGCGGACGATGAGCGAAAGCGCTGCCGCCCCGCAACCGTGCCCCTGGAAGCGGGCGTCGATCATCAGACGGTAGAGCCAGCGATTGCCATCGTCTTCGTCGAGGGCGTGCATGGCGAACCCGACGGGCTGCCCTCCCGCCCGGATAACGAGGGGAACGCAGGCGTCGTTCTCGTCCGCTTCCTCGAGCGAATCCGCGTTTGACGCCACAAACCGGGTCTGCTCATCGGCAACGCGGAGCGCGTAGAGATCTGCACGGTCCTCCGGACTGACGACATGCACGGTGACGGATGACGCAGGCGCCATCCGATGCGATGATTTCTTTTCCATATTTTCCTGCAACGGTGCACACGAGCACCGAAAATGAGCTTCGTTGCAGAGCGCAGATCGAGGGCAGGTCCACCCTCGATACGCTCCCCGATGCTCGCTGCCGCAGGGTTTTTTAAAGGATTGCGATCCCCGGAACAGCGAGCGCAGATTTACCGATAAAGCCAAACATTGCGCGCCTCCCTGATCGTGGTTCACCATTTCGCCACTACACGCATGGCGCGCGCGCCGCAAGCGGTTTCGAAGCCGTCGACCGTCGATTGGGGGGCGCGGGATTGTCTGCGTGAAAACGCCAGTGCATTGCCCGGCGCAACGCGGCATCATGGGCCTGTGGCGCGCGAAAATCAGTTGCGCAAAGTTCCCTTGCTGGGAGGAACTCGGGGTATGGAGTCGATAAAATGGAGAAGCGCGTCTACGCGATAGCTCTCAAAGTTGAGGAAAGGACGATTGGCAGCGATGAGGTGGGAACCGGTCATTCGTATGATCGCATTATCTGGCAGCTATGCGGATAAAGCGACCAAAAAAGTCCTAAATATCCAGGTTCGAGGCCGGTCAATCTCATATCACATACACTTGTTTTTCTACTCCGCCACAACATCATAAATCCGGTTCATTGTTTATTGAAGCTTTCGAAGCAATTCCCCAAGATCCTTATACTTATTGCTCTTTCGTAGCCAGAAATGCGCAATGTAGTGGCAGTTCGGACAGAGCGTCACAAGATCTTCAATAGTGGTTCTCTTAGGATGCTTCCGCTCTGATAGAGGGTCAAGATGGTGGACATGGACGATTTTCTTTTTAAACGAAAAATTGCAAGCACGGCACGAAAACTTGTCTCTTTTCTTCGCTTCAGATGAGAGCCTTGCTGATCTCTTTATTAGATAACCTTTCGTTTCTTCCTTTTCTCCTTCATCTTCAGAAAAGTCTTGTGCAAGCTGCTCAATATGAATTTCGTCTTCAATGGACGCAATTAGCTGTTGAGTTGCTCCTTTTTTATCGTTCCAAAGCGACCGCACTTGATCAAGATAGAAGAACCACCGGTACTTATAGTCAGGGTCCCCTTCATCTCCATATTTTTCATATAGCCGCGCACGAATTAGCCGGATCTTTTCCTCCCGACAGATGATGTCTGGGCGATCCGCTATTATGTGCTCAAAGACTTTTGTTATCTGCTGCTTGTGGTTCTCGGAAATAATGGACTCGTAGCGACTTGGATCTGACAGGTGCAAGAGCGCGGAATGAACCCCGCAAACTCTCTCGACAGAAAAGCGCCCCTCTTTTGCAGTCCCAGCATAGATTGCTGAGTAGCTCAGTTCCGCGACTCGTTTTTTTGCAGACGCGACATCTACAATGCCTTCTTCACTGGACAGACGACTCAAAACACTAAGTAACGCAATCAGCTCCCAATACTTATTCAACAAATACCATTGCCCGGGCATTGCGATGGCGTCAGGGCCACTGCTGAAGAAATACTGTTCCCCCGACACTACCTCGCTGCCATCAAACCATCGCATCGCGTAAGAACGTTTAGTATCTCGCGAAATGTTGCCTACAGGCATAGCCCACAAGAACTCTACATTGGCAAAAACAATTTTGCTATTGACTGAAGCATTAGAAAATTGATCCACAATTTTTGATGTGAAATCTTTCTTTGACTCATCATATCCTTCTACGAAGCACGAATGAATTTCTTCAAAAGCCTCGTCTAATTCTAACTTTTGCTTGTGATTAGTAGTGTAACTTTTTTTATCAATTATGACTGCCTTTAAGAATTCATCAAATACGGAATAAGCTCGGAAGCGGTGCCAATCAAATTCTTTATAATTTTTCATTCCATCCTCTCATATGGATTGAAAAGCAGGTCGTTATTGCAGTATACAAAAATTGTTTTCGGATTTGTGAAATATTTATTGTAAGTCGGCTAACGTCACGCTCAAACATCTCAATATTCAGTTGTTTCTGATTCGCTGATACATCGAGAATGCAAATCTGAAATGTCCACAATGGGCTCAAACCGGACATGCGACGGTGCAGAGGATTAGCGCCTTGTTGATAACCAACCCTTGCCGCTCACGGCCCTTAGCTGCCGTCCGCATCTCGGAGTACGGGGCTCGATAGCTGACATTCGATGCAGCCGCGAAAACTCTGATGATCCGCTGGCAGCTATGCGTACGCCGCTTGCCAGATCGCTGGCCGTTGCGACCAGATTGCCGTTTTCGGTGCACGATGATACTGCCCCGACAAATCATCATCGATGAGGCCTTAATGTCCTTCAAGACATTTCTCCACTCTGCCGCCGTCATTACCGCGTTCGTGCACCCCGCTACCGCAGCCGACCTGATGTCCTTCTGGGACAGCCCTGTAAAGGGCGGCAATGTCTTCAATGCAGCGCCCAAAGAGGAAGCATACTTTCGGGCATTGGTGGATACCGGCGCAACCTGGGTGCGGCTGACCTTCAGCAAGTGGGAAGGCCAAGAACGCGATTTTCTGATCGGGGATGCGGACGACTATGACAGTCTCATCCCCGAAGATCTCGCAGTGCTACGCGCTGAACTTGACGCCGCCCATGCGGTCGGCCTGAAGGTGGTCATTGCCCCGCTCACCCTGCCGGGTAGTCGCTGGTCGCAGCAGAATGGCGGCGAGTTCGACGACCGGCTGTGGGAGGATTCGGCCTATCAGGACCAGGCGGCGCAGTTCTGGGCCGATCTCGCGACAGCGTTGAAAGATCACCCGGCAATCGCGGCGTACAATATCCTGAACGAACCCGCCCCGGAAAAGATGGCAGGCGGTGTGGAGAACGGTTCCGACCAGGCGTTGCACGATTGGCAGAATGCACAGGCCGGGGGCACTCGCGACCTGACAGCCTTCTATGACAAGGTCATTGCTGGAATTCGCGAAGTAGATTTGCTGACGCCAGTCATGGTGGATGGCGGCTGGTTCGCCAATCCGCGCTCGCTGGCGGCGTGGCCAAGGGCGCTGTCGGACGACCGGGTGCTCTATGCCTTCCACATGTACGAACCTTATGCCGCTACCAGCGCACCAAATATGAAACGCGATGTGCCTCTCCGCTATCCGGGGGTAGTTACAGAATATGCCGGTGGCGAGGAAAGCTGGAATCGGCAGGCTGTTGCCTCCCATATCGGCGCTGCCTTCAACTGGGCAGAACAACAGGGGCTCCCGCCTACACGCGTTGTCGCCGCCGAGTTCGGCTGTATGCGGCGTTGGGCTGATTGTGGCAAGTACCTTACCGATGTGATGGACGCGGTCGAGGAACGCGGAGGTCATTGGGCCTTTTACTCTTTCCGCGAGGATGAATGGGAGGGCATGGATTACGAACTTCCCACCAGCGTGGCACCGGGCCAGTTCTATTGGCTGACCGAAGAAGGAAAGGACGCAAACCTTCCACGCGATGGAGAGCTTATGGACCTGTTGCGGGATCGCATGCGGTCATGAAGTGAACTTCTGCTCTGGGCTCACAGCAGACGTTCGCTGCGATGGGTCCGAATGGCCGAAACGGCATCAATTTCAGCCGCTACCGGCTTTCAAGACCTATCGGGCTGTACAGCAGAATCATTGAAAAATGGCGGAGAGAGAGGGATTCGAACCCTCGATACGGTTTCCCGTATACACGCGTTCCAGGCGTGCGCCTTCAACCACTCGGCCACCTCTCCACGGCGCGGCGTTGTGAGCCGCGCGAGGGTCATCTAGTCGATCTGATCGAGAATGCCAAGACCAGTCTGTGACAGTTTTGCAATTTGCCGCACTTTCCCGCGTGCCTTCCTCACATACGCTCAACTTTCCGTAGGGTGATTGCCAAGCGCAGCAGCGGGGCCTATGTCTCGCACCGAACGTTTCGTCGTCTGAAGACCGAAACCGGCACCGGCACGGATGTGAGGCCCGAATGTTTCGTCTGTTCCTGCGGATACTGGCTGTTCTCGCCCTCGCAGTCGCCGTCGTCATGGCGGTGATCGATGCGACACGCTCCATCGCGGCTTCGGCACTGACCTTCACGCCGCTCGGCGAAAGCTGGTATGCCGTCTCACCCGATACGCTCAATCTCGCACAGGCGACGATCCAGCGCTACACGCTCCCCGCCATCTGGGATCCCTTCATCATCCAGATCCTGACCCTGCCGGGCTGGCTGGTCTTTCTTGCGCTGGCCCTCGTCTTTTACATCGCCGGATACCGGCGTCGGCGGACTGTTCTTGTCTGAATGCAGGAAAGAGGCAGGCCTGCCGCCGGTTGAAACGGGAACTGCAAGACTATCCCAAGTCGTTTTTCCGGACGGTCAAAATTCCGCGTGAATTTTCATTTCAGCCATGCAAGAGTGGCCGCAAGGGGAGAGCGGAAGACTTTCCCCATGCCGTTCCCGATGGTCCACGGCCGTTGCGGGACGCTCGCAGGAGCGCTTGAGCGGATCTGCCATTCGAGGCTGCCCGCTCATGCGGCGTAACCAGAAACGCAAGACAACCGACAGGGTGTGGATCACATGAAGCGTATTGTTCTCGGCCTTCTGGCCGCAACCGCACTTTCCGCAAGCGCATTTGCGGATGAGATCGCTCCGGCTCTCATCTACGATCTGGGTGGCAAGTTCGACAAATCGTTCAACGAGGCGGCCTATAACGGCGCCGAGCGGTTCAAGGAAGAAACCGGGATCGAATATGTGGAGTTCGAAATCTCCAACGACGCCCAGCGCGAGCAGGCCCTGCGCCGCTTCGCCGAAAACGGCCGCAACCCGATCGTCATGGCGGGGTTCACCTGGGTCGATTACCTGAAAAAGGTCGCGCCGGAATATCCCGATACCGATTTCACCATCATCGACGATGCGGTCGACGCGCCCAATGTGCGCTCCGTGACCTTCAAGGAGCAGGAAGGCTCCTATCTCGTCGGCATGCTGGCCGCACTCGCCTCGGAAACCGGCACGGTCGGCTTCGTCGGCGGCATGCAGGTTCCGCTCATCGGCAAGTTCGAGTGCGGCTATGTGGGCGGCGCCAAGGCTGCCCGCTCCGACGCCAAGGTGATCCGCAATTACACGGGCGACACGCCTTCCGCATGGAACGACCCGACCAAGGGCGGTGAGATCACGCGCACGCAGATCGACCAGGGTGCAGACGTGATCTATCACGCCGCGGGCGGCACGGGCGTTGGCGTGCTCCAGGCGGCGGCGGATGCCGGCAAGCTCGGCATCGGCGTCGATTCCAACCAGAACGGCCTGCATCCCGGCCATGTTCTGACCTCGATGGTCAAGCAGGTGGACGTTGCCGTCTACAATGCCTTCATGGACGCCAAGAACGGTGCGTTCAGCTATGGCCTTCAGGACCTCGGCCTGGCCGAGGACGGCGTGGGCTATGCGATGGACGACAACAACAAGGACCTCATCACGGACGAGATGAAGGCTGCAGTTGAAGAAGCCAAGCAGAAGATCATCGATGGCGAGATCGAAGTGCACAACTTCCTGAGCGACAACGCCTGCCCCTACTGAGGCAGCGCAGCGTTCGACTGGACCAATCCGAAGGGCCGCCGATGCGGCCCTTTTTCCTTTCCTCATCCGGGCCCGAATGTGTTAGGCCGCTTCAACATCTTCTCCGAACAGTCTTCAGGAGCTTTCCATGTCCGATATCGCCCCGGTTCTCGATCAGCTCGATCGTTCCATCGATCAGAGTCTGGAGCGGCTCTTCCACCTTCTGAAGATCAAATCGATCTCCACCGACCCGGCCTTTGCCGGCGACTGCCGCAAGGCTGCCGAATGGCTGGTGGAAGACCTGAAGACAATCGGCTTCGAGGCCAGCGTGCGTGACACGGCAGGCCATCCGATGGTGGTGGCGCATCACGAAGGCGAAGGGCCGCACGTGCTTTTCTATGGGCATTACGATGTGCAGCCGGTCGATCCGCTGAACCTGTGGGAGAACGACCCGTTCGACCCGTCGGTGAAAGAGATCGAGCCCGGCCGCAAGGCGATCATCGGGCGCGGGTCTTCCGACGACAAGGGCCAGCTCATGACCTTTGTGGAAGCCTGCCGCGCCTATAAGGCGGTGCATGGCAAGCTGCCCTGCAGGATCACCATCCTGTTCGAGGGCGAGGAAGAATCCGGCTCGCCTTCGCTGCGCCCTTTCCTGGAAGAAAACCGCGCAGAACTTTCGGCCGAATACGCGCTGGTGTGCGACACCGCCATGTGGGACCCGGAGACGCCCGCCGTCTGTGTCGGCCTGCGCGGGCTTGTCGGCGAGGAGATCACCATCAAGGCGGCGGACCGCGACCTGCATTCGGGCTTTTTCGGCGGCGCGGCGGCCAATCCGATCACGGTTCTGGCCCGCATTCTGGGCGACCTGCATGACGAGAACGGGCGCATAACCGTGCCCGGCTTCTATGAGGGCGTTGAGGAAACACCGGCGGACATCCTGAAAAGCTGGGAAGGGCTGGGCGAGACGACCGAAAACTTCCTCGGTCCGATCGGCCTTTCAAAGCTTTTTGGCGAGAAAGACCGCTCGGCGCTGGAGCTCGTCTGGGCGCGCCCCACGGCGGAAGTGAATGGCATCACCGGCGGCTATACCGGCGAAGGCTTCAAGACTGTCATTCCGGCTGAGGCTTCCGCCAAGGTCTCGTTCCGGCTGGTGCACAGGCAGGACCCGGACAAGATCCGCACCGCCTTCCGCAAGTTCGTCGAAGAGCGGCTGCCGGCCGACTGCCGCGTGGAGTTCCATCCGCATGGCGGTTCGCCGGCCTTCCAGCTCGATTACGACATGCCGCTGGTGACGAAGGCGCAGGGTGCGCTGAGCGACGAATGGCCAAAGCCCGCAGTGGCAATCGCCATGGGCGGTTCCATTCCGATTGCCGGCGAGTTCCGCCGCATGCTCGATATGGAAACGCTTCTGGTCGGCTTCGGCCTTCAGGATGACCGTATCCATTCGCCGAATGAGAAATACGATCTCAATTCGTTCCATCGCGGCCAGCGCTCCTGGGTCCGCATTCTCGATGCCCTGAGCAGCAAGTAAGCCTGGAAGAACACCATGACGATCCGATTTCACAAGAACGACCTGCCCGATCTCAGCAACTACGATGTCGATGCCGTTGCCATCGACACGGAGACGCTGGGCCTGAAGCCCCACCGCGACCGGCTGTGCGTGGTGCAGCTCTCGCCGGGCGACGGCACGGCCGATGTGGTGCAGATCGATGCCGGGCAAAAGAAGGCGCCGAACCTCGTCGCGCTTTTGAAGAACCGCAAGATCACCAAGCTGTTTCACTATGCGCGTTTCGATCTGGCGGTGCTTTATCACAGCTTCGGCGTGATGCCGGAGCCGGTGTTCTGCTCAAAAATCGCCTCGCGCCTCACCCGCACCTACACCGATCGGCATGGGCTAAAGGATCTTTGCAACGAACTGCTTGGCGTGTCGCTTTCGAAGGCGCAGCAATCGTCCGACTGGGCAGCCGAGGAGCTTTCGCCCGAGCAGCTCGAATATGCGGCGTCCGACGTGCTCTACCTGCACCAGTTGCGCGAAAAACTCATGGAGCGGCTTGAGCGCGAAAAGCGCACGCGCGAGGCCGAAGCCTGCTTCCGCTTCCTGCCGACACGGGCGAAACTGGACCTGATGGGCTGGGAAGAGGCAGACATTTTCGCCCATAGCTGAGGGTCTCCCGCCGATTTTGTTTAATTTGACTTAACTGCGCCTTAAACCGCTGCCTTTTACTGTGCCCGCATGAAATGTGTGGGTGCATGGTTGCGGGGTTTGTGAGCGTATGGCGCGCAGGACGAAAAACCGAAGGATCGAGCCGACTTTCGACGCGCCGGCGGCGCGCCGGAGCAGCGACGATCTGAAACTCGGTGACAGCGACCGCGTCGTGCCTTCGCGCCAGCGACGCAGGCCCGCCGGAGGCAAGAGCGCCAAGGGAGCGAAACGCACCCGCCGTGCGAGCCCGCGACGCAGGAATGGGCGTGGGAGCGGCGGTGGTTTCTTCGGTTTCCTGCGCACCGCCATCTACTGGTCGCTCGTTCTGGCGCTGTGGGGCGGCATCGCCGCTGTCGGCATCACCGCCTATTACGGCGCCAAAATGCCTTCGGCGACCACCTGGGAAATCCCCGACCGCCCACCCAATGTGAAGATTGTCTCGGCTGACGGAGACATGATCGCCAATCGCGGCATGACCGGTGGCGAGGCGGTGGGCCTGCATGAGATGTCGCCGCATATCCCCCAGGCGGTTATCGCCATCGAGGACCGCCGGTTCTACTCGCATTTCGGTGTCGACCCGATCGGCCTTGCCCGCGCCATGTCGGAAAACCTGATCGCCGGACGGCTGACGCAGGGCGGCTCGACCCTGACGCAGCAGCTTGCCAAGAACCTCTTTCTCAAACCCGACCGCACCATCGAGCGCAAGGTGCAGGAAGTGCTGCTGGCGCTGTGGCTGGAGCAGAAACACTCCAAGGACCAGATCCTGGAGATGTATCTGAACCGTGTCTATTTCGGCTCGGGCGCCTATGGGGTGGAGGCGGCCTCGCGGCGCTATTTCAACAAGTCCGCGCGCGATGTCACGCTCTCGGAAGCCGCCCTTCTGGCCGGGCTACTGAAGGCGCCCTCGCGGCTCTCGCCGGCGCGCGACCCGCAGGCCGCCGAAACACGGGCGCAGGTGGTGCTGACCGCCATGCGCGACCAGGGCATGATCGGCGACGGCGAGATGACCACCGCGATGAGCAGGCCCGCCACCCGCGCTGCGGCCTACTGGACCGGCTCGGAGCACTATTTCGCCGACCGGGTGATGGAGGAACTGCCTGGGCTGATCGGTGACGTGAAGGGCGATATCATTGTGGAAGCCACGGTCGATCTGAGGCTCCAGAAACAGGCCGAGAAGACCATCCGCAGCCTGATCGACGAGAAGGGCGGGAAGCTGGCCGTCAGCCAGGGGGCGCTCGTCTCCATAGACACCACCGGCGCTGTGCGGGCCATGGTGGGCGGCTATGACTATGCCAACAGCCAGTTCGACCGCGCCTCCGAAGCGCGCCGGCAGCCGGGCTCGGCCTTCAAGCCCTTCGTCTTCATGGCCGCGCTCGAGCAGGGCCGGCGGCCCGACAGCGTGCGCAACGACGCGCCGATCAAGATCGGCAACTGGACGCCGGAAAATTACAAGGGCAAGTATTATGGCCCGGTCACGCTCTCCGAAGCGCTGGCGCGCTCGCTGAATTCGGTCGCTGCGCAGCTTGCCATGGAGGCGGGCCCCAAATCGATCGTCGAGCTCGCCCACCGGATGGGCATCGAATCCGATTTGAAGGCCAACGCCTCCATCGCGCTCGGCACGTCGGAGGTCACGCCGCTGGAACTGACGGCGGCCTATCTGCCCTTCGCCACCGGCGGCTACAGACCCGAGGTCTATTTCGTCCAGCGGATCACCACGCCTTCCGGCAAGGTGCTTTACCAGCATGACAGGCCGCGCATGACGCGGGTGGCAAGCCCCGAGATCATCGGCATGATGAATGCGATGATGCAGGGAACGGTGGACTATGGCAGCGCGCGCGCAGCAAATATCGGCCGCCCGGCAGCGGGCAAGACGGGAACCACACAGCAATCGCGCGATGCCTGGTTCGTTGGCTATACGGCCAATCTGGTGACGGGCGTCTGGTTCGGCAACGACGCCTCCAAGGCGACGAAGGCAACCGGCAGTTCCCTGCCCGTACCGGCCTGGAAAGCCTTCATGGAGGAAGCCGAAAAGGGCCGCCCCGTGAAACGGTTGCCTGGATCGTGGAGCCCCGGCGCACCGGGCATTGTTGCCCATGAGCCCGCAGCCCGTCCTGTGCCTCAGGCTGCGGTTGGCAGCGGAGCGCAGGCACGGCCCACACCGCAGGCGGCCATTCCAGCCGCAGGCGATCCGGGGCACACGGCCTCGGTGCGTCGCCCCGTGCCGCCGGCCGATGTGGGCGGCGGCGCACAGAGGAAACAGACCTCCATCCTCGACATCATTCTCGGAAATTAGAGCCGGCCGGTCCGCTTTTGCCTATCGCATTCCCCTGCGCTCTCGCTTACATAGGAGCGGAACAGGGAGCAGGGCATGGCCGACGAACGCAAGACACTGGTTTTGACCGGCGCAAGCCGGGGCATTGGTCACGCGACGGTGAAGCGTTTTTCGCGGGAAGGCTGGCGGGTGATCACCTGCTCAAGGCAAGCCTTTGCGGAGGATTGCCCGTGGCCCGCCGGGCCGGAAGATCATATCAAAGTCGATCTTTCCGACCAGGAAGACGTGGGTATCGCCATCGCCGAGATTCGCCACCGGCTGGAGGCCAATGGCGGGCGGCTCGATGCGCTGGTCAACAACGCCGCCATCTCGCCCAAGCTCGAAGGCGGCAAACGCATGAACTCCATCGAAACGCCGATGCATGTCTGGCGCGATGTTTTTCAGGTCAACTTCTTCGCGCCCATCATGCTGGCGCGGGGACTCTTCAAGGAACTGGGCAACGCCAGGGGCTCGATCGTCAATGTCACGTCCATTGTCGGCAGCCGGGTGCATCCCTTCGCGGGAACCGCCTATGCGACCTCGAAAGCCGCGCTCGTGGCGCTCACACGCGAAATGGCCGGAGATTTCGGCCCGCACGGCATCCGCGTCAACGCCATCGCGCCGGGCGAAATCGAAACCTCCATCCTTTCCCCCGGCACGGAAAAGATCGTCGAGACCATTCCGCTGCGCCGGCTGGGGCAGACATCGGAGGTGGCCGATACGATCTATTTCCTGTGTTCGGATCAGTCGTCCTATGTGTCGGGGTCCGAGATCCACATCAATGGCGGGCAGCACGTCTGAGTCAGCGCGTGGCATCTGGCGCCGGCGCCGATACCCGACCATACCTACTGCATCAGCACCTTCTCGATGTCGCCGACCGTGTGATTGGTGAGCGTCTTGGCGACCTCGCCGATCACCCTGTCTTCCACTTCCTTGTGCATTTCCTTGCGCAATTCGCCCAGTACCAGCGGCGGGGCGACGAGGACGAGCTTGCTGAACTTGCCCTTGTGGGCGAGCTTGTAGAGGCGCTCGGCAACATCACCGGCAAAACGCTCCTTTTCGATGCGGTGCCAGTCCGTCTCATCCACGGCGCTGCGGTGCGCGCCGTGACCATCATTGAAGCGTCCCGGCCTGTCCGTGCCCTGCTCGCGGCTTGGCGGATTTTCCTCGTGGATCGTACGCACCACCTGAAGATTGGGGTAGGTCGCATCGCCTTCATTGCGCAGGAACAGTGCCTTCTCGCCATCGGCAACGACAACCCATGCATCGTGTACAAGCCGGAACTCAGCCATATCGATCTCCATTCTTTCCGTGGTTTTGAGGAAACGCAGCCTGCCGCTTCCCGTTCCACACGACGGATATGGGTATCCGCGCAGGGCCGGGGAAGGATTTCCTGCCGAAAAGCGGTGCGGCGAAAAAGCAATCTTGTCGCATACGCGCGACGGCGAGTGTGTTTCTTCTCAACAAACCATGCAAACCGCCATTATTCCGGGCATCTTTCACGAAGGCTCGCGAACCATGGCGACAGACACTCAGAAGCTTGCCGCTTTCCCCGTGTTCATGCGGGTGGAGAACCGTTCGGTTGTCATTGTCGGCAATGGCGACGAGGCGCTCGCCAAGGCGCGGCTTCTCAGCCAGTCGAGCGCGACGCTCACACTTGTTGCCGATGCGCCTGAAAAGACGCTTGCCGACTGGGCCGAGACCAATGACGCCCGCTTGATCAGGGCGCCCTACGCGCCGCGCTATATCGAGAATGCAGCGCTGGTCTTTGCCGCGACCGATGACGAGGCGCAGGATCGCGCCATCGTGGCGGATGCGCGGGCGCGCTCCATTCCCGTCAACGCGGTGGACCGGCCCGAGCTTTGCGATTTCTACACGCCGGCTCTCGTGAACCGGGCTCCGCTCGCAGTTGCCATTGGAACCGAGGGGGCCGGCCCCGTGCTGGCGCAGATGGTGCGGGCGCGCGTCGACCAGATGCTCTCCCCGTCGCTCGGCACACTCGCCCATCTCGCCACCCAGTACCGCGACGCCGTCGACAGGCTGGTGCCGCGCGGGCTCGCCCGCCGACGCTTCTGGAAAGCCTTTTTCACCGGCGATACGGCACGCGCGGTCGAGCGCGGCGACGTGGCCGCCGCCCGCCGCAGCGCCTCCAGCCTTCTTGCCGCCGGTGAGGACATTCCCGGCCACATCGCGCTGGTGGGCGCAGGCCCCGGCGCGGAAGACCTCCTGACGCTGCGCGCGCAGCGCCTTTTGATGGAGGCCGATGTCATCGTCTACGATGCACTGGTGCCGGAAGCTGTGGTGGCCATGGGCCGGCGGGACGCCGAGCGCATCTCCGTCGGCAAGCGCAAGGGCTGCCACTCCAAAAGCCAGGAGGAGATCAACGATCTGCTCGTGGCACTTGGCCGTGACGGCAAACGCGTTGTACGGCTGAAATCCGGCGATCCGCTGATCTTCGGGCGCGCGGGTGAGGAAATGGCGGCACTCCGTGAAGCGGGTGTCTCCTATGAAGTTGTGCCGGGCGTGACTGCCGCCTTCGCCGCCGCCGCCGATTTCGAGCTGCCGCTGACGCTGCGCGGGATTGCCTCCTCCATCGTGTTCACCACCGGACACGACCTGAAAGGCCGCACCCTGCCGGACTGGGCGAGCCTCGCCGTCTCCGGTGCGACCATCGCCGTCTATATGGGGCGCTCGGTGGCTGCCGATGTGGCGGGGCGTCTCGTCGAGGCCGGCCTCTCGCCGGACACCGCCGTGGCCGTGATCGAGAATGCCAGCCGCGACGACAGGCGGCTCCTGCACGGGACGCTGAACGACCTGCCCTCGCTTGCCGACCGCAACGAACTGACCGGCCCCGTGATGACGCTGATCGGCGATGCCGTGGCCGGCGCGAATTTCGAGCGCTCGGAAGCGCTCGCAACCCACAAGCACCAGCTGGAGCGCGCGTAATGAAGATAGTTGCCGCCAATCGCCTGACCGATGGTGAAACCGTGTGGCTGGGAGCCGGCGACCGCTGGGTCGACACGATCGACGCCGCCCATGTGGCCAGGGATCCCGAGGATGAGGCACGCATTGCCGCTGCCGGGAACCTCGCTCTTGCCGCCAACATCGTGATCGATGTTTCGCTGGTCGACGTGGAGATCGTGGAAGGCCGCATCCTCCCCAGACGTCTGCGCGAGCGCATCCGCGCCGGCGGCCCTTCCATTCACCCCGAGATCGGCAAGCAGGCGCGGAACGCCGCGCTCAGCGCCGCCTAAAGCCAGGTCACGCCCCATGTATCGTTACGACGAATTCGACCAAGCCTTCGTGAAAGCCCGCGTTGCGGAGTTCAGCGACCAGGTGGAGCGCCGCCTATCGGGTGAGTTGACGGAAGACCAGTTCAAGCCGCTCCGGCTGATGAACGGCGTCTATCTGCAGCTTCACGCCTATATGCTGCGGATCGCCATTCCCTATGGCTCCCTCTCGCCGCGGCAGATGCGGAAGCTAGCGCATATCGCGCGCACCTATGACAAGGGCTATGGCCACTTCACCACGCGCCAGAACCTGCAGTTTCACTGGCCGAAGCTGGTCGACATTCCGCGTGTGCTCGAAGAGCTTGCGGAAGTGGAGATGCATGCCATCCAGACCTCCGGAAACTGCATCCGCAATGTGACGGCAGACCATTTTGCCGGCGCGGCGGCGGACGAGGTGGCGGACCCCCGCCCCTATGCCGAAATCCTGCGGCAATGGTCGTCGCTGCATCCGGAGTTTTCCTATCTGCCGCGCAAGTTCAAGATTGCCGTGACGGGTGCTGCGCGCGACCGCGCGGCCATTGAGGTGCACGATATCGGCCTGCATCTGAAAAAGAACGAAAGAGGCGAGCTCGGCTTTGCCGTGTTTGTGGGCGGCGGTCTTGGCCGCACGCCCATGGTCGCCAAGAAGATTCGCGATTTCCTGCCCGAACGCGACCTGCTCTCCTATGTGACGGCGATCCTGCGCGTCTACAATCTGAGCGGACGGCGCGACAACAAGTACAAGGCGCGCATCAAAATCCTGGTGCACGAGACCGGCACGGAAGAGCTGAAGGCGCAGGTGGAGAAGGAGTTCATTGCGCTGAAGGAAAGCGAACTGAAACTGCCCGAGGCCGACATCCGCGCCATCGAAACCTATTTCGCGCCGCCAAAGCTGAAGGCACGCCCGGAAGGCGACGCGGCGGTGAGCAAAGCGGTCAAGGCCAACCCCGGTTTTGCCGACTGGCTGCGCCGCAACGCGCATACGCATCGCAACCCCGACTATGCCTCCGTGACCGTGTCGCTGAAGGGCATCGGCGAGGTGCCGGGCGATGCGACAGATGCACAGATGGACGCGATTGCCGACCTTGCAGAGCAGTATGGCAATGACGAAATCCGCGTCAGCCATGAGCAGAACCTGATCCTGCCGCATGTGGCGCGGGCCGATCTTCCTGCGCTTCATGCAGCCCTTGTCGAGATCGGGCTGGCAACCTCCAATGCCGGGCTGATAACCGACATCATCGCCTGCCCCGGGCTCGATTACTGCGCGCTGGCCAATGCCCGCTCCATTCCGGTGGCGCAGGAGATTTCTGAGCGCTTTGCCACACAGGCCCGGCAGGACGAAATCGGCGATCTGCAGATCAAGATTTCCGGCTGCATCAATGCCTGCGGCCATCACCATGTGGGCCATATCGGCATTCTGGGTGTCGAGAAGAAGGGCGCCGAGCTCTATCAGGTGACGCTCGGCGGCTCGGCGCGCGAAGGCTCGACCATTGGCGAAATCATCGGGCGCGGCTTTGCACCCGACGAAATCACGGACGCGGTGGAGACCATTGTCGACACCTATCTCGCCAGACGCGAAAGCCGCGACGAGAGCTTTCTCGACGCCTATCGCAGGCTTGGCCCCGCACCATTCAAGGAGGCGCTTTATGGCCACGAAGCCAAGGCAGCCTGATCGTGATTTCGCCGCCAGCGGCGATGCCAACGAACTCGCGGATGTGCTGAACCTGCGCTACGGGCATCTGCCGGCGGAGGAGATCATCGCCGTGGCGATCGATCTCTTCGATGACGCCGGCGGCATTGCAGCGACGTCCTCGTTCGGGGCGGATTCGGCGGCGCTTCTGCACTTGATCGCCGAAGCGGAGCCCGGTCTGCCGGTCACCTTTCTCGACACCGGTCAGCACTTTGGCGAGACGCTGCAATATCGCGATCAGCTCGCGGAAGATCTGGGTCTGACCAATATCGTGATCGTGAAGCCGCTGGACGATGCGCTCACTGCCGACGATCCCGACGGCATTCTGCACCAGAGCGACACGGACCGGTGCTGCGCGATCCGCAAAGTGGAGCCCATGGCCCGCGCCGTCGCGCCCTACCGCGCGTGGTTTACCGGCCGCAAACGCGGGCAGGCGTCGACACGGACAGAGATGCCGGTGTTCGAGGCGGTCGGCCCGCGCATCCGCGTCAACCCGCTGGCGCGGTGGACGACCGAGGATCAGGCCGACTACATGCGCCGGCACGATCTGCGCCAGAACCCGCTGGTGGCGTTCGGCTATCTGTCGATCGGGTGCTTTCCCTGCACAAGCCCGGTGAAGCCTGGCGAAGACCCGCGCTCCGGCCGCTGGGCCGGACAGGCGAAGACCGAATGCGGCATTCATCTGCCCGGCCTTGAAGCTGCGCTCCCTTCGGCTTCGGGATAGGAGTTTTTCATGAGCAATTCAGACATCCGCCTCTGGTCGCCGGAGGGTTTCCGGGAAAATCACTGGCAGAAGGCCGAGGACGCCGCCGCGCTGAACGACAGCGGACATGTGATCCTGCCGCTCGCGGTTTTTCTCGAACTCGACGATGAGGTGCGCGAAGGCGCTGCGGAGCGCATTGGCGTCGAGCTTCAGCCGGGCGATGCACTCGACGCGCTGTTGCCGCATCTCAGACATCTGCCACTGGTGGCGCTCGCCTTCCCCGCTTTCAACGACGGGCGCAGCTATTCCAAGGCGGAACTCCTGCGCACGCGCCACGGATACCGCGGGGAGATCCGCGCCACGGGCGACGTGCTGATCGACCAGGTGGCGCATATGGTCCGGGTCGGATTTTCCACACTCGAAATTATCAACCCGTACACGATCAGCCAGCTTGAGAGCGGAAAGGAAGCGGGCATTCCGCTCTACTATCAGCCGGCAGCGAAAGCGGCGGCCGCGCCGGGCTCCTATGCCTGGCGGCGTGTTTCGGCCTGATTTTCCGGGATTTTTTGACGAAAAGGCGGGATTCCGGCGCTTTTCTGCGTCATTTCATCTCGAAATCCACCGGTTTCGACCTATATCTCTGCCAAGGGGTGCATTCCGCACAACTTCTGTTATGGTGCGCCCCATCTTGAGTCGCCCCTTTGCCGGGCGCTTTTGCATCTCTGCGCCGGCTGATGCCAGGCCCTTGCACCGATGTGGAATAAGATTGACCGAGAGCTGCCCTTCGCGCTTTCCAGCGCCCTGGCCATGCTCAACCACTGAAACGCCAACTGAAGAAGGAAGTCCATTGCAGGTTATCGTTCGCGACAACAATGTCGATCAGGCCCTGAAAGTGCTCAAGAAGAAGATGCAGCGCGAGGGTGTTTTCCGGGAGATGAAGTCCCGCCGTTCTTATGAAAAGCCGTCGGAAAAGCGCGCACGCCAGCGTGCCGAAGCTGTCCGTCGCGCACGCAAGCTGGCCCGCAAGCAGGCCCAGCGCGAAGGCCTTCTGCCGAAGAAGCGCCGCGCAGCCTGAGGGCTGACGACCAGGCCTTGCCTGGCTTTACCGGATTTTGAAGCAGGGACGGCGCGGCTCAGGCCCCGTCCCTGTTTCGATTCACGGGTTCGGTATGGAAACGGATCAGCCGGCGCGGCGCTCGGCCTCGTCGAGCTTGCCCAGAAGGTCATGAAACTCTTCCGGCATATCGGTATCCAATGAAAAATGCGGCATCTGGTTCAGAAACCGCGTGTTTTCAGGCTGGCCAAGACGCTTTCTGACACTGCGCACAGTGTCAGCGCGATTTGCGTCGCCCCGGCGCTCCTGTCGTTTGATGTGTTGCGTCATTGTCCTTTCTCTATGGTTTCAAATCGCACTCAGGGAGTTAAACCGCCAGATGTGGATTTGTTCCGAGAAATAAGGCACTTCGGCCACATTCGAGCAACAGGGTAAATTTTTCCTAAAATCTTATATATCGGCCCAGGTGTCTGAAATCCTGTATCCCTGCGGCCAAGGATCCGAGGGGTCGAGCATGAGCTGATGCGTGCCGGTGACCCAGCCTCGCCCCGCGATTTCCGGTATGATAGCCGGCTTGCTTCCGGCCCCGGTTTCAGCTGTGATACGGCATTCGAAACGCGAGCCGAGGACCGACACGCCCGTAAAGCGGTCTCCCACCTTCATGCGCCCGCGCGCGTGGAGCACGGCCATGCGTGCGGAACAGCCGGTGCCGGTGGGTGAGCGGTCGAGTTTCGCCGGGCGAATGACGACCGTGTTGCGGCCGACGAGACCATCCGCGGTTTCCTCGACCGGCAGGGCGAGCTGGCAAAAGGAGATGTGATCCCATTCCGGATTTTCGGGGTGGGTGAAGCCAAGCTGCTCATTGGCAGCCCGTGTGATCTTCGCGCCGGTTTCGGCCAGATCGCGGGCTTCATCCGGCGTGACGGAGAAACCGAGTGCGGCAGCATCGGCGATGACGAAACTGTCGCCGCCATAGGCGGTATCGACCGTGAGCGTGCCGAGACCCGCGACCTCCAGAGGCGCGTCCAGACGGTCAGCGAAGGAGGGCACATTGGTGACACGAATGCGCTCTGCCTTGCCGTTGCGGCATTCGGCAACCACCTGAACGAGACCGCCCGGCGCTTCCAGAACGAGCTTGGTCTCGGGCTCGGTCATCGGCACTATGCCTGTGTCGAGCAACACGGTGGCGACGCAGATGGAATTGGAGCCCGACATGGGCGGCGTGTCTTCCGGCTCCATGATGATGAAGCCCATATCGGCTGCCGGATTCTTCGGCGGGACGAGAAGATTGACATGGCGGAAGACGCCGCCGCGCGGCTCATTGAGCATGAAATTGCGCAGGTTTTGATCTCGGGCGATGAAACTGCGCTGCTCCCACAGCGTATCCCCGGGCGGTGGGAGCACCCCGCCGACAATGACGTCGCCCACCTCGCCCTCGGCATGGCAGGAGACGATGTGGATGACCCGGCTGGAGCGCATGGCTCAAGCGCCTTTGCCAAACGACAGGACCGGCGCGCCGAGCGCTTCGAAATCAGGCTCGATGCCGAGGCCCGGCCCGGACGGTGCCTTCATGCCGCCATTGACGCGCTTCGGCGCGTTGGTGGCTATGGTTTTGGTGCCGTAGGAATTGAAATCCGTTGCCGAGAAGACGAAATCGGACGGCGTCGACTGCGCCAGATGCGCGATCGCGGCGGTGACGATGTCGCCGCCCCATGTGTCTTCGATGGTCATGGGGATGCCGTGTGCCACGCACACATCGCGCATGGTGCGCGCCTTCGAGAGGCCGCCGACCTTGGAGATTTTCAGGTTGATGACGTCGAATGCGTCGTCGGCCAGACCGCGCACGAGCATGTCGAGCCCGGTGATGTTTTCATCCATGACGAAAGGCTTTGCCGTGCGCCGGCGGATCGACAGGCACTCGTCATAGGTGGCGCATGGCTGCTCGATATAGACATCGAGATCGGCCACCGCATCGACCACGCGTGCTGCCTCGTGCCGCGTCCAGCCGGTGTTGGCGTCGGCCACGAGAATGTCCGTGGCGTCGAGGATTTCGCGGCAGGCGCGGATGCGGGCGATGTCGTCATCCGCATTGCCGCCGACCTTGAGCTGGAACTTGGTGTAGCCCTCGGCCTTGTAGCCGGCGATCTTCTTCGCCATCTGATCCGGGTCTTCCTGCGAGATGGCGCGGTATAGGCGCACCTCGTCCTGCGCACTGCCGCCAAGAAGCGTGACCAGCGGCAGATCACTCGCCTTGCCGAGAATATCCCAACAGGCGATGTCGAGCGGCGCTTTCACATAGGGATGGCCGTTGAGCGCGGCATCCATCGTTCGGTTGACGAGACCGAGATTGGTGGGATCGAGGCCGATCAGCTTTGGTGCGATTTCCTCAAGGCCGGCCCGGACACCGCGCGCATAGGACGGCAGATAGGCCGAACCCAGCGGGCAGCATTCGGCATAGCCGGTGATGCCCTCATCCGTCTCGATGGCGACGACGGTGGAATCGAAGACCTCGACGAAGTTTCCGTTCGACCATGAATAGCGCCCTTCCTTCAGCGGCAGGTCGACCTGATGGGCGCGGATAGCTGTGATTTTCATGGTCTCTCCTCAAACGACAACAAAGCCATGGGCATAGGGATCGCGGTCGTCGATCATGATCGTGTTGTAGCCCGTGACACGCGCCCAGCCGGCGACCGAAGGCACGATGGCGGGCTGGCCTGCAACCTGCGTTTCGGCCTCCACACGACCTTCGAACATGGAGCCGATGATGCTTTCGTGGACGAAATCGTCGCCGGGTTTCAGGAGCCCTTTCGCATGCCAGTGCGCCATGCGCGCCGAGGTGCCCGTGCCGCAGGGCGAGCGGTCTATCGCCTTGTCGCCATAAAACACCGCGTTGCGCGCATGGGCCTGCGGCTGTGTGGGGCTGCCAGTCCACAGAATGTGGCTCAGGCCCTTGATGTCGGGCTTTTCAGGATGGACGAAATCGTATTTCGCGTTGAGGGCGGCGCGCAGTTTCGGGCTCCAGCCAATGAGTTCGCCCGCCGTGTGGTTCGCCATATCCTCGAAGGCCGCCTGCGGCTCGACAATGGCGTAGAAATTGCCGCCATAGGCGACATCGACCGTGATTTCGCCAAGCCCCTCGACCTCGGCGGTCAGTCCGGTCGCGTGAACGAAGGCCGGCACATTGGTGAGGCGCACCTTTTCGACAAAACGGTCGTTCTGCTCATATTCCGCGACGACGAGACCCGCCGGCGTGTCGAGACGGACCACGCCGGGCTCGCGCGGACGGATGAGGCCGTTCTCGATGCCGATGGTGATGGTGCCGATCGTGCCATGCCCGCACATGGGCAGGCAGCCCGACGTTTCGATGAAGAGAATGCCGATGTCGCAATCCTCGCGCGTGGGCGGATAGAGGATGGAGCCGGACATCATGTCGTGGCCGCGCGGCTCGAACATCAGACCGGTGCGGATCCAGTCATATTCGGCGAGGAAATGCGCGCGGCGCTCCAGCATGGTGGAGCCCTGAAGCTGCGGGCCGCCACCGGCCACGACCCGCACGGGGTTTCCGCAGGTGTGTCCGTCGATGCAGGTGAATGTGCTGACCGCCATGATGCTTTCCTGTCAAAACCGGCCGGGCCGGAAGGGCGATATGTCGATGGGTGGGGTTCGCTCGAGGATCAGATCGGCGACGAGCCGCGCGGTGGCGGCCGACTGGGTGAGCCCCAGATGGCCGTGGCCGAAGGCATAGAGGATGCGGGGGCTGGAGGAGGCCCGCCCGATGACCGGGAGCGAATCCGGCATGGAGGGGCGCGAGCCCATCCACTCCGTTCCGCCTTCGCGCTTCAGCCCCGGCAGGAAGCCGGCGGCCTTGTCGAGCATGTGCCGTGCGCGCTTGTAATTGACGGGGGCATCGAAGTCGGCAAGCTCGGACGCGCCGCCAACGCGAATGCCGGTGGCAAGCGGCGTGACCACGAAGCCGTGCGCTGGAAAGATGACCTGACGTTTCAGATCGAAACTGCCGGGTGGCAGCGTGGTGTTGTAGCCGCGCTCGGGTGTGACGGGCAGCCTCTCGCCGAGGAGGGCAGTGAGCCTGTTCGACCACGGCCCGGCGGCGAGAACGGCATGGCCTGCCTTGAGGGTTCGGCCACCCTCAAGAGTGACCATGACGCCTTCGGTGCTATCGGCCAGATGAGAGACCGCTCCCGCGACAAGCTGGACGCCCCGCGCCCGGGCGGCTTCCAGCAGGGCAAGCGCATAATCGCGCGGGTCGCTGACCGTTTTCCACTGCGGCAGGAACACGCCCTTCACCAGACGGGGCGAGAGGCCCGGCTGCAATTCGGCAAGGCGCGCGCCTTCCACGTGCTCGATCTCGACGCCGGCCTTTTCGCAACGCTCCCAGCTTTTCAGCGAGGCGCGCCATGCGGCCTCGCTCTCATATAGCTCCAGAGCGCCATCATGGCGCACCAGATGGTCGAGCCCGGCTTCTTTCGTGAGGGTTGCCGTTTCGGTTTCGGAGAGCCTGTTCAACGCCGCCTGCGCCGCCGTGCTGGCCTCGATACGGTCTGGCATGGAGGCTCGGAAGAAGCGCAGAAGCCAGGGCAGAACCGACGGGAACTGCGCCGGCGGTATAGAGAGCGGCCCCAGCGGATCGAACAGCCATTTGGGCGCCTTGAAGAGAATGCCGGGTGACGCCAGCGGAAGGATGGAAGGAAAGGCGAATGCGCCGGCATTGCCCCGGCTCGCGGCGTTGGCCGGCGCATCGCGCTCGATGAGCGTGACATGCCGGCCCGCCTCAGCAAGGCGGAATGCGGTGGCTATGCCGATGATGCCGCCGCCTATGATGGCGACATCGGCGTTTCCCTGCGAACGGGCTTTGCCCATCCTCCCCTCCCGCCGATCAGGGCTGCGTGTAGGCCGTTTTCACCGTCGTGTAGAACTCGACGGCGTAGCGTCCCTGCTCGCGCGAACCGAAGCTCGAGCCCTTCGTGCCGCCGAAAGGCACGTTGTAGTCGACACCGGCGGTCGGCAGGTTGACCATGACCATGCCGGCCTCCGACTTCTGCTTGAAGTCGCTCGCATATTTGAGCGAGGTGGTGCAGATGCCCGAGGAGAGACCGAAGCTCGTGTCGTTGGCGACGTGCAGCGCTTCCTCGTAATCCTTGACGCGGATGACGCTGGCGACAGGGCCGAAGACCTCCTCGCGGTTGATGCGCATGTCATTGCTGGTTTCGGTGAAGAGTGCAGGCGCCATATAGAAGCCGGGCTTCTCCAGCGTCAGGCGCTCGCCGCCGATGGCGAGCTTCCCGCCCTCCTGGCCGGCGATCTCGACATAGGACAAATCCTGCTCGAGCTGCTTTTCGTCGACCACCGGGCCCATCTGTGTCTTCGGGTCGAGCGCATCGCCGACGACGAGGGTCTTGAGCTTTTCGGTGAGTGCGGAGACGAAACGGTCGTGAATGCCTTCGGACACGACGAGACGGCTGGACGCGGTGCAGCGCTGGCCGGTGGAAAAGAATGCGCCGTTGAGTGCGGCACCAACTGCCACGTCGAGATCGGCATCGTCCAGAACCACAAGCGGGTTCTTGCCACCCATTTCGAGCTGCACCTTCTTCAGGTGCTCGCCACAGGCTGCCGCAATGCCGCGGCCCGTGGGTACGGAACCGGTGAAGGAGATTGCGCGGACCTTCGGGTTTTCGATCATGCGCGGGCCGAGCTCGGAACCGCGGCCCGCAACCAGATTGAACACACCTTCTGGCAGACCGGAGCGCGAAAGGATTTCCGCCAGCGCCCAGGCGGAGCCCGGCACGAGCTCGGCCGGCTTCAGCACGACCGCATTGCCATAGGCGAGCGCCGGGGCGATCTTCCACGCCGGGATGGCGATGGGGAAGTTCCACGGGGTGATCATGCCGATAACACCCATGGGCTCGCGGCGCATGTCCACCTCGACGCCGGGGCGGATGGAATCGAGACGCTCGCCCGGCAGGCGGACGGCCTCGCCCGCGAAGAACTTGAACACCTGACCGGCACGCACCACCTCGCCGATGCCTTCCGCCAGCGTCTTGCCTTCCTCGCGCGAAAGCAGACGGCCAAGCTCGTCTTTGCGGGCGATGATCTCATTGCCAACGGCGTCGAGAATGTCATAGCGCTGCTGCGGGGTAGACCGCGCCCAGCCCGGCGCCGCGTCATGCGCCGCGTCGATGGCGCGATCGAGATCGGCCCCGCCGGAGCGCACTGCCAGACCAACGACATCGCGCGTGTCGGACGGGTTGATGTTTTCAACCTGACTGTCGCCCTCGATCCATTCGCCGGCAATGTAGTTCTTGAAATGGTTGGTGCCTGTCTCGCTGAGCGCCATTGGTGGAATACCCCCGAATTCTATCAGTTTCAGTTTGTTGGCCAGTTTCAGTTCGGCCGGCAGCCTAGCGCAGACGCCACATGCCAGTCATGCGATGGTTCGTTATGCCAGCCTGCCATTTGCACATGATGCGCTGATCGACGCTGGAAAGCGCCCTGCTCCCACAAGCGGCTCACCAAACATTGCGGAAGAGTCTTTAACTCAGATTGGATCCAATATACAATCGTAAAATGAAGCATCATTCGATGTGGCAGGAGCGCAGGCATGTCAACGGGGCCGCAGGCGGGATTCAGGGAATGAAGCTGGAAACCATTGATGTAAGACAGACAGCCTCGGCGACCGACCTGGTGTTCGAAGCCCTCCGCAAGGCCATCATCGAGGGCGAACTGGCGGAAGGCGAACACCTGCGGCAGGACCATATCGCTCAGATGTTCAACACCAGCCGCATTCCCGTGCGCGAAGCACTGCAGCGGCTGGAACAGGACGGGCTCGTGACCACCCAGCGCTACCGGGGCACGGTTGTGGCGGCCCTTTCCGCTGTGGAGATCGAGGAGATTTTCGAGTTTCGCGCCCTGCTGGAGAGCGAGGTTATCCGCCTTGCGGTGCCGGCGCTCACGCGGAAACAACTGGATGCCGCCCGCACGAACCTCGAGGCTTTTGCCACAGCCTCAGACCCGGGCGGCTGGGGCGAGGCGAACCGAAAATTCCACTATGGCCTCTATGAAGCGGCTGACCGCCCCTATCATCTGCAGATCATCCGCTCGTCACTCGACCGGGTCGACCGCTATCTGCGGGCGCAGCTCACCCTGACGGACGGCAAAAAGCGCGCCCACCGGGAACATCTCAGCATCCTTGACGCCTGCGAAAGAGGCGACGCGGATGAAGCGGCCAGCCTCACCCGCGGCCATATTCTGGATGCCGGCCGCTCGCTGCTCGCCATTCTGGAGAAGCGACGCGGCCAGAGCGTTTAGCACACTCTCTCAGCACTCTCCGGGGCGAACGACCCGGAAGCCGGCTGCGCGCGCCGTGCACGCATTGCCGAACGTGCGGCGCTGACCACCCCTGCGCGCACAGACAGGGCGGTATTCACGGGTGCAGATCTGCGGACGCTCGGGCCGGCTGGACTGAGGCCGACAGGTTCCCGGTCGCACGATCCTGAAGCCCTGCGCGCGTGCCGAACAGGCATTGCCGAACGTGCGTTGCTCGCCGCCGCGTCGCGCGCAGACGGGATTGTATTCCATCGTGCACATCTGTGGGCGGTCCGGCCGCGGCGGACGCGGACGGTTCGGCCCTTCCTCCACGACAACGGTGCAACTGGCCAGAATGATCGCCCCACCGGCAAGCGCGGCGAAACGGGACATGAGTTTTGCAATGATCACCGGTCTTTCCCTCTCTCGACTGCAGGCATGGAAATTCCGCGCCTTGCCCCGAAAGCAGATTAGCCGATTTTCGGGCGGCTTCCAGCCCGTGCCATGACGATCACGTGACTGCCTGCTGCCTAGGGTCAGGACCCATTAATATGGCCGCAATGGTCGGCCTGATTTGTGCGGATACGCGAAGCAAGGCCGCAGGAAGACTTCATGCCTTTCAAGGTCTTGCGACAAAGTAGGCCGTGCAAATCAGGCCGATCCGAAGGACGTTCGATAGACCGGTGACCTGCTGCGTCAAACCCCTTGACCGGGGGAAGGACCCCGCTCTGCGGGCTTTTCCTTGCATCTCTTGGTCTATCGATCGCCATTGCGGCCATATTAATGGGTCCTGACCCTAGCGCAGCCGCCGGATCGTATCGCCGGCGGGGAAGCAGGTGGGCGCGATGCCGTTCTTCTGCTGCCAGTCGCCGATGGAGCGCCGGGTCTTGAACCCGACGAGGCCGTCAGCGCCGCCGACATCATAGCCAAGCCTTTCGAGCCCACGCTGCATGGCCGCGACATCGCCACGGTCGAAGCCGCCGACACGCTCCCATGAGCCGGAAAATTCGCTGTTGCCATACATGATGCGGTCGCCCGCGTGGCCGACGAACAGCGCGTATAGATCGCTCTCGTTGTAGTCCTTGAGGCGGTAGAAGTTCGGCGTGACGATGAAGGCCGGACCGAAGCGGCCTGCGGGCATCATCAGATAGCCCTCGCCGCGCAGCTCATGCTCGGGAAACGCCTTGCCGCCGACCCGGCGAATGCCGAGCGCCTGCCAGTCTGCTATGCGTTTTCCACGATCAGGGCCCTCAAGCGCACAGGACACGGATTGCGGAACTGTGACTTCAAACCCCCAGTCGCGCCCGCGCACCCAGCCATGCTGCGCCAGGTAATTGGCGATGGAAGCCAGCGTGTCGGCCTCGGATTTCCAGATGTCGGCGGTGCCGTTGCCATCGCCATCGACGGCGTATTTCAGATAGGAACTGGGCATGAACTGCGGCTGGCCCATCGCGCCAGCCCAGGAAGAGCGCATGGCGCGCGGCGAAACGCCCCGGCGCTCCACCATCTCGAGTGCCGACAGAACCTCTTCCCGGAACATCTCTTTTCGTGTGGCAAGGAAGGCCTTGGTGCCGAGTACCTCAAAGGCGTCATGGGGGATTTTTGCGCGTCCGAAGCCCGATTCACGGCCCCAGATGGCAAGCACGATGCCGCGCGAGACGCCATAGCGCTTTTCGATTGCAGAAAGGACGCCGGAAAGCTGGCCGGCGCGGGAGCGGCCGCCTGAAACGACACCACCGATGTGCTGGAAATAGGCGGACGGGGCGCGGAATTCGGCCTGGTGCTGCCTGTCACTGCGCGGCTTGCTCTCTCCCGGCAGAACGAGATCTGGCAGCTTCAGATTGGGCGAGACACTGGCGAAGGCGTCGTTGAAGGTGGCGGAAGAAATGCCGCGACGCTGCGCCTCCGGCCAGAGGTCTTGTGCGAGCCAGTCGCGGAACTGCGCCTCGATGGACTGCGCCGACGCGGCACCCGCCACAAGCAAGACGCAAAGGGCTGCAATCAGCCGGATCGAGTTGCGAAGACTCAAGGCGTTTCTCCCGCTGTTCAAAAGCTCGTGCGCGACTTCAACGCTGCCGAAAGCGTTCCCTCATCCAGATAGTCGAGCTCACCGCCCACCGGCACGCCGTGGGCGAGGCGCGTGACCTTCACCTCCATGCCGGCCACCTGATCGGTGATGTAGTGGGCTGTGGTCTGCCCCTCCACCGTGGCGTTGACGGCGAGGATCAACTCCGACACGCCGCCTTCGGCCACCCGCCCGACCAGCCTCTTGATGTTGAGATCGTCGGGTCCGATCCCATCGAGCGGGGAGAGCGTGCCGCCGAGAACGTGATAGCGCGCATTCATCGCGCCGGCGCGCTCCAGCGCCCAGAGGTCGGACACATCCTCCACCACGATAATGGTGGTGCCGTCGCGGCGCGGATCGGTGCACAGCGTGCAGGGATCGCTGGTGTCGACATTGCCGCAGGTCGAGCAGACCCGCACCTTGTCAACGGCCTCGGCCATGGCCGCTGTGAGCGGAGCGAAGAGCTGGTCTTTCTTCTTGATCAGATGAAGTGCAGCCCGCCGGGCCGAGCGCGGCCCGAGCCCCGGCACACGCGCCAGGAGCTGGATGAGACGCTCGATTTCCGGTCCGGCAATGGATTTGGACATGGCTGCTCCGCCCACGCATGGCCAGTGCAGGACTGGCCTTACCCTTATTCTACTAGAAAGGCAGCTTCATGCCGGGCGGGATCGGCAGGCCGGCGGTCATTTCCTGGGTCTTTTCCTGAATCGCTGCCTCGAGCTTCGATTTCGCGTCATTGTGCGCGGCGAGGATCAGGTCTTCGAGGATTTCCACATCGTCCTCCTTGAAGAGCGAGGGGTCGATCTTCAACGCCTTCATCTCGGATTTTCCGCTCAGTGTCACCTTGACCGTGCCGCCACCGGCCTGGCCCTCGATCTCCATCTCGGCCATTTCTTCCTGCATGGCCTGAAACTTGGCCTGCATTTCCTTGGCCTTGCCCATAAGGCCCATCAGATCGCGCATTGTGGTCTCCAATTCACTCAGAAATCGTCGTCGTCATCATCGTCCGGATCGACCGGATCAATTGCGTCGGCTGTCTCTTCGACCGCATCAGGGTCGGTTGCATCCGGGATGCGGATGTCGATGATCTTCGCGCCGGGGAAACGGTCGAGAATGGCCGCGACCGCCGGGTCGGCCTTCGCGTCGGCGATCGCGCTCTCGCGGCGGCCCTCCTCCTGCTCGGCGAGCGTCGGCCCGCCAGCCTCGCTCGACAGCGAGACGATCCAGCGACGGCCGGTCCACTCCTTCAGCCGATTGGTCAGGTCACCCATCACCGTCTTGGGCGCATCCTCGGTCAGGCTGATGTCGAGGCGACCCGGCTCAATCGAGACAAGGCGGACACACCGCTTGAGAAGGACCTTGAACGCCATGTCGCGCTTCGCATCGGCGAGTCTGGCGATGTCCTCAAGCGATTTGAGCGGGACCGCATCGGGCACCGCCTCTTCGGCAACCACCGGCGTCTGCATCGCCACGGGCGCTGCTTCCGGCTGGACGAGACGCATGGTCTGACCGCCACCGGAGACCGGCGCATGCTGGGTCGCAACGGCGGATGCCATTGCGCCACCGCCGCCATTGCCGGACGGTGAAACCCCGCCGGGCGCCGGAGGCTGGCCCTGCCCGTTGCCCGCGCCTGCCGGCATGTCGTCGAGCCGCTTCAGCGCCTCATCGAGTGTCGGAAGGCTGGCGGCATGGGCGATGCGGATCAGCACCATCTCGCCGGCGGCCATGGGCCGGCCGGAAGACTGTACCTCCTGAATGCCCTTGAGGAGCATCTGCCATGTGCGCGAGAGGACGCGCACGGACAGTGTTTTCGAGAATTCGAGCCCGCGCGTGCGTTCGTCCTCGGAAAGTGCTGCGTCTTCGGCAGCTTCCGGCACGAAACGCAGACGGGTGACCAGATGATTGAACTCGGCAAGGTCGTTGAGCACCGTTGCCGGGTCGGCGCCGACGTCGTATTGCGCACGGAACTCGGCCAGCGCGGCAGCTACATCGCCCTTCATCAGGTCTTCGAACAGGCCGATAATGCGGCTGCGGTCCGCCAGCCCCAGCATGTCGCGCACGGTTTGCGCCGTGACCTTGCCGGAGGAATGGGCAATCGCCTGATCGAAGATCGACTGGGCGTCGCGCATCGAACCTTCGGACGCGCGCGCGATCATGGCCAGCGCCTCGTCCTCTGCCTCCACGCCCTCCAGCCCGCCGATGCGGGCGAGGTCGGCCTTGATCATGGCTGCATCGATGCGACGCAGATCGAAACGCTGGCAGCGCGACAGGATGGTGATGGGAACCTTGCGGATTTCCGTGGTGGCGAAGATGAACTTCACATGCGGCGGCGGCTCCTCAAGCGTCTTCAACAGGCCGTTGAAGGCCTGGTTGGAGAGCATGTGGACCTCATCGATGATGAAAACCTTGTAGCGCGCGGAGACCGGCGCGTAGCGCACCTGATCGATGATGTCGCGTATGTCGTCGATGCCGGTGTGCGAGGCGGCATCCATCTCGACCACGTCCACGTGACGGCCTTCGAGGATGGCGCGGCAATGTTCGCCCTCAACGGTGAGATCGACCGTTGGCGCATCGATGGTGTCTGTCTTGTAGTTGAGTGCGCGTGCGAGAATGCGCGCCGTCGTGGTCTTGCCCACACCGCGCACGCCGGTCAGCATCCAGGCCTGTGCTATGCGCCCGGCGTTGAACGCGTTGGTGAGCGTGCGCACCATCGGCTCCTGGCCGATCAGTCCGGTGAAATCACTGGGGCGGTATTTGCGGGCAAGAACCCGGTAGGCGCCGCCGGCCCTGTCGCTTGCTTTGGTGCCGGCCTCGGTCATTGCCCTCTTGCGCTCCGTGTTTTGTCCTGACGCCGGCAGTGTCCCCTTGGACAAGGTTCTGCGTCAATGGACAATGTGGACGGCAAGGCTGAAATCCGGTGAATGCGGCCAGGAAAACAAGAAGAAGGTGGGAGGCTGGCACGGCGACCCGTGCCTGGCTCGTTAGGGCTGCTTCCTTCCGGACCTGACCCGGTTGGCGAGTGGCTCGTCCACCACCAACCTCCCGGCCCCCATATCGGAAATTGTGAAGGCAAATGCAAGGGAGGAGATGCGCTTTCCTGTCAACGAACAATCATTCGCTTGCAGGCGTGCCCGGCACATTCTAGCCTTGATCCAGGTGTTGAGGACAATTGATGCTGCCAGACGCAAAAAAGGGTTTCGAGCTTGATCCACGGCTGGAGGCGGAAAGCCTGCATGTGATGTGGCTCGGGCTTTGCGAACTGCGGCTTTGCGATGACAGGCGCTGGCCCTGGCTGATCCTGGTGCCACAGCGCCCGGGCTCGGAGGAAATCCACGACCTGACGCCTCTCGATCAGGCGATGGTCAGCTTCGAGACCAATCTGGTCGCGCAGATGCTGAAAGATATGACGGGCTGCACGAAGATCAACACTGCCGCGCTCGGAAATGTGGTTCGCCAGTTGCACATCCACGTGATTGCGCGGAGCGAGGGCGATCCGGGCTGGCCAGGCCCCGTCTGGGGATATGGTGTCCGCGAACCTTATCGCCGCGAAGACCTGCACCAGCTCGCCGAAACGATTCGCGGCAAGTTATGAGCCCATCCCGAAAACCGACAGATCATCTTTCATGACCTTTCCATTTTTCGACACCGCACGCGACGAGGCGAGCCAGCGCGTTGCCTTTTCCGGAAACCGCATCGACAGGCAGGCCGAAGCCCGCACCGACGATGCCGCCGAACAGGCGCTGAAGGCCCGGGATGCGCGCCTGTTGCTGTTTGCGCAGGGGCGGCTCTTTCTGCGTGTCGAAGGTGACAGGGCTTTCGACCCCTATTTCACCCGGGACGAAACCCCGGCCTTTGCGCCCGATCTGAAACAGGCGGTGCTGCTTGGCCATGAGAACGGAATTCCCGTGCTGGCCGTGCCGTCAGCGGCGGATATCGAGGCACTGCCCACACCGGTCAAGGCCATCGACTATCGCTCGATCTATATGCAGGGGCTTCTGGAGCCAACCGCGCTCGGCGCGCTGGCACAGGGCGCGGCGCTTCTTGCCTGGCACGAGAGCCACCGTTTCTGCGGGCGCTGCGGCAATGAAACAGAGATGCGGGATGGTGGCTACAAGCGTCACTGTCCGACCTGCGGGCGCGATCATTTTCCGCGCACCGATCCGGTGGTGATCATGCTCGCTGTCCGTGGCGAGCAGTGTCTGCTGGGACGCAGCCCCCATTTCGCTCCCGGAATGGTTTCCTGCCTTGCCGGTTTTGTGGAGCCCGGCGAGACAATCGAGGCTGCGGTGCGCCGCGAAACACGGGAAGAGGCGGGGATTGCCGTCGGCGCAGTCGCCTATCATGCGAGCCAGCCCTGGCCGTTTCCCTATTCGCTCATGATCGGCTGCTATGGCCAGGCCGAGAGCGAAGCGATCACCATGGATGAAAACGAGCTGGAGGATTGTCGCTGGTTTTCCCGCGACGAGGTGCGCCTGATGCTGGAAGACAGGCACCCGGACGGCCATCGCGTACCGCCTCGGGGCGCGATAGCCAACAGGCTCATCCGCGACTGGGTGCTTGGATCGGATCCAGGCCAGATGGACGGCGGTTAATCGTCGTCCTCGGTCTGCGTTGCGCGGAACGGGTGGGCCTCATAGACACCAAGAATGCGCACTTCACGCGAGAAGAAGCTCAGTTCCTCAAGCGCCAGCGCGACATTGCGGTCGTCGGGATGCCCTTCAACATCGGCATAAAACAGGGTGGAGAAGAATTTGCCGCCAAGCTGATAGCTTTCCAGTTTGGTCATGTTGACGCCGTTGGTGGCAAAGCCGCCCATCGCCTTGTAGAGCGCGGCGGGAACGTTGCGCACCCGGAAGATGAAGGTGGTCATCATCAACTGATCCGGCGCGGTCCGCGCGGCCAGCTTCTGCTCCTTCGATAGCACAACGAAGCGGGTAACATTGTTGTCGGTGTCCTCGACATTCTCCATGGCGATGTCGAGGCCGTAGAGCTCTGAGGCAAGCCGGGGCGCCAGCGCGGCGTTGGAACGCTCGCCCATTTCGGCGACGAGGCGGGCGGCACCCGCGGTATCGCCGGCGACCGTGCCCTTCCAGCGGTTCTTGCGGATGATGTTGCGGCACTGGCCGAGCGCATGAATGTGGCTGTAGACCGTCCTGATCTCCCCGGTCTTCACGCCCGGCAGCACCATGAGCTGAAAGTGGATCGGCAGGAAGTACTCACCGACAATGTGCAGCTTCGAACGCGGGAGAAGGTGGTGGATGTCGGCCACGCGCCCGGCGATGGTGTTCTCAATGGGGATCATTGCCAGGTCGGCGGCGCCGGTCTCGACCGCAGTAAAACAGTCTTCAAAGGTTGGACACGGAAGCGGCTCCATGTCGGGAAACATGTTGCGGCAGGCCGTATCGGAATTTGCACCGGGTTCGCCCTGAAAGGCGATCTTGTTTGTCTTGGCTGCCATGATCATGTGTCCGTTTTCAATGCTAGTATCTGCCTGGCTTTCTCCAGGTCTTCTGGCGTATCGACGCCAAGCGGCACCGAAGCGACGATCTGCGCATCGATGCGCATACCGGCCTCCAGCGCCCGCAACTGCTCAAGCCGCTCGCGCTGCTCGAGCACCGATGGCGCAAGGGAGACGAAACGCTCCAGCGCGGCGCGACGATAAGCGTAGATGCCGACATGATGGTAGAGCGGCCCTTCGCCCCATGGGGCGGTGGCGCGGGTGAAATAGAGCGCGCGCAACCGCGACGGTTCGTCATCGCTGGGCGCGCCCACGATCTTCACCACGTTCGGGTTGATCTTCTCCGCTTCATCCACGATCTCGACGCCGAGCGTGGCGATGTCGACCCGGGGATCGTCCAGCGGGCCGGCGACGGCGCGGATGTCCTCAGGAGCGATGGTGGGCAAATCGCCCTGCAGATTGATGATGCTCTCATAGCGGCCTTCGGGATCGATGCTGCCCAGAGCCTCGAAGATGCGATCGGAACCGGACTGATGGTCGGCGCGGGTCATGATGGCTGTGAAACCGGCTTTCTCGACGGCGTCGGCCACCTCTTTCGAATCGGTTGCGACCGCAACCTGCCCGGCGCCGCTCTCCGAGGCCCGAAGTGCCACCTGAACGATCATCGGCAGTCCGGCAATGTCCGCCATCGGCTTGCCGGGCAAGCGTGTCGAAGCCATGCGCGCGGGAATGACGATGAGGCTGGACATCAGGGCGGGAACTCTCTTGAATCGCTAAAGTGGCAAAAAGTCTCACTGGGAAGTGCCTTATATGTGTTGCATGCGCGGAGCAAAAGACCTAGTTTCCGCGCGATTTTACCGGCAACGGCCGAACGCGGGGGACAACGGTGCTGAAGTTTCGTTCTTCTCGCCGCCGCGAGCGTCCGGAATAGGGAGCCTCAGGGCGTATGAACTCGTTCGAACTCAACAAAATCCTCGGCGCGCTTCTTGGCGCCGTTTTCGTCATCTTCTCGGTCAGCATTCTTTCGGACGCGATCTTCTCCTCGCCTCCGCCGGCCACGCCGGGCTATGCGATCGAGGTGGCTGAGGACGATGGGGCCGGTGCATCCGACGAACCGGCAGAGCCAGAGTCCATTGCGCCGCTGCTGGCTTCCGCCGATGCAGGCAAGGGCGAGAACATCTTCAAGCGCTGCCAGGCCTGCCATACTGTCGATGACGGCGGTGCCAACAAGGTCGGCCCCAATCTCTGGGAGATCGTCGATCGCCCAATCGCCAGCCATGAGGGCTTCGGTTATTCGGCTGCGATGCAGGAATTCGCACAGGGCGGCAGCGTCAAGTGGACCTATGAGAACCTGGACCACTTCCTGACCAATCCGAAGGGGTTCGTTTCCGGGACCGCGATGGCATTCGCCGGCCTCAAAAAGATTGAGGATCGCGCCGACCTGATCGCCTATCTGCGCCAGCACGCTTCAAGCCCGGTGCCTCTGCCTGAACCCGAGGCCGAAGGTGGTGACGACGCCGCAGCAGCGCCCGCCGAAAGCGAAGAAGCAGCACCGGCTGCCGAGGGCGAGGCGACACCGGCAGAAGAATCGGCCGCACCAGCCGAAGCGCCCAGCAACGGAGACTCTGCGCCTGCTGAGGAAGCCCCGGCTGAAGAGGCTCCTGCCGAGGACGGCGACAGCGCCGCATCCGGCAACTAACGAAAATTTAATTTTAGCAAACTTGAAAAAGCCGGTTTCGACCGGCTTTTTTGTTGCCTGAAAGAGGCTTTCAGGGAGACCGTATCCCTTGCCATGCGTGGGGGATGGTCTACCTTTCGGCTGGGAACCAAAAACAATATGAGGAGAATGCCATGCGGGTGATCGGTGCGAGAGCAATATGGGCGGCCTGTCTCGCCACGGCTCTTCTGTTCGCCAGCCATCCCGCCAGCGCCGAAGACGAGTGGCTTACCAACTCGTCCCTCATCCAGCCTGAAAGCGAACAGGGGTCTTTCGAGCGCTACGACTATGTGAATCCCGACGCGCCCAAGGGTGGGACGCTGAATTCGGTGGCGCTTGGCACCTATGACAGTTTCAACCCGTTCATCGTGCGTGGCACCCAGGCGGCGGGGCTCAACTATTTCGGCGGTCTCCTCTGGGACACGCTGATGCAGCAATCGCTGAAAGAGCCGAGCACGAGCTATCCGCTGATCGCCGAGGCCTTCAAGCATCCTGAAGACAATTCTTCCGCCACCTATCGCATCAACCCGAAAGCGCGCTGGCACGACGGTGCGCCGATCACGGCGGAAGACGTGGTCTGGTCTCTCAACATGCTCAAGAAGCACAGCCCCCAGCACACGCGCTACTTCTCCAGTGTGGTGGAGGCGGTGGCCCTTTCCGAGCGCGAGGTGGAGTTCCGCTTCGACCAGAAGGGCAACAAGGAACTGCCACACATCATGGGCGACCTGCCGGTTCTGCCCAAACACTGGTGGGAAGGCACGGACGCCGACGGAAAGAAGCGCAACTTCACCCAGCCCACGCTCGAGCCGCCGCTGGGCAGCGGGCCTTACAGGATCGAGAGCTTTACGCCCGGTTCCGAGATCGTGTGGAAGCGGGTGGAGGATTACTGGGCAGCCGATTTGCCGGTGAATGTCGGGCGCTACAATGTGGACCGGCGCAAATACACCTACATCCAGGATGAGAACGCTGCCTGGCTCGCCTTCACCAAGGGCGGCCTGCAGGACATCCGCGTGGAGAACCGCTCGCGCCGCTGGGCGACGGAATACACGTTCCCGGCCGTGAAAGATGGCGACGTCATCAAGAAGGAATTTCCGACTGGCGGCGCCGAGCCCATGCAGGGCTTCGTGCTGAACACCCGCCGACCCAAGTTTCAGGACCGCCGCATCCGCGAGGCGCTGACCCTCGCCTTCAACTTCGAAGACATGAACCGGACGCTGTTTTTCGACAGCTATACCCGCACGGACAGCTATTTCGAAGGGACCGAGCTGGCCGCCACCGGCCTGCCGGAGGGGCGTGAACTGGAGATCCTCGAAGAATTCAGGGACAAGCTTCCGCCGGAACTTTTCACCGAGGAATTCAAGCTGCCGGTCTACGACAATCCGCAGGCGGAACGAACCTATCTGCGCGAGGCCATCAAGCTCTTTTCCGAAGCAGGCTGGAGCATCAAGAGCGGCAAGATGACGAACAATGGCACCGGCCAGCAGTTCAGCATCGAGTTTCTCGGCAACAGCCCCAGCGACGAAATCACGACCAGCCCCTATATGGCGGCATTGCGCAAGATCGGCATCGACGTATCCCTGCGCATCATCGATCCGTCGCAATATGTAAACCGCATCCGCAATTTCGATTTCGACGCGGTGGCAAGCATCTTCGTCAACTCGCTTTCGCCGGGCAATGAACAGCGCGAATACTGGGGTTCCAAGGCCGCCGACACGCCCGGCACCCGCAATCTTGCCGGCGTGAAGGACCCGATCGTCGACGCGCTGGTCGAGAAGATCATCTATGTGAAGGACCGCGAAGAACTGGTCGCGGCCAGCCGGGCGCTCGACCGCGTGCTTCTGTGGAACTATTACTGGGTGCCGCAATGGCACGCGCCCTATGTCCGCATTGCCTACTGGAACAAGTTCGGCATGCCGGAGAAGCAGCCCGAATATGCCGGCGTCGATCTTGAATCATGGTGGATCGATCCGGAACGCGAGAAGGCTCTCGCCGCCAAATACCGGAGCCAGAATTGAGCGGGCGCGCCACGGTGCCGCATCGGCTCCCGCGTCGGGACTTTCTGGCGCTCGCCGGTGCGGCCATCGCCACGCCTCTTTTGCCGCGCGACGTGTTCGCCAATGTGGAGACGGGCACGCCGCTGCATGGCCTTTCGGCGTTCGGCGATCTGAAATATGCGCCGGGCTTCAGCCATTTCGACTATGCCAGCCCGGAGGCGCCGAAGGGCGGCACCTTCAACTTTCAGCCCGGTTACTGGTACTACAACCAGAACGTCCTGACCTTCAACACGCTGAATGCCTTCGTGCGCACCGGGGACGCGCCGCCGCGCATGGAGATATGTTACGATTCGCTGATGGTGCGCGCCTATGACGAGCCTGACGCAATCTATGGGCTTCTGGCCGAAAGCGTGACACTTTCCGACGACCGCAACGGGTTCACCTTCAAACTTCGGCCGGAGGCGCGTTTTCATGATGGCTCGCCTGTCACCGCCGAAGATGTCGCTTTCTCCTACAATCTGCTGAAGGAGAAGGGGCACCCGCAATTGCAGCTGCCTCTTACCGAGATGGCCGAGGCCTCGGCGGAAGGGTCCGATCTGGTCCATCTGCGGTTTTCCGGGCGGCAGTCGCGCCGTAACATTCTGACCGTGGCCGGGTACCCGATTTTCTCAAAGGCCTTTGTCGAGGAGAACGGCTTCGACAGTTCCCGTCTCGTCCCGGTGCTCGGCTCCGGCCCTTACAAGGTGGGACGGTTCTCCGCCGGGCGCTACGTGGAATATGAGCGGGTTGCAGACTACTGGGCGCGCGAGCTTGGCCCTGCAAAGGGGTTCAACCATTTCGACACGATCCGCATCGACTTCTACCGCGACCGCAATGCCGGGTTCGAGGCTTTCAAGAAGGGCGATGTCTACTGGCGCGAAGAGTTCACCGCGCGCGTTTGGGCTACGGGATACGATTTTCCGGCCATCCGCGACGGACGCGTGGTGCAGACTTATATCCCCGGTGAAAAGCGCCCGCAGCTCTATGGCCTGGTGCTGAACCAGCGGCGCGAGCAATTCAAGGATGTGCGGGTGCGCGAGGCCATCAGCCTGTGCTTCGACTTCGAATGGACGAACCGCAACCTCTTCTACGACGCCTATGCGCGATCGCACTCCTTCTTCGAGCGCTCGCTTTACATGGCCGAGGGGGAACCCTCACCCGAGGAGCAGGCGCTGCTCAACCGGTTTCGCGGGGAAGCGCCGGAGGCAGCGTTTGGCGAGGCGGTGAAGCAGCCGGTTTCCGATGGATCGGGTCGCGACCGCAACAATCTGAGACGCGCACGCCAGCTTCTGACAGAGGCCGGCTGGACCCCGCGTGACGGTGTTCTCCACAATGAGAAGGGCACGCGCTTCACGCTGGAATATCTGGTGCGGGATGAACTCTTCCTGCGGCAGGATGCGAGCTTCGGCGAGAACCTGCGGGCCATCGGCATCGACGCTTCCACCCGCGTGGTCGATGCCTCGCAGTATCAAAGCCGGCAAAATGCGTTCGATTTCGACATGATCTCCATGGCGATCGGGCTGACGGCCACACCGGATGCAAACGGGCTAGAACAGATATTCCACTCGCGCACGGCAAGTGTCGAAGGGACCTACAATTTTGCAGGCACAGCCGATCCGGTGGTCGATGAACTGATCGAAATTGCCGGTAAGGCGAAAAGCCGCGACGAACTGACCGTCACGCTAAAGGTGCTGGACAGGGTCTTGCGTGCAAGGCGCGACTGGATTCCAAATTGGCACCTGACGAATCACCGCGTGGCCCACTGGGACATGTTCGGCTACAGCGAGAACAAGCCGGATTATTTCTTCCCAGTGGAATCGCTCTGGTGGTTTGAGCAAGAGAAGGCAAAAGCGATTGGCAAGGCGTAAGGGCGGCGTGGCAGATTTTCTCTCAGTTTCAAACATGAATAGAGCGGCTGACTGATGGGCGCCTATATCCTGCGACGTCTGCTGCTCATGATCCCGACCCTGTTCGGCATCATGGCCATCTCCTTCATCGTCGTGCAGTTCGCACCGGGTGGCCCCGTGGAACAGGTGATCGCCCAGATCACCGGCCAGGCCGGCGGCGCCGATGCGCGCATTTCCGGCGGCGGTGGCGATTTCGGCAATCAGGGTTTTGACGGCGGGACTGTCGAGGGCAGCGGCGTGACCTCGAAATATCGCGGTGCGCAGGGTCTCGATCCCGAGTTCATCGCTTCGCTGGAGAAGCAGTTCGGTTTTGACAAGCCGCCGCTTGAGCGCTTCGCCCTGATGATCTGGAACTATGCGCGGTTCGATTTTGGCGAAAGCTATTTCCGCGACATTTCGGTGATCGACCTGATCCTCGAGAAAATGCCGGTCTCGATCTCGCTTGGCCTCTGGATCACGCTGATCTCCTACGGGATTTCGATCCCACTCGGCATCCGCAAGGCCGTGAAGGACGGCTCGGCGTTCGATGTGTGGACCAGCGGTGTGGTGATCGTCGCCTATGCCATTCCGGGCTTTCTGTTCGCCATTCTCCTGATGGTTCTTTTCGCCGGCGGCTCCTTCTTCGACTGGTTTCCGCTGCGCGGCCTGACCTCCGACAATTGGGAGAGCCTTTCCTGGCCGGCGCGCATTCTCGATTATTTCTGGCACCTTGCCCTGCCGCTGACGGCCATGGTGCTCTCGGCCTTCGCCACGACGACGCTTCTGACCAAGAACTCGTTTCTCGATGAAATCCGCAAGCAGTATGTGGTAACCGCACGCGCCAAGGGGCTTTCCGACCGGCAGGTGCTCTACGGCCACGTCTTCCGCAATGCGATGCTGATCATCATCGCCGGATTTCCCGGCGCGTTCATCTCGGCGTTCTTCACCGGGTCGCTGCTGATCGAGAGCATTTTCTCGCTCGACGGGCTCGGCCTGCTCGGCTTCCGTTCGGTGATCGACCGCGATTACCCGGTGGTGTTCGCCAATCTCTACATCTTCTCGCTGATGGGTCTGTTTATCAGCCTCATCTCGGATGTGACCTACACGCTGATAGACCCCCGCATCGACTTCGAGCGGAGGGATGTGTGATGTCCGATATTCAGGTGCAAAGCGAAGTGGCGGCGGTGCGGCGCCCCGGCAGAAGGCCGTGGCTTTCGCCGATCAACAGGCGTCGCTGGCAGAACTTTTGCGCCAACCGGCGCGGCTACTGGTCTCTCTGGCTATTCCTGATCCTCTTCGTGCTGTCGCTGTTTGCCGAATTCCTGGCCAACGACAAGCCTATCCTCGCCTATTACAAGGGCGAAGTTCTGTTCCCGGTTCTGGTGGATTATCCGGAGGAGAAGTTCGGCGGTTTCCTCGCGGTGACAGACTATCGCGATCCGATCATTTCCGAGGAGATCGAGGCCAATGGATGGATGGTGTGGCCGCCCATACGCTATTCCTACCGCACGGTGAACAACGAAATTCCCGAAGCGGCGCCGGCCAAGCCTTCATGGATGTACACCAAGGAAGAGCGTTGTGGGCGCTATCTGCAAGGGGTGGACGACCCGGCCTGCACGCCCGGCAACTGGAACTGGCTCGGCACGGATGACCAGGCGCGCGACGTGCTCTCGCGGGTGATCTACGGGTTCCGCATCTCGGTTCTTTTCGGCCTGATCCTGACCGGCGCCTCGGCGCTGATCGGCGTGAGCGCCGGCGCGATCCAGGGCTATTTCGGCGGCTGGACCGATCTTCTCTTCCAGCGCTTCATCGAGATATGGTCCTCCATTCCGGTGCTCTATCTGATCCTGATCATCGCCGCCGTTCTGCCGCCGGGCTTCTTCATCCTGCTCGGCATCATGCTGCTTTTCTCGTGGGTGGCTTTCGTGGGCGTGGTGCGCGCCGAATTCCTGCGCGCGCGCAATTTCGAATATGTGAGTGCGGCGCGGGCGCTTGGCGTTTCCAACCGCACGATCATCTTCCGCCACCTTCTGCCCAATGCGATGGTGGCCACCCTCACCTTCCTGCCCTTCATCCTGAACGGCTCGATCACGACGCTGACCTCGCTCGACTTTCTGGGCTTCGGCCTGCCGCCCGGCTCCCCTTCGCTGGGGGAACTGTTGCGGCAGGGCCAGCGCAACCTCAACGCGCCATGGCTCGGCATCGCCGGCTTCCTGAGCCTTTCGATCATGCTGTCGCTCCTGATCTTCATCGGCGAAGCCGTGCGCGACGCCTTCGACCCGCGGAAGACGTTCAAATGAGTGACAGTCCCCTCCTCTCGATCCGCGATCTATCCGTGTCCTTCCGGCAGGGCGCGCAGGAGACGCTTGCGGTCGATCGCATCTCATTCGACATCGCGCGTGGCGAGACCGTTGCACTTGTGGGGGAATCGGGGTCCGGGAAATCGGTCTCGGCGCTCTCGGTCCTGCGGCTTTTGCCTTATCCGGCGGCGAGCCATCCCTCCGGCGAAATCCTCTACAATGGCGTTGACATTCTCGCTGCCGACGAGGCAACGCAGCGCAAGGTGCGCGGCAACGAAATCTCCATGATCTTTCAGGAGCCGATGACCTCGCTCAACCCGCTGCACACGATCGAGCGGCAGGTGGGTGAGGTGCTGAAACTGCACCGCGGAATGGGAGACAGGGCGGCGCGGGAGAGGACCCTCGAATTGCTGGAGCAGGTCGGCATCCGTGACCCCGAAAAGCGGCTCGATTCCTTTCCGCACCAGCTTTCCGGCGGCCAGCGCCAGCGCGTGATGATCGCCATGGCGCTCGCCAACGAGCCCGACCTCCTGATCGCCGATGAACCGACCACCGCGCTCGACGTGACAGTGCAGGCGCAGATTCTCGAGCTTCTGGCCGATTTGCGGCGCAAAAAGTCCATGTCGATGCTGTTCATCACCCACGATCTCGGCATCGTGCGAAAGGTGGCCGACCGGGTCTGCGTGATGACCGACGGCAAGATCGTGGAAAGCGGGCCGACGGAACAGATTTTCGCCAACCCGCAACACGCCTATACGCGCCATCTGATCGAAGCCGAGCCAAAGGGACGGCCGCCCAGGGCGGACGCGAATGCCGAAACGGTGATGAAGGGCGACGAAATCAAGGTCTGGTTCCCGGTGAAGAAGGGGCTTTTGCGCCGCACGGTCGATTACATCAAGGGTGTCGACGGGGTGGATGTGACCGTCCGCGCGGGCCAGACGCTCGGCGTGGTGGGCGAATCGGGCTCTGGCAAAACCACGCTTGGCCTGGCCCTTGCCCGCATGATCGGCTCGGAGGGCCACATCCACTTTTCTGGCAACGAGATCGATCATCTCTCGTTTCGGCAGATGCGCCCCTACAGGCACGACTTGCAGGTGGTGTTTCAGGACCCCTACGGTTCGCTCAGCCCGCGCATGTCTGTCGCCGAAATCATCGAGGAAGGGCTGCGCATTCACGAGCCTGGCCTTTCGGCCGATGAACGCGACGCGATGGTGGTCGATGTCCTGAAGGAGGTCGATCTCGACCCCGACAGCAGGTTTCGCTACCCGCATGAATTTTCCGGCGGGCAGCGCCAGCGTATCGCCATTGCCCGCGCCATGGTGCTGAAGCCGCGTTTCGTGATGCTGGACGAGCCCACCTCGGCGCTCGACATGAGCGTGCAGGCGCAGGTGGTGGACCTGTTGCGTGATTTGCAGAAGCGGCACAATCTGGCCTATCTCTTCATCAGCCATGACCTGAAAGTGGTGCGCGCGCTTGCCAATGAGGTGATCGTCATGCGTGCCGGCAAGGTGGTGGAGGCCGGTCCGGCGGAGCAGATTTTCGATGCACCGCAAACCGACTACACACGCGCGCTGATCGCAGCCGCGTTCAACATCGAAGCCATGCCCGGAGGCGTGGTCAGCGAATAAAAATCGAGGGGCAAACCATGAGCACACCGGAACGCGGTCGCGTCCTTCTTTCCGTCACCGGCTTCAACCCGCAGCGCTGGTATGACCTTCTCTCGAAAGAGCGGGATGTCGTGCTGGAGCCCGACGGGGCGGAAGACCCTTCGATCGATTATGCCGTTGTCTGGAAACACCAGAAGGGCGCACTCGCCCGACTGCCGAACCTGAAGGTCATCTTCTCCATCGGCGCTGGCGTGGATCACATCTTTGCCGACGATCAGGTGCCGGATGTGCCCATCGTGCGCGTGGTTGCGGAAAACCTCACGCAGTATATGTGCGAGTATGTGACGTGGCGGGTGCTCGACCATCACCGGCAGGGCGCCGTCTACCGGGAACAGCAGGTCAGGAAAGTCTGGCACGAGCCGCGGCAGCCGCCCGCCAACGAGGTCTCGGTGGGCATTATGGGGCTCGGTCAGCTCGGCACACGCGCCGCGCAGGCGCTGCGTGCGGTCGGTTTTTCGGTGAATGGCTGGAGCCGCACGCCCAAGCATGTCGATGGCGTCAATGGTTTTCACGGCGAGGACGGGCTGACGCCCTTCCTAAACGCCACCGACATTCTGGTGGTGCTTCTGCCGCTGACGCCCGCGACCCATGGCATTGTGAGCCATTCGCTGCTGTCGCGCCTGCGGCAGGACGGACCGCTGGGCGGTCCCTGCCTCATCAATGCGGGGCGCGGCGGCCTGCAGCGCGAGGCCGACATCCTGAAAGCGCTTGAGGAGGGTGTGCTGAAGGAAGCGAGCCTCGACGTGTTCGAGCGCGAGCCGCTGGCGCCGGAAAGTCCTCTCTGGTCGCATCCACGGGTTTTCGTGACACCGCATGCGGCTGCCACCTCCGACCCCGCACATCTGGTGCCGCCCATGCTACGGCAGATGGATGCGTTCGAGAGCGGCGAGGCACTGGAAAACCTCGTTGATCGAAGCGCGGGGTACTAGGGTCAGGACCTATTAATATGGTCGCAATGGTCGGCCTGATCTGTGCGGATACGCGAAGCAGGACCGCAGGAAGACTTCACGTCTTTCAAGGTCTTGCGACAAAGTAGGCCGTGCAAATCAGGCCGATCCGAAGGACGCTCGATAGACCGGCGATCTGCCGCGTCAAACCCCTTGACCGGGGGGAAGACCCCGCTCTGCGGGCTTCTCCTTGCATCTCTTGGTCTATCGAACGCCATTGTGATCATATTAATAGGTCCTGACCCTAGGGCCGGCGATAGTGCGTCGGGCGACCGTAGAGCCGTTCGATCCGCTCGATGGCATCTTTCAGCAATTCGCGTGCGACGGTCATCGTGTTGCCGTTGGCGTGGAGCATCATCTCGTGATCCAGCATGATCGCCACATGGCCTTTCCAGAAAACGAGATCGCCACGGCTGAGCCCGGTTTGATCGGGCTCAATCACGGTGCCGATGCTCGCGGCCTGCATGTCCGTATCACGCAGGACGGTTCTTCCGGCCATGCGCATGGAAAGCTGGACCAGACCGGAACAGTCGATACCGAAGCCGCTTGCTCCACCCCACAGATAGGGTGTGTGCAGAAAGGTTTCTGCAACCGTGACATAGTCCTCGTCATGTGTGTCGAGCGGCTGCAGGTGCCCGGCGATCATCGCGCCGCCCGAGGCGAGAAGCGCATATCGCGTGCCGCGGTTTTCGACCGTTTCCGTGACACAGACCGCCGCACCGATGCTGTGCGCCGCGATTGCGGGAGCCTTCAGCTCCGGCTCCGGATAGACGAAACTGCGCTGCGCACGAACGCGATGCGTGGGGGCGACATCATCGTTCGCAAGCGAAGTGGCATTCACATAGCCCACATACCCATCATGCTCTGCCTGCACCCAGGCCCAGCCTTCGCGCCGCTCGAAGACACGCACCCGGTCGCCATGGAGGAACTGGGTGTCGATGCCGGCGTCGAGACGCGGGGCGCTGTGCACATCGACGACGGGCGCGCCAATGCGGGCGGGCGTGCCGGCGGTGAAACGCTCCGCCTTCACCCTGCCCTCAAGACGGGCATCGGCAAGGTCTGCCCGGTGGGCGTGAAGGCGACGGTCGAGTGTCGTCATAAGGGGAGCTCCGCGGATTTTGCCACCACCACATCGCCGAACCGCTCCACGAACAGGGCACCCTCGACGGTGCGCTTGATCAGGACGTTGCGGCGGTCGCTCGGGTCGCGGTGGCGTGAAACGAGTTTCAGTGCGCCCATCGTGTCGAGTGCGCGGGTGATGACGGGTTTGGAGACATCCAGTTTCTCGGCGAGCCCGCGCACGGTGTGCGGCGGCGGGTCGAGATAGATCGTCAGAAGGATCGCAAGCTGGCGTTCGGTGAGGTCCGGTGCCTTGCCGCGCACTTCGGCAAGGCTGACCTGCTGCCACAGACGCAGCGCCTGGCTTGGCCTTAGCTGGACGGACATATCAGGACCTGCCTTCACGGAGGAAACTGGAAACCGTTTCGGTTCCGTATCATTCATGCCGCGAAAGGCGCGCCGAGGCAAGCGCCCCATGCGCTCACCCAACCGAAGCTGATCTACTTGCCATAACGCTCTGTCAGCACGCGTTCGATGGCGCGGATGCCCTGCGCCTCGCCGCCGACCGGCGCATATGGCCTGTCGACCGGGTTCCAGCCATAAATGTCGAAATGCGCCCAGCTCTTCGCCTTCTCCACAAAACGGCCAAGGAAGAGGCCGGCAATCGGCGAACCGGCGAAGCCATCGAGCGAAACATTGTTGATGTCGGCGATCTTGGAATCGAGACGTGAGAGATAAGGCTTCCAGAGCGGCATCCGCCAGAGCGGGTCGGCGACCGCCTCCGAGGCCCGAGCCAGGGCTCCCGCCAGCGCTTCATCATCGGTGTAGAACGGCGGCACATCGGGGCCGAGCGCAACGCGCGCGGCACCGGTCAGCGTCGCCATGTCGATCAGGAGCTCCGGCTCTTCTTCGTCCGCGAGTGCCATCGCATCGGCCAGCACCAGCCGCCCCTCGGCATCGGTGTTGCCGATCTCGACGGTGAGCCCCTTGCGGCTGGTCAGCACATCGCCTGGCCGGAAGGCATTGCCGGCCACGGCGTTCTCCACCGCCGGAATGAGCACACGCAGACGAATGTCGAGCTTGGCCGCCATGAGCATCGAGGCAAGTCCGAGCACATTGGCCGCGCCGCCCTTATCCTTCTTCATGAGCAGCATGCCAGCGGCGGGCTTTATGTCGAGACCGCCCGTATCGAAGCAGACGCCCTTGCCGACAAGCGTGACCTTTGGTGCTTCTTCCCGCCCCCAGCGCAGATCGAGAAGGCGTGGCGCGGCCTCGGCAGCGCGGCCAACCGCGTGGATCATCGGCAGGTTTTCCGTGAGGAGATCCTCACCCGCCGTCACCGCCATCGTTGCGCCATGCTCCGAGGCGAGTGCGCGGGTGGCGGCTTCAAGCGCATCGGGCCCCATATCGCCGGCGGGCGTGTTGATGAGATCGCGTGCAAGGACGCTGCCGCCGGCCAGCCTCTCCACGCGGCCTGCATCCACCCCTTCGGGGACGGCGAAGCGAAGCGCGCTGCGCGGTTTCTTGCCATAGCGCGTGAAGGCATAGGAGCCGAGCATCAGGCCTAGGGTGGCGAGTTCGGCGTCTTTCGGCGCGGCGGCAAAGTGCCAGTCGCCTTCCGGCAGATGACGGGCGAGCGCGCCGGTGTCAAGCGGACTGGCGGCGTCAGGCTGGCCAAGCCCGAAGAACGCGCCGGCGACCGCGCCGTTCTTGCCCGGTATCGTCAAAACCCTGCCCGCAGCGCCCGCAAAGCCGTTTGCCCGTGCCCAGGCGATGGCGTCCTTCGGCGCATCGCAGGCGTCCAGGCTATCGGCCTCGACCGTGTAAACCGGCAGCGATGAAGCCGGTTTCGAGCTCAGGAGCGTGACGGGCATTTGTTGTCTCCACGTTTAGGTTTTGCGGCGCGTTTTAACGCTCCGTTAGGGTTAACAGAATATTTCTCTCTGTTGAGAGTTGGCCGGAGGGCGGCCGAAGCCAATCGGAGGGCGCGCGCAGATGTTTACCGAACAGCGCACGAATGCAACCGCAAACAGGATAACCATGACGGCCGTGGCGCTGATTATGGCAGTGTCAGTGGCCGGCTGCGCCAGGGATCGTATGACCACCGGTTCGATCAGCCGCAGCACGCCCAAGGCCGTTTCCAACGTTGCGACGATGAGCGAACCGCAATTACGCAGTGCCGCGGACTCCCTCGGTCGCGCCTACACACAGAACACCAAGGATAAGGCAACGGCATTGCGTTACGCCTCCGTGCTTCAGATGACCGGGCGCGTCGACCAGTCTCTGGCGGTGATGCGCAAGCTTGCCATCGATCATCCCAAGGACCGCGAAGTGCTGGCCGCCTATGGAAAGGCACTGGCGGCAGCCGGAGAGCTGCAGCCGGCGCTTGATGCAGTGCGCCGCGCCCAGACGCCGGAGTATCCCGACTGGCGCCTGCAATCGGCCGAAGGCGCGATCCTGGATCAGCTCGGCCAGAAGGACGCGGCCCGGACGCTCTATCGCCAGGCGCTCAATTTAAAGCCCGGTGAGCCTTCCGTCCTTTCGAACATGGGAATGTCATATCTGCTCGAAGGCGATCTGAAATCGGCAGAGCATTATATGCGGCAGGCAGTGCAGGCTTCCGGCGCCGACAGCCGTGTGCGGCAGAACCTGGCGCTGGTCGTCGGCCTTCAGGGACGATTTGGCGAAGCTGAACAGCTCGCCCGGCAGGAGCTTTCGCCTGAACAGGCCGAAGCCAATGTCGCATATCTGCGGTCCATGCTCGCGCAGCAGAATGCGTGGAGCCAGATCTCCGACGACAACAAGAAGAAGCGCCAGTAACAGCGCTTCATTTCCAAGGCACACGTTCTGAAAAGGCCGCTTCGAGCGGCCTTTTCCATGACGTCAGAACAGTCCCTGCTGTTTGATCTGGATGCCGGCCGGCCCGAGAATGACAGCAAACAGGACGGGGATGAAAAAGAGGATCATCGGCACGGTGAGTTTGGGCGGCAGAGCGGCCGCCTTTTTCTCCGCCTCGTTCATGCGCATTTCACGGCTCTCGTCCGCAAGAACCCTGAGTGCATGGCTGACGGGCGTGCCATAGCGTTCGGCCTGGATCAGCGCCTGCGTGACGCTCTTCACCGTCTCCAACCCGGTGCGCGCGGCGAAATTCTCATAGGCCTGACGCCGTTCCTGCAGGAAGGAGAGTTCGGCATTCGTCAGCACCAGCTCCTCGGCCAGCGCGACCGACTGGGCGCCGATCTCGTCCGCCACACGGCGGAAGGCAGCTTCAATCGACATGCCCGATTCAACGCAGATCAGCATCAGATCAAGCGCGTCCGGCCATGCAAGCTGGATCGATTTCTTGCGCTTTGCCGCAAGGTTGCTGACATACAGCACCGGTGCATAGAAGCCCGCATAGGCGGCGATGATGCAGACGAAGGCCTTCACAAACAATGGCTGCTCGGGCAGCCCGCCGAGCATGAAAATGTAGACGCCTGCCAGAAGCAGCGTCACAAATGGAAGAACGAGCCGGAAAAACAGAAACTTTGTCAGCGGGTTCTGACCGCGGAAGCCGGCTGTGCGGAGTTTGGCCACCGCCGCATCATCGGCCAGTGCGCGGCGCAGATCGAGCCGATCAACGATGGCGCGCATGCCTTCAGACTGATGCTCGCGCAGGCCCCGGCGGCGCTTGTCGGCCTCGGCGGCCAGACGCGCGCGCTGCCGCGCCCGCAGCTCCTCGCGCTCCAGCGCCACGCTTTTCATGCGGGATTTCAGCGGATCGCCGCCAAAGGCCGGCAAAAGCGTGAACACCGTCGCAAAAACCGCAACCGCAACCAGAATTGCAATCAGGAAACTGGGCTCGATGATACTTCCGACGACGTCTGAAGGCATTGTCTAAACCTCGAAATTGATCATGTTCCGCATCACGAGAATGCCAATCGTCATCCACAGTGCGGAGAAGCCCAGAATCAGATGCCCGGCGCTCGTCGTGAAAAGCGGCATGATGTAGGTCGGGCTGGTGAGATAGACGAGGAATGCGACAACAAATGGCAGGGCACCGATGATAACGGCCGATGCCTTGGCTTCCATCGAAAGTGCCTGAACCTTCGCCTTCATCTTCTTGCGGTTGCGCAGAACCCGCGACAGATTTGACAGCGCCTCAGAGAGATTGCCGCCCGCCTGCGACTGGATCTGGATAACGATGCCGAAGAAGTTCGCTTCGGGGCAGGGCATCGTCTCACCCATCCGCAGGCAGGCCTCCGGCGTCGAAACGCCCATCTGCTGGGCTTCCACGATCCGCCGAAACTCGGTGCGCACAGGCTCCTGTGCCTCACTTGCAATCAGGCGGATGCCATCATTGATCGGCAGGCCCGATTTCACCGCACGCACGATAACATCGAGCGAATTTGGAAACTCGTTCAGGAATGCCTTGACCCGGCCACGGCGCTTCCAGGCAACGAACCAGCGCGGCAGGCCCAGCGCTCCGACGATCAATGCGCCCGGGAGAACAAGAAGCGGGGCGCCCATGATGAAAACCACCAGAGTAAACGCCAGCGCGCAGATCGCAGAAACGATGTGAAACCGCTCCGGCGTCACGTTCATTCCGGCCTGTTTGAGCTGCATCTTCAGCGGTGGCTTGCGTACCTTGCTGTCGCGCTTCTTCTGCCGTTCTTCCAGATCCTTCAGCGAATCCTGGATGGATTTGCGCCGTTTCGCCGTTTCGGCCACGCGGTCGCGCGACGCCTTGATCGAAATCTGGTCAGTCTGCGCCCGCTTGACGGTATCCAGCCGGCGGCCGACCTTCTTTTCCGCCGCCATGTTGTTGAACATCAGCGCATAGGCCACCGCGCCGGCGCTACAGCCGGCCAGAAGCACGAATGCAATCAGAGTGATGTCCATTCCAAACATGGTTTTACCCGCTCAAACCGGAACAGGAAGCCGCTGACATTTTAGTCAGACTTCCTTTCCATCGCTTCCAGCGCATTCGCCAGACGCTGCTCTTCACCATAGTAACGGGCGCGGTCCCAGAAATGCGGCCGCGCGATGCCCGTCGATACGTGCTCGCCAATGATCTTGCCGTTCGCGTCCTCGCCCTTCATGTCGTAGAGCATGAGGTCCTGCGTGATGATCACATCGCCTTCCATGCCGATCACCTCGGTCACATGGGTGATGCGGCGCGAACCGTCGCGCAGGCGCGTCGCCTGGATGATGACATCCACCGAACCGACAATGATCTCCCGCACCGTTTTCTGCGGCAGCGTGAAGCCGCCCATGGCGACCATGGATTCGATGCGGTTCAGACACTCACGTGGGTTGTTGGCGTGGATCGTTCCCATCGAACCGTCATGGCCCGTGTTCATCGCCTGAAGGAGATCGAACACTTCCGGGCCGCGAACCTCGCCGACGATGATCCGTTCGGGGCGCATGCGCAGACAGTTGCGCACCAGGTCGCGCATGGTGACTTCACCCTCGCCCTCAAGATTGGGCGGGCGGGTTTCCAACCGTACCACATGCGGCTGCTGAAGCTGCAGTTCGGCGGAGTCCTCGCAGGTGATGATGCGCTCGTCGAGATCGATGAAGCTGGTCAGACAGTTGAGCAGCGTCGTCTTGCCCGAGCCGGTGCCGCCCGAAATCAGGACATTGCAGCGCACCCGGCCGATGATCTTCAAAAGCTCGGCGCCTTCCGGCGAGATGGCGCCAAAGCGGACCAGCTGGTCGAGGGTGAGCTTGTCCTTCTTGAATTTACGAATGGTGAGCGACGCGCCATCGATGGCGAGCGGCGGCGCGATGACGTTCACACGGGAGCCGTCGGGCAGGCGCGCATCGCAGATCGGGCTCGATTCGTCGACGCGGCGGCCGACCTGGCTGACGATGCGCTGGCAGATGTTGAGAAGCTGCTGGTTGTCGCGGAAGCGCACGCCGGTCTGTTCGACCTTGCCGTTCACCTCGATGTAAACATGCTCGGCACCATTGACCATGATGTCGGCGATGTCGTCACGCGCCAGGAGCGGTTCCAGCGGGCCGTAGCCGAGCACGTCGTTACAGATGTCTTCGAGCAGTTCTTCCTGCTCGGAGATGGACATCGCAAAATTCTTGATCGCGATGATATCGTTGACAATGTCGCGGATTTCCTCGCGCGCACTATCGGGGTCGAGATTGGCGAGCTGCGAGAGATCGATGGTCTCGATCAGCGCCGAAAAGACCTGGCTCTTGGTGTCATAGTAGGACTCGCTGCGCGCCCGGGCCGGCTGCGGCGACCGCGCCGGCGGCGGGGGTGGCGGTGCGGACGGCGTGGGCCTGGGTGCCTCAGCCCGGGGCCGCGGGGCAGGATCCTGCGTGGCAGGCGCGGCCTTTTGCGGACTCGGAGATGCGGGCCGTTCCGGCGTCAATACGTCGGTGCCGCCCGAAAAGGACTTCGGGGTTTCGGTGTGCGGCGCTGTGGGATGCGGGACGCCTGTCCCTCTCTTTCCGAACATCTGACGCTACCAATCCGTATCAGCTCTTGCGTTTCAACCTGTCCAGGATGCCGGACAAACCGCTCTTCTTTTTTGGCTTCACATCACGCCGGCCTGTCAGCACATGGGCGAGATCGTTGATCGTCTCGACGATCGGGTTGCTGGCGTCCATTTCGCCCAGCATGCGACCATTGTTGGCCGCATTGCCGAACAATTGCGGCTCAAACGGAATCGTCGCTGCCGGGATCACGCCGAGCGGCTCTGCAAAGTCTTCCAGCGAAATCTCGGGCCGCTTCGGAATGCCTGCCTGATTGAGCAGAAGAACCGGCGGCTTGTCGTTGGGCCGCAACTTCTTCAGCGTGTCGATCAGGTTCTTCGTGTTGCGAAGGTTGGCAAGGTCCGGTGTGGCTGTGATGACGATCTCGTCGGCCTGCGCGAGGGTGGTCTTGGTCCAGCCGTTCCATGCATGCGGAACGTCGAGAACCAGAACCGGCGCGGTGCGCTGCGTGGTATCGATGATCTGCGCAAAGGCCTCCGGATCGAAATCATACACGCGATCGAGCGTGGAAGGCGCCGCAAGAAGGGAAAGCCGCTCCGCGCACTGCGCCAGAAGACGGTCGAGATAGACCTCGTCGATGCGCTCGGGCGAAAACACCGCCTCGGCGATGCCCTGCGCGGGATCCTGATCGAAATTGATATTGGCCGTGCCGAAAGGCAGATCCAGATCAGCGACCACAACTTCATTTTCGAAAAGGTTGGAGATCGCCCAGGCCACATTATGGGCCACGGTGGACGAACCGACCCCGCCCTTGGCGCCGACAAATGCAATGGAATGCCCAAGTGGCTCGGCTTCGGGATCGACAAAGATGTTGGCGATCACGCTGACAATGTCAGCCATGGAGATCGGTGCGACCACATATTCGGAAATGCCGGCGCGGATCAGCTCGCGGTAGAGCCAGACATCGTTGTAGTGCCCAATAATGATGACTTTCGTCGAGGGATCGCAGACCCCTGCCAGTTCCTCAAGCGAGGCAAGCAGTTCTCTCGGTTCACTGGACGATTCAACGATGACGAGGTTCGGCGTGGCCGCGGTCTGATAGAACTCGACCGCTGTCGCCACACCGCCCATATGCACCTTGAGATGGGTTTTCGCCATGCGGCGATCTTCGCCCGCCCGTTCGATCGGGTTGGCGACGCTGTCGGTCTCGCAGAACGCCTGAATCGATATTCTCGGTATCGGACGCAGCTTCTGAAGCGCAGGCGACGCGCCGTCCTCGGGGGCGAGATCCTCGTGATCCGTTTCGTAGGCCAGATTGCTCATGTCATGCCCCTCGCCTAGTACGCGATCTCTCTGGTGGCCCGGAAGTCTTCGGACACCTTGCCTGGTTTATAAATGCTCTCGGCGCCGCGATACTTGTCGATCACGCCCATGCGGTTCTCGGCATCGATCTCACCCTGCTTGCGCGGGCCGAGGAAATCGTTCGGATTGGCGACCTGGGCGGCGAGATTGTTCTGATAGGAGCAACCGAAATTCGCGTAGTGCTTGTTGTCGGTCGTATCGAGAATGTCTGCCGGCCAGCGGCCGCACTGATTGGTGGATGCCTTGACCACCGGATAGGAGACACGGATCGGCGGCGCAGTGTCGGGCGACGGCGCTTGATAGGAGACCACGGAGATGTTTTCCGGCGGAACCCCCTGGTTCTGGAGCAGATGCGTGATCTGGGAGGCGACGTTGGATGCGCCGAGTTCATTGACCGATCCCGAGGGCACGAGCACGGAAACCGTGCCACCGGAACGCCGGTCATACCCGCTCATGAAACCGGCGAGTGTACTCATCTGGTCGCGTGACATTTTCCGGGCGGAGGCGGCAATCGGCAGGTCGATCTGCTGCGCCTTTTCGGAAATGACGATCGGGTGACTGGTGCGGTAGTCGTCCGGTATCGAGCCGACGATGACCGAATCCCGCTTTGCCGCGCATCCGGCCATAAGCATGGCCGTGCAAATGACGAGCGCCGTGCCGGCGAGCCTGGCCCGCTGTGTGTTCCGTGTTGTGTTCTTCATCATGACCACCCCCGGCATGACCTTCCCCCAGCTCATTTGTAGATGTAGCCGACAACGCCGTGGTAGCGGCCATTGGGCAGGTTGGTTTTCATGGTTCCGTAGACGCGATTGACCCGGCCAAGGAACATTCCCGCGCCATCACTGGCGGGTGTGAAATTGTCATCCGGCTTCGCCAGCGCGGTGCGCGCCGTCGGCTTGGACAGGAACGGTGTCACGATGATCACCAGCTCCGTTTCGTTGCGAACGAAGTCGCGGCTGCGGAACAGCGCGCCGAGCACGGGAACCTTTGAGAGCCCCGGAACCCCGTTGAACGCCTGCCGCACGTCATCCTGCACGAGGCCGGCGATCATCATCGACCCGCCGGACGGCAACTCGACCGTGGTATCGGCGAGGCGCTTGCGGATCGAAATCGCATTCATGCTCGAAGCGTTGCGGTAGCGCTGGCCGCGCCCCATGCCCGCGAAGAAGGTCTCCGACCCCTGCATCGTCGGTTCGGAAACCTGTGTACGGATCTTCAGGCTGATGCGACCCGCCGAAAGAACGGTCGGGAGGAACTCCAGGCCAATGCCGTAGTCGATCTTCTCGACTTCGTATTTCAGCGCGTTTGTATCGGGGTCGACTTCCTGAGACGTGACGATGTTGAACTCGCCACCAACGCGGAACGTGGCCTTCTCGCCGGAAACGGCCGTGAGGGCCGGCTCGGCGAGCGTTTTCATGACGCCGGCCTGTTCCATGGCGTTGATGTAAGCGTCGATCAGCGATCCGCCGACCGAGAACTGAGTGGGCGAAAGCGGTTTGCCGAGCCCGAAGGCATTGTCCACCACGGCACCCCAGGAGATGCCGTCGGCGCTACCCGAACCGATCATGTTAACGCCAAGCTGCTTCATGACGGAGCGGCTGACTTCGGCAACCGTCACCTTCAGCGTGACCTGATCCTCGCCGATGATCTGGATCATGTTGACGATCCGGCTCGTCTGGCGCTTCTGGTCGGGGTTGTTGATGGCCACGCCGCCGCCATCGGTGGGCGCTGCCGCGCTCTGGGAATACTGGCCGGTCGTGGCTTCACCACCGGTGACGAATATCTGAGCGAGCTGCGCGGCACGGGCGGCGTCAAGCGGCGTTTCAACGGTGCCGGTGAGAACAACGTTGTCGTTGATCAGTTCAACATCGATGTCGGAATTCGGGATGAAGCGCTTGAGATAGTCTTCGAGACCCGCAACATCGCGTTCCACTGCAAGGTCGAGGCTGGCGATCTGCTCGCCATTGGCGCCAAACACGAAGATGTTGGTCTCGCCCACCTGTTTGCCGAACAGATAAATGCGCCGTGCGGTGCGTGTCACGGCGTCGGCGACCGACGGATTGGCGACCAGAATGTCGTAGGCGTCGCTCGGCAGGTCGAGCACGAGCGATTTGTTAAGGCCAAGCTTTACGCGCTGGCTCACATTGGATCCGCCTCGCGCCTTGACGACGTTCTGTTCGGCGAATGCCGGGCCTGCCGGTAAGGCGACCTGAGTGGCCAGCACCGTTGCGCATCCCAATAAGAGACGCGCGGTCAGTTTCAGATTGCTGCGCATTTCCCGCCCTGACTTTTTCACGGCCCTCGCCCCATTCGCGCGCTTCATCATTTCCGGGTCCCCACTTCGGTGACTTCACCGGACTTGATCAGACGGACGCTGTTGCCCCTGCCTCTGCCCGAGACGAGATAGGATCCGTCGTTCTCCGATGTTTCGTTCGTGTCGGTGATCGCCCGCAAAGACAGCGTGAGGCGATCGGCCATCTGCTGCGCAACGGTAATGATCTCTGCCTGCTCCGGCGTCAGTTCCAGCGTCGCCGTCTCGCCCACCTTGACGCGGCGGCCTTCCTCGTCCTCCTGAATGGTCTGGTCGATCGCCAGGACCTTGATGTTCTTCAGGATGGTCTCGGTGATGAAGCCGTTTGCCGTACCGCTGTCCTGGGCCCGGCGCGTCATGATGACGTCGACATAATCATTAGGAAGGATGAAACCGCCTGCCGAGGTGTCGGCGGCGATCTGCGTGGCGACGGCGCGCTTGCCGGAGGGCAGAATGGCCGACATGAAGCTCATGCCCTCGCCAATGAGCTTGGAGCGTCTGAGCGGTTCGCCGGTATAGAGCGCGACACGCGCAATGGAGCTGCGCAGCTCTTCCAGCGCCTCGGGGCTCTCGTTCCGGGTGATCATATTCGCGTTGATGTTGTCGGCCGGCCAGGCCTGCCAACTGACGGCACTGCCGAGCTCGGTGCCCATGGGCACATCCTGGCCGATGACCAGGACATCGACCAGATCGATGGCCGGCTCTTCCGGTCCCGCCGCCGCTATCGGCTGTTGCGGAGCCGGTGCCGTCAGATTCTTGGCCACATAACCGGCGCCAAGGGCAGCCAGCACGGCCACTCCTAAGATGACGATCCGGGATTTGCTCATGACTCCGCCCCTCGTACTCGGACTTCCCTTGCGTGAAGCGGAGAATGGAGGGCCAATCGTCAAATTATGGTTAACGCGAAGCTTACAGAAATGATTAATTTAAAGTTGAGCGATTATTCGGAGCCGGAATGCACGAACGCCCCGATGAAACATCGGGGCGCAACAGTCAGGCTCTTATGGGCGCTGCGGGGGCTGCTCGCAGGCTGAACTGTACGATGCTAAAGCCCTGCAAGGCGGGCAAGCGCCCACTGCATGAGCGGCGTTTCGGGATAAGCGGCAAGCCCGGAGAGGCCCAGCGCGATGCCATAGGGCACCCCCGTATTGTGATCGGCGAGGTTACGCAGGAATACGTTGTTTCCCGAGATGTAGCCAAGGAGCGAATTCCGGAAACTGAGAATCAGAAGCGTCAGTGCGCCTCCGAGGATCGCCGCGCCCAGAAGGTACTGGATCAGCGCAGGGCTGAAGCCGAACCACACCGCGGTCGCTGCAAGAAGCTTCGCATCGCCGCCGCCCATCCCGCCAACGGCGAACAGCACAAAGGTTACCGACAGAATGAAAAAACCTGCTGCGACGTGCATTCCGATCTGCTGCCAGTCCATGCCGATCATCGGTGCGGCGACGGCAAACGCGACAAGCAGCAGCAGAGACACACGGTTTGCGATGGTCATGGAAAGAAGGTCGGAGACCGCTGCAAAAGCCATGCAGAACGGAAAAACAACAAGTATGATTGCTTCGAGCATGATGCGGCACCCCTTTTCTCTTCCGTTATGCAGGCCGTCGCTTAAAACTTGATAAACCGGCAGAAAACAGCTTTGGGAAAAGCAAAGGCCGCCCTTCGGAGAAGAAGGACGGCCTTTATGGTCATTGCGCGTGGTTAGCGCAGAAGCGGATTATTAGTTGCCGCCGCCGCCGCCGAGCGCACCGCCGACCGTGGTGAAGGTCGTGCCGATGTTGGTGCCGATGGCACGGGCGCCGCCGATGATCGCAACTGCAATCAGAGCAGCCAGAAGGCCGTATTCGATCGCCGTGGCACCGGACTCGTCTTTCATGAAACGTGCAAACAGATTTGCCATTTGGGAAAACTCCTCTTCCGCGTTTTTGTTCAGCAGGACCGTCAACGTTTTTTGTTGTGTTGATCGGATGGCCTGACCATACGGGGGAGCTCTTTCAACCTGCTTAAGAAACACCCTTACCAAAACCTTGCCGTCTCAAAGCACGAGCATTGGTTAACAGCGCTCTAAAGCGGGGATGCCCGCGCGCACGGACGGGAGACACTTTATATATAGCCCACAAATGCTGCCGCCGCTGCCCAGACATCCGTGCGCTTAACCCTTGGTTCACCAATGATGTTCATAGTCTCTTCAGCTTGACGTGGGGAGCAGGGTAATGCGCGCCGTATTTTCCAAGACCGGAACTGCCTTGAAGACAGCCTGCCTGATCGCAGGTCTGGTTGCATTGCCGGGCACCGCCCCGGCGAACGAGGCAGCAATTGAGGTGGTGATGAACCAGGCGAAGATCGTCAAGCTTGCACGCGAGGCGGACACGATCGTTATCGGTAACCCCGAGATCGCCGACGCCGCCGTACAGGATGCGACGACCATCGTTCTCACCGGCAAGGGTTTCGGCGTGACCAATCTCGTCGTTCTCGACCTGGATGGTCAGCCGATTGTCGATGAACAGGTCGTCGTCAGCCGGCAGTCTGCCAGCTCGGTCCGCATCTATCGCAGGGCCAATGTGCAGACGCTTTCCTGCACACCCTACTGCGAAAGCTCCTACAAGACGGACGCGGAACGGACCTCCGAAGCCGAGATCAGCGCCAACCAGTAAGCGGCATCGCGCTCCGGGCTCAACCAGCGCCGTGCGCAGCACCCTTCAGGGTTTACAAAACGCAAACCAGAACGCTGCAATTTGAGCTGCCGTCAAAACCGGAATGCAACCGGGGCTGGTTATAGTCCTCCCTGACAAACGCACATTTCAGGGGCTGGCTATGAGCCATCAAACAAAAGGCAAAGCGTGTCGCGCGCCATTTCGGCGCCGTCTGCTCGGCCGTTTCATCAAGAATGAGGAAGGCGTTGCGGCCATCGAGGTCGCCTTTCTCGGCCTCCCGTTCTTCTTTCTGATCTTTGTGATTCTGGAAGCCTGCATCGGCTTTGCAGCACAACAGCTTCTGGCCAACGCGACGGATGACGTCGCGCGGCTGTTCCGTACCGGGCAGGTTCGCAGCAGTGAGCTGAACGAAACGAAACTTCGGGACCTCCTGTGTGGCCGAATGTCCATACTGATGTCCGAGACCTGCCCCGGGCTGGAAGTGGATCTTCGGCAGTTCGACACGTTCGAGGACGCCGCCAAATCAAACCTCGGCTTCAATGACGACGGAAGCATCGACACCAAGACCGAACTCGGGCCGGCACTCACGAAGAACATGCTGCGCGTTTACTACCGCTGGCCGGTGGTGACGAACATGCTGGCGGATCGGCTTCCCGACGGCAAGCTTCTGCTTTTCTCGACGAGTACCTGGCAGAACGAACCATTCTAACTGTTGGCAACGGGTCGTGGGGGACCGGGCAATGACGTTCAACGACAAAGCGAAACCCGCAAAGACGGGCATCTTATCAACCCTGGGCGACTTCGCCCGGAACAGGCGTGGCGTGGCAGCCATCGAGTTTGCGATCATCGCGCCCATTCTGTTTGCGATGTATTTCCTGACACTGGAATTCGGGCAGGCGATCGATGTGAACAAGAAGGTCAGCCGCGCTGCAAATATGGCGGGCGACCTGATCGCTCAGCAGCCTTCGATCACGGCCGGTGAAATCGACGCCATCATGAAGATCGGCGGCGCCATCATGAAGCCCTACAATCGCTCCACTCCGACCCTGACGCTGACGGCCATCCAGGTGACCGATGAAAGGAATCCGAGGGTCGAGGTGGTCTGGTCGCGTGAACTAAAGAACGGAACGGCCTCGGCCGGTCTCAAGGAAGGCAGCATCACGACCCTTCCCCCCGAACTGGAGATCAAGGGAGCCTTCTATATCCGTGCAACCGTCTCGCTTGGCTATAAGCCCATCCTCACTTGGTCGAAGGATGGTGCGAAATCTGCCGGCCTGACAGCGATGGCGGGTCTCGACAATCTCCAGATGAGCGAACGCTTCCACCTGCGCCCGCGCATGAGCAGCACCATTCCCTGCGACGATTGCTGACAGGACACGGCGCCGCGCGATTGCAAAGACTCCGCTGCCCTTCTATGTCTTTGATGGCAGGGCAGCGACAGTGAGCGGATATGGCGTGCGCATTCCTTTTCGGTCTGACTTTCTTCGGCATCGGACACGCTGCCGAAACCGGATCGCTCAACGGTCCCGGTGCGGGCGCGCGCGGGCATATGCCCGAGGCATGCGCCGCGGCTGGAATGGCATTCAGGCTCCCCGCACATGGGGGTTTGCCACCCTGCAGCCACGGTCAATCCATTCCGAGTGAGCTTTCCAGACATGCCTGAACTGCCGGAGGTCGAAACCGTCCGTCGTGGACTCCAGCCGATCATGGAAGGGGCGCATATCGATTCCGTCGAATTGCGGCGCCCAGATCTGCGATTTCCTTTTCCCAGGGGGTTCGCCGAGCGGCTCCGGGGACAGGAGATCATCGCGCTCGGGCGGCGGGCGAAGTATCTGCTGATCCATCTTGAGACCTCAGACGTGGTGCTCTGCCACCTCGGCATGTCGGGCTCATTCCGCATCGACCAGGACGACGAGGAGCAACAGGCACCTGGCGCGTTCCACCATCCGCGGTCCAAGGTGGAGAAACACGACCACGCTGTGTTTCACCTGACTTCGGGCGACGGGCGAACCCTTCGAGTGGTCTACAACGACCCGCGCCGGTTCGGCTTCATGCTTCTGCACGATGAAGGCCCGCTGGACAGCCACCCCCTCCTGGCGACGCTTGGCATCGAGCCGACCGGAAATGCGCTGGACGGGGCGCTGCTTGCCGAGCGCCTGCGCGGCAAGCGCACACCGCTGAAAGCCGCACTGCTCGACCAGAGGGTGATCGCGGGTCTCGGCAATATCTATGTCTGCGAAGCATTGTGGCGCGCACGGCTTTCGCCGAAGCGCAGCGCCGATACAATCGTCGCCAGACGCGGAACCTCGGAGCGATGCGAGCGTCTGGCGACGTCGATCCGCGCCGTCATCGCAGAAGCAATCGCAGCCGGCGGCTCATCCCTGCGGGACTATGTAAAGGCTGATGGATCGCTTGGCTATTTCCAGCACGCCTTCAAGGTGTATGGCCGCGAGGGACACGCATGCGGCCATGACGAATGCAGCGGCACCGTTCGCCGCATCGTGCAGGGCGGGCGGTCGACCTTCTATTGTCCGAGCTGCCAGCGCTAGGAGCAAGACCTTACCCTGGCAATCCACGTATAACGGAGAGGAAACCAGACCATGGCTTATGAGACGATCCTGGTGGAGACGCGGGAGCGCGTCGGGCTGATCACGCTGAACCGCCCCAAGGCGCTCAACGCACTGAACTCCCAGGTGCTTGAAGAAGTGGTGGGGGCGCTGGAGGCGTTCGACGAGAACCCACGGATCGGCGCCATCGTCATCACCGGATCGGAGAAGGCGTTCGCTGCCGGAGCCGACATCAAGGAGATGGCATCCAAGTCCTATGTAGACGCCTATATGGAAGACCTCTTCGCGGGCTGGGACGGGCTGACCCGCGTGCGCAAGCCGATCATCGCCGCCGTGGCAGGCTATGCGCTGGGCGGCGGCTGCGAACTGGCCATGATGTGCGATTTCATCATCGCCGCCGAGAATGCGAAATTCGGCCAGCCCGAGATCACGCTCGGCGTCATGCCGGGCATGGGCGGCTCGCAGCGGCTGACCCGTTTCGTCGGCAAGTCAAAAGCCATGGACATGTGCCTGACGGGCCGCTTCATGGACGCCGGGGAAGCCGAACGCTCCGGCCTGGTATCGCGCGTCGTGCCACCCGGTGAGCTTATCGAGGAAGCCCTGAAGGCGGCCGATACCATTGCCGGCTTCTCCCTGCCGGCAGTGATGATGACCAAGGAGGCGGTCAACCGCTCCTACGAAACCACCCTTGCCGAAGGTCTGCGTTTCGAGCGCCGTGTGTTCCATGCGATGTTCGCTCTGGACGATCAGAAGGAGGGCATGGCCGCATTTACCGAGAAGCGGTCCGCCAACTTCAAAAATCGTTGATCGTGTGAGGCGCGATCAGGAGGGATAGGCGCCAATAGGCGTTGACGTTGCCCGAAAGCTCCACTATAAGCCGCCACGACTGTGGTGGCCCTGCGGCTGCCCTTTTTGTTTTGCGCCCGCGTGACACTGATCGCGGCAGGATTTGTAGAGACATAGAGAGGACACATGGCCAACACGACTTCGGCCAAGAAGGCGGTGCGCAAGATTGCTCGCCGTACTGCGGTTAACAAGAACCGTCGCTCGCGTGTGCGCAGCTTCGTTCGCAAGGTCGAAGAAGCACTGGCCACCGGCGACAAGGCAGCAGCGGAAAGCGCATTCAAGGCTGCTCAGCCAGAGCTGATGCGCGCTGCGGGCAAGGGTGTCCTGCATCGCAACACGGCGTCGCGGAAGGTCTCTCGCCTTGCGCAGCGCGTGAAGGCGCTCGGCGCCTGACGCTTTTTAGCAGACTTAGAGATGAACCCGGCTTTCCAGCCGGGTTTTTCTTTGCCTCTCGAAAGGCTGGCCAGCGACAACCCTGTGTTGTCGCTGGCCAGCCTTTTGCGTTTGTGACCCTAAGTGTTTGAGAATCGTATTATTTTCGTCACATAAGCATCCCGTTAAATTTCGGACAAACCGATATTCCCCTTTTATTTCATAGGGTTGTGAAAGTTTATCCACAGGTTACCCATGTCACGCTCAGCGGAAAATCAACGCTGAAATGTCAAGCTCTTTTTTAAGATTTTTTTTCGCAGCGCGCGTGAAGCGCGCGCATTTGGAAAAGGCTTTTGAATCCAAAAGGCTTATCCATCTGCCCCCTGGGCGATGCCGATTTTTGCGCTCCGCACAAGACCAGATTCGAGAAAAAAGCGGCAGCCCCGCCCTTGCCCTTTCCACAAGGATTTCGGTAATGTCAGGCCATCGAGAGGGCAGAAAAAAGCCCGATGACTTAAGCCCAAATCGGCACCCATTGCGACGCGGTTTTTTCTTCCGCGTGGGGTTTTTGCGCGCTCTCGAAACAAGCCTCGCCAGCTCGTTTGTCGGGGACCCAATGGAGACGCTTTCGCGTCGAGACCAGACGAGCACGAGCTGCATGACCGCCGGCACAGAAAATCAACCGGTGATTGCATAAATCTGTTTCAACGGCGGCCATGCCGCTGTAAAGAGCCAAGGAGAGTTTTGGGGTCAGAGACCAGGCGGACCTACGATCATCATAAAAAGAACGGACCGGGCAGGGGCAAACAGCCTTGTGGCAAGGACCCGACCGTTAAAAACACCACTCAAAACGACAGGGACACGAGGAATGCAAAGCGGCGCGGAAAGGGAAACAACGGGGGGATTTTCTTTTCAGGAGCAGATGTCTCAAAAGGAGGGCAAGGAGACAACGGAAGCAGGTAAGAGCGACAGCAAGGCGGGACCATCCGAGGCGATTTTCGAGCGCGTGAAAACGCAGCTCCGTGCACGCCTGGGAAGCGAGGTTTATTCCAGCTGGTTCGGTCGCATGAAGCTGATGGAGGCCTCGAAGGGCTGCGTGCGGATTTCCGTGCCCACGGCTTTTCTGCGTTCCTGGATCAATGGTCACTATCTCGATCTCATCACCGAATTGTGGAAGCAGGAAGCGCCCGACACCCTCAAGGTGGAGATTGTGGTGCGGACCGCCACGCGCAATGTGCGGGCAACCCAGGAAAACAAGCCGGCAGCCGCGCGCAAGGCTGCGACCCGGCCGCAAACGGCTCTTGCCTCCGGCACACTGGCCGGAACACCGTCCGCACGCCCCAATCCGGCGAAAATGCCCGAGGTTGAAGGGCGTTCGAACATTCTGGGCTCGCCGCTCGACAGCCGGTACACATTCGATTCCCTGATCGAGGGCGCCTCCAACCGCGTTGCCTGCGCCGCTGCCCGCACCGTGGCCGAATCGGACTCCAACGCGATCCGCTTCAACCCGCTCTTTCTTCATGCCTCTGTGGGGCTCGGCAAGACACATATGCTGCAGGCGATCGCAGCCGAGTCGCTGCGCCGCAAGCCGCAAGCCCGTGTCGTCTACCTGACGGCGGAGTATTTCATGTGGCGCTTCGCCACCGCGATCCGCGACAACAATGCCCTGACCCTGAAAGAGCAGTTGCGCGACATCGACCTCCTGATCATCGACGACATGCAGTTTCTGCAGGGCAAATCCATCCAGAACGAGTTCTGCCACCTGCTCAACATGCTGCTCGACAGCGCGCGCCAGGTGGTGGTGGCGGCGGACCGCCCACCCTCAGAGCTAGAATCGCTCGAGCCGCGCGTAAAGTCGCGCCTCAATGGCGGCGTGTCTCTCGAGATCGGCGCTCCGGATTTCGCCATGCGGCTGTCGATCCTGAAGCAGCGTCTGGCGAGCGCGCAGGCCGAGGACGGTTCGCTCGACATTCCAGAAGAGATTCTGGTGCATGTGGCGCGCTCGGTCACCGGCAGCGGCCGTGAGCTGGAAGGCGCTTTCAACCAGCTTCTGTTCCGCCACTCCTTCGAGCCGCAGATCACCATCGACCGGATCGACGAAATTCTCGGCCATGTCTGCCGCGCCGGCGAACCGAAGCGGGTCCGCATCGAGGACATCCAGCGCATTGTCGCGCGGCACTACAACGTGTCCAAGACGGAGCTGCTTTCGAACCGCCGCACACGCACCATCGTCAAGCCGCGCCAGGTGGCCATGTATCTGTCCAAGGTCATGACGCCGCGCTCCCTGCCGGAAATCGGCCGTCGTTTCGGCGGACGCGATCACACGACGGTGCTGCACGCGGTCCGCAAGATCGAGGGGCTCACCGATGGCGACAGGCAGCTTGCGCAGGAGATCGAGCTTCTGAAGCGCCTGATCAGCGATCAGGCCTGAGGCTGGCAGGCCCGTCGGGGTCCGCAACGGCAAGACGGTACCCGAAACGATTTTCACAGACCGGCGGCGCGCCCGCCGGTCTTTTCTTATCTTCCGCGCTCCCGCCTCCCTGCGGGCACTGCGTTTTCCCCAAAAACCGGAAGGAACCGAAGCGTAACGCCGTGAAAGGCTTGCGTTTCTTGTCGGTTTCCTGTCATTTTGACGGAAATCGAAGCCTGTTCACGGCTGCCCTGAACATGCGCCATGTTTGCAGGGCTATTCTTCATTCAAGTGAGATTGATTGGTCATGCGTGTTATTCTCGAACGCTCCACCCTCCTGAAGTCACTGAACCATGTTCACCGCGTGGTGGAACGCCGCAACACCATTCCGATTCTCTCCAACGTGCTTCTGAGCGCGGATGGCGCAAGCCTGCAGATGAAGGCGACCGACCTCGACCTGGAAGTGACCGAGGCTGCGGGCGCGACCATCGAGCAGGCCGGTGCAACGACCGTTCCGGCGCATCTGCTCTACGACATCGTGCGCAAGCTGCCCGACGGTGCGGAAGTGATGCTGAAGACCGATGAGGACGGCAACGCCATGTCCGTGGTGGCCGGGCGCTCGAGCTTCCGTCTCCAGTGTCTGCCGCAGTCCGATTTTCCCGAGCTCTCGGCCGGCAATTTCTCGCATATCTTCCGGCTCGATTCGGCCGATCTGAAAGGGCTGATCGAGAAGACCCAGTTCGCCATCTCCACCGAGGAGACGCGCTACTATCTGAACGGCATCTTCCTGCACACGATCGAGGCGGACGGCGGGTTGAAGCTGCGCTCGGTGGCGACCGACGGCCACCGTCTCGCACGCGCCGAGATGGAAGCGCCGGCGGGCTCTGAAGGCATGCCCGGCATCATCATCCCGCGCAAGACGGTCGGCGAACTGCAGAAGCTGGTCGACGATCCGGATGTGGCCGTGACCGTCGAACTTTCCGATACGAAGATCCGCTTCACCATCGGCAGCGTCATTCTCACCTCGAAACTGATCGACGGCACTTTCCCCGACTATCAACGCGTCATTCCCACCGGCAATGACAAGAAACTGGTGATCGACCGTCAGACCTTCGCCTCGGCCGTGGACCGCGTGTCGACGATCTCCTCGGAGCGCGGGCGGGCGGTGAAGCTCAGCATTGCCGAAGGACAGGTGACGCTGACCGTGAACAACCCGGACTCGGGCTCGGCAACCGAAGAGCTCGCCGCCGACTACGAGGCAGACCCGATCGAGATCGGCTTCAACGCCCGCTACCTGCTGGACGTGGCGGCGCAGCTTTCGGGCAGTGAAGCGCGCTTCCTTCTGGCTGATGCAGGCTCACCCACGCTCGTGCAGGACGAAGGCGACGAAAGCACGCTCTACGTTCTGATGCCGATGCGCGTCTAGAGCGCGCCGGCATTGGCTTCCCCTTGGTCGACCAGACATCCGGCAGACAGGCCGTAGCCCAGGTTCACGTTACCAGGCTGAGCCTCACCGACTTTCGAAATTATCATGCCCTGGCGCTCGATCTTTCGCCGGGAGCGGTGGTTCTGACCGGCGAGAACGGCGCAGGCAAGACGAACCTGCTCGAGGCCGTTTCCTTTCTCTCGCCGGGTCGCGGATTGCGCCGCGCCACGCTTGACGATGTCGCGCGCGAAGGTGCCGGAACGGGCTTTGCCATTCATGCGAAGCTCGAAGGCCCGTTCGGCGAATGCGAGATCGGAACCGGCACTGCCGGCCTGCAGCCGGGCGCGGAAACGGGCGGACGCCGCCTGCGCATCAACGGCGAGAACGCACGGACAGCCGATGCCATGCTCGAGTGGGTGCGCGTCCTGTGGCTGACACCGGCCATGGATGCGCTCTTCACCGGTTCTGCCAGCGACCGCAGGCGCTTTCTCGACCGGCTCGTTCTCGCCATCGACCCGGCGCACGGCCGGCGCGCCCTCGACTATGAGAAGGCGATGCGCGCGCGCAACCGGCTGCTTGCGGAAGACTCGCGCGATGGCGGCTGGTTCGACGCGATAGAAACGCAGATGGCCGAAACCGGCGTGGCGATTGCCGCCGCGCGGGCCGAGATGGTGCGCCTGCTCGCCGCCATGAACGAACGCCTGCCCGAAGACGGCCCGTTTCCCACCGCCGGGATCGCGCTGGAGGGCACCATCGACCACGCGATCGGACAGCACGCCGCCGTCGACGTGGAGGAGAGATTCCGCGCCCTTTTGCGCGACCAGCGACCGCGCGACCGCGCTGCGGGGCGAACGCTGGAAGGTCCGCATCGCAGCGATCTTCTCGTGCGCCATGTGCCCAAGGACATGCCGGCGGCCCGCTGCTCCACAGGCGAGCAGAAGGCGCTGCTTGTGGGACTGATCCTTGCCCATGCCCGGCTGACGGGCGAGCTTTCGGGAACCGCGCCGATCCTGCTTCTGGACGAGATTTCAGCGCATTTCGATCCGGACCGGCGGGCAGCGCTCTTCTCGATCCTTGAAGAGCTGAATTGCCAGGCCTTCATGACCGGTACGGAGGCGAGCCTCTTCTCGGCAATCAAAGGACGCGCGCAGTTCTTGTCCGTATCTGCCGGTGCGATCCACGAACAACGCTGACACGCTCCCTCACGCTGGATAAGATCGCTGCATGGCCGAGACAACGACATTCCCCGCCGCACTTTCCGACACCGAGCTGGAGCGCTATGCCCGCCATATCGTTCTGCCGGAGATCGGTGGAGGCGGGCAGCAAAAACTGAAGAAGGCGCGTGTTCTGGTGATCGGTGCCGGGGGGCTCGGCGCGCCGGTGCTTTGTTACCTTGCGGCTGCCGGTATCGGCACGCTGGGCATGATTGACGACGACACGGTTTCGCTCTCCAACCTGCAGAGACAGGTGATCCATGACACGGACAGTGTCGGCATGGAGAAGGTCGAGAGCGCCAGGGCAAGCATTGCCCGCATCAACCCGCATGTGACGGTCGAGACGCATCCTATCCGGCTTGATGCCGACAACGCTGCCGGGATCATCGCCACTTATGACATGGTGGTGGACGGATCGGACAATTTCGACACCCGCTACCTGCTGGCCGACACCTGCGAGGCGGTGGAACGGCCGCTCGTGACGGCGGCCGTCGGTCGCTTCGACGGGTCGCTCACCGTGCTCAAGCCGTTCGAACGCGATGCCGATGGCGACCTCCTGCCGGGCTATCGTGACCTCTTTCCCGAACCGCCACCGGCGGGGCTTGTGCCCAGCTGCGCGGAAGCCGGCATCGTCGGCGCACTGACCGGCGTCATGGGGACGCTGGAGGCCATGGAGGTCATCAAGCTGGTGACGGGTATCGGTGAACCGCTCACCGGTCGCCTGCTGCTTTACGATGCGCTTGCGGCCCGGTTTGAAACCGTGAAATACCGGCGGCGCACCGGCTGAGGGCGTTTTTTTGCCTGCGGGTGGGAACGGGCTTTGCTCGCTCCGTGACCTGTTGCATTGACGGTGTGCGTGGTTCGACAAGCTCACCATGAGGGGTGGTTGTGTCTGGCAGAAAACCGTTCTTCAGAGGCGCTGATGGCGCGCCTTGGCAGCGACATTGTCCCTCCATGCAGCCCATTGCCATCCCTCATGGTGAGCTTGTCGAACCACGCACAACGCCACTGCCACCAGATCGCATGCGCCAAGCGATCAGACGTTCCTGGGCAGGACACGGTCCGGCGGACGGTGGCCGTCGAAGAGGGTGCGGATGTTGATGATCACCTTCTCGCCCATGTCGATGCGGCCCTCGATGGTGGCCGATCCCATATGCGGCAGAATGACGATCTTGTTTTTCTGAGCGAGTTTCAGGAGCTTGGGATTGACGGAGGGCTCGTGCTCGAACACGTCGAGCCCCGCACCCGCAAGCTTGCCTTCCTCGATGAGGCGGATCAGCGCATCCTCATCCACCACATCACCGCGTGCGGTGTTCACGACATAGGCGCGGGGTTGCATGAGCTCGAGCCGCCGCGCAGACAGCAGATGGAAAGTGGCCGGGGTCGACGGGCAATTGACGGAGATGATGTCCATGCGGGCGAGCATCTGGTCGAGGCTGTCCCAGTAGGTTGCCTCCAATTCGTCCTCGATGGCCGGCAGAACACGCTGGCGGTTGTGATAATGGATCGACAGGCCAAAGGCCTTGGCGCGGCGCGCGACGGCCGTGCCCACGCGGCCCATGCCGACAATGCCCAGGCGCTTGCCCCAGATGCGGTGCCCCAGCATCCATGTGGGCGACCATCCGCCCCACTCGCCACCGCTGCGCAAAAGTTCCGCACCTTCCGTCAGGCGGCGCGGCACTGCGAGCATGAGCGCCATGGTCATGTCGGCGGTATCTTCGTTGAGCACGTTGGGCGTGTTGGTGACAGTGATGCCTTTCCGGGCCGCTGCTGCGACGTCGATATTGTCGACGCCATTGCCGAAATTGGCGATGAGCTTCAGACGCTCGCCGGCCTGGGCAATGAGCGCGGCATCGATTCGATCCGTGATCGTGGGAACAAGAACGTCAGCTTCCTTGACCGCGGCCACGAGCTCGGGCTGCGTCATGCGCTTGTCGTCGAGATTGAGGCGCGCGTCGAACAGCTCGCGCATGCGCGTTTCGACCTGGTCCGGCAGCTTGCGGGTGATGACGACGAGAGGCTTCTTCCTGACGGTCATATGGTCTCCAAAATAACGCCTTGTTGATACCTCTTTAACCAAGATAGACGACACTGCAATGCCGAGCCGGGTTGTCTTCTGTCTATCAAGCGGGGGGCGCCAAGACAAAGAAAAAGGGTGGAAGCGCTCGTTCCACCAGAACAAGGGTTACCGGGAGTTTGTAATGCCGGCCAACGCGCCATTCCGTTCAATGTTTGCAGCCCTCGCCGTCGCCGTTCTGGTTGCGACACCCATGACGACGCAGGCGCAGGCGAACACCGAACAGAACGTAAAGGTCGGGCCGAGCGGTCTTCCCCTGCCACGTTTCGTCAGTCTCAAATCAAGCCGCGTGAACATGCGCATCGGCCCGGGGCTCAACTACGCGGTGAATTGGATGTATCTGAAATCCGGTCTGCCGATGGAGATCATCCAGGAATATGACAACTGGCGGCGCGTGCGCGATGCCGAGGGAGCGGAAGGCTGGATCAATCAGGCGCTTCTTTCGGGACGCCGTACCGGTATTGCCGCACCATGGTTCAAGGGCAAGGAAGCCGATATCGACCTCAGGGCCGACCCGCGCGACGATGCGCGGCTCGTCGCTCGCGTCGAACCCGGCGCCATCGGCTCGATCAAGGCATGCAATGGCGACTGGTGCGAAATGGACTTCGCCGGCCATTCGGGCTGGGTAAATCAGTCACTGATCTGGGGAGCCTATCCGGGCGAGAGCGTAAAAGACTGACGGTGAAGCGCGCTTCAGTGGCGCTTGCGGCGCAGCCTGACAACGATATCGACATTGGCGATTTCCGTTCCTTCCGGCGGCTCCGGAAGGTTTCGGACCTCGACGCCACCTGAGGGGATGTCGAAGACTTTCTCATCTTCTTCGAAGAAGAAATGATGGTGATCCGACACATTGGTGTCGAAATAGGTGCGGGCACCCTCCACCTGAACGATGCGCAGCATGCCGGCATCCGTGAACTGATGCAGCGTGTTGTAGACGGTGGCCAGCGAAACGGAGAAGCCCGCATTCTGGGCTTCCTCATGCAGCGCTTCAGCAGAAACGTGACGATCACCGGCGGCGAACAGGAGATCTGCGAGCGCGACACGCTGGCGTGTGGGACGCAGGCCCGCACTCCTCAAACGCTCTTCGAGCGAAATCTTCTGGCCTTCATTCGAGATCGACAATGAAACCGCCCGTCTTTCCTGTTATCCGAACCTTCGACCCATCCCGAGGCTCTCGCTGCAGTTATTCCCTCCTGACATATATTCGCTCCATTCAACACGATCAATAGCGGCAGTTTTCCGGGGGCAGCCACACGCAGCATGGCAAATTCCCACAACGGCGGTTTCCAGCGAGAAACAAGCTGTGATAGGGAGTTCGGACAATGAAAAGAACGGTTCCGGCGCGACCGGGACCACCGACGGGATGGCTATTGATGGCGCAAACGAAAAACAGCTACAATTACGAAGACCTTCTGGCCTGCGCGCAGGGCGACCTTTTCGGTCCCGGCAACGCGCAATTGCCGGCTCCGCCCATGCTGATGTTCGATCGCATCACCGACATTCAGGAGGAAGGCGGGGCGTTCGGCAAGGGCTATGTCCGTGCCGAATTCGACATCAAGCCTGACCACTGGTTCTTCCCGTGCCATTTTCCCGGCAATCCGATCATGCCGGGCTGTCTTGGCCTCGATGCCCTCTGGCAGCTCACCGGTTTCTACCTCGGCTGGCTTGGCCTGCCGGGCAAGGGCATGGCCCTTTCGACCGGCGAAGTGAAATTCAAGGGCATGGTTACGCCGGAGACAAAGCTCGTCGAATACGGCGTCGACTTCAAGCGTGTCATGAAAGGTCGTCTGGTTCTCGGCACCGCCGATGGCTGGCTGAAGGCTGACGGCGAGCAGATTTACACCGCCACGGATCTTCGTGTCGGGCTGGCCAAGCAGGAAGCCTGAGTTTCAACCATTGACTGGCGGCCGTGTGCAGCGGCCCAAGGAGAGCATCATGAGACGCGTCGTCGTTACCGGCCTCGGCATCGTTTCCTCGATTGGCAACAACGCGAAGGAGGTCACCGCCTCGCTGCGCGATGCGAAATCGGGCATCACCTTCTCGCAGGATTTTGCCGATCACGGCTTCCGTTGCCAGGTCTGGGGAGCTCCCACGCTCGACCCGACCGAACTGGTCGACCGCCGCGCCATGCGCTTTCTGTCAAAAGGCGGTGCGTGGAACCATGTCGCGATGGAACAGGCCATCGCCGATGCGGGGCTTGAGCAGAGCGACATCACCAATGAACGCACCGGCATCATCATGGGATCGGGCGGCCCCTCCACCCGCACCATCGTGGAAGCCGCGCAGACGACGCTCGAAAAGGGTTCGCCAAAGCGCATCGGGCCGTTCGCGGTGCCGAAAGCGATGTCCTCGACGGCTTCGGCCACACTGGCCACCTGGTTCAAGATCCACGGCGTGAACTACTCGATCTCGTCGGCATGCTCGACCTCCGCGCACTGCATCGGCAATGCAGCGGAGATGATCCAGTGGGGCAAGCAGGACGTCATGTTCGCGGGCGGCCATGAAGATCTCGACTGGACCATGTCGAACCTCTTCGACGCCATGGGCGCGATGTCTTCCAAGCACAACGACACGCCGGCCACCGCCTCGCGCGCCTATGACGCGACGCGCGACGGCTTCGTGATCGCCGGCGGCGCCGGCGTTCTGGTTCTGGAAGAGCTGGAACACGCCAAGGCGCGCGGTGCGAAAATCTATGCCGAGCTGACCGGCTATGGCGCAACTTCGGACGGCTACGACATGGTGGCCCTTTCCGGTGAAGGCGCGGTGCGGTGCATGCGCCAGGCGCTTTCCACGGTCGATGGCAAGGTGGACTATATCAACACGCACGGCACGGCGACGCCGGTGGGCGATTCCGGCGAAATGGGCGCAGTGCGCGAAGTGTTCGGCAACGACATCCCGCACATCGCTTCCACCAAGTCACTGACCGGCCATTCGCTCGGCGGTGCCGGCGCACAGGAATCGATCTATTCGATCCTGATGATGCAGGAAGGCTTTATCGGCGAGAGCGCACACATCACCGAACTCGATCCGGAGTTCGAGGGCATGCCCATCGTGCGCAAGCGCATCGACAATGCGAAGATCGATACGGTGCTCTCCAACTCCTTCGGTTTCGGCGGCACCAACGCCACGCTTGTTTTCCAGCGTTACGCAGGGTGAAATAAGGTCCATGGACGGTTTGATGAAAGGGAAGCGCGGCCTCATCATGGGGGTCGCCAACGATCACTCGATTGCCTGGGGCATCGCCAAGAAGCTCTCCGAGCAGGGCGCGGAACTGGCGTTTACCTATCAGGGCGAGGCATTCGGCCGCCGTGTGAAGCCGCTGGCCGAGAAGGTGAACTCCAGACTGCTTTATCCCTGCGATGTGGAAGACAGCGCGTCGATCAATTCCGTCTTCGACGGGTTGAAGGAGGAGTGGGGCTCGCTCGACTTCATCGTACACGCGATCGGCTTCTCCGACCGCAACGAGCTGAAAGGCCTCTACGCCAACACCACGCGCGAGAACTTCGTGCGCACCATGGTGATCTCCTGCTACTCCTTCACGGAGGTTGCCCGCAAGGCGGCGGAACTGATGGACAATGGCGGGCAGATGCTGACGCTGACCTATGCCGGTTCCACCCGCGTCATGCCCAATTACAACGTGATGGGCGTGGCCAAGGCCGGGCTTGAGGCAAGCGTGCGGTATCTGGCGAGCGACTACGGCCCGCGCAACATCCGCGTCAACGCGATTTCGGCGGGCCCCGTGCGCACGCTGGCAGGCGCCGGCATCTCCGATGCGCGCTACATGTTCTCCTATCAGCAGCGCAATGCGCCGCTCAGGCGGACCGTGGTGATCGACGAGATCGGCGGATCGGCGCTCTATCTGCTTTCCGACCTTTCGTCGGGTGTCACCGGTGAAATCCACTATGTGGATTCCGGCTACAACACCGTTTCCATGCCCACCATGGAAGAGCTGAAGCGGCTGAGTGCGGCGACCGGCGACGACTGAGGGCGATCAGACTGACCCGCTACTTGCGGGCCCACAAAACCTTGAACACCGTATCGCGGCGCAGCTCACCCTGTGCCGCGAAATGTTTTTCGAGGCTCTCTTCGTAGGGAAGCTGCCTGTTGGCGACGAGGAACAGCCGCCCGCGCGGCTTGAGCGCCTTTGCCGCCGCCGCGATCATCGCATGGCCCATATCGGGCTCCGCAGCCCGGCTTCGATGGAATGGCGGGTTCATCAGGATCACGTCATAGCGCTCGTGCACCGGCTCTCCCAGAAGGTCCTGCCAAAAGAAGCGCGCCGGCATCTGCGAAGCCTTTGCCGCCATGTTGCGCCGGGCCGCCTCCAGCGAGGCGTGATGCGCCTCGTAAAGATCGATGCTCTTCACGCCCGGTGCGCGCTCGGAAGCTGCAACGGAGAGATACCCCCAGCCGGCCGCGAAATCGGCAATTGCGCCTGACAGATTGTCCGGCAGGCACTCCACGAGAAGCGCCGAGCCCGGATCGATGCCGTCATCGGAGAAGCCACCGGCTGCAGTGATATAGCCGTCTGCCACACTTTCCGGTGCCTGCAGCGCAGCCAAAGCCGCTTCGATCGCATCCGGGCGACGCAACCAGAAAACGATGCCGTGATGCTTCGAGGCATGATCTTCGAGGTCGAGAAGCTCGGCCATGCGCCTGCGCACACTGCCGCCGCCATCCTTCTTGGCGCAGGCTGCTGCAATCCGGGCGCCGGGTCGGGTTCGTTTCAACGCATCGGCAAGGCGCTGCTCGTTCTCACGCCGGTGTCGGCCAAGCAGAACGAGCGCGAGGTCATAGCCCTCGCCTTCCGCTTCAGGGGTGACGGACAAACCTGCCCGCTGGAGGGCGAGATAATCAGGCCGATAGCCCTGTACGGCAGTCATGTCCCCGGCGAAGTCGGCGGGAAGGTGAAGCGCTCCCGGTGCGCCGAGGAAAAGCACGCGCTCCCCCTCGCCCGGCGGATCGATCAGCCCGCGCTCGAATGGAAACAGAAGGGTGGCAAGCGGCGTGTCGTTCATCTTGGGTTCCGGATGTGAAAACGGGCGCGGCCATGAAGGCGCGCGCCCGCTTGTCAGTCAGAAGGGAAGCGGGATCAGCCTTCGGCGTCCTCTGCCTCTTCCTTCTTCTTCTTTTCCTGCACGATCTCCTTGCCGGTCTCCTGGTCGACGACCTTCATGGAGAGGCGAACCTTGCCGCGCTCATCGAAGCCCATCAGCTTCACGAACACCTTGTCGCCTTCCTTGACGACATCGGTGGTCTTGCCAACGCGCTCCTGCGCGAGCTGCGAGATGTGCACCAGACCGTCGCGCGGACCGAAGAAGTTCACGAATGCGCCGAAGTCGGCGGTCTTGACGACCGTGCCTTCGTAGATCTCGCCCACTTCCGGCTCTGCCGTGATGGAGTGGATCCACTTCTTCGCCGCCTCGATTTCCTTGGCGTTGGACGAAGCGATCTTCACCGTGCCGTCGTCCTCGATGTTGATCTTGGCGCCGGTCTTCTCGACGATCTCGCGGATCACCTTGCCGCCGGAACCGATCACGTCGCGGATCTTGTCGGTCGGGATCTGCATGACCTCGATGCGCGGAGCGAACTCGCCCAGCTCACCACGGCTCTCGGAAAGGGCCTTGGCCATCTCGCCGAGAATGTGCAGACGGCCGTCCTTGGCCTGGTCGAGGGCGATCTGCATGATCTCCTCGGTGATGCCATCGATCTTGATGTCCATCTGCAGCGAGGTGATGCCCTCATCCGTGCCGGCGACCTTGAAGTCCATGTCGCCGAGGTGATCTTCGTCACCCAGGATGTCGGAGAGAACGGCGAAGCGCTCGTCTTCCTTGATCAGGCCCATGGCGATGCCGGCAACCGGCTTTGCCAGCGGAACGCCGGCGTCCATGAGTGCGAGCGAGGTGCCGCAGACGGTCGCCATGGAGGACGAACCGTTGGACTCGGTGACCTCGGAGACAACGCGCAGCGTGTAGGGGAACTGGTCCGCTCCCGGCAGCATCGGGTGGATGGCGCGCCATGCGAGCTTGCCATGACCGATCTCACGACGGCCGGGCGAACCCATGCGACCCGTCTCGCCTACGGAGTAGGGCGGGAAGTTGTAGTGCAGGAGGAAAGCCTCCTTGTAGGTGCCGGTGAGCGAGTCGATGAACTGCTCGTCTTCGCCGGTGCCCAGCGTGGCGACCACGAGGGCCTGCGTCTCACCACGGGTGAAGAGCGCGGAACCGTGCGTGCGCGGCAGGATGCCTGCCTCGGCCACGATCGGGCGGACCGTCTTGAGGTCGCGTCCGTCGATGCGGCCGCCGGTGTCGAGGATGTTCCAGCGAACGATCTTGCCCTGCAGGCTCTTGAAGACGGTGTTGACCTGCTCGGCCGACCACCTGGTCTCTTCCTCGCCTTCCGGCAGAAGCGTCTCTTTCACCTTCGCCTTGGCGGCGTCAACGGCGTCATAACGCTGCTGCTTGTCGGTGATCTTGTAAGCTTCGCGCAGATCGTTCTCGACGATCTTCAGCATCTCGCCTTCGAGCTCGGAGAGATCCGGCGGCGTGAAGTCGCGGGGTTCCTTGGCGGCAACTTCGGCGAGCTTGATGATCGCGTCGATGACCGGCTGGAAGTTCTTGTGGCCGAACATGACGGCGCCGAGCATGACGTCCTCGGGGAGCTGCTGGGCTTCCGATTCCACCATCAGAACGGCATCGCCCGTACCGGCGACGACGAGGTCAAGCTTGGTCTCTTCCATCTCGTCGACATGCGGGTTTAGGACGTACTCACCGCCGATGTAGCCAACGCGCGCTGCACCGATCGGGCCCATGAAGGGAACGCCGGAGAGGGTGAGCGCTGCGGAAACGGCAACCATGGCGACGATGTCCGGATCGTTCTCCAGATCGTGCTGCAGCACGGTGGCGATGACCTGGGTGTCGTTCTTGTAGCCATCGACGAAGAGCGGGCGGATCGGACGGTCGATCAGACGGGAGACCAGCGTCTCCTTCTCGCTCGGACGGCCTTCCCGCTTGAAGTAGCCGCCCGGGATCTTGCCGGCGGCAAAGGTCTTTTCCTGGTAGTTGACGGTCAGCGGGAAGAAGTCGAAGCCCGCCTTCGGCTCTTTCGCGGAAACGACGGTTGCGAGAACAACGGTCTCGCCATAGGTGGCGAGCACTGCGCCGTCTGCCTGACGGGCAATCTTGCCGGTTTCAAGGGTAAGCGGACGCCCACCCCATTCGATCTCTACTTTGTGGTCCTTAAACATATCTTGTCCTTTTGTGCCGAAGGGCGCGCCAGCATCTGGCGGCGTTTTCCCTTCGGGCTCGCTTCTTTTTCGGACGAGCCACGGGCAAGACAACGGGAGGCTCGTTTCCCGGCCGTCGCGGCCGCAAGCATCCTGCAATCCTGCCCCATGACCTGTCCATTGGGGCCCCGGCTATCCGACTATCGGGTGCGGGATGGCGGCAAACCGCTTTCGCTTACGCACCTGGCCGGAGCCGTCGGGCACACAAATACACCGCATGCCCAAACAAGACCGGCGGACACCCGTTGGTATCCGCCGGCCAATTCAGCTTAGCGCCGGATTCCGAGCTTCTCGATCAGCGTCTTGTAGCGGCCTTCGTCCTTCTTTTTCAGATAGTCCAGAAGACGGCGACGCTGGGAGACGAGCTTCAGGAGACCACGACGGGAATGGTTGTCCTTCTTGTGGTCCTTGAAGTGCTCGGTGAGGTTCTTGATCCGCTCGGTCAGAATAGCGACCTGGACTTCCGGAGAACCGGTATCGCCCTGGGCGGTGGCAAATTCTTTCAGCAAATCCTGTTTACGCTCTGCAGTAACCGACATCGGTTTCCTTTCTCGAATTTAGGGAAAAGGGACGCCCTCAGCCGGGATGTCGTCCAGCCGGGGCCATGTAACAATGCGCATTCAGGGCGCAATGATGGCTGGCATATATGCGAAATCGCGCGCGATTACCAGCCCAAACATTGACAGTGCCGTTGCGCTCAATCGACTTCACCTGTCGGGGAAGGATTTTTCAGAGAATCCGGCACCAGCCTGTCGACCGGAATCCTGAACACGCATTCCAGCCCGTCACGATGGAAGACACGCGATATTTCGGCATCAAGCGTGCCGCCGACCATGCGCTCGATGATCTCCGTTCCGAACCCACGGCGGCGGACATTGCGGCGGCGCCCTTTCGAAACATGCTCCCGCCAGGTCAAGGTGAGAATGTCATCCTTAACCTTCCAGGAAATTTCGAGCCTGCCAGTGCTCGTGGAAAACGCGCCATACTTGGAAGCATTGGTTGCAAGTTCATGGACCGCGAGACCGACCGTCTGCGCAGGCTGGTTGGCGAGCCGGAATTTCGGACCGGTCATTTTCAGGCGCTCTGCGCTATCGGGCCGGAAAGGGTCGACCTGTGCCGCCAGCAGTTCACGCAGTTCCACACCGGCAGCGCCACCCGCAATCAAAAGATCGGTCGAGCGCGCCAGCCCGTGCAGGCGTTTCTGGAAAGCATCCTGGAAACCGGCGAATGTGCGGGAACTGCGCGCAGTCTGCTTGGCCATGGAGGACACCACGGTCAACTGGTTCTTCGAGCGGTGCGCAACCTCGCGCATGAGAAGGCGGATTTCGTTTTCTGCCTGTTCCCGATCGAGCGCGGCCTCTGCCAGGGCCGAAGATACGGTGGCCACTTCTGCAATCGGGTACTCAATCGCATGAACGGGTTCGCCGGCGCCCAGCCGCCGCGCATCGCGCGCCAACCGGCGCACGGGGCCAGCGATCTGCCGCCCAAGCAACCAGGCCGCGAACGCCCCGATGGCGATGACGAGCAGTCCTCCGGCCAGCAGCATACGCAACGAATGGCGCATCGGCTCTTCTATGGTTTTGGTCGAAGCCCACACCACCGCCTTCCACCCGCTGACGCCGGACTCTCCGATGATTGCCGTGTAGGTGCCCCCCTCACGCCCTTCCGCCGGTTCAGCTTCATGTTGAATGCCCGTTCCGTCCAAATTCAGAAAAAACGTCTTTCCGACATCGGAGGACATGAAAGACGAGGCCACCACGATGTTGTTCTTGTCGACCACCGAGGCATTCCAGCCGCCGCGAAGCATCTGCTGAGACAGCACATCCACAAGCGTGTCCGCGTTCCGTGTCATCACCAGGATGCGTGGGGGGCCATTCTCGGGGAAGTACGGCTTCACGACCTTGAAGCTCCACTTGCCGTCCAGTTTTCCAAAGAATACACCCGAGGTGATGGTTACCCCTCCCTTCAACGCCGCCCGGGCCGTCTCCGGTTCGTTGAGGGGCGTCAGGGGTTCGCCAAAGGGCACGCCGGTGTTGATCAGCAGCCTGTAGTTTTCATCCAGCACGCGCAGATACGATCCGCTGCCGGCAAGAGCCAGCCTCGCGCGGTCGTAAAAGTCCTTCAGGTCACCACTGGCAAGAGAGGGGGTTGTCGAAAGCACGCGCAGCGTGGTCGACATGCCGCTCAGTTCGCGGTCGACGGCCTCGGCGATCGAGCCGGCCATAGCCTCGGCGAGCGTGGTTACGACCTCGCGCTGCGCCTCGTTGTTGCGCTGAAGCAGAACGACCGAAACGCCGATGGCGGGGATGATGGTCACCGCGATCAGCAGAAACAGAAAAAAGCCGATGGGTTTCGGGCCTGATGCGAAAGCCCTTATGCGCTCTGACCACGTTTCCGAAGGCGCACTGTCTTTCGCCTGCATTCAATGCCCGTCCCAATGATCGTTTCGGTACATAATGCACGAAACGCCCAAGGGTTGCCTCGTTGATCACATGAAATCAACCGGCAACGTATTTTACATGGCGAAAACACGCTTGGGCTTGAACATGCCCGCCTCAACCGCACCAAGCGCCACCAGACGGCCACGCGCGCTGGCCCAGGCCTCCGGCGCCTCGACCGGGGCGTCACGGCCGCGCACGATCACCGGATTGCCCAGGCGAATGCGCGCAGCCGCATCGTCGGTAACGGCGACTTCCGGCAGGCCCTCAAGAGCCGTGGCGATATCGAGAAGATATTCGTCGAGCGCAGCGAAGTCGCCGGCCTCGCGGTCCCCTTCCGTCCCCGCCTCCTCAAGTGCCGGCAGCTCCACGAGCTGATCGGGAAGGAAAGGATAGACCTCGGTGCGGCGCAGCTCTGCAATGTGGCCGTAGCACCCCAAGTCGCGGCCCATGTCGCGGGCGATGCTGCGCACATAGGTGCCCTTGCCGCACTCGATCTCGAACACGGCTTCATCGGGCGTGAAGGAAACCAGGTCGAGCCGGCCCACCTCAATCTCCCGCGCCGCGATCTCGACCGTCTCGCCCTCGCGGGCAAGGTCGTAGGCGCGCTCACCGTCTATCTTGACGGCGGAAAACTGCGGCGGGGTCTGCATTATGATGCCCGTGTAGTTCGGCAGCAGGGCGCGAACGGCCTCTTCGGTCGGGCGCTCGTCAGAGCTTTTCGTCACCGGGCCTTCCAGGTCGTCGGTGGCCCGCTCCTCACCCCAGGCAACCTTGAAGCGATAGACCTTGGCGCCATCCATGACGAACGGAACCGTTTTCGTTGCATCGCCCAGTGCGATGGGCAGCATCCCGGATGCGAGCGGGTCGAGTGTGCCGGCATGACCGGCCTTCTCCGCATTGAACAGCCACTTGATCTTCGAAACGGCGCTGGTGGATCCCATGCCCGCCGGCTTGTCGAGGATCAGCCAGCCGTTGATACGGCGTCCCTTCCGCTTGCCGCGCCGCGCCATCAAAGATCATCCTCATTCGCGTCGTCGTCCTTCAGGTCACGGGCCACTTCCGGCGACTTCAAAAGGCGATCGATCTTGTTGAAATTCTCGAAACTGTCGTCCACGCGGAACCGCAGTTCCGGCATGTATTTCATCTGCCGCAACGCCGGTGTGATGCGTCCGCGGAGGAAGCGCGCATGGCGGTTCAGAGCCGCCGCGATCGCTTCCTTGTCGGCAGCGCCGAGCGGCGAGACATAGGCGGTAGCGATTTTCAGGTCCGGTGACATACGCACTTCTGACACTGAAACCACGGTGTTTGCGAGCGCATCGTCGCTTACATCGCCGCGCTGGAGAGCCTGCGCGATTGCGTGACGCACCTGCTCGCCGACGCGAAGCTGGCGTTGAGAGGGAGCGGAAGACGGCATGGAGCACCTTCTTGCGGGGAAAGCCCTATTGTATCCGCATCGCGGATATCGGCAAATTACGGAAACGGGAACGTCTGACGCCGGAAAGCGAGATGGGGCATCAAGTGCCCCATCCTGGCTGTTCCAAACGTACGCGCATTAGAGCATCGGACCGAAAAGTGGAAACCGGTTTTCGGGTCATTCCGATGCTCCATCAAAAACCTAGATCGTCCATTGTGCGTCCGAATGGACGCACGGCGATCTAGAGCGTGCGCGTGACCATCTCGACGCGATAGGCCTCGATGACATCGCCGGGGCGAATGTCTTCGTAGTTCTCGAACGCCATGCCGCATTCCTGACCGGCCGGCACTTCGGAGACTTCGTCCTTGAAGCGCTTGAGCGTCTTCAGCTTGCCTTCGTGGATCACCACGCTGTCGCGGATGAGGCGCACGCCGGCACCACGCTCCACCTTGCCTTCGGTGACCCGGCAGCCAGCGACCTTGCCGACCTTGGACACGTTGAAGACCTCGAGGATCTCGGCATTGCCGAGGAAGGTCTCGCGGCGCTCCGGAGAAAGGAGGCCCGACATGGCCGCTTTGATGTCATCCACGAGATCGTAGATGATGTTGTAGTAGCGGATCTCGATCCCGGCAGCTTCAGCCGCATCGCGCGCCTGCTTGTTGGCGCGGACGTTGAAGCCGATGATTGCGGCCTCGGACGTCTCGGCGAGCGACACGTCGCTCTCCGTGATCGCGCCGGCACCCGAATGGACGATGCGTGCGCGGACTTCGTCGGTGCCGAGCTTGTCGAGCGCACCGGCAATGGCCTCGATCGAGCCCTGCACGTCACCCTTGACGATAAGCGGGAACTCTTTCAGGCCTGAGTCCTGAAGCTGCGACATCATCTGCTCGAGCGAGCCGCGCTGACCCGCCTGGCGGGCAACGGACTTCTCGCGGGCCAGACGCTGGCGATACTCGGAAATCTCGCGGGCACGCGCCTCGCTCTCGACAACCGCAATGCGGTCTCCGGCCAGCGGGGTTCCCTGCAGGCCGAGGATCTCGACCGGCATGGAGGGCGGAGCTTCTTTCAGCTGCTCGCCACGATCGTTGACGAGCGCGCGGACACGGCCCCACTCGTTACCGGCCACGATGATGTCACCGGTGTGAAGCGTACCGGCCTGGACCAGAACCGTGGCAACCGAACCGCGACCACGGTCGAGCTTGGCCTCGATGACCACGCCTTCGGCGGAGCGATCCGGATTGGCCTTGAGCTCAAGAACCTCGGACTGAAGCAGAACCGCTTCCAGCAGCCTGTCGAGATTGGTGCCCTTGACGGCAGAAACCTCGACGTCGAGCACCTCACCGCCCATGGACTCCACGAAGACCTCGTGCTGGAGGAGCTCCGTGCGCACCTTGTTGGCATCGGCTTCCGGCTTGTCGATCTTGTTGATCGCGACAATGATCGGCACGCCCGCAGCCTTGGCGTGGTTGATGGACTCGATCGTCTGCGGCATCACGCTGTCGTCAGCCGCCACCACGAGAATGGCAATGTCGGTCGCTTCCGCACCGCGCGCGCGCATGGCAGTAAAGGCGGCGTGGCCGGGCGTATCGATGAAGGTGATCGTCTGACCACCCTGCTCGACCTGATAGGCGCCGATATGCTGGGTGATGCCGCCGGCCTCGCCGGACACCACATTCGCATGGCGGATTGCATCGAGCAGCGAGGTCTTGCCGTGATCGACGTGGCCCATGATCGTAACGACGGGCGGACGCGGCTTCAGATCCTCGGCCTTGTCTTCAACATTGAAGAGGCCTTCTTCGACGTCGGACTCGGCAACGCGCTTCACGGTATGACCGAACTCTTCAGCCACCAGTTCGGCGGTATCCGCATCGATCACGTCGCCGGGCTTCATCATCTGGCCCTGCTTCATGAAGAATTTGATCACGTCCACGGCACGCTCGGCCATACGCTGGGCGAGCTCCTGAATGGTGATCGTCTCGGGAAGAACGACCTCGCGGGAGATCTTCTCGCGCGGCTCCTGATGCTGGGCGCGCTTGAACTTCTCCTGGCGGCGGCGCATCGAAGAGAGCGAACGACCGCGCGTCTCGCCATCGTCGGACAGCGCGCGATTGAGCGTCAGCTTGCCACGACGACGCTGATCGTCTCCGCGCGGCTTGGCCGCCGGGCGCGGGGTCTCCGGCTTGGGCGCGGCGCGCTTGACCGGTGCGCCCTTGCTCTTCGAGCGGGCCTCGTCGTCGGAATCCACCTCGGGCTCGGGTTTCGTCTCGGCAGGCGGCGGCGCGCGGCGGCGCGCTTCTTCCTCAGCCTCGCGCCGAGCCTCGGCTTCCGCCTTCAGGCGAGCTTCTTCCTCGGCCTGGCGGCGTGCGGATTCCTCACGCTCGCGCTCGCGGCGTGCGTCTTCTTCCGCGCGGCGCTTGGCCTCCTCGGCGGCACGCTGGCGCTCTTCGGCCTCGCGCACCTTCGAATCCTGCAGGGCGCGACGGCGCGCCTCGATCTCATCCTTGGAGAGTTCATTGAGAACCACACCGGAGCGGTTGCCACCAGGAGCCGGGCGCGGACGTTCGCGCTGACGCTGCGGCGCAGGCTGGGGTGCCGCCGGTTTCGGCTTGGCCGCTGCGGGTGCCGGCGCAGGCGCAGGCGTTGTCTCGGGACGCTCGTCTGGCCGAGAGAACTTGCGCTTCTTCGTCTCGACAACGACAGACTTCGAGCGTCCATGCGAGAAGTTCTGGCGCACCGTGCCCTGCTCAACAGAGGGCCGCTTCAGCGTCAGCGTCTTCTTCTTTTCGACGCTCAGCGTCTTGTCGTCACCGGTTTTCGTATCCGTCATTCCACATCCTCTGCGGTGCCCATTGCAACCGCTGCCGGTTTGTCCGCGCATTCGCCTCGAAAAGTCTCGAGCGCACTAACGCGTTTCAGCGCCGCCTTGCCCGCGTCCCGCCCGAACACGGCAGCATGTATCACATTTGTAGCCCCCAATGCCAAACTCATTTCTTCTTCGGAAAAGAGTTTGTAAGCCGGGATAGCCGGTCCGCCCAGATGGGCCACTGCATGACGAGCGGCCGTGATCTTGCGCACTCCGTCCTGCGAGGCTTCACGAGCATGCAGCACGCCATAGGCCTTGCCGCTGCGCACCGACGCCTCGACCTTCGCAGCACCCAATGCCACGGCTCCGGCCTTCCGCGCAAGCCCAAGAGCGCCCAGAGCGGCTTTTGAAAGCAATTCATCGACCAGCGCGCCCAGATTTTCGGGCGGCGTGACCGACGTTTTCAGAGCGCGGGCGAAAAGGTTCTTCGCCGCCGCCTTGTCAACATGCGCCCGGTCAGCCGTGACCCAGCATCCGCGCCCGGGGAGCTTGCGCTTCAGATCGGGAACGACCATGCCGTCCGGCCCCGCGACGAACCGGATCAGGTCCTCCGCGGGCCGCGCCTTGCGCGAGACAATGCATGTGCGATCGTTCATATCGTCCACAACAACTCCAGAGCATCCTGCTGCCGCGTGCCATCACGCGGCTCCGCAGGAATGCGGCGAAACAAGGCCTGCGAAGCGCACCACAGACGTCACGGGGACAGCCATGCGCTCCACAAGGCCCATATCAGGCTTCCGCGCCTTCGGCGGCCTCGGGCGCCTGCGCACCCTCGGCAGCTTCCGCGCCTTCCTCACCCTCTTCTGCCTCGGCTTCAGCCTCGGCAGCGAGGTCTTCCTCGGTGATCCAGCCCATCCTGAGACGCGCGGCCACAACCATCTGCTCGGCTTCGGCGCGCGAGACATCGAATTTGGAGAAGACGCCCGGCTCGAACGTGGTCTCGCCGTCCTTGCGTTCTTTCCAGCCGACCAGATCGTCCACGGCGTAGCCGGCGAAATCCTCGATGGTCTTCACGCCATCCTCGCCGACCGCCACCATCATCGCGGTGGTGATGCCCGGAATCTCGCGCAGTTCGTCCTGAACGCCGAGTTCCTGACGCTTTGCATCGAATTCGGCCTCGATCCGCTCGAGATATTCGCGTGCGCGCATCTGGATCTCTTCGGCGGTTTCCTCGTCGAAGCCGTCGATGGATGCGATTTCGCCCGATTCCACATAGGCGACTTCCTCGACGCTGGTGAAACCCTCGGAGGCGAGCACCTGGCCGACCATCTCGTCAACGTTGAGCGCTTCCATGAACAGGGCGGAGCGTTCGGTGAACTCCTTCTGGCGGCGGCTCGACTCTTCTTCCTCAGTCAGGATGTCGATGTCCCAGCCCGTAAGCTGCGAGGCAAGGCGGACGTTCTGACCGCGGCGGCCGATGGCCAGTGAAAGCTGGTCGTCCGGCACCACAACCTCGATGCGCTCTGCATCTTCATCGAGAACCACCTTGGCGACTTCGGCCGGCTGCAATGCGTTGACGATGAAGGACGCGGCGTTCTCGTTCCACGGAATGATGTCGATCTTCTCGCCCTGAAGCTCGCCGACAACCGCCTGAACGCGGCTGCCGCGCATACCGACACAGGCGCCCACCGGATCGATCGAGGAATCGTGGCTGATGACCGCAATCTTTGCGCGCGAGCCCGGATCACGGGCCACCGAACGGATCTCGATGATGCCGTCGTAGATTTCCGGCACTTCCATGGTGAAGAGTTTCGCCATGAACTGCGGATGCGTGCGCGATAGGAAAATCTGCGGGCCGCGCTGCTCGCGCCGCACGTCATAGACATAGGCGCGGACGCGGTCGCCATACTTGAAGATTTCGCGCGGGATCAGTTCGTCGCGGCGGATGATCGCTTCGCCACGGCCGAGATCGACAATGACATTGCCGTATTCGACTCGCTTGACCGTTCCGTTGACGATCTCGCCGATGCGATCCTTGTACTCGTCATACTGACGATCGCGCTCGGCCTCGCGCACCTTCTGCACGATGACCTGCTTGGCCGACTGGGCGGCGATGCGGCCGAAATCCATGGGCGGAAGCTGCTCGGCAAGGAAGTCGCCAGGCTGGGCGTCCGGATTGCGCGTGCGCGCATCCTTGACCGAGATTTCGCGCGCCGGCTCCTCGACATTGTCGACGACTTCCATCAGGCGCTGCAGCTTCATCTCACCCGTCTGCGGGTTGATGTCGGCGCGAATATTGGTCTCCTGACCATAACGCGACCGCGCGGCCTTCTGAATGGCGTCGGCCATGGCGGCGATGACGATCTGCTTGTCGATGGACTTCTCGCGGGCCACCGCGTCGGCGATCTGGAGAAGCTCCAGCCTGTTCGCACTGACTGCCATGTCACTCTCCTTCGGCGTGGGTTCCGGGGGTTTCGTCCCCGGCCGGCTCAGTTGCGTTTTGTTTGGCGGACCGCTGGGCGGCCCTTTCCGATGCGGAAGGGCGGCGATTGCGCTTGCGCTCGCGGCGCTCTTCCTTGTCCTGCTTCAGGGCGTCGCGCACCAGCTCGTCCGTCAGGACCAGCCGTGCTTCGGCGATTGCCTCGAAGGGAATTCCAAAGAGGACATCCTCGTCCCCTTCTTCCTCGGCCGTTTCCGGCTCGATCGTCACGGTTTCCCCGTCGCTCTCGACGACAAAGCCGCGGAAGCGTTTGCGTCCATCAAGCAACACGGCCGTCTCGATCTTGACCAGATGCCCCTCGGCGGCAGCGAAATCCGTGATGCGCACCAGCGGCCGGTCGATGCCCGGCGAGGAAATTTCAAGCTGATAGGCCGTGTCGATCGGGTCTTCGACGTCAAGCACGGGCGAAAGCGCGCGGCTGACTTCCTCGCAGTCCTCAACGGTCATGCTGCCGTCGGGCCGCTCAGCCATGATCTGCAGGGTGGCGCCGTCCTGCGCGGTCATGCGCACGCGAACCAGGCGATATCCGATCGCACCCAGAACAGGAATGATGATCGCAGCGACACGCGCTTCGATGCCGCTTTCGCGGATCAGGCGATCATCGCCATTCCTGTCTTCTGAAACTGCCGTCATCCAACCTCCGGACGGCCGCATCTAACAAAAAAGAGCGGGACCGGCGGGACCCACTCTCCGTCATAGCGACCAAGAATTTGAGCTGGATATAGCCGAGATGGCAGTTCTTTTCAAGAGCGGTGCATCAAAAGCCTGCAGCGATCCAGACCTCGTAAATTATCATGATGCACCGCACAAACGCATGGCTGCCCTGCCTGATCGTCGCTTCTCGACAGTCCGGAGTCACCTTAAGTTATGCTGCATCGCACAATGAAAGGAAGAACCATGTCTGCACGTAAATTCGTGACGGAAATCGGTGAGTTTTTTGGCGTGATCGAGAGTGCCGTGGCGGTTTCTGCCGCAGTGCGCAATCGCCGTCGCGCGCAGGATGCGGATCTTCGCCGCCTCGGCATCGATCCCGAACAGTTTTATGGAATGCGCGGCAGATAAGATCGACGCTCAGACCCGCAGGAAGGTCAGATAGGCGGGTGTCCGCCCCTCGCGGATCGCCTTCGCTTCGTATCTTGTGCCCGGCCAGCCATCATAAGGCCTGCGCCAGTCGTCGGCGCTTTCCGCCTGCCAGCGAAATGCGGGATGTGCCTCGCAGTGCAGGAGCGTCCAGTCGATATAGGTATCGATGTCCGACGCGAAGCGGAAACGGCCACCTGGTTTTAGCACGCGGGCAAAGCGGTCAAGATTCGCCCGGTTTACGAACCGGCGTTTCCAGTGCTTCTTCTTGGGCCAGGGGTCCGGATAAAGCAGGTCTATCTCGGCGATCGACGCTTCAGGCAGCCAGTCCAGCAACGCTGTTGCATCATCATTGTAGACCCGCAGGTTCGCCGGTGCGCCGCCCTGCTCATCGACAGCGGAGGCGAGCTTCGCCATACCGTTGACGAACGGTTCCACGCCGATGAAACCCGTGTGCGGATAGCGTGCCAGTTCGCTGAGCAGATGCTCGCCGCCACCGAAGCCGATCTCAAGCCTGACCCGCTCCACGGGTGATGGGAACAGCGCCACCACATCGTGTGACGCCGTATCGAGCTTTATCAGCGCCCTGTCGAGAAGCGCGGCAAGCGCCGCGTCCTGCCTGGGACGCAGACGCTTTCCATGACGACGGCCGAAGAAGGCTTCGGTAGCCCGTTTGCGCCGTTCTTCAGCCATCAGGTCTTTCCGCTACTGGCAAAGCCGCTCAGGCAGCTTTTGCGACTGCCTGTTTGAGAGTTTTCACCAGATCAGTCCGCTCCCAGGAGAACGAGCCGTCGCGGCTGGCCTTGCGGCCAAAGTGACCGTAGGCGGCCGTCTTGGCATAGATTGGGCGATTGAGGTCCAGATGACGGCGAATGCCGCTGGGCGACAGGTCCATCACCTCGCGAATCGCGATCTCGACCTCTTCCTCCGAAACGCGGCCCGTGCCGTGCAGGTTCACATAGACCGACAAAGGCTGGGCAACACCAATGGCGTAAGAAAGCTGGATCGTGCAGCGCTCGGCGAGATTGGCCGCGACCACGTTCTTGGCGAGGTAGCGCGCGGCATAGGCCGCGGACCGGTCGACCTTGGTCGTATCCTTGCCCGAGAACGCACCGCCGCCGTGAGGGGCCGCGCCGCCATAGGTGTCGACGATGATCTTGCGGCCGGTAAGACCTGCATCACCATCGGGACCGCCAATGACGAATTTCCCGGTCGGGTTGATGTACCAGTTGCAGTTTGCTGCAACCGTAATGCCGCCGGAAGACAGCGCCTCGTGGATATAGGGCTCGACGACCTGCCGCACCTTCCCGCTGTCCCACGACGTGTCCAGATGCTGGGTCGACAGGACGATCTCGGTTACCTCGGACGGCTTTCCGTCAACGTAACGCACGGTGACCTGCGCCTTGGCGTCGGGGCCGAGCTTTGCGGCATCGCCTTCACCGGATTTGCGGGCGTCGGCGAGGAGCTGAAGGATCTTGTGAGAATAATAGATCGGTGCAGGCATGAGGTCGGGCGTTTCACGGCAGGCATACCCAAACATAATGCCCTGGTCGCCGGCACCTTCTTCACCCTGTCGGTCGGCTGCATTGTCGACGCCCTGGCCGATATCCGGCGACTGACCGTGCAGGAGAACGTCGATCTTCGCGGTCTTCCAGTGAAAACCGTCCTGTTCATAGCCAATGGCACGGATGGCGCGGCGCGCGGCCGAGCGGAAGCGTGACGGGTTGATGAGCGGATTGCCCTTCGAATCCGTGGCCACCTCACCGGTTTTCTTGTCCCGCTTGAGCAGCGTCTCGGGAACGCGCACCTCGCCGGCGATCACGACACGATTGGTCGTCGCCAGCGTTTCGCACGCCACACGAACCTTCCACGGGTCCATGCCGGATTTCTTGGCTTCCCGATAGACCAGATCGACAATCTCATCGGAGATGCGATCACAGACCTTGTCCGGATGGCCTTCGGAAACGGATTCACTTGTAAAGAGATAGTTCTTGCGCGCCACGGGTATCCCCTCTGAGAAGAAGCCGATCAATCTGTCGGCAACAGGCGCTCCCCTGTTAGCCAAGCTGAACCTCTCAGGTCAAGCACAACGGTTGCGGCGCAAAACAAAACGGGGAATGGATTTTCCATTCCCCGCTATTCGACGGCGCCCTGAGAGCGCTTTCATCGCTGAACGAAGAGAATAATCCTCAATCCTGGTTGTCTGTGGCCAGCACCTTGACCAGGTCAATGATCCGGCGGCGCACCTTCGGATCGGAAATCTTTGCAAAGGCCCTGTTCAGTTGAACGCCTTCGCTGCTGTTGAGAAAATCGACGACAAAGTCCGCCCCGTCCTCCGCCATGCCCCTACCGGCCTCATTTTCCTCACCCGGCGCGCCTTCAAAGAAGAACGACACCGGAGCGCTGAGAACCGAAGCGATTGCCTGCAGCCGGCTGGCGCCGACGCGATTCGTACCCTTTTCGTATTTCTGGATTTGCTGGAAAGTTATACCCAGGCTTTCGCCAAGCTTTTCCTGGCTCATGCCAAGCATGTTTCTTCTTAGCCTGATCCGACCTCCGACATGAATATCGATCGGATTCGGTTTTTTCTTATTCTTGTTCATATATTCCCTCGCCATCCGGCACGGGGTTGCCATTGACCGCACTACGTCTTCGACCTCCCAGAGCCCCAAGCCTGTCAAATCGAATTCCGATGTAGTCGGCTTACACACTATGCGTAGCCGAAAGGGCCGATGTCAATTCGCCCTCAGGCGCCGAATAATACTTGAACCAAAAAGCACGGCCCCAAAACCAAACGCAATAAACGTTCCATTGGTTCCAGGATTCCCAAAATAAAATTTCCGTGCGTTGTGAACAGGCAATCGGACATCCAGATTGCCCACCGCATTGAGGTCGAAAGCGTCCAGAATGCGCCCGGAAGAGTCTATGACGGCGGATATGCCGGAGTTTGCCGCACGCAGAAGCGGGAGGCCATTCTCCACGGCACGCACTCGGGCCTGACGAAAGTGCTGATACGGTCCGGGGGACACACCGAACCATGCATCATTCGTGACGTTGAGAAGGAAATCCGAGCGGTCCGCAGCCCCGAAAACCAGCCGGGGGAAAATGATCTCATAGCATACGAACGGCAGGGCGCGCAGACCAGGCGCCACTTCAATGGCGCGCCTTCCACTGCCTGCCGTGAACGGACCGGCAGACTGCACGATCTCTTCTATCCCAAAATTATTCAACAGGTTAGCGAACGGTACGTATTCACCGAAAGGGACCAGGTGAACCTTGTCCACGGCATCGACAATCGTGCCGTCCTGCGCAATTGCAACGACTGAATTGTAGTAGCGCGTCGCCCCGAGACCGTCGCCGGCTTCAGCGCGAACGGCACCTGCCAGCAGCGTCTGGCCTTCACCCAGAGCCTCGCCAAGCTCTACAAGCGCCTCCGGACGATCCGTGAACAAAAAGGGGACAGCGGTCTCGGGCCAGACGATCAGTTCCGGCCTGTCCACACCGTCAACGGCCGGTCGACGGGTGAGATCCAGCAGAATGTTAAAGATGCGCGTCTGCTCGGAAGCGTCCCATTTTTCAGTCTGCTTGATCGACGGCTGGACGATGCGGACCGGCAAAAAGCGCTCCGGCGGGCTTTCACTCGAAAGACTTAGGTAACCATAAGCAAACTGTGTTGTGACCAAACCAATCGCAATAATACTGCCAGTCAGAAGATGGCGGCGTGTACCCAACAATGCCGGCATTGAAAACACCAGAACCGCCAGGAAGTTCATACCCGTCAGGCCAAATATCTTAGCCGACTGCATGCAAAGTAAAGTTGGCATGGCCGCATAGCCAATTGCATTCCAGGGAAATCCCGTAAAGATTACACTTCTAATCAATTCAGCAATGCCGAAAGCAAATGCAAGAGAAACGATCCTCAGAACACCGCCGGACCAAAGAAGCCGTGCGAGAAGCGTCGCAATACCGTAGAATACAGCCAGGAATGCAGGCAGGCCGACAACTGCCAGCGGCACAGCCCAAGCAAAATTTTCAGCGTCGACCAGCAATGCATTGCCGATCCACCACAATCCAAGCAGAAAATAACCAAAACCAAACCACCAGCCTGTTTTGAAGGCTGGTATAGCGAGTGCCCGGAGCCCTCTCCCGTCCCCCACCGCTCCATCCAGAAGCCAGACGAGGATGGGAAATGCCACAAAACAGGCTGCAAAAAAGTCGAATGGGGGCTGCGCCAGCGCAGCCAGGCTACCCGCAACAAAAGCAACGAGCGACCGCCGCCACCCACTCAGCAATATAACCCGTCCGGCGAGGCTTTCCATCCACCCATCCGCAAAGCCCGAATCACACGACAAGCAGTATCAGCAGTTTGCCGAGCTTTGAAACCATCTCGCGGATTTGGGGTGGGGGGCGCTACAAATTGTCGCCGATGCGCGCCGACCTTCTGCGGCGTTCAGATGCCCGGTTGTGTACGATGCGCACGCGCTTCACACGGCGCGGATCGGCATCCAGCACCTGAAACTCGAAGCCCGGTATGGCCTGCACCACTTCGCCCCGTGCCGGGACACGCCCCAGGACGTTGAAGATCACGCCGCCAATCGTATCGACATCCTCGGAATGCTCTTCGGCGTGAAAATCCTCACCGATCACCTCGGCCACGTCCTCGATTTCGGCCTTGGCGTCCACCACAAATGCATCCTCGCCGATCTGCTCTATGAGCGGTGCGTCGTCGTCGTGCTCGTCCTCAATGTCACCGACAACCATCTCGACGATGTCTTCCAGCGACACCAGTCCGTCCGTGCCGCCATACTCGTCGATGACGAGGGCCATCTGGGTGCGGGAGGCCTGCATCCGCGCCATCAGGTCCGATGCCAGCATGGACGGAGGCACGAACAGGATTGAGCGTGGAAGATTAAGATCGCCGATTGTGCGGTCGAGTTCGACCTTGCCGAGATCGAAAGCGGGCGCTTCCGGCACTTTGCGTGCCCGGCCCTTCTTCGCCTTTGCCGTATTGGTGATATGGCTCACAATGTCGCGGATGTGCACCATGCCGCGCGGATCATCCAGCGTTTCCCCGTAGACAGGCATACGCGAGTGACCACATCTTTCGAAGGCATTCAGAAGATCGCCCAGCGTGGTGTTCAGGTCCACCGCCTCGATATCGGCACGCGGGACCATCACATCCTCGACGCGCAACTCACGCAGCCGGAGAATGTTTTTCAGCATGGCCCGCTCGCCGGGGGAGAAGGCCGCCGTGTCGTGCGTGTGTTCGTCCAGCGCGTCCGCGAGATCGTCGCGCAGCGAGGAACCGTTTCGAATGCCAAGCGCTGCCATCATTCTCTCCCAGAGGGACAGGCGGCTGCCGGAGCTTCGTTGGGGAGGTCTACTAGACCCCTCTTCCCCCTCCTCGGGGGAGTTCGTCTCGCTTGCGGGCACATCTCCCGCCGCGATCATCGTGTTCTCTGTCATGGCCGTTTGTTCGATTGAGCCCTTCAGTTAGGCATACGGATCGCGAATGGCAAGTGTTTGCAGCGTTTTGCGCTCCAATTCTTCCATCTCCTCCGCCTCTTCCTCGGTTTCATGGTCATATCCCATGATATGCAAAAATCCGTGAACGATCAGATGCGTCAGATGATGATCGAATTGCTTGCCCTCTTCTGCCGCTTCCCGCGCAACCGTCTCATAGGCAACGATAATATCACCGAGAGGCTGCATCTCACCTCCCGGAGCGAGCATGTCCGGAGCCGGGAAGGAAAGCACATTGGTGGGCTTGTCCTTGCCGCGCCATTCGCGATTCAGCACCTGGATTTCCGCATCGCCCGTAAACAGCAGGCTGACCGCACCGCCCTCGTCCGGCTCAAGCCCAATCATGGATGCGGCTGCGCCGATGGCGCGGCCCGCCAGAGCCTGAAGCGCGGCTTCAGACGCCCAGTCGCCCGCCTCGACGGCGACTTCGATCACGATTTCCGGCATTTCACCGGCAGGGGGAGTATCGTCCATCAGCCTGCGCGGGTCAGCCCCGCGCCTTTTTGTCATAGGCCCGGACAATCGCGGCCACCAGCGGATGGCGCACCACGTCCTTCTCGTCGAACCGGACGGTGACAATGCCGGGCACATCGCCCAGAACCTCAAGCGCTTCGACCAGGCCCGATTTCGTGTTGGGAGGGAGATCGATCTGGCTCGGGTCACCGGTGACGATCATGCGCGCATTCTCGCCAAGCCGCGTCAAAAACATCTTCATCTGCATCGGCGTGGTGTTCTGCGCCTCATCGAGGATCACCACCGAATTGGCCAGCGTGCGTCCGCGCATGAATGCAAGCGGCGCGATTTCGATCACGTCGGCCGCAAGAGCGCGCTCCACCTTCTCCGCCGGGATCATGTCGTAGAGTGCGTCATAGAGCGGGCGCAGATAGGGATCGACCTTCTCGCGCATGTCACCCGGCAGAAAGCCCAGCCGCTCGCCGGCCTCGACCGCCGGCCGCGACAAAATGATGCGGTCCACCGCACCGCGCTCCAGAAGCATGGCTGCGTAGGCCACTGCGAGGAAGGTCTTGCCCGTGCCGGCGGGACCGATGCCAAACACCAGCTCCGAGCGCTCAAGCGCCCGTATATAGGCGTCCTGATTGGCCGAGCGCGCATGCACGGTGCGCTTGCGTGTGGAAATCTGCGCAGCGGCAAGCTTTCCCTTGCTCTCCATGGTCGGGAAAGTGAGCTGTTCATCGGCGGCGATGGCCAGCCGCACGGCGCCATCCACATCGGAGGGGGCAAGCTCTGTCCCCTTTTGAAGGAGATCGTAGAGATAATCGAGCGCCCTGCGCGCCTGTGCGGCAGCAACGCTCTCCCCTTTGACGGTGAGCTGATTGCCCTTCGAGCGGATGTCGACACCGAGCCGCTGCTCGATCTGGGCCAGGTTCTCGTCGAAGGGCCCGTAGAGGGCACTGGCCAGCTTGTTGTCATCGAAGGTCAGCACGATATGTGCCATGTCGGAGGCCCCGGAGGGCATGTTCTTCAACTCAGTGCTGGCGGACAAACGCCTCTCCTTTACGACACCGGCTCTGCAAACAGGCTGTTGGAGCCTGCCTGCGTGATTCGAACATGAATAATGTCACCGATTTCGCCGGCTTTTTCATCAACAATCACAGGCTGGAGCCAGGGTGATCTACCGACGCGCTGGCCCGGCTGACGTCCGGGCTTTTCAAGCAGCACGTCCATCTCGCTCCCGACAAGGCTCTGGACGAAACCGCGCTGCTGTTCCGTGAGAAGGGCCTGAAGGGCCTGAAGCCGCTCATCCTTCACTGCCTCCGGCACCTGGTCGCCCAGCTCCGCACCCGGCGTGCCCGGGCGCGGCGAATATTTGAACGAGAAGGCCTGCGCATAGGTCACGTCGCGCACGAGCTGCATCGTGTCCTCGAAATCCTGATCCGTCTCGCCGGGGAAACCGACGATGAAATCGCCCGACATGGCGATATCGGGCCGCGCTTCGCGGATGCGGTCGATGAGCCGGCGATAGTCATCGCCCGTGTGCTTGCGGTTCATTGCTTTCAGGATGCGGTCGGAGCCTGACTGAACCGGCAGATGCAGATAGGGCATCAGCTTGGGCAGATCGCGATGGGCCGCGATCAGCGCATCGTCCATGTCGCGCGGATGGCTGGTTGTGTAGCGCAGCCGGTCAAGGCCCGGGATTTCGGCAAGGCGGAACAGAAGTTCGCCAAGGCCCCATTCGCGCCCGTCGGCGCCTTCGCCATGCCAGGCGTTGACGTTCTGGCCAAGCAGTGTCACCTCGCGCACGCCGCCTTCGGCCAGGCGCTCCGCCTCGGTAACGATCTGCGCCACGGACCGCGACACTTCCGAACCGCGCGTATAGGGCACCACGCAGAAGGTGCAGAACTTGTCGCAGCCTTCCTGCACGGTCAGAAACGCCGTCACGCCACGATTGCGCACCACGCGCTTCTGCGGCTGCGGCAGGTGTTCGAACTTGTCTTCGATGGCGTATTCCGTCTCGACGATCTTCTCGCCGCCGAGCGCACGCTTCACCACTTTGGGCAGGCGGTGATAGGTCTGCGGCCCGATCACCAGATCGACGGCAGGCGCACGGCGCAGGATCTCCTGCCCCTCGGCCTGCGCAACGCAACCGGCAACGCCGATCACGGTTTCGCGGCCGGCCTGGCTGCGCTCTTCCTTGAGCTGGCGGATGCGGCCGAGCTCGGAATACACCTTTTCCGCCGCCTTTTCGCGGATGTGGCAGGTGTTGAGAAGAACAAGGTCTGCCTCTTCGATCCGGTCCGTCGGCGCATAGCCATCCGCCGCCAGCGCATCCGACATGCGCTGCGAATCGTAGACGTTCATCTGGCAGCCATAGGTTTTCACGAAAACCTTCTTGTCGGCGGAGCGCATTTCAGATGCGTTGCCAGTGTTTTCGGAGCTGCCGGTTTCCGGCGCGATATTCTGTTCCATGCCGGTTTCCTAACGTTTTTGCGTGTCAAAAAACAGACGATTCTTCGCCGTGTGATGAATCCGTCAGATTTCGGTGCCGCGTAAGCCTGCCGTGAGCATGGCGCGCACCTGCGCCTCGGCTTCCCGCGTGACGGTCTTGCGGTCGCCTTTTGCCAGAAACGGGATCGGATCGCCATAGCGCACGACAATATCGACGGGCCGCGACTGAAGAACCGCGATGAGATTGGGCAGGAGGTCGGTATCGCCGATCCACGAGAGCGACGCGCGCTCGCGCCGGTCGAGGCGGAGCCCGCCCTTACTCAGATAAGTGATCGCCACGGGCTGTACCGTGACACTTTCGGCCCGGTCACTTGCGAGCGCAAGCTGCGCGGCGCTGAACAGCGTGCTCTTGAACGGAAGGAGCCGGTTGCCATCGCCGGTGGTGCCTTCGGCAAAAAGCACCATCGGATCGCCATCGGCCAGCCGCTCGGCGATCTCGCGCGCCTGTTCGGGCGAGGTGCGGCGGCGCTCGCGTTCGACGAAGACGGACCGCTGCTGCCGCGCGAATGTGCCGAGGATCGGCCAGCTGCGCATTTCCGATTTGGCGATGAAGTGCACGCCATCAAGCGAGCCAAGCACCAGAATATCGAGCCAGGAGACATGGTTGGCAACGATCATCTGCGGACGCTCCTTTGAAGGACGCCCTTCCATGCGCACCCGCACACCGAGCACGCGCAGCGTGAGCCGATGCCAGAGCCGCGGCACGATGCGGTCGCTCAAAAACCGCGTGCGCAGCGCCACCTCCTGCACCAGCATGAGCGGCAGTGTGTAGAGTGCGACAGTCAGGATTGCGATGACGAAACGAAACGTGCTGAACATCAGCCCTGGATCAGCCTCGAGGCCCGTTGCGAGGAATGGACGCTTACAGCATTTTTCCCCCGTGGGAAACAGCGCTCAGCGCAGGTCGCGGCGCATGACAATGGCGCTGGTGCGCCTGCCGTTTGCATCGCGGTAGTAATCCGGTCGACCACCGACCTGCCGGAATCCGAGCCTTCGGTAGAGCGCGATGGCAGCGGCGTTGGTCTCGTCCACCTCAAGGAACAGGGCGGCGGCACGGTCGCTGTGCATCCTGAAGAGCACCGCATCCATCAACTGACGGCCAAGGCCGTGGCGGCGCTGGTTGCGCGTCACGAGAATGGTGAGGATTTCGCCCTCATCCGCGGCCTGTCGCGCAAGCACGAACCCGGCGAGCTGCGGCGGCTTTCTGCCGACTTCGGAAACGGCGAAACCGAACACGCCCTCCTGTGTGAGCAGCGCTTCAAACTCCGCATCGCTCCACGGGCGAGCAAAATCTTCGGCGTGCATGTCGGCCAGAACGAGGCTGTCCGCGACCTCCAGCGGTCGTACGACAAACTCGCGTTTTCTCGGAAAGAGCGCCATCAGCCTTCCTTTCGCGGGAGCGCGAAATTCTGCTGCGGTGCGGCGTCCGGTGCGCGCAGATAGAGCGGTTTTGGCGGCTCGCTGCCCGCCCGTTTTGCAGCGGCAAGCCGGGCGAAGGTCAGAATGTCGGCCGTGGCGCCAGCTGGCTGGATGTCGAGCGCGCCCGAGCCCGCTGCGGCCACAAGCTCTGCGGCAACGCCGTAGACGACTGCATTCTCGGCAAAGGCCCATTCCGCCAGCCTCTCCGCTGACTGGCTCTGAGGTTCGAGGAGAACGCGCCCTTCACTGTCGAAGCCCGCGGCGAAGAGATTTGGTGCGCGCTGCCCCAGCGCAACGAGAATGGTGCGCTCGGAAAAGGTCTCACGCGCTTCCGCGCCAAGTGCTTCAAGCGTGGAAACGCCGATGGCCGGCACATTGAGCGCAAGCGCCAGACCGCGTGCGGCGGATACGCCGACCCGCACGCCGGTGAAGGAGCCCGGACCGACCGAAACGGCCACCGCCCCAAGTGCCTCATAGCCGAGACCGGCAGTCTTCAGCGCACCTTCGATAACGGACATGACATGCTCGGCATGTCCCTTGCCCAGGTCCAGCACGTGCCGACTGAGCTCTTCATCCGTATCGGTTTCAAGAATGCAGGCGGCGCAGAGCGCCGCCGCGGTATCGATTGCAAGAATCTTCATTCAGGCACAGTCCGGCGACCTGTTGTTGTTACCGCCGGCGAATCCGATGCGCCATCAGCGGGTCATGATGCTCTACTTGCACTGTCTTGCGCCTTGAGTTCAAGGCGGCGTGCATGCAGAACCGGTTCGGTGTAGCCATTGGGCTGTTCCCGCCCCTTGAACACGAGGTCACAGGCCGCCTGAAAGGCAATGGATTTGTCGAAATCCGGCGCCATCGGGCGATAGAGCGGATCGCCGGCATTCTGCCGGTCGACGACCGCCGCCATGCGCTTCATCGTTTCCATCACCTGCTCTTTGCTCGCGACGCCGTGATGCAGCCAGTTTGCCATGTGCTGAGCGGAAATGCGCAGCGTCGCGCGGTCTTCCATGAGCCCGACATCGTTGATGTCCGGCACCTTGGAGCAGCCGACGCCCTGATCGATCCAGCGCACCACATAGCCCAGAATGCCCTGCGCGTTGTTGTCGAGCTCCTTCTGGATTTCCTCCGGTGTCCAGTTGGGGCGCGTGGCGACCGGCACAGAGAGAATATCGGAAAGCGCTGCGCGCTTGCGGCTCTTGAGTTCCGCCTGCACCGCATGCACATCCACCTGATGATAATGCGTGGCGTGGAGGGTGGCCGCCGTGGGTGAGGGCACCCATGCCGTGTTGGCACCGGCCTTCGGATGGCCGATCTTCTGCTCCAGCATCGCCGCCATCAGGTCGGGCATGGCCCACATGCCCTTGCCGATCTGGGCGTGGCCGGAAAGACCACACTCAAGGCCGATATCGACATTCCAGTTCTCATAGGCTGCGATCCAGGCGGCCTGTTTCATGTCGCCCTTGCGGATCATCGGGCCTGCTTCCATGGAGGTGTGGATTTCATCGCCCGTGCGGTCGAGGAAGCCGGTGTTGATGAAGACCACCCGTTCTCGCGCGGCGCGGATGCACTCCTTCAGATTGACCGTGGTGCGGCGCTCCTCGTCCATGATGCCCATTTTCATGGTGTTGGGCGCCATGCCGAGCGCTTTTTCGACGCGGCCGAACAGTTCCACCGCGAAGGCCACTTCTTCAGGACCGTGCATCTTCGGCTTCACCACATACATGGAGCCCGCACGGCTGTTCATGCGGCGGCCATTCGGCCCGACATCGTGCAGCGCGATGGCTGCGGTGAAGAGTGCGTCCATGATGCCTTCCGGCACCTCATTGCCATCGGCGTCGAGAATTGCCGGATTGGTCATCAGGTGGCCGACATTGCGCACCAGCATCAGCGAGCGACCGGGCAGCCTGAGCGTGCCGCCATCGGGCGCGGTGTATTCGCGGTCGGGGTTGAGGCGGCGGGTGAAGGTCTTGTCGCCCTTCGTCACCTGCTCTTCGAGGTCGCCCTTCATCAGGCCGAGCCAGTTGCGATAGACGACGACCTTGTCTTCCGCGTCCACAGCGGCAACGGAATCCTCGCAATCCTGGATCGCGGTCAGGGCCGATTCCAGCACCACATCGGCAATGCCCGCCTTGTCGGTCTTGCCAATCGGGTGGTTGCGATCGATCACGACCTCCGCATGCATGCCATTGGTGGCGAGCAGAACGGCGGTCGGCTGATCGGCCCCACCCCGATAGCCGACGAATTTCGAAGCATCCTTCAGGCGCGCTTCACCACCATCGGTCTTCGCCACGAGCTGACCGTCGGCAACCGAAAGGCCGGCAATTTCCGTCCAGGAAACACCATCGAGGGGCGCACTGGCATCGAGGAAGGCACGCGCCCAGGCGATGACCTTTTCGCCGCGCTTCGGATTGTAGCCCTTGCCCTTTTCCGCGCCGTCCTCCTCGGAAATGGCGTCCGTGCCGTAAAGCGCATCGTAGAGCGAGCCCCAGCGCGCATTGGCCGCGTTGAGCGCATAGCGTGCATTCATCACCGGCACGACGAGCTGGGGACCGGCGACACTGGCGATCTCCGGATCGACATTTTGTGTTGAGACCGAGAAGGCTTCACCTTCCGGCAGCAGATAGCCGATTTCGCGCAGGAAAGTCTGATAGGCCTCCTGATCCGCAGGCGCACCGTTTTCCCTGTACCATGCGTCGATCTTTTCCTGCATCGCATCGCGTTTTGCGAGCAGGGCGCGGTTTTTCGGAGCCAGATCGCGGACGATATCCGATAGCGCCTTCCAGAATTTGTCGGGATCTACACCCGTACCGGGGAGCGCCTCTTCTACGGCGAAATCGCGCAGCTCTTCCGCAACCTTCAACCCATGAAGCTCAACGCGATTTTCCATTTGGCAGACACTCCTCTTCCCGATGTCAGAAATGATGCACTGCTTTCACCACGCCAGCGGCACGGGGTCAATTCGCCGGACGGAGAAGAAGTTTCAATCTCAATCGTGGTTGAGCGTCATACGCGGGCGTCCCGACGCCTGCGCCACGACCCGCGCTTCCAGAAAGCGGCGGCTGCCGTCGACATCGACAGCGCGGATGTCGCGTGTCACGTGGAGCTCGGCCTGATCGGCGCCGGCCTGGCGCGCCCTGTCGTGCAGGTCGCGCATCAACACGCTTTCGGCAAAGGCCAATGCCTCTTCTTCATCCGCAAAATCACGCAGTTCTTCGGCGACCTGCACCCGGTAGACGCCCTCTCGCGGCTGGCCGATATGGGCTTCGCTGCGCACACCCACCCGGCCGACAACGGCGCCAATGGCGTTGGCGACATCCGCATCCTCAGGCAGCACGCAGTCTCCTCGAAGCAATGCGCCGAGCCCGGCATAGTGCAGGGGCGCCGATGCGCCCAGGCCAATGAGTGGGCGGTCGAGCGAAACCCGGAACCGCGTGACGCTTTGCTCCCCATCGAGCGCCCGGCGCATAAGCTCGTGCCCGGCGAGCGCGGCCCCGTCGAGCCCGTCCTCACACAATGCCGTTTCGAGAACGGCTTCGGCAGAGCGGCGGGCAAGACGCGCCATAACACGTTCGCAGAACGCTTCCGCATCCGTCGCGAGCTGTTGGCCGGCGCCATCGCGGCGTCTGGCGAAAAGCGCAGCGCCAAGACGCGCTGCCTCCGCATCCCATCCCGTCTGCCGGCCAAGCACATGTGCGGCATCGGAAGGCGTAAAGCCAATCAGCGAAACGAGCCCGCGCGCGACGAGACGATCGAGCGGCGCAAGCTGCGCGCTGGACAGGATGAGCGCGTCAAGCGCCACCGGCTCCGGCCCCAGCCGCGCATAGAGCGCGACCTCGCTCTGCGAGAGGCCGGTTGCGTGGCGCGCCGGCATACCGCTCAGACACGCAAAACGCCCGTTGAGCCGGGAAGGCACCGGCCTCGTCTCCTGCTTTTGCAGCGCCTCGACGATCTGGCCGCCATGAAGATGTGCGGCAAGGGACAGGGGCACGAGCCGGCGTGGCCCGAGCACAATGCGGCCGCTCAGCCCGCCCTCCTCTGTCGTGACTTCGGAATCTCCGCCGAGCCCGAACGTGCGCATTGCCACCGCCTCGACCATGGTGCGATGACCGCCCACACTCGCCCCCTGCGGATCGATGCGTGGCTGACCGTTTTCCAGAACGGCGATGTCTGTGGTCGTGCCGCCGATATCGGAAACGATTGCGCGGTCTAGCCCTGTCAGGTACCGCGCGCCAACCAGACTGGCAGCCGGGCCGGACAGGATGGTCTCGATGGGCCTGCTGCGGGCGAACTCCGCCGAAACGAGCGCGCCATCGCCGCGGACCACCATGAGCGGAGCGCGGATGTCCCGCTTTTCAAGAAAACGCTCTGAGGCAAGCACGAGGCGATCAATTAACGCGATGAGCCGCGCATTGAGCAGGGTTGTCAGCGCCCGGCGCGGACCGCCGAGTTGGGCCGAAAGCTCATGGCTCATGGTGACCGGAAGGTCTGTGCGGGCGCGGATGAAATCCCTGACCGCGATCTCATGAGCGGGGTTGCGCACCGCAAAATAAGCGCAGACGGCGAAAGCCGTCACGTCCTGCGCCAGCGCCGCGATCTCCGCTTCAAGCCGCTCCATCTCCAGCGGCGTTTCATTGCCGTGCACATCATGCCCGCCGGGGAGAAACAGGACCGGATCGGACCGCAATGCGTTGCGCAGTCCCGCCTGTGTGAGATCGGTTTCCGAAAACCCGATCATGACCAGCGCGACGCGGCCGCCCTGACCTTCCACCAGCGCGTTGGTGGCAAGTGTCGTCGACATGGAAACGAGGCCGATGCGGCGCGCAGGCGCGGACGCCCTCGCCAGCACGGCATCGACGGCACCTGCGATGCCTTCTGCCAGATCATGCCGTGTCGTCAGCGCCTTGGCCTTGGCGACAACACCCGAACGCTCGCAGAACAGGACAGCATCCGTGTAGGTACCGCCGGTATCGATGCCCAGCAGAAGCGGATCATCCGGTATCCCCGTTTCGTTCATTGCAAGCCCCCGACGCACGACAAAGCCACACGCACCATAGCCGCATCCGACTGATTAAGCTGTACCTTTGCGCCGCGCTCTGTTTCCACACCGACAGAATTTGCTTTACACTGCAACCATGGCGTTCGTGGACCTTCTGATCGAGATTTCGGGTTGGGTGCAGGCCAAACTCGTCAATCTCGCCAATCCCTGGACCTTGTACCAGCTCGCAATCATTGCGGTGTTGCTCTTTGTCGCAAAGCTGGCATCGCGCGGACTGGAAAGCCGGCTCGAAGCGCGCGCACGGCGCATCAAGGGCCATCAGGGTCTTCTGCGCGTCGTCGTGGCGCTGATGCGGCGCACGGACTGGATCCTGTTCGTGCTCATGCTTTTCGCGGTGCTGACGGTGTTGCGCTCGCTTACCTGGCCCAGCCGGACCCTGCTGCTTTCGCTCGCCCTCTCACTCTCGCTCGCCTGGCTTTTCACCTCGGTGGTGTCGCGCATCATCCGCAACCGGCTGCTTGCCAGAACCATCGGCTGGATCGCGTGGACCTATGCGGCCATTGTCATTCTCGGCATAGACGACGAGGCGGCAGCGTTTCTCGACACGCTGGCCCTGCCGCTGGGGGCAACACGATTAAGCGCACTGGTGCTGCTGAAAGCCGCGGTGCTGCTCACCGGCACGGTCTGGCTTGCCGTCGTGCTTGGCAATTATTTCGATGAGCGCGTCCAGCGCTCCGACGAGCTCACCCCGTCGATCCGCGTGCTGCTGGGCAAGGTGGTCAAGATCGGGCTCGTCATCGCCGCAGGCGCGATCGCGCTTTCCTCCGTTGGCGTCGACCTGACGGCGCTGACGGTGTTTTCCGGCGCTGTCGGCGTGGGGCTCGGCTTCGGCCTGCAGAAGGTCGTTTCCAACTTCATCTCGGGCATCATCATCCTGCTCGACAAGTCCATCAAACCGGGCGACACGATCACGCTCGGCGATACATTCGGCTGGATCCGCGAGCTCAGAGCGCGGTTCGTGTCCGTCATCACCCGCGACGGGCGCGAATATCTCATCCCCAATGAGGATTTCATCACCCAGCAGGTGATCAACTGGTCGTTCAGCGACGAGATGGTGCGCCTCGACGTGCCGTTTGGCGTTTCCTACGAGGCCGACCCGCATCAGGTTTCGGCCCTTGCCATCGAAGCGGCCATGAGTGTCGGCCGTGTGGACGCGGACCGGAGGCCGGTCTGCTGGCTGACGGGGTTCGGTGAATCCTCGCTCGATTTCGTGCTGCGCTTCTGGATTCGCGATCCGCAGCAGGGGCTCACCAATGTACGCGGCAAAGTGTTGCTCGCGCTTTGGGACACGCTGAAGGAAAACGGGGTCGAGATCCCCTATCCACACCGCGAAGTGATCATGAAACGCCCGGCAAGCGGGCAGATCGCCGACTGAAGCTCGAAAGCAAAACGCCGGCACAAGGCCGGCGTCTGCACATTCATTGCTTTCCGGCTTCTCTGTTCTTCGCCGCGTCGTCCATCAGCTCATACCACATCGCGTTGAGCACAGCGAAAGCTGCAGCGAGTGGGAAGCCAAGCAACCATGCAAAATACCACATGTCGTGAACTCCTTTTGTCTCACGGCAGCGCTCAGTAAGCGTGCCCCTTGCCTTGCTCGATTTCGTCCTTGTCGACCTTGCCCCACAGCACCCTGTAGACCCAGCTCGTGTAGGCGACGATCAAGGGAATAAAGAACGCCGTCACAACCAGCATGATGAACAGGGTCAGGTGGCTCGACGAGGCGTCCCACACCGTCAGGCTGGCTCCCGGTGCGATGGAAGACGGCAGGATGAAGGGGAACATCGACAGGCCGACGGTGGAGATGATGCCGATGATCGACACCGCACTGGCAAGCAGGGTCGGCACCTCACGCCGGGCACGGAACAGAACGAGCGCGAGGGCCGCGCCGGCAAAACCGAGTGCTGGCGCGATCATTGTCCATGGATGCGCCGCGTAATTGTCGAACCAGGCGCTGCCAGCCTGCTCCACGGTCTTGGCAAGAGGGTTGGACGGACCGTCGGTAACGATGGCGCTGGTGATGCGGAACCCATCGATGCCGGCCCAAAGCCAGAGACCGCCGAGCGCAAAAATCACGATGGTGGCCATGGCGGCGACGCTGCCAAAGGCGCGGCTGCGCGCGGCAACCGCTCCCTCGGTCTTCACCATCAGCCAGGATGCGCCATGCATGATGAGCATCGCCACCGAGAGAAGACCGCACAGGAGCGCAAACGGGTTGAGCAACTCGAACAATGTCGTGCCTTCGTAGAAAATCCGCAGGTCATTCTCGAGCCGGAATGGCACGCCCTGCAGGACATTGCCCACCGCAACGCCGAAGATCAGCGCCGGCACGAAACCGCCAATGAACAGCGCCCAGTCCCAGCTCGTGCGCCAGGCGGGGTTCTCGCGCTTCGAACGATATTTGAACGCCACGGGACGCAGGATGAGCGCGAAGACCACAGCGAACATGGCAAGATAGAAGCCCGAAAAGGACACCGCATAGAGCGGCGGCCAGGCCGCAAAAATGGCGCCGCCTCCCAGGATCAGCCAGACCTGATTGCCTTCCCAGACGGGGCCGACGGCGTTGATCACGACGCGGCGCTCCGTGTCGGTCTTTGCCACGAAGGGCAGGAGCGTTCCGGTCCCAAGGTCGAAGCCGTCGGTGACGGCAAAGCCGATCAGCAACACGCCGAGCAGCCCCCACCAGATCACACGCAGCGTTTCATAGTCGATAAGAGTGTGCAGGATCATTGTTCTTACTCCGCCGGAACGAAGGCGCGGGGGCCGAACTCGGCCTCGGGCTCTTCGTCTGGTTCAGGCCCCTTGCGAATGGCGCGCAGCATCAGCGTCATTTCGACGATGAAGAGCACGGTGTAGATCAGCGAGAAGCCGATGATCGTCATCAGCACCGTGGAAGCGCCGAGGTTTGAAACCGCCACGGCCGTGGGCAGAACGCCCTCGATGATCCATGGCTGACGCCCGAACTCCGCGACGATCCAGCCGCATTCCGCGGCGATCCACGGGAGCGGGATGGCAAGGACCGCAATGCGCAGGAGGAAGGGATAGCGATCCAGCCTGTGCCGCGCCGACAGGTAGAAGAACACCCCCATCAGCAGGATGAAGAAGAAGCCCAGCCCAACCATGATGCGGAAGGTCCAGAACAGCGTCGGCACGTTTGGAACCGTGTCGTTTGCCGCCTGGGTTATCTGCGCATCCGTCGCTTCGCGTGGATCATCGAGATACGGCTTCAGAAGCAGCGCGTATCCGAGGTCCGCACCGCTTTCTTCAAATGCATTTTTCACATCGGCGGGAATGGCATCCGTGCTGCCGGCGGCGCGGATTTTCTGCAATGCGTCATAGGCGACAATGCCTTTTCTGATGCGCTCTTCCGCGCGCTCGACCAGTTCCTCAATTCCGGGAATCTGCGTGTCGAGCGAACGCGTCGCGATGATCCCCATGGCCCAGGGGATATGCACGGCATAATGGGTTTCGCGTGCTTTCTGATCCGGGAAACCGAAAGCGGTGAAGGAAGCCGGTGCCGGCTCCGTTTCCCACATCGCCTCAATGGCAGCGAGCTTCATCTTCTGATGTTCCGTGGCGAGATAGCCGCTTTCATCGCCCAGCACCACGACCGAAAGCGCGGAGGCGAGACCGAACGAAGCGGCGACCGTCATCGACCGCCTGGCGAGGTCCAGATGCCTTCCCTTGAGCACATACCACGCGGAGACGCCAAGAACGAAAACGGAGGCCGTGACATAGCCTGCCGAGACGGTGTGAACGAACTTCGCCTGCGCCACCGGGTTCATGAGCACGGCATAAAAATCCGTGATTTCCATGCGCATGGTCTGGGGATTGAAGGCTGAGCCTACGGGGTTCTGCATCCAGCCATTGGCGATCAGGATCCAGAGTGCCGAAAAATTGGAGCCGATGGCGACCGCCCATGCCGAGGCAAGGTGGCCAAGCTTGGAGAGTTTGTCCCAGCCGAAGAAGAACAGGCCGACAAAGGTCGCCTCCAGGAAGAAGGCCATGAGGCCCTCAATGGCCAGAGGTGCACCGAAGATATCGCCCACATAGTGGCTGTAATAACTCCAGTTCATGCCGAACTGGAACTCCATGACGATGCCGGTGGCGACGCCGAGCACGAAATTGATGCCGAAGAGCGTGCCCCAGAATTTCGTCATCTGCCGCCAGATGGTGCGGCCCGTCATCACATAGACCGTCTCCATGATGGCGACCAGCACCGACAGTCCGAGCGTCAGCGGGACGAACAGAAAGTGGTAAAGCGCGGTGATTGCGAATTGCAACCGCGAGAGATCGACGATGTTCAGTTCCATTGTACCATCCGGCTGTCCGGCTCCTTTGGTCGTCGGGGGGAAGCGCTCATTCCGGTCTCAGACCGTCGAGCAATGAACTGTATTCAGCGGTGCCGCGGCGCGCCTCGGCAAGGATGCGGCCCCGTTCCATGCGCAGAATGCGGTCTGCGCCTTCGGCCTCGCGGCGGATGTGTGTCGACACCACGAGCGTCCTGCCGGCCGCAAATCGTCCAACCCGCGCGATCACGTCGTTGGCGGTTTCACGGTCCAGCCCCTCGGTGGGCTCGTCGAGCAACCAGACCGGCTCATCCCGCAGCAACAGCCGGGCCAGCGCAAGCCTCCGGGCCTGCCCGGTGGAAAGGCCCGTACCGCCCTCGCCCAGCATGGTGTCGAGCCCAAACGGCAAGCGTTCCAGCAAACGTGACAGGCCTGCCGCTTCAAGCGCGACATGCATCTCATCGTCTCCGGCCGCCGGGTTGGCCAGCGCCAGATTGCCACGCAGCGTGTCGCTGAACAGCTCCGTGCGCTGTGTAAACAGGATTGCGGGAAGGCTGGCGACCGCGCCAACGACGAGCGCCATTTCGCCGGCGAGGGCCGCCAGCAGCGATGACTTGCCGGCCCCGCTAGCACCGATCACCGCAATGCGTTCACCCTGTTCGATCTGCAGCGAAACATCGGCGAGCGCCGGAAAGGCGGCACCCGGGTGCGCCGCGGTAACATGCGTCAGACATGCCGCCGTCTGCGCGGCGTCCGGCTCATTGTTTGCCGGCGTATTATCTTGTGCTCTCAGTCGTGGGCCGACACGGCGGACGGCTGTCAGCGTGCGACCAAGCTCGACAGCACCACGCCGCAGGGCAGCAAACGGTTCTGTCGCGGTCAGGCCGATGAGCAGTGCCAGTGCGGCGACGGGTGCGCTGATGCGCCCGGCCTCCGCGAGTTCCGCGCCGGCGACCAGAATAGCGGCGAGCAGCACCGCGCCGGCGATGCCGAGCGCGATGCTGACGCCCGTTTCCGTCCTGTTCATCGCATCGTCGGCCTCGGCCAGGTGCCGGTCGGCCTCGGCAACCGCCTCGCGCTGGGCGGAGATCCGCCCGGCCATGGCGAGTTCGCTTTGCCCGCGCACAAGGTCAATGCTGCGCGCACGCAGCACCTCAAGCGCGTGCGCGCGGCGGCGTGCCGGCTTTTGGGCATGGCGCGCAGCGATCGTGGGCACACCGAGCCCGACTGCCAGGAGGAACAGCGAAGAGGCGACGCCAAGCCGGATGTCGATGAAGCCAAGCGCCAGACCGGCAACGACAGACGCACCGGCTGCCGAGAACAGTGGCACGAGCACGCGCAGGTAAAGCGAGTCCAGCGCGTCGATGTCGTTTGTTAGCCGGAAAAGTAAACGGGCCGGCCGCGCCGCCATGGCGCGCGCCGCGCCTGCGACCGCCCAGCCGCGAAACAGCCTTTCGCGCAGCTCGGCCAGCACTTCCAGCGTTGCATCATGGGTGGCGATGCGTTCGCCATAGCGCGATGCCGTCCGGGCGAGCGCCAGGAAGCGAATGCCGGCGGATGGAGCAAACACGTCAAAGGCGAGGGCCGTCGCCAGCGAAAGCCCGGCAATGGCCGTCGCCGTGATGAACCAGCCCGAAAGCCCCAGAAGCGCGATGCCGCACAAAACGGTGGCGAGCGAGAGAAGTGCGCCGGCGAGAAGCCTGCTGCGATTGCCGGACCAGAATAGTGAAGCGACAGCGCGAAGATTGCGATTGCCCGTCATGCCCCGGCTCCGGCCGAGTCGGGTGCGTTCAGTGTGATGACGCGATCCATGCGGGCGGCAAGCACGGGATCATGCGTGGCAACGACCAGCGTCTTGCCGCGGCTGACGCGCAGAAGGCTTTCGGTGATCTCGCGCGCTGTTTCACGGTCGAGATGCGCGGTCGGTTCATCGGCCAGAACCAAACCGGCCTGCGGCGTCGCGCTAGCGCGCGCCAGCGCCAGCCGGAGTGCTTCGCCACCGGAAAGGCCAAAGCCGCCTTCGCCGATCATCGCCGGCCCGCGCCGAGCCGCAAGGTCCGACAGGCTTACCGCCTCGAGCGCCGCCGAGACACGCACCGGATCCACATCGGCGCGGCCCATTGTTACATTGCTCCTGATCGTGCCGGGGAAGATGTGCGGATCCTGCCCGATCCAGGCGATGGAGGCGCGCAGGTCTGCGACATTTGCGCTATCCACGACCAGTCCGCCGATGCGAATGGTCCCGCTCTCCGGCACGACCAGTCCCGCAATGAGCGCAAGCAGTGTGGATTTCCCCTCGCCGCTCGGCGCAACAAGCGCGATGCGCTCGCCGGGCTTCACCTCAAGGTCGAAATCGTGAAAGACCGGGGCGGCCCCTTCCACGTGGCGGAAGACAAGCCCTTCGACGGACAGCGACAGCGCCCCGCCAGCCCCTACCCGACCGCCCTTCGCAGAAGACGCGGCCACGGTCTTTCGCCCCGACGCGGCCAGCTTCTTCAGCGCGTCGAAAGCAGCCTCGCCCGATGCCCGGTCATGCCACACAGCGGAGAGATCGCGCAGCGGCTCGAAGAAGGACGGCGCCAGAAGCAGGATGAACAGCCCCTCGGCCAGAGAGAGCCTGCCGCCCCATGCGCCGAAATTCAGCTCACCAAGCAGGTGAAAGCCCACATAGACGGCGACCATGGCGACGCCGAGCGCGGCAAAGAGTTCCAGCACGGCGGAGGAAAGAAATGCAATGCGCAACACGGCCATTGTGCGGCGTCGAAGGTCTTCGGCACTGGCACGCAGCTGCGTTGCCGTGCGATCCACGGCGTCGAAACTGCGGATCGTTGTCAGTCCACGCAGCCTGTCCATGAGGAAGGCATTCATGCTGCCCATCTCGGCGAGTTGTTCTTCGCTTGCCTGCTTGGCGCGCCAGCCGACTAGAGCCATGAAGATCGGGATCAGCGGTGCCGCGATGAGCAGCACCAGCGCCGCCGCCCACGAAAACACCAGCACGCAGGCAAGGATCGCCAGCGGAACGATCATCGCCCTGGACCGCGCCGGACGGAAGCGGGCGACATAGGGAACAACGGCCTCCGCCTGCTCGGCAAGCGTGCTCGCGGCGAACCCCGATGAGGGCCGCGTAACATCGAGCGGCGAGGTTTCGGCAAGGGCGGCGACCGCCTCGTTGCGCAGCGCGCTCAAATGGCTCCGCGCCTGACGAAATGCCAGCCGACTGCCCGCGCCATCCATCACCGCACGCGCGATGCCGAGAACAAGAATGCCAAGGGCCGGCAGCCATGCCGCAGAAGCGTCGCTACCGGCGGCAATGCTGCCGACAGCCAGCGCCAGTAGACCCGCCTGGGGAAGCCAGAGCAGCGATGCCGTCGTTTGCAGTAGCACCGCGGCCCTGCTGACCCCGTCGCGCGCAGACAGCGTGTCCGCAACCTCATCTGGACGCGCCTGCCGCATCACAGCAGCGGTGCGCCCGGCGGCCTCAGGGCGGCGTCTTCCTATGCCGGCGTCGAGCGTTGTCATGACGTCTTCGGCTCCGTGCGCTTGCGGCCGAGCGAGACAATGCGGTCCTTGGCGTCGAGCAGTCTTGTTACCTTTGCGCCGAGGTTCAGCAAGGTCGCCAGTTGCTCCGTTTCCAGATGCTTCACATCGTCATACCACTTCGTCAACTGCTCGATGAGGGTCTGCATCTCGGCGAGGCGGGCCTGGGCGTGGCGCTCTTCCTCGCTGCCGGGTGTCTGCATCAGAAGCTCGCGGAGGACCGAAAGCGTGGGATCGACCTCGCGCTTCTTGCGCTCTTCAGCCAGCGTCCGCAGAATCTGCCAGACATCGTCCGGTGTCGTGAAGTAATCCCTCCTGTCATCGGGAATATGTTTCAGGATGACGAGATTCCAAGCCTGAAGCTCGCGCAGGCTCATGGAGACATTGGAACGCGAAATGGACAATGCATCGACGATGTCATCCGCGCAGAGAGGCTTGGAAGACGCGTAAAGCAGCGCATAAATCTGCCCCACCGTGCGGTTGATGCCCCAGCGGCTGCCCATTTCTCCAAAGTGCAACACGAAGGACTGCAGGAGTGGCGGGAGGTTCATGACGAGCGGTCCTGACACTGGAGCGATTTTGCTTTTCGTTGAATCGCAAAAGCACTCTAACCTATTGTTCTTGCGCAACTCCGGACGGAAACCAGGTCTCCAAACTTCCTGGAATTGCTATAATTTCAGAAATTACTGAAATTCATGTACGTCCATGCATCACGGAAGGCAAGTCTGCGGCCGTTGGTGCGCCGTTATGCTGCAGGCCTGCGATACGCAGCGCGGTGCACGCCCCAGGCAGAGCCTACGGCAGGCGCCATGACACCTGAATGTCGGTTTGCTTCGTCAGCGCAGCGCCTGGCCCGGCACCCTGAAGCGCGCAACAAGCCGCATGCCAAGCACGCCCATCACGAAAAACATCCAGACAGGGTCCGTCCGACGAAAGAAGAAGCTCTCGAGGAATGCGTTGAACACGCAGAACGTGACCACCATCATGAAGAAATCGGCCAGAAAGACATTTTCCCGATAGAGCGGCGTGCGCATGTAGTCGCGCAGCGGCACCAGCAGAAAGGTGGTGATGGCGACGGCAAGCGCCGGAAGCCCCATGCCGAGTGCAATGTCGATATATCCATTGTGGCCGTGCACAATGCCGCGAATGTCCCACGGACGGTCGAAAGGCTGGTCGGAGGTGAACACGAACTCCGTCAGCCAGAAATTGTCGAAGCCATATCCGAAAAACGGTCTCTGGGCGATCATGTCTCCGGCAAAGTCCCAGACCGGCGTGCGCCCCGTATAGGTGAGATCGGGCGCAAGCGTCGCTGCCAGTTCCTTCACCGGGCCGATAAAGACGATGCCGAGGGTGGCAACGGCCAGCGCACCGACGGCAGTAATCACCAGCACCGGAACCAGAAACCGCAAGCCGAAAATGCCAGGCAACGCGATCAGCATGCCGGCAAGCGGCACCGTGGCAGTGGTTGTCTTGGAGCCGGTATGGAAGACGAAGATCATCGCCAGGATGGCCATCGTTGCGCCGGACCAGCGCCAACCCCGGCGCCACAGATAAAGGCCGGCGAAGGCCAGTCCGGCCATCACCGGTCCGGCGATGTTCTTGTGCGTGAAGACGCCGCGCCAGAGACCGGCGTGCTGGGACTCCACATCAAAGGCCTGATGGACCGCGACATCGCGCATGGCAATCACGCCGAAATAGGACAGTCCGAGGATCACAAAGCCGGCGCAGACCAGCACCCGCGAAAACGCGTCCGCATCGCGCGGCAGGGTCAGAATCGCAGCCACCGTAACGATGCCGATGACCGAGAAGGCCACCGTGCGCATCGTGTCGCTCGGTACCGGCGTGTTGAGCGTGGCGACAGCCACAAACCCCAGGAGAAGAATCCACCATGGGCTGAACAGCGAGACAAGGACGCGCCGGTCAACCAGCATCAGAAGCGAAGCCACGGCAATCGCCCCAAGCGCACCGAAGCCGAGCTGGTTGACGATGTCGCCGCCGCTGCCGGTCACCTGTGGTCCGGCAGGCTGAAAGGGGCGGAAGGAAATCATCAGAACCGTGAACAGCGCCGCCGCAATGGCGGTGGAGGGCTGTCCGGTAGCAGCCATGCGGGCAACGAATGACGACCCCGACCAGCGCTGTTGGGCAAGACTGCTCATCGCATCACGCGCACCCGGCCGGGCGGCAGTGCCTGCGCGCTACGTCCATCAAATCCGGGAAAGTTCGCGTTGCTCACCATTGGGGCCGAAACCTGTTGCACTCAGTTTATAAAGCGCCCCCTCGCTTAAGACCGCGTTAATTATAACGGTGGACCCGATGCCTGTTCTGCGGTCTCCGCTGCGCGCGCCGGCTGGCCGATGGGCGGCGCGGCCGATGGCATCACCCAGACGGTTCCGGTTTCGGGATGCCGGGCGATCGTTGCATCGATACGGTAGACACGCCGGAGCAGCTCCGGCGTCAGAACCGTTTCGGGGGTTCCCACAGCCACCAGACGGCCATGATCAAGCACACAGAGCCGGTCGCAGAACATGGCAGCGAGATTCAGGTCGTGAAGTGCGGCCACCACCGTGATTTCAAGGCCGCGCATGAAGCGCAGGAGCTGAAGCTGATGGTGGATGTCGAGATGGTTCGTCGGCTCATCAAGCACCAGAAGACGCGGCTGCTGCACCAGCGCGCGCGCAACGAGAACGCGCTGCCGCTCCCCGCCGGAAAGCGTTCGGAAAGCGCGATCCTGAAGCGGCGCCAGCCCAAGAAGCGCGATTGCCGCCGCAATCAGCGTGTGATCGTGTGGCGTGTCAGGCTCGAGAAGCTTCTTGTGCGCCGAGCGACCCATGGCGACCACGTCGCGCACCGTCAGGGGAAACTCCGCCGGCATATCCTGAAGCACCGCACCCACATTGCGCGCCACCCATTCCGTGGGCTGCCGCCACGCATCTTCACCGTTCACGAGCACCGTGCCCGATGCCGGCCGGTTTATGCGGTAGATGGTTCGCAACAGGCTCGATTTGCCTGCGCCGTTCGGCCCAAGAAGGCCGACCATCTCACCTTCCGAAACGCTGATCGACACGTTGTCGACCAGCGTCTTTGCGCCGGTGCGCACGGTGACCGAACGCAGATCGAGCGTGCCGGGCCGAACACTCATCGCGCACCCCCAAGTGCGCGCGCATCGCGCCGCAGAAGCCAGATGAAGAACGGGCCGCCCACGAGCGCCGTGACGATGCCGACGGGCAGCTCCAGCGGCGCGATCACTGTGCGGGCGACAAGATCGGCGCCAATGGTGAAGCTCGCACCGAGAAGCGCCACCGCCGGCAGTGCGCGACGATGATCCGCTCCGACGAGAAACCGCACGATGTGCGGCATGATGAGACCGACAAACCCGATCACGCCGCTCACCGCCACGGTGATGCCGGTGAGCGCGGCTGCCAGTACAAACATGCTCTGACGGAAACGCTGGACGTTGAGCCCGAGCGCCACCGCGCTCTCGTCTCCCGCCATCAGGAGGTTCAGACGGCGGGCCTGCACCAGCATTACGCCAAGCCCAAGCGCAAGGGCGACGAGCGGAATGGGAATGAGCTTCCACTGCGCGGTGCCGAAGCCGCCCAATGTCCAGAACAGGACCCGAGAGGCGAGCTGCGGATCGGGCGATGTGAGCACAATCAGGCTTGTGAGCGCGCTCAGGATCGCGCTCATCGCCACACCGGCAAGCACAAGTCGCGTCGGTGTCATGTGCCCGCCCGTCCGCGCAACCCAGAACACTGCGAAGAGTGTTACCAGTCCGCCGAGAAAGGCCGAGATGTGCAACGTGAACACGCCGAGACCAAGAAGCCCCCAGCGCATCACCACCACGGCGCCCGTTGCCGCACCGGAGGAAACGCCGAGGATGCTCGGGCCTGCCAGTGGATTGCGGACGATGGACTGGATTGTCATGCCGGTTACCCCCAGGCTCGCGCCGACAAGGGCGGCGAGCACGACACGCGGCATGCGCGTCTGGACGACAATGGTCTCATAGACCGCGCGCCAGTCAGGCTCCACCAACCCGTCGCCGGCCACCAGATTGGCGAGAATGGCGACCGCCGTTCCACCGGGTATATGCACCGAGCCGAACATCAGTCCCGCAATGGCCATGCCCAGGAGCAGCCCCACCATCAGGAGAATGACCAGCGCATAGCCCGGCGACCCGCCGCTCGCCGCGCGGGCGGAAGCAACAGGGCGAAGAGCCGCGCCTCGCGCAGGCGGTGCTGACTGGAGCACGGCAAGCAGCGCTTCGTGGCTGTCTGGATCGTCCTTCCTCGGGGCGGGAGCATGCATCTTGTGAGTTCCGCTCGCCTGTTATTCGCCCATCCGCGCGGGATGGAAAGCGCGAGCCAGTTTCTCCACCGCATCGATGGAGCTCGGCCCCGGCTGGCCCCAGACGGAATCGATCGTCACAAACCTTTCACCGACAATGCCCGGCACGTCCCTGATGGTCGGGTTCGCCTTCAATATCTCGATCCGCCCCTGGCCCAGCTCGCCGGCGGGGTCTCCGACCACCTGGCCGCCGGCGGTGCCGGAATAATAGACGACGATGTATTCAGGCATACGCTCGGCAATCTGCTCCCAGGACACCTGACCATAGCGGTTTGCGACATCGCCAAAGATGTTTTCGCCACCGGCCCGCGACACCACATGCGACAGCATGGTGTTGCCAAGAACGGCGCGTGGGGCGGATTCTCCGCCGTTGAAGATGAACACCGGTATGGCGTCCGCGCCTTTGAGATCCTCTTCCACTGCAGCGAGCCGTTTTTCAATGTCGGCGATCAGTGCTTCGCCGCGCTCGCGCACGCCAAAGATGGCAGATACAGAGCGGATTTCGGCGTAGAGTTCATCGAAGCCGAATTTACCGAGATTGCAGCCTTCGGTGTTGAGCCGCGTCTTCATGCCCAGATCATGCAACTGGTCGCGCGTGTGACGACTTTCGCTGAACCCGTCCGGATAGCCGGCATAGACAAAATCGGCCTCCACCTCGATAAGCTGCTCGGTGGTGGCGACAAGCGGCGAAAGCACCGGAACCCCGTTATACGCTTCCTCATATTGCGGGCTGATCTGGAGGTTCGCCATATAGGAGGTGCCCGCCATGCGGTCTTCCAGCCCCAGCGCCAGCATCATCTCCGTTGCGTTGTTGCTGAGCGTCACGGCCCTTGCCGGCGGTGCCTCATAGGTGGTGGTGACACCGCAGTTCTCATCCGTATAGGGAAAGCCCGCTCCATCTGCGAAAGCAGGCATCGAAGCCACCAATAGACCCGCGACCGCAAAAGCGCGGAGACCGCCATAACGCATCATGAATTCACTCCTTGCAAAGCCGGCTCATTCCCGGCGTTTTCAGATGAGGTTGGAGAAGAGGCCTGCCTGTCGAGAGCCGGGAGCACCTCGGCAGCGAAGAGCTCCATGCCCCTGAGAGCCACATCGTTGGCGATCAAGCCATTGGCGCTGAACAGGCAGCGTATGCTGCTGGAACCCGTGCGCGCCGAAAGCGCACACAGTTGTGCATGGCAATCCTCGGGTGTGCCCGCGATGGTGAAATCAGCCATCATCGAAGCGCGGCTGCGCGGCTCTGGCGGCGTCATCCCGCGTGCCAGCGCGCGTTCGGCACGGCGCGTGTTCAGTCTATCGAGAAGCGTGTCGACCCGCTCGTCAGCTTCAGCCCGGGTCGGCGCAATCACCACATAACGGGAGAGCGACGAGGCCTTGAGCGATGCCCGTGACGCGCCATGCCGTTCAAGTGCGGCGTGAAACACGGGCAATTGCCGCGCCTCGTTCGGCTCGAGACTTAGCAGCAGCGGAAACCCGTTTCGCGCGGCGATGTCGACGGTTTCTTCTGAGACGCCAGCCACGTAGACGGGCGGATGCGGTTTCTGAACCGGAGGCGGTCCGACGGCGACATTGGCGAATTTCCAGGGTCCGGCAGCGGCAGAGCAATGCGGTTTTCTCCACGCATCGATCATGATCCTGAGCGCTTCGCAGAAGCGGCGGTGCGCATCGTCACGCGGAATCTCCAGCGCAGCGAAAGTCGCGGGCTCCGTGCCACGTCCGATGCCCACATCGACCCGACCGCCGCTCTGAAAATCAAGCTGTGCGATCTGCTCGGCCAGCATGAGCGGGTGATAGAGCGGCAGGACGAGGATCGACGTGCCGAAGCGCAGCCGCTCCGTACGCGCCAGGATTTCTGCGCCGAGCAACAGCGTCGACGGATAGGGCAGCGCCTCCCGGGCGAAGTGAAACTCGTTGAACCAGATGCCGCCAAAGCCAAGCGCATCGGCGCGTTCGACGAGGCGCATGAGTGCAGCGTGATCGCCCAATGCCCCCTCCCGCGCGAATCCAGCCAGATCAACGCGCATTCGGGCCACCTGCAGCAACCGATGGAAAAAGACGGAAACGACTCATTTGAAATGATATAACATATCGAAGACGATCAAGCCCGTTAAATCGTCTTGTCGCCGGCAAGGCCGCGCCTGCATGCATTCTGATCCTCCTGCCGGCGCACCTCGTCCGGCGTTCATGGTCGATGCATGAGGCAGGTCTCCTGGCTCGCGGCTCGGACGTTCGCTCCGCCTTCCCGGCCCTGGCCAGTGGCATTGGAAAGAACTTGCCGCTTACAGTTGCGAGGGCAGCCCCGGAATTGATCCCGCCAGGAGATCGCACCGGGTTCCCTTTTCATCCGCAGGATGCGGAACCGCATGCGGGAGCGACCCTAGCGGCGAAGCGTTCGCCACGCAACACACCACAGCCGGGTTCCATGACAAAATCATCGGCACGACCGAGCCGGCTCGAACGCCCTGCCAGTCCTGTGGCCGCCTTCGGTCCGAAGTCCGCCATCCATAGGCGAAAATCCAGGCCTTCCGCTGCATCGCCTTGGCATATCCCGGCGGAAGGCAACCGATGGCGGAGCTAAAGCATCGGACCGAAAAGTGGCATCCGGTTTTCGGTTTATTCCGATGCTCCATCAAGAATTTAGATCGTCCTTTGTGCGTCCGGATGAACGCACGGCGATCTAGTGTTTGATTTATAAATGAATGTATGCTTCATATATAAACATTGAGCACGCCGGTCGAATGGCTGCTCACCTCGGGGGGTGCAGTCGGGTGGACACGTCTCGTTTAATGGGCAGCTCTGATCGAGCGACAAATTGCAGGCAGAATGCCGGATTTCCGTGCGCCCTGACCTGCCTGCAGCCTGTAACCACAGGCTCTGCGTCGCAGCAGTCGAGGCGGTCGGTGCTTTGACCGGGCGCCTTCAGACGCGTTGGGGCGCCATCATCAGCATCGCCAGCTCAAACGATGCCAGGCCCACTATGCCAGTGGCGTCAGCAAACAGGCTGCCATCGTGGCCTCACGCAGGAGGTGTGGGGCTTTGTGATGATATTCAACACATGCCGATCATCAGCTCTATCGCCGTGTCCAGCAAGGAGGGCTGCCGGCGTATTCGTACGTGCCGATCATCTGCATGAGCATTTCGTCGATCTTCGCATCGCCGAAAACGGAGCCGTCATGGCTCCGTAAACGCCCTGGTTCTCCCCCGCGATGAGGGGTGGGAGGACGGGAGTGCTCCGCTTCCTTCAAACGGAGGCAGCGGGGCAATAACAGGTGCCTGATGCAGCTACACCGGGAGAAGCTGCACATTTCTTTTGGGAGGAACCATGTTGAAACTATCCAGACTTCGCGCGCTCTCCATCGGAGCCGCTGTGGCCATCGCCGCCAGTGCAACGGCCACCTTCGCCCAGGACGTCCTGAAGTTCGGTCACGTCTACGAGGCATCCACCCCCTACCATGCGGCGGCGCTTCGCGCGGCCGAGCTTCTCGAGGAAGCAACCGGGGGCCGCTACAAAATGGAGGTTTTCCCCGCATCGCAGCTCGGGAAGGAAGCAGCCCTCAACGAAGCGCTTTCACTGGGAACGGTGGATGTGATCTACACGGGCGTTGCCTTTCTCGGGCAATCCTACGGCCCCATAAGCATTTCCGACTACCCCTTCACCATGCGTTCTTATGAACACTGGAAGGCCTATGTGAATTCCGACCTCTTCGATGAGATGAGTGAGGCGTATAACAAGGTTTCCGGCAATACGGTCGCGGCCATGACCTATTACGGTGCGCGCCATGTGACCGCCAACAAGCCGATCCTTTCGCCAAAGGATATGGAGGGTCTGAAAATTCGGACGCCCAACGCTCCAGCCTATCAGATGTTCCCACGCGCCACAGGCGCAAACCCCACCCCGATGGCCTTCGCCGAGGTGTATCTCGCCTTGCAGCAGGGTGTGGTCGACGCGCAGGAAAATCCGCTTCCGACGATCCAGTTCAAGAAGTTCTACGAGGTCCAGTCGAACATCAATCTGACCGGGCACATCACAAACTCGCTGGCGACGGTCGTATCGCCTGTGACGATGAACAAAATGGGTGACGACAGCACGGCCCTGCTGGAAGCGCTCGCCACCGTGGCAACGCAGACATCGGATGAGATCGTCGCCTCGGAGGGAGAGCTGGCTGACTGGTTCCGCGCCCAGGGAGTGACCGTGAACGAAGTGGATCGCAAGCCATTCATGGAAGCCGTCGCGCCGCATCTGACGGGCGAGGATGTGCCGTGGGATGCCGCGATCTTCGAACGCCTTCAAGCCATTCAGGAATGACATCGGCCTGTGGGTCCGGCATTTGCCGGGCCCATTTGCGCAACGGGAGGACGCGCTGATGGCGCAGAACACCATGGTGCCGGAAATCGACTTCGACGCGATTTCCGCAGAGGACGAAGCGCATTTCGCAGGCTTTAAGATAAGCTTGGCGGACTACGCGCTTCTCGCAATCTTTCTTGCTTTATTTCTTGTTGTTTTTGTTCAGTTTTTCACGCGATACGTCCTCAACGACTCGATAAGCTGGACCGAGGAGGCCGCGCGCTATCTGCTGGTCATACTGGCGTTTGCCGGTGCGGTTCGCTGCCAGATCACCGGAAGCCATATCGTGCTGGAATTCGTCGACAAATATTACGGGCGCAAACTCGGCCTCGTGCATGTGTTTTCGCTGCTCTGCACCGTGGTGCTGTTCACGATTCTTCTCTGGTCCGCCTGGGAGCTGATCCAGCGGACATCGTTCCAGCGAATGGTGTCGCTTCCTTTCCCGAAATACTACCTCCACGCAGCCGTGATGGCTCTGGCCGGCCTCAACGCAGTTGTGGCGGCCATGCAGCTCATGCTGCGCGTGAGACAGATGATACGGAGCTGACGGCAGATGGGCCTGACTATTCTCTTCGTTTCCCTGTTCGTCCTGATGCTGCTCAGAGTTCCCATCGCGTTTTCTCTGGCGCTCTCATCCTTCGCGTACATCCTCCATTCGGGTCTTCCACCCGTGGTGTTGATGCACAACATGGTCAACGGAATGGACAGTTTTCCCCTGCTGGCCATACCCTTTTTCATATTCGCCGGCGCATTGATGAATTCCGCCGGGATCACCGCCCGCATATTCGGTTTCGCGCGCGCCATTGTCGGATGGATGCATGGCGGCCTGGGACATGTGAACATCGGCGCAAGCATCATCTTTGCAGGCATGTCCGGTGCGGCCGTGGCCGATGCCGGCGGGCTGGGCGCGATCGAGATCAAGGCGATGCGCGAGGCCGGCTATGACGACGACTTCAGCGTCGGTGTCACGGCTGCATCGTCGACCATCGGGCCGATCATCCCGCCATCCCTGCCACTGGTGATTTTCGGCGTCATGGCGTCCGTTTCCATCGGGCAGCTTTTCGTCGCCGGCATTGTTCCGGGCCTGCTGATGGCAGTGTCGCTTTCCGCCATGGTCTGGTGGAAATCACGCAGGAGGAATTATCCGCGCGACGTGGCTTTCCGGCTGGACACGATTGCGAGCCGGTTCAAGGCAGCGTTCCTTCCGCTCATGACGCCCGTCATCATTGTCGGGGGCATCGTATCGGGTGCGTTCACGCCCACCGAAGCGGCGATCGCCGCCGCGGCCTATGCGCTTTTTCTCGGCATTATCGTCTATCGCACACTGACACCCAGGAAGCTCGCCGTCATTTCACTCGAAACCATCGAGACGACAGCGGCAATCATGATGATTGTCGGGGCGGCGTCGGTGTTTGCGTGGATCCTCACCGCCAATCAGGTGGCGACGCATTTCGCCGAATTTGTGCTGTCCTTTACGGACAGCAGGGCGATGGTTCTGCTCCTGATCATGGTCGTGGTCCTGATCGTCGGCCTGTTCATGGAGACGATCGCAGCGATTTCCATTCTGGTTCCGGTTCTCATGCCGGTTGCCGCGCAGTTTGGCATCGATCCCGTTCACCTGGGCATTATCGTGATCCTCAACCTGATGCTGGGCCTGTTGACACCACCCGTCGGGATGGTGCTGTTCGTCCTGTCACGGGTTTCCCGGGTGCCGTTCGAACAATGCGTCAGGGCCACGCTGCCGTTCCTGGTGCCGCTCCTTGCCGTTCTGCTTCTGCTGACGTTCATCCCGCAGCTTGTGCTCTGGCTTCCGCAGCTTCTCTATGGCGGCTGACGCAGCCTTCCCTGCGGGTGCACGGCAATGGAGCTGATGAGAAAGGCCATCGCCGGAAGGCGATGGTGCTGATCAGCAGTTGGGCCATGTCCGGTGCAGCGATCATGGCCCAGGCCTTTTGCAGCCTTTGTGCACGCACATAGTCGGAAAATGCCGTGCCCTCATCACCGAACAACGCCCGGATATAGGACGGGGAGATGTTGTGCCGCTGCGCCAGCATGTCGAGCGTGAGTTCGGAATCGGCAAAGTGCGCAGCGATGTCACGCTTGAGCGCAGCCAGACGCGCCGCGCGCGCACCGCGCCCTTTCGCGATTTCCTGTCCCTCGTCCCTGCCGCCAAGTGCAATGAGCGCCAGATCCCGCAGATGCCCGGCGTATTGCATGGCCGCGTCGCCGGGCAGATGCTGCATTTCGCGATACAAACTTGCCCGTATGACACAAAGAACCGCCATTGCGGTGTCAACGGCAGCCTGTTGCGCAAAACACCGTTCAAATCCACACTGGCAAGAGCAAGACGCGTGCGCGGATCCACTCGATGAAGCGCATGGACGGCATGCCCTCCAGACAGTACTGGATCTCCTCGTCCGTGATGGGCAATTTTCGGGGATCAGCCTTTTGATCATCAGGTTGGGGACCTGCACCATCAGCAAGGCAGGCCACAGCCCCCGCTCGCTCCCGGAAAGCTCGACGCATACGGGTGTGAAGTAAGGTCAGGTCCATACCCTGAGCGGCAATTCAGCCGGGCGTCAAATGCCGGGTCGATATCCAGAAGACCAGCGCCACAGCGCAGATGGACGCTCCAAGCAGGCAAACGCCATTCCATCCGGCCTGCGCGTAGGCAAGCGTCGATGTGATCGATCCGGTGGCCGAGCCAATCGAATAGAAAATCATGTAACCGGCTGTGAGACGGCTCTGGGCCTCCGGGCGGACCCGATAAACCAGACTCTGGTTGGCGACGTGCACCGATTGCAGTCCATAGTCTATCGCGACGACGCCCATCACCAGGGCCCACAACGAATAGGGAAGCAGGGCGATCGGCAACCAGGAAACGAGCATGACCGCCAGACCGATCCCTGTCGTCCGCTGGGCCAGTCCGCGATCTGACAGGCGCCCGGCGCGCGATGCGCCCAGCGCCCCCGCAGCACCGGCCAGCCCGAACAGGCCGATCTGCGTGTGGGAGAGCGAGAAGGGCGGCGCGGCAAGAGGCAGCACCATGGGGGTCAGGAGAACGGTGACCGCCGCGAAGATGAGCAAGGCGAGAACCGCGCGGATTCGCAGCACGGGTTCCTGCACGAACAGCAGGAACACCGAGCCGATCAGGCGCGGATAGGATATATGCACCTCGGGCTTCGCCTGGCGAGGCAAGGTCCTGAACAGCAAGCCGGCGACGATCAACGTTGCGACGGCCGACACGGCGTAGACCGAGCGCCAGCCGAAAAGGTCCGACAATGTGCCGGACACGGTGCGCGCGAGCAGGATACCGAGAATGATTCCGCTGGTGACGATGCCGACGACCCGACCACGCTCCGCCGGGTCGGCGAGGAGCGCCGCATAGGCGACCAACACCTGTGTCACAACAGCCAGAACACCAACCGCGGAGATGGCGCCCAGCAGAATTGCGCCGCTTGGCGCGAAAGCCACGGCGAGCAGCGCCAACACCGACAGAAGCGACTGTCCAAGCACCAGGCGGCGGCGATCCAGCAGGTCACCAAGCGGAACCACCAGCAGCAGGCCAAGGCCATAGCCGATCTGCGTGACGGTAATCACGATTCCTATGGACGCGCGGCTTATGGCGAATTCCTCGGCAATCACGTCAAGCAGCGGCTGGGCGTAGTAGACATTGGCGACTGCCAGCCCGCAGGCGATGGAAAACAGCAGCGCGACGGCCCGCGACAGCGACCGGGCCGCTGCAACCCTGCCAGTTGCAGATGCCGCCCCGGTGTGGCTTCGGTCTGTTTCACCTTCCTGATCCTGCGAATTCCCGCATAGGACCGACGGGTCCGCCTGACTGCAGAACGCCCGATGTGATGTCGTATTGTTCAGACTCATGTTCGCCTCGAAGGAGGTTGCGCGCTGGAATCGAGTTCTCCTGCCGCCGTGACTGCAAATGCAGTTGAACCGTGCAGGGACGAGGACCGCGCCGGCAGAATGGCAGGCGCGGACAATGGCCGATGTTCAGAATGCGGGATCGCGCTCAGAGCGTTGCTGCGAACCGCCTGATATGTCCGGCGATCACGTCAGACTGCTCCTCGAGGGCAAAGTGACCCGTGTCCAGAAGATTAAAGTCGACCGTCTCCAGGTCCCGGCGATAGGGGTGTGCCCCGGAGGGCGGGAAAATGACGTCGTTCTGTCCCCAGACAATCAGCGTCGGTGGCTGATGCTTTCGGAAATAGGCCTGCCATTCGGGATAAAGGCCCGGGTTCGTTCGATAGTCGTAAAGCAGATCAAGCATGATCTCCTTGTTGCCGGGCCTGTTGACGAGGGCCGCCTGAAGCACCCAGCTGTCCGGGCTGATCCTTGTTATGTCCCGCACACCGTGCGTGTAGTTCCATTCCAGCGCCTCTTCGGAAATCCCCGCCTCGCGGATCTTGCTGAAATTCTCCGGCGACGGGTCCTCCCAAAGAGCGCGGACGGGCGACCAGAAGCTGTCGGGCAGGCCTTCGTCATAGGCGTTGGCGTTCTGGACGATGAGGAAGCTCACCTTCTCCGGACGTCGCACGGCAACGCGGAAGCCGACCGGCCCGCCGAAGTCCTGCATGTACAACGCATATCTCCCGACCCCGAGTTCATCGACAAACCGGTCGACCGTGTCGGCCAGCCGGTCGAAGGTGTAGGAGAACTCAGCGTTCGATGGCGCATCGCTGTAGCCGAAGCCCGGATAGTCAGGCGCGAGGACATGAAACCGGTCGGAGAGCTGGTAGATCAGTTCGCGGAACATGAACGACGACGCCGGAAAGCCGTGCAGGAGAAGCAATGTGGGTAGATCGCGGTTTCCCGCCTCCCTGTAGAAAATCCTGCGCCCGTCGATGTCGATGGTGCGGTAGTGCGTCATCACTGTCTCCTCTGCATGGAACGGATGCGTGGGTTTCGCCGGGGTCACGGCGGGCGCCGGGTGCTTTCGAGCGGGATCGCTCCCCGCTCCTCAGTCCCGCAAATCCGACCGCATCATGTGGTTTCATTTTAAAACCACATGTCGATATCAGATAAGGTTTCATGTTGCAACCACTATCATTGATCCGTAAACTGACTGCTGTGTGAGCGCACCGGCGCTCCTGCCGGCAGGGAGAAAGCAGCATGGTCAAACGAACCAGTCACAAGGACGCAGATTGCCCGGTGGCCCGGCCTCTGGATGCAATCGGTGACTGGTGGTCTCTGCTCATCATCCGCGATGCGTTTGACGGGCTGAAGCGGTTCGGCGAATTTCAGAAGAGCCTCGGCCTTGCCAAGAACATCCTTTCGGCGCGGCTGAAAAACCTCGTGAATCACGGCATTCTTGATACGATTCCAGCCTCAGACGGCAGTGCCTATCAGGAATATGTGCTGACGGAGAAAGGTCGCGGCCTCTTCCCGTTGCTGGTGGCCCTCCGGCAGTGGGGGGAGGATCATTTTTTCCAGCCGGACGAAAGCCATGTGACCCTGCTCGACCGTGAAACCGGCCAGCCGGTCAGGCGGCTTGAACTGCGCTCGCAAGACGGGCGTCTGCTGGAACCGGAAGATACCGTTGTAAAGCGCGCGCCGCCTCCGGAGGGGGAGAAAGGCTGAAGCGAGGCTGGTGGCGCGCCCCGCTGCAGACCCATGGAACACGAAAGGCAGAACTGGAGCGCCTCTACTTTTCATTGAGACGCAGAAGCGACGGGAAATCTACATCTGCAAGCACTCGGCAACCTCAATCGTGCCGCCGAGCGCAAAGATCGGGTTCCTGCGCGCCATGTCGAGTGCCGCATCGATGTCGGACGCCTCGACCACCGAGTATCCCGACAGCGGATCTCCGGCCTTTTCCTCCCGGTCCTGACCGGTCAGGAAACGCGACTTGCCGAAGCCGGCACCCTTGTCGACCAGACTGGAGCCGAGACCGTCCATCCAGCCATTCCAGTCTGTCATCATCTTCTGCCCTTCTTCAGGGCTCTTGGGCATGCCACCACGAAATGCGAGAATGAACCTTGGCATAAGGATCCTCCTTGGTTGCAACAGGGGCAGAATGCGTCACCTCAAAATATGTTCAAGGACATATTTTGAGGTCTGCTATCGTGCCGCCTCAGGGAGGAGCAACCATGCCATACCCGAAAGACCACAAGGCGAAGACACGGGAACGCATTCTCGAGGCGGCGCGCGTGCTGTTCAATCGGCACGGCTATGATCGGGTCACCATCGATCAGATCATGGCCGCGGCCAACCTGACACGCGGGGGATTCTATGCGCATTTCTCCAGCAAGGAAGAGCTTTTCGCCGATGCGATGATCGGCTTCCTCGAGGGCCGCGGTGCAAGATGGCGTGAGGAGGAAAAGGTCGATCCGACCGCATGCCAGCTGGTGATGGCGCAGCGCATGGTAGACGCCTACCTTTCCCGGCGCCATCTCGCAGACCGTGATGGGCAATGCCCGCTGATTGCCTACGCAACCGACGTCGCCAATGCCGGCCCGCGTGTGCGCGACAGCTACCGGCATCTCGTGGAAGCGATGACCTGGCTGTTCGAGATGAATCTCGAGGGAGACCCGACCGAGCGGCGATCGCAGGCCCTGTCTCTGACAGCGCTGTGTGTCGGCGGGATGATCCTTGCCCGCGCCATTCCCGAAACCGCGATCGCCGAGGAGGTTCTTGACGCCGCCCATGCCGCGGCTACGAATATCTGGAGCCGGCCCGCCCGCGTCGCGCCAACCGGCTATCCGGGCCGGCGACAGCCGCACGAGGAAGTATAAGCGGATGTCACAATCCGCCGGGCAGCCCTGTCATCTCCTTCATAGCACTCTGGAGGGAGCCGAAGATGTACACCGCAGGAACAGCGGGCGAAGCCAGACCCGTTAAAGTCACCGCGAGACCGCGAGCCGCCGTGATCGCCATCGTCTATCATTCGGGCTACGGCCATACCGCACGACAAGCCCAGGCAGTCAGGGCCGGTGTCGATGACGTGCACGGCGCCGAAGCCCTGTTGCTGACGACCGACGAAGCGCAGCAGCGGTGGGAAGACTTATGCGCCGTGCAGGCGATCATTTTCGGAGCTCCGACCTATGTCGGCGCCGGCTCGGCGTCTTTCAAGGCGTTCCAGGAGGCAAGTTCCAACGCCATCATGGCCCAGGGATATCTCTGGAAAGACAAGATCGCCGCCGGCTTCACCAATTCCGGATCCCGGTCGGGCGACAAGCTCTCGACGCTCCTGCAGATGGCGCTGTTTGCGGCGCAGCATGGCATGCACTGGGTGAGCCTCGACCTGCCGCCGGCGAACTGCTCCTCTACGGGCTCGGAGACGGATCTGAACAGGCTCGGTTTCTGGCTTGGCGCCGCGGCGCAGTCTAATGTCGATCAGGGGCCGGATCTGGCGCCGCCCGAGTCGGACCTGGCAACCGCGCGGCATCTCGGGAGACGTGTTGCGACCACCACACTGCAATTTGCGCTCGGGCGCGAAGCTGCGCCTGCCGCCACGGGCGGATAAGTTCCGATGCCCGCAGGCGATAGCGATGCAATCTTCACCGGTCTTCGACCACGGCTGACCCGGCTTGCCTATCGCATGCTGGGTTCATTCGCCGACGCGGAAGACATCGTGCAGGACGCATGGCTGCGCTGGCTGAGCCATGATCGAAGCGAAGTCCGCGAACCTGCAGCCTTTCTTCAAACGGTCGTTACCCGCCTGTGCATCAACGAGCTGAAATCTGCGCGCCGACGACGCGAGACCTACATCGGGCCTTGGTTGCCCGAGCCGTTTCTCGACCCGGTGAACGACGATGTCTCCGAGGAAATCACGCTGCCGCTGATGATGGCGCTGGAAAGACTGTCTCCGCTACAGCGTGCCGCCTTTTTGCTGCATGACGTTTTCGGGGTCGGCTTCGAAGAAGTATCGGGAATGCTGGGCCGCGACGCCGCTGCCTGCCGCAAGCTTGCCAGCAGGGCGCGTGTTCACATCCGCCAGGCCCGCCCACGCTTCAGCGCAACGAAGGTGGAAGGCCAGAAGCTTGCCGCAGCGTTCTACACGGCATCGCGGACCGGCGACATGGAAGCGCTGCGCGATCTGCTGACGAAGGACGTCGTGATCTATACGGATGGCGGCGGCCAGGTTGCCGCGCCAACTTCGCCATCGGTCGGGCTCGACACCGCGCTAAAACTCTTCAAGGCGCTGGCCCGCTATTTCGCCCGCGCGCCGTCGCGCTTCGTTCGCCCTACCATGATCGACGGTCTGCCCGGCTTCATCACAATCGAGGCCGGCGGCATCACACAAACATCGGCTTTTCTGGTCAGCAACGGCAGGATCGCGGCAATCTATGTGACGCGCAACCCGGAAAAACTGCATCACCTCACTCGATGCGACCGGCATTCCTGAGTAAAGATGTTCTTTTGTAACCGGTTCCGGTAGCTGATCTACGATCTTCGCTCGAGCCCGTAAACAAGGTTCCCGGGTGGCCCTCCGCTCAAGCGACAATGTCATGTTGAAAGTATTGTCCCGATACGACAGATTTACAACCATTGCGCGTCAAAATCATGCCGTGCAGAATTAGTTTTTCCTCAACCTCTTTATGCAAAGACGTGTCGAGGGGAGAAATAGCCATGCCCGGAAAGAAAGCGGGGTCCAGCGAGGCCGCAAAAAGCCGATCGATACATGATGCACCCGGTATTCTGGTAACCGGCGGTGCAGGTTTTATTGGCTCTCACCTGGTTGATGCGCTTCTGTCCTGGTTCCCCACGGCCCGGGTTACCGTGGTGGACGCGTTTACATACGCAGCGAACGCCGAGAACCTTGTGAACGCCAGGAGAAGCGGTCGCCTGCGGCTGGTTCGCGCCTCTGTTGAGGACAGGGCTCTGCTTCGTGATCTCATCACACCAGAGATGCTCGTTCTCCATCTGGCCGCGGAAAGCCACGTGCCGCGCTCCTTTGCCGACCCGGACCTGTTCGACCGCGTAAACCGTCATGGGACACGTGTGCTGCTGGAGGCTGCCCGGAGCGTCGGGGTGCCGCGCGTCATCCATTTCAGCACCGACGAGGTGTATGGCAGCAGGCTCTCGCCCGCCGACGAAACCAGCCCTTTCGCCCCCACCAGCCCCTATGCGCGTTCCAAGGCCGATGCAGAAGGCGAAATCAGGAACGCCCGAAACGCGGGGCTTGACGTCACCGTGCTGCGCCCCAGCAACGTGATCGGCCCGCGCCAGCACAAAGAAAAACTCATCCCCCGCTTCATCGAACTGGCGCAGAGCGGACGAGCGTTTCAACTGGAAGGCGACGGGGACCAGAGGCGCACATTCCTTGCCATTTCCGATCTTGTCCAGGCAGTCCGGCTGATCGTTCAGAAGGGAGCACCCAACGCGACCTACAATGTCGCCGGGGCTGAGACCTTCAGCGTGAGGGAGGTAGCCCGCATCATTGCCTCGGCAATGGAGAAAACATGCCGGTTTGAGCATGTTGCCGACCGCCCCGCCAATGACCGCGCCTACCTGCTGGACGGAGCGAAGATGGCGGCACTCGGCTTTCAACCACGCACCGGCGTGCAAGAGGTGGTGCGAGAAATCATGACCGGCGATAGAGGGGCGCATGCCGCATTGCCGGGACGCGAGCGCCGCATGAGCATCGCGGCAGCCTGAAGCGGCGGTAAACCATGTCGGGCAGAAACACCGCTACGCAGATCCTGAAAACCAGCGGGTCGAGCTACGCTCTGCCTTTTCATGTTCCTCACCGTGCCCGTCGTCAGGCGGCGTATGTGGCTGAGGCGCTGCGGCACGGACATCTGCGCCCGGACGGACCCTTCTTCCAGCGCGCGCAGGCGTGGCTGGCCGACCACACCGCTGCTGAGCGTGTCGTCCTGACAAACTCCTGCACCGCGGCACTGGAAATCGCGGCGCTGACGCTTGAGCTCGGCCCGGGCGATGACGTGATCGTGCCGACATTCACCTTCTGCGCCTCGGCGACGGCCTTCGAGCGGACCGGCGCCCGCATAGTCTTCTGCGACATCGACCCGGCGAGCATGATGCTCGATCCCGCAGACCTCGCGCACCGTCTGTCGGACAGGACGCGGGTTATCGTGGCCACTCACTATGGCGGGGGCGTGGCTGATATGGAGGCGATCCTCGCGCTCGCCCGGAGCCGGGGCATTCATGTTGTCGAGGACGCCGCGCAGGGGTTTGGAACCCTGCGCAACGACCGCCCCCTCGGCACCTTCGGCACGTTTGGCGCCTTCTCCTTTCACGACACCAAGGTCGTCTCCTGCGGCCAGGGGGGCGCACTGATCGTCAACACCGACGACCGCAAACTGCTCGAGCTGGTCACGAGCATTGTGGAGCGTGGCACGGATTTCGCTCTGGTTCGATCCGGTAAAAAAGCCTTCTACGAGTGGACGAGTACAGGCTCCAGCTTTCAGATGGGCGAACTGGAAGCTGCCATCCTCACAGCTGAGTTTGAGGCACTTGATGAGAATCTGGCCGCGAGAAAGCGCGTCGCCGCAGCCCTCATGCGCGGCATGGAGACCCTGGCCCTGCCGATTATGCCGATCCATGCGGATGCCCAGACCGTATCCAATTTCCACTTCATGCCCGCGCTCACCCGCTCTGCCCGCGAAGCAAAGGACCTGATTGCCTCGCAACGGAAACGCGGCATCGACTGTCGCCAGCACTATGTTCCGCTGCATCTGTCGCCTCGGGCAAAAGCAATGTCCTATGGCCACGGCGCCCTTCTGGAAGCTGAAAGCACCTGGGATCGGCTGGTTCGCCTTCCCGTTCATACGGCGATGGACGCATACGATGTCGAGATGGTTCTGGAAGGATTGAAAGCCTGGGCAGGTTAGCAGCTCCATCAGCTCCCCAAAATCATTCAGAAACTGTAAACCAAGCGCAACTTTTGCGGGATTTTTAATTCAAAATACATGCCATTTAACGGTTTCGTATTCGACGATAACTAAGCAGGCAGAAGAGTGCGGTGAACTTTCCCGAAAACCCTCTGGCCAGGGCCATGCGGGACCGGTTCCCCGCAGACATCGAGGATGAGGATATGAGCGTGGTCAACGACGACGGTGGCGTACAGGAACAACACACGCGCGACTTTCCGTCAGCGTTTTCTGCCTCCGCGAGTGGCGCGAAAAACAGGATCGTCGCGGTTCTCCCGTGGCTGTTTCTGGCAGCAGCCCCAATTCTGGCTGTCGTGCTTTTGTCTTTGCCGCTTCGGGCTCCCATCGGTGCGATGTATTGGGACACGTTTACCTATTACGACGCCGCGAACCGGATGTTCACCGGGCAGATGCCGGCGATCGACTTCTTTACGCCCGCCGGGCCGCTTGGATACGCGATCGCCGCCATTTGGATCGGGCTCTTTCCGAGCGGGCAGCCGAGCCTGCTGATCCACTGGTCCACAATGACGGTGACGGTGCCCCTCATGGCCCTTGTGCTTGCCGGCCTCCCAAGAGCACCGCGCGCGCTCGGCTTATGGCTCGTGATACCCTTCTTGCTCTTCAGCCTTCTGCCATTCAACGGCAAGGAGTTCTCTTCCTTTCCCGGCTCGGACGCTTTCGGCTTCTACAATCGCCAGACCTGCCTCATTCTTTTTCCGCTGATTTCCGGGCTCATGTTCGCGCGTCATCGCGGCGTGCTCATCTCATTGATAACACTTTCAATGTTCGTGCTCTTTTTCTGGAAGATCACGGGCTTTCTCGCTGCAGGTCTTATCTGCGCTTTTGCCCTCCTCGCCGGTCGGGTGCGACTGCGGGATGCCGCGCTGGCTGCAGTCCTCTTCGCCATACTGCTTGCCTTGATTGAAGTTTCGACGGGTATCGTCATCAGCTATATTGCGGACGTTCTCACGCTGGTTCGGATGAACAGCGGGACTCTCTTGCCGCGCGTCGCGCAGGCGCTCTCGATCAACTTTGGCATTACCGCCGCCCTTGGCGTTCTCATCGGCACGTTGCTCATCGCCGGGCGATCCGAACTGCGGTCGGCGTTTGCCAAAGCCCTGCATGAAAGATCGACCACTTCGGTCGCGGCGTTCCTGGACCGACCAGCTTTCTGGCTCGCTGCCATCACAGTTGCGGGCGTCTTTTTCGAGACCCAGAACACGGCCAGCCAGGCCATGATCTTCGTCTGGCCGGCGCTATTGGGGGCACTCCTCGCCCTGCCTTCCTGGACAGCGGGTTCGCGCAGTGTGATCGTGATCGCAACGCTGGTCGGGGCGGTCTATCTGCCACCCGCGGTTTCCATAATCGAACGCGCGGCGCGAGCTTATGTCGGCGGCCTCCGCTATGTCCCGCTGGAACACGCCAATCTCAAGACACTGGGCGCTGTAACGACGCGGTCGAGCGTGCTGACCCGCAGCGCTGTCATGACGGATATCTATGCGCGTCACCGTCCGGCATACGAGGACATCGCAGCTCTGGACGAACTGCCGGGAAGTGTCCTCTATTCGGATTTCGACTTCCAGATTGCCTATCTGCAGACTGTTGACCGAGCCATCGGTTCCCTCCACGCCCTGGAGGCAAAGAACGGCGTGCGCTTCAACACCATCATGTCGCTGAATTTCACCAATCCGTTCCCATGGCTGATGGACCGCAAAGCGCCTCTCCACATCACAGTCGGCGCCGACCCTTTTCGTGCCGTTCCCGCACCGGATTCCGATGTGCAGCGCGCCGTGTCGGCGGTCGATATAGCACTCATGCCGACATGCCCGCCAACCAATGCCAACGCCAGACTTCTGGCGTTGTACTCCGGCGGCCTCGCCAACCACCGTCGCATCAAACTCGACGAGTGCTACGACGCATTCGTCAACCCGAAATTTGAAACGTTGAACCAGTAAGATCGAAAAGTGGGAGCAGAACTGTGAGTCTCAAGGCAAATTTCACACAAATGGCCCGGACGGCGGTATCCCGTGCCCTGCCGGTTGGTGTCCTGGACCGTGGCCCAGCGTTGCGTGGCACGCGTTTTCTCGCCGGGGCGCAACGCAGGGCAACCCCCGACCGTCCGTTCCAACTGATCAATGTCGGAGCATGTGACGGTGTGCTGTTCGATGACGTGACACCCTGGCTGCGCCGGATCAAAGGATCGCGCGCTGTCCTTGTGGAACCCATTCCCTACAATCAGAAGCGATTGCGGGAGAACTATCCCGACACCGACCGCTTCATCATTGAACCGGTGGCTGTCACGCAGGAAAAAGGCACCATTCGGATCAAGACTTTCGACATCCCCGCGCTTGAGGCGGGCACGTTACCGATTGAGTTTATCGGTTGTTCCTCCATCACCGACAGCAACCTCATGTCCGGCAAGGATGCCTGGGGGGAGGAGGATGGCAACTTCGAAAAATTCGCCGCGCATCTAACGGATATCGACGTGCCGGGCGATACGTTGCAGAACATTCTCGACCGCAACGGCATTGAGTATATCGATGCTTTTCTGGTCGACTGCGAAGGAGCCGACTGGGCGGTCTTCGATCAGCTTGATATCGAGCGCTATCGGCCAGGCATGATCAAGATCGAAATCGGTGCGCTATCTGCCGAGGAGATGGGCAAGGTTCTCGTGAAGCTGAATGCAGCAGACTACCAGGTGGGCCTTTATGCAGCAGACGTCTGGGCGTTCGCCCACTGAACCAGCGTGTCCTGCTGCAACACGCCATCAGCGCTTTTAATCGCAGGAAGCCGAGGTTTGCTTCGGCATCTCGGTTGCAAATCTCCATGCCAATCAAAAACGCCGGTCCAGACAGAGGTGGATCAGGTCGGGTGAAGCTGATGCTTCGTAGCGGGCCGCTCCAAGCGCGACCTTTGCCTCGAACTCAGCCGAAAACCATCTGCGTGCCTTTATCGCGTATCGTTCCCTTTTGTCGGTCGCCCCCGCCGTATGCCCCTGTCTTAGTGAACGGGATCACCTCTGCTTCAACAGCAGGTTCAAATCGGAATGCCCGTAGGCCCACTGATACCTCACACTTAAAGATGCCCGCAAAAAACGGAGAATCGGCCCAAGCCGGCGCCCCAAAGCTCTGTCAGGGAGCACCATCAGATGGGTACCACCTGATGGGAGCTCACCACTAGAATCGCGCCGTTACCTTGCCCTGGACATTCCAGCCACCGGCTTTCGTGCTGCCGGCGTCGCGAAGGGCGGCACCGGCGAAGACGCTGGCCGTGAAAGTGTCCGCGATGGTGTAGTCGAAACCTGCTCCAACCCCGCCCAGGGTCGAGCTTCGATCCGTCGCGTGATCGCGCCCGAATCCAAGATCGGCGAAAAGATAGAGTGAAAAGCTGTCCTGCATGCGTGGAAACCAGTCGCCGGCGACCTCGCCGCCCAGCAGCGAGGTGTTCGGCAATCGCAGCTCGTTGCGCCAGATGACGCCGCTGTCCACGCTCACATCATCGTAGTTGTAACCGCGCACCGCATAGCGCCCGCCGAGCGAGACGCGTTCCGTGTCCGGCAGCGCCTCGCCGGCGAGCGTTCCCGAGAGTGAGGAAATCCATGAGAGCTGCGCCGGCAGCGGCGTGGCGCGGGTGAGATCCATGGCCAGGTACGCGTATCGAAGATCATCGATGCGGCCATTGGAAAAGGGCTGCCAGCTGGCCATGTCGTTGCCCTGAAGCACGCCGCCGGGATTTGCTTTCACGCGCACATCCAAGACCGTTTTGCCCCAGCGGTCCTCAAAATCCCCGCTCCAGCCCAACACCAGCTGGAAAAGCTCCGCATTTCCCTCTGCGACCGACACGCCATTGAACAATGTACGTCGTTCGAGGCGTTTGAATTCAACGCCGCCATAGATGTCCCCCCAAAAGCGTCCCGGCAGAATGTTGGAGACCGCCGACCGATAGATCACCGGCAGTTCGAACGTCGTGTTCTCGATGGTGAAAAAGCGGTTTGGCCGGTCGCTGCTCGCGACCAGACCCGGAGCGATTTCCAGACTTTGGCGGGCAAAGGTCGGGATGGTCAACCTGCCCGCATGACTGATGTAGCCCGGATAATCACCCTCCCGCGGAATGATAATCCCCGGGTCGCTCCAGATGTCGTCGCTTGCCGTCATCTGATAGGAAATCCACGGCGCGCCCGGCAGGGGCAGGCGCGCAGAACCGCCAAGGAAATAACGGTCCCGCCCGGTATCGCTCGAGCCGGAATTCGACCAGCCGGCAAAGACCTGCCAGGGCCTCTGCGTCCGGATCATGACGTCAAGACTGCTGAGCGCGGTGTCCTCGCCCGGTCGAAACACCCCTTCGGCGCGCCGATACGGGGTGCGATTCAGCCAGTTCAGATCTTCTTCCAGCGCCCGTGCATCGATTTTCTCTCCGCGTGCCGCGCGCAGGCCCTTCCGGATGCGTTCGGCTTCATCAGCGGCCACACCTTCAACCGTCACCCCGCCGGTGCGAAACTCAATGACGCGGACCTGCAGCACACCGCTGGTGATTTCCTGTGGCGGCAGGGTGACGGAGACAAACGGATAACCGGCCTCCCTGTAGACGCGGGCGATTGCGGCCTGGATTTTGCCGGCCAGAGCGAGGGTCAACGGCTGACCGATGAGCTGCCCCAACGCGCTCTCGGCGGCCTGCCGGTCGATGATATCGATTTTCCCCCCGACGCCTTTCGGCGGTGCAGTGGCAGCCTCATCGTCTTCACCGATAAGATAAACGCCGGTGAGATCGACCCCGAGTGGCGTCGTGTCTGTCGCACCGAATTCCTGTTCATCCACACCGAGAGACACCGGCTCGCCGGGCACAGCCTGCGGCAGGTTGCGCTCGATGGCGGATTGCGCGAAAGCCGCCGCATGAAGGAGCAGGATGCCTGCGCTCAGCGCGATGGCCAGCGTCAGCAGATGCTGACGGATCGAAAACTCTGGTGTCATGATCATTCCACCGCAGCGCTGAGCCATGCGCCGTAAGATCGGTTGCAGGGGTAAACAGCGACCGGGCCGCTCTCACCGACAGCCACCGGTTCGCAGGTCTCGGTCTTTCCATCCTCTGCTTCTATGAACAATGGCGGCGAGGACTCATATACCTGCGGCTGCGCGAGGGGTGTCGGGACATCCGGCCCGCCGAGGACGGTCAGAATGCCGCCGAGATAGGTCAAATCGTAGTTGGCCGAGAGCGCTAGAGAGCCCTGATCGATGGCATAGATGCCGGCTGGCGAGTTCGCATTCGCCATCGTGAAAAGGCTGCCGCTCATCTGATCGCCATTGACGAGCGATCCGGACACAATGGCGTAGGTCAGCGCGGGATTGGCTTCGCCAATGTCGCGCTGCAGATCGTCCGCCCGCACCGTGACTGCGCGCCTGTTGACGGTCACGTCAGCGCCGGTAAAGGCGATCTGATAGTTGCCGCCAGCCGATAACGACCCCTGCGTGATCCCATAGGCGCCCACATCGCTGGTGGAGGTCGCGCCACTGGAGAGCGCTCCCGTGAACACCGATGCATCATCGCCGCCGACCAGTCCGCCATGGGAATAGCCAAGGGTCGGCGCACCGTCGCCATAGGTCATGCTCGCCGCATTTGCCGTCACCCACAGGGTCGCAGGCGAGATGACGAGCGAACCCGATGCAAGTGTCAGATCGTAGCCGAACTGGCTGGAATAGAGCCCGCCAAGGGTCAGGTTTCCACCCGTGTAGGTTCCCGCATCTGCGGCGGCTGCAAGATAGCCTGCCGTGCCGAAAATCCGGGAACTGTCATAGGGGCTGCCAAAAACGAGCATTCCCACATCGGAACTTGCGGCGCTGCCGTCATAGACCTTGCTGCCGCTGCCGCCCGTCACGCTGAGACCGGTCATGAAACCGCGCAGGAGCGGGGTCGTATAACCGTCGTAGATGCGCCAGACCGCGCCTGTCCCGCCCTCATCGTCGATGTTGAAACCATAAGCGGTGAAGGTCGAAAGCTGCGTCATCTGCGCGCCTGTCAGACCGGTCACGCCGGGAACCGTGGGATCGTAGGAGAAGCCGACAGCATCCGTCAGGCCAGACGCGTCGGTGTCCCATACAGTCGCGCTGAAGGAAGCGCCGGTATCGACGAGCCCTGCAATGCCGCCCTCATTGCCATCGCCGGCAGAGGCGGAGCCTGTGGCATAGGCTCTTGCAACCGATCCGGATGTCGTCAGTTGACCCAGAAGGCCGCCCGCGAAAGCGGCGGCCGACACGGAACCCGTCGCGTAGGAATCCGTGATCGACCCTTCATTCACGCCGGCCAGGCCGCCGGCCCCGTTGCCGCCTGCCGTCACATTGCCGGTGGCGAAGGATTGCGTGATGGAGCCCGCATTGTACCCGACCAGACCGCCAAAGTTGAAGTTCAGGTTGATCGCGCCGCCGACGGTCACATTGCCAGTGGCGTAGGACTGATGGATCGTCGATCCGCTATAGGTGACACCGACAAGGCCGCCGATATCGCCGACGCCGCCAATGCCGGTCACCGCGCCGGTGGCGGAGGAGCGGGCGACCGCCCCATCCAGCGTGCCGACCAGACCGCCGATGCTGTGGGCTGCGCCGGAAACGTCCGTCGAGGTCTGCACGTCGCCGATGGTGGATCCGGCGTACCCAGCCAGTGCGCCAACGTGACCGTTGCCGGTGACGCTGCCGTCCGACAGAATGAGACCCGACAGGGACGAACCGGCAGCGGCATAGCCGAACAGGCCGACATAATCGTCAGCCGCGCGGTCGATGGTCAGGCCGCTGATGGTATGACCCTGTCCGTCGAGACTACCGCTGAACTCGGCGCCGTAGACCCCGATCGGATCGAAGCCCGAGCCACCGTTCCAGCCTGCCGTACCCGATGCATCGATGTCGTTGGCGAGGACGAAGGCGCTGCCGAGAAGACCGCTCGATCCAATACCCTGCAATCCGTAGACATCCGCGATCTGATAGGGCGTCGCGGATGACCCATCGCCGCCGAGCGCACGAAGGAACTCGCCGCCCGCTATGTTGAAATCATTGGCGTGGAAACCCGGAAGGGTGCTGCCAATCTGCGTCCAACTGGCGTCAGACCGGAACCGGTTGACATAAATGTCGCCGGTGGCCGTGGCGGAAACACTGGTTGCGCTGCCTGTCCGGTCAACGCGCAGTCCGCCATTGGCGGCGGTTACCGATCCGTTGATCGTGATCGAGGTGTTGCTGGCGTGGCTGTAGAGATTGAGCTCATTGGAATTCGCCCAGGCAAGATCCCCGTTTACAGTCAGTTCGCCAGCGACGGCCCAAAGAGTCATCAGGTTCTTGCCAACGGAGAATGTGCCATCCGTTGAAACTGTCAGGTTGCCCCCGGCATACATGTTCTGGTTGAGCGAGAAGTCGGCACTGGCGTCGAGATCGATATTGAGGCTTTTGCCGTTGCCATCCGACCTCAGCACGGCGCCCGGAATGTTATTTATGAAATCCAGATCGCTGTCGCTGAACGAGCCAACCGTCGTGTCCAGAGCGGTTGAAACGCTGTTTAGATTGGCCGCGTCCGTCTCGATCCGGAAGGTGTTGCCCCAGATGTCCGCGCCGGAGATGCCGCCAGCAGTCATTCGGTCGGAATAGGTTGCGCTTTGCGTGCTCTCGCCATCGAGATAGGTGAGAACGCCGGCAGCATCGAGCGATCCCGCATCGGTCAGGATATAGTAGTAGCCATTGGCGCCGGTAACGGCAGAGCCAAACAGGCTGCCGCCGGAAATGCCGCTGACATCAGCCCCGGAAAGCGGCGTGCTGCCGCTGTCACCATAGGCCGTGCCCGAAACGGCAACCGGCGTCGAAGCATATTGCCAGCCGAAATAGGGGTAGAGGTCGTTGCCAGTGGCCCAGATGGTGTTGTTCAGGCTGAAGCCAAGCCCGAAGTCGAGCGAGCCCTGCATCTGCGCGGTGGTCCGGCTGCCGGTGTTGGTCACTGTCGGAGTATAGAACCCCGTATATCCGATCGCGTCGCTCCGCCCGGTCGTGCCAATGTCCCAGGCCGCGTTGGTCATGGATACACTGTTATGCCCGGCCTCACCGATAAGTGCGCCCGCATAGCCATCGGCCGCCACGCGCCCCGTGACAAAGGAGTTCATGATGGCGGTGTTTCGGTCGGCCCTGCCAAAGAGACCACCCGCAGAAGCACCATTGATGCCGAGCACCTGTCCGGCAAAATAGCTGTTCTCAATCGTGAGGTCCTCGGAGTCCCCGACAAGACCTCCAGCCACACGGAAGCTGCCTGACGCGACAACCGTCGCGGTAGAATGGGAGGTTTCGATCCTGTTGTTATCGTCATCGGCGGTTCCAACGAGTCCGCCAGAATTCGATCCGGTTATTGTTCCAGTCGAACTGGAATTCGATATAGTCAGCCCCTCGGTCGCAATGCTCACCAGGCCGCCGACGGCGCTGCCCGTGCCGATTTCCGTGACAGAGACATCCGCATGCACATTCGTCATCGTCGATCTGTCGAGGTTTCCAAAAAACCGGCCTACGACGCCTGCGCCCCACCGTTCTGTCTCAACCGTACCGCTGACAGTGACATTCGATATGTGATGACCGATGGACCCGCCGCTGTTCTCACCGACCAGGATCGCTGTCTGGGAATATCCGGTCACGCTGGCATTGGTGACGTTGAGGTCCTTGATTTCCGGCTCCGGCGAACCGGGGGTTCCCTGGTCCCCCCAATGAGATATGAGTGCAACATTGTGATCGGAGGGCCGGTTTATAAACAGCCCATCGATCGTATGGCCCTGGCCGTCCAGATTGCCTACCAGGCTCACGGGCCTGAACCCTGCACCGCTGTTCCAGCCCGACACTGGCGACGCATCGATATCACTGACGAGCTGATAATTGAGTTGATCAACCAACCCTGTACGACGATCCTTTTCTACTATTCCCTGAAGCCCGTAGATATCGGAGAGCTGATACGGGTTTGCCGCGGTCCCGTCCCCGCCACGCGCCCGCAGAAACTGCCCACTAAGCTGATTAACCCGGAAGTCGCCCGCCTTGAAGGTTGGCAGGGCAGCCCCGACCTGATCCCAATAGCCGCGCTGAAGGGTGAAGGTCCCGACATCGACAAGAGCATAGTTGGGATGGGTGTGGATCGTGCCGACGATATCGGGGCCGCCCTGCCCTTTTGCGATCAGCGTCAGGCCGCCATTCGGCGCCAACACGCCGGCGTTCATCTCGATATCGTTGTAGGCGTCCAGAGTCAGCGTGTTTGTGCTGCTCCAGCCAAGGCCATTGTTCACGATAATGTCGCCCTTACGACCGGGGCCAGGGGTGCCGGCCACGGGGCCGTTTGCGGTCGTCGCAGTCGTTTGCAGCGTGACGTTCGAGTTTGCGAGGGCGTTCTGAATCGTCTGCGCCGGCCCGTAGGTGATGATGATGTCTTCCGGGTCGATCAGCCAGTTGCCGGTCGTGCCGCCCGCAGCGGATGTGTCGATCGAGACGCCGTTGAAGTCGACGGTCTTCCTGCCCGAAGTCTCGATAAAGCCACCCGTACCGCCAGTCCCGCCCCGCGCGCTGAGAGCGCCGGAGACGGTTGTGTCCTTTTCGGCGAAGATCATGATCTCGCCGCCCCTGTCGCCATCGCTTTCAGCGGAGGCGTCAAAGGTTCCGGTGACCGTGATGTCCCCGCCGGTGACGGTGATCGTTCCGCCCTCGCGCGCCGGACGTGGGGTCGGAATGGGCACGTTCGTCGCCATCCTGCGGGCCTTGAGGCGACCGCTGGCCCTGACCTTGCCCGTGGCCCCGGCGGTCAGAAAAATGCGCCCGCCGGAGCTGGTCACACCCGTCGCCTTGATGACGTCGTCCGTGTTGCCGGCCAGTGCATAGACATTGCCGCCATTGGCGCGGATCTCGGCATTCGCGGCAGCAATCGTGCCTGAATTCACGGCTTCCGTGTCCGGACCGCCGAGTTCCACGGAGAGGAGCCCGTCCGTGTCGGCTGTGTCTTTCATCAGCACCTTGTAGCCCGCGCCAAGCGCGGCGGTGCCTTTGGGCGCTTCCAGCGTGCCGGTATTCTCCACCCGCCGGGCAATCAGCGCGATATCGCCCTGTGCAGAGCGGATCGTGCCGGCATTCGTCACCTCGGCGGTGCTGTTGCTGGAGAAGGTCATCCCGCCGCCATTGAGGAAATCACTGTCGGTCACGTCATGGGTGGAGGCGACAAACGAACCTCCCGTGGCGACCAGACCGCCGCTGCCGACCACCACACCGGCTGGATTGATGAGGAACACGCTGCCGGTCGCGGTGAGGCTGCCGTCGATCTGGCTTGAAACATTGCCGGTGACGCGATTGAGCGTCGCGCCATTGCCATTGTCGAAATGAACCTGATTGCCGGACCCGACAGAAAACCCGTTCCAGTTCACGATGCCGGTTTCGCTCGTCTGGCGGATATCCATCCGCGGGCCATTTGCCGAGATTACCCCATTGCCGGTGGTAAACTGTCCCCCGGAGGGCAGGGCGTCATCGGCTATGGCTGTGGCGGGAACGAGCGCTGTGGTCAGCATGAGGGACGCATATAGCGCCGGAGAGAGGTGAACACTCTTGTGCAATCTCATCCTGGCGCCCGGGACGCAGATATCAGTCATCCCCTTCGTCATGCCTCGAATTCCCCCCGGAAAACACGATGTTCCATTCGACATCGCTTTCAATACAGAGGGTTCTATTCCGGATTCCACCTACCAATTCTGATCATTTCTGACCAAATCTGACGATGGGCGCCCTATTCGCGAGACAGATCGTGAAAAAGCATCCACTGCGCGGATATTGACGTGAGAGAAACTTGCGGCATCCCGGAACATGGGCAACAAAAGCCCATGCTAAATCTCAAGACGCTGCTGCTGCTGGAATTTTGCACGACGGCCCTGCAGGCGATCGCCTGGCTCCTGGTCTGGCGGTCCTGGCGCCATCTCTTCGAGCTGAAGGTCATCGCAGCAGGTTTCGTTGCCATCGCGCTGGGGCTGCTGCTCCTCATTCAGCGCGGCCCTGATCCTGCGATCTGGCGGATTCTGACCGACAATACGGTGATCAAGATCGGGCTGGTGCTTCTGGCCGATGGCATGGCCCGGTTTCTCGGTCAGCCGAGATGTCTGAAGATCGGTATCGTCTGCCTGGCCGCGCACCTTGCCTTCTGGTCCCTTGCCGTGACGGTGGCACCGGAGGCTCTCGCCCTACGCATCCACGCATCGACAGCATTCACCGTCGTGATGATGGGCACCATGATCCGGACGCTTTATGCGGACCGTAGCCAGCCCAGCTTCCTGCGGTGGATCACGATCGCTCTCCTTGCGGAGTATTCTGGCGCCAGCCTGCTGCAGAGCGCTCTCGTTTACTGGTATCCCGCAACGGTCGCCAACCAATCGGTCCTGAGCGACGTTAATGCCTGGTATTTCTTCCAGGGGCATCTCTTCATCGTCGGCTTTTTCATCTGTCTTCTTTTCATGGTCGGCATGCGTCTCTCGCTCGACCTGCGGGACCGCAACGCGGCGCTCGCCCAGGAAGTGGCCGAACGGCGCCGCCTCGAAGACGAGCTATCCGCTAGCCTGGACGCGGAGAAGGCCGCCCGTCAGGAGCAGCGACAACTCACACGGATGGTCAGTCACGAGTTCCGCACGCCGTTGGCCGCGATACGTTACGCCACCGAGATGCTGGATGCTGTGATCAGACATCCGCCAGACGCCGTTACGAAACGCTTGAGGAGCATCGATGCGGCGGTGTCCCGCATGACCATGCTCATCGACCGCTTTCTGTCCACAGAGAGGCAGGTGGAAGGTGTGTTAAAGGTCGAAGCGCTGGACGTCGCCGGCCTGGCGCAGGACATCCAGCGGCACTTCGACCAGGTTGGCCTGGGTGAGCGACTGCGGTTCTCATCGATCGAGGATGTCCCCGGTTACCGGGCGGACGTCGAGATGCTGCAGACGATTGTCGTCAATCTGGTCGACAACGCCCTCAAATATTCGCCCCCCGAGACACCGGTGGAGATTGCTTTCTTCACCCGTAACAAGCTGCTCATCATCACAGTCGCGGATCGCGGCATAGGTGTTCCCGAAAGCGAGCTCAGTCATGTGGGGCGTCGCTTCTTCCGCGCATCCAACGCCAGAAGCACGATCGGCAACGGGCTTGGGCTTCACACGTGCAGGCAATTGCTTGGGTACCACAGAGGAACTGTAGAGCTGCAGCCGCGCGACGGAGGAGGAACTGTCGCTACCGTGCGTTTGCCCTTGCCGGGTCTTGAGCCCGAAAGTGAAGCAGAGTGCAGGGAGGTGGAACGCGCATGAGCCGGATTCTCATTGTCGAGGACGAGGAAGCCTTGCGAGGCGATCTGGTGGACTACATGTGTCTGCAGGGATTCGAGGCAACCGGGGTCGGAACCGCCGCTGAACTCCTGGCCGTGTTGCGAAACGATGTCCTGCCGCACGTCGTGATCCTCGACATTGCCCTGCCTGACGGCGACGGTTTCAATCTTGCCGGGACCATCCGCGCCCAACTGGATTGCGGCATCATCATGCTGACGGCGCACGGAGATACCGAAAGCCGCGTGCGCGGTTTCGACAGCGGGGCGGATATCTATCTGGTCAAGCACACCACCCTGCGCGAAATTACGGCAGCGGTTCACAGCTTGCTGCGCCGGCTGCCGAAGGACCAGATGACCGAAGATGCGCCTGCAGCGTGGGTTCTCGATGCAGTCGCCTGGACGTTGCGCGCACCGGACGGCCAATCGGTGAAGCTGACCGCGACCGAAAACACATTCGTCGGAGTTCTGATCGCAAACGCCGGTCTGCCATGTGCAAGAGAAGACCTGGCCCGCATCCTTTCCAGGCGGCAGACCCAATTCGACAACCGCCATCTTGATGCAGTGGTGAGCCGGCTACGACGCAAGATTTTCGACCAGACCCGGATCGATCCGCCGATAAAATCGGTCTACGGCATTGGATACTCCTTCAGCGCTATCGGCGAGATCCGCAACATGTGACCTGGGTGATTTGCGCTGGAGTTGGCGACCGTTGCTGACGTTAAGCAGGATTTTTCTTGCGCCTACAAGCTGCCGCTTTGGGCGTTCTGTTTTTCGAACCACTCCAGAGAATCACGACCTGCGGCCAAGCTATTCCCAAGTGCCTGCTTTTGCGGCACCGGGAGCCGCCGGGCTCTCTGGGTCAGATCATCGATCCTATTGAATCGGCGGTTTACGCGTTTGGTTCATGTAAAACAAAACCCCGCTGAACCAAACGGTTCGCGGGGTTTTGTTGTTTGGTTGCGGGGGCCTACAATCATCTTTACTTGCGACCGCCCTCTCCGCTTCATCCCATGCTGCTCCAGATGGACACAGCGCTCCTTAGAGAGTTATTTCGCACAGCAGCGTGAAGCGACAGTTTTGGGACGGCCTTCGGAAAATCTCCGGTGACCGCAGGAAAAGGATGGGTTCTCTCGCTGAGAGATCGCAAGATTTGGGACTTGGACCTCGATTCCTTCTTCATCCACCGCTTTGGCGTGGCCGGTATGGGGCGGCTCTCCCTCAATCCACAACAGCCGCGCGCCATCGAGAAATTGCATCATTGTCGAGTCGCAACAGGGGAATGATGATCGTTGTGCCGAAGACATCGAGGAGCTGGTCCAATCATCGCATGAACTTCAATAGGCGTGCATGCGGACCACGTCGCAGCCCGGACCGGGATTTGGGCGGATAGAGAAGGCTCTACATCAGTATTGGCGTCGTCAGGCTCCGAGCTGGATATTTCGTGTGTCGCTGCACGTCGGTGGTACAATCTGCGGAAGGAGTCCTTCGGCTTTCTTCGTGCCAGATATCCGAGCTTCTGTAGACGCTGCCGGCGGGTGTGCTCGACCAGGAATTTGTGACGTATACTCAAGTCGTGCCTAGTGGTCGGCGTGATGGCTGCAGCGACCATCGCTGAGGCCGACGACGCATGACCTCTTATGAACAGCATTCGCCGCGATCTGCCATAGCTGCAGCTGGCTCGACCTGCTGCCAACCCGAGCCTCGCTGCGGCAGGAAGGTCCTGTCGAGCACCGTCTTAGCGACCTGCAGGTTCGCGCCAAGGCCATCCCTCGCGAGCAACGGTGCGCTCGATCCACGAAAGCTGCCTAGGAGAGGACTATGGTACATAGGCCTGCTCTGGTCGATTGGCTGCACCGGCCGTGCGTTCTGGCTGTCAATGTATCAGCTCAGTACTCGTCTGCTATCATCTGAAGCGAGCCGATGCACTTCGCGCGTCGCGAACGCGATCTACAGAACTGAACACACCTTGGCTCGCCCCTCTGCCTCCCGATGCGTGTCCGCTAGCTACCGGCGCCAAACAGATGGCGAGATGGCAGTTCATGCAGGTTGGTCAGCAAGCAAGAAAAATTTCCGTTCCATGGGTTGACGGGTAATTTTAGTGCTGCTTAAATTTTAATAATACTAAAACAGGGGCACGAGGGTATGACGGCAGCCTTGGCAGAGATTTCTGCTCGTCCAACGCAGTTGGGAAAGAAGCTGCGCCGCCGTCGCCGGGAGCTCGGTCTGACGTTGAAAGAGGTTGCCGACGGTGCCGGGCTGTCAGTCGGGTTCATTTCCCAGATCGAGCGAGGCATCGCCACACCATCACTCTCCTCGCTCGTTGCGGTTTCCCATGTACTTCAGGTGGAAGTAGGGAATTTTCTCTCGCAACCGGTCCCGAGCACAGCGCTTTCACGCCATGACCAGCGGGCTACCTACGCCATCAGCGAAAACTCGCTCACCTATGAGCGTGTCTCGTCTTCCTTTCCGGGCAATGTGCTGCGGAGCGTCATCATCCATGAGCCGCCGGGGCATCGGGGCGAGCCGATTGCCCATGAGGGCGAGGAGATGATGTTTGTTCTCAAGGGAGCGATCACAGTCGAGCTTGAGGGTGAACCAAGCATTCTGGAGGCGAACGACTCCATCCATTTTCAATCAACACGCACTCACGCCACGTGGAATCACACGGACGAGCCGGCAGCGGTTCTATGGGTCGGTACGATGGATGTGTTCGGTGAGGAGCCGGAGCTTCGCGGGCTTCATTCTCCCGCTGCTGAAATTCAAGATAATAAAGGGGAAACACAATGAGAAAGCCTTCCATGTTCTTGGCCGCAGCGCTCCTTGCCGCGACCGCACTTTCGCCGCTGCATACGGTCGAGGCCGCGGCGGAAACCGTACTCCGTCTTGATGAGGTTGCCGTTGGTGAACTCGATCCAGGCAAGGCAAGCGACTATGCGGACTCGATCCTGATGTTCAATGTCTATGACACGCTTGTGCTGCCCATTCAGGGCGGACCGGGTTATGCGCCGCACCTAGCCGAGAGCTGGGAAATGGACGGCACGGATTTCGTATTCAAGCTGCGTTCCGATGTTGCCTTCCAGAGCGGCAATCCGCTTACTGCTGAAGATGTGGTGTTCTCGTTTGAGCGCATGAAGGCGCTGGGACAGGGGCTGTCCTTCCTCTTCGAGAAAGTAGAGGGCGCGGAGGCCATTGATGAGCATACGGTCCGCTTCAAGCTGACCGAAGCCTATTCACCGTTCATCGCCTCTCTTGTGCGTCTGCCCATCGTCGACAAGAAACTGGTGATGGAGAATCTTGGCGACGGCGAAGGCGAGATGAAGGATTGGGGGCAGGCTTTCCTCTCCGCCAATTCCGCCGGAACGGGTGCGTATAAGGTTTCTTCGCACAATCCGCAGGAAGAAACCGTAATGCAGAAGAACGCCGACTATTTCCTCGGCGTTCCAGATGCCGCGCCCGATACTGTGCGTCTGCGCTATGGTCTTGAAGCAGCCACGGTGCGCACGCTGATTGCACAAGGCGAGCATGACATTTCCTCGCAATGGTTGCCGCCGGAAGTGATGAAGGCGCTGGCAGCAAATGGGGCGCAGCTCTTCACCGAGACCGGTGGCGGCGGCTTCTATATCAAGATGAACACCGCCAAGGCACCACTGGATGATGCCAATTGCCGCTTGGCGCTTGCCAAGACCTATGATTATGCAACGGGGCTTGCCATGGTTGCGATCACCGATGGTGTGGCGCAGGGCAGCCCTTCCACCGGTGCTATTCCAGCCGGCATGTTCGGTGCCAATCCGGCTGACCAGACATTGCAGCGCGACGTCGAGGCGGCCAAGCAGCATCTGGCCGAGTGCAAATATGATCCTTCCGAATTCACGCTGGAAATCTCCTGGATCGGCGAGGTGCCGATTGAAGAGCGGTTCGCCCTTCTGATGCAGGCCAATTTCGCCGAGATCGGCATCAAATCGGAGATCCGTAAGATTCCGTGGGCGCTTTTCACTGAACAGGTGACCAATCCGGAGACGACACCGCATATCTCGCAGATCTTTGCCAATGCGGTCACGGGCGATCCCGATACACTGCTTTACCCCATGTATCACTCTTCCGTACGCGGCACCTGGCAATCGCCGGAATATCTGGATGATGAACAGGTGGATGCTGCACTCGACAAGGGACGCAAGGCCGCAGCGCCTGAAGAGCGCGAGGCCGCTTATTCGCAGCTCAATGACCGCCTGATGGAAATCGCGCCGACGATCTATGCCTATGACCGCCAGTCGGTCTTTGCGGCAAGCGACCGGGTCAAGGTGCCCGCACTGCAAGACCCCGCCAAGGCATTCGGCCTCGATGGTATGGGCTTCAGCTTCCGGCTCATGGAAATGACCGGGCAATAGAGGTTGCGGCAGCCGGTTCGGCCGATCAAAAGGCCGGGCCGGTGCCCTTTCAACACATGGTGACGCAATGTCGTCTGTAACCCGCCTCATTCTGAAGCGGTTGGGGATCTCTTTGATCGTTTTGATCGGGGTTTCCATGCTGATCTTCACCATCGCCCGGATTATTCCGGGGGATCCGGCGCGTATCGCTCTGGGGCCCAGCGCGACGCCCGAGCAGGTGGAAGTGCTGCGCGAGAAGCTGCATCTGGATGATCCGCTGCCGCTTCAATATGGCTATTTCCTTGCCGATCTGGCGCGGGGCGATCTGGGCATTTCGCTCTACACGAACCGCCCGGTGACGGCCGACATCGCGCAGTTTCTGCCGGCGACGCTGGAGTTGGTGCTGGTGGCGGGGGCGATGATGGTGCTGATCGGCCTGCCACTCGGCATTTTGTCGGCGCGCTATCGGGATAGCTGGATCGACGGCACGGTGCGGGTGGTTTCCATCTTGGGTGTTTCGGCTCCGAGCTTCGTCTGGGCCGTGATTCTGATGTTGCTCTTTGCCTATTTCCTGCCGCTCTTCCCCATCGCCGGTCGCATCTCGGACAGCTATGCGATCCCGCCTCTTACCGGTTTTCTGCTGGTGGACACCCTGGCTGCGGGGAACATCGCGGCTTTCGGGAACGCTCTGTCGCATCTGGTGTTGCCGGCCTTCGCGCTTGCGCTTTCCGGCATTGGGCAGGCAGCCCGGTTGACGCGCGCCAATATGGTGGAGACCTATGACAGGCCCTTCATCGAGATGGCCCGCTCCTATGGTTTTCCCGAACGCAAGATCGCACGACGCTATGCGTTCCGACCCTCACTCATCCCCTCGCTCACCATAATCGGCCTCGATTTCGCGGCCATGCTGGGCAATGCCTTTCTGGTGGAAGCGGTTTTCGCCTGGCCGGGCCTGTCGCGCTACGGCGTGGCGGTGATCCTGCGCAAGGATCTCAATGCCATCGTGGGAACGGTGCTGGTCATCTCGGCCATGTTTCTGATCGTCAACATCATCGTGGATATTCTGATCGCCATCATCAATCCGCGCATTCGCCTGTCGCAGAGGTCCACATGAACCGCACGCTCGCGATCCTTCTGCGCAATCCGCTTTCCGCGCTCGGCGTCATCCTGATTACGCTGGTGGTTCTGGCTGCGATCTTTGCCGATGTCATCGCGCCATTCCCCGAGCATCGCGGCGCGGTCGTGGATTTCGTCAATTTCAACAAGGCCCCCGGCTGGCCCTATCTGTTCGGCACCGATCTTGTGGGCCGCGATCTGTTCAGCCGCATTCTCTATGCCTACCGGGTTTCGCTCATTCTCGGCGTGGTGGTGCTGGCAGTGGCCGTGCCGATCGGAGTAACCATCGGCCTTGCGGCGGGTTATCTCGGCGGGTGGACGGAAACGATCCTGATGCGGATCACCGATGTCTTCTTGTCCATTCCGCCCCTGGTTCTGGCCATGTCAATCATGGGGCTTCTGGAGCCGACTCTCTTCAATGGCATGCTGGCGGTCACAGCCATGTGGTGGCCCTGGTATACGCGGCTTGTTTACAATCTGGCGCGTGGGGAGCGCGAGGAAGGCTATGTGCTGGCGGCCGAGGTGATCGGGGCATCGCGCCTGCACATCATGTTCCGCGAAATTCTGCCCAATTGCGTGCCGGCCATCCTCACAAAAATGACGCTCGATCTTGGTTTCGTCATCCTGATTGCCTCTTCGCTTTCCTTTCTTGGCCTTGGCGTCCAGCCGCCGACACCGGACCTTGGTTCCATGGTGGCAGAGGGTGCGAAATATCTGCCGGATTCCTGGTGGCTGACGGTCTTTCCCGGTCTTGCCATTCTGGTGGCAGTGTTCGGTTTCAACCTTCTCGGCGATGCGTTGCGTGAAATTCTGGGGGTCGACGAATGAGTGCGCCAACACTTCTGATCCGCGACCTGCATCTGAGCTTTCGCACCTATACGGGCATCATCGATGTGTTGCATGGCATATCGCTGCATATCGCCAAGGGCGAGCGGGTGGCGCTGGTGGGCGAATCCGGCTCCGGCAAATCGGTCACCGCGCGGTTGATCATCGGCCTGTTGCAGATGGCGCGCGGCACGCGGGTCGATGGGCTGTTGCAATTTGAGGGGCAGGACCTTGAAAGCCTGTCGCCATCCGAACGTCATGCGCTGCGCGGCACGCGCATGTCCATGATCTTTCAGGACCCAACCTCCTCGCTCAATCCTGTCTATACGGTCGGCGCGCAATTTCACGAAGTGTTGCTGCGCGGCGCGCCGGGCATTGATGAAAAGGCCGCCATGGAACGGGCTGCAGCGCTTCTGGATGAGGTCCTGATCCCGGAGCCCGCGCGGGTTCTCGCCAGTTATCCCTTCCAGCTTTCCGGCGGCATGAACCAGCGGGTGATGATCGCCATGGCGCTGGCCAATGAACCGTCCCTGCTCATCGCCGATGAGCCGGGGACGGCGCTCGATGTGACTGTGCAGGCGCAGACCCTGAAGCTGATGCGCGATGTGGTGACCCGTCATGGCACCTCGGTGCTGTTCATCTCGCACAATCTGGGAGTGGTGCGCGAATTCGCCGACCGTGTCTATGTCATCTACAAAGGCCGTCTTGTCGAGCAGGCGCGCACCGAAGATCTGTTTGACAATCCGCAGCACCCCTACACGCAGGCTCTGATGCGCGCCATCCCGCGTGTCACCGGCGGTGGGATTCCGGATATCGAGGAAGCGTCGGAGCGCTTCCTCGATCCGCTGATCATTCATGAAGGCTGCGGCGAACCGGGAGAAGCGCAATGACAACTCCCCTTCTTTCTCTCATGGGCATCTCCAAAATCTTCCATGTGGGCGACCGCGAGGTGCGCGCGGTGGAAGATGTCTCCTTCGATGTCATGGAAGGCGAATGCCTTGCCATTGTCGGCGAGTCCGGTTCGGGAAAATCCACCATTGCCAACATGACGCTGGGCATCTATCCGCCCACCACGGGCACCATGACCTATCGCGGCGAGGTGTTGCCGGCGCGGCGCCTGGCGGAACATCGCCGGGCCATCCAGCTTGTGCAGCAGAACCCGCTGTCATCGCTTAATCCCAAGCGCTCCATCGGGGCATCGCTGCGCCTGCCGCTGGATGTCCATGACATCGGAGAAAAATCCCGCCGCTGGGACCGCACGGGTGAGCTTCTAGAGGAGGTGGGACTTCCCGCAGAATTCCGCTCGCGGGCTCCGGCCGCCCTTTCCGGGGGGCAGCGGCAACGTGTGGCAATTGCCCGGGCACTGGCGTGCCAGTCCGATCTGGTGGTGCTGGATGAACCCACTTCTGCCCTCGATGTTCTAGTGCAGGCGCGCATCCTGAAGCTGCTTGCAGAACTCAAGCAGAAGCGAAAACTCACCTATCTCTTCATCACGCATGACCTTGCCGTGGTGCGCAACATTGCCGACCGGGTGGCCGTCTTCGAGAAGGGCCGCATGGTGGAACTCGATACGGTGGAGGCCATCTTCACCCGGCCCGAACACCCCTATACGCGCGGGCTGATTGGCGCGGTGCCGGTCATCACACGCGAAGAACAAGAGCTGAAAGACAGCCTCACAAAGGAACCATCATGACGAAAATGCCCGATTACGCGTTCTTTGAGCGGGCGCTGGCGGCTGCCGATAATCAGCCCGCCACCACCTTCGATGCACTCTATCATCTCACGCAGCAGGTGGTTGATGTAAAGCTGTTCACGCTCATGAGCTTCGATTTTGAAGCCGGTGTCTCTGCGCGATTTTATTCCAACATGCCCGACGCCTATCCCGTATCGGGCACCAAGCCAGTGAACCAGACCGACTGGTCGCGCCACGTGTTGCAGGAACGGCGCATCTTTGTGGCCAATGACATCGAGGGTATCGCCAAGGTCTTTTACGACCATGAGCTGATCCAGTCCCTGGGCTGCGAGTCGGTGATCAACATTCCGGTGGAGCTGGCAGGCAATGTGGTGGGCAGCATCAACTGCCTGCATGAGGCCGGGTTTTACACCGCTGACAAGGTGAAGGCGGCAGAAGCGCTGAAGCTGCCGGGAGCAGCCTGCTTCATGCTTCAGGAACGGTTTGAACAGGAGGAGGTGGCCTGATGGCCGAGAAGACAATCCGCGTCGCGACAGATGTCGGCGGCACATTCACAGATCTGGTAGCCTTCGAGACCGATGAAAAGGGTGTTGCCCGCATCATCACGGCCAAGTCCGACACCACGCCGCCCAATTTTGAGCAGGGCGTGCTCAACGTGCTGGACAAAGCCGGGCTCGACCCCTCATCGGTGGATTTCCTCGCTCATGGCACCACGGTGGTTATCAACGCGCTGACCGAGCGCAAGGGCGTGAAGGTCGGGCTCATCACCACCGAGGGTTTTCGCGATACGCTGGAGATTGCCCGCGGCAACCGCCCGGACTTCTTCAACCTCCATTATGAGAAGCCTGAACCCTTCGTGCCGCGCTATCTGCGCCGCGAATTGCCGGGGCGCATGAGCTACCGGGGCGAGGAGATGGCCGCGCTGGAGCTTTCCGGGCTTCAGGCAATCCTTGATGATTTCAAGGCCGATGGGGTGGAGGCCGTCGCAATTTCCTTCCTGCACTCCTATGCCAATCCCGAGCATGAACAGGCGGTTCTGGCCAAGGTGAAAGAGTTGTGGCCGGAGGTTTCCGCCGTTGCCTCGCACCAGATCACCCGCGAATGGCGCGAATATGAGCGTACCAATACAGCGGTCCTGTCAGCCTATGTGCAGCCGATTGCAGAGCGTTATCTGTCGCGCCTTGCCGGCGGGCTGAAGGACAAGGGCTTTGACCGCAACCTCTACATCATGCAGTCCAATTGCGGTGTGGAGTCGCTTGATGTGGTCACGCAAATTCCCATCACCATGGTGGAATCCGGCCCGGCCTCCGGCTTTTGGGGCGCTGCGGAACTGGGCAAGCTGATCGGCGAGCCCAATGTTCTAGCGCTCGATATTGGCGGCACCACCGCCAAGTGTTCGCTGATCGAGGATGGTCAGGTCAAGATCATGACCGATTACTGGATCGAGCGTGAGCGCACCACGGCGGGCTATCCCATCATGGTGCCGGTGGTTGATCTGGTGGAGATCGGGAATGGCGGCGGCTCCATTGCCTGGGTTGATGATTTCGGCAAATTGCATGTGGGCCCGCAATCGGCTGGCGCAGCGCCGGGACCGGCTGCCTATGGGCGCGGCGGCACCAACGCCACCACCACCGACGCCAATCTCTGGCTTGGCCGCATCAATCGCGATTATTTCTGCGGCGGCGAGGTAGAGGCCGATATGGCCTCAACGGAAGAGGCCATTACCACGGTTGGCGAGAAACTCGGTGTCGATGCAGCCGAGGCGGCGCGTGGCATTATCCGCATCGCCAACAACAATATGGTCAACGCGCTGAAACTGGTCTCACTCAATCGCGGCCACGATCCGCGCGATTTCACGCTGGTCGCCTTTGGCGGCGGCGGCGCGATGCATGCAGTGGCACTGGCTGCCGAGCTGGGCGTGAGGAAGGTGGTGGTTCCGGCTGCGGCAGCCGTGTTCTCCGCCTGGGGCATGATGATGTCCGATTTGCGCCGTGACTACTTCGTCACCCGACTGGCGGATTTGAAACCGGGCGCTGCTGCCGGGCTGGAAACTGTCTTTGCCGAGACCGAGGCGCGCGCCCGCGCCCAGTTCGAGCGGGAAGGCGTTGATGCCGGGAAGGTGAAGTTCCTGCGTTACGGCAAGTTCCGTTATCAGAATCAGGAGCACACGACCGAAGTACTGCTAGAGGAAGGTGCCATCACTGACGAGCGCCTGGCGGCCATCGAAGTGGATTTCCACGAAACCTATGAGCGTGAATACACCTACCGGCTTGATGCGCCGGTAGAGATGGTGGGCATCCATCTGGTCGCTTCCGCCGAAGTGGGCAAGCTCACCATGGCCAAGCGCGAACCCACTGGCGCGGATACGAAGCTGGCGCTCAAGGGCCAGCGCAGCGTGGACTACGCACTGGAAGGTGTTCACGAGGCCAGCATCTATGATGGCACGAAGCTGGAATCCGGCATGACATTTACCGGCCCCGCCATCGTTGAGGACCCCGGAACCACCACCGTGATCCATCCGGGCAACCGGGTTGAGGTGGACGGCTATGGCAATCTCCATATTCACCTGAAGGGATGAGGCAGGCGACATGAGCAACAGCACCGCGGACCCCATCACGCTGGAGATCATCCAGAACTCACTACAAGCGACCGCCGACGAGATGTTTGCGGCGATGCGCAAGACGGCGATGAGCTCGATCATCTATGAGGTGCTCGACATGGGCACCGGCATCATGGATGCCAAGGGTCGCCTTGCCAGCTCCGGCGCAGGCATCCCGGCCTTTATCGGGGTGCTCGATAAGGCCGTGCAGGTGATCGTCGAGAAATTCAACAAGCCGGGCGAGATCGAGCCGGGTGACGTCTTCACCACCAATGACCCCTATTATGGCGGCGTTACCCATCTCAACGACATTGTCGTGGCGATGCCTGTCTTCGCCGATGGCCGGATCATCGCCTGGACTGCCAATATTGCCCACAATTCCGATATTGGCGGCAAGTCGCCGGGTTCGCTTTCAGCAGACGCGACAGAAATCTATCAGGAGGGCCTTCGTCTTCCGGCGATCAAGATTGTCTCTAAAGGCAAGCCCATCAAGCCGGTCTTTGAGATCATGAAGGCCAACTCGCGCATGCCGGACTTTCTGGAGGGCGATGTGTGGGCGGCCATCGCTTCGGTGCGCATCGGCGAGACGCGCCTGCGCGAAACGGCCGAGAAATACGGTGTCGAGATCTTTGAGAAAGCCGTCGATGCCTTCATGGATTTCGGTGAGAAGGTTTCGCTGCGCGAACTGAACAAGCTGCCGCATGGCACATTCGAGTTGTCCGAGGAGCAGGATGATGGGCGCATCTACAATGTGAAGATAACCATCTCGGATACGGAATTCCTGGTGGATCTGCGCGACAATCCCGATCAGGACGATGGGCCGACCAACACCAGCCGCGATGGCGTGATGGTCTGTGCGCAGATGATCTTCAAATCGCTGACCGATCCCTATTCGCCCTGTAACGACGGTTCCTTCCGCCCGCTCAGGCTTTTGACGCGCGAGGGCTCGGTGTTCCACGCGCGCGAACCTTCGGCCATCGGCTTCTATTTCGAGACGGAGGTACGCGTTTACGATCTCCTGTGGCGCTGCCTTGCCCAGCATGCGCCGGATCGTCTTGCTTCCGGGCATTTCTCATCCATTTGCGGCACCTTCATCGGCGGCATCCATCCCGATACAGGGCGTCATTATACGATCATCGAACCGCAGATTGGCGGCTGGGGCGCCAGCAAAGGCCGGGATGGCAACAGCGCCATCTTCTCCGGCTTCCATGGCGAGACCTATAATTGCCCTGCCGAAATCTCGGAGGCGCGCAACGGGCTGATCGTTGACCGCATGGAGTTGAACATCCCCGGTGGCGGCGAGGGGCAATGGACTGGCGGCCATGGCATTCGCCTTGACTACCGCATCCGCGTCGATGGCTCATTTCTAACCGCCGGCTACACCCGCGCCAAGGTTCTGCCCTGGGCGCTGGACGGGGGACGGGAGGGATCACCCAACCATGTGGAGGTGCTGCGCCGCGATGGATCAACTGAAAGCTATGCCTTCGTATCGGGGCTGACGGTGAACAAGGATGATGTCATCTCCATCCGCACCGGTACCGGCGGCGGTTACGGCGACCCGAAGGCGCGCGACCCTGAAGCCATCCGCGACGACATCCGCAACGGCTATGTGACAGCGGAGCGGGCGCGGGAGATCTACGGATTTGCGGGATAATCCCCTCGGGGAGGAGGAGCTGATGATGGAACCGTTAAAGGTGATGTATTTCAGTCCGGTTGCGGCTTCGCATGGGCATGACGAGATTTTTGCCCAGATGGCGCTCGATCATAAATTGCCCGATACGGAGGTGCATATCACCTCCATGCCGGAAACCGAGGGCCGCTTCAGCCATATCGAATTCCGTTCTTACGAAGCGATGGTCACGCGCGGCATCATACGTGCCGCGCGTCAGGCAGCGCGGGAAGGGTTCGATGCCTTCGCGATCGGTTGTTTCTACGACACAGCGCTGCACGATGCCCGAGAGATTTCAGGTGATATGGTGGTGACCGCTCCTTGTGTCTCTTCATGCGAGATTGCGGCCAGTCTCGCCAATCGGTTCGGTGTGATCGTCGGACGGCGCAAATGGGTGAACCAGATGGGTGCCACAGTGCGTGAGCACGGTCATGGTCACCGACTTTCAGGCTTCTATCACGTGGAACTGGGCGTGACCGAGTTTCAGTTGGACCACTCAGAGACCGAGCGGCGCCTTGTGGAAGCAGGCCGAAAGGCGGTCGAGGAGGAGTTTGCCGAGGCCATTATTCTTGGTTGCACCATGGAGGTGGGTTTTTATCGAGATCTTGAAAAACGCCTCGGTGTTCCGGTGATCGATCCTTCCATCGCTGCGCTCAAACGTGCCGAACATGCAGCGATCCTCAAAAAGCAATGCGGATGGAAGCCCAGCCGGCGCTGGTCTTGCGAGGCACCACCCGAAGACGAAATAGCCCGCATTGGCGGGTTTGATGAAGGCGATGCCTTCGGAAACAGGATTGTGGTGCAGGCCGCTGATCCGGCCCGAAGCGCCGCCTGACCCAAAATCACAGGAGAGAATCATATGAGCGATGTCGCCAAGCGCCTTGAGAATCTCAGGGCTAGAATGCGGGAAACCGAAACCGATCTGGTGGCGCTCGGGCCGGGCTCTCACATGCAATGGCTGCTTGGTTTTCACCCGCATCCCGATGAACGCCCCTGCCTGCTGCTGGTTTCGCAGGCGGGCGAGACCTTCCTGATGCCGGCGCTCAACGCCGAGGGAACGCGCGAGGACACCGATATCTCCTTCCATTGCTGGAGCGATGATGAAGGGCCGGACACGGCGATGGAGGCGGCGCTTTCTGCGATCTCCGCCAAGAATGCCAAATCTGTGGTGCTGGATGAAACGATGCGCGCTGATTTTGCGCTTCTGCTTCTGGGTGCACTGCCCCAGCCCCGCCATGCCTTCACGGCCGAAACGGTCGGCGCTCTGCGGATGCGCAAGGATGAGGATGAGTACAGCCTTATCAAAATGAATGCCGGCATCGCTGATGATGCGATGCAGAAAGCCTTTGCTGCCATCAAGCCCGGCATGAGTGAGAAGGAACTGGCGGGTGTCATCCGCGCGTACTTTGCCTCCGCGGGAGCCGTCACGCAGTTCTCCATTGTCGGCAGCGCGGCCAATGGCGCGTTCCCGCATCATCAGACGGGTGACCGCAAGCTTCAGGAAGGCGATGCAATTGTCATCGATATCGGTGCGCGCAAGCAGGGCTTTCCGAGCGATATCACCCGTATGGCCGTGGTGGGCCGCCCGCCCGAAGGCTATGGGCAGATCCACACCATCGTTGAAAATGCCGTCCGCGCGGCCATGGCGGCAGCCCGCCCCGGTGTGAAGGCGAAGGATGTAGATGCGGCAGCGCGCAAGGTGATCACCGATGCGGGCTATGGCGAGTATTTTGTTCACCGCACCGGCCATGGTCTTGGCATCGATGGCCATGAGCCGCCTTACATCACCGCTACTTCGGAGACGGTTCTGGAAGAAGGCATGGTCTTCTCCATCGAACCCGGCATTTATCTGCCCGGCCGTTTCGGCATCCGGCTTGAGGAGATCGTCATTTTGCGCGCACACGGACCGGAAATCCTGTCCTCTCTTCCGCGCGATGTTCACGTGGCGGAGGTCTGAAGTGATGGAACGGGAGGAGATTGACCCCATCACCGCATCGGTAATTCAGGCCAGCTTGACGGCAGCAGCGGACGAAATGTTTGCTGTCCTCCAGCGCACGGCCATGAGCCCCATTATCTATGAGGTTCTGGATGTCGGCACCGGCATCACCGATGCCCGTGGCGAGTTGGTGAGTTCGGGAGCAGGCATTCCTACCTTCGTGGGGGTGCTCGACAAGGCGGTGAAGCGCATCATCGAACTGACTGGCTTCGAGAATATCCGCGATGGCGACATGTTCGTCACCAATGATCCCTATTTCGGCGGCGTGACGCATCTCAATGATGTGGTGATCGCCCAACCGGTATTTGCGGACGGAGAGCTTTTTGCATGGACAGCCTCCATCGCTCACTGGAATGATATCGGCGGCAAGACGCCAGGCTCGATGGCCGTGGATGTCACCGAGATCTATCAAGAGGGTTTGCGCCTTCCGGCGGTGCGTCTGTTTGACGGCGGGGAAGAGGTGCGATCAGTCTTTGAGATCATCGCCGCCAACTCACGCCTGCCGGACTTTGTGCGTGGTGACCTATGGGCGCAGGTGGCCGCCAGCCGCAAGGCGGAAGCGCGTATTCGCCAGTTGGTCGAAAGCTATGGGCTGGACACTTGCCGCGCGGCGCTGGTCGATCTGTTTAAGGAAGGAGAACGGCGGGGACTTTCCGGGCTGTCTACACTTCCCGAGGGCAGCTACAGCATCGAGGAAGAACAGGATGACGGCGCGGTCTGGAAGGCCACTATCACGGTCACGCCCGAGCAGTTTCTCGTTGATCTGCGCGGGAATCCCGCTCAGCGTGCTGCGCCCTACAACACCAGCCGTGACGGGGCGATCATTTCCGCGCAGATGATCTTCAAAGCCTTGGCCGACCCGACCCTATTTGCCAATGCGGGCTCCTTCCGCCCTCTGGAGGTGATCACCGAGCCGGGAACGATTTTCCATGCGGAGGGCGATGCGCCGCATGGCTACTATTTCGAGACCCGCATTCGTCTCTATGACATGCTGTGGCGCTGCATGGCGAAGGCCTTGCCGGAGCGTTTGCCTGCCGGGCATTTCGCATCGATTTGCGGTACGGTGATTGCCGGCAACCACCCCGACACGGGGCGGCGCTTCACCATGGTGGAGCCCCAAATGGGCGGCTGGGGCGCAACGGCAGAACGCGACGGGTTGGATGCCATGTATTCCTGTAGTCATGGCGAAACCTACAATTGCCCAGTCGAGATCTGCGAGGCCCGCTACGGCATCGATGTCGGTTACAAGAAGCTGAATGACAGCGACACGGGCGGGGGCAGGCATTCTGGCGGACGTGGTTTGTCGGTAAGCTACCGGCCACGCGGCAGAACTGTGCTTTCGGCTGGCTACAGCCGCAACCGCGTGCCGGTTTGGGGATCGAACGGGGGCGCAAGCGGAGGCACCAACGGGCTCTCAGTGGTCCGCGCCGGTGGTCGGCGGGAGGACTATGCCTTTGCCAGTGGTGTCGAAATTAGTCCAGGCGATGAGATCATCGTACAGACCGCCAACGGTGGTGGCTGGGGCAGCACCTCGAACTAGGGTGCTGGCAATTGCGGCGTGGAAAAAAGCGGAGCGGCAAGTCGTTGCCGTTGGCGTCAGAGGTCACGCCTGCACGGGCGGCGGACACATCGGCAAATGCCGCGCCGGTGGTCGTGGTTCTGCGCTCGGTCTCGATGTCGGCACGTCTTGACTGGTGGATACGGTTCTCGCTGACCTGGCGAGCGACAGGAAGCGGCTGAGGCTTTGCGGCTGCTGATCGACAAGATCGTGCTCACTCCCGGTCCAGGACGTGGCGAGATTGATGCGACGCTTCACGGCGAACTGGATCAGATCCTGGCGTGGACGGAACGGCAAGCCCTTGGAAAGGCATCAAAAACAACAAAACCCCAGCAACTCATTGAGTTTGCTGGGGTTTTTTTGTGTCGTTTGGTTGCGGGGGCACGCAACCGTCGTAACCGAACAGAGCTACGATGCTTTGTATAAGCATATGAATAGCGGGGATGTTCCATGACCGACGAGAAACCAAAAAATCTGTCTCTCGAAGACATCGACGATGCCGAGTTTGTCCTATGGATGCACGATCAATTGACACGAGTACGTGACTTCCTCGTTCATCAAAATGTTGATGACGAAATGATCTCCGCCATGGATCAGGCGATCTTAGACAATGAACAATGGCTTTCAATTGAAGTCGCAGCCACAGTGCTAACCAGCACCACAGGGTCTGGCAGTTGTTAATCCCGCGATCTAAACATTTGGCAACCACGCAGAACGACTGCTTCGCGCCCCAGAATTAACCGTCCAACCTTCGTGGGCCAGCGTCCAAAAGCGGTCCACATTCACCGGTCTGAGGAATCAGTGCCGAGCAGGCGTGCACCCCGATAGCACACTCCCCCTAACACGTAAGTCTGCGTTCTTGGCCTTGCTCTTCAGAAGCCGCCGGTCCCCTCCCAGTCGCATGTGCGCGTTAGGACCTTTCAATAAGCATATATAACTCACAGTAGCTGTAAGTTCACTCACCCAATCTACACCAAAACAGCCAAGTGATGCAGATAGGAAATGCCCCACTACCGTCAGATCAACCTCCTGACCGCACCTGTCTCGGCGTGATACCTCGGTCTTTCTTCATTGACGCCGTGAGATGGCTTTGGCTGGAGAAACCGCAGAGTAAAGCAATCTCCGCTATCGGCATGTCGCTCTCCCGAAGCAGGCGCTGAGCATGATCAAGTCTGCGCTTGATCAGATACTGGTGTGGACGCTCACCAAACGTATTTGTGAAGGCAACAATAAAATGGCCTTGTGACAGGCCGCATTCACCTGCCAGATCGGCAACGCTCAACTTCTGCCTGAAGTTCTCCGACAGGAATTCCCGGATCCTGACTTCGTTTCGGCTCGAGAGCCTCCCTCCTCCCTGGCCTCTGGCGGGTTCAGCATTCCCATATTTACGCAGCAAATGTATGCCGAACACCGTGATCAACGAGTCAACATAAAGTTCGTTGACGCTGCTCCCGCTGATCAGCTCATCCCGGAATATCTGAGCCACCTGCAAGGCCCATCGGTCCGATGATACAGCGGGTGTGAACCTTATGTCCGTGATGCCGCCCCGGCACTCTTGTTCGGCGAGTTCTGCCAATCTTTCCGGTGGGATGACAACGGCAACGGTCTCTCGGGGACCCGGCCAGATCGTCCTTCCATTACTCCCCGCTGGGGCCACCCCGACCGCTCCGACAGGCACGTTAATTTCTTCGAGGCGGTCACTCCCGACGGTTGTACACACCTCGGCGACAGGACGAAGGAAGACTGTAATATAGTGGCTTTCGGCGGTTATCGACAGTTCGCCCGCTTCCCGAACGGAATGGGTGACACCCCCGTTTGGCGTCGCAACCCGCTTGCGTTGCTGCAAATCCGGAATGAAGGAAAAGAGGGTATCGGAACGTCTGCTAGACACTGTCGAACGACTGTGCTCGACTAGGAGATTGTCACGTATATTCAAGTCACGCCTGCTTCAAAGCTGGGAGCCCGGGTCCGTTTCTTCATGACAAGATGGCCCTGCGATTCCTCAAACGTCGCCTGAAGCGAACCTATCCGCAGGGGTGATCGGGATGCGACCAGCCACAGGTTGAAACATTCCTCCAGGACTCCACCAAGCCAACATGGCGAGCCATATTCATGGAAAGAGCATCACGGTATCTTAGCGATCCTCTACTCAGAACTTGCCGACCACGTTCAAAAACACGCCCTGATCGTCGAGCGTAAGGTCTCTCAGGTCGTCGGAGAAACGCCCGAAATTGTAACCCACACCCACTTTGAAGTTGTTTCCGACATGGCGGTAGAGTGCCGTCAGCGCACCGAAGTCGGTGGTGTCGGCCTCGGGCATGTGCAACACCCTGCCCTCAAGCAGAAGATCCCATTTCCTGATCACGTGCAGATCAGCCCGCAGGATGCCAAGATGCGCCGAAGAGCGCTGCCAGTTCTGCTCGAAACCCGTGCCCGAACCGCTTGCAGTGCGGTATTTCACCTCGCCATATCGGAAGCCGTATTTGCCGCCGATGGATAGCCAGGGCACCAGGTCATAGGTCACGTCGGCAGACAGAATGTGGCTGCGCTGGGCTGGCGCATAGGCATCGCCCGTAGCGCCGCTGACAAGCTGGTTGTTGCCGGGCATGTCGTAGAGCCAGGTGTATTTGAACAGCGCGTTGAGCCGGTCATGATCGACCGGTCGATAGGCGTAGCCCAGCGACGCCTCCACATAGTCGGTATCCTTGAACGAAGTCACCGTCGAGCGTGTGTCGGAAAGGACCGCGTCGATATTGGCCATCAGGCGCCAGTTCTCACTGGTCTTCCAGGAAACGCCCGCAGCGAACAGATATGTATTCTGGTCGCGTGTGCCATCGTCGGAATCCTCGATGCGAACCTCGCCACGGACCCGCGCGGTGATGCCAGCTTCTTCATCCTTGTAGGCCACGGCCAGTGATGGCGCGTAACGGTCAAAGTCGGAACGCTGAAGGCCGGTCCCCGGGTCGATCGTGTCGTCGCGCACCCGGCCAGCCTCGAACCCGGCATCCACCGTCCACACGTCGTCGGGCGTGTAAATCACGCCATAGGTCTGGGTGAGCGCGCGACGTTTGCCAAACATGTCGTAGCTGCTTTCGGCATAGGCCGAGGCCATGTCGTCCATGCGCCGGCGCATGCCGGCCACGATGGCTCCCCTGTCGGAACCGACAAGATCATGACTGCGATTGAGATCGAAGGCACGGTCAGGATCGAGCCTGTAGCCGATATAGTAGTGCTCATCGTCATTGGGGTCGTAGTTGAGGGCGGCGAGAGCGCCGAGCCCGTGGGTGCCGTAGGAGAGCTCTGCGGCAGCACCGACCGTTTCCGTCAGCTGAACCTCCGCACCGATACCGATGCGGTCGTTGCGGTCAATGTCGCCTGAGCGCTCCAGCGTCGCCTGCCCGAACACATAAACAAGATGATCGTCGTCAAAGCGATGGTCAACGCGGATACCGGCATCGAGACGGGAGCCATTATAGCCGCTTTTGCCTGCCGAAATGGCGCGTGGCGACATGAGCTCGGTGTAGGAAACACCGAAGGAGACCTTCCAGTATTCATCCACCTGCCAGGCAATCGAGGACGTGCCGTCGCGCTTGATCTGGCCATCATCGTCGCGGAAATCGTCATAGGCGAGCTTCAGCCCAACCCGGTCGTTCAAGGTAAGATCGGCATGCGCACCCCATATCCGCTTGTCGACATTCACCTCGTCGTAAAGCGTGGAGAAGCCGGCCTGCTTTTCCTCGTAGTAGCCGCCGAGCGTTCCCTTCATGCCGGCGCTTTCGATGTCTTCCAGATCGACCTGACCGCGCACCCGCCAGGCCATGGCCGAGCGATCACGGCTGCCTGCCGTGCCGAAATCACTGGAGGTCAGTCCACCATCCGTCGAGCGTGAAGAGCCAAAGCCGGGACCTTTGGAATGCGCCATTTCCGCTTCAAGAAAGGTGGTTTCTGAATGACGCAGCTCGATGTCCGCGCCGAGCGCCTGCTGATCGGCAAGCCCGGTCGTTTCATTCATCCCGGTCACGCCGACACGAACCCTGTCGTTCACCCAGTGCTGGGCGCGACCGCCATAGACATAGCCGTCCACATCCCCGGCCACCGGCTCGAACTCATATTGCGCTGTCAGATAGACCTTGTTGCCGCCGAGCGCCCCGTTTCGAACCGGAGCATCGGTTCCCGTGGAGGAGGAGAGCGGCCGATGCAGGATGATGACGCCCTGCATGTAATCAATGCGGTAATCCTGTCCGAACTGCAGCGCGCGGCGCTCGACGATGCGGCCGGTAACCGCATCGCGAATTTCGACGGTGACCGTTTCTGAGCCCTCGACAATGTCCTGGCGTTTCAGGAAATAGGCCGAGCCGCCGGTGGCGAGAAAGGCCTCCCGCTGCGGCAGCGTGTTGGGCTGGGCAGCATAGAGCGTCACCTCGGTGCGCCGTTCTCCGAAGGTGGTGCTGTCTTCCGAGCGGTAGACCGCATTGGCGCCATAGAGCCCGCGCTCGGCCCTCAAAAACTCTGTTCCGGTAATGCTGGTCTTGTAGTTGCCCCACATGACATGGCTGTCGCCACGCTCGAGCCTGACATAGAATTTCCCCTTCGTGGGCGCGTCTTCCACCAGGGTCGAATCGTCGCCATAGACCGGGTAGTAATCGTCCGGGTCGAGCCGTCGTAAAAGCTGCCGTGGATCCTTGCCATCTAGATCGCGGAACATGTTCTCTATGTCGTCTTCGCCGGTGTCGGCTGCCGCCGTCAGCAGATACTCGCCCTTGATCTTTCCCTTGAGGTAGAAGGCCAGCCGTCCCTTCGAATAGACATTGTCATATTCGCCAGGCCGCACGGCTTCGATATCGTCATCTCCCATGCGCTTGCCGATGGTGAGATCCGCCAGGCCGACATAAAACCACTCATTGTCGGGAATGTTGATCGCACGGTTGAAATGTAGACCGCCGCTCTTCCCTCCTCCATTCAACGAGACATTCACATCATGATCGCCCGGCGGCAGAATGCGGTTCACGACGAACGTCCGGTTCGGATCGACCGGGATTGCCTCGCCAAACGCCTCGACCCCATAACCGGCCGGAACATTCCGGCCATAGACGGTGACCACGCCACCGCGCACCGGAATGTTGCGCACGGCCGTACGGTCCTCGCCGAAACCGGGTGCCGTGGCCTCGGCTTTCAGCCTGACATTCCTGTCGCTGCGCGACAATGGCAGCGCTTCCGTCTCGTCAGAACGTCCGCGGCTGTCATAGACCCTGAGCACGTAGCTGAAATCGGCCTCATCGCCGCTCGTCGGCATCGACCATTGTGCTTCACCATTGGCCTTGACGGGTATCACGGCAAGGGGCCTTGTTTTCGCCCGCCCGGAATCCAGCGTGCGAATGCGGATTTCGGCGCGCTCGATGAAGCCCGGATAATTGCTTGAAGCGCGAAAACGCACCGTCTCTCCAGGCCGGAACCGGCTGCGACGCGATGCGGTGGCCACATTAAGCAACGGCTCGGCCTCAAGTCCGTCAAACTTGATCTGAATGTCAACAGCCTGAAGATCGACATCCGCACGACGTTGCCGGTCGACCGGTTTAGCTGTGACCGACGGCGACGCACTGGCACCCGGCAGCCGCTGCTCACGCTCGACAGTCTCGCCGTCAACACTGATGGAGAAGGGTATCGAGCCCTCGTCAGCCGTGGTTTCACGTTCGGTGTTCTCTGCGATCGGCAGAGTGCCGGCCCCTGGACCGTCATTGGCACTGGCCATTGCCGGCAGAGCCGCAGCACCGATCAGCGCCGTTCCTGCGAGAAGGAGAGTCCGGTTGCCAAAGAGCCGCATGGAGACCCGCTTCAAACGAATGATAGCGCTCATTGTCCCACCTCCACACGCGTCTCGATTTCAAGCCGATAGTTTGCGCCTTCCGCGCGCCAGTGGCGCTCGATCAGGGCTTGCAACGCGTTCACCCGCGCCCTGGCCAGCTCCAGATCTGCGTTTGCATCGATGTAGCTGAGGCGCAGAACTGATTCTTCCGTGCGCAACACACCGATCAGCCGGTTCACGCCTTGCGCCCACTGCCGTGCAAGGTCAGTCCCACCCGGTTCGAACGCCTCATCCTTGAGGTCGAGCCGCACCACGCGCCCGATCGAGGCCCCGAAGTTGAGCTTCGTCATCTTGCCGGCGGTGAGCCGCACCACGCGCGGGTTCTCCGTCGTCAAGCGATAGCCCGTCGGCAGCGTCCGGGTGTCGAGCTTCATGATGAAGTTCGAGCCGATACGCTGGTCCGGCAGCATGGCGCAGGCGACATGGAAACGGCCATGCTGGTCGGTGGTGACAAGCCAGCCCTTGACCGTGGCGATCCGCACGCCCGGCAGGCCCGGCTCGCCCTCATCCTGATAGCCATTGCGATTGACGTCGTCGAACACCTTGCCGATGACGTCACCGCAGTCGAACACCGGCTCCACCAGAATTTCGACCACGGCCTTTGCAACCGGCGCAAGCCGCGTCCCGCCGGCATCGGTGACCGAGGCAGAGTTGGTGTGCTTGCCCGGCCCCGCTGAGCTGAGCGCCAGCATGCTCAGACGGAACTCAACCGTCTGGTGGCCGGCAAGCGAGATGTTCTCGAAGCGCACCGTGTGGCCGCCCACCACGGGCGTTACCTTGGCGCCATTGATGCTCGCCGAACCTGCGACATAGCGAAAACCCGACGGAAGTGTGTCGGTTACGGTGAGGCCTGTGACCATCGAGCCGGAATGATTGGCCAGCCGGATCACGAACGGAGCTTGCTCGCCCCGACGGATGCTGTGCAGCAGCGCAATCTTCTCCACCGAGACATTGCTGGTGGCTGCGGGCAAGGCCAGGAGGGAGGCGCTTTCATTGGAGTCCACCGGCTGACCGCTCACGACATTGCCATTGGCATAACCGCGTGCAACCGCCTTGTTCTCCACCGCATCGTGCACGCCGGCAGCCAGATCGATATCCGACCCCGTCAGGGAATAGGTGGCGGTAAAGACCTGCTCGCCCCCCGGAGACAGGATGGCCTGTCGCGGCGTGAAATCGGACAGGGTTCCAGCGCCCGCCCTGCCCGAAAATGTCGGACCATTGTCGACCGGGACAACATCCTGAAGTTCGACATTGCCGTCATTGCGAACGGTGAAGGTATAGCGGATCAGGTCACCGACACTGGCAACACCGTCGCCATCGGTGTCCTCATATATCCCAGTCTTGGACAGTACGAGCCGGGCATCCTGTGCCGTCGTTACAACGCACTGGCTTGAGGGACAGGCGGGATCCGGTGAGCCCGGTTCCTTGGCGATGTTCCTGAGTTCGGTCACGCCCGCCGGCAGCGGGTTGGCAACACGAACTTCCGCCGTGAGAACGAGCGTTCCCGGGCTCGAACCGTCATGGGCAGGAACGGTGAGACCGCTCCAGTCGATGGATGTCGTGTTGTCGACGCCGCCATGGGTGGCCGAAACGAAGACAGTGTTAGGATCGAGCACGTCCTGGACCGCGTAGTTGCTTGCCAGGCCACCGTCATTTGAGAGAGTGATTTCATAGGTGAGCGTTTCGCCAGGTTCAGCCAGGCCGGCAGCGACGCCGTCCTCCGCGACCAGCGCCTTGATGATCGTCACCTTGTTCTCCAATGGGGTGACGACACATTGTTCTGAGGGACAGACAGGGTCCGGATCACCCGGCGTTTTCGCAATATTGGCGATCTGAGAAGCACCGGCCGGCAACGGGTCGGCCACCAGAACCTCTGCAGTCAGCACAAGCGTACCTGGCGTACCTCCCGAATAAGCGGGAACCGTCAGGCCGCTCCAGTCGATCGTTGTCCCGTTGTCGGCACCACCGTGCGATGCGAAAACAAAGGTTGTGTTGGGATCGAGCCTGTCCTGAACGGAGTAGCCGGTCGCTTCTCCTCCGCTGTTCGTGAGCGTTATGGTGTAGGTGAGCGTTTCACCTGCCTCTGCCACCCCGGCCTGTGTGCCGGTTTCACCAGTGAGTGCCTTGGAAATCGTGACAGAGCCCTCGGCGGGTGTCACGGCGCAGTGGAAGGATGGACAGACAGGATCGGGGTCGCCGGGCTTCTTGATGATGTTGGAAACGCTGGGAACACCGCTTGGCAGCGGATCGGCCACATCTACATCCACGGTCAGAACAAGTTGTCCGGGATTGGCACCATCATGTGCCGGAACGGTAAGACCGGACCAGGCAATATGATCGCCGGATAACTGGCCGCCATTGCTTGCATTGACGAAGAGCGTGTTTGGATCAAAGTAGTCTTCGACCGCGAAATTGGTCGCTTCGCCACCCTGATTGGTCAGGGTGATCGTGTAGGTGAGTCGCTCGCCCGCTTCCGCGGTATTCGGCAGACTGCCGCTTTCACCCGTCAGGGCCTTGCGCATGGAAACCTTCGGCGCTGCCGGCAACGTCACGCACTGATCGGAAGGACAGTCTGGATCAACGGTGCCTGTCTCCTTGGCAATATTGGTCAAAGACACGATGCCATCCGGTAGCGGATCATCGACTTCAACCGTGATGGACAGGACAAGCTCTCCAGGGTTCGTGCCGTCGTGTGCAGGGACCGTCAGGCCGGACCATGTGTAGTTGCCGCCGCTCGGTGAACCAGTGGGTGTGGCACTGACGACACTGGTGTGCGGGCTGAGCACATCATCGACGGAGAAATTATTGGCGACCCCACCTGTGTTCGTGAGCGTGATCTCGTAGGTAAGCTGTTCGCCGGGTTCGGCAACATTCAGTTCCGCGCCGCTTTCGTTCGTGAGCGCCTTGACGATGGAAACATTGCCTGCCGTAGGTACGGTAGCACATTGAGGCGATGGGCAAGTTGGCTCCGGCTTGCCGGGCTCGAAGGCGATATTGGTGAGGCGGTTAACGCCCGCCGGCAGTGGATCGACAACATCGACCACCACCTGCAACGAAAGCGTGCCTGGGGTGCCACCGCTGGCGCCAGGAACGGTCAGATTGGTCCAGTCGACCTGCCCGCCATTGGGGGCGCCGCCTGTAAAAGCGCCTGCCGGGGTGGAACTGACATAGGTCATGTTCTCATCGAGGCGATCGCGCAATGCATAGGTCGAGGTGGCACTACCCAGATTGGTGAGAAGAATCTCATAGGTAAGCCGCTCTCCCGGTTCGGCAGTGCCGGCCAACGTGCCTCCGCTTTCGCCAGTCAGATTTTTTTCGATTTCGATATGGGGCGGCGGTGGGATGACAACGCATTGCGATGAAGGACAGGCAGGGTCCGGATCGCCCGGACGCTTTGCAATATTGGCAACCTCATCGCCGGGCGAGAGCGCATTCACGACAACACTCACCGTCAAGACCAGTTCGCCGGGTGTGCCGGCATCCTGTGCCGGCACCGTTAATCCCGTCCAGCGAACCTCATTGCCGGAAGGCGTGCCGCCATTGTCCGCGGACGAAAACGTGACCTTGCTGTCGAGAATATCGACAACTTCATAATTGGAGGCCGTGCCGCCGGTGTTGGTGAGCGTGATCTCATAGATCAACGTCTCGCCCGTTTCAGGGGTGTTTGGTACGGAACCGGATTCTCCAACCAGCGCCTTGGCAATCGTCACCGACGGAGGGATATCATCATTGGTAATGGTGCAGACTGCACTGTCCCCGTTGGAGAGGGTCAGGCTGTTGCTTACAGTCGTGGCCCCACCATTGGTCGAGCAGCGATAGGTTCCTGCCGAATACCCGGCGACCGGAACCTCGCCGAGCGTGTAGCTGCCAGCGGCAACGGGTGCGGCTGTGACGGATAGATCGCCGGTGGCTCCCGAAATGCTGGTGGGGCCCGAAGCCGTCAGGGTGAAATCCCCGACCCCGCTCGTTCCGCCGTCATTGTTCACCACGGTCTTGCGCAGCGTGAGCGATGCCGGATCATCGTCATTGGTGATGGTGCAGACTGCCGTGTCGCCATCGGCGAGCGTTATCGTATTGCCCGAAATCGGAGAGCCGCCGTTGACCACACAGCTGTAATCGCCGGGCGAATAACCCGACACGGCCACTTCACCGAGCGTGTAGGTCCCGGCGGTGACGGGCGCATCCGTCACCGCTGCATCACCGCTTGGGCCGGAAATGTTTGAGGGACCGCTTGCACTGAGGGTGAAATCCGAAGCGGTCAGCGTCCCGCCGTCATCGTTCACCACATTCTTTTCGAGCGTCAGAACTGGACGGGAAATGTCCGTATCGGAGGCTGTGTTATTGCTCAGGTCAGGATCCGGGGAAGCTGAGGGGCTGGTGACAGTGACGGTGTTGGTCAGAGCGCCTCTATGCGAGTCGGGCACGTTGAGGGTCAGGGAAAACACAACGCTGTCGCCCGACGGAATGCTGATCAGGGCGTCATCGATGGCATTGCCATTTGCCGCGGTTCCCGACGATGAACCGCAGGTCGCACCGCCAGTCGCTGTACAGGTCCAGTTCGCAACAGTGATCCCCGTTGGCAACGGATCTCGTACAACCGCATCCTGCACGCCGAAGGGGCCCTTGTTGTTCACCGTAATTGTGTAGACGGTGTCCCCCGACGTGTAGACTGTCCGCCCATTGTCCTTGGTGATTTCAAGATCGGCAGCATATGCAAATGGAGCCGTGGGGCACTTGGCGCCGTCATTGTTGCCGGAGCCTTGAAGATCGGAGATGAGCGTGGCTTTACCAGTGTTCAGATTGAACTGATAAAACCCGCCGTCATTACTGGCACCGAAAACGCCATTCGGTGCCCCGAACATGCCGCCAAAGCCACTGTTGGAAACGCCTGTATTCCCGATATCGGTCACAGTGCCGGTGTTGGGGTCTATGGAGCGTAGGGGACCGTTGTTGTTTGCTGCGGTGTAAAGAAGCCCATTATGCCAGGCAAGATCGTGTGCGACGACACGCTGGCTCAGCGTCTTGTATGTTGCCGTCCTTGTATTGACGTTGATCCTGTATATCCGCCAAGCCTGCGCGACGTAATACGCTCCGCCGGGACCAAACTCACCGGCGATCGAGCCTGAAGGGAGTCCGGAAATCGGACCCAAATCCTGTACACTGCCGTCACTCCCGATCCTGAGAAGGTTGGTCCCCCGGAGCCCATAAATATAGTTGTCAGCAGGATTGAAGCCGATCGCGTTATACGTCATCCCCGAGGCGGGCCCGATCGGGTTGACGATGAACGGATTGACCGAGGTATCGAAGCTGAACAGCCTGGTGTTGGAATACTGCGCCAGATAAGTATCGGCGGTACAACCCGGAAATGCCGGCTGCGACTGAGCCTGCGCGTCGGTGCTCCCCGCTACTAGAAAACAGCCGGCAAAAACCAGCATCGCTGCCGCTAGGCAAAGCCGTAATCGGCTTATAAGCGCACTGCAGCGAACGTCGAACGCGCGCAATTCACCCGTCGGCAAAAACGGCTTTGGCATAGTGATGGCCCCCTCGAGTGTCACAGATCGGGACCAAAGCATGCGTTGGAGATGAAAACCTTTCGCCGCGGCTTCATCTCATAGCTGGCCCGAGCAAATCACCTCGGGAGTGGGCGTCAGAACTAGACGTCCTGTCTTTCAGAAAATCAGGGTTCCTGTCAGAATATTCCGGTGAGGTATCTACAAGGGAGATGTTTGGGTGAATATACCGTTGACCTGCTCCTTCGTTGAGGAACAGGCTAACCCAAAATCGGGAACATCTCAGAGGGGCAGGTCAATATAGCGGCTTGCACGCTTGTTTCAGGCACAACAAAACCCCAGCAACTCATTGAGTTTGCTGAGGTTTTTGTTATGCTGAT
>NZ_JAHSSF010000018.1:0-220 GCF_019891355.1 Nitratireductor rhodophyticola | reverse complement strand
CGCTGGGACATCGGCAGGAACGTATAGCGTCTCCTACACGGCGGTGGTCTCGGACAGTGCTTCCGGCTCTGTGTCGAATGCTGTCACTGCAGATGTGGGGGATTGCAGTCCCTGTGCGACGAGCAACCCGCTGGTGGAACTCAGCACGTCCAAGGCATCGGATGTGGGGGATGGTGTTGGCGTTCAGGCGGGGGACACGATTACTTACACGCTGACGAGC
>NZ_JAHSSF010000017.1:0-266 GCF_019891355.1 Nitratireductor rhodophyticola | reverse complement strand
TCATGGTCTTTCCTTTCATGGGCTTGGGTTGGAGCGCAGCGCTGCGCTGCAACCCTGCCCGTCGGCGAGACCGGGGGGTGCAAGGTGCAAGGGCGGACGGGCGGAGGGGGATCACCCGGCCTGCACAAGCGGATCGACCTCATGACGAAGATGCGAAGCATGTATCCGCACGGAAGGCTGGGGATACCGCCCGGCCGCCCTTGTGCCGCGCCAGGGGGCAGCGCCCCCAAGCAACCGGCCCGGTGAGACGCGAAGCGGAGGCCGGG
>NZ_JAHSSF010000016.1:0-489 GCF_019891355.1 Nitratireductor rhodophyticola | reverse complement strand
CGAGACGATCCGCCGCTGGGGCCGGAAGTTCGGGCCGGACTATACTGGGCGCCTGCGCCGCAAGCAGCCGGATCGCAATGATATCTGGTACCTCGACGAGGTCGCCATCACGATCGCCGGTAAGAAACATTGGCTGTGGCGTGCCGTCGACCAGGATGGCTATGTGCTCGATGAGATCGTCCAGACCCGGCGCAACACCAAGGCCGCCAAGCGCTTGCTGACGCGGTTGCTGAAGAAGCAGGGGCTCGCACCGAAGCGCATGATCACCGACAAGCTCCGCTCCTACGGAACAGCCAAGCGGCAGGTGATGCCGCAGATCGAGCACCGCTCGCACAAGGGCTTGAACAACCGTGCGGAGAATTCGCACGTGCCGCTGCGAAAACGAGAACGCTCAATGCAGGGGTTCCGATCGCCGGGGAGCCTACAGCATTTCATCTCGATCTTCTCCGCCTTTCGCAACCTTTTCGTCCCGCCCCGCTCACAACGCTC
>NZ_JAHSSF010000015.1:0-689 GCF_019891355.1 Nitratireductor rhodophyticola | reverse complement strand
CTCGTCAGCGTGTAAGTAATCGTATCTCCCGCCTGAACCCCCACGCCGTTGCCCACGTCGGACGCCTTCGACGTGCTGAGTTCCACCAGCGGGTTGCTCGTCGCACAGGGACCGCAATCCCCCACATCTGCAGTGACAGCATTCGATACCGACCCTGACGCACTGTCCGAGACCGTCGCCGTGTAGGACACGCTGTAGGTACCCGCCGATGTGCCGGCGGGAAGCGTGAACGACAGGGTCGGCGCACCTCCCGTGTCGGCAACAAACGCACCGGCCGCTGTCACGCTGCCGAAGTCGAGCCCCGTCCCCAGCGTGTCGGTCAGAACCAGGTCCTGCGTCGTCGTTCCTCCGGTGACCACGCTCGTCAGCGTGTAGGTAATCGTGTCCCCCGTCTGAACCCCCACGCCGTTACCCACGTCGGACGCCTTGGAGGTGCTGAGCTCCACCAGCGGATTGGCCGTCGCACAGGGATTGCAATCCCCAACGTCAGCTTCGGCCGCGTTCGATACCGACCCTGACGCACTGTCCGAGACCGTCGCGGTGTAGGACACGCTGTAGGTACCCGCCGATGTGCCGGCGGGAAGCGTGAAGGACAGGGTCGGCGCACCACCCGTATCAGGAACGAAGGAACCCGGGGCTGTTACACTGCCGAAGTCGAGCCCGGTTCCCAGCACGTCGCTCAGCACCAG
>NZ_JAHSSF010000014.1:0-820 GCF_019891355.1 Nitratireductor rhodophyticola | reverse complement strand
GGTTTTGTTGCAACGGCTGATTTGAAGCGCAAAGGGGGCCGGTCCGAGGCCAATTATGCGGCAAGAATTGCGAACTGTTCGGCTAGGGACGGATTCGGATTGAAGGCGTATCTCGCCTGTCGCTTGCGCATCATGTGAACCATCTCGATGCCGGACAGGATGATCGCGGCTGATGCCTGTGATTTGAAGCCAAGCATTGGCCGGACGCGGCGCTTGATGCGCCGATGATCCTGTTCAATCCGATTATTCAGATACTTACTCTTGCGGATTTCGATCGGCTTCAGCCGGCGCCGAGAACGATCCTGCAAGCGATTTGTGGTGTCACAGGAAACGATAGCCTCGTGGTTGGTCTGGCTACCATCAATAACGACGCAGCCTGGCCGGCCATGCCGATTCAGCGCCTTTGTGAAGAACCGTTTGGCCGACGGCAGGTCACGCTGCTCGCTGAACCAGAATTCGACCGTGTCGCCGACACTGTCGATGGCGCGGTATAGGTACATCCACTGGCCGCGGACCTTGATGTAAGTCTCGTCGATATGCCATCTGCCGGTCACGTTCCGCTTCCGTCGGTTGAAACGCTCCAGCAATAGCGGTGCGTAGCGGACGGTCCAGCGGTGAATGGTCGTGTGGTCAACGGCAATGCCTCGCTCGGCCATCATTTCTTCCAGGTCCCGCAGGCTCAGACTGTAGGCCAGGTACCAGCGCACGCAAAGCAGGATGACTGACTGGTCAAACTGGCGGCCCTTGAACATTCAATCCTCCGAAAGATCAGAAGCTCTCCTTGCCACAAAAACGGTATTCAAAACGTTGCAACACAACC
>NZ_JAHSSF010000013.1:0-1173 GCF_019891355.1 Nitratireductor rhodophyticola | reverse complement strand
GATCCTCGACATCGGCCGTGCTGAGTGCAAACCGATGGTAAGCCCAGACGGCGTAGGAGATGATCTCGCGAGGAAAACGAAAGCCCTTCAGGCGCGGCATTGTTGGTGGAGTTCTCATAATGATCGCCTATCCCCACGCAAAGCCGTAATCAACTTGGCAATCCCGGCAATACCCTTGAGAGGCCTTGGAGAAAGATTGAACGGTGTGTCAACATATGGATGACTAGCAGTTGTTACAGTATCCTGTATGCACTTCACCGTAGGATGAATTTTTGACACGGAGATCAAATGCCTAAAGTTCTAGTTCTGTATTATTCCGCATACGGCCACATCGAAACGATGGCAAACGCTGTCGCTGAAGGCATTCGTTCAGCAGGTGTTGAAGCTGTCGTCAAAAGGGTCCCAGAACTTGTTCCTGAAAACGTCGCGAAGGCATCCAACTTCAAACTCGATCAGCAGGCACCAATCGCAAGTGTCGACGAACTTACCGAGTATGACGCCATTATCGTTGGCGCGGGAACGCGGTTCGGAACCGTCGCTTCCCAGATGCGCAATTTTTGGGATCAGACCGGTAGCCTATGGGCGCAGGGCAAGCTCGTTGGTAAGGTTGGTTCCGTCTTCACTTCTTCGGCGACGCAGCATGGTGGCCAAGAATCCACCATACTCGGCTTCATCCCAACACTGCTCCACCACGGTATGGCAGTTGTGGGCCTACCCTACGCGTTCCAAGGTCAAATGGGCGTTGACGAGGTCAAGGGTGGTTCACCTTACGGAGCTTCCACAATCACTGACGCTGATGGTTCTCGCATGCCGTCAGAAGTTGAGGTGGAAGCCGCCAAATTCCAGGGCGCACATGTTGCGAAAATCGCAGCGAAGCTTGCCTAATTCCATTCCCGGAAGAGCGAAAGGAGTGGACTAGCTATCCCTTTCGCTTCTAGCGCTCGTGGACAAAGGGTATCCATAGTTTGACTGCTGCGAGGGTGACGAAGCCGAGGTAGGATTCTTTGGTCTTGTCATAGCGGGTCGCAACGCGCCGCCAGTTCTTGAGCTGGCGATGTCACATAAACCTGAGCATGGACGCACCGGGCCCTGCGGCGGCTCGATCAGGTGCCGATGGTTACAGCGTTCCATTCGGCCATGGCACGCAGGCGATGAGTGCGAATGCCGAGAGCG
>NZ_JAHSSF010000012.1:0-1330 GCF_019891355.1 Nitratireductor rhodophyticola | reverse complement strand
GTCCTGTGTCGTCGTCCCTCCGGTGACCACGCTCGTGAGCGTGTAAGTAATCGTGTCATCCGCCTGAACGCCAACACCATCGCCCACGTCGGACGCCTTCGAGGTGCTGAGTTCCACGAGCGGGTTGCTCGTTGTACAGGGATTGCAGTTCCCCACATCTGCAGTGACGGCATTCGACACAGAGCCCGATGCGCCGTCCGAGACTGTCGCCGTGTAGGACACGCTGTAGGTACCCGCCGATGTGCCGGCGGGAAGCGTGAACGACAGAGTCGGCGCACCACCCGTATCAGGAACGAAGGAACCCGGGGCCGTCACACTGCCGAAGTCCAGCCCCGCCCCCAGCACATCGGTCAGAACCAGGTCCTGTGTCGTCGTCCCGCCAGTAACAACGCTCGTCAGCGTGTAAGTAATCGTATCGCCCGCCTGAACGCCAACACCATCCCCCACATCCGATGCCTTTGAGGTGCTGAGCAGCACCAGCGGGTTCGCCGTGGCGCAGGGACTGCAATCCCCAACGTCAGCAGTGACGGCATTCGACACAGAGCCGGAAGCACTGTCCGAGACCGTCGCCGTGTAGGACACGCTGTAGGTACCCGCCGCAGTCCCCGCAGGAAGCGTGAACGACAGGGTCGGCGCGCCACCCGTGTCGGCCGTAAACGCACCGGGCGCCGTCACATTGCCGAAGTCGAGTCCTGCCCCCAGCACATCGGTCAGCACCAGGTCCTGCGTCGTCGTCCCGCCTGTCACCACGCTCGTCAGCGTGTAGGTGATCGTGTCACCCGCCTGAACGCCAACACCATCGCCCACGTCGGACGCCTTCGACGTACTGAGTTCCACCAGCGGATTGCTCGTCGCACAGGGATTGCAGTCTCCTACATCTGCGGTGACGGCATTCGACACTGAGCCGGAAGCACTGTCCGAGACTGTCGCCGTGTAGGAAACGCTATACGTTCCTGCCACAGTCCCCGCGGGAAGCGTGAACGACAGGGTCGGCGCGCCACCCGTATCAGGAACGAAGGAACCCGGCGCCGTCACACTGCCAAAGTCGAGCCCGGTTCCCAGCGTGTCGGTCAAAACCAGGTCCTGTGTCGTCGTCCCGCCTGTCACCACGGTCGTCAGCGTGTAAGTAATCGTATCTCCCGCCTGAACCCCCACGCCACTGCCCACGTCGGACGCCTTGGAGGTGCTGAGCTCCACCAGCGGGTTGCTCGTCGCACAGGGACTGCAGTCCCCAACGTCAGCTTCGGCCGCGTTCGATACCGACCCTGACGCACTGTCCGAGACCGTCGCCGTGTAGGACACGCTGTAGGTACCCGCCGCAGTCCCCGCA
>NZ_JAHSSF010000011.1:0-1441 GCF_019891355.1 Nitratireductor rhodophyticola | reverse complement strand
TGTGGTGACAGGCGGGACGACGACACAGGACCTGGTTTTGACCGACACGCTGGGAACCGGGCTGGACTTTGGCAGCGTGACAGCCCCGGGTTCCTTCGTTCCTGATACGGGTGGTGCGCCAACCCTGTCGTTCACGCTTCCTGCGGGGACTGCGGCGGGTACCTACAGCGTGTCCTACACGGCGACGGTCTCGGGCAGTGCATCCGGCTCGGTGTCGAATGCCGTCGCTGCAGATGTTGGGGATTGCAATCCCTGTGCGACGAGCAACCCGCTGGTGGGGATCAGCACGTCGAAGGCATCAGACGTGGGTGATGGGGTGGGTGTTCAGGTTGGAGATACGCTGACCTATACACTGACGACCGTGGTTGCCGCCGGGGCGACGACACAGGACCTGGTCCTGACCGATGTGCTGGGCCCGGGGCTCGATTTTGGAAGTGTGACGGCACCGGGTGCGTTTACTCCCGATACCGGTAGCGCGCCAAGCCTGTCGTTCACGCTTCCTGCAGGTACGGCTGCCGGCACCTACAGTGTGTCCTATACGGCGACCGTATCCGAAGCTGCATCGGGACAGGTGTTGAACGCTGCGACGGCGGATGTGGGAGACTGCAATCCCTGCGCCACGGCGAACCCGCTGGTGGAACTCAGCACGTCCAAGGCATCGGATGTGGGCGATGGGGTGGGCGCACAGGCGGGCGATACGATTACCTACACGCTGACGACCGTGGTGACAGGCGGGACGACGACACAGGACCTGGTTTTGACCGACACGCTGGGAACCGGGCTCGACTTCGGCAGTGTGACGGCGCCGGGTTCCTTCGTTCCTGATACGGGTGGTGCGCCGACCCTGTCCTTCACGCTTCCCGCCGGCACATCGGCGGGTACCTACAGCGTGTCCTATACTGCGACGGTCTCGGACAGTGCTTCCGGCTCTGTGTCGAATGCCGTCACCGCAAATGTGGGGGATTGCAGTCCCTGTGCGACGGCCAATCCGCTGGTGGAACTCAGCACGTCCAAGGTATCGGATGTGGGCGATGGTGTTGGCGTTCAGGCGGGGGACACGATTACCTACACGCTGACGAGCGTGGTGACTGGCGGGACGACGACACAGGACCTGATTCTGACCGATGTGCTGGGGGCGGGACTCGACTTCGGCAGCGTGACGGTGCCCGGGGCGTTTGTTGCCGATACGGGTGGGGCGCCGACCCTGTCGTTTACGCTTCCTGCAGGGACTGCGGCGGGTACCTACAGCGTCTCCTACACGGCGACGGTCTCGGACAGTGCTTCCGGCTCTGTGTCGAATGCTGTCACTGCAGATGTGGGGGATTGCAGTCCCTGTACGACGAGCAACCCGCTGGTGGAACTCAGCACGTCCAAGGCATCGGATGTGGGCGATGGTGTTGGCGTTCAGGCGGGGGACACGATTACTTACACGCTGACGAGT
>NZ_JAHSSF010000010.1:0-2072 GCF_019891355.1 Nitratireductor rhodophyticola | reverse complement strand
ATGCGATCCGTCCCAAATCAAAGAGCACGGCCAGCGTCGAGGCGATAACGACTGTATAGACCAGCATATGCCGCTGGACAGCCCCGGACATGCCAAAATGGCTGTGCGGGATCATTTTCATCTCCGTCAGCATGGTCAGCATCCGCGACACTGCGAAAACGCTGGCCAGCACGCCGGATGCTGTGGCCACGGCCGCCAACACGACCGTCAAGTAAAAGCCGACCTGCCCGAGTGCGGGCTCAGCCGCCTGGGCCAGCGAATAGTCGCGCGCGGCGATGATTTCGTCGATTGTCAGGCTCGCGCCCACGCAAAAGGCCACAAGCAGGTAGACCACCACGCAGATCGCGATGGACAGCATGATAGTGCGGCCCACATTGCGGTGGGGATCGGTGATTTCGCCGCCGCTGTTGGTGATCGTGGTAAAGCCCTTGAAGGCAAGGATCGCCAGCGCAACGGACGCGATGAAGCCTGTCACTCCAAAGGTCTCGGCCGTTTCTGACGCGGCGGCGAACTGAAACCCGCTTGACCAGAGTGCTGCGATACCGAACAGCGCGATGCCCCCGATCTTGATCGCCGCCATGACTAGAGAGAATAGCCCGACGGAGCGGTTTCCTGCGATGTTGACCAAGAATGCGAACACGATCACGGCAACCGCCAGAACGGGCACAAGTGGCCCGCCCGTGATATCCAAAGGCCGCAAGACATAAGTGGCGAATGTCCGTGCGACGAGGCTTTCCGCGATCACCATGCTGAGCGCCATCAAGAGCGCCGCTCCCGCCGCGACCGCCCCCGATCCATAGCATTTCTGAAGGATCATCGCGATGCCCCCTGCCGAGGGCCAGGCGTTCGACATCTTGATGTAGCTGTAAGCGCTGAAGCTGGTCACGATGGCACCAGCGATGAACGCGAGTGGAAATAGTGGTCCAGCCAGCTGGGCGATTTGTCCGGTCAGGGCAAAGATGCCCGCACCGATCATCACGCCCGTGCCCATGGCAACAGCTCCGCCAAGGCTGATCGAGCCTTCACGGTAGCCGTCGTTCCCATCGTGGTTTTTATCGTGTTTCTGCATTTCGATCTGCCTTGGTTGCTTTTTAGGTCGTTACGCCTCTGCGCATGCCCACCCGATCGGTTTCAGGCCGCCAGAAGTCCCGACCCTGGGCGTCTGATGAAATCGCGACTACTCCCGTTGCGAGGGTGCGCCGTAGATCCGCCGGGAAGTTTGCGAACGCCATGTGACTACAACGGCGGCCCCTTGCAGAGCGATAACTGACGCCACAAGGGCAACGAACGGCCATCGCGCCCAGTTTGGCTCAGGCATTTGGCGGTGGAAATCAAGAAAATGAAAGAACAAGAAATAGGCCGTGTGCAGCACTGCCAGCCACCACAGAACATAAGCGCCCTGCTGGATGTATTTCCACACGGACGTGCCAAGTACCCTTTGGCTGAAATTATTCGACGTACCGGCAAGCACAAAGCCGTAGAGCAGTGCCGCGATCCCAACCACATTGGCCAGCGCAAACCCGTGCTGAAGCATCACGTAGCGTTGCAGTTGGGGGTGATACTCAAAACCGAACAGCCGTGCAAAATCAAGCTCGACCCAGCCGATCAGTATTATGATGGTATGCACCGTCGCCGCCAGAACCGCATAAATACCGAGCTCGCGTCGGTACGGCATAAGCTTTCGTAAAAAGGGCGTAGACGACAAGCGTGCGAGCGGCCCAATCGCCATTGCAGCAACGATGAGCAGCAGTGAAAGATCCCCCAGCGCTCGGTTGTAGCGGTGCATCTCCGACCACTCGGCACGCGAAGCAAGCAGCAGGTATCCCGTCAGCACGGACGTTCCTATGATTAGTACGTGCCGCAGAAGGGCGGGTTTTTTCATCATGGTTTCAGATACCGTATGTTTGCAGTCTTCCAAAGATGTTTTAGGCACGCAAATAGCACATCAGATCGGCTTTCGCTTCCAATCAGCGTTCAACATTCTGCAGAGTGTTGACGTTTGGTATGAAAGCCGGAACCCGGCGATGTCACGTTAACTTCCGGTCAGCGCCTTGCGGTGTAGAGGCGCGAGC